>JAJDVX010000016.1 GCA_022825895.1 Chloroflexota bacterium | reverse complement strand
TTCCGCGCACCCACCGCACACCCCACCTCACTTCCCGGCACGCCGCCCCCGTAAGCCCAGGGCCGCTCCTGCTCCCTCTCCCCGTGGGAGAGGGCTGGGGTGAGGGTCTTCCGCGCACCCACCGCCGGTCAGGCAACGATCTCTCCTGCGCGAGAGGGCTAGGGTGAGGCGTCTTCCGCGCACCCACCGCACACCCCACCTCACTTCCCGGCACGCCGCCCCCGTAAGCCCAGGGCCGCTCCTGCTCCCTCTCCCCGTGGGAGAGGGCTGGGGTGAGGGTCTTCCGCGCACCCACCTCTGGGTTTCGCAGAGGTCTCAATCAAGCAAGAGTCGGGTGTAATCCTGACCGCCGACCTACGGCATACGCCGCCCAATCCGCCGGATCACCGTGCGATGCACGCCCAGCGCGCCAAGTCCCACCGCGCCGAGGACTGCCGCAATCGGAGCGACGATGATCCCTAGGACAATGGCCGCGTTGGCCGTCCACTGCCCGATCCGCGTCAAGACCTCAACCGAACTGTCAACCGTCTCACCGGGATCCCAGTCGTCGCTCTCACTCGCGACGAACTCTCCGTCTTCGCCCTTGGGAATCGCGGTGATGAACGTCACGCGTCGGTTATCAACGCGCGCACGGTCGCTTTCCGTGGACTCGATGGACGTCGCAAGCCATTGTCGTCCGGTATCGGCATCCAGCCGGACGACGTAGCTCACGCTGCCGCTGGCGCCGGGCGAGAGCTCGGGAAACTCCCACACGATCTCATTCCGGTCGGTGTCAAGACGCCCGCCCCGATTCGCGCGCATGAACGTCATGCCGGCGGGAAGCCGCTCGACCAGGCGCACGTCCCGCGCGTCCCCGTTACCGCGATTCGAGTAATTCAGCACCATCGTCAACTCTTGATCGATCTCAATCTCAAGGTCGGGGTCCTGTTGCAGGCTCAGGTCCACGAAGAACGGCAACGTGACGCCGGCCTGGTCCTGTTCCGTGTTGCGAACATCACTGTCCGTGCTCGCCTCGGCGCTCAGTCGCATCGCCTGGCCGTCACCCTCAAGGCGAACGCGCGTGCGCAGTTCCAGCGACTGACCCGGCGCCATTCGGTCGATCGTCCACACCACGCTATGGGTGGACTGGTCGTACTGCCCCGGCTTCGTCGCGTTCTGGAACACCAGGCCCGGGTCAAGCTGATCGCGAACGGTCACGTTCCGGAGTTCCACCGTCCCGTCATTGATCACGCTGATCGGAAACTCAACCGAGTCGTGCATGGAGTACTGGTCGGGCGCCCGCCGTTCCACCCGAAGATCCGGAATCGGATGCAGCTTGACCGTGACGGTCGAAAGCGCCGCCTGGTCCGCCAGCACGTTCAGCTGTCCCTGGAACGTCTCGATCTGCTCACGCACCTGGGCAACTTCGCGCTGCACGTCCAGCGTGTCCTTCACGGTCCTGGACGTCGCCATGATCTCCAGCAACTGCTGCTCGGTGGCCTGCGCGTTTCGCATCCGGGACTCGATGTCCGTAAACGCGGCCGTAACGTCCTGCCCGGTCACGTCCTCTGCCACCACCTCGCGCCCGTGAGCGCGCACACGTTCCACTGTCTCGTCAAATCGCTCGGCCGGAACCCGCAGCGTGATCGAACTGATCCGGTACGGCTCGTTGCCTCCGATTTCGGTGTGCGACACAAAGGCCCCGGCAATCGAAGCCACGATCCCCCGGATCGCCTTCACGCTCGTCGGCACGTCCGCCACCACGATCCCGATGCGCGCGGTGCGAATCACCTTCCGCGCGGAGTTCGGAACCTGCGTCTCGGCGGTCAACAGCGAGCCCGTGGATGTCTGGCTCGGGGCGCCATCCGCCGGCGCCGCCTCCTGGACGACCGTGCCCGTCTCCCCCGGATCCGTGGTCGCGACGGCGTCGAATTGGACCGCCTGCGTCACCACCTTTTCGACCTGGACCGACCTCTGAGCTGCCGTTGGAGCGGTCATTGGGGCGGCAGCGGCAGCTGGCATGGCAGCCGGCCGGGCCACCATTTTCTCAACGGCTGCGGCTGCGGGCTGTGCAGCCTGAACGGCCTCGGCCGACGAACTTTCCCCGCATGACGCCACCAGCATCGCCGCCAGCGGAATCGCCACAACCAGCGATCGTCTCGTCCCTCGCATGACTTGCCTCCCGACCCGATCGATCTTTGTGTGCCGAGCGCTCGCGTCCGAGGCGTGAATCCACGCCTGCGCGGCTCGGTTCTGCGGTACGTCTTCAGAGAGATGTACGTCGGGAAGCCCGGATTCGTTCCATCGGTTCTGGACGTACTTGACCGAACACCGAGGGACGGCCGGCTAACCGGCCGTCCCCGCTGTCAACTGCGCGTCGGCGTCCTGCTCACCCTCGGCGGCGCCTGATCGTCCTGATCCCCCACCAGATCGACCCGCCAACCACCGCAAACGGCCCCGCCACGATCACCACCACGATCGCCGCATTCGCCAGGAAGCGCAGCACGCCCAGCAGCAGGCCCACCGCGTCCCGCGCCGTCGACCCCGGCCCAAACACCTCGCGGTCCGCCACGTCTTCCGGCAGCGCCGTCAGGAACGTCACCACCCGGTTATCCACCTCGGCGCGATCCTCACCCGCGAACTCGATCGCGGTCTCGGTCTGGAACCGCCCCTCGCTCCGCTCCACCCGCGCCTCGTAGAACACACCCTGCCCCGAGTCCGGCACCATGCGCGGAAACTCCCACACCACCGTCCGCGAGCCCTCGTCGTAGCGCCCGCCGCCCTCCGCGCGCACGAACGTCATGCCCTCCGGCAGGCGCTCCGTCAGCCGAACCTCCCGCGCGTCCCCGTTACCGTGATTCTGGAAGCTGAGGAAGTACGTCACGTCCCGCCCCACCGGCACCGACGCCTCGCCCTCCTTGAACACGCTCAGGTCCACGTGAAACGGCAACGTCGCTTCCGCCCGGTCTTCGTCCGGTTCGCGCACCACGCCCGCCGCGGTAATCGTCGCCGTCACCTGCATCGGCGACCCGTCGCCCTCCAGCCGCACCCGCGACCACACGTCTTGCGAGGTGTTCGCGTCCACCCGGTCGATCTCCCAAACCACGCTATGCGTCGCCGCCTCGTACACCCCTGGCGACGATGCCCACTCAAACACCATCCCCGGCGCCAGTTGGTCCCGCACCACCACGTCGCGCAGGTCCACCGTGCCGTGATTGGCAATCGTGATCGGCATCTCCGTGCTGCCGTGCATCACGTAGCCCTCGGGCGACAGCCGTTCGATCCGCAGGTCCGGCGCCGGGTGCAGCCGCACCGTGATCGTCGCCAGGTCCGTCTGATTCGCCAGCAGGTTCAACTGCCCTTGCAGCACCTCGATGCGCGAGCGCACCTCCAGCAACTCCCGCTGCACGTCCAGCGTGTCGCTCACCGTCTGGGCCGTCGCCAGGATGTCCAGCAGCTGACGCTCCGTCGCCTCCGCCGTCCGCAGCCGGGCCTCCAGGTCGGTGAACTCCGCCGTCACGTCGCGCCCGCCCACGTCCTCGAACACCACCTCGCTGCCCTGCGCCCGCACCAGCCCCCGAACCTCGTCAAACCGCTCCACCGGCGCCCGCAGCGTCACCGTGCTGATCGACCGCGGATCGTCATCCCGCACGTCCGCCGACGCCACAAACGCTCCCGGAATCCCGTCAACTAGCGCCTGCAACCCCTGAACCGCCGCCGCAATGTCCCCCACCACGATCCCGATCGTGGCGTCGCGAATCACCCGTCGCTCAGTCGCCGAGGCTTGAACAATGGACTCTTGGCTCGCCGACTCGACCTGCACCTTGCCCATGGCCGGCGCCGCCGCGGCCGGAGCCTCGGCAACCCGAACCACCGCCCGCTCCGCCGCCATCCCCATCGCCGTAGCCGTTTCGCGCGACATGCGATCGCTCTCCTGCACAACCATCGCCGCCGGCCCCTCCGGGGCCATGGCCATCGCGGGCGAGGCCATCGACCGCTCCTCGCTCTCCCCGCCAAACGGAAACTCCCCGCACGCCGCCAAACCCAGCACGCCAACCATCAAAGCCGCCACCAACAATCGGTATCCCCTCGGCATCACGCGCTCCTATTGACGTTGACGTTCGGCAAGCGGCCCCCGGGCGCTGCCCGCGGACCCTTCCTCTTCAAGACTAACGGCCCCGCCGTGAATTCGTATCGACCCAAGTCAACCGCTACAAGTGACGCTGTACAAATAACTACGCCGCCCAACCCCAAATCGTTCCCTCGCCCTCGGACCCTTCTACCGCCCCGCCACCTCCGCCGCCAGTCCGTACAAGTCGGCCAAATCCCCCCGCCCAATCGCCCGAAACCGCCCCTGCGCCTCCTCCAGCGACACCGTCAGTACCTCAACCACATCCTCGCCATCGCCAATCGTCGGCTCCCTCGCCAGCTCCACCTGCCCCACCCCCACCAGCCGCTGAAACCTCGGGTGCGGCAAATGCGGTCGGTACGGCGCCTCCGCCGTCGAAACGCAATTCCACACCCCAAACGGCTTGAAGCTCGTCAGCGTCGCCCCCGCCTCTTCCATCAGCTCCCGCCGCAACGCCGCCTCAATCGACTCCCCCGGCTCCCGCGTCCCTCCCGGCACCTCCACCCGCCCGGCCGCCAGCACCAGCACCACCCAGCCCGATGCTGTATACGGGACCGCGGTCACGTTTGCCACGTCGGCATCGCACGGCTCGGCCTCGATCAGACGAAACGTCCACTCGACCGGTCCCCATCGCCCCGGCGCAAACAACCCCGGAAACCGCGCAGCCTCGCTACCCGCCGCCGTTCTCCCCGTCGCGCCCATCCGCCAGCCGCGCCACCCGCAGCAGGTCCACGCCCTCGTCCATCCGCATGATGATCACCCCGGCCGCCGCCCGCTTAATCGGACGCACGTTCCCCAGCCCGCAGCGCATCACCTGCCCGTCCGACGACACCAGCGCAATCTCCTCGTTCTCCGCCATCAACGTTCGCGCGTCCGCCACCTCGCCCGTCTTCTCGCCCAGGATGATCGACTTGAGCCCCTGCCCACCCCGGCCCTGCGGTCGAAACTCGCTCACCGCCACCTTCTTGCCGAACCCGTTCGACGTCACCAGCAGCACGAACCCGTCGTCCTTTGTCAGGTCCATCGCCGCCACTTCGTCGCCGTCCGCCAGCCGGATAGCCCGCACGCCTCCGCTCGTCCGGCCGCTGGCTCGAATCGAATCCAGCGCAAACCGGATCGACATCCCGTTCCGCGTAAAGAACATCACGTGCGTCTCATCCGTCGCCAGCCGTACCCACACCAGCTCGTCGTCCTCGTCCAGGTCCATCGCCAGCAACCCGTTCGTCCGGATCGACACGAATTGCGTCAGCGCGCTGCGCTTCACTTCGCCCTTCCGCGTCCCGAACACCAGGTAATCGCCCGCCTCGAAGTTCGGAATCGCCAGCACCGCCGTCGCCCGCTCACCCTGCTCGATCGCCAGCAGGTTGATCAGGTTGTGCCCCTGCGCGTCCCGCCCCTGCTCCGGCAGTTCGTACGCCCGCAGCCGGTACACCTTCCCCCGGTTCGTGAAAAACAGCAGGTGGTCGTGCGTATTCGCCACCAGGAAGTGCTCCACCACCCCGCCCGTCTTGCTGCGGAATCCGCGGATACCCTTGCCGCCCCGACCCTGCCGCCGGTACGTATTCGCCGGCACCCGCTTCACGTACCCGCGCGACGACATCGTGATCAGGCAGTCCTGGTCCGCCACCAGGTCTTCCTCGTTGAAGTCGCCCGACGCCTCCCGCTGGATCTCCGTCTTACGCTCGTCGCCGAAGCGCTTGACCACCTCGCGCGTCTCGTCGCCAATGATCGCCAGCACCCGCGACTCGTCCGCCAGGATGTCCTGCAGGTCCCGGATCGTCGCCCGCACCTCTTCCAGTTCCGCCAGGATCTGCTCGCGCTCCAACCGCACCAGCCGCCGCAGCTGCATGTCCAGGATCGCGTTCGCCTGGATCTCCGTAAGCCCAAACGCCCGCATCAGGCCGTTGCGGGCCATCTCCGTGTCGTCCGCCCCCCGAATGATCGCGATCACCCTGTCGATGTCGTCCAGCGCGATCACATAGCCTTCCAGCAAGTGCTCGCGCGCCTGCGCCTTCTTCAGGTCGAACTCAGTCCGCCGCCGCACCACGTCCTGCCGGTGCTTCACAAAGAGCTCGACGAACCGCCGCAGCGGCAACTGCTCCGGCTGCTCGTCCACCAGCGCCAGGTTGTTAATGCTGAAGGTCGCCTGCAGCTGAGTGTGCTTGTACAGCTGATTCAGCACCGCCGCCGGCCGCGCGTCCCCGCGCAGTTCCACCACCACCCGCATGCCGTGCCGGTCCGACTCGTCCCGGATATCGCGCACTCCCGCAACCACCTTGTCCCGCACCAGCGCGGCGATCTTCTCCACCAGCTTCGACTTGTTCACCAGGTAGGGAATCTCCGAAACCACCAGCGCCATCGTGGTGCCGCGCACTTCCTCCACGTTCACCACCGCCCGCACGCTGATCCGCCCCCGCCCCTGCGTATACGCCTGCTCGATCCCCTCCGCGCCCACGATGATCCCGCCGGTCGGGAAATCGGGCCCTCGCACAAACCGCATCAGGTCCCGCGACGTCGCTTCCGGGTTCTCGATGTAATGCTCGATAGCCCGCCCCACCTCGCGCAGGTTGTGCGGCGGAATGCTCGTCGCCATCCCCACCGCGATCCCAGTGGATCCATTGATCAGCAGGTTCGGCACCACCGACGGCAGCACCTCCGGCATTTCCGCGGTCCCGTCGAAGTTGTCGACGAAATCCACCGTGTCCCGGTCCAGGTCATCCAGCATCGCCGCCGCAATCGGCGTCAGCCGCGACTCCGTATATCGCATCGCCGCCGCCGGATCCCCGTCCACCGACCCGAAATTGCCCTGCCCGTCCACCAGCGGATACCGAATCGAAAACGGCTGCGCCATCCGCACCAGCGCGTCATACAGCGCCTGGTCGCCGTGCGGGTGGTACTTCCCCATCGTGTCGCCCACCACCCGCGCCGCCTTGCGGTAGGCCGCGTTCGGCGTGGCCGATATCTCCTCCATCGAGTACAGCAGCCGCCGGTGCACCGGCTTCAGCCCGTCGCGCACGTCCGGAATCGCCCGCGCGACGATCGTGCTCATCGCATAGTCGATATACGAGGTCTCCATCTCCTCGACAATGTCGACCTCTCGAATCCCGTCCTCCCCCACAAACTCCTCCGTCACGCCCCTCCACTCCCCTCGTCAAAAACGTCTGGCTGCTCTTCTCCCTCTCCCTGTGGGAGAGGGTTGGGGTGAGGGTCTTCCGGGCAAACACCGCCGGTTAGGCAAAGATCTCTCCTGCGCGAGAGGGCTAGGGTGAGGGATCTTCCGCGCAACCGCCGAACCCACACTGAGCCGCCTCTTCCTCCCTCTCCCTTGAGGGAGAGGGTCGGGGTGAGGGTGGCCGCCGCCCCCAGCAACCTCGCAACGTCACCAGCAACCCGCGCCGGAACGCCGGCCCTTTTTCTCCTGAGGCTCTTGTAACCCCCCGGCGTCCGCGAAGCCACGCCCACTCTTCCTCCCTCTCCCCGTGGGAGAGGGCTGGGGTGAGGGTCTTCCGGTCGTGGCGCTTCCCCAATTCGAGACCCCGCATCGGCCCAACAACCATGCAGAGCCCCCATCACGCCTCTTCCTCCGCTCTCACCTCTCACTCCTCTTAGCTCTCTCCTTCTTCAAAATCCCCACTCACCCCACCCGTTTTCCGCACCAGCCGCACGTCCGCAATCCGCATCCCCCGGTCCACCGCCTTGCACATGTCGTACACCGCCAGCGCCGCCACCGAAACCGCCGTCAGCGCCTCCATCTCAACCCCTGTCCGCCCCACCGTCCGCACCGTCGCCTCGATCCTCAGCGAGTCGTCGCCCTCCGGCGTCAGCCCCACGTCCACCGCGCTCAGCGGCAGCGGGTGACACAGCGGAATCAGGTCCGCCGTCCGTTTGGCCGCCATCAGCCCGGCCAGCCGAGCCACCCCCAGCACGTCGCCCTTGGGAAGGTCCGAATCCTCGCCGGCCATCTGCTCGCGAATCATCGCCAGCGTCGCCGGCTGCATCACCACCCGGCCCCGCGCCACCGCGGTTCGGTCCGTCTCCGGCTTAGCCGACACGTCCACCATCCGCGCGGATCCATCCGCGTCGAAATGCGTAAACGAAGGCCTGGCCAATCCGGTGGTTAAGTCCCTGCGCCCCAGGAGAAACGACCCGTTCCCATTCTACCGCGCCACCCCTGCCGACACCCCGTTCCGGGCGAGATTTAACCGCTCGCGGTGACTCCGCACCCAGTTCTTGGCAGGGGCCTGCCTCGTAGCAGTACTCCACATCACCCAGCCCGTCCCCTCGCTGCTCGCACCCCTTCCTTCCGTGATAAACGCCGCCTCCGCTGTGCGGCATAGGCGCCGCTGCCAGAGCGACCTTTCCGTCCTACGCCATCGCCAATGAGCGCATGCGCTCGGCCGCCGGAGGCCATGCGAGAGGCGCGGGACGCCGATGCTTGAGTGATATGGTTCAGCCATACCCTCGCCCCACGACCTTCCCGCAATGAAGACCACGCTGAACCTGAACGATCAAGTCCTGCGCCAGGCCAAGCGGCGGGCGGCGCGCGACGGGATCACGCTTACCCGATTCGTTGAGGACGCCCTGCGCGCACGCCTGGCGGGTCCGCGCGGCCGCAAGCCGCCCTTCCGGCTGCGGCTGGAAACCGTTACTGGAACGGAACCCCCGACCGTCGACATTGCGGATCGCGACGCCCTTTACGACGTCAATGACCGCGCGTCATCGCCGTCGACGCCAATGTGCTGATACACGCCCATCGGGGCGAGACTGACTGGCATCACCTGGCCGCATCGCGGCAGATAGCATTGGCCGAGGGCCCCGCGCGATGGGGCCTGCCCGTGTTTTGCCTTACCGAGTTCTTGCGGGTCACCACCCACGAACGCGTATTTCGGCCGCCGTCCACCCTTGAGCAAGCCACGGCGTTTATCAGCGGAATCGCGAAAGCTCCTAGTTGCGAGGTCGTGCGGCCCGGTCCTGGGTTCCTCGAACTTCTGGCGGAAACCGCACGCCAGGCCAACGCCCGCGGCAACCTGATCTTCGATGCGCAGATCGCCGCCCTGTGCCTGGAGCACGGCATCGACACTGTGCTTACGAACGACCGCGACTTCAGTCGCTTCAAGCACTTGCGCGTCCAAACGCTCGACTAGCGGCCGGCGTCCCTTCGGTACCAGCGCGGCGCCTCAGACGCGTCCGCCGTCCTCGCAAACCCGTCCCTAACCTGACCTTCCGCAAGAGTGGCCCTTATAGCCGCTCGGCCCAAACCGTTCGTGGCGACCCCGTCCGGAGAATCCCCGAAGGGCCTGCCCTGAGCCTGTCGAAGGGGGAATCGCGACGTATCTCTTCTGCGCTCCCCGTCCTTCTTCGCTCACCGCTCACTTCTCTCAGCTCACTCCTTCCTCACCCCCCGTTCGTGGTGAGCCGGGCCGGAGTCCATCGGAGGCCCGTAGAGCCTGCCCTGAGCCTGTCGAAGGGAACCACAGAGCCCTCACCAACCAACCCTCCCAGCCAATCCTCCACCGTCCGCATCCGCTCCGGGTGTAGAGGCCGGTTTCTAACCGGCCTCTTCCGCGCACCCAACCCACCCGTTCGTGGTGAGCCGGTCTGGAGTCCGCGGAAGACCGTGTCGAACCACCCCTCCGCCATCCCGACGTCAAGCCTGCCCTGAGCCTGACGAATGGGGCCGGGACCCGGCACCATGGTCATCCTCAGCCCTCCCAAGCCACCCCTGGCAACTCAGCCAGTTCAACGTCTCCAAACCTCCCCCTCCGCCTCTCAATTCTCAATTCTCTCCGCTCACTCCTTCCTCTTGCCTCACCCCGCGCTCGTGACGGTAATGGTCACCGTCGTCGTGGCCGACGGGCCGCCCTCCAGCACGGCGGCCCGGATCGTCAGTGTGTAGCTGGGCGTCGTGGCCGCGTCCAGCCGTGCCCCCACCACCACCCCGCCGTTCAGCGCATGGACGGCCCACGCCTCGGACGCATCCCCCGCCGTGATGTCGTACACCACCGTGCCGCCTTCCGGATCGGTCGCCGTCACCGTGCCGATCGTCGTGCCCAGCGCCGCGTCCTCCGCCACGCTGAACGCATAGCTCGCCGCCCCAAACCCCGGTGCCTCGTCCACATTCGTCACGCTGATGGTGACGGGAACCGTCGCCTTGGCCGCCCCGCCGCTACTGCTGGCCTGGACGGTCAGGCTATAGCTGGGCGCGGTCTCGTAATCCAGCGCCGCCGCCACCGTCAGCGCCCCGCTACTGGCGTCGATCGCGACGTGGCCCGCGTCGTTCCCCGCCGTGATTGCGTAGCTCACCGCCCCGCCCTCCGGATCGGTGGCGCTCACCGTGCCCAGGGCCGCCCCCACGGCCGCGTCCTCGGCCACCGACCACGCATGACTCGTCGCGGCGAACCCCGGCGGGTAGGCCACGTCCGTCACCGTAATCGCTATGTCCGCGGTCGCCGTGTGGCCCTGGGCGTCGCTGGCCGTGACGGTCAGGGTGTAGTCGTCCGCGGTCTCGTAATCCAGCGCCGCGGCCACCGTCAGCGCGCCGCTGCCGGCGTCGATGGCGAAGGCCCCGGCCTCGTTGCCGGCCGTGATCGCGTACGTCACCGCGCCGTCCTCCGGGTCCGTGGCGGCCACCGTGCCCACGGCCGCCCCCACGGCCGCGTCCTCGGCCACCGAAAAGGCATAGTCGGCGGCCCCGAACGCCGGCGGCTCGTCCACGTCCGTCACGGTCACCGTCACCGCCGCCGTCGAGGTCCCGCCCGCGGGATCGCTGGCGGTCACGGTCAGGGGGTAGCTGGCAGTCGTCTCGTAATCCAGCGCGCCCGTCACCGTCAGGGCCCCGGTGCTGGCGTCCAGCGCCAAGGCCCCCGCGTCGGTGCCGGCCGTCAGCGCGTAGGTCACCGGTCCGGCGCCCGTGGTGGTAGCCGACACCGTGCCTACGGCCGTGCCGGTGGCGCTGTTTTCGGCCACGCTGAAGGCGTAGGCCGTTTCGCCGAACGCCGGCGGCGGACAGGCGCGGGTGGCGGTGGCCAGGGTCGTCGACGGCGCGCTCCAGGCCGCCGGCGCGTTGCCGACGGCGCCGAAGGCCCGCACCTGCACCTCGGTGGCCGTCCCGCAGATCAGGTCGGCCAGCGTGTAGGTGGTGGTCCGCACATCCCTGGCCGCCGTGGTCCAGGTCTCAGCCCCGCTGGTGCGATAGTCCACCCGGTAGCGGCGGGCGTCGGGTACCGCGTCCCAGGCCAGCGCCAGGCTGGTGGCGGCCGGCGTGGCCGCCAGGCCGGTCGGCGCGGCCGGCGCGTCGGCCACGTCCGTCACCGTGATCGTGACCGTCGCCGTGGCCGCGTGCCGCTGCGGGTCCTGGGCCCGCACGGTCAGGGTGTAGCTGGAAGTGGTTTCATAGTCCAGGCGGGCGCCCACCACGATGCGGCCCGCCAGCGAGTCGACCACGAACACCCCGCCCGGGTTGCCCGCGGTGATGTCGTAGATCACCTGACCGCCTTCCGGGTCGGTCGCGGTCACGGTGCCCAGGGTGGTGGCTGTCGCCACGTCCTCCGCCACGCTGAACGCATAGCTCGCCGCCCCGAATACCGGCGGCTCGTCCACGTTGGTAACCGTGATGGCGACCGTCGCCGTGGCCGTCCCGCCCTCGCCCGCGTCGGCCGTCACGGTCAGGGTGTAGCTGGGGGTGGTCTCGTAATCCAGCGTGCCCACCAGCTTCAACTCGCCGGTGGTCGCGTCGATCGTCCAGGCGTCGTCCGTATTGCCGGCCGTCAGCGCGTGGGTCACCGGCTGCCCGGTGGTGACCGTGGCCAGCGCCGTGCCGACCTGAGTCCCGGCCTCGCTGTCTTCGGCCACGCTGAACGCGTAGCTGGCTGCCCCGAACACCGGCGGCGCGCAGGCGCCGGTCGTGACCGTCAGCGGGGCCGAGGGCTCGCTCCAGTTGGCGGCGTACGTGGTGCCGCTGCCGCGGGCCCACACGCGGACCTGGTAGGCCGTGGCGCAGATCAACTCGTCCACCGTGTGGACGGCGCCCGTGATCGTGTCGTCGTCCACGGTCCAACTGGCCCGCGCGCCCGGACGGACCTCCACCCGGTACGCCCCCGCGTCGGCTACCGCGTCCCACGTCAGCGCCACACTGGTGGCCGTGGGCGTCCCCGCCTGCAGGTTCGTGGGCGCCGGCGGCTCGCAGAAGGGCAGGCGCAGCGAACTGAAGTCGTTGGTTGCCACGCTGCGCAGGTTGAGGGGCACGCAGCCCGTCAGGCTGTTGCCGGAGAGCCGCAACTCGGTCAGATAGTCCAGCCAGCCGAGTTCGGCGGGAATGTCACCGGTCAGCGCATTGGAACTGAGGTTCAGCGTCGTCAACGCGAACAGCTGGCCGATTTCGGCCGGGATCGTGCCGCTCAGGCTCTGGTTGGCCAGGCTGAGCCCCGTCACCCGCGTCGGCGTGCCACCGGTGGTCACGCCGGTCCAGCCCGTCAGCGCGGTCCCCGTGCTCCAGTTCAGCGCGGTCGTCCCCCGCAGGAGACCTTTGCAAAACGCCCAGCGCCCTCAAAGGCGGGGCCCCTCTTGCTCCCTCTCCCCGTGGGAGAGGGTTGGGGTGAGGGTCTTCCGCGCAACCAACCTGGGGTTTTGCAAAGGTCTCCGCAGGGCGTGCCCCACCGCCAGCAGCGTCTCGCAGTCCGTGACCAGTTCGCGGTTGTCGGCGGGGCTGGGAATCACCGTGCCGTTGGTGCAGGTGGGCGCCGCCGGCGCCTGGGCGGGCGTGAACGTCGTCGCCTGGCCGTCGCCGGGGGTGATGTCGCCGTAGGCGCCCAGGTCCCGGTACTCCTGCGGCAAGCCGCCCACGGTGGTGGCCCGGTTGGCCGACTGGCCGTCGGCGGCCGCCCCCGTGGTGATCCGGCTGGTCAGGTTCGCCAGCGTCTGCGTGTGCTCGGGGTCGCCCGCCGGCGTGTCGTCGCGCACCGCCTGCACCACACCCGCGTCATCCGTCACCACCGCCCACGACGCCACGGCCTGCCAGGCTTCGAAGCCGATGGCGTTATGCGCCCCCATGGGGGCGAGGAAGACGACAGCCTCCTTCCCGCCGATCTCGGCCGCCAGCGCCTTCTCCGCCGCCACCACCTGCGCCTGCAACCCCGCCTCGTACGCGCCTCGCGTCTGCAACGGGTCCAAGCCATACGTCCCCACCTCGTGCTCGCGTACGTACAGGTCATAGGCCGCCGCTTCGCCTCTCGGGTCATACGCCACGGTCACCGTGGCCGGTGCCGTGTCCGAGCCCAAGAGAAACTCCGTCACCGCGTAATCGGCGAAGCAGGCTAAAAACAGGTAGTCCATGGACTCCCCGCCCCGCGCAATGGCCAGGAAACTGGCCTTGGCCGTCTCGCGAAACTCGGGGTTGAGCGTGTCGAGCGTCACCGTGAACAGCAACTCAAGGGTGCCCACGTCCGGGATGGCCCCGTCCGCACCGAGTTGCAACCAGAATCGGATGGCCGCCTCCCGCTGGTCCACGCTCCGTGCTACGCCGCGCCAGGCGCAGCGCACCGAACTTGCGGCCGGCGTGCCCCGGATCACCAGGTGCACCGGCGAGGCGCCGGCCAGGTACTGCCCCTCTTCCAGCAACGCCTCCACGGTGGGAACGTCGCCGATCGCGGCTGCGGCTTGTCCACGCGCCCGGGCGTCCTTGGCCCCGGAGGTCGCGCCAGAACTCGCCGGCGTGGTCGGCGTTGCCACCACCAACCGGTCGGCAGCAGCCATGGGCCCGTGCGATATCACTCGCTCGGAGGTCGGTTCGGTGCTGGGTACAGACGCAACCGCCGGGGCCAGGACTCCAGGCGTCGGCGCGGCCGCGGCCACCGGTGCAGTTCCCGGTGGCGATGGCTGTCGAACCGTGGACGCCGCCCCGTCTGCGCACGCCGCACCCATCGCCCCGATGAGCAATGCCAACAGCAGCACCCCGCACGTGGCCGGGGTCGCACGCTTGGCGCTTATATCGTGGATCGATCCCCGGTTGCGCCTCACGTCGATGATTCACAGTCAGGGAGGTCGAGTTGGGCACGCTTTGGGATCGACAGCTCCAGCGGCAGGCACCCCGAGAGCTGGTTACCCTCGACGGAAACGCGAGTCAGGTTGGGCAGCTGGGTCAGCGCCGCGGGGATGCTGCCCGTCAGCTGGTTGTCCTGAAGGGCCAGCGTCTTTAGGCCGGTCAACTGGCCCAAGTCGGGAGGAACCCCGCCCGCCAGTTGGTTGCCCGACAGGTCAAGCGAGGTGAGGTTTGCCAGTTGGCCCAATTCGGGCGGGATGCTGCCGGACAGTCCGCTGTGGCTGAGGTCAAGGAACTCGAGGTTCGCCAGGCGGCCAAGCTCGGGCGGGATCGACCCACCCAGCGACGCGTTGACATCGGATCGACGCCCCGTGATCCGCACAAAGGTCGCCTGGGTCAATCCGCCGAATTCGGGCGGGATGCCGCCGGTCAGATGCGTCGAACTCAGGTCCAGTTGGCGGAGGTTCGCGAGCCGGCCCAGGGCCGGCGGAATCGGCCCGCTGAGATAGGTCCCGTCCAGGGCCAACACTTCCAGGCGGGTCAGCTGGCCCAGTTCCGGCGGAATGGAGCCACCGACATTGGTCCCCCGCAGATCCAGGACCCGCAGGCGCGACAGGCGGCCAAGCTCCGGCGGAATATCGCCGCCCAGGTAGCTCCCGCCCAGACGCAGTTCCTCCAGGCCCGAAAGCTGGCCCAGCATCGAAGGGATCAGACCGGTCAGACGGGATGGAAACGGTCCGAGGCCGCGAACCCGTCGTGGCTCGCCACCCACCGCGACGCCCTGCCACGTCGCAATCGGCTGATTCTCGCTCCAGCGGCCTTGCGCGCCGAGGAGATCTCGCATCCGGAGCAGCGTCTCGCAGTCCCGCACGAGCCCTGGATTGGCGGCCGGATCCGGGACGATGACTCCCGCCCCGCAACTGGCGGTGTCCGGGCGTGGCCCCGGCCCTACGCCGCGAGGCAGCAGGACGCGCACGTCGTGACCGGACGGCGCCATGGTGTACATCCAGGTCCTGATGGGAGCGGACCTTTCGGCCACATGGCGGCTGACCACCGCAATACGCCGCCCGTCCGGCAACCAGACCGCCTCGCTGCCGCCCGTCAGCGAGATGACCGACATGCCCACCCGCACGCCATCCGCGCCAACCACGCAGATGCGCCGACCGCAGGCATACAGCAACATCGACCCGTCCGGCGACCAGGCCACCGTCGAAATCCAGGCCCGCCTGGGGTCCCGCCGTCCAAACCGTGTGCCCGGCTGCCAGCCTTCGACGATCGTGATCCGCTGGAGGTCGTCGCCGCTGATGGCGACGCGGTAGAGCGCCACCTCGCCCCCCTCCGCCGCGGCGAAGGCCAGCCGCTGTCCGTCGGGCGACCAGGCGACTGGACTGACGATGGTAGCGGCCAGCTGCCGCGTGTGGCTGCCATCCAGCGTGACAATCTGCAGCCCCTGGCCGGGAGCGCTGAACGCCAGGTGCTCGCCATCGGGCGACCACTGCGGCTGACCCTCGGCCGACCGCGCGAGTTCCCGTATGCCGCCGCCGTCCGGCGCCATGACGTACAGGCGGAGCTCCGGCTCCCGGTCCTCCGACCCCTCGGCATACAGGCGCCGTCCGAACAATCGCTCTCGCGTCGGAAAGTCAACGGCGTAGTCATGCTCGGAGAGAAACGCCAGGCGTTCGCCGTCGGGCGACCAGACCGGGGCCCGGCCGAGCGCCACGGGCCGAGCCTCGCGTGTCGCCTTCTGCCACACCGAGATTTCATGTAGCACGCGGCCCATGCGGACCGGGAACCGGACCGCGTCCGGCGCGTTGGACGGCACGTCCCGCGGATAGCTAGTCACGCGGGCCTGCGAAAAGTCGGTCTCCGCGTGCTGCTGGTGACAGACCGAGTAGACCACCCGCGTCCCGTCCGGCGACAGGTCGGCGGAGGTCAGGCGCACGCGGCCGAACCGCGCCAACCCGAACCATCCATCCGCCGGATCTTCCGCCCGGTAGATGACCAATCCCGGCGCTAGCTCGACAATTGGCGTCGCTCGCGGCCCATCCACCGGCCGGCTGTAGTACCCGGAGTACGCGGCGCGACTGACATACAGGAGCTCCGCCGCATCACCCTGCGACCCGCCCCCCTGGACGGATGATCGGGGCATCAATCGCAGCGAGATTCCCGTCTGCTCGCCCTCAGGACACTCCGGTAACGCCTTCCACGGCTCGGGCCAGCGCGGTGTGGGCGAATAGCGTGGATCGCCGATCGTGGCGGGTGTTCCGGGGATAACGGGCGGTACGAGGCGCGGGTCGTGCTCGCACGCCGTCAGGCAGAGGATCACAACCAGAAGCACCGGCAGCCACGACCGCCGCCTCCAATGTTCAACGCAAACAGCCCCAAACATCAGCGCCACCGCCTAACGCGTCTCATACAACGCGCGAATCGCCAGGACATCCAATGGGTATGGGAAGCACTTCTCGTTGTAGCTCCCTGCCGACATGACGGAGTCGGACGACCTGTGATGGACATCAGAACCATCGGCGCTACGAAGACCCAACGCGTGTCCGGCCTCGTGAACGAGAATCCCGTAGGCATCGGATGTGCCGGCTGGACACTGGCTGAGTTTGACATCCGAACGATTCAGGCTGATGTCACCCCCGGGTATCTGTAAGCTACCGTCAACTTTGCTTCTTAACAAGAATATATCGGTAGAGTAGCCATCTCCGGTTGGACGGCCTTCCGAATTCATAAACTTCGAAGGCACGGCGCATGCACGATGCTCCGTCCAGCACTTATTGCTATCCGATTCCCGATCCTTGCTACCCACATAGCCTATGTCACTCCCTAATTGTGAATAGACCCAGACAACTCGGCCCTTGAAGGCCGGCCCCAGACCTAACGCCTCTGTGTCATTCAACATCACGACCTCGTTGAGCCGGCTGTCCGCGTGGTGGAGCGGCCTGAGCTTCGTCATCGTCGTCGCCTGCCTGATGAACCCTTCGACTTCCGCCGTAAGGTTCTCGTTGGATCCCGTGTGATGCTTGATCTTGTCGAGGATCGTCTTTGTCACATCCGTCGTTGCATAGTCCGTACACGAAGCGCTGTTGTAGTGCATGGATATGACCGTATAGTTAGTAGCTAGCTCCCACTGGCCAAATGCGTGCCTAATGAAGTCAACCCAGTCACGTTCACGTCCAGCTGGGAATGTCTCGGTACAGACGCGATAGTCAAACGTTGTAGTTTTCATCGGATACTGCATCGGAAAGCCTGCGAATACTACGAGTTTTCTTTCCTCGAATCCTACGGGCGATTCTTCGAAGGTTTGTACGTAGACGTGGCGCGCCGCATACACGTCGGCGTCATGAGTAGTGGATTTGCTGTCCTTTCGATAGACTAGCTGGAGGGCATAGATACTATATTCGGAAAGTCCCCTTAGAGTAAGCGGACTCGATACACTTAGCGTGACCTCACGTGGACCGAGCTTCGTTGGTGTCCAATTGCGTTCCGTGTGATTGTCGCGCACCAGCCAATGGCGAAGATCATACGTCCCGTCGGCAAAGTCGTCGTCAAGTAGGATGGTCTGGGCTGTCCGCCAACTTACGTGCGCTTCCGTACGGTTGGATGAGAAGACACTAGCGGCGACAATCGGTGAGTCGACCACGACAACCATATCGCTGTATTCGTCACTAGATGAGCCAATCGATGCTCTGACCCTGAAGCCAATGGACTGTTGCGTCGTCAGTCCTTGATCTGATACGAGCAGCTGTACGTCCGTAAGATCCACAATTACGGCTGTATCAGTTGTACTTGCCGGTCCGCTAGCGTCGGGCTTTCTCGTCCTGGCAGCTACCCACGCTCGATCGTCATCGGTGTCCGCGGTCGGGTTGAGCGTCACCTGGACGAGATAGCTCGTCTCACCCCTAACGGGCGTCACGGGCGTCCAACACAGCAGAATGTGACGTTGTGCCGCGGGCGCCACGTCGAGGTTCTGGGGCGGTCCTGCTGCCGTAGCCGTCAAACTCGTCTCCGGGCAGTCGGCGTTTACGGGTGTGATTGACCCAGGGGGATCCGTTGCCGCCGGCGCCGTCGCGACCGGCGTCCCCGTCGTGGTCTTCGACCACTCCCCGTCGCCCCTGCTGTTCACCGCGCGCACCTGCACCTGGTAGCTGGTGCCGTTGGTGAGGCCGCTGATGGTCGTCGAGGTCCGGCTCCGCACCTCCGTCGCCGTCCAGGCCCCGACCGTGCCCGCGCGATGTTGCACGTCGTAGTGCGTGATCGCCGAGCCGCCGTCGCCCGGTGCGTCCCAGTCCACGTGCAACGCGGCGTCGCGGGCACGCACCGCGGGCCGCCCCACCCGGTTCGGCGCGTCGGGCGGCGCGGCGGTGGGCGCCCGATCGGTTCTCCCGTCTTTGTTGGTCCACCCACCGCAGCGGTTCGTCCCGTTGCAGGCCTGGATGCTGAACCGATACGTCGTGTCCGCGGCCAGCCGGCGAACAGCTAGCGGTCTGATCGGTCGTCGCCGGGCGGCGGCTCGGGCAGCACCGGGCCCTGCGCTTCGATGCCTGCCACTCGCCGCAGGTCGCTGCCGTCCGGCGCCACGGTGTACAGGATGATGACGGTGTCATCCGGGTAGTTGAAGCCGATGTATCCCCGGGACCAGATGAAGGCAATGCGCTTGCCGTCGGGCGACCAGAAGGCCGAGGTATCCGCCTCCTTGGACCGCATGTACCAGCCCGGCGGATAGTCCGTGACCCACGGATGCCACCGCTGCTCCGATTCGTCGGTGGCCGTCAACACGCAGTCCCACCGCCCAAAGCTCGGGGCAAGCGGCATGACCTGCGTGCGGCCCAGCAGTTCGCCGTCCGCCGAAACCACGCAGGTCGCGGCGCCATACGAATACAGCAGCCGCGCGCCGTCCGGCGACCACGCCAGGTTGCGCACCAGGCCGCATTCCTGCGCGGGGGGGCGTAGATGGCGGGTGTCGTTCAACAACCGGTCAACAGTGACGATTTCCGCCTCGTCCGCGCCGTCCACTCTGACCGTATAGAGCCCCAGCAGGTCGTCCACCAACCTGGCGTAGACCAGCCGCCGGCCGTCCGGCGACCACGCCGGCCCGCTGACGGCGTCCGTGACCAGCGGCTGCAGATCGTGCAGCCGCAGCTTGTTCGCCCCGTCCACTGGTACGACATAAATCCCGACGCGACCGTCCGCGTCGGCCGCCGCAAACGCCAGCCGGCGGCCGTCCGGCGACCACGCCGGCGCCACCAGGGCCAATCCCCGGTAGCGCGCCCGCGCCGGCGCTTCCACCCGCACCACGATGCGCAACCCCGTGCCGTCCGCGGCCATGACGCTCAGCCAGCGCGCGCCCACATAGCGCGCACCCAGGAGTTGGTCGGTGAGCAGAACCGTCAGAAACGCGATGCGCTGCCCGTCCGGCGACCACGCCGGAAAGCCATCAAACTCGTGATTGGAGGTCAGACGCACCGGTTCACCGATTTTCGGCCCCAGGCGCGCGAGTTCGTATTGGTAGCCCAGGTAGTCATCGGGCTCACCCCGGAGCCGGACGTCAGGGCGGGCGTAGTCGCATCCCGCAAAGACCACCTGCCGGCCGTCCGGCGACAGGTCAAACGAGATCATCGAGCCGTAGCCCTGCGGCGTCTCGCCGCGAGCCACCGTCCGCGCGTCCGACCCGTCCGCCGCCACCGCGTACAACCGGGGCCCGTGGGTGACCAAGAGCTCGCTGCCGTCGGGATGCCACTGCAAGAAGTTGCGCCAGAGCATCCAGTAGTCGTAGATGTCGGGCCGGCAGGGTGCCGCTATCCACGGCGGCGAAGAGCTGGCAGAGCCGGCAACGCTCCTGGTGGGACTGCCGACGGGACTTCCGTCCGGACGGTACGACACGTGTGGCGGGGCGGTGGTGGCCGTGGCCGTGGGCTCGGGCTCCGCGGCGCGGGTCGGGCTTGCGGCCGCCGCGGTCGGCGGCGGCGCGCCCGCCGCGCGGTCTTCGCCGTCGGCCTCCGTTGACGACACCTCGCACGCTGCGGCGAAAGCCACGAGCACAAGCGCCAGCACGGCCAGCGGTCGGCGGTACGCGTAGGGCGCTCGGCAGCGGCGCGGTTTCACAATGACGACCGTGGCAGAGTCTGAAAGAGGGCCTGGATCGCCATGACATCCAGCGGTGTGGGCTTGCAGTAGCGCTCGGAATGCACCATCACCGTGTCTGCCGCGAGCGCCGCGTTGGGATGGCCGCGCGTACTTTCGCTGCCGTCGATGCCCCCGCGGATTCCCAGTACGTGCCCAAGCTCATGCACCAGCGTCGAATAGACGGTGGCAAATCGCACCGACTGATTTACTTGCAGCCTGGCCTGGCACCTGTCGAACGTCACCACCGGAATCTCCGGGACGAACGCCGACTCGTCCGGCTCGAAGTGACCCTGCTTTTTCAGCGCAACGTCCGTGATCCAGCCCTTGGTGTCGTCTCGAACGCCGCGTCGGATCGCGCACCCAAGTGCCTTGTAGTCGCAGAAACCGGGCTTCAACGCAGCACCGAACTCGAAGACCATGGGCATCTCGTTCGACTCATACATGAAGACTTCGTTCGCCACGTCGTCGCCCGCGGCGATCGCCGCGCGCAGCGCCGCCTCCCGCAGCACCCCGAGGTGCCGGGACCGGTCCAGGAACCCTTGCACGTGCGACTGCAGTTTCTTCGCGTCTCTGCCCATTGGTGTGTCTAGGAGTCCGCCTGGGGAGGATCGGCCGCCCGAACTTCGCCATCGGCGTCAAAGACGGCCAAGACCCGCACGTCGGTCCCGTTCGGCGCCATGGTGTACAGCGCAGGGCCGTCCGTACGTTGAACCGCTTCCCACGGGCGAATCCAATCTGTGCCTGGCGCCACTGCAATCCGTGCACCGTCAGGTGACCAAGCGCCCACGCTCCCCGTTTCCAATTCGATAGGCGACTGGCCGACGAGGGTTCCGTCTAAGGCCACAACGCAGACGCGGCGTGCACATGTGTACAGCAAGTAATCGCCTGCCGGTGACCACGATGGCGTTGGCAGCCAATTGTCGAGCGTGCTGGGCTGCGGAACGCCAGCACGCAGAACGCTCGTCGTGATCCGCCCCGGGCTGGAGCCATCGATTTCGATTCTCTTGATAGTCAGCGTCTCGCCGTCGTTCCCCAGGAAGGCCAGACGCTCGCCGTCTGGCGACCACGCCGGCCCGCTCTGCGGCTCACCGAGCGGCTGAAGTTCGTGGATCAGTCGCAGCCTGGGACCATCGGCGTCCAGAATGTAAAGCTGCGGTCTGGCGTCCCCACTGGTTGCGGTTACGGCAATCTTGCGGCCGTCCGGCGACCACACGGGTGGGTGCATACCGAGGGCGCCAGTGAGAACGTGTCGCATATCAGATCCGTCTGCTGCCATGGTTACGAGGCGAGCCGCTCGGCCCAGGAACTCGTCAGCAAACTCGTAGAGAAAGGCAATACGCTGGCCATCGGGTGACCAGGCCGGAAAACTGTCAAAACCCCGGTTCGTAGTCAGCCGCTGTAGCACTGCGCCGTCGAGCGTGGCTAGCGCCAGTTCGTAGGCATAGTCCTCAATGCGCGGCGGTCGCCCGGCCCGTTCCGTACCCAAGCGCGGGTACGCGCAGGTGGAAAAGACCACATGCGTTCCATCAGGAGCAATGTCAAAGGCAACCATCTCACCAACGGACTCGCCTTCAATTTCACCATCTACTGCTGCCGATGCCACCTCCCACAGTCGCGATCCATCAGCAGTCACGGCGTACAGAGCCGAGCCGCGATTAAAGAGGATTTCCGCTCCGCTTGGGCTCCATTTCACAAGAGCTGTCCAGGGCCAGAAGGCCCACGGCGGCGGGACGAGTCCCGGCAGCGGGTAGCAACCTGCGTGCGGCGCTTCATCGGGGATGATGGACGTTTCAGTCCCGACCGTTGCGGGGGGCGTAGCGATCGCAGGCGGAGTGACGGGTATTGCCGTGTCACTTCCAATAGGCTCACCCCGACGAATCGCGTGGTCATCGTTGCTTCCCACTGCATCTTCGGAGCCGCTTGAGACCGTGCCTTGCTTAGAACTCTCAACGTGGCCGGCGCCCCCAGCCGAGGCACTCCCTGCAACCGTCCCACCGCACGACATAAGTGCCAAAGCAACTGCGAACAGAGCAACGAAATACCAAGCAGTAGCCTGACAAGCGCTGAAGGCATGCCACGCCAACCGTGGCACGAGGAACTCGCCTCGCTTTCGAATTTTCATACTGATTTTTACCGGTTTTGATACAGGGCGTGGATGGTCATCTCATCAAACTCAGTGGGAGCGCAGAAGGTCGCCTTGGTATTCACCACGGAGTCTCTGATCGTCGGATGATGCCGTTGTTGCCCTGTCCCACTCGATCCAACTCGAATACCAAGGACGTGCCCAACTTCATGAACGATTGCGGAGTATCTGCTAGCGAATGGCACCCCGGCACTGTTTTGGTTGGGAGCTAGTTTCGTATTGCACGCCTCAAACTGAACATTCGGAATCTCAGGTACAAAGTGCCCTTCGTCAGGGATATAGGCGGATCGTCTGAGTGCTATATCTGATATAGGCCCTTTCTGCGGATGGATTGCCCGAAACGGAGCGCAGGCAATGGCAAGGTTACAGAACGGATCGAACAGTTCACCCAGTTCACTGAAGAGTAGATCTTTGTGGTCATCTTCGTACATGAAGATCTCATTATACACTTCTTCATTTAGTGACTCTATAGCGGCTCTGATAAGCGCATTATGAAGGCGCGAAATGGGCCGGAATCTCGCAAGCATGTTCTGAACATCAGTCGCTATGGAGTCGACCGTGTGATCTTCGCCAGCTGCAGGTGACAAGGACAGGAGCACCTTCTCAGCTATTCGTCTTGCGAAAAGCCCGTGATCTGCACAAGGCTTACTGGTTCCCTCAGCATGCTCTGGGTTTACTGCCTCGTCATCGGCCGAGTATACTTCGTGCTTGAAGCGAACTAGGTTGCCTGTAGCATCCGCCCATTGGCCAACGGCATCGTTGATAAACGCAACCCAGCCTACTCGACCTTCAAGGTGATCGACATTGACATCCGGAAAGGTCTCTTCGCAAATTCTGTAAACGTATGTGAAGCGGTACGATTCTGCTCTGTTATCTAGTGGGTATTGTAATGGAAAGGTCGCCACGCGCGCGCCGGCCCGATCGCCGGTACCGGCCGCTTCGTCCGACGGCCAGACGTAGACATCGCGCGCGGCAAACACGCGAGGACGCGCCGGCTGGTTGGGCTGCTGGGGCGGCGTGTAGATCAACTGAATCGCATAGATGTCATAGAGGCTGAGCCCGGTGTACGGGTTGCTGGTCGTCGTCTCAACCGGGACGTAGGCATTGGGTTCCCACGTCAGCTCCGAATGCTCAATGCCCGCATCGTTCACGACCTTGCGATATCGGAAGGCATACGTCCCGCCCGCAGGAAAGGTGTCGCCGAGGGTCTGCTGGACCGGATGCCAGGTGAGCGCGGCCTGCCCGCCCGTGGAGGGGCTGGCGCCGCTCGCCGCGACGATCGGCGTGTCGATGATGACGACCGGCTTGCTGAAGTCGCTGGGCGAGGTTCCGGCCACCGACCGGACCTGGAGCGCGAAGGCTCCGCTTTGCCGCAGACCTGACTTCGACCCCGTAATCGCCAGCAAATTGATCAGGCAGCGGGGCTCGGATACTCGAGCGCCGCTCGGCGAGGAACCAGATGCGGCGCAAGTTGCCAAGCTCCAGGACTCGCCGCCGAAGACCTGCGCCTGGACGTCGTACGCGTTGGCGCCGTCAACCGGATCCCAGGTCAGCTCTACCTGCCGCCCAAGCAGCGGCGCCACATCCAGGTTCTGCGGCACGGCCGTCTCGGCCAGCGTCGTCACCCGTCCGTCGCTGGACCAGGCCCCGCAGCGGTCACGGCCGTTGGCCCCGCTGCCGTTACAGGCCTTTACGCGCACCACGTAGGTCGTGCCCGCGGCCCGGCCGTCCACGCGCCGGTTCCGCGCACTGGCGCCCAGCCAGGTCGTCGTGCTCGGCCAGCTCGACCCGCTCTGGCGCCACTGGAGGCCGTACCCCCGGATCGCCGTCCCGTGGTCGTTCGGCGCCGTCCAGTTCGCCGTGAAGTCGGTCGGCCCAATCGTGCTGAACGTCGGCCGCCCCACCCGGGCCGGCGGGTCGGGTTCCGGCGCCGAGTCGGTGCGGCCGTCCTTGTTGGTCCACCCGCTGCAGCGGTTGGGCCCGTTGCAGGCCTGGATGCTGAACCGATACGTCGTGTCCGCGGTCAGCCCGCTGAACGTGCGGCTCGTGGCCTGCCCGTTCACCGTGACTTGCGCGCTGGACGGCTCGGACGCGCCCACGCGCCAGTGCCGCAGCCCATAGCCCGTCAGGCCCACCCCGCCGGTGTAGCTCGGCGCGCTCCAGGTCACCCGGATCTGCGTGGCGTCCGCGCTGAACGAGCCCCAGCTCGGCGTGCCCGGATTGTCGATCGGCAACGTCACCGAGGCCTGGCTGGACCAGCCCGAGCAGCGGGTCTGATTGACGCCGTTGCAGGCCTTGACCTTGAACCAGTAAATGCGGTTCGGCGCCAACCCGCTGAACGTATAGCTGCGGGTCGTCGCGCCGACCTTTTTCGCCCGGCTATCCGGCGGCCACGCGGCGCTGTTGGCGCGCATGATGACGTGGTAGCCCGTCAGCGCCGCGCCGCCGGTGGTCCCCGGCGCCTGCCACTGCGCCGTGAACCGGGTGGGGCCCTTGTCCCGATCCGTGGGTCGGGCCGGGGCCTCCGGCGCCGTGGGCTGCGGGGTGGCCGTGACCGTCGGCGTGGCCTGCACCGTCACCGCCTGGCTGGCCGCGCCTTCGTTGGTGGTGAGGCCGGAGCGCCGCACCACCGCCGTGACCGTGCCGGAGCCCAGCGCACAGCCGTGCACCGTGAATGTCAGGCGCTGGGAATCCACGCCGCTGACGCTGCGCGACTGCGAGGCCGTCCCGCACGCCCCGATCCCCAGGCTGCTGTTGTTGCGCGAGACGATGACCTCGTAGGCGAGCACCGTGGTGAGATTGAAGGCCTCGACCGTGAAGCTGTCGCGGCCGCCGTACGTCAGCGACCCGCTGAGGCCGCTGATCCGTACCCCGGCCACGTTGCGGGGCGCGCCCTCGGCCTCGCTGCTCTCCTCT
>JAJDVX010000044.1 GCA_022825895.1 Chloroflexota bacterium | reverse complement strand
ACGGGAGGCGGCTGCGGCAGATCGTCGATGCGAATCCAGGCCACCGATTCCGCCCGGGGATTGGCCCATACGCCCAGTTTTCGCCTGACGGTCAAGCCATCGTGTATGCCAGTTGTGAGTTTTCGACCGATAGGGACGCGTTGCTTCTTGACGCTCCCCGGGACCCGCGCGGGGATTACAAATTCGAGATCGCGACGGTCGGCGCCGACGGGACCGGCGCGCAGCGGCGCACGACGGACCGGTACTACGACCACCTGCCGGTGTGGTCGCCCGACGGCCGCCGTGTCGCGTACTTATCGTCTGGTAACCCGTTCAACGAACGGAGCCTCGACGAACTGCGCGTCCTCTCGGTTGATTCGGTGGACGCCGAGCCCGCAGCGCTCGTGCGTGACCTCGACGTTGCAGCGCCACCCCAGTGGACGCCGGACGGAACGAAGTTGGCGGTTCTGGGGCTCGGCGACGACGTTCAACTCGGCGACACGTTCGCCAAGGAGATGGGCGTCGTGATCGCCGCGCCCGACGGCTTCACACCGCGCACCGTCGCACACACGGTCAGCACGGTGTCCTGGTCGCCGGACGGCCAGCGCCTGGCGTTGGCGCGGCTACAGGGGAACGCCGTGCAGTTGGTGACAATCGCGCCCGATGGGTCGGATGTCCAGGTTATCCAGCAACTGACCGATCGGGCGGGGCTGGCGGCGTACGTCGATGTCCAGCACTCCATCTATAACGCCCCGCTGCTCCACGTGGCGTGGTCGCCGGACGAGTTGCACCTTCTCTATTCGTGTGGGCAGCAGTTTTGCGTGGTGAACCTGGACGGCGAGATCGTGGGGCGGTCGCCGGAGGAGTTCGCCAATGATCGGGTTCGGGCCGCGGCGGCCTGGGCACCGGACGGGTCGCGGATCGCGGTGCGGGCGGCCGGCGCCCCGACACCGTACGGCGCGGTGGTGCTGTACACCATGGCGCCGGACGGCTCAGACGTGCGGGTGCTGGTGCGCGGCGGGGTAGCGCTGGTCGCGGCGCACTCGGGGTACGAGAACGCCGAGGCGGCGAAGGCCGCCTGCGGCGAGGGCTACGTGGTCCCCAGTCCGGCAAGCAACCCCGGGCTGGTGGCGGACTGCGAGACGCTGCTGGAGCTACGGGACCGGCTGGCCGGCTATGGCGTGCTGAACTGGGGTCCCGGCACACCGCTGGCCCAGTGGTTCGGAATCGAAATCAGCGGCGAGCCGCCACGGGTTACGGGACTTAACTTCCGGTTTCGGCACGCGGATCACTATCTCGGTGGCTGCCTGGATCCCGGGTTTGCGGCGCAGTTGACTGAGGTGAGCAACGTCAGTCTCTGCGGAACCGGAAGCGCGTCGTGAGTCTCCCGTGCGCCTCAGCACACGAATGCCCACAGGTGCCGCACGCCTGGCTGCTGTGGGTTTCGAAGACCCGGCGTGGGAAGGGGCCGCTTGACGTTCCCGGTGATCGGAACCCCGGCGGCGGCGTCACGTTGGCCAGGGACGATGTCCCGTTCAATATCTGCGACGCACCAGCCCTGGGTCTTTACGAGGTCTTCGTGCATGAGGGTGGGCACGCCCTCGGTATACGGGACGCGAGCAGCGTCGCCCCGGGATGGGACGGGGACATCGTGCTGCATCACCCTTCGGTCTACGAATCGATGATGAGCTACGAGTCTCCATACGAGCCCAGGCCCGGCGATTCGAGCAGCATCTTGCCCGACGATCCCGACTGCTCGCCGCATCCCCTGGACGTGCTGGCGATCTATGCGTTGTATCAGCAGGAGTCGAGCCCGTGAGGGCTGCCTGGGTGCGCAGGCTTGTGTGCGCGACCACGATGCTGGGATGTCTTCTGCTGGCCGGCTGCGCTGCATTGGATTCCGGACGCCCATCTTCGGTCGTTGAAGGTACTGGTGGGGGGCCGTGCGGACCAATTGGTGGTGCGCTGATACGGCCAATACCTCCACCGCACTTTGTCGACTGGAGTTCCAACGGCGCGTACCTCACGTTCGACGACGTCACATCGGTGACGGTAGTCGATGCCGCTGGAACGAGGCTGCGAGATGTCGTCGATGCGAATCCGGGGTATCAGTTCGGCATTGAGCACTGGCTGCATGCCGACCTGTCGCCGGATGGGCAACGGGTCGTGTACACATCTTGCGAATACCGGACCGAGCGTCGGTTCTCGGATTCGCCTGAGCCCCGGTCGCCGCGCGATGAGTTCCTCTTCGAAATAGCCACGATTGCGCTGGATGGGTCGGCGGCCCGACGGCTCACAACCGATAGCGACTACGACCATATGCCGTCGTGGTCGCCTGACGGCCGCCGCATTGCATACCTGTCAGAAGTCGGGACCTACGTGGATTGGAAGCGGACGTACCGGCATCTCCGGGTGCTCTTGATGCAGGACAACCACGTTGAGTCTGAATTCCTTGTCAGGAATCGCTCACTTGCCGACGTTGAGCCGCAGTGGTCGCGGGATGGGACGCGCTTGGCGGTGCTGTTTAGCGAAGGAACAGACTTTATCCGGGAGAGGGTGTTGGTCCGGGTATCAAGCCTTAGCATCGTCGGGGTCGATGGGTCCGGGGGGCGCACGGTCACCGGCGGGGTCATCAGCGGCGTGTCCTGGTCGCCGGATGGACAGCGCCTGGCGTTGGTGCGGCGGCACGGTCAGAGCGCGCAGCTGGTAACGATTGCGACCGACGGGTCGGACGAGCGCGTCATCCGGTCGATTGGGGACTTGCGGGGACTCGCGACGGCTGTCCACGAAACTGGAGAGAATTACCCGCTTTCGCAGGTCGCGTGGTCGCCGGATGGCGAGCACATCCTGTACGGCTGCGGATACCAACTGTGCGTGGTGAATCTGGACGGCGAAGTCGTGGGGCAAACGCCGGAGGAGTTTGCCAAGGAGCGGGGGCGGGCCGCGGCGGCCTGGGCGCCGGACGGGTCGCGGATCGCGGTGCGGGCGGCCGGCAACCCAACCCCGAATCGCGAGGTGGTGCTGTACACCATGGCGCCGGACGGCTCGGACGTGCGCGTGCTGGTACGCGGCGGGCTGGCGATGGTGGCGGAGCACTCGGGGTACCGGGATGCCGAGGTGGGCAAGGCCGCCTGTCGCGAGGGGTATGTGGTGCCCAATCCCACGAGCAATCCCGGGTTGGTGGGGGACTGCGAGACGCTGATGGGGCTGCGGGACACGCTGGCGGGTCCAACGCTGCTGAACTGGGGCGCGGGGACGCCATTGGCGCAGTGGGCGGGGGTGCAGGTCAGCGGCGAGCCACGGCGCGTGACGGGATTGAAATTCGAGATTCGGTATGGGGCGTACTCGCACGACAGTCTTCAGTTAGTTGGCCGCGTGCCACCGGCGATCGGTGACCTCGACCAGCTGCAGACGTTGGACCTGTCCGGTCACACGTTCTTCGACGAGATCCCGCGTGAACTCGAGCGCTTGGCGCACCTACGTGAACTGGGTCTTCGGCTATACCTGGGCGCATGGATGAGCGGCTGCCTGAGCGCCGCCTTTGTGGAGCAGCTGGAGGTGGCCGAGGGCGTGCGCGTCTGCGGACAGGAGAGCAGTTCGTGAGGATTCCTCGCGTCCCCATGCGCCAGGGCTGGCGGATGTTGCGGGCCCTGCTGGTCGGGCTTGGGCTGACAGCGTTGACCGTGCCATGTGCCGGGAGCGAAACGCCGGCTGCTGAGTCGTCGCCGGCGCCCCTGGCAGAGGCGCCGGCCGTCCTCGGACCGTCTGGCGGCCCGGCCAGGGTTGCGGCGGCGATGTCACAGAGCCCGGCGGCGACGGTGGAGGAGTTGCTGGCGAAGGGCCTGGACCTGGCCGAGGCGTCGCCGACGCACCTGGCGATTCGCGGCACGCCGGCGGCGAGTTCGGTGCGTTGCGCCTGGCGGGGCGTGGCTCGCACCGTCAACCAACGGGCGGACGCCATCCGCTTCTGGCTGCGGCTGGGGGCCGGCGGCACGATCCCGGACCAGGTCTTCCTGGAACGGTTGTTCGTCGTGGTGCTGGACACCGTGGACCCCGCCTACCGCGAGACGGCGAAGGCCAATTTCCTGGCGATCGCGCGGGGCGGGGAGTCGCGGGACTACCTGTTCCTGACCTGTTTCGCGGATTACGCGGTGACCGAGTTCCTGCTGGGCAGCGGCACGACGCCGACGACGGTGACGGTGGCCTACGACCGGCGGGGCGAAGCGGCGTCGTACGACCAGTACGTACGCGAGCACGAGGCGGGGACGTATGGCTCGGACCCGTTGCCGACGCGGGGCGCGTACGAGGCGGGGTTGCAGGCGCAGGTGGTGGCGGCGGAGGCGGCGCTGGCGGCCGAAATCGGCGGGCGCGAGGCGGTGGTGTTTCTGGCGCCGATGGGGGCGCATAACGCCATCGGCTTCGAGGCATGGCAGGCGGGAGGAAGGAGTGAGCTAAGAGGAGTGAGAGGTGAGAGGGAAGAAAGAAGAGTGAACGTCAAACCATGAGCGGTGAGCGAGAGGGGAAGGGCACGAGTGCGACGAGTCGTAGCTGAGCAGACAGAGGGCCAGAAGCATGGAACGGTGGGGGACGAAGATGCGGGAGGCTGTGGTGAGGTGTGGGACCTAGCCGGGCGGGGAGGGTGCGGGTGACGGCCGGTGCATTATCGCGAGACCGTGCTGTGGCAGAAGGCGATGCAGGCGGCGCGCGAAGTCTATGGGCTGATACCCAAGCTGCCGCCGGAAGAAACGTACGGGATGCGGGCCCAGCTCACCCGGGCGGCGGTGTCGATCCCAACCAATATCGCGGAAGGCTGGACGCGGGAAACCGCGAAGGACACGGGGTATTTCCTGGCGATTGCCCAGGGATCGCTGGCGGAAACGGAGACCTTGCTGACGCTGTGTGAAGACCTGGGGTGGTTTTCGAGGACCGAGAGCCAGGTGGTGCGAGGGCTGCTGGACGAGGTGAGCCGGATGCTGACAGCGATGCGGCGGCGGCGGCGGCAGGGAGGACGTCGAAAGGAGTAAGGCCACCCGGCGGGAGCGGAGCGGAGGTCGCGGAAAGGACGACAGGGGCGAGCGGGGCATCGAATGGGCACAAGGCGCGGCGGCTGGATGGCCGGGGCCGCATGAGGTAGGCGGCGCCTGGACTACCGACAGCGACACGATCACGGGCGCCAGCCACACGGTGGACGAGCTGATCTGCGCCACCGGCTACCAGGTCCGGGTGCGGGCCCGCGGCAGCGGCACGTCCTACGCCGCCAACTGGAGCGAGCCCTCGGCCCCGCTGACGGTGACGACCGGCGCGTGTCCACCGCCGGCGTTCGGGGAGACGAGCTACGACTTCACGGTGGCCGAGGACGCGGCGATCAGCGCCACCATCGGCACGGCGGCGGCCACCGATCCGGAAGGCGGCACGGTGGTGTACGACATCCGGGCCGGCAACGACAGCCTGACGTTTGCCGTGCATGCGCTGACCGGCGCGGTGGTCCTGGGCGGGCGGCTGAACGCGGACACGACGCCCAGCTACACGCTGACGATCCGGGCCGCCGTGCTGGAGGGCGGCCCGTCGGCCACGACGACGGTGACCATTACCGTCACGAGCGCCGGCTGAGGGCGCAGGCAGCCCCGGCCCGCGGGGGTGCGACGCGGCCTGGCTCCCGTGGCGCGGGTGGTTCGACACGGGCCGGCGGGTACACCGGCCCGGCTCAGCACGAATGGGGGGTGAGGAAGGAGTGAGCTGAGAGAAGTGCGCGTTGAGAGAAGAATGGCGGGGACGAGATGGATCGAGGGCCTAATCTGCTATGGAGAACGGGGTGGCTGGGGTGCGCGGAAGACGGGCGGGTCAGAGACGCCGCCCCCGTTCGACAAGCTCAGGGCAGGCTCTACGAAGAGGGGGCGGCGGTAAGTTGGTGGAGGGCGGTTTTGCGGATCGCCTAATCGCGGAGTGCCTGACGGACGAGGAACTTCAGGGCTTACGAGCGAAGCTGCGGAAGTACGCGGAGGTCGTGCACCAGCGTCGGAGAGCCGCGTGAAGTCAGGCGAACAGACGGCGTTCGTCACCCAGGGAGGAAGCGATGCGAAAGTCGATTGGCGCGGCTGCGGCTGCGTTGGTGGTGGCCGGGACGGCCTTCATGGCGTGCGGAGACACGTCGGAGGAAGACGAGTTTAGGCATCATTATGGGTATCTCCATCCCCTGATGAATTGCATTAATACAGAGGTGAGTGTGCGTCGTCAGCAGGGTCTTGAGGTGACCGAGGAAGACCGCAGGGAGATCGAGTGGGAGTGCGAAGGCAAGATCAGAAGATAAACCAGTGATCCGCGAGCTCAGCCGCGACGACGCACCCGTGGGATCCGCGGCGCGCGCCGCCTCGGTTGCCGGCGGGGCGGCGATGACGCCAGCGGGCTGAGGGTGGCGCGGCGCGGTTCAGCAGGCGGCGAGAGCGGGGGTGGAAAGCGAAATCGAATTCGACAGGCCCAGAGCAGGATCTACGCAAGCTGAGGCTCACGACCGGAAGACGGGCGGGTCAGAGACGCCGCCGCTACGAAGAGGGGGCGGCGGTGAGGTGGTGGAGGGCGGTTTTGAGGGCGGTGTCGGGTGGGCGCCAGTGGGTGGGGAGTTGGTGGCGGAACCAGGTGCGTTGGCGGCGGGCGTATTGGCGGGTGCGGATGGTGGCGCGTTCGATGGCCTCCGACAAGGTGAGCTTGCCGTCTAGGTGTGCGAGGGCCTCGGCGTAGCCGACGCCGGTGAGGGCGGGGAGGGAGCGGTTGTAGCCCTGATCGCAGAGGCGGCGGGCTTCGTGGAGGAGGCCGCTTCTGAACATCTGCTCGGTGCGCTTGGCGATTCGCTTGGCGAGGATCTCGGGTTCGACTTCGAGGCCGAGGACGTAGGCCGGGATTGGGGTGGTGGTCTTGGGCTGAACTGGGCGCGTGGACTCGCGGGACTGGGATTCGGCGATTTCGAGGGCGCGGATGAGGCGGCGGGGGTTGTTGAGGTCGATGGCGGCGGCGCGGTCGGGCGCGAGGTCGCGCAGGCGGCGGATGAGGGGGTCGGGTCCGTGGGTTTCGAGTTCGCGGGCCAGGCGGCTGCGTAGCCCGGGGTCGGGCGGGGTGGCGCCGAGGGGGGAGCCGGTGAGCAGGGCCTGGATGTAGAAGCCGGTGCCGCCGACGACGACCGGGCGAGCTCCGCGCGACTCGATGTCGACGATCGCGGCGCGGGCCATGCGTGCGAAGCGGTGGGCGCTGAAGGATTCGTCAGGGTCGATTATGTCAACCAGATGGTGGGGTGCGCGGCTACGTTCGGCGCGTGTTGGTTTGGCGGTGCCGATGTCGAGGCCGCGGTAGACCTGGCGGGAGTCGGCGGAGATGACTTCGATGGGCAGGTGCTCGGCCAGTTCCAGGGCCAGGGCGGTTTTGCCGGTGGCGGTGGGTCCGGCGATGACGAGCAGCGGGCGCTCAGTCATTGGCGTCAGCGCCTCGCGATACCATGGGCGGCGTTCCCGCGTTCACGCAGGTCCCTTTACTCGCATGACTTCGGCCGAGTCCGGCGATACGACCGTCGCGGCTTCCGCACCATACAGCCACCTACAGGCGGTGCTGGCGGCAGGGGAGTTTGCGGTGACGTGTGAGTTGGGGCCGCCGCGGGCGCCGGATGCTTCGGACGTGCGGAAGAAGGTGGGGATTATCCGCGGGTACGTGGACGCGGCGAGCTGCACGGATAACCAGGGCGCGGCTCTGAAGATGGCGAACTGGGGGGCGGCGCTGCTGTGCGCGCAGGGTGGCGTGGAGCCGATCATGCAACTCTCATGCCGCGACCGTAACCGGCTGGCGATCCAGTCGGACGTGATCGCGGCGCAGGCGTTCGGCGTGCGCAACTTTATGTCAATTAGCGGGGATTCCTTGGTCTTGGGGGATCATCCGATGGCGAAGCCGGTGTTCGACCTGCAGGGGGTGCAGCTGGTGCGGCTGCTGCGGCGGTTGCGGGACGAGGGGCGAACGGCGGCGGGGGATCCGATCAAGGGTAACTTTGGCTATTTCATCGGGGGCGCGGCCAATCCGTTCGCACCGCCGTATGGATGGCGTCCGCTGCGAATGCTGAAGAAGGCGGAGGCGGGGCAGGAGTTTGCGCTGACGCAGATGATCTTCAACGTGGAGCGGTTCGCGGACTGGATGTCGTACGTGCGGGACGAGGGGCTGGACGAGCGGGTGCACATTTTTGCGGGGGTGGGGCCGCTGAAGTCGGCGCGGATGGCGGAGTTCATGAAGTTCAAGATTGCCGGCATGGAGGTTCCCGACGAGGTGGTGGAGCGGATGCGGGCGGCGAAGAAGCCGCGGACGGAAGGCGTGAAGATCTGCCTGGAGATCATCGAGCAGGTGCGGGAGATTCCGGGTGTGCACGGCGTTCACATCATGGCGATCGACTGGGAACGGGCGGTGCCAAGGATCGTGAAGGCGGCAGGGCTGAAGCTGCCGCGGCCGGTACCGGAGCCGTCGCTGGCGCCCAGCACTCCCGAAGCCGCGGTTGCCGCCTGACGTGACAGACTCCACGGGCGGTTCGTTGACGGAGTTTCTTGACGCATTGGGGTCGTCGTCGCCGACGCCGGGGGGCGGCGCCGGGGCGGCGGTGGCGCTGGGGATGGGGGCGGCACTGGTGGCGATGACGGCGCGGTTGACGACGGGACGGCGCAAGTTCCGGGCCGTGCAGGCGGACATGGAGTCGGTGATTGAGCGCTCCGATGCGATCCGGGAAGTGGCGCTGGGGCTGGCGGCGGAGGATGCGGAGGCCTATGGGAAGGTGATGGCGGCTTTTGGAATGCCGCGAAGCTCGGATGACGAGCGGTTGGCCCGGCGGGCGGCAATTGCGAGCGCTTCCGAGCAAGCCAGCCGGGTGCCCTTGCGGGTGGCCGCTGCCGCGGCGGAGATCATCGAGCTGGCCGCCGAGACCGCGGCCAAGGGCAATCCGAACGTGATCAGCGACGCGGGAGCGGGAGCGGCGTTGGCGCGGACGGCGATCCGGATATGCGAGATGAACGTGCAGGCGAACCTGGGGTCGATTGACCACTCCGTGGTTCGTGCTGAATTGAAGGCCGAACTGGGCATGGCCCTTGCAGCGCGTGATGCGGCCGACGGCGTGGTGGATTTGGTGCTTGGGGAAAGCGCCGCATGAGCAAGGCCGAGGTCTGGTCGGGCCGTGGGCCGGCGCGGGCGCTGCGGGCGGCGGTGAAGGAGCGCGTGGAGCGACTGAGCGCCGACGGGCTGCTGACGTTGCGGATGATCCGGGTTGGGGACGATCCGTCGGCGCAGGGGTACGCACGGGCGGTGCAGCGGGGCTGCAAGCGGGTGGGCGTGCGGGCGGTGATGGACGAACTGCCGGCTGACTCATCGACAGACGACGTTGTCGAGCACGTGCAAGCGTTGAATGCCGATGCGGGCGTGCACGGGATCCTGCTGGGGTTTCCGCTGGCGGGGCAGGTGGACGATGCGGCGATAGTGGACGCCATCGATCCGGCCAAAGACGTGGACCGGCTGACCACGGCGGCGATCGGTGAACTGTTTGCCGGGCATACGACGACGGGGCCGGCGACGGCGGCGGCGGTGATCGAACTGCTGGACTACTACGAGGAGCCAATCGACGGACGGCGGGTTGTGGTGGTTGGGCGCAGCAACGTGGTGGGGAAGCCGTTGTGGGCGATGCTGCTGGCGCGGAATGCGACCACGACGGTGTGTCATTCGCGGACTGTCGATTTGCCGGCGGTGACGTCGAAGGCGGAGATCCTGGTGGTGGCGACTGGAAGTCCCGGGCTGATCGGGGCGGAGCATGTGGGCGGCGACGCCGTGGTGGTGGACGTGGGGACGACGTACCGGAACGGCATGGTGTTGGGCGACGTGGAATTCGATGCAGTGGTCGAGCGGGCCCGCGCGGTTACGCCGGTGCCGGGCGGGATCGGGCCGATTACGAACTACTGCCTGATGCGGAATCTCGTAGAACTCGTCGAACGGCGCAGTCACTAATCGGAGAAGTCATGAGTCCATCGCAGCCGCCGGATATTGAAATCGCGCAGAGCGCCGACTTGAAGCCGATCGAGGAGGTGGCGGCGAGCCTTGATCTTGCGCCTGAGGAGATCGATCCGTATGGGCGGACCAAGGGCAAGGTCACGCGGGCGGCCATCGACGCTCGGCGAGAGGCACCGGACGGGGACCTGGTGCTGGTGACGGCGATTACGCCGACGCCGGCGGGCGAGGGCAAGACGACGACCACGATCGGGTTGACGCAGGCGTTGCAGGGGCTGGGGCATCGGGCTCTGAGCGCCACGCGGGAGCCGTCGTTGGGTCCGGTGTTCGGGGTGAAAGGCGGCGCGGCCGGCGGGGGGTACGCGCAAGTGCTGCCGATGGAGGACATCAACCTGCATTTCACCGGCGACTTCGCGGCGATCAGCGCGGCGCACAACCTGCTGGCGGCGATGCTGGACAACCACCTGCACCAGAGGAACGCGCTGGGGATCGACGCGCGGCGGGTGCTGTGGCGGCGGGTGATCGATATGAACGACCGGGCGCTGCACGGGATCGTGGCGGGCCTGGGCGGCCGGACGCGCGGGGTGCCGCGCGAGACGGGGTTCGACATCACGCCGGCCTCCGAGGTGATGGCGGTGTTGTGCCTGGCGCGCGACCTGGAAGACCTGAAGGCGCGGTTTGCGCGGATCGCGGTGGCGGAGCGGAGGCCGGGCGACTACGTGACGGCGGCCGACCTGACGGCGCATCCGGCGATGGCGATCCTGATGCGGGAGGCGGTGCTGCCAAACCTGGTGCAGAACCTGGAGGGCGGCCCGGCGCTGATTCACGGCGGGCCGTTCGGGAATATCGCGCACGGCTGCAACTCGCTGGTGGCCACGCGGCTGGCATTGAAGCTGGCGGACCTGGTGGTGACAGAGGCCGGGTTCGGGGCCGACCTGGGGGCGGAGAAGTTTTTCAACATCAAGTGTCCGGCGGGCGGGCTGCGGCCGCGAGTGGCGGTGCTGGTGGCGACGGTGCGGGCATTGAAGCTACACGGCGGGGCCAACAAGCGCGAGCTGGCGAGCGAAGACCTGGACGCGCTGCGGGCGGGCATGCCCAACCTGGAGGCGCATGCGGAGAACCTGCGGAAGTTCGGGGTGCCGGTGGTGATTGCCGTGAACCGGTTTCCGACCGACACGGATGCCGAAGTAGATGCGGTGATAGCGGCGGCCGAGGGGCTGGGAGCGCCGGCGGCGGTATCCACGGTGTTCAGTGACGGCGGGGCAGGGGGCGAGGACCTGGCGCGGGAGGTGGTGGCGACGCTGGCGAAGGGCGAGGACGACTTCAAGCCGCTGTATGACGCCGCGGCGCCGCTGACCGAGAAGATCGAGACGGTGGCGCGGGAGATCTACGGGGCGGACGGCGTGGATTACTCGGCCGGCGTGGCGCGGAGGTTGCGTCGATTGGACCGGGGCGTGGCGCGCGGGTTCCCGGTGTGCATGGCGAAGACGCAGTATTCGCTGTCGGACAATCCGGCGCTGCTGGGGCGTCCGAGCGGTTTCCGGGTGACGGTGCGGGACGTGCGGCTGTCGGCAGGGGCGGGCTTCGTGGTGCCGCTGACGGGCGACATCCTGACCATGCCGGGGCTGCCCCGGCGGCCGTTTGCCGAGGATATGGACATAACGGCCGACGGGACGATTAGCGGGCTGGCTTAGGCCCTCTCAAGAGGCCCCTTCGGAAACTGAAGTTGGTTGCCCGGCAGTCCCCTCACCGGTTTCGGCCGGGGACGGCCGAACCTGCCTCTCCCCCGGGAGAGGGTGAAGAGGGGCGGCCGCGGCGCAAGGTGCTCGACTTCGGCCTGGCGGCTTCACCGAGGCGGCCACCCTCACCCCGGCCCTCTCCCTCAAGGGAGAGGGCGAAAGAGGCTGCCGAGGTGAGGGCCAGGCGAGTCTTGCAGAGTCCTCCCGGGATAGGGTGAGGAGGGGCGGCCGCGGCGCAAGGTGCTTGGCTTCGGCCTGGCGGCTTCACCGAGGCGGCCACCCTCACCCCGGCCCTCTCCCTCAAGGAGACCTTTGCGCAACGGTGGTATGCAGCGGCTAGAGGGCGCGTTGGGCACCAAAGGGCGGGCAGCAGGGGCGCTCGGGGTCGCGGATCGGAAGATCCCTGGGCGTTCCCCAGGGATTCCGTCGCTCGGACGGCGCACGGAGCCCACGCTAGGCACCCGCCAGCTCCTGCAAACGGCTCGCCCGCCGCAGGTTGTAGGCCAGGCATTTGATCCACAGCTCCAGCGCGTTGCGCGCCAGCCCCAGGTAGCGCACCGTCCGGTAGCCGTAGCTCCGCTTCAGCGTCCCGAACACCTGCTCCACCGGCGCCCGCCGC
>JAJDVX010000030.1 GCA_022825895.1 Chloroflexota bacterium | reverse complement strand
TTCGCGCGCGGCCGCGATCAGCTCGTTCCGCTCGCAGAACATGCAGCCGAGCGCGGGGTTCAGCTGCGCATCGAGCCACACGTTGAGAGCGTCACGTGGAGCCCCGAACTCGCCCTGCGCATGCTGGACGAGGTGCCGGGGCTGTCCCTGACCGTGGATCACTCCCACTTCGTGTTCCACGGCATGACCTATGAGCAGATAGCCGTTATGCACCCGCATGGCACCCACTGGCACGCCCGCCAGGCGGCCCTTGGGAAGTTGCAGACGGGGTTTGACGACGGCGAAATCGACTTCGCCCGCATCGTGCGCGACCTGAAATCCGCCGACTACAACGGAATTATTGCGCTGGAGGTCGTGCACGTCGGCTGGCTGTCGCTGGATGGCCAGGACGTGCTAAGCGAGACCGTGCGCCTGCGCGATCAGTTGCTGGATCTGGTCTAGTCTTGCGTCTACCAGCAGTCCTGCCCCGGGCAAGCGTTGGCGACAGCGTGTCTGGCCCTCACAATTGAAGACTTGACGCACCACCCGATCGTCACCTGATGCCCAACCGCCTCGCCGCCGAGTCCAGCCCCTACCTGCTCCAGCACCAGCACAACCCGGTGGACTGGTATCCGTGGGGCGACGAGGCTTTCGCCGCGTCGCGGGCCAGCGGAAAGCCCATCTTCCTCAGCGTCGGCTACGCCGCCTGTCACTGGTGCCACGTGATGGAGCGCGAGTCATTCGAGGACCAGCAAACCGCCGATGTCCTCAATGAGCTCTTCGTCTCGATCAAGGTCGACCGTGAAGAGCGCCCCGACGTGGACCAGATCTACATGTCCGCGGTTCAGCTGCTCACCCGCCACGGCGGCTGGCCCATGTCCGTGTTCATGACCCCCGAGGGAAAGCCGTTCCACGGCGGCACCTACTTCCCGCCGGAGCCCCGCCAGGGGATGCCCTCGTTCCGGCAGGTTCTCACGGCCGTGAACGACGCCTGGATCAACCGCCGCGACGAGCTGGAGTCGGGCGCGGGCCGCCTGACTGAAGCGATCCAGGCCGCCGACAGTCTCGATCTCCCTGCCGCGCCGGTCACGGACGACGATCTGCGCCGCGCCTCGCAGGCCCTGGCCGGCAGCGAGGACCGCACCCACGGCGGCTGGGGCCAAGCGCCCAAGTTCCCGCAGGCCATGGCCATTGAGTTCCTCTTGCGCCGCCACCTGGCCACCGGCGAGGGGCTGCTGCTGGAAATCGCCGACCGTGCCCTGCACCGCATGGCCCGCGGCGGCATCTACGACCACGTGGGCGGCGGCTTCCATCGCTACAGCGTGGATGCCGCCTGGCATGTGCCCCACTTCGAGAAGATGCTCTACGACAACAGCCAGCTTGCGCGCGTGTATCTGCACGCCTGGCAGATTGGCGGCGATCCGGCTCATCGCCGGGTCGTGGAAGAAACGCTGGACTGGGTTGTGCGCGAGATGACGCACCCCCAGGGCGGCTTCTTCAGCACCCTGGATGCCGACTCGGAAGGCGAAGAAGGCAAGTTCTACGTCTGGTCGATGGACGAAGTGCGTGACGTCTTGGGCGACGACGCCGACCTGGTGGCCGACACCTACGACGTCTCCGCTCGCGGCAATTGGGAAGGCGTCAACGTCCTCCGCCGGCTCAAGGACCTGGACGTGCTGGCGTACCAGCACGATGTGAAATCTCCCGACATCCAGGCCGCCGCGGACCGTGCGCTGCCGCGCCTTTTCGAACGCCGCGCCTCTCGAATCCGCCCGGGCCTTGACGACAAGATCATCACCGCCTGGAACGGCCTGATGATCGCGGCCTTCGCTGAGGCCGCCCGCGCCCTCGATCGCGATGACTACGAGGCAACCGCCACGGCCGCCGCCGAGTTCTGCTGCACGGAACTCTGGCGCGACGGCCACCGCCTCTGGCGCACCTGGAAGGACGGCCGCGCCCGCTTCAACGCCTACCTGGAGGACTACGCCTGCCTGGCCGAAGGCCTGCTGGAGCTCTACCAGACCACCTTCGACGAGCGCTGGTTCGTCGCGGCGCCCGGTCTCTCCGACGCCATGTTGCAGCACTTCCGGGATCCCGAGGGCGGCTTTTTCGACACCAGCAACGACCACGAGACCCTCGTCACCCGTCCTAAGAACGTCCAGGACAACGCCACGCCCTCCGGCGGCTCGATGGCGGTCACGGTGTTGGGCCGCATGCACGCGCTGACTGGCGAGGCTCGGTACCTGGATGCCGCCGAGCGGGCGCTGGCCGCGGTCGGCCCGGGCGCCGCCAGCTACCCCACCGCGTTCGCCCAGTGGTTCAGCGCTGCCGACTTTCTCGTGGGCGAACCCGCCGGCATCGCCGTCGTTGGCGATGGGTCGGAACGCGACAATCTGCTCGGCGTCGTTCGCGAGACCTATCGACCACGTACCGTTGTGGCTGCAACCGGCGACGGCCACGAGGCTGCTGTCCCGCTCCTCCATGACCGCCAGACGCTCGATGGCCAGGCCGCCGCCTATGTCTGCCACGGCTTCGTCTGCAAGCTGCCCACCGCCGAGCCCGAGGTCGTGCGCCAATTGCTGGCCGAGGGCTAACGCGAGGCTTCCCGTTGTGCAATTCTTGGTGCGACCGCGTTGCCAGTTGACGGTCTGACCGATACATGGACGTTTTACGCATAACGCCCCGCGGCTTCTGCCACGGTGTGGTCGACGCGATTCGCCTCGCCAACGAGGCCGGGTCCCAGCACCAGGGGCCCGTCTACATGCTGGGCTACCTGGTGCACAACGCCCATGTGGTCAACGAACTGGCGGAAAACGGCGTGCGACTCGTCGACTTTGACGACCGCATGGCTGGTCTGGAGCAGATCCAGCACGGCACCGTCATCCTTACCGCCCACGGAGTCTCGCCCGCAGTCAAACAGCGCGCGATTGACAAGGGTCTGACGGTCATCGACGCCACGTGCTCCGACGTTTACATCACCCACGACCTCATCATCGACCTGGTTTCGCGCGGCTACGAAATCATCTACGTCGGCAAGCCGGGGCACCCCGAACCCGACGGCGCCATTGGCGAAGCGCCCGGCCACGTGCACCTGGTCAGCACGGTGGAAGATGTCGCCAGGTTGAATCTCGAGAACGACCGTCTGGCCGTTACCACCCAGACCACCCTCAGCATCTGGGACACGCAGGACGTGATCGACGCCGTCGTCGCCAAATACCCTCATGTCGAGGTCCACAACGACATCTGCCTGGCGACCCAGGACCGCCAGGAAGCCGCCGTGAAAGCGGCGGAAGTCTGCGATCTGGTCGTCGTGGTCGGCAGCGACCGGAGCTCCAACTCCCACCGGCTCGTCGAGGTCGTGCGCAACGTCAAGCAGACCCCCGCGTACCTGGTGGACAGCGCGGACGAGGTCGACCTGTCCTGGTTCAAGCCCGGCATGCGCGTGGGCGTCACCGCCGGCGCGTCCACCCCGGCGCGCGTCACCCGCCAGGTCATCGAACTCATCGAGGCCTACGAGCCGGAGACCGAGCCCGTCCCGGTAGCCTGAGACGCTGAGCGCCTAGAGCCGGGTCGGCGCGCCTTTCTGGGCGGCCACCTCGTTCAAATCGGCGATGATCGGTTCCAGCAACGCTACGCCCTGGGTCTTTGCCTCGTCGTAGGCGCGCCACTCCATCTCCCCCGCCACGACCAGTTCGCGCACGCCCTCCGCCGGGGCCGAGTTGTGGAACTCCTCGATCTGCGCGTCCATGCGCGCCTTGAACGTCTCCACCGGCATGAACGCCGCAATGTCCGTGGCCTGGAACATGTGCGAGATGGCGCCTTCGTCGCCCTCCGCCCGGCCCACGGATTGCGCGTAGGCGGACCCGGAAAGAACGCCAGTCATCGCGTCCACGATCTGGGCCAGGCCAATGCCCTTCGGTCCGCCAATCGGAGCGCCGGCTCCGTTGTCGGCGAAGGCCTTGGGATCGGTTGTGGGTAACCCGCGATTGTCGAGCGCCCAGCCTTCCGGAATCTGCTGACCAAGGCGCTCGAAGATGGCGATGCGGCTGTTCGCCGACATCGACATCGCCATGTCCAGCACCAGCGGCCGCTCGCGTCCGGCCGGAATGGCGTAGGCAATCGGGTTGTTCCCCACCACCCGCTCACGGCCCCCGAAGGCGAACATCGTCGGCCCCGCGTTCGTGGTCGCGAATCCCACCATGTCGTGCGGCACCGCCATCAGGGCAAAGTGCGCCGCCGCCCCGAAGTGCCGGCTGCGGCGCGTGATTCCGGTCGCCGCGCCCGCCTCGCGCGCCTTCTCGATCACCGCCCGCATCGTCAGCGCGCCCGCCACGTGCCCCGGCCCGAAGTCCCCATCCACCAGCACCGTCGCGGCGGTCTCGCGAACGACGCGAACATTCGGCCGCGGGTTCATGTACCCGTCGTCCAGCCAGCCCGAATAGCGCCGCAGCAGCCAGTGGCCGTGTGAGGTCACGCCCCGCATGTCCGCTTCCACCAGGTTGGCGGTCATGATCTCCGCGTGCTCCGGCGACATCCCGTGCCGCTCCAGCAGATCTCTCGTGAACGCCGTCAGCACATCAACCGGCACTCGGCGCTTGTTGGCGTCGTACATGCGACCTGTCCTCCGGCACTCATCGCCAGCCACGTCGGGACTCGGCCATGCTAAGTGACCGCGTCCATGGCGTCCTTGCTACCATCCCTTCCGGCACGACCCTGGCTGAGACGCTGACTGCCCATGACCGCCGAACGCGACCTCGAACCCATCGTCCGCGGCCTCTACGACCACCCGGAACACCGCCACGCCGTGGATGTGGCCTCGGAGGACGATGTCGGCACCCTGCGAACCGACTTGGAAGCCACGCTGATCCGGCTTTACGGCGAGGACGCCATGTGGGGCCGCGGTGTGCGAGTTCGCGTGGAACGCGACGATGCCGGCACCCCGCGCCGTGTCTGGCTGTGGCGCGGTCTCGTGGGTGGCCAGCGAACCGACCGCGAAGGCTTTAGCGGCCGCCAACGCACCTTCCGCGCCTGAATCGACGGAGTGACCCAGGACGACCAGTTCTGTCGTCCTGGCGCGAACCCACTCACCGGTCTGATTGCAATCGGAGCGGTGATCGCCCACGCAACTCAGACTCGATCGGGAATGGATCAGTAGTCCACGGTCTCCGGAATGGCCGGGTCCGTCGTCAGGCGCACGCTGTCCGAATAACGAACCACGTGCGTACCTCCCCCTACCCAGGCCCAATTCTTGCCGTAGGCGTTGAACGTGCTTCGGGGTGGTTGCAGATTCAGACGGTAGGCCCCTGGTTCCAACTGGCGCTCGCGGCCGGCGTGGTCGGCCAGGTGGATCAGCGGTTCGACGGCTGACTCGTCCGGGCTGAATGTGAGCGTCACGTCCAACGGCTGGCGCCGGCGGTTGTAAATCACCGTCGTCACGAATCCCGGACCTGGAAGGTCGATGCGCACCGGGCCGAAGTACGCGTTGGCCGCCCGTTCGCCACTGATGTCTGGCCACTTGCGCCGGTTGGGGTGTTGCCGGGTGACGTGGGACATGTAGCGCACGGCCGTTCGCGCGCCCTTACCGGCAAGGCTGGTGAGCGGGTAGTCGACCAGCTTGTGAAACGCCACCTCATCGGCGCCGGCGACAAAGGCGTTGGCCACGGCTTGAATCGTGAAGTGCGCCACGTCCTCCTCGTCAAAGTAAGCGCCCAGCCCGGGATCGTCCTGCAGTCCCAGTTCCATCAGGATGATCTTCCGCTGCCCGGCCAACGGGTCTGTTTCACCCACTGTCTCCGAGAGGTTGTCCAGCGCCGCCCGGTACCGGCCGACGATCTCGGCGACACGTTCCGGTTCCTTGTGCAGGGTCAGCGAGACGTCGTGAAAGAAGAAACCGTTGTCCAGCAGCGCCTGGCGGTTGCGCTGGCCGGTCAGAAAGCGGGTCCATCCGTCCCAGAACGCCATGCGCCGGTCGGAGTTGTCGCAAGTGGTGTCTACCAGGCTCAGCGAGGGAAATATCAGGCGGGCCTTCGGGTCGGCGGCAATCATGGCGTCGAAGGCAACTTGCACCAGGCGATAGAGCCGTTGCCGCCGTCCCGCCTCGTCAAGCTCGCCGGGGCCGGCCGGGCCGGATGCGCCGGTGCGGTTAACCCAGCGCGCGTGCGGCACGCCGCCCCAGGCGTAGCCGGGCATTCCCGGGCGGCAGATATCCGGTTCGTTCCACGGAATCCAGCGGCTGATTGGGTTCAGCCCTGCAGCTGTGACTCCCCGGGGCCGGAGCTTGCGGCTCTCGACGATCCCGCGCACGAACTGCGCAAAGTAGTTCCTGGGATCACTGGCCGGCAGATGCAGCCCCTGGGGCGGATTGTATTTGGCCGGTGCGTAGAGACCTCCGCCGGCGTAGGCCGGTGTGAACTGGAGGAGCCCGACAATCTCCTTGGATACCCGGAAATTGCGGTCGGTCGCGATCGTCGGCAGCGCCGGCGGGCTGTAGCCGCGCAGGGTATTCCACAGAAACTGTTCGCGGCTCCACGACAGGCCAAGACTGTTCATATGGGCGACGCCGACGGCCGGTCCAGGCTCGCTTCCCAGCGTGCAGCCAAACCCGCCGTCAAGGCCCTTCGTCCGGCCGGCGAGGGCGCCAGTGGCGCTACCCAATGGGCCGACTGAGGTACCCACCGAAGCACTCGCCGTCTCGGCGCCGACGGTGAGTCGCTCCGGCACCGTGGCGGCGGCCGGCAGCCGGCTGGGCTTGCCTTGAAAGTACGCACGGTACCGCTGGCCCAGTACGCCTACCCGGACCTGTCCGCCGACCTGCTCCAGCCCGACATTTGCAAACAGGTTTCGCACATGGCCAAGGGCGCTGCGCGGCGCGCTTCTTGCTGTGCCTGTTTGAAGCTTGGGGCGGCTGTTGATGAATATCTGGATTGGCGGGTAGATACGCGGACCGCTGCCGTGTCTGGGCCAGCCGTCGAACTCAAGCTTGGTTACATTGGAAAAGCTGCTCGACACCGGCGGCCCGCTGACGATCAAATCGACGAGCGGCGCCAGCCTCGCTCCACCGCCGTTCTTTGATTGCGCAAATAGCGCGCACGCGAAGAGCTGGTACCAGCTACCCGCGTATTCCCAGACGCGGCTGATTGGCGGGCCGTACCACGAGTGGCCGCCAGCAGCGTCGTAGAACGACCAGAATCTCGGCCCGTCCGGCTGGTCGCGGACGTGGAATCCTCCTGAACCGCTGCCGCTCGGAAAGAATGCCCCGTTTTCCGTTTCGATCGCGTTGGGCGGCAATGTTTGCTGCGCGGCTTGCACAGGGCACCCCGCCACGGCTGGCGCCAACCCGCCCGCGGCCAATGCCGCGGCGTGCAGGAAACGACGACGGTTTAGTGCGGACAATTTTCCGATCCCGCCGGTCGAAACGCCGACCAGACGTCGAGCCTATCAGCGAACTCCGATCGTTCTTGTGACGCACAGCACGGTTCTGGCACCGCCAGCAGTCCAATCCAACTGAGCGAGCTTGCCGACGGAATGGGCCTGCTTAAACGAATCCTTCCGCGCGCCGTTCAGCCACCCGCGCAAAGGCAATTTGGGCGGCGGCGTCAAATTGGTGGCGGGGTCCTTCCGGGCTCGCATGGCCGCCAGGGCCGTAGACGATTGAGTGCGAGCCCCCGGCCGCGCGATTCGCCGCGTCGAACCGCTCCAGCTCCTCGGGCGGTGTCACCCGGTCGTCGCGACCCTGCCAGGTGCGCAACGGCAACCAGGTCAGGTCATCGGCCAGGTTGACGGGATTCACTCGCGGACACACCTCCCGAAGCAGCTCTGCCTTAGTCTGAATGCCGTATGCGGCGTTGAGGGACTGCGCTCGTCCCTCAAGGCCGTAGAACGGCCCCAGGTTCATTACCGGATTCATCCCGAACCAGGCGACAGGCGTACCCGGGTTGCGGTGCGCCCACACCAGCGCGGTCAGCCCCCCGCGCGATGAGCCGCAGACGATTGGTCGCCGGATCGGCCATCGCCGGCGCGCCTCGGCCAGCAACTCGGTAAACGTCGCCACGCCCGCGTCCGCTCCCCATGTGTAGCGATCGTCCTTGAAGTCATACGAGGCAATTGCATATCCAGCCGTCTGCCAGGATTCGGCCCAGTTGCAGAATCTGCGAAGCAAGGTTGACGACTGCAAGCCCGCGACCAGCAGACCGACGGTACCGCCGGCTCCGACATCGTGCGCCGGAAAGAAAAGGGCCTGGCAATTGTTGACCACCGCTCGCTCGACATTCATTCGGACTTACACCGCGCTGTGAGCGGCCGTGCGCCAGAGATTCGTTCGCGTCGCGGACACGTCAGCGGCTACTCATCAGATACAGCCGGCGCTGCGAGTCCGCAACCGAGTCCGTCCGCTCTATCCGGAAAAACCGACTGAAGGCCACTTCGAACTCGGCCTGCGTGTACCACGGAAACGTGTGATTTCGCATCGCCAGCAAACGGACCACCATCGGATCGTCCGGCGGTACGAACTCAATCAGCAGGATACGCCCCAGCGACGCAAAGAACTGGGCCAGCCGCTCGAATCTGGTATTGTTTCCGATCGTCAGGTGGTGAACCAGCGCCAGCGCCATCACCAGTCCCGCGGGCCCTCGCTCCATGAGTGACTGAACCTCCCGGTTGGCCCACCCGAGCGCCGGGCTTGGGCTGGTGAGATCGGCCACGATCGGAAACAGATGGCGCTCGTCACTCTCAGCCATCTGCCGGTAGTTCAGGTCGATGGCGCCCGGGTCGCTGTCGATAGAAACCACTGGGATGTCCTTGGCCGCCGCTATTCGGCTGAATATCCCGACATTGCCGCCCAGGTCCCATACGGAATCGGCCTCGACCCGCGCGAGGTGCTCGGCTACGAGCCGCTCCTTGTCGGCCTGCCCGGCGTCGCTGTAGCTCGACTGGTCGCCGTAGCTGGCCCAGGGCGTATCGCCTGGATTCCACATGAGGCGTCGAATCGTCGACTCCAGACTTTCCAGCAAGGCGTCCAGCCGGCGCCGGCTCATCCGGCCCTTCAGGCTGTCCCGGCTTTGCGTCGAGTCGGAATGTCGAGCCTGCGCGCGGCTGTGCAGGTGCAAGTGCATCAGCAGGCCGGGACGCAGACGCGTCCGCCAGGGCAGCAACCGCACCGCCACGTCAAGGGGCAGCCCGTCCAGATGACCTTGCAGCAGCGAGCCCAACCAAATGTCCCGATAGGCCATCAACGCCAGCGGCGCCAGGAAGTGCTGGCAGAACTGGCGATACCCCACCCACGGCAGCCCCGGCTCGTAGGGCTCGAATGACAGTGTGTCGATCAGCGTAGGTCGGCCGTGGTGCAGTTGGATGTTGTATGCGCTCGCGTCCTTGAGCGAGAGGCCGCACTCCAGGGCCATGCGCTGCACTCGCAGGGTCGTGAGGGCTGACGCCTTCAACTGCGAGAACGACCACTCGAAGGGATACGAGACAAAGCCCAACTGTTCCGGCTTGACCACGGCCACGGCGTCCGGCTCCGGTGCCAGGCCCAGGTCGGCGGTCTCGTGGCGAACCAACAGACCCTGCTCGACGAGCGTCGCGTAGAGCCCCGAGTCCATCAGCGTTGCGAACGTCGCCTGATAGGAACGATTCACTTGCCGAAAAAACGTGCCGCCCCTCTGAAACACGAAACCCGCCGGATCCCGAAACGAACCCGGCAGGCGCCCGTCAGCCCTGCTGCTCATTCACGCCTACCGGTCAGCCTCCTCACCCGCGGGCTGCTCCTCGGACTTCTTCCGCCGCACGAGCCCCAAAACCCGCCAGAACATGTGCCGCAACCACAACCGCGCGGTGAGCAGCCCACCCAGCACCGCCGCAATAATGATCTGAATCGCGAAACTCCCGCTCCCCGGATCGATATAGCGCCGCCCGACAACCAGGCCGATGGCAAGAACGGCAGTCCAGTTTCCAAGGGCAAGGCTGGCCCAGTTGCCGGGTGCGGCGTCCGGCCGGTGGGCGTCAGGAGTCGGGACATCGGGAGCGTGTTGCAAAAGACCATGCCTCGTAAACGGTGGTGCCATCGTCGTACTGTACACTTCGCGCCCAGCAGGCGCAGAAGCGCGCGCCGCCAGCGTCATAGCGTTGGTGCCTTTACGGGTTCGGCGGTATTGTCGAATCGGCGACTGGACCGCAGCACGCGACGTCTGAAACGAGCGGGAGGTTGAATGCGGCGCCAGACCCCGGCGCCGTGTAATGGCTGGCGCCCGACGCAATCCGCGCCGTGATGAAGCCAATAGCGCCTGGAAGGCTCGCATCCCATGCTCACGTCCACCTGGGTAGCCTCGGCGCTCGTAGCCCTTGGGCTCTGGGCGAGCCTTGTTCCTCAGGTTTCATACCCGTCAGCCGTTAGCGGCGCTCCTTCTGAGAATGTGCTGATCGCTTGGCCCGGGTGGGCGGTCCAACAAGACGTCGGATCGCTAAGCGGCCAGGTTGGCAGCTTTAGGTACTGGGCCTCTGGCCAGGCGCACGGGCCCGAAGTTAGCGTGCATGCCTCGTTGGTGGATGCCGCGACGCTGGAAGTGTTGCGACAGAAATCGGTGATAATCACACCGGCCTATATTCCGGTGGAACGAACGCTTTCATTTCCGAGCTACGTTGTGCCGGAGGGACAGCGGCTGCTCTTGCAGCTACAGGTAGCCGACTCTGAGAGCCACTTCGTCGCCTTTCAGCTAGCTGCTCCGCACGCTGAACTCGCCAACCTGAGAGTCAACGGAGTGCCGAACTCCGGCGACGGGCCGCTGGCGTTCGCACATCTTGTAACCGGCAGCGGCCTCCGCGCGGCGGTCCACGGCGAGCTGCATGAGCGCGTCCGTTTGGCCCTGGCGATCGCGCTCAGCGTTTTGGCCGTTGTCGCGCATCCGTGGAGCTCGGTTCAGCTCCGGCGAGTGGGATCAAGCGTCCGACTGTTGATCGATGTTCGGCGGACAGACGGCACCGAATCATCGGGAGTTCTTGCTCGAGTGCTTTCGACGCCGTGGTATCCGTGGCCAGCCGTGGCTATTCCAATCCTGCATTTCTTCGCGAACAACGATATTCACTTCTCACCTGGCGAGGCGTGGCTCCCGTTAGCAACTGCGCTGCTGGTAATTTCCGGAACGGTCGTCGGTCTGCGGCTTCTTCTGAGAGACTGGCACCGGCCCGCTGCCGCAGCCACCGTGGTGACCGTAGTTTTCTTTCTGTATGGACACGCAGAAGGGGCGCTTGACGATCGGATAGACGAACGACTCTTCTTTAGCGTCTCGGTAGTCCTGTGTGCCGCGATTGTTGCGGAGGCCGTTAGGGTCGGCGGCATTCTCAGTCGCGGAACACGACTCTTCAATGTCGTGGTTGCGGTCCTGCTGGTCCTACAGGCGGTAAACCTGGCAGGTGATGCGGTCTCCCAGCTCGGATCGCCAACCAACCGGGTTGCCGCGGACGAACTGACATCCCATCTCTTCCCGGCCGGTATTCCCGAGTTCAGTGGTGACCGACCTGACATCTACTACATCATCCTAGATGCCTACGGGCGAAACGACGCCCTGGTGGACTTCGACAACTCCGCGTTTCTTGATGAGCTGGAAGCGCGAGGGTTCCATATAGCTTCCGAAGCGACAAGCAACTACGTCTCCACGCCGCACTCATTAGCGTCAAGTCTGAATATGTCTTATCTCCACGAATTAGGCTCACGAACTCCGGAACGCCATTCGGATCTCATGAATCTCATCTACTTCAATTCGCTCACGGCAATTCTGAAGTCTCTTGGTTACACATACGTCCATTTGGAGTCTGGCCACCAGTTCGGAAGCCAGGCGCCACTCGCCGATGTCTTTGTCAGCTTCGGTCCATCCGGAGTGCGCGTCGTCTCCAGCGAAGATGAGCTATCTTCGTCTGCAAGTGCACTAGCTTCTCGTATATTCGTTCGTGAACTCATCCGCACGACAGCTCTACGGCCAATCATCGAAAGTCAGTTTCTGTCTGACGACGAGTCGACGTACGACTGGTGGTCGCCGATTCGTGCCCTGGAGATGTTTGAGTTCTTGTCTGAGCCCGTCACGGTCGGGGGGCCGAACTTCGTGTTTGCCCATATCTCGAAGCCGAAAGAGCCAGCGACGTTCGATCGGCATGGAAACTACGTGCTTGGCACACTGTCCACGGATCAATTCGACGACGATCATGATCCAAGTGTGCCCGACGCATACGCCGGTCAGCTAATCTATATCAACTCACTCGTGTTAAGAATGATTGACGATATCCTGAATATCGATGAGCAAGATCCAATCATTGTGATCGCCGGCGATCACAATCGCCGTGGAACGCATCAGCCCTTGCATCCCATTCTCGCTGCCTTCAAACTTCCAAACGAATCGAGCGTGAAGCCCCATCCCGCCATTAGTTCGGTAAACCACTTCAGGTATATCTTGAGGAACTACTTCCTAATGGATATTAGTCTAGTTGAAGATCGGTCGATTCTGCATAGTGGCGTTCATTGGGACTTCACGACGTCCGCTGAAGGCAATGAGAGCTAGCCTAGGCAATCGTGTACGCTGCCACGTGTCGATCGAGAGGCGTGTGGCTATGTCGGTTGAAAAGTAAAACTAGCTAGCCGGGGAGACTTGCCGGCGCCGAGCGTGGGGTGCGAACCCGCACAAGGCAAAGCTCACAGCCCCTTAAGGACTGCAAGTCTAGTAGTAATCACTCGCCAGTGAAGTTCGAATTCACTCCTGGTCGACCACAAATCTCTTTGGGAGGTTTCGAGTGTCCGTATGTGGAGCGCGTGAGTTGGCTGTGCGCAGTGTATTGGGTTTGTATCAGCGTTGTTCGAGACTATTGTGGTGGTGCGTGAGATGATCTACACTATCCGAGGATAGAACAATCTGTGGTTAGCCGTCCAATTCGTCTCGGGCTCAGCGATTTCTCCTTCACGCAACGCTCGGACTCAGGAGCAAGATCACTGTTGCGGTGCGGAGAGGCACATTCCCTCGGCTCTAGGAACCCGGGCTTCGGTCGGCGCGAATTTGGTAGCAGACTAGCAATTTAGATGGCTGTGACCATTTCCGGCTCTCCGAACGAGTCTCAATTTGCCTGCCTCCATCAATCGGCAGCCCCCGCAAGCTTGGATCGCTGGCGCAACAAGTGAGTGTTTGCTATCCACACCCTCCGCAGTCAGCAGTCCACTCGCTGCATTCGCGTGATCTCGGGCGGTGCTACGTCCAGTCTCCCTGTATCCTTGCTCTCGTTCAGCTTGCGTGTCTTGGACCTTGCCTGAACCGCAGCAAGCGAAATGAGCCGATCATACGTCGAGACAATGTGTCCCGCGGCATCGGCGGCATTGGAATTGACCTTGGGCGAAAGCTGAACTGTCTCGAACTGCCGTATCCTCGCTCTTGGACGAATAGGTGTCGAAGAAGAGCAGCGACCCGTGATTAGACTACTGTGGCTGTCATTCACGCTTGCGGCGCTGGGGCTTTGGGCGAGCCTTGTTCCTCAGGTCACGTATTCGTCAGCGTCGACCGGAGCGCCAACCGGAAACGTGCTGATTGCCTGGCCTGGGTGGAGCGTTCAGCAGGATCTTGGGAGCTTAGGTCGGACTGTAGGGCGCTTTCGAGTGTGGGTTTCATCCCGGCCAGATGGCGATCCCGTTACCGTCTGGGCCTCGCTGCTCGACGCTTCATCGGGCGAAGTGTTACGGCAAACGACGCTCGACGCGACGCCGTCAAGTACACGACCTCGAATTCTGGACTTTCCCGGTTATCTTGTACCCGCTGGCCAGAAGTTGCACTTACAGCTACAGGTTGCCGAGTTTGAGCATGGGTATGTCATCTATCATCTTGCAGAACCTCAAACAGAGTACCTTAACTTGGCGGTGAATAATGTCTCGGATGCTGGTGACGGGCCGCTCGCGTTCTCCCATCTGGAAACTGGGAGCGGACTTCGGGCCGGTGTTCTTGGCCAGCCATCCGAACGTGCACGCCTCGTTTTGGCTGTCTTGTTCGGTGGCTTGGCCGTCGGTGTGCATCCGCGAGTTGCAGGGGGAATACGACGATTCGGAAGACTTGCGAGACTTAGCGTCAAGTGGTCGCGATTCTCAGTGGCTCCTGCCGAAGAAGCTACAGATCGTGCGCCCACGCTAACTGGTCGGATACTCTCCACGCCTTGGTATCCGTGGCTCTTGACAGTCGTTCCAATACTGCACTTTATGACGAACAATCCTCTTCATTTCAGCCTGAGCGAAACGGTCGTTCCAATTGGCATGGCGCTGGTAATAGTAAGCGCAAGCGTAGTTGGATTGCGATTGGTTCTCGGTGATTGGTATCGGCCGGCCGCAGCTTCGGGCGGAGTCATCGTGATGTTCTTTGCTTACGGTCATGTGGATCGAGCGTTTAGCGGGGCACTCGATGACCGCATATTGTTTCCCACAACTATCGTGCTCGGAGCCATAGCCGTTGCTGCCGCCATCACGGCGAATGGGTGGGCGCGTAAGGGAACTCAGTTTTCCAATGTCGCTGCCGCAGCATTGCTGTTGTTTCCTGTCGCTGAAATCGCCAGTGAGATTGGTCTGGGTTTTGGAAGGGACTCGGCCTCCGGTCACGAGTCGGTTGCTTCGACTGGTCACTTACCGTCATTGGATCTGGCAGGTGCGAGCGATGAGAGACCGGACATTTACTACATCGTGCTGGATGCGTACAGTAGAGATGAACAGTTGGCAGGCTTTGATAACAGCAGATTCCTTCGTGAACTTGAACGGCGTGGATTCTATATTGCTTCGGATGCAATTAGTAATTACAATTTGTCGATTCACTCAATTCCATCAAGTCTTAACCTCTCGTATCTCCACGACCTTGAGAGTCGGACGCCTGCGTCCGAAATTGACCTTCGAAAGCTCGCGCAATTCAACGCACTGGCTGCAATCCTACAGGATCTCGGCTACGCCTACGTGCATCTTGAGTCAGGTTATGAGATTACGGATAAATCTCCAGTAGCTGACGTATCAGTGTCGTTCACACGGGCCGGTGCAATTGTAAGTGAACGAGAGGGAGGTACTTCCACAGTAAGCTATTCTGAAACGTCGTCTCGCGGATCATCGACCGACAGAAGATTCTGGCGGGCACTTCTTCAGACCACGGCATTTCGTCCACTATTAGTTCACAGACCTTTGGCCGGCGATGACGATCCCTATGATTGGTGGGTCGCAGATCGGGCCTTGGATATGTTCGGATTCCTTTCGAGTCCAATTCAAGTCGGTCGTCCCAAATTCGTGTTCGCCCACATTGTCAAACCTCATTTGCCCGCGACATTTGATAAGTATGGAAACAAAGTTGTTGGCCTTTCGGACCATTCAGGATTTGATGACGATCATGATCCCTCGGTTCCTAATGCCTATATTGGTCAGCTCATCTACCTGAATGAGTTAGTTATCAATATGGTTGATGAGGTATTGAGAAACAATGGTAATGGTACTGTCATTGTACTTTCGGGTGATCACGGTACAAACCGCTCTCACGATATTCTTGCTGCATTTCGCTTGCCCGGAGGTAGAGACGAGGGTCTATACCGCTCGATCAGCTCGGTGAATCACTTTCGATACATCTTGGATCAGTACTTTAAGCTCGGCATCGGATTGGTGGAAGATCGACGAGAGATTGTTGATCCGCAATTGCGTGACTTTCGTGAATTGGCTCGGTGAAGTGACCGCGATTAGTGGCGTGATCGATGTTGGTTGTGGGGGATTGCTTCGTTAGGCTTGGAAAAGCGTCATTGTTGATTCCTGCGGGGATGAGTTTTAGGTTTCTGATGGGCTTATGTTGAGATCGGTGGTTGGCCTGGCGGTGGTGGCGCGCGTCTCAAGTGATTGTGTGGTGCACAGCGTGTACATGCCGGGAATCTAAAGTGGTGCCGAGGGCGGGATTCGAACCCGCACGAGCCGAAGCTCACAGCCTCCTGAGGACTGCGTGTCTACCAATTTCACCACCTCGGCCAGGCCGGTAGCGGAGGCAGGATTCGAACCTGCGGCCAAGGGCTTATGAGTCCCCTGCTCTACCTCTGAGCTACTCCGCCATGTCCGCCGTCCGTCCGGTGGGCCCACCTGGATTCGAACCAGGGACCTACCGGTTATGAGCCGGCTGCTCTGACCGCTGAGCTATGGGCCCACGGCGCCGCGCGGCGGGCGCGCCGGGCGGTCCCGACCGGATTCGAACCGGCGATCTCCTCCTTGACAGGGAGGTATGCTAGGCCGCTGCACCACGGGACCGCGTTGAGCCGGGCGCGCCGGACGCCTGATAGTAGCCTACGCTGCGTCGTGCGGCGTCCGGTGGGCCGGGTAGGATTCGAACCTACGTAGCCTTGAAGGCGCCAGATTTACAGTCTGGTGGTATTAACCACTCACCCACCGACCCAAATGATGGCGCGCCCCGACTCTGTACTTGTAAACGATCAGGCGGACCCGGCACGCATCACGCCAGAGCCCGCAGGCTGCCGCAATCCTACCAGTCACACCCTGCGGCCGAACGCTGCCCAGCGCTCCCGCTGCCTGGCCATGGCCAGCGCTCGTAGCTCGACCAATTGACGCGCTAGGCGTCCCCGCCGACCTTCTTCGCCAATTCCTCGTCTCGCCGCACCCGGTCGCGGTGGCGGCGACCCTGGCCTTCGCACTCTTCTGGGGACGCGCCGGCGCTCCCCTGCTGCTCGGTCGCCCGGGCGTCTGGTTTGGCCTATTGCTTGGTGTGCTCGTCTACCCGTTCGCTCAGATCTGGCTTCGCGATGAACTCACCCGCGCGGTGCTCGATGCCGTGGGCGACACCGTTGGTGCAGCCGCCATGCGCGATCAGATCGCGCTGGTTGGCCTGATATCCGCCGTCGTCGCCGCCTACGCGGACGAATTCGCCAAGCTGCTCATGCTGCTGGTCGTGGGCTTCGTCATGGCCCGCCCCTCCAATCCGCGCGCCGTCACCGCCGCCGCGATTGCCCCCACCGCCGGATATGCTCTGTTCGCCGCGCAACTCACCCTCACGCAGGCGCTCCAGTCCGACCTGCCAGGGGCCGATCTGGCATTTGTCTTCGTGCGCGAATGGGCCTGGATCGCCGTGCAGTTCGGCACGGCCTACATGCTGGCCCGCGGCTGGCTCTCCGGTCGCTTGGTGGGCTACGTTCTGCTGGCCGGCGTTTTGCACACCGCCGCTGCCTACACCGGCACGCTGGACGACCTGGGCTGGCACACGGCCGTCGTTACCCTGGTTCTTGCGGTCGTCGGCCTGCTCGCCTTCAGCTGGGGCGCGTCGCTGATCCCCGCCGGCCGCCGCTGACCCGACGGTCCCGCACACCCAAGACCGTTCCCCCAAGCAGCATCGCTGCCAGCACGCCCAACGACACCACGCCCAACCAATCGCCGGTCCTGGTGTAGAGCGTTCCAGGCTCGCTGAGCGGCACGTCCGCCACCAGCAACTGCTCCCGCGCCCGGTCGAGCGCGGTGCCCGCCACGACTTCACCGTCCGGTGCGATCACCACCGACCCATAGCGCCAGTCCGCCTTGGCTATGGCCAGCTGGTGCTCGGCGGCGCGCAGCCGCAGGTGACGGATGTGTGGAGCCGTATAGGCTGCCCAGTCGTGCGTCGGGATCGCCACCAGCGCCGCGCCCATCCGCGCCAGCCGCGCCAGTGTGTCCGTATACGTCCCGTCGGGTCCGGCCGCCAAACCCAGCCGAGTCCCTGCCAGTTCGTGTGTCTCGTAGAGCCCGGCCGTCACGCTCCGCTCCCCGATCGCGTACACCGGGTGATCCTTGGTCGTCGGACGTGACATCCGGCCATTGGTCGTCACCAGCACCAGTTCGTTTCGTGTCCGATTCGGATCGATCCTGATGAAGTACGACCAGACGATGGGAACCCCTGCCCGCCGGGCCATTTCGCGCACCCCGTCCAGTTGAGACGTGGCGTCTGGATCGTCCGGCGCCACCCAACCCGACGCCTCCGGCCACACCACCAGCTCGGCGCCCTGGGCAACCGCCTCCAGCGTCGCCGGCGTGTGCATATCCGTTATTGTGTCCGTCAGTTCGCGATATCGCACCGTCGTGATTAGCGGCCGCGTTCGGGGATGCGAAGGCACGTGATCGCCGGTCTGAACAATGCCTACGCGTATCGACTGGCTCTCCGTCGCGCTGGTGCCGGCCGCCAACCCCAGCCCGGCCAGCCACCCCAAGCCAGCGACCCCGATGCCAACAACCAGGCTCCGCGTCAGCGGCAGACGGCCGACAGCTACCAGAAACACCGCCCCAATCGCCTGCCCCGTCGCCACGGTCAGCAGCGCCACCGGCCACATCCCCGCCACCGGCAACCAGGCGCGCAGCGGGGCCACGTCGACCAGGGTGGTGGCCAGCATGCCCCACTGGTGGCCGGCCGTCGTCACCAGCCGCAGGTACTCAATGCCCGTCCAGGCCACCGCCGGAACCCAGATCCGAGCCCACGGCCCCAGGGCCTGAATCACTCGTCCCGGGCCGGCCGGCACGTCCAGCAGCATCGCCGCCAGGCCTGACAGCACGCCTACGCCAACTGCAATTCCAAACCACGCGATGCCGGTGACGACCTCAGGCGGATTGACCGTGGTGGCAATCAGTCCAAAAAGCACGCCCAGCATCAGCCCGCCGAGACCTCGGCGAACCCGTGGCGTCGCCCCGGATTGCCCAAGCACCAGCGGCACCCAGGCAACGAAGACCACCACCGTCCATTCCAGTGGCGGCAACGCCGAGAAAAGCAAGAGCGCCGATGCCAATGCCCCGAGCGACCGCGCGCCCAACGTCGCCCGCCTGGCGCTGGCTACCATGCGTCCTGCAGTCTCTTGATCTCCCCAGCCTGATCGGCCATGCCGAGAGTTTGGCAACCCACGCGTCTGGCGCTCAACGCGCAGCCGGCCATTTGCATACGCGAATCGTCGTCCGGCGGTTTCGGCTGCCTTCCGCGGACTCCGCTTGAGTCTCGGTCGCCACCCGAAGCGGGCATCAACCCGTGACCGACCGTGGCGAGCGCCGTTTCCACCAACTCGCCATCGCCGGCGCCTTCTCCTTGTCACTGGTGATCGCTTGGACCCTGGCAGCCCCCTGGCTCGTCACGCTCATCGTTCTGGTGCTCGCGGCCGGCTCGATCAGCCCCGGCTGGAGCCTCACGCGCCGATTTCATGGTTACTTCGTCGCGCCACTCCAGTCAGATGGTTTTTCCGAAGACCCAACCTCGTTCCTGCGCGCCGACGGCCTCCTCAGCGTCATCGCCTTTGCCGGCGCCGTCTTTGTCATCGCCGGCGTCCCGCCGTTGGGATGGGCCTTGGTCGGACTCGCCACCCTCAACCTCCTCATGGACGGCCTCGCCGACGCCGCCCCCCTCCGCCGCCTGCTGGATCGGGCTCTTCCGCGGTCCGATCCCGGCGAGTGATCCGGCAAGTGATCCGGCAAGTTCGTGACCGCCCAGTTGGTAGACCATCTGGTGACATCCGAGCCGCCAGGCGGCAGGCCGTCCAGCCCCATAGAGCCCTTTTGAAGCATTGACACAAGCAAAGGCGATGAGGTTCATCGCTAGTCGCGAGTCGCTGACGTGAACCTTGATCCTACGGTTTCCCCCTGGATCGGCATCTTCGCCTCCACCGGCGTCTGCCTGTGGATGGCCGCCGTTGGCGTTCCGTTGTCCCGCGCGGTGTTTGGCGATCGCCCGCGCCCAGTCTGGCCGTTTTATGCCCCGGCCCTCGGCATTGTCGCGGTCCTGCTCACCACCAACCTTTCCGCCTACGTAATCCCCGGCGCTCCCAGCGCCTGGTTCGGCCTCCTGGCCCCATCTGCGATCGCGACGTTCGTCGCCTGGCGCACCCGCCTAATCCACCCGCCCTCCCGCCGTCGAGCATTGGCGTCGCTGGCGATCCTCTTGGTTTCGGCAGGCATCTACGTACTGACCCTCGCCAATCGCACGCAGGTGCGTGCCGGCGAGGAGACGTGGCATTTCCCGTTGGTGCTTCGCATGGCGCGCGGGGTCTTTCCACCCGTCACGCCCTATGGGCAGGACGCCGGTATCGGCTACCACTACGGCCCGGATCTGCTGGCCGCAAGCCTCGTCAACACGGCCGGTGTTCCCGCGTGGACGGCAGTTGCCGTCGTCACGGCGCTCCTGGTCGTCGCGTTGGTTCTGGCGGCCGTCGGATTCGCGTGGGATATCGGCGCGCCGCTGCCGCTGGCCGCCGGGGCTGGGGTGGTGCTGGCCCTTGTCGTGAATCCCGTCCACGTCGGGTTGCCGCCGTACGTGGACATGCCCCGTGAACCCGGCGGCTTCCTAGGACTTCTGGCGGGCCTGGCGCCCGCCCGTGCGGCCGTGGCATTCGAGTGGATGCACAAGCCCCATTGGGCGCTGGCCGTGTGCATCGTGCTGCTGCTGGCCGCGGCTCTCGAAGCCGGGGCTGGTCGGCGGCCGGCGGCCGTAATCGCTGCCGCCGCCGGGGTGATGGCCCTGGCGGAGGCCGCGGTGCTGGTGTTCGCGAGCCTTGCTCTGGGCGTGGTCGTATTGAGTCGTCTTGTCCGGCTCGATGGCCGCAGTCGACTTGTGCTGGCATCCGCGCTCGCCTTTGCGGCGCTGCTCGCAGCGCTGGCCGGCGGACCCGCGTCCGACGCGCTATTTCAGCGCGGCGGCCAGGTGGGAATGGCGAGGCTCATCTTTGAGCCCGACAGCGTGCGGGTCGCGCTATTTGAGCTCACGGGACCGGTCATGGTGCGCGTCGGAATCGTGCCCCTGATTGCCATTGGAGCCTTAACGGCGTACCGACGGAGGAGTTGGGGGATCGCCTTCCTCACGATGGCCAGCACCTTGGGACTGGTGGAGGCGGTGGTCCTTCAATCGGCGCTTCCGGGAAACGACGCTCGCATTCTCTACCTGGCGGCGGCTATCGCGAGCTTCGCCGCACTTTCAGGGATCAGCGGCCTTGTCGGGGGGCTGCCAGGCCGGAAGCGCACATGGGCGATTCTCGTCGTCGTACTCCTCGGCGTCTTGCCCACGGCCGTCCCGCGTGCGGTCGCCGGCGTTCGCCTCGCGGCCGAGGGGTTTGCGATAGAGCAACCTGTAATCGGCGGCTCCGGATACCCGTACGTGGGCCAATCGCAGTTTGCCGCCGAGCTTGATCAGAACTGGGACGTCTACGCCTGGCTCGCGCACACTCTGCCCAACGATGCCCGCCTGCTCACCCCGCGCCCCGCCGTTGTTGCCTCGGTCGCGGGTATCGCCGCGCCCACCTCCGGGCGGCGCGTCCAGGTTATATCCAGCAGCTCAATGCCCGTGTACCACGACGCCCTGCGGTTCCTGAATCGAGACGATCTTGTCGATATGGAGATTACCCATCTGCACCTGACGGATGAGTGGGAAGAGGTGCTCACGCCTCAGGCCCGGCGCTGGCTCGACGATCCGACGCAACTGAAGCTGCTGGCCGACCTGCGCTCGGTCTCGGGGCAACGGCATCGCGTATTTGCGGTGCTTCCGGGCGCCGGAACGCGCGAACGTGCACCGGCGAGCTTTCGATTTCTGCGCGAGACTGTCCCGCCCGAGGCGCCGGTAGTCGCATTGGACGGGCTAACGCCCCACCAGAGCCGCATGCTGCTGTCCAACTTTGTGGACCGAGCTGATCTCCGCGCCTCGTTGACGTACTTCGACCAGCGCGCCGTTCGTCTGCCGCGTGTGCAGCCTCTTACTGACATCCCCAACCGGGGCGCTGTCGCGCTCCTCGACCACGTCGAACCCACCGCCCTCGGCCTGTCGCGCGACGACGCCATCTGGGCCGGCTACGGCATGCGGGTCTACGACCTCGCCACGGCGTGGTCGCCTGTTTGGCGGGTCGGATCGGACTTCGCCGAATTGCCCGCGCCTTCTCGCCACGCTTGTGTCTCCTCGGGAGACGGGCAGTTGGAACTTCGGTTGCTTGGCGAGCCGGGCACGGTGGTAACCGCGGGACCGGCTGATGCTGAGTTGACCGGTTCTCCACAGGTAGCCGACCTCGCCGTTCGCAACTGCCAGAGTCTGGCCATCTCTGCCCATGCGTCCGTGGCGCCCTTCGCCCAGTTGCGACCGGCGAATCCGACACACGCCGAAATTTCGCGGCCAGCGGTCGCCGGCCTGGGATTTGACGGAGGCATCCACGACGGTCGCGCCATCGTCAATCTCTGGTACCGCAATCCCGACAGTCTTCCGATCACCTCGGGTGCCGAATTTCGGCTCTACCGGGCCGGACCCTCCGGCATGGTACCGGTCGAGACCGACCCCCGCGATTCCGTCTGGTGGTGGTCCGCCCCACTGACGCTCGCCGTCGATACCCAGATGGCGCGCATCGAGCTTGACCCTCGGCGGCTCACGATCAACGGGGATCCCGGGGTCCGATCCTCGGACCTCGTTCCCGGCCGCTCTTATCTCCTGACCCTGAACGTTGCACGGTTCACTCCGGAAACCACCAGTCTCTGGATCCAACAGGTCATACCACTCGTGAGAATCGAGGTCCACGAGTCCGGAACTTCAGCGGAGGTGTTCTCAGGCATCGTGAGCATCGAACACCGCGAAGTCGGCGGCCCGAGCCGCTGGCTCGACTACACCGGCATCATCGGCTGGGAAATCGATCTCACTCCCTGGGCCGAGAATCCCGAACCCTCACCCTGAAATGCCGCGCCGAAAGCTAGCCCTCCCTATCGGCGCTGCGATCCTGTTGATCGCGATACCCTCCGTCCTGGCCCTCGGCCCGTCCGCCAGTCCAACCGCCACTCCCACTGCTGGCAACGCACCCGCTACCGACCCCGGCCTCATCCTCGTCGTCGTCGTCATCCCCGTGGTCCTGCTGGCCCTGATTTGGATGGGGTACATCTTCTGGCTCATCTTCCACGAGGGAGAGAACGTCGGCTCAGGCGCCCCTCCGCCGCCCGGTAACCGCGGCCAGCGACCGACGAACAGGAGTCCGGACCCGCCTGATCAGCCCGGTAACGTAGGCTAGTCGGTTCCCCACACGCAGCGGACGGTTCAGCATGGCGACGGCGGGCGACGCTGTGACGCTCACCATCGACGGTCGTTCTGTAACCGTGCCGGCCGGCACCTCCATCCTCCAGGCCGCCGCCGACCTGGGGATCGACATCCCCACGCTCTGCTACCACCCAAACATCGCGGCTTCCGCCAACTGTCGCCTTTGTCTGGTGGAACAGGCCGCCGTCGCCGATGCCGGTCCGCCTGCCGCCGACGCTTCCCTCACCGGCGAAACCAAGCTCCTCTCCGCCTGCCGCGCCCTCGTGGAACCCGGCCAGGCCCTCTTCACCGACAGCGAAGGCGTCCGCCGCTCCCGCAAGGGCTCCCTCAAGGCCCTCCTCTCCGGCGTCGACCTTAGCGAAGCCCCCGACCTCGCCTCCCTCCTCACGGAATACGGCGTCCAACCCAACGGCCAGGCCTCCCGCGCCGACCTGCCCGTCATCGACGACAACCCCTACTACATCCGCGACTACGCCAAGTGCGTCATGTGCTGGCGCTGCGTGGACGTCTGCGGCGACGAGGTCCAGCTCACGTACGCCATCGAGCCCGGCGAACGCGGCTTCCATGTCCGAATCTCAACCCTCGAGTACGACGGAATCATGGACACCACTTGCGTCTACTGCGGCAACTGCGTGCAGGTGTGCCCATCCGGCGCCCTCAAGAGCCGCGCCCAGTGGGAACTCGAGAAACAGGGCATCGTCACGGACGACCGGGTGGTCGAGACCACCTGCTCATTCTGCGGCGTCGGCTGCGGGCTCGAAGTCCACGTCCGCGGCGGCCAGATCACCCACGCCATGTCGCCGGAGGACCACCCCGTCAACCAGGGCTGGCTGTGCGTCAAGGGCCGCTTCGGCTGGGACTACGCCCAGAGCGACGACCGCCTCACCCACCCCCTCATTCGCACCGGCGAGCGCGGCGCCGGCCGCTGGCGCCGCGCCACCTGGGACGAAGCCCTCAACCACGTCGCCCGCCGCCTGACCGAGATCCGCGACACCCACGGCTCCGACGCCCTCGCCGTCTACGGTTCCTCCAAGTGCCTCAACGAGGACAACTACCTCCTGCAGAAATTCACCCGCGTCGTCCTCGGCACCAACAACATCGACAACTGCACTCGCCTCTGCCACGCCTCGTCCGTCGCCGCCCTCGGCCTCAGCATCGGCACCGGCGCCTTCACCAACTCGCTGGACGAGATTGCCGAAAACGACGTCATCTACGTCACCGGCTCCAACACCACCGAAACCCACCCCATTACCGCCCTCAAGATGAAGGCCGCCATTCGCAACGGCGCGAAGCTCATCGTCGCCGACCCCCGCGCCATCGAGCTCACCCGCTGGGCCGACGTTCACCTGCAGTGCCGTACCGGCGCCGACGTCCCCATGTACAACGCCCTGCTCCACGTCATCATCCGCGACGGACTGGTGAACGAGGAATACGTGGCCGATCGCGTCAAGAACTTCCAGGCCGTCGCCGCTGCCGTCCAACACTGGACTCCGGAACACCAGGAGGCCTTTACCGGTATCCCTCCGGCGACGCTCGAACGCGCCGCCCACATCATCGGCAAGGCCGACAAGACCGCCTTCTACTGGGGCCTCGGCATCTCCGAGCACACCCACGGCACCGAGGCCTGCCTCACCCTCATCAATCTGGCTCTTGCCACCGGCAACGTCGGACGCCGCGGCACCGGCCTCAACCCCCTCCGCGGCCAGAACAACGTCCAGGGCACCAGCGACGTCGGCGCCATCCCCATGTACTTCACCGACTACCGCTCGGTGGAGGACGACACCTTCCGCGCCTACTTCGAGGAGCAGTGGGACGCCAAGCTACCCGCCAGGCAGGGCCTCACCACCATCGAAATCGGCCAGGCCGCCGGCACGGGCGACGTCCGCGGCATGTACATCATGGGCGAAAACCCCCTAATGGCCGACCCCGACCTCCACGCCTCCCGCCGCCACTTCCGCCACCTGGACTTCCTGGTCGTCCAGGACATCTTCATGACCGAGACCGCCGAAATCGCCGACGTCGTCCTTCCCGCCTCCAGTTGGGCCGAAAAGGACGGCACCTACACCAACACCGACCGTCGCGTCCAGCGCGTCCGGCCCGTCCTCCCGCCACCCGGCCAGGCCCGCCAGGACTGGGAAATCATCACCGACCTCGCCCGCCGCATGGGCCGCCACCTCGGCCTCGACACCCCGTCGGAGATCTTCGACGAAATCGCCCGTGTCACCCCCAGCCACGCCGGCCTCAGCCACGAGCGCCTGGACCGAGAAGGCGGCCTCCGCTGGCCCTGCCTCACCCCCGACGATCCGGGCGCCCTCTGGCTCTTTGGCGACCGTTTCCCCACCGCCGACGGCAAGGCCTCCATGCACGCCGTCCACTGGCGCGAAAACGTGGAAGTCCCCGACCGCAACTACCCCTTCATCTTCAACACCGGCCGGGTGCTGTATCACTGGCACACCGGCGCCATGACTCGCCGCTCGCGCCTGGACGAGGCCTACCCCGAACCCCTCGTCGAGGTCTCACCCGAAGACGCCGACCGCCTCGGCGTCCCCAAGAGCGGCCTCGTGCGCGTCAGCACCCGCCGCGGCGCCGTCGAAGCCCGCGCCTGGATCACCCGCCGCGTCGCCCCCGGCACCGTCTACATGAGCTGGCACTTCGCCGAAGCCGCCGCCAACCTCCTCACCATCAACGTCCTCGACCCCATCTCCAAGATCCCCGAATACAAGATCTGCGCCTGCCGCATCGACCCCCTGGAAACCCACGCCAGCCGCCAATCCCGCTCCCTTACCAGCGCCAACGCATAGCTTCAGTCGAACGCCTCTCGACTAGGCCAAAATCTCGCAACTCCTTGTCCCCCGCCCATCGAACGGATTCACCGGATACAGATCATCCAGCGTTGGCAACTCGTCCCACACATCCATCCGTTGCCCATCAAAGCTCACATAGTCCGCAAGTCCCGCAGCCGAATCGGTCATCGTGATCACCGCGCGTCCCTGGCTGACCGATTTGACTCCGACCGGAAGCGCACTGTCACTCACCGGCCCCACTGGCCGTGCCACCCACCGCGTGCCACGGCGATACACGAACCAAAAGTCATTTACCGGCGGCCCAACCACCCGCGTGCTGTGCCGCACCAGCGACACCACCGCCTCCAGCGCGCCGTCGCTGTTCAGGTCGCCCACCGTCGCCCGTCGCACTTCTACACCGCGCGACTCCAGCCGGCTCGTAATCGCCGCCTCCGAGAGCTCGCCGCTGCCTAGTCCGCGTAGCCCAATCTCCAGCGCCTTACCCAAACCCAGAATCAGCCCTGCATCCATCGGAAAGCCAATCCGTCCGTCCACGCCGGGCGGTGGTTCGCTCGCCAGGTCCAACTGCTGCAACGCCGCGAATGCCCCCAGTGCATCCGGAGTCGCCACCGCTTCCTGGATTGTCTGGGCAATCAGTCCGAGTTCCCCGCCACGATCGATCGCCGCTTGCAGGCGCGAAGGGTCAAACGCCTCGATCGCCAGGAGCGAAATCTGCGCCAGCCGCAAATGAGCCAATCCTTCCCAGTCCGGTTCCGGGTCCACCCGCGGCCCGTCCGACACCGGCTGCTCGATCACCGCCCGATACGCGGCCTCCGCCTCGCTATACCGACCTGCCCAAAACGCCGCCTCGCCGCGGTTGACCTGGTCGCGTTGAGACACCGGCGGACCCAAGCGACGCCCCACTTCCGCGAAGTAGGGCCCCTCCCAGGTAAAACTCCGGCGCAGCCCCGGATGCGGAAACAGCGGCGCGTCGAAATGTCCCAGCGCCGGGCACACCGTCTCGATTTGGACTGACGATCCCCCGACCTGCAGCTCCCAGCCCGCAGGCCCGGCGCCAAGCACCACCGGAAGATCAAACACCCGCCGCGGTGAGTCGCCATTCCATAGGAACACCCGAACCCGCTCGGTCTGTGTACTCGCTCCCGGCATCGTCGAAACCAGCACCACGTCCGCGATCCCGTCGTCGGTCAGATCAGCCGTCGAATGCACCATCGACATACCAATCGCCGTCTGTTTCGATTCGCCGACCGGAAACTCGCGCGCGGTGAATCCACCGTCCACCTGGTCGAACCAAAGCGGCGGCACACCAAAGATGTGCCACGCGGCAATCAACTCGTTCGCGCCATCTCCGTCCACGTCCGCCACCGCAATCCGCGCGCCAATTGGATCCAGGTCATACACCAGCGGCGGTAGCTGCCCAATCGTGAAATCCAGTCGTATCGCCGCCTTGGGATCCGCGCCATAGCCATCCAGGAACGCCAGCACCGCTCCTTCCAGCGGCGCCCGCAAGTCGGCGCCCGCCTCCATCGCCGCCGGCGATCCCGCCACCCCCTCGATCAGGCTCGCGGCCTCCGCCAGTCGCTCGGCAATCGCCGCGTCCTCCAGCGGCTCCGGCGGAGGCGTCGGCGTGGGACTCGGAGTTGGCGTCGACGTCGCAACCGGTCGCGCGGCAGGTGGACGTGAGCTCGGCTGCACAGGCGCTCGAACCGCAGGCGCCCCGATCCCTTGTCGTGCGGGCTCAGTCGCGTCCGCCACGGCCGCCGTCGGACTCGGCGGCGCTTCCTGCGCCGCCTGCATCACCTCCGCCTCGATCGCCGTAGGCGTCGGCACCTGCGGCGTCGGTTCCGCCTCACAGCCGCCCAGCATCAGGCCCAGCAGCGCCATCGCGAGACCCAGTCGCGCCACAAGCGCCACCCCGCGCGGGGCACGCGTCGGCAGGCAGCAACTCAGGGGCATGCCGCCATCGTACGCGCCGCCATCAACCCGCGGCCTCGTCCTACTCCACACCAGGCCACATCTCCCCTACCCGCTCGCTTCGTGCCGTCACTCCCTTCGCACCCCGTTCCTCAGAGAGACAGCCTTCCGGCAGTGTCCCCGCCCCCAGGCAACCACCGTGGTCACGCGCTGCACGGCAAACCCGCCGCTCTTCAACCTCTCGTGGGGGAGAGGTAGACGCCGGCACCCCCGCCGGCATTCGGCGAGGGATCTTCCGGGCACTCAGTCCCCGCCAACACCATCCCGGCCAACCTGCGAGAATGCCACCCGGCAGATCCAGTACCGTCCGACCCCACGATCAGCGTAGGGAGAAAACGCATGGCCAGCCCAATCAAAGTCGCCATCGTCGGCGCCGGCCGCGGCCGCGCCCAACTCAACGCCATCCAGGCCCTGCCGGAAATGTTCCAACTCGTCGCCTGGGTCGACCTCAACCTCCCCCTCCTCCACCAACGCATCGACGAAGCCGGTCTCTCCCGCGACGTCGCCTCAGACTCCCTTCAAGAAACCCTCGATCAGGGTGATGTCGACGCGGTAGTCGTCGCCACCTGGGCCCGCACCCACGAACTCCTCGTTGGCCAGGCCCTCGATGCCGGCAAACACGTCCTTGTCGAAAAGCCCTACACCCTCACCCTGCCAGCCGCCAAAACCCTGCAAGACAAGGCCGACGCAGCCGGCCTCAGAGTCGTCGTCAACCAGCAGTGGCGCTACATGCCCGGCCAGCGCACCATGCGCCGGCTCATTGCCGAGCGGGTCCACGGCGAACCCCAGGTCGGCCACATGGTCACGTACAAACCCCGCGGCGGGGAATACCCCGACTCCGAGCATTCCCAGCTCTGGCAGATGACCGTCCACGAAATCGACTCCGTCATCGCCATGATGGGCCAGCCCATCGTTGAAGTCGCCGGCCACAGCTTCCGCCCGCCCGCCACCACCTGGCGTCGCGAATCCACCGCCACCGCCGAACTCACCTTTGAAAGCGGCGCCCGCGTCGCCATGGTCTCCACGTCAGACTCCCGCCAGGGCGCCCACGAATTCCGCATCGAATGCAGTAAAGACGCCCTCGTCTACCGCAACACCCGCGGCTTCGGCGGCGTCGAAGAAATCCTCGCCGGCTCCGGCGAGCTTGAGAGCGTCTCCATCGACGGCGGCCCCGAACGCCCACCCCTCGACGTCATCGTTATGGAGAGTTGGGGCACCTGGATCAACGGCGGCCCCGAACCCGAAACCAGCGGCCCCCAAAACCTCCAGATCATCGGCGCCCTCGACGCCCTCCTCCAATCCACTCTCTCCGGCCAAACCGAACCGGTCAATCTATAACCGTCGTCGAAAACGGTCAGCTTCGCGGACCTAAACGCAAGCAACTGTGAATCGGTATGGTGAGCGTTACTCAGAGTGCAAGGACTTCGTAAGATATTGCAAGGAATTGAACATTGCCACAACTCCACGCGAACTAGAGCACTACGAAGAAGCCGGCGTCATGCTGCCTAGAGCACGCATTGTCTACCCAGACGACTATGTCATTGCTAGGTGCCAAGATTTTCATCACGGAACGTGGCATCAACAAACACTCGCCTGTTGGTCAGAAATTGAGCGATTGTGGGACCGGCCAGAGTTCTATCCTGAAGACTACGAATCGCTAACAGACCGAGAGCTAGTTGACTCATTCGACCGGGAAATGGGAACAAATCGCTTCCTTCACCGACCAACGACCGATCACTTCATCCCTTGGGAGCATTACAGTGTCCATGTCCCTGGAATCGTAGATGAACCAATCCGCCAACCAACTGCGGAACACTACTACAGCTATTGGCAGGTCCACCAGCTAGAGTTCATTCAACAGTACCCCGATCTCTACAAGAACAAGGGTCTTCTCAACCGCCTGCCGCCAGATGACCCAGTCCTCGTGTTTCGACCGATGGCACCCAGCAAAGACCGCCTTCAAGGATTCGATGGCAAAGCACAATACTTCGACCTTCTATCGTTCTGGATCACAGTATATGCGCGCGATCGCAGACGCACGTTCGCCCACCCTGACGGCAACACCAAATACCTAAACGATAGTGAATTCGAGACGTACAAGAATCGCCTAAGAAAGCTAGCCGAGAGCGTGCTAGCTCAATTCAACGTCAGCGAGGATGGGCTCTACGGGTTCATGCATTCACTTCTCAATCTCCATGACCAATACTCACGAGATGAACGTCGCAAGCTCGCGTTAGAGTTGGAGAGCGACGTTGCACATCTTGAACGCTTGATAGAACTGCACACCGGCAGCAATCTAGACTCTATGTCCGATGAACTCTCTGAGCGCTATGGCATCCTCACACGAAGATCATTTAGACACCTTCATCCTGCCATGAAGGATCTTGACTATGCATCAAAGCTGGTTGAGCTGATTCTGGAGCAATGCAGTAAGGAAATCATCGAAGCGTTTGAGGTTGACTGGATAATAGAGCAGGACGTCATCACGTTGATGCTCAAGTATTGCCAACAGCGTGATCTTGGACTCCTTGCTACATCCCTGGGTGGAATGGTCGCAGTCGGATACGAAGAACATCGAAATCGATTTCGTCCCGTCCATAGGTACACGAATCTCAAGAATCTACTCACTTCTTTCGAGTATCTTCTGAAGCACTTCGCCGAGAATGCAAATCTGAGTCCCGCCAGACCAACATTGCATTCAGTCGTGCAGGAGGTTATGGCGTCCGAGGATTGGATGCCATTGTTTCAGGCGAGGAGCGTCAGTTGTGACTCCACTGGCTCATTCTTTACGAAACTAGATGACCTTCAAAGTGACTCGTCCTATCGAGATTCTATATCGGGGTACTGGGCACGAGCATTTTTGATAGCATGCTTGAGCAGAAACTTTGCTGTGCACTTCTATCCAGATGATGAGCGATACTTTGGAGATGTGTTTGGAGTGATACTCGACGCAGTTGTAGTTTCCATTCTGTATTCTTGGGATCTGGCAAAGAAGAACAAGTGGGTAGATCTCACGGAAGATTGATCTCATTTTCTCTTGACTCTATGCACAGTCTAGTACTTCAATCTGCGAAACACGAGCCTGCTAAGTGCATGGCAAACGTCTCAATACCTAATCACGCCGGCTCGACTGACCGCTCCAACACCCCCAACCACTCAAGAATCCCCTAAGCCGCCGTCACTATCTGATGCCCCGACGATGCCGTCACGACTGCGATCCGGTCGCTGGCTGGCAGCCGAGTCAGACCGGTGGACCTGGCTAAGCACAAGTAGCTCAACCCAGTTCTTCCCAGTCTCCGCATCCCACTCCACGTCAATCGGCGCCCCAATATCACCATGAATCCGAATCTCGTCCCGACACATCCCAAACGGCGCGCCCTGCCTGCGCCGATATCGCATCAACCGCGCCACCGGTTTCCCCCGCTTCGTAATCACAATCTCCCTTCCCGTCTCCGCCACCTCGTCAATCAACCCCAAACACTTCGCCCTGAACTCCGTCGCCGTCATCGTCCACTCGCCCGCTACCTGCTGCCCATCAGTCGACACGTCCAGACCGTCCCGGGCCTGCCGACCACGCGCAACGCATCGCCGCGCCCACCGTCAAGCCCCATCCACGACTGCCCAAAGCCAAAGCCCACCCGAACCGCAGCAACACCAGAATGTGCCTGTTGATCAGAATCACGGAAGCAGCGGATCGCTGTCGTCCGGGTCCGTGTACCACTCCGCCGGCATCGGCGACACGATGTCGCCCAGAATCTCAATTCGCCCCCGTCCTATGCCAAACAGGCTTTTCGGTTTCCGCCGATAGGGCACCAGCCGAGCCACTGGCTTCCCGCGCTTCGTAATCACGATCTCCCTTCCCGTCTCCGCCACCTCATCAATCAACCCCAAACACCTCGCCCTGAACTCAGTCGCCGACATCGTCCATTCACCAATCTCGCTATTCACCTCCGTCGACACGTCAAACTCCCCGGGAGCCCGCTGACCACACGCATTGCACCTCCGCAGTCAACGTCATGGCCCCACATCCACTACCGCCCAAACCCAAACCCGTCCATAGCTCTGCACACTCCGCAAACGCTGGCGGCACCCCCGCCGTCACGTCCGCGCATCCATTCGATCCAGAGCCCCGGACCAGTCCAGGATTCCCTGATCTGACGTAATCAGCCGGTGCCCCTGCAGTGCCGTCGCCACGATGATTCGGTCCGCTGGGTCGCCGTGAAAGTCGACAAGCTGATTCGCGCGAATCCCGATAGCGCCACTCACCGTGATCTCGAACAGTCCGTCGCCCAAGAGATCCTGGCGCCAGGATCCAACGTCGCTTAGTAAGTCCATCCGGCCCTTCTCGTGCAGCATGGCGACTTCCCAGAACGTAAAGGCGGACACGGCCGCTTCACCGTCGCGCAAGGCAAACTCGATCCGCCGCCGGCTTCGCTCACCGAGTTGGGAGTCACCACGGCGTATCCAGAGCAACACCTGGGTGTCCAGCAGAATCAAAGCGGCTCAACCCAGTTCTTGCCCGTCTCTGCGTCCCATTCCGTGTCGTCTGGTGCATCGATATCCCCGTGCAACCGGATGATGTCTCGGTCCCGCCCAAACCACTGCTTCCAGGTCGCGCGGCAGGGCACCAGCTTCGAGACCGGCTGCCCCCGCTTCGTAATCACAATCTCCTCCCCCGTCTCCGCCACCTCATCCATCAACTTCAAGCACTTCGCCTTGAACTCCGAAGCCTTCATCGTCCTTACCCCCGATCCACCGCCTGCATCCAAGCCCATGCCCACGCTCCTGCCCGCCCTGTGGACCTTCATCATCCCATAGTCATGACCATAGTCACCATTGCCTCGGCTACACGCTCAGCGTCAGCCACCCGCCGGCCACTGGTTCGAGTCTCCATACTGGTACGTTGAACCACGACTCTGGCAGGACAAGGCCGCAGTGACGATTCCGTCCGACCGCTTCTCCTTTCCCGCTCCCTCCGCACGAACCTGTCTCATCGCGCCCCTGCTCGTCATTGCGACGTTCGCCCTATTCACGCCCTCCGGTACCCGCGCCGCCAACTCCGGCTTCTTCTCCGCCGAGATCACCGCCACCCGCTTCTTCGAGCCCCTGGAACACAACATCGTCGACGTCGCCGGCGAATTCGCCGACGGACAGCCCTACGAGGCCAACTTCCTCGAGAACTTCACCCACACCGGCGGCATCGAACGCTGGGGCTACCCCACCTCCGCCGTCTTCGAGGAATCCCCCGGCACTCTCACGCAGTACTACCAGCGCGGCGTCGTCGACTGGCAGCCACCCCCCGGGGGTGGCGCCCATAGCTTCCAGCGCCGCCTCGCCTGGGACTACCTGGGCGGTGGCCTCGGCGGCTCCACCGACCTGGGCGTCGAGCTCCACCTCACCAACCCCAACCCGGGAGAAGAGTTTGGCCCCTGGGGGCACAAGGTCTCGAACACCTCGGTTGAGGGCGTCCCGATCGGCTTCGCCGACTTCTTCCACCGCCTCGGCGGGGTCGCCTCGTTCGGCTTCCCAAAGACCGACGCACGGAGCGACACCCATCCCGACGCCGTCCTCCACACCCCCGGCCGGCAACCGGACGAACGCATCCGCCAGTATTTTCAATCCGCCGTCCTCGAATACCACCCTGAGTCCCCTGAATCTCCCGTCAAGCTCAGCCTCCTCGGCGACACCCTCCGCGACCACCGCTATCCCCGCCGTACCTGGCAGCTGTACCTGGCCTTCGGCCCCGAAGCGCCCCTGGCCGTCGGCGACCAACTCAATCTCGGCCTGGCTCGCCGCGGCCCCGCGGGATCCACGGTGGAGGCCGTGGCGGAGTTTCTTGAACTGTCCCTGCTCCGCGTGCAGACCGACCGGGCCTGCGGCTCCGGCTTCTTCGTCACCGACGACGGCTACGCGCTCACCACCTGGACCCTGGCGTCAGACGCGCAAACCATCACCGTCGAGAGCCCCCGCGGGTACTCAGCGCCGGCGCACCTCGTCGCCGGCGACGTCGCGTTCGATCTGGCCCTGATCAAGATCGATGGCGATGGCCATATTCCCGTGGTTTGGGACGACGCCGGCAGCGCGGCCGTCGGGGACGACCTCGTGACCCACGGCTACCGCAGCACCTCTATCCTCAACGGACGCGCCACCGCCTGCCAGCCCTGGCCCACCGCGGAGCTTCGGTCGTACACCCACGTCGCCTCGCACCAGCGGTCCGACTTCCGGCCGCCAATCGATGTAGGCAACAGCGGCGGTCCCGCTGCCCTCAGGTCCGGCCAGGTGGCGGGCCTTATCGCCGGCGGCACGCCCGAGCGCCCAAGTGCGGAGGCCTTCGTTCCCGCAATGGAGATTCAGCCCCGAATCTCGGCCTGGATCGCCGACCTCGACCGCGGTCAATCGCCCACCCGTCCGCCGCAGCAGAGCTACGAACGAACCGTCCTGGCCCAGGTTGATTCCCTGGCGTGTCCCTCGGGAGCGACCGAGCGTGGCGTCTGGGACTGGCCGCTCGCCTTTCGAGTCCAGGGCCGGGAAATCGAGCTTTCGGCGAAAGTGCGGTTGAACGACAGCACATACTCGGCAGCCCTTATCGAATTCGGAGACGCCTTTCACAACTCGGTCTTCAGAAACGACCTGATCATCCTCGGGGAATACTATGACTATAGGTCGTATTCAACATTGCGATGGCAAAGAGATCATCTGTATAACCCCAATATCTTCAGAGACGAGATTCATGGCGATCTCAAGAGGGGAGCAGAGTTCGACGTTAAGTTTGTCTACAACGGCGGCGCGGTTGCACTTTTCATCAATGGAAACACCGTGCATCAGGATACTGGGTATCCCTACCAGCACGACATTTCCATAGGCATCGGTTGCATTGACCCGGATTACTATGAAGTCACTCCCGGAATTCATATTAGCGACATTCTCGTAACTGGCAGACCATCCCCAACCATCTAAACCGCAACGCGCCGGCCAATCGGTCCACCGCCGTGCCCACGGACGACCAATGCACGGCGCTGCGATCCCACCAGCGACCTCGGCCATCGAACCCGCGCCCGCCCCACGTCGCTCACACGGTCCACCCACTAAGAGAATCGCGCCAAGCCTCGTCACTCACACATAGGCCGCTCGCCGTGACCGAACCGAAACTCCGATAATCGCCTGTGAACCAAGCGCCACGTACTCCCCGTCTTCTCCGTGGTCCCTACCAGACCGTCTTTGTCGACATTGGCGAAACCGTCGTCCACATCCACCCGCCCTTCCTCGAAACCGTCCTTGCCATCGCCGCAGACTTTGGCATCAAGCACCCACCCGACGACTTCGAGCAGCGGGCCGCGGAAATCTGGCGCCGGGACGTCAACGCCAGCCGCGCTCGCGGCCACTCCATCACCACCTCGGCTTCCTCCCGCTACTGGCACACCCACTACGCTCGCCTGGGTGCGGCGCTCGGACTCTCCGAACCTCGCGATTTCAGCCACGCCCTCTACCAGCGCTTCAGCTCGTTCGAGGCCTACCAACCCATGCCCGGCGCCGTCGATGCCCTGCGAGCGCTCAACCGCATGGGCTTGCGCCTGGTCGTCGCCTCCAACTGGGAAGGCTGGCTCGGCCGCCTGCTGGCCCTGCTCGACCTGGAACGCTTCTTTGCCGCCCAGATCGTCAGCGCCGACATCGGGGCCGAGAAACCGGATCGCCTCTTCTTCGAACGCGGCCTGGCTATCGCGCAAGCCGACCGCCGGCGCGTCCTCCACGTCGGAGACGGACTGGACGCGGATGTCAACGGCGCGCTGAACGCCGGCATCGACGCCGTCTGGGTCAACCCGGCCCGGCCCGCCGACTCGCCCGTACCCGTGATCGCCTCAATTGCCGAACTCCCCGACTTGATTCGACCGCACGTTGCGCCAACGCGCTGGGCCTTGCCGTAACCTCGGCGAGCCCAACAGCGCCGCTCAGGAAATCCAGGAGATTCCGTGGACCTCAAATGGGACGTCATCGCGTCGAAGCTGGCTTGGCGCGGCCGCTTCCCCGTTGTCATCGACCGCCTGCGGGCCCGCGAAGACGGCCGCGAGATGGACTACACCTACCTCAAGCTCTCAGGCGGTGCGGTCACGGTGCTCGGTCTGGATAACGACAACCTCGCCGTCTGCGTGCGCCAGTACCGGCACCCCACCGGCCAGGTCATGCTTGAGTTGCCCGCCGGCCACGTCGACCGCGACGAAACGCCCGCCGCCTGCGCCCACCGCGAGTTCGAGGAAGAAACCGGCCTCTGCATTGGCGATCTTCAGGACTTGGGCTCCTTTCTTCCCGTTCCAGCCTTGAGCGGCTTTCGCATGCACATGTTCATTGGCCGCAACCTGTCTCAGGGTCAGGCGGCATTGGACGAATCCGAGATTCTGGAGGTTGTCCGCATTCCGATCCACGAGCTTCGACAGCAAATCCTGGACGATCAGTACGACCATGCGGGCATGATCAACACAGTGCTCATCGCCTGGCATCGCGGCCTGCTTCCCGAATGATCAGGCACGCGCTCATTGGCCCGGGCCCGACCGGCTCGGCACGCCGGGCCGCCTACGCGGATGTCTTCGGGTCCGGCCAGGTGCACTGGTTGCGAGCCGACGCTTGCCTCACTGCCGACGCGGTAGTGGACCTGGAAGATCCTGGCGATCTCCCCACGAATCTGCGCGACCGCCTGCTCGACTCCAATGCGCTCATCGTTTCTGGCGCTCCAATTCCGGCCGGTCGAGATGCGCCCACGCTGACTGCCTGGCCAGACCTTCTCAGCGGTCCGGTAGCGGCCATGGCAGCTGACCTCGAATCGCTTGGTCGACGCACCATGACCAAGGCCATTGCGGTCATGGAGTCGCCGGGCATTCGTCCCGCGGTCTGGCAAACGGTCCTGGCCCTCACCGCACTGGGTGGCAGCCTCAAGCGAATCGCCGCTCGCCGCCAACCGCGCAGCGCGGGCTTCGAGGCGATCTACGGCGTGGGACGCTTTCGTGACGATTCAATCGCCTACGTCGAAGCCGTCGCCGGAGCGCCACCGGGCGCCGAGCTCCGCTTCTACGAAGCCCTCGGCCGAGGCGGAATCCGCGAGTACGACTCGCGGCTTGACATCAATAGGGTTACAAGTCGCGGAGTCGCCACCCCGCTGCCCGCGACGGATGTTCATCCCTACGCTCGGTTCGTCGCCGACCTTTGTCGCACCGATCAGCCCGGACCGCCGGCCGAACTACGAGCCGTTCTGGCCGATGCCCACGACGCCTACCGCGCGCTCCTTCACGCGTGTGATCTCAAGACCGCGGTGAACCTATGAGCGCGCCCATCCGCATAGCCGCCGTGAGCTTTGAGCACGGCCACCAGTACTCCTATCTGCGAGCCATGCTTGACCTGCCCGAGATCGAGTTGGTTGCAGTCTCGGAGCCCGACCCTGAACTTCGCGCGCAGGCCGAGCGAATCTTGGCCGGGGAAAGCACCGGCGACTCCGTGCGGATCCACGCAAGCCACGCCGACGTCTTTCGGGCCGACGACATTGACTGCGTCAGCATCTGTGCCGCCAACGCGGCGCACCACGACCTCACCCTGGCCGCCGCCGAGGCGGGTATGCACGTGCTGTGCGAGAAACCGTTGGCGATTACGCTGGCGGACGCCACGGCCATGGTGCATGGCTGCGCCGAGCGTGGCGTGACGCTGGCCACCGCCTACCCCGTTCGGCACTCCCCTCCCGTCTGGGAAGCCAAACGCCGCCTTGACAGCGGCGAGTTGGGCGCCATCCGAGCCATGTCGCTCACCAACGTGCTGGGCGCACGGCCCAGCGGCTGGTTTATCGACCCGGTGCGCTCCGGTGGCGGAGCCATACGCGACCACATCGTCCACGCCACGGATTTGATGCGCTGGTTCAGCGAATCCGAGGTTGCGCAAGTCTATTGCGAGACTGAGGCGCTGGCTCGCGACATCCCGGTGGAGGACACCGGCGCCCTGATCGAGGTCTTCGACTCCGGCGTCATCGGAAGCTGTGACCCAAGCTGGAATCGTCCGCCCAACTGGCGCCGGTGGGGAGACGTCACCGGCCGAATCGTCTGCGATGGCGGAGTGGTTCAGTTCGACATCACCGACGCCGTCATCCGCGTCACCGAGACCGCTCCCGAGACTCCATACCGGGAAGTCTCGTTCGCCTCTAGCATGAACGTCGGCCTGCTGCGCGATTTTGCCGACGCCATTGCCACTGGTCGCCCGCCCTGCGCCGACGGCCGTGACGGCTGGGCCGGCGTCGCCTGCACTGAGGCCGCCTACGAGTCGGCCCAACGACACGAATTCGTCAACGTCCCCCGTTTCCGGTAGGCGCCTCCACGTCGGCGGGCCGGGAGTCCGCCCGCGACAGACGAAGATTTCCGGGTCTCAATCTGCTCGCCTACGATGTCAGACAAGCAGTTGGCCATCAGAGAGCGGGCGGCAATGTCGGACCAGGCGTCACAGGAATCCACCTACACCATGGGTTACAGCGACGACTTTCAGCAGTTGCTCGATCGTCGCAGCGTGCATACCGCCGCCGCGCACTTGCTTCCCCATCTCAAACCGGGCCTGCGCGTCCTGGACTTCGGCTGTGGTCCGGGAACCATTTCGGTCGGGCTGGCGCAGGCGATCGACCCTGGCGAACTACACGGCATCGACATGGAGGCCTCACAGATCGACTTGGCCCGCGCCGCCGCCCAGGCCGGCGGCCACACCAACGCCACCTTTCACGTCGGCGATATCACCGACCTGCCGTTCGACGACGACTCCTTCGATGCTGCCCACTGCCATGCCGTACTCATGCATGTGCCGGACACCCAGGCGGCCCTGGCCGAAATCAAGCGCGTTCTGAAGCCCGGCGGCATCGTTGCCAGTCGTGAATCGTCGATCTCGTCCTCATTCCTGCATCCCGGCGAAGAAGAGTCCGTCCACGCCTGGACCACCTTCGCCAGGCTTCTGGCCGGGAACGGCGGCCATCCCGAAATGGGGCGGGAGCTCAAGACTCATCTGATGGATGCCGGGTTTTCGAACATCCAGGCCTCCGGCTCCTTCGACTACTTCGGCGCTACCGAAGACGTGGCTTTCTTCCACGGCTTCATCAACGACTGGTTCTTCTCGCCCAAGGTCACGGCGGCCATCGTGCAATTCGGGCTGGCGTCACAGCAGCAGCTTGACGACTGGCGGGCTCGCATTGACGAGTGGAAGGCTAACCCCGGCGCCGTCGGCGCCATCGCCTTCGGCGAGGCCATCGCGTATAAGCCCTAGCCTGGGATCTGGAGGGTGCCTCGTCGGCGGATGATCAATACACTCACCATCCGCATCCAGAGCATCCGGAACACACGCTAATGGACACCGCGTCTCGTTTGCGTAAAGGCCTGCGCGATAGCTGTCTGGGCGGTGCCCCGCCGCTTCCCGAGGTTTTTCGGCTGGCCTGTCTTGGCGGCTTTGAAGGTGTGGAACTCACGCTGCCGGCTGATGGTCGCTTTTCGCTGCGGGCAACGGACGCGGAACGGCGGGAACTCCGGCGCCTGGCGGACGACGGACCGCCGATCCTCGGTCTCAACGCGGGCTTGCCCTGGCAGTACTCGGCGTCGTCGCTTGACGCGGAGATACGCGCGGAGGGCCAGGCGCTGGTACGGCGCAGTATCGACCTGGCGTCGGAGCTGGACGTGGACACGCTGCTCTACATCCCCGGCGTGGTCACCGACGACCAACCGTTCACCCAGGTCTGGGACGCCGCGCGCGCCGCAACGGAAGCACTACTGCCGGCGGCCGAAGATGCCGGCGTGACGCTGGCGGTCGAGAACGTCTGGAACGCGCTGATTCTCAGCCCGCGGGACATGTTGGAGTTCGTGGACGGCTTCGCCAGCCCCCACCTGCGCGTCTACTTCGACGTCGGCAACGTGATGCAGTTCGGGCGACCGCAGCATTGGATCGAGGCGCTTGGGGCCGAGCGCATCGCCCGCGTGCACGTCAAGGACTTCACGCTCAGGCCAGGCGGATGGTTGGGCTTCACCCAGTTGCTGCATGGCGACGTGGACTGGCCGGTGGTGATGCAAACGCTGCGGCGCGTTGGCTACAGCGGCTGGATTACGCCGGAAGTCAGCCCCAGCAGCGCAGCCTCCGAAGCCTGGGTCGCCGAACTGACGGCGGCCATGGACACGATCATCAGCTACTACGACGGTTGAGCCGTTCACTGCGGCCAATGCCGCGGTTGCCGGTGAGATACTGCGCGCCATGAGCCAGCCCATTCGCGTCCGCATGGCGCCAAGCCCCACCGGTGACCTGCATGTGGGGAACGCCCGTACGGCGTTATGCAACTACCTCATGGCCCGCCGCGCGGGCGGCGCGTTCATCCTTCGCGTCGAAGACACCGACGCCCAGCGCAGCGACGCGTCCCACGAAGAGGGAATCTACGAAGGGTTGCGCTGGCTGGGCCTGGATTGGGACGAAGGCCCAGACGTGGGCGGACCGTTCGGGCCCTATCGGCAGAGTGAGCGGCAGGACATCTACCGGGAGGCCGTGCAGCAACTGCTGTCGAGCGAGCGGGCGTACTACGACTACACCACGGCCGACGAGCGTGCCGCCGAACGCGAGCAGCAACGGGCCGAGGGACGGCCGCCGCGCTATTCGGGCCTGGGCCGTCGATTCACCGCCGTCGAGATTGCCGAGCGCAAATCAGCCGGCGTGATTCCGGCAGTCCGATTTCGGTCCGAGCCGAGTCCCGTTCAGTTCGACGACATCGTGCTCGGGAATATCCGCGTCGGTCCGGACGAAGTCGACGACTTCGTGATTGCGCGGGGCGACGGGTCAGCGCTTTACAACATGGCGGTGGTGGTCGATGACGAGCACATGCGGATCAGCCACGTGGTCCGCGGGAAAGACCACGTGTCCAATACGTTCCGACAGGTGCTCCTGTACGAAGCCCTCGGCTGGATGCCACCGGCGTTTGCGCATCTGCCGCTGGTGGTCAACCGCCGCCGCCAGAAGTTTTCGAGCCGGGACGGTGCGCAGTGGGTGGGGGAATACCGGACGCAGGGCTATTTGCCGGAGGCGCTGGTCAACTTCCTGGTTTTCCTGGGTTGGGCGCCGGGCGACGAACGCGAGATCTTCAGCCTGGACGAGTTGGTGCAGGAGTTCCGGCTGGAGCGGGTGAACCGCGCGGACGCCGTGTTCGATCCACAACGGCTGGACCACTTCAATGGCGTCTGGATTCGACGGCTGGACCTCTATGACCTCGCCGAGCGGGCGTGGTCCTATGCGGCGCAAGGCGGGCTTGACCTTCGCTCCGACCAGCGTCCGTATTTCGCAGCGGCGCTGGAACTGGAGTATGAGCGCCTATCCCACCTCAACCGCACTGCCGAGTTGATGGACTTCTTTTTTGACGACGACCTCGATCCGGATATGGGGCAAGTCAGGTTCAGGCGGCACTCTGCGGTCGAGACAGCCTCGGCGCTGGAGCGGGTCGTCGCGCTGGTTGACGAAACGGACCCGTTTGACGACCCCACCCTGGAAGCCGCGATGCGCACGCTGGCCGCCGACCTGAACTGGAGGGCTGGCGACCTGTTCATGCCGGTGCGTATTGCCGTGACGGGCCGACGCGCCACGCCGCCGCTGTTCGCCACGATGGAGGTGTTGGGACGCCAGCGCTGCCGGGATCGGCTGCGGCGCGCGCTGGTTAGTCTCGCCAAGCTGGCCGCCGCCTGAGCCGGTGCCTGACCGCACGATTCAGTTTCTCCCGCACGAGCTTGGACCGCCCTGGGAGCGCGTGCGCGTTGAGGTCGACGGCGAACTGGTCAGCTGGATGCAGACGTTCACGGTTGGACACCGCTTGCGCGGCGTGACGCTCGATTGCGCGGGGGTGGTGGGCGTGCATACGGACGACGCGCACCAGATGCAGGGCCACATGCGATTCATGCTGGAGGCCGTGCTGGAGCGGGCCGAGGCGCGAGGCGTGCCCATCTCCACGCTCTACGGCGTCCCTGGCCTGTATCACCGTTGGGCCTACGCCACGGTGATGCCGGAGTTCAACTTCACCGTGTCCACGCGTGGCGCCGAAGCCCTGCCGCGCCGGCACCGGATTCGCAAGGCTGAACCCCAGGACCGTCCCGCGATCGCCCGCCTCTACAACCGGGAGACCAGCGGGATCAGCGGCATGCGCGTGCGAGAGCCCGAGCGCTGGCTGGGTCCACGCCAGGGTCTCTATTTCGGCCGATTGGACGCCTGGATGCAGGTCGCGCTGGACAACCGCGGTCAGATCGTCGGCTACTGCATTGGCGATCAGGTCGACCACGACGCGCAGCAACTCGACATCGTGGATGCGCAGGCGATCAGCAGCGGGGTGGCAGGCTCATTGATCCGGGCCATGGCGGACGAGGCGGTCGGGCATCGGGTGGGCAAGCTGGTGTTTCACGTATATCCGGCAAGCCGCGTCGGGAGGTATCTGCGAAACCTCGAGGTGACCGCTCGATCGGAGCGGCCGATCGGCCGCTCGCAGATGGTCAGACTTGGCCTGCCGGACGTGGTACTGCAGGCGCTCGGGCCGTACGCGCGCAAGCGGGCCGAAATCCTGGGTAGCGAGCTACCTTCGCGCCTGGTGATTGACACCGAGCTGGGGTCGGGCGAGTTGCCGCTGGGAGGCGATTTACCCCGGCACCGGGTCCGGCTGCCATCGGCTCGGCTGGCGGAGATCCTGTTTGGCTATCGGTCGGCGGAGGAATTGCGAGACATCCACGGGCTGGACATTTCAGCCAGCGACGCCGACCTGCTGGATGCGCTCCTTCCGCCGATCGACGCCTACTGCTACTGGCCGGATCGGTACTAGGACCCTTTCGGCCTAGCCTGTAACGCCACCCGTCGGCTCGGGCGGCGCCTCGCACTCCGCGCAACCGGCACGCAGCGTTTGCACGCGCCGAAACAGGACGTACCCCATGAACAGAGCGGTGAGGCCGCCGATCAGCGGGCGCGCCGGGTCAAAGACGTTCGCCGCCGCGCCCGTACCGAAGGCGGCCACCAGCAACCCATTGCAGAGCGGGCAGGAAATGGCGAAGGCCGAGAGAAAGCCGCCCGCGTAGATTGGGCCGCTGCCGAAGTCCCGGCGCAGGCGCATGGCGAACATGCTCACCCCCGCCAGCGCGCCGACAAGAAGAGCGTTTAGCGCCCAGATGGGGTAGTCAATGGCATAGGCCGGTGTGGCGCGCTCGAAGATCGGCGTGTCGATGGCGCCGGTGATGACGCCAACACTAATGCCAAATGCCACCGCCGTCAGCAGGCCGACAGCCACTGCCAGGATTAGCGGCGAGCGGGCGGGAATTCGTTGCGAGTGGGCTTGCAGGGACATGTGACCAGTTTAAGCCGTTCCCACGCTCCTGATGCCGGCCACACGTATAGCGACCGCAGGCTCCGCGTTCAGGCGAGCCGCGTGACCGAGACGTAATAGGCGCCGGCTAGCCGATTGCCGTCGTCGTCAAGCCACCAGGTCTTGAGTTGTGCGGGGCCGGTGGGCAGGTGGGTCGAGAAGGTCGCGCACCGATCTTCGGGCGCCACAACGCCCTCGGCCTCGAAGTCCCCGACATTGATCCACGCATGTGCAATAGGCAGCGCTCGGCCTGCGGGAATTGATCCGTCAACTCCGTGCATCTCTGGAGCGGGCGCCGAGATCGGCAGGCCTGATTCCTCCGGCCATCGGTAGAGCGAAAACTCGTAGCTTCCGGGCTGTTCAACCTGGAGGTGCCAGGTGCCGCTGTCCATCACGCAGCCGCGGACGTTGCCGGTGTTATCGCAGTAGACGTAGGCCCAGTCGCAGCTGCACAGCCGCGTGGGATTTTCGTCTTTCGAGCCGATCGTGATCGGGTGATAGCTGTCCAGGTTGCCGCCGAGTCGATCCCACCACGCCGTGTACGCCTCTCGCATTGCGGCGCGAACCTCGGGATGCTGGTCGGCAAGATCGGTATCTTGTCCCGGGTCGCACGAGAGGTCGAAGAGCTCGTCGCCAACCAGGCGCCACTTGTCCCAGATCACCGCGGCATCGCCACGACACGTCTCCCCCGACCAACCGTCGCTGATGTGGCCGTACTGCACAAAGAGCATCCGGTCGGCGACGGGCTCCCCGTCATGCAGGGTCGCTATCAGCGAATCCCCATCGAACTCCTCGGGCCCAGGACCTTCCAGACCGCACAGGTCGATCAGCGTCGGAAGAATGTCCTGGCACTGGGTCGGCTCGTCGACGTTGCGAGGTCCAACCAAGCCTCCCGACGGCCAGCGGATGAAGCATGGGACCCGGTGGCCGCCTTCGTAGAGCGATCGCTTCTTGCCTCGCATTCCGGCGTTGTAGACGTCTTCGCCCGTTGCCGTGCCGTTGTCGCCCATGAAGATGAGGATGGTGTTCTCGCGGAGCCCCGCTTCCGTCAGGTAGGCGTCCAGCCGGCCGAAGTTTTCGTCGATGTTGGCGATCATTCCGTAGAAGCTGGCGACTTCGAAGTCGACGTGGTCGAGGTACGGTTGCCGGTACCGGTCCGGCACCCAGTGCGGGCCGTGCGGGGTATTTGTTGCCAGGTAGGCGAAGAACGGTGCGTCGCGGTCCTGGTCGATCCAGGCGACTGTCTCGTCAAACCAGATGTCGGTGCAGTAGCCCTCGAATGGCTCGATAGTTGCGCCGCGTCTCACGTGAGGAGCGAAGTAGTCGTTCTCGAAGTAGTCGGCTGCTGCCGTGATGCCCCAGGAGGGGTGGTGGATTGTCGTGTGAAACCCGCGGTCCTGCGGCCGGTAGGGGAAGTTGTCGCCCAGGTGCCACTTGCCGAAGTGGCCCGTTCGGTAGCCGTTGGCCGCAAATATGTCGGCCATGGTCGGGAGCGCGGGATCCAGCAGCGACCGACCCATGCAGACGAAGGTGGCGCCGTTGCGCAGAGCGTCCTGACCCGTGAGGAGCTGTCCCCTGGTCGGCGTGCACATGGGCGCCACGTGAAAGTCTTCGAGGCGAACACTCTCCGCGTGGAGGCGGTCCAGGTTTGGCGTTCGAAGGATGGGGTTGCCGTGACACGAGAGGTCGCCGTAGCCCTGGTCGTCAGTCAGCACCACGATGACGTTGGGCCTGCGGCCGAGCTCGTCAAGCCTCCTGGGCTCCGGCGCTGGATTCGGCGAAGCGCCGTTATGCACGGCCGTTAGCCCGACGGCCCCTCCGAGACCGCCAGACTGGCGGACATCGCGCGACCCAAACCCCCGTCAAAGACAAAGGTCTCGAACTCAGCGAAATCTCCAAAGACCCGGTCCGAGAGGAATCGGACGGCCCAGTTGGACGCCATTGGCGAGACCGTGAATACGAGCCGTCCGGCTTCGTGGGCCTTGTACATTTCCACGGCCGTTCCCATGGTCGCCACGGGTGCAAAGGCCACCAGCACGTCGCATCGCGCCGCCAGATCAAGCTCATCCATGAACGCGCGACGCGCAGCGCCGTCGTCGTAGGCCACCGAGTCCGGGTTGAGTTCCGCGGGACAGACCACTTCGGCTTCCGGGTGCGCGGCGCTAATGATCTCGCGCAAGTGCTGCCGGTAGTCCTGGGCGTGCAGCACGCTCTCCACGTTCGAGCCCTGCATGACGCCGGACAGGAATACGGTGAACGCGGGCCCTCCGACCATCCGGCCGTTTTCGGCCGAAGCTGGCGCTTCGTTAACTGAAGCGGCATCGGTGTTGGCGGAATCGATCGCAGGCATCAGGACTCCTTCTTGATAGCTAGCCAGAAAGGATCGTCACGGGTCAGACGCATCGCACGTCCCGCTGAATCTACGTAGGCGTGAGTAGTCGCGGCGGTAGCCGAGAGCTGCGCGCCGCTCATGATGCGGTAGGTCAAATCCACTCGCGCTCGCGAGACCGTACCGAGCATCAACTGCACGCCAACCCGTTCCCCGGCGTAGACCGGCGACTGAAAGGTGCAACTACAGGTGGTCAGCGGCAGGTAGATGCCGCGCCGGGTCAAGTCGCCGTAGGGCTGTCCGATGGCCTCCAGCCACCCGATCCGCGCCTCTTCCAGCCAGCGGAAGTAGTTGGAGTGGTGGACGATGCCCTGCGCGTCGGTGTCGGAGTAGCGGACGCGCAGGGTCTCGATGTGGTCGCAGGCGTCACTCACCGATGTTGGCGAGGAAGGCGCCGATGGCGTCGGTTCCGGCCAGGACCGAGAGTTCAATGTCGAACTCGGCCGTCTCGCCGGGCTCGAGAATCTGCAGCGTCCCGTCCGCGCGGTTGGTTGCGCGGCCCAGCACGGTGCAGTTGGCCGGCTCGATGCCGGTGACGTAGTTGCCCACGCCCAGGAACTTCCACTGGTTTAGAAACGGAAGCTGGGCCTTCGGGTAGGTGAATCCCAGGCCGATCCCATCACCGAAGGAGCGGTTGACGAGCGCCGCGTGCACCATTCCGTCGTCGTCCGGCTCCACGTCATGAATCCAGACCGTGTTTTGCCAGCCGGGGGTCGGCGGACCGTAGGTGTCCCATCCAGGTTCCAGCGACGCCGAGTGGTCGTCATAGGGCCGCCGCGAACGGCTGCGCACGTGCAGCCGGGAACCGTCATCGACCAGCGGATACCCGGGGTTGAAGTGGAAGAGGATCATCGCGGGCTCGGGTTCCGAACCGAGGTTTGTGACCTCGTCGTGAATCCGAATCGAGGTCGAACCAAGCGATGTCGAAATCCGCCGCTTGAGTTCCAGGTTCTCGCCGAACAGCGCGGCCTGCCGCACCCGGCCCTGCACCCACATTTCGAATTCGTCGCCTCGCCATTCGCCGTCGGCATGGACGTTGGAGGCGGCCAAGTTCGAAAGACGCCCGTGCAGACCCAGGTCGGTGTAGAGGCGGTCCGGATCCAGCGCAGGATCGCCCACATTGTCGAGGCCTCCGGTGACCAGCAGCCCGAGCACGGTGCTGCGTACCCATCCCCATCCCTGGGGTTCGTAGTAGGCCCCGTGCATCTCGCCGGCAGCGCTGCGGAAGCCGAGGGGGATTCCGTTAAACCAGGCCCCCGAGATGTCGAGTGCGCGACCCGGGATCACCGTGAAGCGCAGCCCGGAGCCTGTGTTCACGTCGACCACCGACAGGCCGTCGCCAGCGCCACCGTCCAGGCGGTACTCGCGAACGCCGCCGACTTGCGAAACGTCTCCCACGCGCGCCATCAATTCGGCGCGGCTGATCTGACGACCCCAGAGATGCGGCATGGCGGCTCTCGGCTGGCGACTGGCGAGCGGCGTCTATTGTAGGCGGGAGGTCTTTATGTGCCCGCCGGTGCTCGAGTAGCCGCCCGCTCCCAGCCGAGCGCGACCAACAACAGCAGTGCTGAAATCAATCCCGCGGCCCCGAGCCAGCCCATGCCGGAGCCACCCACCAGGAGCGGGCCGGACGCAAAGCTGCTGAACACGCCGACGACTCCTATCAAGACCTCAACCCGCCCTTGAACCCGGGCACGAACGGTCAGCGGTACGCCGCGCGCCAGCATGGTCGATCCGGCCACGAAGCACGCATTCCAGCCATAGCCGAGCAGGAACATGGCCGGCAGCACGGTGCCCAGACCAGCGTCCAGCCCCGCCAGCGCGCTGGCCAGCATCAGGAGCACCGCACCGAGCAGAACCATCGGCCGGGGTCCCAGTCCATCGACCAGGCGCCCGGTTAGCGGTGCCAAGGCAAACATGCCAGCCACGTGCGCGGTCATTGCTATCGGAACGGACTCACCCAACCCCGAGTAACTGTGCATATGTAGTGGGACCACCACCATGATCAGAGTCATCACGCCCTGGCCGGTGAGCATGGCCCAGATGCCCAGCTGTACCCGTCGGTCGCGCAACACGCCGCGCAGGTCAAGGGCCTCGTCCGCCGCGGGGGCGGTCTCCGGTGTCGAGTCGGCCACGTCACGCGGATCGGGTCGCACAAACGCCCAGGTCACCAGCGCCGAAAAGAGCAGCAGCCCGGATGCCGCCACCCAGGGCCCGGCCAGGTACGAGAGCCCGCGCGCATCCGCCAACTCCTGCGCATACCCACCCAGCAGCGGCCCGCCCAGGGCGCCGGCGGTAGCGCCCCAAACGACGATGCCAATGGCGCGACCGCGGCGGCTCGCCTCGTACACCTCGGCCGCAACGTAACGCGACATGTCGCCGCCGGCCCGGGCGACGCCCATCAGTAACGACCCGGCCAACAACAGCCAGAACAGTCCGGCCGCAATTGCCAGCGCGGCCGTCGCAGCGCCCACGGCCCCCACCGCGTAGCTGCCTGCGATTGCCGGCCGTCGTCCAAACGCGTCCATCGCACGGGCGATCGGCGGTGGTCCGATCGCCCGACCCACCATCGACACCGCAGCCGGTAGTCCAGACAATTCCGCGTGTCCGCTGAGCTCTTTGCCGGCGATGGTGAGCACGATGAATCCAGCCAGATACCCAACGCCGATGCTGCCGCGGGCCACGAACAGCGCGCCGACGATGCGGCGCCGGCCGGCTTCGGTGATTGCGAGTGACGCCGCGGGCGTGCTCATGAGTTGGACGGGAGTCTACGCGCCGGTTCACCCGCCGCGCCCGCTAGGCTGTTTGCGGCGTATCGGCGGGGAACGAATTGATGAGCGAGCACGACGGACAGGTAGCGCTGGTGACGGGTGGCGCCATGGGCATCGGCGGCGGAATTGTCGAGTCGTTCGCCGCCGCCGGGGCGGCCGTGAGTGTGGCCGACGTCGACGAGTCAGCGGCTTGCAGCCTGGTCGAGCGCCTGCGAAGCGACGGTCAGCGCGCCAGCGCGGTAATCGGCGACGTCAGTTCAATTGCGGACGCCGAGCGGATGGTTGCTGAAACCGTGGCCGAGTTCGGCGGCCTGGACGTGCTGGTCAACAACGCCGGTATCCAGCCGACGGCGTCCTACATGACTGCCGAGGAGATGGATGAAGCCACCTGGGACCGCATTATCAACATCAACCTCAAGGGCCAGTTCCTGATGTCCAAGTTCGCGATCCCGCACCTGCGGGCGCGCGGCGGCGGGACGATCATCAACATCGCCAGCGTGCAGGGGTTGCAGTCGCAGCCGCAGGTTCCGGCCTATGCCGCCAGCAAGGGCGGCAGCCTGTCGCTGACCCGCAACATGGCGCTGGACTTTGCCAAGGACAACATCCGCGTGCTGGCCATCAACCCCGGAACGATCGACACGCCGTTGGCGCGCGGGGCGGCCCGAGCGTTTGGCGACGAGGACGAGATGCTGAACCTGTGGGGAAGCTCGCACCCGCTGGGCCGGGTGGGCCAGACCTCGGAGATCGGCGCGGTGGCAGTGTTCCTGGCAAGTGAGGGCGCATCGTTTATGACCGGTGAGTTCGTCAACGTGGACGGCGGGTACATGGCGCTCGGCGCCTGGGCGGCGGGGACGGACTAGCTACCACCTGTCAGTCACTGCCTCCCGACTCGAGGCGCAAGCGCGTTCCAGGCGGCAGCCAGGTCGCGCTTTGCGCTGAAGCTGCGATAGAGGGCCGCCCACATGTCGTCGACCGCCGCTTCGGCCGCTGATTGATCGCCATCGGCCAGAGCCTGCTCGAGCGCCGCGACGCCCGTGCGCTGGGCCTTGGCGGCGGCTTGTGCCGCCCGGGCGGCTTCGTCTGCGGCGGCCGCATGGGCGGCGGCCAGGTCGGCGATGGGAGGCGGCGGGGATTCCGCGTCCATTGCCGCGCGCTCGGAAGTGGTTGACCCGCCATAGCGCGGCGGGAGCTTCTCGCCGGTTTCGTCCCACCAGGTGTGCGTGGGGTCGATGTGGGGGGTGACCGAGAGATACATCGTCATCGTCGAGTCGCCGACGCAGCGGACGACGTGGACTTCGTCGCGGTCGGCGAAGCAGAGCTGGCCGGGCCCCAGGACTTCGGTGTGACCCTCGATCACGAATTCGGCCTGGCCTTCGAGGATCAGGAAGATTTCGGCTCCCAGGTCGTGGGTGTGCGGGACGTTTTCCTCGCCCGGCTCCATCTGGAGAAACCGCGCGCGGATGTCGGGATGAACGATGAGGTTCTGGATGTCGGTGCGTGCATCGAAGACTCTGAAGGCCATGCTCAACTCCCGCCGGTGTACGACGCGCGCACGATGTCGCGCACGAGCGTCAGGTGGTCGATCAGTTCGGTGCCGGGCGTGTCTGGGGTGCGTGCGGATTGGATTGAGTCGTGGAAGTGTTCGAGTTCGCGCTTGAACGGGTTCTCGTGCCAGGAGAGTTCGCGACGCGAGGGGGCGCCATCGGCGTCGGGTTCCTGAATGACCGCCGTAGTCGGCAGCCCGCGGCTGAAGCCGGTGGGGAAGGAGACGATCACGCGCTCCGAGCGTCCGTAGACGGCGAAGGTCTCTTCGAATGCCCAGAGATCGGGCAGGTCGATCCAGGTGAGCACGGCGCGTATGTCGTTCGGGTAGCGCAGCGTGGTCGTAAGGCCGGCGCCGTCCCGCCAGATTTCGGTGTTCAACACGGCCTCGGGTAGGCCGAACATGCCGTGAAGCACGCTGATGTCGTGGATCAGGCTGCCGTTGCACAACTGATAGGCGCGGACCAGGTGGTCGGCAGGAGAATCCAGGCCCAGTGCCTCAGCGATCAGGGCCGTGTCCGCTGCCCGCAACGGAGCGACAACGTCGTCCGGCAGGTTGGCACGGTGAAACGAGAACTCGGCCATGTGCAGGTCGTTGGACGGATGCAGGTGGTTGATCTGAATGAGGCGGACGTCGTCCATGGCCCGTACGCGGCTCGCGGCGTAGGCGTAGCTCGGTTCGTAGCGCTTGGGATAGGCCACCATGAGGACTACGCCGGCGGCGTCGCAGGCGTCGATCATGGATTGAGCCTCGGCGATCGTGACGCATGCCGGCTTCTCGACCAGCACGTGCTTGCCCGCGGCGGCGGCGGCCAGCACCTGCGGCGCGTGGGAGCCGGAGGAACAGATCAGCACCGCGTCGATGTCGGAGGCCACGAGGTCGTGGACGTCGGTGAAGCGCGCATGCTCTGGCACGTGAAAGTCTTCGCCGACCTTGCGCAGCAGATCCGGCGCGATGTCGCAGATTCCGCCGATTTCAAAGCGGTCGCGCCCGTCGCGCAGGTGCGGCAAGTGCTGGATCTGGGCAATCGCTCCGCAACCGACGACGCCCACCCTTAGACGGGACATCAGCAATCTCCTCGCCCGCCGAGTGCGTTCAGCGTAGAACGGTTGAGGTACCGAGTCGAAACCGCATGCGCAGCATTGCGACGGAGGGCGGCACAGTATGACCGCCCGGATTCTCTAGCTGTCTCCGCCCTACGCGAGGTCTCGCGCCGACACGTGGGCTCGGTCGTCAGTCGCCGGTGCGGTTTTGCGCAATGAGCGCGTCGCGCAGACCCTCCAGCAGACCTTCGGTTCGTGCCTGCTGCCGGGCCAACTCCGTCAGTTCGCGCCGCATCTCCCGCAAGTCGGCGCGCATGGCGGCCAGTCCAGCCACGATCAACGCGCCGAGCGCTACACCCACCGACAAGACACCGATCAACTCGGCAGTCATAGCGCGAGTATCTCACGAGATTCCATCCTGCCGGAATGTCCTGGAAGCGTTGACATCCCAGCGCCCTTCCCCTGACGATTGCGAGGCTTGGCTCTTGGGGAGCGGTGGCATGCAACGGGTGGGGCTGCTGGTTCCGTCGGTCAATACGGTGGTGGAGCCTGAGTTCTGGCGGCTGACGCCGCGGACCGCGAGCGTGCATTCGGCACGCATGCGCAACTCGGTCTGCGGTGTGGACGACGCACGCCAGATGCTGGCGCATGCCGAGCGGGCGGCGGACGAGGTGGGGAGCGCGCTGGTGGACATCGTGGCGTTCGCCTGCACGGCCAGCAGCTTCGTGGACGGACGCGACGGCGAGACGGCGCTGCGCGAGTCCATTGCGGCGGCCGCGAACGCGCCGGCCATTACGACGTCCGGCGCTGTTGCCGAGGCGCTGGCCCAGTTGGAGAGTCGACGAGTTGCGTTGTATACGCCGTATCCGGCCGAGTTGAACGATCACGAGGAGGAGTTTCTGGCCACGCACGGCGTCGACACGTTGTGCGCGTATGGACTCGGCATCACGGTTGCGGTGGAGATCGCCGACGTGACGCCGGAAGCACTGCGTGAGTTCGTGGACGCGCAACCGCCGCCGGCAGAGGCCGACACAATCTTCCTCTCGTGCACCAACATGGCGACCTTTGAGGTCATCAGTCCGCTGGAAGCGGCGTACGGGGTGCCGGTGGTCAGCAGCAACAGCGCTACCTTCGCGGCTATCGCGCGGCGGCTTGGCTGGGAGGTTCCAGCCACGCTGGGAAATCTGGCCGGTCGAGCGGCGGCGCCCGCCCTCGCGTAGCGGCTCGAAGCTTGAAGGCCGCTTGTCCTAGCCCCGGCGGTTTGCGCGCCGCCGCGGACGTTGGGGGGACGTTTACCGATCTCGTGGCGGTGGATGCGGAAGGCGCCGTCACGCGGCACAAGACGCTGTCTACGCCGCCCGACTTCGACAACGGGGTGCTTACTGGCCTCCAGGCGTGCAGCGGGAACTCCCTCGCGTCGCTTGGCAGCTTGCTGCACGCCAGCACGGTGGCGACTAACGCCATCCTGGAGCGGCGTGGGCCGCGTACTGGCTTGATCACAACCGAGGGGTTCCGCGATGTGCTGGAGATCGGGCGGCTGCGGTATCCGCGGCTGTACGACCTGAGTTGGTCGAGGCCGGAGCCGTTGGTGGAGCGGCGGCTGCGATTGGGCGTGAGCGAGCGCATGGCAGCCGATGGGTCGGTGGTACGGCCGCTGGACGAAGCGAGCGTGGCCGGGGCGCTGGACGTGCTGGAGCAGGCCGGCGTTGAGGCCGTGGCGATCTGCCTGTTGAACTCGTACGTCAATGGCGAGCACGAGATCGACGTCGAGCGATTGGTGCGGGAGCGGCTGCCGGGCGCAGCGGTTTCCCGCAGCTCGGCGGTGCTGCCGCTGATCCGCGAGTACGACCGCACGAGTACCACGGTCATCAACGCGTATCTGCAACCGGTGCTGGGGGATTACCTGGGACGGCTGGCGAAAGCGTTGCACGATGCCGGTTCGACGGCGCCGATCCTGATGTTGCAGTCCAGCGGCGGCGTGATGCCGGCGGCCGAGGCGGCGCAGTTGCCGGCCTTCTGCCTGGAGTCCGGACCGACGGCCGGGGTGCTGGCCGCCGCCCAACTGGCCCGACAACGCGGCCTTGACCGGGTGCTGGCCTTCGATATGGGGGGAACTACCGCCAAGGCGGCGGTGGTGCTGGAGGGCGCTCCCGCGATCGCGCCGGAGCTTGAACTGGGCGGTGGCATCAGCTCGGGGACGCGGCTGACGCGCGGCTCGGGGTACCTGCTGCGGACACCGACGATCGACCTGGCGGAGATCGGGGCGGGCGGCGGCAGCATTGCGCGGGTGGACCGGGCGGGCGGGCTGTCGGTGGGACCAGATAGCGCGGGCGCGGATCCGGGGCCGGCCTGCTATGGGCGTGGCGGGCGGGAAGCGACGCTGACGGATGTGAATGTGGTGCTGGGCCACGTGAGCCCCATGGGGCTGCTCGGCGGCGATATGGCGATCGATGCAGAGCACGCCGAGCGGGCGGTGGCGGAACACCTTGCCGGTCCGCTGGGGACGGACGTTGCGCGGGCCGCGGATGCGGCACGGCAGGTGGCGGCGGCGGAATTGGCGCGTGCCTTGCGGGCGGTGACGAGTGAACGAGGGGTGGATCCGTCGGCCTTCACGCTGGTGGCGTTCGGCGGCGGCGGACCTGGCATGGCCGCCGCGGTGGCCGACCTGCTGGGGATTCGGCGGGTGCTGGCGCCGGCGGGTCCCGGGGTGTTCAGCGCGACCGGGTTGCTGGGTGCCGACTTGAGGTGGATGGCGACGCATTCGCCGCTAATCGATCTGGGGACGTCGGGTGCAGCCAGCCGGCTGGACGAAGCACTCGGCTCGCTGCGTGAGCGCAGCATGGCGCTGGCGGTTGCGGGCGGGTTTGGGGCTGCCGAGTTGGAGATCGAAGCCGTGGCCGAGTGCCGGTACCGGGGGCAGTCGTTCGAGATTCCGGCGGGGATTCCGGATGGGCGGGTGACTAAGAAGACGCTTGACACGATTCGCGACCGGTTCGAGGCACTGCACGAGGCCACTTACGGGCACCGGGACCCGACGAGCCCGGTGATCGCGGCGGTTCTGCGGGTTAGCGCGGTGCGGGCGAATGAGCCGGTGAGGCTGCGTGAAGCGCTGGACCGCAGCCCGGAACGGACGCAGCGACGGGCCTGGTTTGAGGGGCGGTGGCGGAGCGTGCCGGTCGTGCGTCGAGGGGACTTGGGGCGCAAGCCGGAATCGGGTGGGTTGATCGTGGAGGACTATGACGCCACCACTGTGGTTCCGCCGGGCTGGCGCTGTTCGCGCGAGGCGGACGGGGCATTGCTGCTGGAGGCGAGCCGATGAGCGCGCGGCGCCGAACGGTCGATTCGGTTCAGCGGGAACTGTTTCGGCATGCGGTGGCGGCGCTGGTGGACGAGATGGCGGTGGCGATGGTGCGGACGGCGCGCTCGACGCACCTGAAGAACTCGATGGACCTGTCGGCGGCGCTTTGCGACCCGGACGGGCGGCTGATCGCGCAGGGGTTGACGCTGCCGCTGCACCTGGGATCGGTGCCGGACGCGATGCGGGCGTTCCTGGCTCGGTTCGGCGGCGAGATGCGGCCGGGGGACGTGTACGCGCTCAACGACCCGTACGCGGGCGGCACGCATCTGCCGGACATCTACACGGCGCAGCCGGTGTTTCGCAACGGGCGGGTGATCGGGCACGTGGTGACGATTGCGCATCACGCCGACGTTGGCGGGAAGACAGCGGGCGGCAACGGGTGCGACGCGACGGAGCTGTTCCAGGAAGGCATCTGCCTGCCGCCGGTGCGGTTGATGTCGGAAGGGGAGCCGGTGGAGCACGTGTGGCGGTTGCTGGAGCGGAACGTGCGGGTGCCCAACCAGGTGCTGGGCGATCTGCGGGCGCAGTTGGCGGCGGGGCACGTGGGGGAGCGCGGGCTGCTGGCGCTGGCCGAGGAGCACGGGCCGCGGCGGCTGGCCGACCTGGGGGCTGCGGTGCTGGACTACGCGGCCGAGCGGGCGCGGCTAGCGATCCGGGAGATTCCGGACGGGGTCTACGGGTTCACCGACTACCTGGACGACGACGGGATTGATCCAGAGCCGATTCCGATTCAGGTGACGCTGCGTGTGGAGGGGGACCGGATCACGGTGGACTTCACGGGATCGGGCGGGCAGGTGCGAGGGTCCATCAACTGTCCGATGCCGTTTACCAAGTCGGCGGCGTACGCCTGCGTGCGGTGCGTGATGCCGACGGATATTCCGAACAACGAAGGGCATTTCCGGCCGATCGAGGTGACGGCGCCGCAGGGGACGATCGTGAATCCGCGTCCGCCGGCGCCGGTGGCGGCGCGGGGGCTGACGGGGTTCCGGATTGCGAACGCGGTGCTGGGGGCGCTGGCGCAGGCGGTGCCGAAGCGGGTGCCGGCGGCGGAGGCGGGGGGCGACACGGGGGTGAGCCTGGCGGGGTACGACGCGCGGGGCGAGCCGTTCGTGATGCTGGAGTTCCTGTTCGGGTCGTGGGGCGGGCGGCCGTTCGCGGACGGGCCGGACGGGGTGTCGAGCGTGGTGGTGAACTTCGCGAATAACCCGGCGGAGGTGATCGAGGCGGAGCATCCGATTGCGATCGACCGGTATGAGTTCGTGCCGGATAGCGGTGGCGACGGGGAGTTCCGCGGGGGGCTGGCGGTGGAGCGGCATTACCGGATGCTGGCGGAGCAGACGACGCTGAACCTGCGCTCGGACCGGCGGACGCGGGGGCCGTATGGGCTGCAGGGCGGAGAGGCTGGCGCGACGTCGAGCAGCGTGCTGGTGCGGGACGGGGAGCGGATGGAGCTGGCGGGGAAGGGGACGACGGCGCTGCGGCGGGGGGACGTGTTCGAGCACCGGACGGCGGGGGGCGGGGGGTGGGGTCCGCCGGAGCGGCGGGAGGCGGCGGCGCGGGAGCGGGACCGGCGGGCGGGGAAGGTGACGGGCTGAGGCCGGACGGCGGCCTCGTGCGCACATAAGAGTTTTTTCCAAAAAACTCTTGAGGCTGCGCGGAGCCCGAATTCGCCCGATCCGAGGCGTGCTGGGATGGCCTGGGCGGGGGCCTGGGATTCGGGCCGGCGGGGTGGGCACGCGGGGGGTCCGGGATCGGTTGGGTGAACGTCTGCGGATAGTGTACACTCGATGAGAACAGATGGCAATTCAGGGATTGGAGACAGTGGGCAGTTGACGGGCCGACGGTCAGGCGCGGATGGCACCGGTTCGCTGGGGACCGGGGGACGCGCCAAGGGACCGTCGGGTCGCGGCGTTGAGAGGCGAAGGGTGGCCGCGCTGCTGCGTGGGGTGGGCGGGCGCTGGGTTTCGTCGGTGTCCCGGTGGAGGAGGAAGCCGAGGGGTTGGTTGGGGTGGTTGTGGAGGGGGTGGAAGGGTTTGGGGGCGCGGGTGTAGGGGACGCGGTGGGTGGTGATGCGGTCGGGGTTGACGGCGCCGGAGTTGATGAGGGCCAGGGACTGTTCCATCGACCTTAGATGTGCTGACCTACATTAGCGAGTTAACACATGGAGATTATTTCATATAGGATCCCACCGGTTCATGGCTCGCTGGAGTCAGGATCAACGGCGATTCTCCTGGCGGGCAGAGCCGAGGAGGATTGCCATGTGGCAATCGGTGCTCCGAATTGTGTTTGCCCTGCTGATCACAGCAGTCGGCGCGTCCCTACTGATCGGGACGGTGAGTGCGGAAGATCCGGTACCCGAACAACCCCCTGGCAGTAATCGGGTGGCATCGGATCTCTACTCACTGGGAACCGAAGTCTCGGTGACGGTGACGTACCACGACTCATCGCGGCCACCCCAAACACAAACATGGAGCCTTGCACCCGGAGCCAGCACCTCCGGCGTCCAGGCGGGTATCAACAGCCTGCTGGCCAGCGCCGAAAGCGGTTGTTCCACAGCGAAGGTGACGGAGAAGGTCGGTGGGTTCGGCGGGCATGGATCCGCGAAGCTCTACTCACAAACGTGGTGGTGCTGGGACAGCCGTATCATTACGAACGATCCAAAGCTGAGCGCGTGGGGTAAGAGCAGCCCCACGATTAGGTTTAAGGGCATCACCTACCGGGTAGTCGAGCGTGGCGGTAAAGGCCAGAACTACGCCGACGACCGGGTGAAGGGTAAGTTCTGTGGCCTGTACTGTGGCATCGTCTGGATCACCAAGACCGTGAACGCGAACGGCCGCCTCGTGACCTGGGACTCGGGGTACGAATAGCCATGGCCTTGGCCTGGGACCCACTCGTTCCGCTGATCCTCACGGCGCTCGCGTTGATCGGCAGCAGCATCATCATCTGGCGCTCGCCGAATCGATCCACCACATGGAAGGTGGATGTCGTGGTCCGCGCCCTCGCGCTCGTCGTAGCCGTGATGGTGATCTTGACCATCTTGGACCTGATCATCCCCGGCCCTCCCTTTGTCCTGTTCATGTGAGCGCAGGTGGGCGAACCGGGTCTCTCCCGGCCCTGGCCTTCAGGCCAGGGCCGGGGCTTTTGATGCTGAAACTGAAAGGAGCACGGCATGAAACAGATAACGACAGCCAGCTTGGTTGTCATTGCGGTGGCACTCGCAATCATTGCCGCAATCCTTGTGTTGAGTGTGGCGCTCTCAAGCTCAACCAGCGTCGTGTCGGAAACAAGAGTCATTGAACAAATAGAGGGAGTGACTCGCGGTTCCGGCGCGTTGGTCGAAGAAGATATCGCCATTATTCGTGACGATACGATATCCATTCGATATTCGATAAGTGGCGAAGGGCAGGAACCGGCACCTATTCAGCTTGAAGAGGGGACTTGGCGCATTCGCATTGATGGCCAGGACGGTGAAGGCGCAATGCTCATGTTGCGAGCGTTGCAGTTTTCGGCACGCTGGCATTCATCGGTCTTTCCATTGATTGTCAACGACGACGATGTGGAGCAGACCGCTGAAGAAATCATCGCACCATCTGGACCGGCGTTACTCATCGTGGAGCTGACCGGACCCTGGCGTGCGACATTTCAGGAAGTCGTCGGAACGTAGAATAAAAAGAGGAGCCCTGGCCAGGGGAACCTGCCCAGGGCTTTTTATTTAGAAACTAAAAAGCGTGGTTTCCATGCCGCCGCTAATCAGCCAGGCGATCAACGCCAGCAGGCCAACAATCAGCAGGCCGACCAGCACCCCGCACAGCCCGCCTCCGAACCAGGACTCGACGTACTCGTCGGTGGGCATGTCGTCGGGTTTTGGCGGCGGCCAATCGTGAAGGATCATCTGAGGCCAAAGGATAGATCCTGAAGTGAGCTTAGCCCGGATTGGCCCAGGTGTCTCAAACGATGGCCTTCCGAACTTTCATATCGATCGCACTCCCAGGACTTCAATGAAGGCCACTTGCTCGCCGAGGCCGCCCCGCAGGGTGTGCGGCGCCGAGTAGGTGTATTCGCCATTGGCGGGCACGGTGAACTCGTCAGCGTAGTTGTAGCGAGCAAGAGCAAAGCCTTCAGAATCAAAGAACCAGATGCGCAGGTCAAACACGCGAACCTCGATATCCTCGCCGGTCGGGTTGCGTAACGTGAACCTAAAAGAAATGCGCGCTTCATTGCCATAGTCATCGGATTGCGATATCAGCCTCCATTCAACAGAGTCCTCAACCACCACAATATCCTCATTAATAGTTTCTTCTTCAAGCGGCGAGTACGCTGACGACACAATCGTGCGGATAACCAAGAGATATACCAACATGCCGGCAATCACGGAGACTACGACGAGAATGCACGCACCCACGGTCAGCAGCGCGATCGTTGATTTCTTCATAGTCAGCTCACGCCTCCCCCAAGAAACAAGCACCCTTGCGAAAAAAGTGCCCGCTTGGAATTCGGCGGCGACGCCCTCCGACTGAAGCGGCGATCCGTTGACGCTCCAGTCGGTTCACGACTCTTCGATCGAAACTTCGATGCCGCTGGCGGGCGTCCTGTAGATCTCGTTCAGCAAGAAGCCTGCAGGTCCATCCGCAGTGCCCGATACGGCGGTCGGAGGTATCCGAATTCGCGCGTTCATCGCCTGCTCTCCACGGCTAAATCCCCAAGAGTCGCAGATCGACGATCTGATCGTACAATTCGGTTTCAATATGCTCGACGCCGGTGTGGGTGAACTCCCCATTGGCCGGGACAATGAACTCACCACCGGTTGCCGCTTCATGAATGGCGAAGCCTTCTGCATCAACAAACACGGGAATGAAACTTCGCCAGCTATTGATGGTTATGTCCTCGTCCGACAGGTTGTGGACGGTGTACTTGAATGTGATTCGTTGGCCAAAGTGGTCGGTATCACCCAGCCTTCGCCATGCGAGATCGACGACTTCAATGCTCTCGTTGAACTCCTGGACCGAGTCGTAGGTCGTCTCAACACTTGAATACGAAACCGAGGTTGCCAGTCGCGACCAGAGGAACGCCGTGCCGAGTTGGCCAACACCGATCCCCACCGCCATTGCCAGAGCTACCAGCAGGAAGCCCGCGATGGCCAGGCCGACCTTTTGCCGCATGACAACCTCCTATCGGCTGATGTGCTCGTCAACTCTTTGATTCGACTGTATCGCCAGACGACAGCACGGCGACGTTTACGGCGGCGGCCGTGAGCATTTCAGCCCGGCGCGTTACGAGCACGATGTTGGGTTCTCTAGGGATTCATTCCTTTCTTGCTGACCTGCCAAGTTCATGCTCCGATTCCCCCTGCCGAGGGCGAGTGAGCCAGGGCATTCGATACCTCGTTGGCTCGTGTCGTCCCCCCTTGAGGTTTCGGATCCAGCCCGATCACCGTCAAGTGTCGGTGCATGATTATATCTCCCCGAATAACTCCAAGTGCAAAGGCTTGCGCAGATTAATTCACCAGCCACAACAGTCGTTAGCAGCAGTCAGGCTTTGCGCTTCCTGGAGCAGATAGTCCGGCAGCCCCCGGTTGCAGCTCAGAGACACCTGGGCGACGGCGGCCTGCGGAACGTGGGAGCGCACGCGGCGCGGGTCATCCACGCTGTCTAGCACGCAGGCATCGTCTAAGCGTTCGTCGGCGCGTTCTTGCAGGCTGGCCTGCTGGCCCGCCGATTGAGACGTTTGGCCGGTTAGCTGTCGTCGAGGTCCCAGTGGAGGAGGACGCCGAGGGTTTGGTGGGGGTGGTCGTGGAGGAGGTGGAAGGCTTCGGGGGCGCGGGTGTAGGGGAAGCGGTGGGTGGTCATGCGGTCGGGGGCGATGGCGCCGGATTCGATGAGGGCGAGGGCGCGGCGGGCGGAGCCGATGTGCCACTGGCCGCCGAAGTAGCCGCCCACGATGCGGCGGCTCTGGATGATTTCGGAGCTGAGGGGCAGGTATTGCTGCTCGTACTTGCCGATGAGGTGGAGGGCGCCGCCCTCGGCGAGCATTTCCATGCCCTGTCGGAAGGCTCTGGGGCCGGCGGGTCCGCCGACTGCGTAAACGACCAGGTCCGCGCCGACGCCCTCGGAGAGTCGCCTGACGGCGGCGACAGGGTCCTCTTCGGCCGCATTGACGACGTGGTCGGCACCCAGCGCGGCGGCAAGCTCGCAGCGGAGCGGGGCGGCGTCGACGGCGATGAGGCGTCCGGCGTCGATGGCACGCATGACCTGGAGGATGAGGCTGCCGACGAGGCCCTGGCCGAGGACGACGATGACGTTGCCGGGTTGGAACGGGGCGATGTCGGTCCAGCGAACGGCGGAGGCGCTGAGCATCCAGTAGGGGGCCTGGTCCCAGGTGACGCTGGGGGAGAGCGGGAGGATTTCGGGCAGCTTGGCCTGGCGCTCGGGGATGGCGGCGCCGACGACGTATTGGGCGTGCGGCGCGACGGCGCCGACGCGGTCGCCGACGGCGAGGTGCTGCACGCCCTCACCGAGGGCATCCACCACGCCGGCCATGGAGTAGCCCATGATTTGCGGATCGACGGCTTCTTCCAGGACGTAGCGCCGGCCGATTTCGGAGCCGCGGCTGATGAGGCTACGGACGGCTTTGACGCGGACCTGGCCGTAGCCGGGTTCGGGGATGGGGGCGTCTTCCAAGACCACGTTGCCGCGGCCTTCGGGCTTGGCCATGCGCTTCATGTCGCCTCCTGTGGCCGGCGGACGGGATGACTTCCGGCCATCGTATATTCGTTGCGTCTACTGTTTTCCTGGTTGTGGCCTGTTTGGGGTTGTGAGCCGGGAAGACCCGTCATCCTCGGATCGTGTCCGGTACAGGCGCTGCCCTCCCCCCGGAGAGGAAATTAGACGATGGCTTTGCCGAAACGGAGTGAGTAGTTATGGACTAGATCAAACGTGCTAGGCTGAGGGCGTGGCGGTAGAAGGATCGGCGTTGAAGGATTACGTGAATGAATTTCTCGGGCATCGTCCAAGGTTTCCTTCAGTCCATATTGATTCAAGTCTTGATTGCAGTCGCTCTAGCGGTTCCCATCACCTCACTTGTCTGGGATGAAGTCGAGTCGCGATTCATCCCGAAGCCTATTGCGTGGACCGACGATTCTCACTTTCATCCAGAGTCAGGCGAGTACCACAAGACGGTCAAGCACCGGTCGCGTGAGGGTCATTGGCTGATCATTGAGTGCGTCTTGCCCGAGCAACGCGTTGATGTTCACGTACAGCTCGTGACTCCGATTCATGTCGTTAGCGGCTACCAGGGTCATGTCCAAGTGACCTATCGCATTGGCGAAGGCGAACACCTCACAAGCCAGTGGGGCTTTCGAGCGACCGAGTCCTATGTCACGGCACCTTCCGACCTCCGACTGGCCCAACGGATCACGCGTACGCCTTCGTTTTCGTTTTGGGGACGATTTGACGAAGGAGGCCCGTCATACGCAGCCCGCTTCGAGTTCGACTATCGGACGAACATTCATCCCGCCATTCAAGTGCTTCGTGCGTGTGGTCAGGGATCGATGCCCGAAGACGCAATGCCGCCGGCCTCGCCAACCACACCGACGGCGGCTGAGGCTTCTGCTACGATGATCTGGGCATGATCATGAGATGCCCTACCATGAGCAACGAGGCGGCCAAGCCCAGCAGTTCCTCGTCCACGTCGCGTGCCCACGGATTCTTGGTGTGGCTCCTGAATTGTGCGCTAGGGCTGCTGGTCGGACTTCTGCTCACAGGGATTCTGCGGCTCATTCAGCTAAACCTTTGATGCCAAACTCGGGATTCCTGGTAGGACGGGCTGTGATTCATGTCGTCCGACCACTGTCGGGGTCTTGAATCGCCGCCCGTCCAGAATCTCCGCCACCGTCAAGACTTGCAGCCGCGGGTATTCGATGCCCAACACGTCCATCGTGCCCGCGCTGGCGGCGAATCTGGCGAAGTTTCGCGCCTGGGTAGGTCCTAAGGGGTTGAGCGCAATCAGGCCGGCCAGCAGCGCCTCCCCGTTTTCCAGCACGCCTTGCAGCGCCCGCAGATCGCGGATGCTGACCGTCCGCCCGCCCTTCACTTCCAGCACCATGCTTTGCAGGTCGGAATCGTTGTGGAGCGCGAAATAGAGCCGCCCGTCGATCCCACCGTCCGACGTGCGCTTCGTGGTTACGAATCCGTCAACCTGTTCGACCGCCCATTTCTGGAAGTGGTACTTGTCGCGCTCCCATAAGTCCTGCGCACCTTCAAGATTGCGCGGCACGCCTTCAACGGTGAAGTCTTCGCCCTCGATCAGTCCGCACCGCTCCGTAAGCCGAACACTCGCGACGCGCTTAATGGCGTGGATGGCGATATCGACTCCGATCCAGCGACGGCCAAGGTTGTGTGCCGCTTCGAGCGTGCTGGCGCACCCGCAGAATGGATCGAGCACCACGTCGCCCGGATTGCTGCTCGCTGCGATGATCCGTTCCAATAGCGCAACAGGCTTCTGTGTTGCGTAGCCCATTCGTTCCTTATGCCAGGACCGCAGTGCGCCAATATCGGTCCACACGTCTTGTGCCCGTAGACCGTCCGACTCGTCCAGGTATCGCTTAATCCGAGCAATCCCATTACGGGTGTAGAAGATTCGCCCTTCCTGATCGAGCCGCTTCATGGTTGTCTGCGGCACGCGCCAGGTGCGCCGTATCCCCTTCCATTCGTACTCGTACCCACCACCACGAAGACCCGACGCGCTGATGTCGCCTGACATCCACCGTCGCCCGTCCTCGTCCTGATAGCGGTAGTACTGCGTGACGTACGACTCATCAAACGGCTGAAACGTTGGGTTCCAGGTGGCGTGTGGGGAGCGAGCATAGAACAGGATGGTGTCGTGGACACTTCCGAAGCGTTGAGCGTCACTGTGGCCCGACGTGCGCTTCCAGACAATCTCGTTCCTGAAGTTGTCGTGCTTGAAAATTGCATCCAGCAGCGCCTTAATGTAGTGGCTGGCTGTCGGGTCGCAGTGCAGGTAGATCGAGCCAGTAGGCTTGAGGATGCGGTGCATGATGAGAAGCCGCTGCGCCATGTAGGACAGATAAGCCAGCAGGCGCGGCTGCGTATGGCGCAGCGCCCGCATCCAGAGCCGCCAGAGTTCCGCCGTGTCATCGTCGATGCCGCTTTCGCGCATGAGCACCGGCATGGCACGAATCGCGCGCTCGCGCTCATCGTCCAACTCCCAAGTATCGCAGAACGCTTCGACCTGATCAGGCAGCGGGCGGCCCGTATGATCTCGGTAAATCGCGTTGTATTGCCGGTTTGAGTTGAAGGGTGGGTCCAGATAGATCAGGTCGACGCTCGACAGGCCGAAGTCTTGCAGGATGGTCAAGCAATCGCCGTAATAGAGTCGATTCATGCGACCGCAACCGCGTCGCGAACAAAGGCGCCAAACGGACTGTCGTGGTTGCGGGCGTTGAGCTTGAAGCAGGATTCGACGATGTAGGCGGCCGGGTGCTGGTGACTGCAGTGGTTGTGGCTGCCCATCCAGAAGCGCTTCGCGAGCGCCCAGAAGCCCTCGATCGAGTTAACTTGGATGAAGCCATCGACATAGCGGGCGGCGTGGTCCACGACCGCGTGGGGCATAGTCCGGCCCGCGCGACGGCACGCTGGCCACTGGTCAGTCATAAGCACGCTGGCGTCTTTACCCACGAGACATTCGATAAAGGCGTGCAAGTCGCGGCCGGTCACGCGAGCGGACGGTTGCGCTGCTACGTGGCCGCTGGGATCCATGACGCCGTCGACCGGTACATTGCGCGTCCCTCGCCCGCGCGGGGCCTTTGGCTCATCGTCGTCACCGTGACGATTCCGATTGCGCGGCTTCCTGCCGAAAAAGGCCTCATCGGCCTCGACGATCCCGCTCATCAGTTCACGTTCGTGCACCATTGCGGCGCGAATCTGCATGGCCATGCGCCAAGCCGACTTCTGGTTCATATCGAGATCGCGGGCGAGTTGGTGACTGGACGGGCTCTTCTTCGCGTTCAGCGTGAGCGAGATGGCCAGAAACCACTTGGGCAGCGGGATTCGAGTCTTGTGAAAGATGGTGCCAGACAAGACCGAGAAGCTGGCGCGGCACGTACGGCAATTCCACCTGGCGATCCGGCGCTCATCATTTCGGCGCCCGACGTTCGTGGACTGGCAGTGCGGGCACGTCGGGGTGTCGCCCCAGCGGACGCGCTCCAAGTGCTCAACGCACGCCTCATCGTCGGGGAATCGGGTGAAGACTCGGATCAGGTCCATCGCGTCGCCCTCGTTCAACCGATGCCTAACTGTGACCGATTAGGGTCACCCTGTCAAGTCCATAACTACTTGTTCTGGCTCCAATTGGATTGATGGGATTTATGACCGGAGTCCCAGAATAAACCGCTTTGGAATTGGTTGGTCTTACAGTATTACGTGTAGAGCTCCTGGCACTATTTCTACGGTGATTGGTGTTTGGGCGAGGCGTTCGCCGTCGGCCCAGATCCATAGGGGGCGTTCGGCATCGATTTGAAGTTGGCGGGTTCGTTTGATGCGAACGGCCGGGTGGGTGACGTGTTTGCCGCTGAATGTTCGCGGCATGACTCGCATGACTTCATGCTTGGATACCTGTCGAACAATACACACGTCGAAGAGGCCATCATCCGGCTGTGCGGCCGGGGTGATTCGTATGCGGGCGCCGTATCGATCGGTGTTGCCGATCGCCGCCAGGAGGAGCGGCCCGCTGAACGTTCCGAAGTCGCCGTGCAAGGTCACGCGGGGAAACCTGTACGTGAATAGACTCAGGACTGCCGCGTATAGGTAAGACGCTGAAGCTCCAAGAAACGACGGGCAGCGGCCGGCGTCGACGAATTCGCTGACTTCACTATCAAAGCCAAGCGTGGCGATGGTGGCGAAGTACTTGCGGTCATTCCCGCCCAGATCAACCCGGCCCAGGTCGATGCCCTTTACGTTCAGTTCAAGAATCCTGCGGATCGCTTCGTCCGGATTGCCGGGGAGTCCCAGGGCGTAGGCAAGATCATTGCAGGTGCCGCCGGCGAGAATGCCCAGCGAAGACCTTGCACCTGAAGACATGATGCCGTTGATGGCTTCGTGAATCGTACCGTCGCCACCGCAGGCGACGATCCTGTTAGCGCCTGATTCACTCGCGCGCCGGGCAAGTTGTACCGCATGTCCGGGACCGCTGGTCAGTAAGAGATCAGCCTTTGCTTCTCGTTCTTCCAGGGCCGCCATCAGAAGCGTTGCGGCCCTGGCAGCTTTGCCTCGACCGGCTGTGGGATTGACGATGACAACCCAGGTGTCCTCGACTTCAGGTCTCATGTGAGTCCTTGGAATGGTGGTGTTCGGTATGGAAAGCAGGGCACTGTCTACCTGGCAGGAAGGCACCGAAACTGAAGGTAAACGAGTTTCGGAACCGCAGTTTATTGTTCGTCTTGATGAGTTTACAGGAGCAGTTCACGATAGCTGAACTTACGATTATGGCGACTCTGCGAATTCTACAGTCACCATATCCCACGGTTGCCAAGTGGTCGAAGGGTGGTGCATTCGCCGCGTCCTGGGGAATGGTTGGAACACTCAGAGCGAGGGCCTCGCCGAAATGGATTCTGAAGATTCGGGAGCGTTGGGTCTAACGGCTGGGCTGACAGCCGTTCGGGGTATAGCTGGTCAGCTTTGGAATCGCTCTTTTGGCCAACGCGAAATAGCGTTCGTCCTGTTCGATGCCGATGCTCTGGTAGCCCACGGCCTCGGCGGCGGCGAGGGTGGAGCCGGCGCCGGCAAAGGGGTCGAGGACCACGCCTTCGCCGAGGGGCAAGACGGCACGAACGAGCGTGCGCAGGAAGGCCTGGGGCTTGAGGCTGGGATGCGGCGCCAGGTCGCGCTCGGCCTTTCGGGTGGGGGCGGAGGCGATGACATCGCCGAACGGCTTGTCGGGAACCGGCCGGCGGAAGCCGCCCGTTCCCCAGGTTCGCAGGTTGTCCTGGACGCGGCCCTCGATGGGTTTCCGGTAGACGACCCACGGTTCCCACATGGAACGCGGCATCACGCTGACTTCCGAGTACTCCCTGTGTGCGGCTTTCGGCCGGTCGCCTCCGCGCATGGTCATGGTGAGTCGGGCAATCTCACCGCGGCGCTCCAATCCCGCATCGGCCAGCGCCCCTGAAACGAGATACGACAGCAGGGGATTGGAAGCCACCACGACCTGCGCGCCGGGTACGAGCTTGGGGAGCAGCAGGCGGGCCCAGACGAAGAAGAATGTCCGGATGTCGTTGAGCTGCTCAGGCTTAAGCGTTGTGAAGCGTGGCAACGGCGAGCGTCGATGGCCGTCGAACGATGGAGGAATCCGCCAGACTCCGCCCCGGCCTCGACGCAGCTTGGCCTGCTGTTCGTGGGTGTATTCGTGCAGGCCATAGGGCGGATCGGTGACGACGGCGTGAATGCTGGCGTCGTCCTGCTCGCGCAGCCAGTCAAAACAGTCGGCGTGGTAGAGGGTCGCCCGACCGAACGAGGCCGGGGGTTCCCACTCGCGCACGGCCGGCATCTCTGGCTGGACGCCGGATTCGGCCGATGAGCGAAGCCGATAGACGCCGCGTCGCTCGCGGGCGAACACGGTTGGGGTGTTGAGCCGGAGGTACGAACGTATGGAGGAGCCTCGGGCGGGTCCCGCGACCTGGGATACGCGCTCCTCAATCTCCTTGACCGAGAGCGGCTGCGAGGTGTGCGACAGCACCTGCACGATGCCGTCGCGTACGCGTCCGGGGGCCTGGCGCGTGTGCTCGTCGGTCATCTCGGGCTGGAATTTAGACGTCGGGACGTCTTTGGTCAAGGTGCCGGGCATTGCGCGATGGGCTTGGCCGGTCCTTCGGTGCGTCAGCTCCCTGGAACGCAATTCTGTGCCTGTGCGAAGTAACCCTCATGCCGATGTGCGCTCATGCGAGCCGAGGGTGCAGGGCGTGGTCAGCGTATTCTTTGATCGTGGCATGCGAGGTGAGCTATGAAGCTGAACGTGGACCGAGAAGCGGACGCGCTGTACCTGCGCCTGGACGACTCGGAGATCGTCGAGTCGGAGGAAGTCTCGCCGGGCGTGGTGCTGGACTACAACGCGGCGCATGAGGTGATTGGCGTGGAGCTGCTGCACCTTTCGAAGCGGTCCTCGGACCTCAACCTGTCGGCCTTGGAGTTCGAGACGGTCTAGCGAAGCAACGCCGCGGACTCTCGGGAGAGATGCGGCGTCGAAACTCAGCCACGGTGGAACAGAATCTTCTGGAGAGCTTTGGCTGTCTTGCGCACGCGACATTCACGCCCTCTTGACCAGCCGGTCACGTGGCCAGGCTGCGGCCACACACAAGTGAGGAGGGGGAACGGCTACGGCCTGGTGGCTAGTGCGTCAATCCGCCGCGATGGAGATCCATGGCGAGGGTGCGGAAGTTGGGGATGCGGTGGATGGTGCAGAGGTCGGCATCGTGCTGGTTTTGGGCGTAGCGGCTGGTGCGGGAGAGGATTACGAGGTCGTCGCCATCGATGGCGGCGCTGGGGTACATGAAGCTGCGATGGACGCTGTCGGGCCAGCGGGCGACGCAGCCGGCGGGGAACCAGTTGAGGCAGTCGACGCTGTAGTGCAGGAAGAGCCAGCGGCGCTCGTTGCCGGGGCCGCCGGTGAATCCCGTCTCGCGCATGCGGTGGCCCCAGCCGAGGAGGTCCTGCGAGTTGGTGACGAGGTTGCTGAGCATCCAGTAGGTGCGGTTGGGCTGGTCGTGGAGGATGAAGAACTTGCACTGTCCGCCGGGCCAGGCGGTGAACTGGATGAAGCTGAGCTTGTTGGCCGCTTCGTCGTAGTCGAGCACGGCGGCGATGTTGGCGGTGGCGTTTTCGTCGATGATTGCGCGGACGAAGACGCGGATGCGGCCGGCGACCTCAACGGTGTTGGGCTCCAGCCAGACGAAGGGCGAGGGCCAGCCGAGGTAGACCTGGGGGCGGTTGTCCACAGGGAATAGCCCGCGGGTCAGGGAGGCCGGGATTTCCGGGGGCGGCACGACGTTGGAGATTGACCAGGCGTCGGGGTCGAGCGCCGACCGGGTGCGGTCCCAGCGGACCATGACCTTGCCCTTGTAGTCGACGCCGGCGGAGTCGCGGTCCATGGCCCAGTAGAGGGCGTCGGGGCGGACGACCTGCGAGGTGGAGATGTTCCAGATCGGGCCCGGGATGACGGTCCGCGGCTCGGTCCAGGTTTCGCCGCGGTCGTCGCTGGCGACGATCTGGAAGTCGCCGTGGGAGCGCTCCTGGACGAACATGAGGAGCCGGCCGTCGACGACGAAGGGGCGGCCTTCCTGGTAGGGGAGCGTGGGCAGATCGGTCCAGGTCTGGCCGCCGTCGGTGCTGCGGACGATGCGCACGGAGCGTCCGAGGTTGGTGTGTCGGCGGCCCCATTGGGGGGCGGCGACGATCAGCGTTCCGTCGTCGAGGCGAGCGAGGTTGGGGTCGTGGAAGAAGTAGAGGTTGGGGTCGGGGACCCGGGCGGCGATGGTGAAGTCCTGGGCGAGGGGGGTGACGTTTGGGTTGAGCATTGGGGGCTTTCTGACGACGGGCACAAGCCTTCATGCAGCATTCATGCTATTCTCATGCCATGGCCAATCTACAAGTTCGAAATGTCCCGGACGACCTTCACGAACGTCTTCGGCACCAAGCTCGCGAGAACAACTGCAGCATGAGCGCGGTTGTGCTCGGGGCCGTGGAGCGTGAACTGGAGCGTTTGGAGTGGCGGGAACGATGGGCCCAACTCCCGAAGACTGACCTTGGCATTGATGCGGCGACGATAATTGCCGAGGAACGCGCACGCCGCGACCTGGAGCTTGGTTGACCCGATACGTTGTCGACGCGTCCGTGGCAGTCGAGTACTTGCTGCGAACACCGCTGGGCGAATCGGTCGCGAACATCATTGACAGCGCCAAGTTGTTGGCGCCGGCGTTGATAGACGCCGAGGTGCTCTCGGCCTTACGGCGGGAAGTGCTGCGTGGGCACCTTGGCGAGACGCAGGCTCGGTTGGTCATCGACGTTCTCCGTCATTGGCCTGTGGAGCGCATGTCGCATCGAGACCTTGCTCCCGTGGCCTGGAGGTATTACCGCACGGTCAGCGCCTACGACGCCTTCTACGTGGCCGCCGCACAGACTCAAGACTGCCCACTTATTACGGCCGATGGGCCACTTTCGCGAGCGCCGGGACTGGATGTCGTCGTCCATCACGTTCACATCGGCCAGTCTGGCTGGTGGGCTGAGTGGAACTGATCCAGAAGCGTCGGACATGCCAGCGTCTGGCGGGCCTTCAAGGCCAGGCACACGGCAGCGAGAAGGACCCTGGCATTCGGTCCTTCGATGGGTGGAGGCGAGTAGCCTGACCGGTTGCGACGTTTGCACTGCGAGGCAATTGGGAATGGCCGGAGGACAGGTGCCAGTGGGTGGCGGGGAGATTCTTTCGTATTACGAGGGGATTGATGAGGCGGGGCGGTTGGTGCGGGGTGCGGGGCCGCTTGAGTTTGCACGGATGCGGGAGCTGATTGGGCGGTTTCTGCCGGCGCCGCCGGGGGTGGTGCTGGATGTGGGCGGCGGTCCGGGGCGGTATGCGTGCTGGTTGACGGAGCTTGGGTATGAGGTGCACCTGATCGACCCGGTGGCGAAGCACGTGGAGCAGGCGCGGGAGGCTTCCGGGGCACAGCCGGAGCATCCGCTGGCAAGCGTGATGCTAGGCGACGCGCGATCGCTTGATCAGGCTGACGAAAGCGCCGACGGCGTGCTGCTGATGGGGCCGCTGTACCACCTGACGGAGAGAGACGACCGGCTGGCGGCGCTGCGCGAGGCTCACCGCGTGTTGAGGCCCGGCGGCATGGTGATTACGAAGGCGATCAATCGATTCGCTTCGCTAATGGACGGGCTCACTGAGAGCTATATCGATGACCCGAACTTCGTTTCAATCCTGCGTCGGGATCTCGAGGACGGGCAGCATCGCGGGCTGCCGGATGACTTCGGCTACTTCACGACGGCCTTCTTTCACCGGCCGGAAGACCTTGAGGCGGCGGTCTTAGAGGCGGGGTTCGAGCGGATGGGCACTTACGCGGTGCAGGGTCCGGGGCGTGTCGCCAGGGATCTCGATGGGCGACTGGCGGACCCGGTGAAGCGGGAGCAGCTGCTAGACCTGATTCGCTCGGTCGAAGAGGAGCGGTCGCTGCTCGGCATGTCGGCGCACTTTGTGGTTGTGGCCAGGGCGTGACTGCCCGGGGCCGGGACGTGCGTCAGGCCGGGGGGTGGATGCTGGCGCGGGTTTCGGCGAGGACGTGGTCGACGACCTGGTGGAGGGACTCTTCGTGGGTGTCGCCTTCGAGGCGGCGTAGGCGGTAGAGGTCGACCTGGCGGTCGGCGCCGGTGCCCTCGGCGATGATGGTGAGGGCGTGGCGCAGTTCGGGTTCGCAGCCGAGGGCGCGAGCGTCGTCCGCGAGGGTGTCCACGAGTTCTTCGGTGACGTCGATGATGTCCTTGCGGCCGCCGCCCTGTTCGTTTCCAAAGAAGGCCAGGACGCCGTAGCGCTGGGCGAGCCAGCGGTTCTCGGCGATGATCTCGGTTGGGGGTTCGGGCGGGAGATTGCGGTCCTGGTCTTGCCGGAGCAGGTAACGGACGAGGGAGGCGTAGAGGGCGACGATGCACATGGCGTCGTCAATGCGGGTGCAGACGTCGCCGATGCGCATTTCGATGGTGGGGAACTTGCCGGAGGGCCGGATGTCCCACCAGAGTTCGCTGGCGTCGTTGATGAAGTCCATGCGCTGGTAGTCGGCGACCAGGCGGTCGAACTCGGCGCGAGACTGGAGCGGGCCCGGCAGGCCGGTGCGGGGAAGGTTGGTCATGAGATTGAGGCGGAATGACTTGAAGCCGGTTTCACGGCCCTCCACGAAGGGCGAGGACGCGGACAGCGCGTGGAGGATGGGCAGGTAGCGACGGATGGCGGTCATGACGCGGATGCGCGAGTCGGGATCGCCAAAGCCGGCGTGGATGTGCATGCCGCTGATCAGGAATCGACGGACGCTGTCCTGGAAGGTGACAACGAAGCGCTCGTAGCGTTCGCGGGGCGTGGGGGCCTGTTCCTTCCAGTCGGCGAAGGGGTGTGTTGAGGCGGCCATGACGGCGGCGCCGTAGGTCTCGGCGGCCCGGATGACGACGCGGCGGGTTTCGAGCAGGGCGGTTCGGACGTCGGCCACGGAGTCGCAGACGCGGGAGTTGGATTCGATCTGGGTGCGGAGGAATTCCCGGACGAACTTGTGCGGGCCGCCGTGGTTCTCGCAGGCCTCGAAGATGCGGACATCGGGATCGGCCAGGAGGTCGCGGGACTCGGGGTCGACGAGGAAGAACTCTTCCTCGATGCCCAGCTTGATGTTCAAGTCGTTCACACGGCGCCTCCGACCTGCCCCGCCAACAGCTCACCGGCCCATATCGTATGCGCACGGCAGCCGCGAGGGTATGCGCGGCGCGGCGGCGACGTAACCCGGGTTAGCTGGGGGGCAGGTTTTGCGGCGTGGTACTGGTGGCGCGCGGGCGAGGCGTGAGTGTTGCCTCAAGGTCCAGCAGCCGGTCCATGCGCCGCACGGAGAGGGTGACCGGCTCGCCTACGCGCACGCCGTCGATGGCGTGCGACAGGTTGAAGTCGCGGGTCAGGGCCTGGCCGTTGACGGCCACGATCAGGTCGCCGGCCCGGACGCCCGCCGCCTGGGCGGTGGTATCCGGCATGACGGCGCTGACGGCCACGGCGTAGGGATAGGGCGTGCCGGCGAAGCTGTCGAGTTCGGGATCGACCAGTTGGTAGCGCACGCCCAGGAGGCCGCGGGCGACGGTTCCGGTCGACTCGAGCTCCGGCAGGCGGCGGATGATGTCGGCGATGGGCAGGGCAAACCCGATGTCGTTGGCGTTGGACTGCACGGCGGTGTTGATGCCGATGACGCGGCCGTCGGCAGTGACCAAGGGGCCGCCGCTGTTGCCCTGGTTGACGGCGGCATCGGTCTGGATGAGGCCGCGCAGCGGAATGGCCATGGGGCCGCTGTCGGTGTTGACGGTGCGCGGGATGAGGCGGTCCAGGCCGCTGACGATGCCGGAGGTGGCGGTGTTGCGGAAATTGCGCGGGCTGCCGATGGCCAGGACGGGTTCGCCAACGCGTAGCTCGACATCGTCGGCCAGCTCCAGCGCCGGGAACGGACCGCCTTCGGCTTGCAACACCGCCACATCGCCCCATACGTCGCGTCCGATGATTGTTGCCGGAATCCGGTGGCCGTCCGAGAGCGTCACGCGCACTTCCCCGTTGGTTCCTTCGGGCAACACGTGGGCGTTGGTGAGAATCCGGCCATCGGTGCTGTAGAAGAAGCCGGTGCCGATGCCGATGCCGCGATTCAGCACGCCCTGGCGGGCTTCGACGGTAACGACGGCGGGCATCAGTTGCTCCAGCAGGTTGACGTAGGAGGTGGGCGCGGCGGCCGGGATGGCGGCGGCGGTGGCCACGGGGGACGGCCGTGGTTGGGGGGCGACGGGGGCCGGGGTTGGGGATGGCACGGCCGCGCGACCCGCCAGGTATCCGGTGACCGCGCCGCCGCCCGTGCCAAGGACGACCGTGAGCGCCAAGAGCCCGACGATCCAACGGGAGACGACCAGCGGAGGCCGAGGGGATGGCGATTGCGACATGGGACGGTCAACCGGACAGTTCATCTTGAGTATAAGGAGGGACCGCGCGCCCTCTGTACGAAACGCTACCGCCGGCCTGGCGGCCGAGGTTCGCGGCTAGACTGGCGCCGACCGACCGCCCGGCGAGGCGCCGTGCACGATTTTCGGCTGGCATTGGCCCAGATTCGGCCCGCCCTGGGCGACCTGGATCGCAACCTGGCGCTGCACCTGGACTACATCGACCGGGCGGCGGCGGACGGCGCGGACGTGGTGGTGTTTCCCGAGCAGTCGCTGACGGGGTACTTCCTCAGCGACCTGGTACCGGATGTGGCGCTGCCGCGGGACGATGCGCGGCTGGATGCGCTGCGCGAGGCGAGCCGGAAGCTGGACGTGATTTTCGGGTTCGTGGAGGAAACCACGGACCACCGGTTTCTGCCGGCGGCGGGCTACTTGCATGACGGGGAGTTCGTGCACGTCCACCACAAGGTCTACCTGGTGACGTACGGCCTGTTCGACGAGGCGCGCGACCTGGCCGGGGGCGGGACGGTGCGCGCGTTCGACACGCGGTTCGGCCGGAAGTCGATGCTGATCTGCGAAGACTTGTGGCACCCCACCACGGCCAGCATCGCGGCGGCGGACGGCGCGGACGTGATCTACGGGCTGTCCAGCAGTCCCGGGCGCGGGGTGGCGGGCGGAACGAACGAACTGGGATCGGCGGAGACGTGGCGGGCCATGAACCGGCTCTACGCCACGCTGCACGTCTGCTACGTGGTGCATTGCAACCGGGTCGGTTTTGAGGATGGCGTGAACTTCTGGGGCGGTTCCGAGGTGGTGGGCCCGGACGGCGAGGTGCTGGCGCGCGCGCCGGACTTTGACGAGGCGCTGGTGTTCGCCACGCTGACCGACGCGCCGCTGCGGCGCCAGCGCACGCGGCTGCCGCTGCGTCGCGACGAGAACGTGATGCTGAACGGCCGTGAGTTCGCCCGCATCGCCGCCCAGCGGCATTGGCTGGATGACGGTTGAGGTGAGCCTGCGCGAACGGGCGCGGCGGGGGCTCGATCTGGACGCGGGGCTGACCTGCCGGGTGCTTGAAGCGTTCATTCGTGAAGAGCTTGAGAAATTCGGTATCCAGCGCGCCGTGATTGCGTTGTCCGGCGGGATCGACTCCGCGGTGAGCTGCGCCCTGGCGGCCCGCGCCTTCGGACCCGAGCGGGTGCTGGCCGTGCTGATGCCGTACCGCACGAGCAATCCGGCCAGCCGCGCCGATGCCGAGACGCTGGTCGATCAGCTGGGCATCTACTCGACGCTGATCGAAATCTCGGCGGCGGTCGACGGTCTGCTGGGCGAACTGGACGACGATCCGAGCCCGTTGCGGCGTGGGAACATCATGGCGCGCGCGCGGATGATCGCGCTGTACGACCAGTCCGAGGCGTTCGGGGGACTGGTGGTGGGTACCAGCAACAAGACTGAATTGCTGCTGGGGTACGGCACCCAGTTCGGGGACATGGCCAGCGCCGTGAACCCGATCGGCGATCTCTATAAAGCCCAGGTGCGCGCCCTGGCGGAGGCGCTGGAGATTCCACGCGCAATCCGAGAAAAAGCGCCCAGCGCCGACCTGTGGGTCGGACAGTCGGACGAGGATGAGCTTGGGTTCGATTACGAGACCGCCGACCAGGCGCTCTACCTGCTGATCGACGAGATGTACGCGGCGGAGGACCTGATCGCGGACGGATTCGAGGCCGACCTGGTGCACGACTTGCAACGCCGGGTGGTGCGCTCGCAGTTCAAGCGGCGGCTGCCGCTGATCGCCAAGCTCTCGAACCGTACGATTGACCGCGACTTCCGCTACCCGCGCGATTGGGGACGCTAACCGATGCCTGTATTCAGCCTGGCCACCGCCCTGTGGCCCAACGGCGTGCCCTTTGACCAGGTCATTGCCGAGGTCGCCGCCGCCGGATTCACGCAGTGCGAGATCTTTGACACCAAAGACTTGGCGGATGACCGAACGGCCGGGGAGCGGCGGCGCATCCTGAACCAGCACGGCGTTCGGGTCCGCACGATTCACTCCGACCTTGGCGTCAACCTGGCGGCGCTCGATGACGACGAACGTTCCCGGGCCGTCACGTCAGTGGCGTCATGCTTTGAACCGTTTGCCGAACTCGGCGGGTTTGCGGTGATCGTGCATCCCAGCGGCCGCGACTCCAACGACGATGCGGCGTTGCACACCGGCGCCTTTCGGCGTTCGCTGGACAGCCTGACGGCCAGGGCCGACGAGTTGGGCATCCGCCTTGCCTGCGAGAACCTGCAGCACAAAGGGCAGCCGCGGCCGCTGTGCCGGATGGAGGACCTGCGGCGTGTGGTCGACGATTACCCGTCGACCGTGGGCATCTGCCTGGACACCGGCCACGCCAACAACAACGGCCTGGACCCGGCGGACGAGGCGCGGATTGCGGGCGAGCGGCTGATTGCGCTGCACCTGCAAGATACCGACGCGGCGGAGGACCGGCACTGGCCGCCGGGGCTGGGGAACATCAACTGGCGCCGGGTGGCCGGGGCCCTGATCGAGATCGGGTTCGACGGCGCGTGGACGTTTGAAGTGGGAACGGGCGCCGCCGGTCCGGCGGCTACCGCGGCGCTGGTGCGGCGAATCGGCGACGCGTGGGCGGCAGGTCGGCCTCCCTCAGACCTCCCAGAGACGGAGACCGCCGCCGGATTCAACACGCTCTAGCAGCATCCGCGCCTGGTCCACGCGCGCGGGCGGTTCGCCGCGCGTGTGCCGCAGGTAGGTCTGCAAGTCGAGGGCCGCCTTGCGGTGCCGGCCCAGCAGGCGATAGGCGCGGGCACGGTCGACCAGCAGACGGCGGTCGTTCGGGTCCAACTCGATCGCCCGGGTCAAGTCCAGCAGCGCAAGGTCGGGGTTGCCGCGCAGGTGTAGCAATGCCCGTTGCCGATAGCGGCTGGACATAGAGACGGGACGCACCGCATACACCGCGGCGCCGCCGGCCGCCAGCAACCCCAGCCCGACGATCAGGTAGGCAAATGGAATGCGCTCGGCGCTCAGCGCAACGCCGCCGACGATTGCAAGGCAGAAGACGGCGAGAACCGATGCGTAATAGCGGAGACGGGGCGACCGACCGGGCAAGAGGTCTTTACTACAGTTACTACAGCGGGCGACAGCACCGTACTGACGCGTCCAGCACCGTGGACACTGCAACTCCCGCGCGACTCCTTAGGCGGCCACTGCTCAACCCGACCCAGGCCAGTCCAGGCGCGCCTTACCGATGTTAACTAGATGACATAACTCACGCAAGATTGTGAGGTGCTCGTCATACCGCCAAGTGTCCTCGGTGTCGCGTCGGACGGCGGTGTGCCGTCTCCGAGGCTCTCGCTATACTCGCCAAGCATCCCGCGCGAACGTGCACGTCACGCTCCAGCAATTCGCGGGCCAACCATCATGATTCGCAGCCGGCTCTCCGCATTGTTGTCCGAAGGACTCGTCGCGGCCCAGGCCGCTGGCGCGGTTGGCGCCACGCCCGCGGTCAACTTCAACCTGGAGCGGCGCGACGACGAGCTGGCGCACTATTCGAGTTCCGAGGCCCTGCGCCTGGCCCGGATTGTGGGCGCACCGCCGCGTCGGATCGCCGAGGCCATCGTGGCCAATCTGCCGGCAGCGCCCGTCGTGAGTCGCGTCGAGACCGCGGGGCCGGGGTTTATCAACTTCTGGATCGACGACGCCTGGGTGATGGGGCAGCTGGCCGAGATACTGGAGGCTGGCGCGGCGTTTGGCGGTTCGAAATCCGGCGCCGGCTCGCGCGTGCAGGTTGAGTATGTCAGCGCCAATCCGACCGGACCGCTGACGGCGGGCGCGGGTCGCGGCGGCGTGGTTGGCGACGCCCTGGCGCGGCTCCTGGCGGCCTGTGGCTACGAGGTCACGCGGGAGTACTACGTCAACGACGCGGGGCACCAGGTCGAAATCCTGGGGCTGAGCGTCTATCACCATTACGCCGCGGCGCTTGGGGAAGCGGCGCCATTCCCGGCCGACGGCTACCGCGGCGACTACGTCTCGGCCTGGGCCGAGCAGATCGCGCGCGACGACGGCGCGCGCTGGCTGGGCCACGGGGTTCCGAGCGACGCGCGGGCGTTCGAGACGCGGGCGGTCGAGATTGGCCTCGGGGAAATTCGACGGGATCTGGATGACCTGGGGATCGAATTCGACGTCTGGTTCTCCGAGCAGGCCATGCGCGATCGGGGCGCCGTGGACGAGGTGCTCCAGGCCCTGGACGGGCAGGGGTTCGTCGCCGAGCGCGACGGCGCCGTCTGGTTCATCGGGGGCGCAGGCGCGGACGACCGCGAAAACGTCCTGGTGCGTTCGCGCGGGGATCCCACCTATTTCGCCGTGGACATCGCCTATCACCGGGACAAGTTCGAGACGCGCGGTTTCGAGCGCGTGATCGACGTGTGGGGCGCCGACCACCACGGCCACGTGCCGCGCATGCACGCGGCCATGGAGGCGTTGGATCGGAGCGCGGACGCGGGGCGCCTGGAGATCCTGGTGACGCAGATGGTCGGCATTCGCACCGACGGCGAGCTTGGACGCCAGGGCAAGCGCAGCGGCAAATTCGTGACGCTCCGCGAGGTGCTGGATGAGGTGGGTCCGGCGGCCACCCGGTACTTCTTCCTGTCCAAGGCTATCGACAGCCAGATGGAGTTCGACCTGGACCTTGCCAAGCGCGAAGACCCGGAAAACCCCGTCTACTACATCCAGATGGCGCATGCGCGCTGCGCCGGCATCCAGCGCACCGCGGCAACGGCCGGCGCGGCTGGCGGGGCGGCGACCCTGACGGACGACGACGTGGCGCTGGCGCGGCGCCTGCTGGCCTTTCCGGAAGTCGTGGCCGACGCCTGTGAGAATCGCGAACCCCATCGGGTGACGCACTATCTGCTGGACTTGGCGCGCGTGTTCCATTCCTACTACAACAAGCATCGCGTGGTGACCGACGACGCCGCCCGAACGGCCCGGCGATTGGAACTGATCCGAGCCGTGCAGCAGGTGCTGGCGAACGGCCTCGGCCTGCTGGGGATACGCGCGCCCGAACGAATGTAGTTCGGCGTCAGGCGAGCGTGGCGAGGTTGGGCGTTGGCCAGATCGCCACGCCGCCCTCCGCCAGGCGGACGCGCACGAACTGGGTCGCGATACCCGAGCTCAGGCGGCCCACGTCGGGCGCCTCGCCGAGCATGATTCCCTCCGCGCCCGCGCCGGTACCGACGGTCAGACGCACCGGGAGACCCCGCGCCGCGCGCCGCGCCAGGCCTTCGGCGGCCGCGGGCGGCAGCAGGATTTCCGACTGTCCGGGCCGCCGTGCGCCGATCGCGGCGCCAACCTGACCCTGAGCGGCCCGAAACAAGTCTTGCAGGCCGTGCGGCATGCGGGCGAAGCCCACGCCGCCGGTCAGCACGATGGCCTGCGGGGGACGGCCGTAGCTGCCCTCGGGCGGCGCAAGACCGGCGATGGGTTGGGCGAGCGCGAGTCCCGTCACCATTTCGGCGTCGGCCGACGGGGCCACAATGCCGGCCGGCCGTGTTTCCAGGGCGCGCCGCACCCACTCGGCGCGCAGCGGATCCGGCGTGACGAGAATGCCCGGCTGGTGATCGCCGGCCCTGGCGTCCGGGCGCTCGCCGGACTCGACAAACCGAAAGGGTCCAAAGGCGCGTCCGCCACCGCCGAGAGCGCCGGCGACGGCCACGCCGTCGCCCTCTACGACGATTCCGTCGTCCGGGTCGGCGCTCACAACCTCGCCGGCCAGCCGACAGGCGAGGGCGGCTTCGCGTTCCTCGCGGACAAATACCGCGACACCGGTTCGAGCATTGAATTCGGCGAGCATCCCGCGCGCCGGCGCCAGCCAGTTGCGGTTGCCGCGCAGGCGGCCGGGCGTACCGGCGAGCAGGGTGTCGGCCTCAACGGTTTCGCCGGGCTCAACGACGAGGAGGTCGAGGACTTCGCCCGGCGGGACCTGCAGGATGCGGGGAAGGTCGACCACCAGCGCGCCGCGCCGGATCCGGCCGCGACACCAGGTCTGGCCCGGGGCGACCGTGTCGCCCACCTCCACGAGGATGCGACCGGGAAACGGCAGGGCGTGGCGGCGACGCAGGCGTCCCACCAACACGCCGCGCGGAAGCGTCTTGTGGTTCACCGACTCAGGAGACATGGCGGGGCGGCCGGCCGGCGGGATAGGCGTTCAAGGCGCGGTGCCATTGCGCGACCCAGGCCTGGCGGGCATCCGGGGCATCCGGCCACACAAGCGGCCGGCCGCGCGCGTCCACGACCAGGCCCACGCTGCCGGCCACAATCGGGGCGCGCAGGTGCACCGGGCGCCCGTAGCCCAAGCCCGCGTCGAATTCGGGCGCCGGCCAGATGCGGACGTCGGCTTCCACGTCGGCGTCCCACTGGATGACGTCCATGGAGCCCGCGGTCACTTCGCGCTCGATCACGGAAGCACCGGCCGGATGGACCTCGACGGCAACGGCCGCATTGCCGAGCGAGGCATCACCGCGCAGCGCCGCGCAGGCGCCCAGGCGCACCAGCGAGGACTCGACGGACGCGGCCAGCCCGGTGTGAATCAGGGAACCACTCATGGCCAGCGCGTTTGAGGCGTCGAGCGCCAACTGGGTGACGCCCGCGGCCTCAAGGCTGTTGATCAGGACGAGCGCCGCTTGCACGGGTCGCGCAAGCGTGCGGGTGATGTCGCCGGTTATCACGGCCAGGTCGACCTGGAGCGGCCGGCCGCGACTCCCGCCGGATTCGCCGAGGGCTTCCCGCGCCGCGGCTGTCCAGATGGCATGGGCCAGCTGCAGCTCGGACGGCGAACCCGGCAGCGCGGTCGGTTGCGCCGTGCGCTCCAGCACGAAGACCTGCAGGGCCTCGGGGCGCGGCTCGTCGGCGGTCCAACGCGCGACGCGGTCCACGGGGGTATGCAGCCCGAGGTGGAAGGGGCGACCGTGCGCCCGTTCGGAACTGAGCCGCGTCACCACGGATGACTCGTCCTGCGGCATCGCGGCCGTAACGTCGCCGTAATCAAAGGAGATAACCGCCACATCAAGCTCCTGGCCCGCGCTCAACCAGCGTGCCGCCGCTCCCAGGGCCGCCTCACGGGGGACCTGGGGCGCGCGACTCAGGGCTGGCGGGACGACGCGATCCGACGACTCGGCCCGCTGCACCGCGCGCGCCGAGTCCTGCAGGGCGGCCAGCGGCGTCCCCATGTCCATGGGCTCGGTGGGTGACCCGCCGTAGACCTGGAAGACCGTGGTCGGCAGCGCGGCCCGCAGGCGATCGCCGACGTCCGGCGCGGGCACACCGGCATAGAGCACGACCACGCGCGGGAGATAGCCGGACTCGTGGCCGGCAAGCCCACCGGTCAGCAAGTCAACCGCGTATTCCAGGCTCTCGCCCGTGTCATCGCCGGTCAGGGCCAGGACGATGGTGTCGGGCATGCGCGACACGATGACTTCCACGGCCGCGGGCCCGTCGACGCGATCTCGAAAGGCGCGGACCGAGGTGGTGGCGGCGCCAATCTGCTCGAAGCCGGCTTGAGCGATCGCGTTGGTCAGCTCGTCGAGATCGCGCTGCACCAGGTTGCCCAGGAGGAAGGCCGTGGGCCGGCGGACGGCCTCGTCGCCGGTCACCGCCGAAATGCCGGGTGCGCGGTCGACCAGCGGCCCGTCGTGCGGCGGACCCGGAAAGGCGAAGCTGCCCGCGCGGGCGGCGACATCGGCCAGCGCGCCCTCAAAGGCCGGCGTGAGGTCGAAATGCGGGGCATCCAGCGTGGACGGCGCCGCGCCGGCCGCCAGGATTCGGTACCCGCCCGGTCCGCGGGCAAAAACGCCGGCGCGCACGTACGGCCCGAGGTCCACGACCATGAGGCGTTCGGCGTTGGGTTTCACACGCATCGGGGCTGGCGTCGCATACTCATCTCAGTATGAACGAGGCGAAGCAAACACGCGCGGCCCGGCAGCCAGGCGCCGTCCACCGACCCGAACGATGAAGTCCATATCGTTTCAATGGACGCCGGGGGTGGAGAGCTGGGAAGCGGAGACCGTGGTCTCCACGATTGCGCACGTGCAGGAGGTCGCGCTGGTGCTGGGCCAGCGTGCCGGGTTCAGCGTGGAGCGCGGCCAACTGCGGCCGTTCGGGACCTGGGTGATCCCGCAGCTTCCGCGCGGGTCCCCCTACTGGAGCACGCTCTGGTACGTGGAACAGAGCCTGGACGTTGAGAACGGACAGATTGTGGGACCGCGTTACATCCGGACGTTCGAGCAGGAGCCGTGGCAGCAGGCCGGACCGCACTATGACGTGGCCATCCTGGACCAGGACTTGCGGGACGCGCCGGAGCACAACATTTCGCCGCAGAGCGATCCGCATGTGTTCGCCAGTTGCCGGCCGGACCTGGCCGCGGTGATGTCGGTGCACCGCCTGCGCGCGATACGGCAGGCGTCGGAGCGGCAGACCGCCTTGCGGCGGCTGGCCATCAACGCCTTCGGCCAGGTGCTGGAGCTCCCCGCCGCCAACCGTGAATCAAACGTGGACCTGGCCCTGGGCCGCACGGTGTGCCTGAACCGTTGCGCGCTGCGCTTTGCCGCCGACGTGGGGCAATTGCTTGCCTTTGCGCGGGAAGAACACGAGACCCGCACGATTTACTGTGCCGAGTGCACCGCCGACTTGCTGAATCACGTCATCCGGACGCACTTTCACTCGAACTAGCTGCCGTCGTCGGGTCGAGGATTGGCATCTGCCCGTGAGCGCCGACCGGGCATGCGCGGCGCGCGGGTGTTGCGCCGGTGAAGTTTACGTAACAGACTGGATGCCCGACCGTTGATACACGTGGCGGCGCAACCTCAAAGCCTTGCCGCCGGTCGTCGCCCAGGGAGTCAAGATGCGCAAGCTAGTCGTTGGTGTGGTCGTGTTGCTGGTCGTGCTGGCCATGGCCGCTCCGGTCCAGGCGTTCGAATGCGATGGCATTCCCCTGAGCGACGGATGCTTGTTTACCGCGACGGGTGGTGACACGCCCAATCGGGACGACGATGGCTACGCCGTGACCAACGCCGGCGGGGTCCCGATGTGGGACTTCATTCGAGACAAGGACCTCCAGGCCCTGGGTTACCCGATCAGTGGCCGCTGGGTGGAGGGTCCGTTCACGTTGCAGGCCTTCCAGAAGGTGATCCTGCAATGGGATTCAACGAACCGGCACATGAACTGGTACAACACGCTGGACGCGCTGGCCAACCGCTATCCCAACGTTGACCTGCCCAACGTGCCGCCGCACCAGGTTCTGGCCGCGGACCGGGGCGTGACTGACTTCGCGGTGATCGTCCGCAACCACCTGGCGCTGCTGGACGCGAATCCCAAGATCAGGGCCGAGTTCCTGGCCGATCCCAACTGGTTGAACCTCTACGGGCTGCCAATCCGCTACGAGGAACGCGAAGTCAACGGCAACCCGCAGGGACTGCAGTTGCTACGCGCGCAGCGCATCGTGTTCGAGGTCTGGAACGTGCCCGCGCCCGGGACGTCGATCGGGGCGGTGGGCCGGCAAAACGTGCCGGACAAGGTGAAGAAGCTCAGCAACGTGATCATTCCGGACGCCGCCAAGCCGCCGATAACCGCGGCCCAGGCTGGCGGTCGCGCGGCGACAGCCCCGCCACGGACGACTGCGCGGCCCGCAACCCCCGCACCAACGCCGACCGAGGCGCCGGACACTACGCGGCGAACCACGCCGGTGTCCGTGGGGTCAATCCCGGCGCCGCGCGTGCTTTCACGCGGGCTGACCGGGTTTGGCATCCAGGGCGAATACCGTCGTCCGGACGACGGCCGGCTGGCGGACATCGTAAAGGGCGCCGGATTGAACTGGGTCAAGCAGCAGATTCCGTGGGAGGAAGTGGAGAACCGCCCCGGCGTCTTCAACTGGGGTCCGACGGATCGCCTGGTGAACACGATGAACGCCAAGGGGCTGAATATCCTGCTGAGCGTCGTGAAATCGCCGGACTTCTATAAGGCCGAGGCAAGCAAGCGGGGCACCGGGCACGGGCGACCCGCCGATCCGGCGAAGCTGCGCGATTTCATGCGTGAGATCGCCGCCCGCTACAAGGGACGCGTTCAGGCGTATGAGATCTGGAATGAGGAGAACCTCTCGCTGGAGTGGGGCACGTTCTCGAACGCCTCGTACGGGCAGTTTGTTGACCTGGTGAAGAACGGCTACCTGGGCGTGAAGGAGTCCGATCCCAACGCGATCGTCATCCTCGGCGCACCGACCCCGACGGGTGTGTTCAACAACAACGTGGGCATTGACGACGCTATCTACCTGCAGCGCGTCTTCGACCACAACAACGGCGAGGTGTTCAACTACTTCGAAGCGCTGGGTGTGCACCCGAACGGCGGCGCCAATGCGCCGGACGACTGGGTGGGCCGCGCGCACAACAGCAACGCCAAGTGCGGCGGCGGCTGGTCCACGCACCCGAGCTTCTTCTTCGACCGCTACAAGGAGCTGTACAACCTGATGGCGGCGCGCGGGCACCCGGAGAAGACGGTCTGGTTCACCGAGTTCGGCTGGGCCACGATTGACGGACCGGGCGCGCCAGCCGCGCCAGCCGCGGGGTACGAGTACGCGCGCTGCAACTCGGAAGCCGATCAGGCGGCGTTCCTGGCGCGGGCCTTCGCCAAGGTCCGGGCTGAGAGTTCGTACGTCACCCACATGATCATGTGGAACCTGAACTTCCAGCAGGTGGTGCCGAACACCGACGAGAAGTGGGCCTTCGGCATCCTGCGGCCCGACTTGTCCCCGCGTCCGGCCTACGACGCCATCAGGGCGATGCCCAAGTAGCCGGAAGGTCGATCCGGGGCCGGGCCGTGGACATCCCGTCCAGGCCCGGCCCCTTGCCATTTCGACCGGCCGCGCGCCCTGCTGCGTAGACTCGCCGCATGGGCACGCTCTACGTGGTCGCCACGCCGATCGGCAACCTGGAGGACCTCACGTTTCGGGCGGCTCGGGTGCTGCGCTCGGTTGAGGTCGTGGTGGCCGAGGATGTCCAGCGCGCCCGCAAGTTGCTGGGTCACGTGGGCAGCACGCCCAAGGTCATCACCTACCGCGAGGACAGCCCCGAGAGTCGAGAGGACGCCATCATCGAGCGCCTGCGCGCCGGCGACGTGGCGCTGATCGTGGACGCGGGCACGCCGGGCGTTTCCGATCCGGGGCCGGATCTGCTGGGGCGCGTGCGGGCTGAAGGGCTGCCAATCAGCCCTATTCCGGGACCCTCGGCGCTGACCACCGCGCTATCCGTCGTGTCGTTCGCGCGACAGCCGGTGGCATTTCTGGCCTTCTTGCCGGAGCGCCGGGTTCGGCGGGAGCGGCTGGTGCGCCGCGCCGCCGACACGGCGCGGACGCTGGTGATCTACCTGTCCCCGCACGGGGTGACCGACCGGCTGTCCGAATTGGAGGCATGGCTGGGCGACGTCCCCGCGGCCATGTGCCGAGAACTGACCAAGATGCACGAGGAGATTCGCGAATCAACGCTGGCGGAGATTGCCAACTACGTGTCCGTCGTGGGCGCGCGCGGGGAGCTTACGGTGGTGGTTGACGTCGGCGGCGTCGCCGAGACGCCCACGATTGACCAGACAACGGTGGAGGAGCAGCTGCGCAGCCGTCTGGATGCTGGAATGCGTCCGGGTAAGGCGGCCGGGGCCGTGGCGCGCGCCCTGGATCTGCCCAGGGAAGATGTCTACCGAATCGCGCGGGCGTTGCGCGAGCCGCACGCCGACAGCGCGTAGAATCGCGCACCGCTCCACCCCGGTCACTTAGCAGCCGTGTCCCGTTACTACCTGACCACGTCCATTCCCTATCCCAGCGGCGAGCCGCACGTTGGGCACTCGTTCGAGATGATCACGGCCGACGCCATGGCGCGGTATCGCCGGCTGCGTGGCCAGGACGTTTTCTTCCTGGGCGGGCTGGACGAGAACAGTCAACGGGTCAGCCGTTCGGCGCGCGACGAAGGGATCGACACCCAGACCTACGTTGACCAGGCGGCGGTGCGCTTCCAGACCGCGTGGGACCTGGTGGGCGTGGAGTTCGACGACTTCGTGCGCACCACGGAACCAAGGCATCTGCAGACGGTGCAGGCCTTCTACCAGCGGGTATTCGACAACGGCGATATCTACAAGGGCCGGTACGAGGGCTGGTACTGCGTCCGCTGCGAAGCCTTTTACGGCGACGAGGAACTGGTGGACGGATGCTGCCCGACGCACCGCGTACCGCCGGAGTGGGTGGAAGAGGACAACTACTTCTTCGCCCTCTCGCGGTACCAGGAGCCGCTGCTGGAACTCTACGAACAGCGACCGGACTTCGTCTGGCCCGAATCGCGGCGCAACGAAATGCTCGGCTTCCTGCGGCAGGGACTGAAGGACTTCAGCATCTCGCGTGCCACCGGCGGCTGGGGCTTGCCGCTGCCCAACGATCCGGACCATGTCATCTACGTCTGGTTCGACGCTCTGATCAACTACATCACCGGAATCGGCTTCGGGCAGCCCGGCGGTGACGACCTGTTTGCGAAGCGCTGGCCGGCGGACGTACACGTGGTCGGCAAAGACATCGTGCGCTTCCACGCGATCTACTGGCCGGCCATGCTGATGGCGGCGGGCGTGGAGGTGCCGCGGCAGGTCTGCGTGCACGGCTGGGTGAACTTTGCCGGCGAAGAGTTGAGCCAGAGCGGCGGGCACGTGGTGCGGCCGGCCGAGGTGGTGGAGCGGTTCAGCTCGGATGCGCTGCGCTATTTCCTGCTGCGGGAAGTGGCCTACGAGCGCGACGGCGACTTCACCTGGGAAGGCATGGCGCGGCGCTATCAGCACGATCTCGGCAACGACCTGGGCAACCTGGTGCTGCGCAGCACCTCCATGCTGCACCGCTACCTGGACGGCATTGCGCCTGAGTTGACCGACCTCACCAGCCAGGAGTCCGAATTGCGCGCGGCCGAGCAGACGGCCTGGGACGTGGCGGCCCACCACTACGAGAACTGGCGCTTTCACCTGGCGCTGGCCGCCGTGTGGCGCTACATCACGGCGGTGAACCAGTACATCGAACGGACGGAACCCTGGCGGCTGGCGCGGGACGAGGCGCAACAGCCGCGCCTGCGGACGGTGCTGGCGATGCTGATGGACGCGCTGCCGCGCATCGCCACCATGGTGCGTCCGGCAATTCCGCAGACGGCTGACGCCATCGAAGTGCAGCTGGGAATCGCCGGGCGGCCGGCGGCCTGGGGCGACGACGCCGGCGTGATCGAAGCCGGCCAGCACGTGCCCGGCGGCCCGCCGCTGTTTCCGCGCCTGGACGGATAGTCCGCCTGTTCGACAGTCACGCCCACCTGGCGGACCCCGGGTTTGCCGACGACCTGGATGCCATCCACGAGCGCGCCCGGAGCGCCGGTGTGTCCGAGGCGCTGGTGGTGGCGACCGACCTGGCCACCAGCGCGCGTGCGGTTGGGATCTGCCGGGACTTCGACGGCTGGTACGCCACGGTGGGGGTGCATCCGCACGACTGCGGCGGCTTTGCCGCGGCGACCGTCAATGCCCTGCGCGACCTGACCAGGGACGCCAACGTTCGGGCTATCGGCGAAACCGGCCTGGACTTCTACCGCGAGCATCAGCCGCCGGCGCTGCAGGAGCAGGCGTTCCGCGCCCACTGCCGGCTGGCGGCGGAACTCGATTTGCCCGTCGTGGTGCACCAGCGCGAGAGCCTGGACGCCGTCGAACGCGTCCTGGGCGAGGCGTTGGGCTCCGCGGGCGGAGTCATGCATAGCTTCACGGGACCGCCGGAGACCGTGCAGCGATTCGTGGACCTTGGACTCCACATTTCGTTCTCGGGCATCGTGACGTTCAAGAAAGCCGACGACGTGCGGGCGGCGGCGGCCGAGGTTCCAGCCGACCGGCTGCTGATCGAGACCGACGCGCCCTACCTGGCGCCTACGCCGATGCGCGGGCGCCGCAACGAGCCGGCCTACCTGCCGCATACCGCCGCCGTGGTCGCGGCTGTGCGAAACGTGTCGGTATCCTCGCTTTGCGCCACCACGACGCACAACGCTCGGGAGCTATTTCGGTGCGCTCCTCTGCCGTAACGGACCGCCGTCCGCCGCGTGACCTCGCGGAAATCCTGGCCCCGGTGCAGATGGGTCAGGCACAGGTTGAGTCTGAGTTGGCGCGCTGTGTCGCGGATAGCCAACTCCCCATGCTGCAAGGCGTGCTGGCGTCGGTCCTGGGCGGCTCGGGCAAACGCTTGCGCCCGGCCATTGCGCTCCTCATCGGCCAGGCCTACGGCGTGGACCGCGAGGAAGTCGTCCTGCTGGCGGCGGGCACCGAGGTGCTCCACAGCGCCACGCTGGTACACGACGACATCGTGGACGAGGCGGACTCGCGGCGCGGGCAGCCCTCGGTTCACGCGGCCTGGTCCACCAAGGTCGCGGTCCTGGCCGGCGACTATCTCTTTGCCAGCGCGGCGGACCTGGTCGCCAGGCTCAACCGCCCCAAGATCGTGCGGCAATTCGCCGACACCATCCACGTGATGTCGCGCAGCGAATTCGTCTTCCCGAGTTTCAATGGCGACGCCGAGGCCACGCGCCGGCAGTACCTGGAGAAGATCGGGGGCAAGACGGCGGCGCTGATCGCCCTGGCCTGCGACGCGACGGCGGTGCTGGCCGACGCGCCGGACGACGAGGCCGAGGCCCTGCACGACGTTGGCTGGTCGCTGGGCATGGCCTTTCAGGTTACGGACGACGTGCTGGACATCGCGGGCGTCTCGCGGGAAACCGGCAAGCCGGTGGGCGGCGACTTGCGGGCCGGCCTGCTGACCCTGCCGGTGGTGGAATACCTGGCCGCCGCCGCCGCGCCCACGCCCGTGATGCGGCGGCTGGCCGAGGGCGAGGGGGTGTCCGAGACCGAGTCCGCCGAAGCCATCGAGACGCTGCGTGCGTCGGGCGCCGTGGACGCGGCGCGCGCGGTGGCCGAGGGGTATGCGGACCGGGCGCGGGCCGCGCTGACCCGGCTGCCGCCAGACCCGGCCTTCGACGCCCTGGCCGATCTCGTCACCTACGCGACCGATCGCCACACCTAGGTCTCGCGGCTGACGCCGTGCCAGCGCGCAAGGCCCTCTGGGTGCGGCCGATGTTCGACGCCATTGCGCCGCGCTACGACCTGCTCAATTTCCTGATGAGCTTCGGCCTGCATCTCGGCTGGCGGCGGCGTGCGGTCCGGGAGGTCATGGCGGTTGAGCCGCGCCTGGTGCTGGATGTGGGAACGGGAACGGGCGACCTGGCCCTGGCGCTGGCCCGCGAGGGAGGCGCCGGATCCGAGATCGTCGGACTGGACTTCGCGGAGGGAATGCTCCGGATCGCCAGGCGGCGCGCCGGCGAGGCCAAGGCCGGCCAGACCGCGAGATTCGTCCTGGGCGATGCGTTCCGCCCGCCGCTGGCGGACGCATCCGTAGATGCCGTGATCAGCGGATTTCTGCTGCGCAACGTGGACGGGTTACCCGGAATCTTCGCGGCCATGGCTCGGGTCCTGCGCCCCGGCGGACGTCTGGTGATCCTGGAAATGACGCCGATGCGGCACACGCTGCCGCGCGCGCTGTTTCGCCTGTACTTCAATCGCTGGGTGCCGCTGCTGGGGCGGCTGGTGAGCCGGCATGCCAGCGCCTATTCGTGGCTGCCGCAATCGGTGGACGAATTCGTGAGCGCGGAGGCATTGGCGGCTGTGATTGCCGAAGCCGGATTCGCCGACGTGCGCGTGCATCGCCTGGGGCTTGGCAGCGTGGCCCTGCACACGGCGACCCGGGTGTAGCCGTGTCGCCGGTCCGGTCCGTATCGAGCGCTCGCGAGTGGAACGGGTTCGCCGCCGCGCACCCGGACGCGAACCTCCTGCAGTCCGGTTCCTGGGGCGACCTGAAGGCGCGCTACGGCTGGCAAGTCACCCGTCTGGCGGTGGGCGATGCCGAAGCGCCGGGTTCGGGCGTGCAGCTTTTGACTCGAACCCGCCGGGTTCCGCCGCTGGGACCGTCGGTCGGGTTGGCCTACGTCCCACGGGGTCCCCTGGCGGAGTCCGACGCGGACGCTCGGGCGCTGATGGAGGCGGCCTCCGAGGAAGCGCGGCGCCTTGGGGCATCGCTGCTGCGGGTCGAGCCCGTGCACGCCGGGCACGCGGCCGTGCTGGAGGCACTGAGGTTTCGCAAGACCGAGGCCTTTGTGCAGATTCCGCGGACGGCCGTCGTGGATCTGGCGGCGGACGACGCCGAGTTATTGGCCTCCTTCAAGTCGAAAATGCGCTACAACATCCGGCTGGCCGGGCGGCGAGGCGTGGAGGTGGAACGGGACTCAAGCGAGGCCGGTTTCGAGGCCTTCTATGAGATGACCACCGCCACGGCGACGCGGCAGGGGTTTGCGGTGCATGCGGCCTCCTATTACCGCGACGTGGCGCAAACCTTCGGCGATTACGCCGCGCTGCTTGTGGCGCGATTTGAGGGCCGGCCGCTGGCGGCGCTGATGGCCGTGGCCTTCGGCCCCGAGGCGGTGTACCTGTATGGCGCGTCGTCGGACGCCGAGCGCGGGCGCATGGCCCCGCACGCCACGCAATGGGCTGCCATGCAGTGGGCGCGGGAACGCGGCTGCCGACGCTATGACCTCTGGGGAATGGCCGATCCCAATGATCCCGACGACCCGATGGCCGGCGTGCATCGCTTCAAGCTCGGCTTCAACCCGGGGCTGGTGGAATATCCGGGTACGTACGATCTCCCGCTGCAACGCGTCCGCTCGTGGGTGCTGACCTCGGGGGTGTTGCGCGCGCGCACCGCGCTCCAGCGCCGGCGTGGACAGCCGCAAAGCTGAGGCCAGGCAGGTGTATCCGACCTTTGACGAGCTGATCGCCGGCCTGCCAGGCGCGCAGCCGATACGCGCGTCCGGCGCCCGCATTCGCGACATTGCGCTTGATTCCAGGGACGTGCGGCCGGGATCGTGCTTCGTCTGCCGACAAGGGTTCCGGGTCGACGGCCACGACTACGCACCTGCCGCGCTGGCCGCCGGGGCGGCGGCGATCGTCGCGGAACGCCCGGTCGAGACGCCTCCCCACGTTGGCCTGGCCATCGTGCCGGACGGCCGGGTGGCGCTGGCCGGCCTGGCGCGCCGATTCTGGGGCGAGCCGGATCGACAGTTGGGACTCGTGGGCGTCACCGGCACCGACGGCAAGACCAGTACCTCTCGACTCATCGCCTGGATGCTGGGCGCCTACGTCGGGGGAGTCGGCGAACTCACGACCGTCAATACGCGGGCGGGCGGCGTGGACCTAGCAAAGGCCAGCCGGCTGACGACCCCGGAAGCCCCCACCGTGGCCCGGCTCCTGGCCCAAATGGTTCGGGAAGGCGACGCCTGGGCGGTGGTTGAAGTGGCCTCCCACGCCCTGGAACTGGCGCGCGTGGACGGCTTTGCCTTCGACCGGGCCGTGATCACCAACGTGACCCATGAGCACCTCGATCTGCACGGCACGCTGGAGGCCTACCGCGCGGCCAAGCGGCGGCTGCTGGACCTGCTGGATCAGGGGCCGGACGACGGGCGGGGGAAGGCGGCCGTGCTCAACGCCGATGATCCGGTAACGGCTGGCTTCGTGGAGGGATGCCCCGTTGACGTGCTGACCTTCGGCGAAACGACTCCGGCCGACATCTCGGCACGCTGCGCCGGCGTCACTCCCGACGGACTGGTGGTCGCCGGCTCATCGCCGTGGGGACATTGGGAAGCGCGGACTCGCCTGCGCGGTCGCTGGAACGTTTCCAACGTGGCGGCCGCCGTGGCTTGCGTGGGCAGCATCACGGGCGACCTGTCGGCGGGAGTGGACCGGCTGGCTTCGTTTGCTCCAGTGAAGGGTCGGATGGAGACCGTCACGGCCGGCCAGCCGTTTAACGTGATCGTGGACTTCGCCCACACGCCGGCGGCGCTGGCCGCTTGCCTGGCGGAGGTTCGGGCATTCACCTCCGGCCGGGTGCTGGCGGTGTTTGGCAGCGCGGGAGACCAGGACGCGGAAAAGCGCCCGCTGCTGGGCCGCGCCGCCTCAGAGGGCGCGGATGTGGCGATCGTCACCAACGAGGACCCGCGACGGGAACGCCCCGAGGACATTGCGCGCGCGGTGATTGCCGGAAGCACCCTTGGCGGCGCGCGCTTCGAGACGATTCACGACCGCCGCGAGGCCATTGCTCGAGCGTTCGACCTGGCGCGCGCCGGCGACACCGTGGTGCTGGCCGGCAAAGGCCACGAACAATCCATTCAGTTCGCCCACCGCGAAGAGCCGTGGGACGAGGCCGCGGCCGCGCGCGAGGCGTTGGCCGACCTGGGTTACGGCGGCTGAGCGAAGCCGCCTAGGCGGTGCAGCCTCCCGGCTTCACGCCGCTGCCGTTGGTGTTGAAGGAACTGCCGCAGCCGCAGGTTTGCTCCGCGCTCGGGTTCCTGACCGTGAAACCCCGGCCCATCATGCTGTCGATGAAGTCGATTTCGGCGCCGACCATCATGTGAGCGCTAGAGCTGTCGACGAAGATGTCCACGCCGCGAGACTCCAGCACGATGTCGGTGGGTTCCGGAGCGCGGGCGATGGCCATGGCGTACTGATTGCCCGCGCAGCCGCCGCCCGTGACGGCGACCTTGAGCGCGCCATAAGATTCGCCCTTGCCCTCCAGGATCTCGCGGAAGGCTCGGGCGGCGCGCTGCGACAGGGATATCGCGGCGGCCGGCTCCGGAGACGGCGGGGCGGCCATCGGCAGCGACATCCGCTCAGCCGGTGGCTTGTCCTGCGGCAGGCCAATGCGTTCGCCCGTTTCAACCGCGCTCATGCGTTCCCCCAGCGACTATTGGAACCAGATTTCCGTTCGCTCCCCCGAACCTAGCACGCGAAAGCGATTTGCTGGAACACCGGGTCCCGAAATGGCCGACCGCGCCGATAAGATGGGCGCAGACCGTGCTGCCACGCCCAAGGACTCTCAGCCATCCGCGACGCATCCCGCCAGCCTGACATTCGCGGTGCGGTGGTGGCGCACATTCGGCGAGCCAGGCGTCCGCTCATCGTTTCGCATCGAAACCCGGACCCCGACAGCCTTGGTTCAGCCCTTGGGTTGGCGGCGATTCTCGAGGGGCTGGGCGCCTCACCGGTGTTGGCGGTCAGTCAGCCCGAGAACATCGATGCGGTGCTGGCTTCAATCCCGGGGACTGAGCGATTTCACGCGCTGACAACGGAATTGCTGTCGTCGCCGCCTGACGCCCGACCGTTCGACGTCCTTTTCTCCGTCGACACGGCCAGCGTGCGCCTTCTGAGCGCCGACGAGGACGTCCAAACGGCGCTGCGCGCGGTTCGTCCGATCGTGAACATTGACCACCACGTCACCAACGACCGATACGGCGACGTGAACTACGTGGTTTCGGACGCCGCCGCCGCGGCGGAAGTGATCTGGATGCTGTCGAGCACGATGGGCGGCGGCATCTCGCGCGATGGCGCGATTGCGCTGCAGGCCGGGTTGGTGGCCGACACGCTCGGATTTCAGACGAAAGAGACGGGACCGCGCACCTTGCGAGCGGCTGCCGCCCTGCAAACGCTGGGCGGCGCCACGGCGGGTGTCCCGCGCCGGGTGCTCAACGTACGGACATTCGAAGCCTCGCGATTGCTGGGCGCTGCGCTGGCGGCGGCGGTGCGGTCAGACGACGGGCGCGTGGTCTGGACGCAGGTCAGCGAGCGGATGGCGGTGGATGTGGGTGCGCGCATTGCCGACTCGCAGGGCATTCCGAATGCTCTCCAGGATGTCGCCGACGCGGTGGCGGTGGCCGTGTTCTACGAAATCGATACGTCGCGTACGCGCGTGAGTTTGCGTTCACAGGGGCCGCGTATCGACCGGGTGGCGGCAGCCTTCGGCGGCGGCGGCCACGCCCTGGCGGCGGGCGCCACCGTGGAGGAGCCGCTCGACGTGGCGACCCAGCAGGTACTCAACCGCCTGCACGAGGCGCTCAACGGACGGTAGTTCCTGGCGACGCGCGTAACGTCGCGACAGTCTGCTGCGGTCTCATAGTGACCAAAGAGTTGGAGCCTGCCGTTGTTAGACTCAAGGCACGCTTCGCAAGCGTTTTGGCTACTTGGATTAATCCGAGTCTGCGACTCCAAATAGGCTGCGGCGACTGATGAGGACCAGCGTGCAACGCTGCACAACACCAGCGAGGTCCCGCGCGAGGGCGGCGCTTCTCTACGTGTGCCTGGGGCTGGCATTTGCTTCCATAGCGGCGTGCAATGGCGACGTCGCGGAGACGCCGAGCGTGACGGTTCCCACACGTGCGCCGCCGGTGGCCGAGAGCCCGGCGCCAACGGTCGCGGCGAGTTCGTCCACGCCGACGGCCGCATCCCTGGCCGCTGCTCCGCGCGTTGCGTCAACCGTTACGCCCACGGCTGCGGCGGTCCCGGCGACGACGCCCACGCCGCCACCGGCAACACCCCCGCCGACAGCGCCGCCGGCCGGACCGCCGCCCACGGCGACAGGGACGGCGCTATCGCCTTCGCCAAGTCCGTCGCCCACCGCTCCGTCGGTGGCATCGCCCTCACCGTCGCCTGGCCCAACCACGGCGGTGCCCGCAGCCTCGCCGACGGTCACCCAGCCGCCGGCGCCGCCGCCGCCGACTCCTGCGCGGACGCCCACTCCACTGCGCGCGAACATCGGCCGCGTTGCCACCGCGCTGACCGTGGATGGTCTGCAGCGACCGCAGGACGTATCGGAAGTGTTTGGACTCGACGACCGTATATTTATCAGCGTCGAGTTTCGCGATGTGCGTGAGGGCGCTCGACTTGGATTCCGCTGGAGTTCCGGCAGTTGCGGCGGCGAATTCGAGACTGGTCCGCAACAGGCGCTGCGGCGCGGGTACTTTGCGTTCTACGTGGACGAGACCAACTGCCTTGGCAAACACTCGGTTGCGATCACAGTCGACGGCGCCGTGGCGGCCGAAACCGTATTCACGGTTGTGGACCAGCCGAGCGTTGCCCGCTAGCGATTGACCGCGCGCCCGCCGCCGTGGTTTGCTGCGGCTGGTCCCTTCAGTCAATACGAGCCGCCGCGTGAAGATTACCGACGTCACCGCCGAGTTGTACGCCAAGCCGTACGACACCCCGATCAGCAACGGGAAGTACACCTACACCGCATCCAAGAACGTCGTGGTGCGGATATCGACTGACGACGGTCTGGAAGGCTTTGGGATCTGCGGCGCCGGCGGCATCGCCGCGACGGCGCAGGGTGACGCCACCATTGCCACCGTCAACGACATGCGGCAGGCGCTGGTCGGCGAGGACCCGCGCAACGTCGAGCGCATCTGGGAATCCCTCTACCAGCCCAAGATCTTCGGCCGGAAAGGTCTGACGACCAGGGCCATTTCGGCTATCGACATCGCGCTGTGGGACATCGTGGCCAAGTCCTTTGGGTGCCCGCTCTACCAGGTGCTGGGCGGTTTCACGGACGAGGTGCGCGCCTACATTGCCGGTGGTTACTACGCCGAGGGCAAGGGCCTGGCCGAGTTGCAGGACGAGATGCTGGGCTACGTGGAGCAAGGCGCCAACGCCGTCAAAATGAAGATCGGCGCGGTCCCGCTTCGCGAAGACGAGGTCCGCATCCGCGCCGTTCGCGACGCCATCGGCCCCGACATCGACCTGCTGGTGGACGCCAACAACGCCTACGTACAGGCGGACGCGGTTCGCATGGCTCGCATCCTGGAGGAATACGACGCCTTCTGGTTCGAGGAGCCGGTCTCCCCGGACAACATGCGCGGCAGCGCCGCGACGGCCCGCTCGTCGACCGTGCCGGTCGCCGCCGGCGAGAACGAGTACACCCGCTGGGGCTTCCGCGAGCTTCTTGAAACCGGCGCCGTGGACATCCTCAATCCAGACGCGATGGTGCTCGGTGGCATCACTGAATACCGCAGAGTTGCGGCCCTGGCGGCGGCCTACGAGATCCCCATCGCGCCGCACGGCCTGCAGGAGATTCATATCCACCTGCTGGCGGCGTTCCCCATGCCGCTGATCCTGGAGTACTACAACCCCAATGTGGCCGGTCTGAACGACGTCATGTTCCACGAGAAGTTGGAACTTACCGATCGTGGGACCGTTCGTCTCCCGCAGGGCCCCGGCCTTGGCATGAATGTCAACTGGGAAGCGCTGCGCGAGTACCGGGTGACCTGAGCGCGGCAGCCGGCTGAGACGCGGCCCGCGGCGGTGTGAAACACTGCGCCGCAGCCGACACCTAACTGGTAAGTCCTCATGCGCCCTAACCGTCTTCGCGAACTGCTGGATGCCGGCAAGCCCAGCTACAGCACGCACGTCCTGATCTCCTGGCCCGCGATCGTTGAGCTGGTCGGCCAGACCGGGCAGTACGACTACGTGGAATTCGTGGCCGAATACGCGCCCTACGACCTCTACGCGCTGGAGAACATCGGGCGCGCCATCGATCTCTTCGACAACTTCAGCGGCATGATCAAGATCGAGCAGGAGCCGCGGACCTACCTGACCGTGCGGGCCATCGGCTCGGGGATCCAGAACCTCCTGTTTGCGGACGTGCGAACGCCCGAGGAAGCGCGCGAGTGCGTGCAGGCGGTCCGAGCCAGCACCCCGTCCACCGGCGGTAAGCATGGCGCCGGTTCGCGCCGCGACACCGGGTACGTGCGCGAGGGTGGTAGTCAGGCCTTCGTGGACGCGCTGGAGCAGGCCGTCGTGATGCTGATGATCGAGAAGGACGAAGCCGTCCGAAATCTCGAAAACGTAATCGGTGTCGGCGGCGTGGACATGGTCCAGTTCGGTCCCACCGACTACGCCATGAGCATCGACAAGCCCGGCCAGGGTGGCTCCCCCGAGGTTCGCGAAGCCGAGGCCTACGTCATCAAGACCGCGCTCGACATGGGCATTCAGCCGCGCGCCGAGATCGGCTCGCCGGACCACGCCAAGCGCTACCTGGACATGGGCGTGACCCACTTCTCGATCGGCACCGACATCGGCATCCTCTCCAGCTGGTGGGCCCAGAACGGCGAAGCGCTGCGAGCCGCTGTGGATGGGGCCTAGTCGGAGACTGACCCGCACCGGATCGGCAAGGCGGTGAGTGACGGACACACCGCTGACGTTGCCGTCGTGGGCGGCGGAATCGTTGGTCTGGCCTGCGCCTGGGAACTGCGGCGCCGCGGCCTGCGCGTCACCCTGATCGAGCGCGGGCGCCCGGCGCGTGAGTCCACCTGGGCTGCGGCCGGCATCATCGCTGCCCACCACAACGGGGCCGGCCCCGGACCCCTGTTCGACCTGCTGCGCCGCTCGCTCGCGGCCTATCCGGAATTCCTGGAACAGGTTAAGGCTGATGCCGTGGATTGGAGCGCCGACGGCATCCTGGCCGTCGCGCGCACCGACGAAGACGTCGCGGAACTCACGTCGAGAGTGTCCTGGCTGATCGACGCCGGATACCCGGCCGAACTCCTGACACCGTGGGAACTCCGCGCGCTGGAACCGTCGTGTACCGGTCCCGTTGAAGCGGCGGCGCTGTTCCCGGCCGACGCCTCGCTGGATCCGCGCCCGCTCGCCGCAGCCCTGGAGCAGGCCGTTCGGTCGGCGGGCGTCGAGGTATTGACGGACTCACCGGTCAGCTCCATACAGGTCACCGGCAGTCGCGCCACGGGAGTCTGTCTGCGTGACCGATCAATAGCCGCCTCCGCGGTGATCCTGGCCGCCGGCGCCTGGTGCGCCGGCCTGGCGCCGGGCTTCCGGCTGCCCGTGCGTCCCTGCAAGGGGCAGATGTGCGCCGTGCGCGCCGAGGGACCGCGCCGCGCCATCAACTTTCCCGAGGGCGTCATCGTGTCGCGCGCCGACGGACGGGTCGCGCTGGGCGCCACGCAGGAGGACGTGGGATTCGACGCCCACATCGACGCCGACGCCATCCGGCAGGTACACGGCGATGCCGCCGCCCTCATCCCCGGACTCACAGATGCCGAGATCGTGGAGAGCTGGATTGGTTTCCGCCCCCAGTCGGCCGACGGATTCCCGGTCATCGGCCCGACGCCAGTCGAGGGCCTCGTCGTCGCCACCGGCCACTTCACCAAGGGCATCGCCCTGGCGCCGGTGACGGCCGAACTCGTCGCCGACCTCGTATGCGACGGTCGGCTTGACCCGCTGCTGGTGCCCTTCGGAGCGTTTCGCTTCAGTTAAACCCGGCCTGGGACCCGCTTCGGCGCGTATAATTTGCCCACCGGTCGAACTTATGGTTCGAACCTGATCCAGGCGACCGGATCCAGGTGGACATTGATCCAAGTGCGTTTCGCACAAGGACCGGGGCTCGTTCCTTGAGTGTCCCTTCAGTGGCATTTGGCTGCTGTCTTGTGAGGAGGCGGGTGATGAGGAAGCTTCTTGGGCTAGTTGCGGCATTGTTGGTTACCGGTGCGGTCATCGTCCGATTCAATCGAAAAGCCGTGGAGGCCGGCCGGCCGCTCGCGGCCTGGGCGAAGGCGGGGGCTGGCCGAGTACAGGCGACGTCCAATCAGGCTGCGCGAACGACGGGCGCCGCCGCCGCTGGCGCGGTGGATCGCGTCCGCCAGGTCGTTGGCGCGAAGAGACCGACGCCGGAGATCGACCTAACCGAATCGTCGGAAGTCGCGGAGCGCGGCTCTGCCGAGTCGTCGGAAACCGAGAGGGAATAGGTCCAGGTCGATAGACCTGGAACCCAGCCTCAGGCTCGCCACGCGGAGATTCCGCGGATGCCTCGGCAGTTCCTCGCGTTGAGCTGCACGCCAATGGACGTGTCGCACCGGGCGCCTCGCGGGAGGGCGAGGGGTTCGACACTCCCGTAAACGCCGCTGCCATCCGGCAGGTACACGCCGATGCCGCCGCCCTCGCCCGCGGACTCTCCGACGCCGAGATCATGGAGACCTGGATGGGCTTCCGTCCCCAGTCGGCCGATGGCTTTCCGGTCATCGGCCCGACGGCGGTCGATGGACTCGTCGTCGCCACCGGCCACTTCACCAGGGACATCGCTCTTGCGCCGGTAACGGTCAAACTCGTAGCCGACCTCGTAGGCGACGACCGCCTGGACCCCCTCCTCAGCCCCTTTGGCCCGGACCGCTTCGCCTGAGGAAATGGGCCAACCTAGCTGATATTGACTGGCGCGAAGCGGACGTTACTATTGTAAGTATCGCGGTTGGCCACGGGCTGGGCAGCTAGTTGAAAGTCCTCCGCCTCACTCGCTTTCAATCGCCCCGGCTTGCCGTCATCACGGCAATCTTGGCCGCGGCGGCAGCCTTTGCTTTAGGGTCCTGGAACGCTGAGGCGTTGCACGAGGGTCCTCCAGGCATTGAGGTCAGCGCCTCGTGCGGTGCCGAACCGCTGGTGCTGGGCGACACCGTGACCTGCCGAGTCACGGTAACCAATGTCGGTGGGACCGACCTGACCAACGTCTTCCTGCTTCACTACACGTTCCGTGGATATCTTCCGGTTGAGGGCAAGAAGCAGGCGCTCGGTGACTTGCCGACTCACGAGTCGAGAGTTGTCGCCACGTCCTTCACGACGACCGTTGCCGATTTCCCCGGACCGTTAACCCAGATTCTTGGAACCATCAGCGACCAAACAGACGCCGAGTGGCTGTACGTTCCGGTACCACTGGTTGCGCCGCCGCCCCTGTTTCCGCAGCCGGAACCCACACTCATCGCCACACCCAGCCCCACGCCCGTGGCCACGCCCAGCCCCACGCCCGTGGCCACGCCCAGCCCCACACCCAGCCCCACGCCCAGCCCAACACCTGTTGCCACACCGAGCCCGACACCTGTCGCCACGCCCAGCCCGACGCCCTCGGCTACGCCCATGCCGACGCCCGCGGCTACGCCGACCTCATCCCAGGAGCGCCCATCCCCCGACAGTCCCGCCAGCTCGACCGTCACCGAGTTGCGAGCCAATGCCGAGGCGTTCGACTACACCGTGGGAACGCCGGGCGGAAGCATCACCTACGCCACGATCGGTGAGCCTCTGACGTTGAATCCGGCCCTTGCGAACGATTCGTCCTCATCCGGCATCCTCGGCTATCTCTTCGAAGGTCTTACCCAAACCTCGTGGCTGACCAATGAGGTGGAGCCGCGACTGGCGGAGTCCTGGGAACGCTCCGACGACGGCTTAACCTGGACATTCCACTTACGCCGCGATGTCCGGTGGCACGACGGGCAACTCTTCTCCGCTCAGGACGTTGCCTTCACCTTTGACCGGATTATCTACAACGACGACATCGCCACCGGAGATCGCGCGCCGTTCAACTTCCGGGTGCTCGACGCCGAAAGCGGCGAGTGGACCGAAGCGCGGATGACGGTCACCGCGATCGACTACTACACCGTGCGGTTCGTCCTGCCGGTGCCCTTTGCACCGTTCCTGCGCGCCATGGGCACCCCCATATATCCCAGGCACATCCTCGAGAAGTCCGTGGCCAACAGCATGTTTGCGACGACCTGGGACATTGAGACCGATCCGGCTGAAATCGTCGGCACCGGACCCTTCACGATCGAGAGCTACGTTCCCGGCGAGAGCATCGTCCTGCAGCGCAACCCGAATTACTGGCTGAAGGACAGCGAAGGCAATTCGCTCCCGTATCTGGACGAAGTCAGATACATCATCGTCGAGGACCTGGAATCCGAACTTACGAAGTTCCGATCGGGCGAGACGGACGCCCACGGCGTCCTGGGCGAGGAGTTCGCGACGCTCGATCCGTTACAGGACGCCGAGGACTTCACGATCTTCAGACGCGGTCCCACCTTCGGCTCGACGTTCCTGGCCTTCAACATGAACCCCGGCAGGGACGCCGGGACCGGCGAGCCCTTCCTGGACCCCGACAAGCTGCGCTGGTTCGAGAACACCAGGTTCCGGCAGGCCGTCGCGCACGCGATCGACAAGGACAGCATTATCGACGGCGTGCAGCACGGCTTGGGCTACCCGCAGTGGGCCTTCATAAGCCCCGCCGCCGGCGACTTTCACAACCCCGACGTTCGGCAGTACGACTTCGACATCGAGAGAGCCAACGCCATCCTGGACGGCCTCGGCTGGCTGGATAGCGACGGCGATGGCGTCCGCGAGGACTACGCCGGAAACGCTTTATCGTTCACGTTGGCCACGAACGCCGACGACAACACGGTGCGCCGCGAGGTGCAGCGGATCGTCCACGAAGGTCTCGCCAGGATCGGGATCCGGGCCGACGTCGTGTCGGTTCCGTTCGGCGACCTCGTCGACCAGTTGACCAACACCCACGATTGGGAAGCGGTAGTCATTGGCTTCGGTGGCGGCGTCGAGCCGCACTTCAGTATTGGCTTCTGGCACAGCAGCGAAGCCCTGCATCTCTGGAATCCGAATCAGGTCACCCCCGCCACCTCCTGGGAGGCCGAGATTGACCGGCTCTTCGTCGAAGGCAGCCAGGAGCTGGACCACGAGCAGCGGGTCCGGCGCTACCACCGGGCCCAGGAGCTTGCCGCCGAACACCTCCCCGTGATCTACACGACGCACGCGGAGCGGATCACGGCGGTCCGCAACGTCTTTGGAAACCTCACCCCGACCTTGTTCGGGCTCTGGGACGTCCGGTACCTCTACCGAACGGATCTCTAGACCGGAGGGCGTCGCGTGGGCTCCGGCCTGACGGTGCTGGTGGTGCTGAACGGGGACATCGACCCGGCGTTTCTGGCGCGGCAGCTGGCGACGGCGGATCGCGTCGTCGCCGCCGACGGCGGGGCCCGGGCTGTTACCGAAGCCGGGGGCATCTGTGATGTCATCGTGGGCGATGGTGACTCGCTTGGCGAGGCAGGACTCTCAGAGGCGCAAAAGGCAAACCCGGATGTCGAAGTCCGTCGCTTTCCGACCGCCAAGGACGCCACCGACGCCGAGCTGGCCCTGCGGGCGGCAATTGAAGTTGATCCTGAGCGAATTCTCGTCGTGGGTGCGTTCGGCGGCGCCCGCCTCGACCACGAACTGGCGAACGTCATGCTGCTCGCCAACCCGCAGTGGCGAGGCCGCGACGTCGTACTGGCCGACGGTCGCCGCGACGTCCGGCTGGTGACCGATCGGGCTGAGATTCACGGCCGCGCCGGCGACATCGTCACGCTGCTGGCCGTGGACGGGCCCGCGCTCGACCTCCAATCCCAGGGGCTCGCTTACGAGCTTGACGGCCGCAACCTTGAAGTCGCAACGAGCCTCGGCGTCAGCAACGAACTCACCTGTTCAGCGGCGACGGTGGAGGTCGGATCGGGCATGGTGCTGCTTGTGCACGAGCACGGCCCGGCCGGCAATTGACACCCCGATTCGCGCGTGCGAGCGTTAGGTGGATGAACTAACGGCTCGCGTTCGGACGAGCCTCAACAACTGAATCGTGGGGGAGCCGGGGGCAAGCCCGGCTGAGAAGGCGACCGGAGCCGTCGCCGACCCGTGGAACCTGATCTGGGTAATGCCAGCGTAGGGAGCAGGCTCGCGCCGATCCGCAGGTTGCACGGCAACCCGCGGATTTCGTCGTTCTTGAGGAGGATGGCGATGCCACGAGCAACGCTGGGGATTCAAGTGCAGTCGCTCGAAGGCTGCGACGACCTGGAGCCGATCAACGCGGCCATTGCGCACATCCAGGCGGCCGGCCTCGAGTACGAAGTCGGTTCGCTGGAAACCACCATCGAAGGCGATGACGCCGCCGAACTCATGCAGGTCGCCATCGGCGCCCACCGCGCCGCCATCGCCAAGGGCCCGGATGCGATCCAGACCAATATCCGCCTGCTGGAGCGCCCGACCGGTCTGCAGACCATGCGCGAGCGCGTCGCGCCCTTCCGCCGGCAGACCGCCGCTTGAACACTCATCGCGTCGCGCGGATTGCGCCGGCGCTGGGGGTGCTGGCGGTGCTGGTGGGCGCCTGGGAGTTGGTTACTCGATTGGCCGCCGTGCCCGAGTGGCTGCTGCCGAGTCCGACCGTGATCGTGGTCGAATTCGTCGAGTCGCTCCCGCAGCTGGCGCCGCACACCGGTCGGACGCTGCTGGAAGCCGCCATTGGCTACGCCGCAGCCTTGCTGTTGGCGTTCGCGGTGGCCGCGCTGATCGATCAGTCGGGCCTGGCCCGGCGGGCGTTGTCGCCGCTGTTGGTGACCTCGCAGACGATCCCGATCTTCGCGCTGGCGCCGCTGCTGGCCATCTGGTTCGGATTCGGCATCACGCCCAAGATCCTGATCGTGGCCCTGGCCTGCTTCTTTCCCATCGCGGTCAGCCTGGCCGGCGGTCTGCGCAATGCCGACCCGGACATGCAGGCGCTGGTGCGCTCGATGGGCGGCAGCCGTCGGCAGGTCTTCAGCAAGGTGAAGCTGCCGTCCGCCATCCCGTCGCTGCTGAGCGGCATGAAGATTGCGGCCACCTACAGCGTGATCGCCGCGGTGATCGGCGAATGGGTCGGCGCCAGCCAGGGGCTCGGCCTCTACATGCTGCGCGCGTCCAGTTCGTTCCAGACGGCGCGTGTGTTCGCGGTCATCGCGGTCATCGCGGTCCTAAGCGTTGCCCTGTTTCTCGCAGTCGATGTCGTCGGGCGCTGGATTGCGCCCTGGATTTACGTTCGAACGGAGGAGGCCCAGACATGAAGCTCACACGACGGCGCGCCCTGGGCGCGCTTGGCGCGGCGGCGGCGATTCCGTTGCTCAGCGCCTGCGGCGAAGCATCGTCCGGCCCGGCCAGCGTGACCGTCATGCTCGACTGGGTCCCGAATACCAACCACACGGGGCTGTACGTGGCGCAGTCCAAGGGCTACTTCGCGGAAGAAGAGCTTGAGGTCACGATCGTCGAGCCGGGTACGGCTGGCGTCGAGGCCGCCGTAGGCTCCGGGGCGGCCAGTTTCGGCGTCAGCTACCAGGAAGCCGTCACGCTGGCGCGTGTCGAGGACGTGCCGGTGGTCTCCATCGCAGCGGTCATCCAGCACAACACGTCCGGCTTCGCCTCGCCGGTCGACCGGCGCATTCGCCGGCCCAAGGACTTCGAGGGCAAGAAGTACGGAGCCTTCGGCTCCGATGTCGAACGCCAGGTGCTCACCTCGCTCATGGAGTGCGACGGCGGCGACGTGAATGCCATCGAGTTTGTAGACATTGGTTTCACCGACCCGTTCGTGGCCTGGGAGCGCGGCGATGTCGACTTCGTCTGGATCTTCGAGGGCTGGACGGGCGTTGAGGCGCAGTTGCGCGGCATCGAGTTGAACTTCGTGCGGATGACCGACCTGGACTGCGTGCCGGACTACTACACGCCGGTCTACGTCACCGGCGAACAGTTGATTGCCGATCGGCCCGACGTCGTGCAGCGCTGGACACGGGCGGTGAAGCGAGGCTACGACTACGCCATCAGGTACCCCGAGGATGCGGCCGAAATCCTGATCGCCAACGCGGAAGGCATCAACGCCGACCTCGTGCGCCTCAGCCAGCCGTGGTTGAGCCCCCGCTACGCCGAGGATGCCGACCGTTGGGGGGACCAGTCGCAGGCGGTCTGGGACGCCTACGCGAATTGGATGGTGGCGAACGGCTTGCAGTCGCGCGTGATCAACACCTCGGACGCCATGGACAACAGCTTCATCCGGAACAGCTAGAGGCCAATGTCCGTTGGACCGCCGGTCTTGCGGCTGTCCGGCGTGTCCAAGGCTTACCCGGCCAACGGCGGGCAGTCGGTTCAGGCGTTGCGCAACGTCAGCCTGGAGGTCGGCCGCCGGGAGTTTGTCTCCCTGGTCGGTCCCAGCGGCTGTGGGAAGAGCACGCTGCTGGGACTGATCGCGGGGCTTGAGGAGCCGACGGACGGCGCGATTGAAATCGCGACCGAAGCCGACGGTACGCCCGGCCAGGTGGCCTACATGCCGCAGCGCGATCTGCTGCTGCCCTGGCGCTCGCTGCTGGACAACGCGACGCTCGGGGCGGAGGTCGGCGGCGGCGACCGCGCCGCGGCGCGCACGCGCGCGCGGTCACTGCTGCCGTCCTTCGGTCTTGAAGGCTTTGCCGACGCGCTGCCGCACACCCTCTCCGGCGGTATGCGGCAACGCGCGGCGCTACTGCGCACTGTCCTGCTCGAACGGGACATCCTGCTGCTGGACGAGCCGTTCGGCGCCCTCGATGCGCTCACCCGCGCGGCGCTCCAGGAGTGGCTGCTCGAAATCTGGGAACGGCTCGAGGCGGCCGTGCTATTTGTCACGCACGACGTGGAAGAAGCCCTCTGGCTCTCGGACCGCGTCTACGTGATGACCCGACGCCCCGGCAGCATTCAGCTGGATCTGCCCGTCGGCTTGCCCAGGCCCCGAACGCGCGCCGTGCGAGGAACGCCGGCGTTTGCCGCCCTCAAGCAGCGGCTGCTGGACGCATTGCTGGCCGACACCGCCTAGCCGTGGATTGGCATGATGGCCCCAGTTCGCGTCGATGGAGAGGTCGCCATGGAGCCGAACCCGCTGATCGGAGCCTGGCGCCTGGTTACCTACGAGGCCCACGCCGGTGACGATGTGTCATACCCGTTGGGCAAGGACGCGTCGGGCTTGATCATGTACACGCCCGATGGCTACATGGCGGTCCTCATCATGGCCGCCGGCCGGACCAACTTCGCGTCGGACGACATCCTGGGCGGCACCGACGAGGAAAAGCTGGCGGCGGCAGGCACCTTCATTTCCTACGGCGGCGCGTATGAGTTCCTCGGAGACCGCGTCGTGCACCGAATCGAGACAGCCTTCTATCCCAATCGCGTTGGGACCGAACAGGTCAGATACATTCACCTGGATGGTGATGAGCTCCTCTTGACGACCCCGCCAATGGTCATCCACGGAAAATCGCGTTCGGGGCGCCTCCGGTGGGAGCGGGCGGCGCCGCGCGGCTCGAACCTCTGAAGCACCGGCAGCCGCCTGACACGGCTTGGCCGAGTCTTGGCATCATGGCGGGGCCGGGCGCTGCGGAATCATCGCCATGACGAAGAACCCCTCACGCGATCTCGCCGAGTTTGCCGCCGCAGTTTCACCCGACACTCTGCAGCCGGAGGTCGAAGCGCGCGCCCGCGGCCTGCTGCTCGACTATTTCGGCGTGCTGATTGGCGGCAGCGACCTTGCCGTCTCCAAGCGCGTCGCGACCTACGCCGTTCAACCCGGCGACGGCGAGGCCTCGGTCCATCTGCGTGAACGGGCGCCGGCGCCCGCCGCGGCGCTGGCCAATGGGATGGCCGCCCACGCGCTGGAACTTGACGACGTGACCAACGAGTCCTCGCTGCATCCCGGCGTCGTGGTCTGGCCTGCCGCCATGGCGGCCGTTGAACGCGGCGGCGGGACACTTGGCGATCTGCTGGCGGCCGGCGTCGGCGGTTACGAGGTAACCATGCGGGTCGGGGATGCGCTCTACGCGCCCGCCACGTATGCGCGCGGGTTTCACCCAACCGGGGTCGCCGGCGCCCTGGGCGCCGCGGTTGCCGCCGCGCACGCGGGTGGGTTGGATGCCGACGGCATTCACCAGGCCCTGGGGCTTGCCGGAGGCCTGGCCGCCGGATCGATGGCCTACGTCCAGAACGGCAGCGACGGCAAGCGCTTGAATGCCGGCTGGGCCGCGCAGGCCGGACTCGTGGCCGCCGACCTGGCCGCGGCCGGCGTCGTCGGCCCCACCGACGCCCTCACCGGGACCTACGGGCTGCTGGAGGCCTTCAGCAACGACCCGCGGCCCGAGCTGCTGAATGCGCTGGATCCCGACCATCCGGCCCTGCTCGATGTCGCCATCAAGCCTTACCCCTGCTGTCGCTACATTCATCCCGTGATCGACGCCTGTCGTGAGCTACGCGCCGCCAACGGCTTTCGACTCGACCGGCTGCGGCGAGTCTCCGTGAGCGTCCTTCCCGGCGGCGGCGAGATCGTCGCCGATCCGCCCGAACCGAAGCGTCGTCCCGCCAACCGCGTGGACGCCCAGTTCAGCGTGTACTACGGAGCCGCGCAGGCCCTGGTCCACGGCCGGCCGACGCTGGCGAGTTTCGGCGAGACGCATCTCCGGGACCCCGAGGTGTTGCGTGTGGCCGATTGCATCGAGGTCACCAGCGACCCGACGCTGGATGCCGCCTATCCGCAGCGCTGGGGCTGCGTACTGAACGCCGAGTTCACGAGCGGTGAGGCTCGGACCATCCGTGTCGACGACCCGCGCGGCGATCCAAGACGGCCGTTGAGCGATGCCGAACTCGTGGAGAAGTTCCAATCCGCCGCCGTTCCGGTGGATTCGGATCTTGCCGAAGCCGCTCTCCGTGGCGCGCTGCACGCCCCGCTCGACACGCCCCTGGCAGAACTGGTTCAGGTGGCCCAGCCCGCATAGGACGCCGCGGCGGCTCACGCTAGAATGTGGGCTAAGAGTCTTGATTCTCGAGATCTCTGTCCGGGGTAGCCATGAGTTCCAACGGCGCGGTCAGCAAGAACACCGAAACTGTCAAGCGCGGCCTCGCGCAGATGCTCAAGGGCGGCGTCATCATGGACGTCGTCACTCCGGAACACGCCAAAATTGCCGAAGACGCCGGCGCCTGCGCGGTGATGGCCTTAGAGCGCGTTCCGGCAGATATTCGTTCGCAGGGCGGCGTCGCCCGCATGTCTGACCCGGATATGATTGAGGGGATCATCAACGCGGTCAGCATCCCCGTCATGGCGAAAGCGCGCATCGGGCATTTCGTCGAAGCGCAGATCTTGGAAGCGCTCGGTGTGGATTACATCGACGAGAGCGAGGTGCTCACCCCGGCGGATGAAGCGCATCACATCAACAAACACGTCTTTACGGTGCCCTTCGTCTGCGGTTGTCGCAATTTGGGGGAAGCGTTGCGTCGGATCGCCGAAGGCGCCGCCATGATCCGAACCAAGGGTGAGGCGGGCACCGGCGATGTAGTCGAAGCGGTCCGCCACGCACGCAGCGTGATGGGTGCCATTCGCCGCCTCACTTCCATGAATGAGGACGAACTCTTCACCTATTCCAAGGACATTCAAGCGCCCTATGAATTGGTGCAGGAAACGGCGCGGTTGGGGCGGCTACCGGTCGTGAACTTTGCCGCGGGTGGCGTGGCTACCCCGGCGGATGCAGCGTTGATGATGCAGCTTGGGGTGGATGGCGTTTTCGTGGGTAGTGGTATTTTCAAGAGCGCCGACCCAGCGCCACGTGCCAAAGCGATCGTCGAGGCGGTGACGCATTACCAGAACCCGGAGATCCTGGCGCAGGTGAGCCGTGGTCTGGGAGAGCCGATGGTCGGGATCAACGTGAGCACGATGCCCCAGGAAGAGCGTTTGGCTGACCGCGGCTGGTAAAAGGAAGCTGAGCCCGATTTAAGAGAAGAAGCTTCTAGAGCGAAATCAACACAATCGCGACGAGGGACAGCACGAGACCAGCCAATTGGGCGCGGCTCGGCTGTTCTTTGTCGATGAGGCGCGCCATGAGCACGGTCACCGCCGGGGGGAGCGAGCTCATCACCGCCGCGATGGTGATGCCGCCCAGTCGGGCCGATTGGATGAAAGCGCCGTAGGCGATGATATCCCCGACGCCGATCACCAATACGTAAACCAAGGCCGGGCGCAGCGCGGCGACCAATATCCCCGCACCTGAAGCTTCGGGCTGGCGCCGCCTCATGCTCAACCATAGGAGGATCAGGAGTATCAGGCTTCCGGTTGACCGCGCGACGACCAACGGTGGCAGTAAATCACTCGACTGGACTTGGTTGATGAAGATCAAGACGAGGCCGAAGCCAATTCCAGCGAGGATGGGTGAACCGAGCAGCCGCAGGGAATGGCGCCAGATGTTCTCGATATGGACCTTCGCACCACCCTGCGCCATCAAAGGGATGGCCAGGAGCGCGATGCCAATACCAACTAGCTGAGTGTTCTTGGGCCAACCAATGCTGATGACACCGAATAGCACGGGTACGATGGCGTAGGTCAGGGCCGTCAGCGGCGCCGTTAAGGCCATATTGCCCTGCGCCAGCAAGTGAAAGAACCAAGCGATCGAGATCACAGCCAGCGAACCTGCGGCCATTGCCCAGTACAGATCATCACCCATATCGAAGCTGGCGCCTCGCAATAAGGCGATGCCGAGCAAAATGATCAATTCACAGATGTAACTGTATAGAGTGATGAAGATCGGAGGCCAGCGCCGGCTGGCGATGCCGCCGTAGAAACTGGCGGTACCCCAACCCAATGAAGCCAACAAGCCCAGCAGGATTGCGGCCATTTCGCCTCCTCAGCGCTGCTTGGTTACAGAGAGATTAGCACAATTGAAAGGAGGGACAGCACCAGACCGGTGGATTGAGCGCGCTGCAGTTGTTCTTTATCGATGAAACGCGCCATGACGACGGTGACTGCCGGGTGCAGCGAGCCGACAACCGCCGCAATGGTCAACTCGCCCAGCTGCGTGGCCAAGATGAAGGCGCCATTCGCGGTGGTATCACAAAAACCGATGATGATCAACCAGAATAGAGCAGGGCGGATGGCGGTTACGATGGGGCCAAATCCCTGTCGTAGCGCCAAACGACGACCGGGACTCAACCAGAGGATGAGCAAGAGTAAAGGAATGGCTGTCAACCGCTGGATGAGTAGCGGTGCCAGTAAATCAGTCGTGTCAATCTGGTCGAGGCAAACCAAGCCTACCCCAAAACCCACACCGACGAGAATGGGTTCCAGTATTTTGAGCGGCGCGCTGCGCATCGTGTGATAGAAACTGGTGGCGCCGCTCCCCTGAGCCACGAGAGGAATGGCAAAGAGCGCGATGATGATGCCCGCCGATTGCGTCGGTGACGGCAAACCGCTGCTGGCGATGCCGAAAACGACGGGAACGATGGCGGTTGTGAGTGCTGTGAGGGGTGCGCTCACCGCCATGTTCCCGCGCGAGAGCAGCCGGAAGAAACCGGTTAACGAGAAGACACCGATGGCTCCCGCCGTCATGGCCCAAATGAGATCATCGCCGATGTGGATACCCGTACCACGGATCAGTATCCCGCCGAATAAAACGAGCGTGGCCAGCACCATGCTGCCCAAGACCACGAGCAATGAGGGCCAACGCCGACTGACCACACCACCATAAAAATCACCCACACCCCAACCCAACGCTGTCAGTAAACCCAGTAAAATTCCGGTCATCTTGCCTCAGCAGTTTTCATTAAACGGAGATTAAGGCAATAGCTGTCAGGCAGAACCCGAGGCCCAACAGCTGCTGCCGTTGCAGCCTTTCATGATCGATGAAATGGGCCAGCATAACGGTCACTGCGGGGTAAAGGGAGCCGAGCACGGCGATGATGGTGAGGCTACCCCATTGCGTGGCCAGTATGAAGGCGCCCGTCGCGGAGATATCTACCAGCCCGATGAAGGCCATGATTTTCGCCCCGGCGGTGAATGTTTCCCGCAGCGCTCCTTTTTGATTCCAGATTGCGAGGACGGGACGTTGAACATTCGGGCGGGTGAACAACGCGAGCAACAAAGTGCTCAGCGCCGCGATCCGCAGGAAAAGCAATGGCGCCAACACATCTGGGTTTTCCACCTGGTCCAGACAAATCAGCGCGGTGCCGAAAATCACGCCGACCCAGATGGGTTGGATCAGCATCGGAAACTTGATGTTCCGCCGTGCGGGAGCGTCGCGATCCCCCGGTGTATACCCAAAGAGCAGGATGGCGACCAGAGCGAAGGCAATGCCGATGATTTTTATCGCCGTCGGGAGGCCGGTCGTGAAGATCCCAAAGAGCATCGGCACGACCGCAACCGTGAGCGCCGTGAGGGGTGCGCTGATGGACATATTCCCGCGGGATAGGAGTTGGTAGAAACCCAGGAGGGCGAGGGAATCGATCGAGCCGGCCAACATCGCCCAGGCGAGGTCGGTGCTCAATTGCAGACTGGTGTTGCGGAGGATGAGCACTACGAGCAGCGCCAGCGTCGCGATCCCCTTACTCCCCAAGATCACGAGCAGAGAGGGCCAGCGGCGGCTGGCGACACCACCGAAAAAATCACCCAGACCCCAGCCCATGGCCGTCAACAAACCCAACAGGATTCCGGTCATCGAGCCAGAGCGTGAGTCATTAAAGGGAAATCAACGTGATGGCAGCCAGGCATAACACGAGGCCCGCCAGCTGATTGCGGTAGATCGTTTCTTTATCGAGGAAACGGGCCAACAAGACGGTGATGGCAGGGTACAAAGAGCCGAGCACGGCGATGATGGTGAGGGTGCTGACTTGAGAAGCCAGTATGAAAGCACCGGTGGCGGACATGTCGCTGATGCCGATCAGGGCCATGAACTTGATTCCAGGCGCAAAATTTTCCCGTGCCGCTTCTCTTTCTTGCCAGAGCGCGAGGATGGGGCGGCGGGTGGCGGGGCGCAAGAGCAGAGAGAGTATCAAGGTGCTCATCCCGGCAATCCGCAGCGAGAGCAGTGGCGCGAAGACATCTGTGGTTCGCACCTGATTCAGACATATCAGGCAAAAACCAAAAACTGTGCCGACGATGATGGGTTGCAGGAGGATCTGCAAGGTTGACCGTTGCGCATCGTGACCACGACCCTCTTTGCGAGAGTATCCGATGAGAACGATGGCAAGCAGCGCCATCCCAATCCCGATGATTTGCGCCGTACCTGGGAGGCCGGAGGTGATGATGCCGAAAATCACGGGGACGCTCGTCGCCATGAGCGCGGTGAGCGGGGCGCTCACGGACATATTGCCACGGGCCAAGAGATGGTAAAACCCGAGCAAGGCCATCGAGCCGATCGCTCCCGAGA
>JAJDVX010000007.1 GCA_022825895.1 Chloroflexota bacterium | reverse complement strand
GCGCATGCTGGCCCGTACCCTCGCGAACGCCCGCGTGCCCTTCGTCGTCCTCGAACTGAACGCCGAGACCGTGCGCGCGGCCCGCGAGGAGCACGCGCACGTCTACTACGGCGACGTCACCAGCCCGGAGGCTCTGGAGCACGCGCGCCTCAGCCACGCACGCGTCCTGGTGATGCTCGTCAACGACCGCGTCGCGATGCGCCGAGGCATCGGCCTCGCGCGGGCCGATTGCCCCGACGTGCTCATTCTCGCGCGCACTCGCTACCTGTCCGACCGCGACGATCTGGTGGCGCTGGGCGCCGACCACGTCGTTTGCGAGGAGGTCGAGGGCGGCACGGAGATGACCGCGCGGGTGCTCAAGTCCCTGGGTCTCGCCACGCCCGCCATCTACGACGAGATCAATACCACGCTCGGCTCATCCACCGACGAATTCCTGGCCGGCGCCATGGACGACTCGATCGAACCCGCCGACCAAAAGCCGTGACCGGCCTGCCGCTCAGTCGCCGGCACGGGGCGTTCCGTGCGGCGCGGCATGCAGCGGCATAGAATTGCCCAAGTGAACGTGATGCGATCAACGTGATCGCCACGCGCAGCGAGTAGCGCCTCAAATGGAAAAGAACACCCTCACCGTCAAACGCGGGCTGGCCCAGATGCTCAAGGGCGGCGTCATCATGGACGTCGTCACCGCCGAGCAGGCCAGCATTGCGGAAGACGCGGGCGCCGCCGCGGTGATGGCGCTGGAGCGCGTCCCTGCCGACATCCGCGCGGACGGCGGCGTGGCCCGCATGGCGGACCCGGAGAAGATCCTGGAAATCCAGGCCGCCGTCACAATCCCCGTGATGGCCAAGTGCCGGATCGGCCATTTCGTGGAAGCCGAGGTCTTGCAGTCGCTCGGCGTTGACTACATCGACGAGTCCGAAGTCCTGACGCCCGCCGACGAGGAGCACCACGTCGCCAAGGCAGGCTTTGACGTCCCCTTCGTCTGCGGCTGTCGCAACCTGGGCGAGGCGCTGCGGCGCATCGGCGAGGGTGCCGCCATGGTTCGCACCAAGGGCGAGGCCGGCACCGGCGATGTCGTCGAGGCCGTTCGCCACATGCGGCGCGTCATGTCCGAGTTGCGCCAGATTCAACACCTGCGCCCGGACGAGCTCTACGCCTACGCCAAGGAGATTCAGGCCCCGCTGCACCTGGTGGAGGAAGCCGCCGAACTTGGCCGCATGCCGGTCGTCAACTTCGCCGCCGGCGGAATCGCCACGCCGGCCGACGCCGCGTTGATGATGCGGCTGGGCTCCGACGGCAACTTCGTGGGCAGCGGCATTTTCAAGTCCGGCGACCCGGCGCTACGCGCCCGGGCAATCGTGGAAGCCACGACGAACTTCGAGGATTCGGCGCTCGTGGCCGAGGTCTCGCGAAATCTCGGTGAGCCGATGGTTGGCATCGCCAACAGCTCGCTTCAGCCCGAGGAGATGCTTGCCGGCCGCGGGTGGTAACGACGCGAGGTACGCGTGAGCGTTCGCATCGGCGTCCTCGCGCTTCAAGGCGATTTTGCCGAACATGGCGCCATGCTCGGCAGGCTTGACGCCGAACCCGTTGAAGTGCGGCAGCGGTCCGACATGGACGGCATCGCGGGGTTGATCATCCCCGGCGGGGAGAGCACCACCATCGGCAAGCTGATGGAACGCTATGCGCTCCGCGGGCCCATCCAAGCTCTGGCCGAGGCCGGAAAGCCCATCTGGGGCACCTGCGCCGGCCTGATTCTCATGGCGCGAGATGTTGGCCGCCGCCAGCCCCTGCTCAATCTGCTTGACATAACGGTCGAGCGGAACGCGTTTGGTCGTCAGACCGACAGCTTTGAAACCGACCTCGAGATCGAAGGCATCAGTGGCGGTCCGTTCCACGCAGTCTTCATCCGGGCGCCGGTTGTCCGCGCGGTAGGCCCGGGCGTGCAGGTACTGAGCCGGCTGGACGACGGAACGATCGTGGCGGTGCGGCACGGCCGTCTCTTCGGAACGTCCTTCCATCCTGAACTCACCGGCGACGTGCGGCTGCATGCCAGCTTTGTCGAAATGGCCAGGCACGCGTGACGCCCAGCGTCTCGCGGCTTCGCCCGTGGCACGCGCCGGCGCTGGCGCGCAATTTCATCCTCGGTACCGGTCCGCGTGAACACGTGGCGCCGGTGGCCGGACCAACGCCTCCGGCCTTCATGGCCCTGGCGGCCACGGTTCCGGGGCTGGTCCCGGACGTATTGGGGTATGCGGCCTGGACAAGTGACGCATTGATTGGTTTTGCGCTGGCCGAGTTTGTGCCCGACCGGCGCCGGGCCAACGTCTCCGTGCTCACGATCGCCCTGTCGTCGGACGACGCGTTGCCGGACTCGGTTGAACTCGCGGTGTGCGCCGCCCTGTTGGAGCGACTAACGGCAGACGCCGCGGCTCGTGGCTATGTGAGCGTCTTTGCTCGGCTTCCGCGTGACAGCAGATTCCGCCGGGTCTTTGGGCAACTGGGCTTTGTTGGCGCCGTTAGCGAGGACGTCTACACGCGTCGACCCACGCCTGTCGCAAACCCGGGGCCGGTTGCCGGGCTGCGCCCCGTTGAGCAGGCGGACGCGTGGGACATCTCCCAGCTCTACCGCACCATTACGCCCGCGGCGCTGCAGCTTGCGGAGTCGCCGGGTGGCGAGCGTCCTTCCGTTCCTCGGCGCCGGTTGTCGATACTTGGCGGTGGTCGCGGGCCTCAGGAGTATGTGGTCGACGGGGAGCGAGGTCTGGACGGCTGGCTGCGCGTGCATCCTGGCTCTCGTGGTCGCCACACCGCCGCCTTGATGGTTCATCCGCGACGCGCTGCACTCACGCGCCCCCTCCTCGGCTTTGCAATTTGGTCGCTGATGGACACTGGGCGTCTGCCGGTCCGAGTCGTCGTGCATGCGCACGAGGACACGTTGCGCCGCGCGGTGAAGGACGAGGGCTTTGCCAAGACCGAGGAACGTGAACTGCTGGTCAAACACATGACGGTGCGGATCGCGGCTGAAGTGCCCGCGCAGGCCCTCGACCGGGCGACGAGCTAGGCCGGCGTGGCAACCCCGGACCTCCTCCAGCCGCCCAGGGCCGTCGACGCGCCGCATATTCAGTCCGGGGATGACGACGAGCTGAGGGACCTGGTCGCGGCGCTGCCGGTCAAACTGCAGGACGACCTCCGGACCCTGACTGGCTGGACCGAGGTCGTCGAGATCGTGCTCGATCTTGGTCGAGTGCCCGAGATTCGCCTCAGCGATGGATCCGAGCGCCTTCTGCCCTGGCACGTGGAAGCCGACCACATCGCGGCCGTCGTGGAAGCCATTGGCGAGTTCACCGACGATAACCGCGCCGGAGTTCCGGGGACCCTCCACCGGTTCTCCGCCATTAGAAACCGATCGGGTCGAGTCGTCGGGCTGACCGTTCGGCGCGGACGAGCCCTGTACGGCACCACGGCGATTGTCCGCGACATCGTCGCCGGCGACCACAGCCTGCTGCTCCTCGGCCCGCCCGGCGTGGGCAAGACCACCATGCTTCGTGAGATGGCCCGCGTGCTGGCAAACGATCACGGCGCCCGCGTGGTGATCGTCGACACCTCGAACGAAATCGGCGGCGACGGCGATATCCCCCACCCCGGCATCGGCCGCGCCCGGCGCATGCAAGTCGCCGCCCCGGACCGCCAGCACCGGGTAATGATCGAAGCCGTGGAAAACCACATGCCCGAGGTCATCGTCGTGGACGAGATCGGAACGGATCTGGAAGCCGAGGCCGCCCGAACGATCGCCGAGCGCGGCGTGCGCCTCATCGCCACCGCGCATGGTCAGACACTGGACAACGTGCTGCTCAATCCGTTGCTGAGCGATCTGGTTGGCGGCGTCGAATCCGTAACCCTGAGCGACGACGAGGCGCGGCGGCGGCGTACCCAGAAGACGGTGCTTGAGCGACGCTCGCCGCCGACCTTCGACACGCTGATCGAGTTGCACTCCCGCGATGCCTTTGTGATTCACAACAACGTTGCCGGGTCCGTGGACGCCATCCTGCGCGGCGGCGCCGTGCGGGCGGAGTCGCGGATGCGGCTGCCGGACGGTCGGGTGCTACGCGATACGAACGCCGAGGCTCGCGTGAGCGTTGAGGGCGCCCTGTCGGAACCGGTGGACGCCGGCGACGCGCGCGTGGACGACGGCCGCTTGCAGGTGTTTCCCTTCGGCGTCAGCCGCAGCCGCATGGAGCACGCGATCGCCAATAGCGCGACCGACGCGATTCGCCTGGTTCGACACCTGGCCCAGGCCGATGTTGTTGTGACGCTTCGCAGCTTTCACCGCAAGCGCGCCCGCGTATTGCGCGACGCCGAAGCCCGCGGCCTGCCGGTGTATGTGCTCCGGAACAACACGGTGACGCAGATGGAGGCCTGCCTGGCGACACTTCTCGACATGGAACGCCCTGATGACGAGCCGCCGCCCAGGCAGCCCGCGCAGGCCAACGCCGGCGCGCGCGGCAACGGCGCGCCCCGCCAGCATCTGCGCACCCCCGTCAGTACGCGCCCGAGGCTCGCATGATTGACGACAGCCCGACCGGGCTTTTCATCGTTTTCGAAGGTCCCGAGGGCAGCGGCAAGACCACCCAGGCCCAATTGCTTGGAGATGCCCTCCGTCAACAGGCGCTTGATGTGGACCTGACCCGCGAGCCGGGCGGCACCTCGCTGGGTGAACGGCTACGCCGCGTCTTGCTGCAGGAGCAGGACATGCAAGCCGTGGAGCCGCGCGTGCAGGCGCTGCTGATGTCGGCCGCCCGCTCGCAACACGTGACCGAACGGATTCGTCCGCACCTCGAACGCGGCGGCGTGGTGATCTGCGACCGGTTTTTTGCCTCAACCCGCGCCTACCAGGGTGGCGGTTTTCGGCTGCGACGCCGCGATCTCGAGAACTTGACGTCGTTTGCGATTCAGGGTGTCACACCCGACGTTACCGTGCTGCTCGACATTGACGTCGAGGACGGGCTCAAGCGCAGCCTCAGCCACCGCAATACGGACTGGGAAAAGGCCGGCGGCATCAACTGGCACGGCCTGGCCTTCCACCGCCGTGTTCGCGATTCCTACCTGGACCAGGCGGCGGACGACCCTGATCGCTGGCTGGTGGTGGACGGATTGCAGCCCCCCCGGGAGATTGCCGCGGAAATCCTGGGTCGCGTCCAGTCTGAAGTGGACGCCCGTGACCTGCGGCACGTCACGGCGCCCGTGCAACGACTTCTCCCACTCAGCATCGCGTAAGCTGCCGGCGCCGCACGCCTCGCTCGATTGGTTCCCCCGCTGAAGCTCTTCTTCGGAATCGTGCAGGAGCTGGACGCCGACGTCCTGGCTGATTCGCTCGTCTCCGGCGGATTCCGCTTCACCCGCGTGCCCACGGCGGGCGGATTCCTGCGCGAGGGCAATACGACCTTCATCATCGGCGTGGACGACGATCGCATCGGCGACTTGCTCGGGATCGTTCGACGCAACGCCACGACCCGTATGCAGATCGTAAACCCGATGCAGTCGGCCCAGGATTCGGGCGAAGCGCGGCTGCCGTTCCCGGTCGAAGTTCAGGTGGGCGGCGCCACCATGTTCATGTTCGACCTCGACCGGGTCGAACAGATCTAGGCGGACCTGGACTTAGCGCGCGGCGGCCAGGACTGGACGCATCCGCTCCACGGCGCGCTCCAGGTTCTCCACCGAGTTGGCAAACGACAGTCGCAGCGAATCGGCGCCCACGGTCCCAAAGGCTGTTCCCGCCAGCACCGCGACGCCCGCCTCGTTCAGCAGCCGGTCCGCGATCTCGTCAGTGCTGATTTTGAACCCGCTGAGTTGGGGAAACACATAGAACGCGCCCGCCGGACGCTGGCAATCCACGCCCTCCAGGCTGTTCAGGCCATCCACGATCACGTCACGTCGCCGCTGGAACTCCGCCACGAAGCCGTCCACGGCGTCCTGCGGCCCGGTCAGCGCTTCGACGCCCGCCATCTGGATGAATGCGGCGGTGCAGCTGGTGCAGTTGGTCTGCAGTTGGGCCACGGCTTCCGCCAGGCCCGCGTTCATCACCCCGTAGCCAAGCCGCCAGCCGGTCATGGCGTACGTCTTGGAGAATCCGTCCAGGATCATTGTTTTGTCGGCCATGCCCGGGCAGGCCGCAATTGAGGCGTGCTCGATCTCGCCATACATGATGCGTCCGTAGATCTCGTCGCTGAGGACATGCAACGGCCGGTCCGCAACCAGATCCGCGATCGCGCAAATGTCCTCCGGCGGCAGGACGCCGCCCGTGGGGTTCTGTGGTGAGTTGAGAATCAGCAACTTCGTTCGGTCGGAGAGCTTGGCCTTCAACTCGTCCAGATCCAGCCGAAACTGGTTCTCGGGCCGCAGCGCCAGCGGCACTGGGGTGGCTCCCACGAATCGGATGACCGACTCGTAGATCGGAAACCCGGGATCCGGATACAGCACTTCGTCTCCCGGACCGCACAGCGCCGTGATCCCGAAGTACATGATCGGCTTGGCGCCCGGCGTAATGACGACTTGCTCGGGCGCGACATCGATTCCGCGGGATTCCGCGACGTCGGCGGCGATGGCCTCGCGCGCCTCCGGGATTCCGGCCGACGGCACGTAGTGCGTGAAGCCGTTGTCCAGCGCCCGCTTGGCGGCTTCGATGATATTGGCCGGGGTGTCAAAGTCAGGCTCGCCGATCTCGAGGTGGATGATGTCGCGGCCTTCGCGTTCCAGGGCCTTGGCTCGCGCCAGGACGGAAAACGCGGTTTCGGTGCCGAGCCGGCTCATGGCGCCGGCCAGATCGGGATGAGGCATGGTGGTCATGGGCGTGGCAATTCGTTTCGGGAGACAGACAGCGGCTGACGGAGGGACGCTTGCCGGATTCTATCGTGGCTGACTCGAATCCAGACGCGCCGGTGAACGTGCGTCCAATGCGCGACGATGACGCAGAAGCGGCGGCTCACCTGCTGCGCGCGGCTTATGGGACGCCCGATGGCGGAGCAATTGCGGCAGCCGGCGCTCCCGACCTGCCGCTGTCTGCGGGCCGAATTCGCCGGTGGCGTCAGAATGCCGCGGCGGCGTGGATTGCCGAGGTCCGAGATTACGGCCCGGTGGGCGCCGTGTTTGCCGTGGTCGAGCCTGAAGCGGCCTGGTTTGCTGGCCTGGGGGTCGAGCCAAACTTCCGGGGCGCCGGTGTGGGTGCCGCGTTGACGGATCGCGCGGTCGAGTTCCTGGCGGCCAGTGGCCGTCCGGTCACTGGGATGGAGGTCGCGCCAACGGCGGTGGGCGCCGCCGGGGTGTATGCGCGGCGCGGCTTTCGGCCTGCCGATCTCACGGTGCGCTTGCGGGGCGCGGCTTCGGATATCTGTGCGCCAGTCGAGCCGAACAACTGGCGAGAAGTCGCCTGCTCGGACCTGGACGACCACACGCCAGGCCGTGAACCGACACTTGCGGCCAGGGTCAAATCTCAGCCGCATTCATCGGCGAGCTACGTGTTGATCGGGCCTGATGTCAGGTTGCTCTGCGATCCGGATCCGTTGATACCTGGCGCTGGCGGGTCGTTGGACCTTCGGCTTGTGATGGCTGGCGTTCCGCGGAACCACGATATTGATGCCTGGATGCGTGCGGCCGCGCGCTCGGCGTTGGTTCGAGGCCTGTCGTCGCTCGACGTTGACCTCGCCCTGGCCGACGGCGTTTTGCTGCGTCGGCTGCTGACCCTGGGTCTGGCGCCAATCGCCTCAACGATACGACTGGTCGGCGACCAGGGCGCCTACGTTGCCTGGCGTCGTCGCAACGGACCTATCGGGCGCTGGTCGTTCTAGCGCCTACGCGGTGGACTTGGTTGTGACGAGAATCATGCGGTCGCTGTCGGGCTCGAAGGGATCGAGTTGGGCGTTCCCATATACCTCCGGGCGGTCGAACCCGGCGGTTTGCAGTGCGGCTTCCAGCTCGTTCCGTTTCAGGTAGCGCAGCCGGAACGCCGTTGTGTGCCGCCGCACCGCTCCGTCGTCGCTCAGCGCGTCGTAGAAGTGCGCCGTATCGATGGTCTGAGCGTCGGGATCGACATCCCAGGACACGAAGTGCGTGATCTCCGCGTCCCCCGGCCCGGCAAAGGTCGACTGGTGCCGCACCACACCGTCACGCATCGCCAGCCGGTCGGGTGACGGGTTGACGACGTCGACGGCCAGCAGCCCGCCCGGCCGAAGAGCGTGGTGGGCGGCGCGCAGTGTGTCGTGAACGTCAGCCGCGGATTGCAGGTGAAGGAGTCCGTCAAGCGCGCAGAACGCCAAACCGAACTCGGCGTGACCGCTGGCGTGCCTCATATCGCCACGTCTGAAACTCACCGGCAATCGGCGCGAGCCCAGATTCGTGTGCGCAATAGCCAGCATGGCCTCCGACGTGTCGACGCCATGAACGATGTGCCCGGCCTCGGCCAGGGCGATGGCCACACGGCCCGAGCCGCAGCCCAGTTCCAACACTGGACCGCCGGCGCGCGCCGCCAGCGCGCGGTACAGATCCAGATCATCGGTCCAGCCGCGGTGCTCGGCCTCGTACAGGTCGGCTATTCGCGCGTAGGGATCGTCTGACCTCTCGCCGCGCACTACCGGATGCGCAGCCGGCGCAGCACGATGTCGGCCACGATCAGCGTCAAGATCACCAGGAGCAGCAGACCGAAGCTCGCGGTGCGATTCAGGGCGCTTACGGCCATGGCGGCCACGCCCACGGACACGAGAATGGCGTGCCGGGTGAGCGCCCACGTTCGAACCTTCGGCGGCGTGGCGGCGCCGCGCCGCAGCCAGTACTCGAACGTCCACGTGGCGAAGAGCGCGCCGAAGGACATGGTGACCACCACGGCCAGGACATTGAGCCCGTGCGCGGGATCTGTGAAGACAAGTTGGAAAGCCAACAGGAGGAGGCAGGCCGCCGTGCCCATGCCCATGGCCAGCCAGAGCCACCGAGTGGCGTCAATCCGCTCGCGCGGTGCCGCGGCGGAGGCCTCGTAGCCGCGTGGCTCCGGGTCGCTGAGGTCAAACGTCAACTGCAGCTGGCTGTCGGGATCGCCTTCGCTGCGTGCCGCGGCGGCAACTCGCGGGCGCTTCGGACGATGCGTTCGCTTCTCGGGCGAATTGGCCGCCGCTTTCGACGGCCGGGAGGCATCGCTGCGTCGGATCTGAAGGGCTTGCCTGGAATCCGCGCTGTCCAGGTCATTCGACGTCGACCTGCGGCGCGGGGCCCTGGCGTCAGGCGCCCTGCGGTCACTGCGTCGATTGAGCGCCGGCGAGCGGTGTTTTCCTCGAGGTCGACGGCGGGCGATGGCTTGCCGCGAAACGCGGCGGTTGGTCTCCGATGCGATCATTACCCGGCCTCACGGATGCTGCTGATCGTCGGCGCTTCGTCGGCGGCGTGCCCGTTCGCGAGTGAAGTCACGCGATCGAATCGGCCGAGGCCGGGCATGATCGACTGTCCGGTGGCAATAACCTGCGGATAGCGCCGCGCCGCTCCGCCCAGGCTGGCCGCCGCCGCCACGGCTTGCAGGATCTCGCCATCGTGATCCGTCGCCGACTGTTCCAGCCAGATAAAGGCCGGCAAGTCCGTCGCGTCCAGCGGCGGACCGGCAACCGCGAAGGCCAGCGCAAATGCCCGCTCCACGTGCTCGCGGCTCCGGCCATCGAGGTCGACCGGCGCTCGCCACGCGGCTGCTCGCGGGTCCCAGACTTCCACGCAAAGACTCTCACCGCAGCGGGCGTCCCAGAAGCGGCCGGCGGTGGCGGCCGGCAGGATGCTCCGCAACTCGTGCTCGATTGAGGCCCGCAAGCTCTCCAGCGAGGCGTCCAGGGCGCCGCGCACAATGGTCTGGCCGATCTCGCGAATCCTGCGCGCACGCAAGGCTCGGTCAAGGCGGTCGTGGGCATCGTCGGGGTCAATGTCCGTGCACTCCACGCCGGCCCGCAGTTCCAGCGTCTGCACGCGTGTCTCGGTCCGGCGCGCCGCCTCGCGCGCCCGACGCAGCGAGCGGCGAATCTCGTCGGCTTCGATCGGGTCGGCGTCCAGGTCCGGGATGGCGGCTCGCGCTTCGGCCGCCGTTGGATCGGCGTCGCAATCAACCCCCAGCGCCCGCAGAGCCGCCGCCAGGTCGGTCGAGTGTCGCCTCGAAGCCGCGTGGACGGTGCGGCCGCGCTGGGCCGCGCCGCGCGCGGCGCCGTGGGCTCGGTCGCCGCCAACCTGGGCGACGACGGCCGCGAACTGCGCCATCTGCACGGCTCGCGCCCGATCAGGCGCGCGTTCGGATTGTTCGTCGAACCGCGCCGATATCTCGGCGACCAAGGCGGCAAGTTCGTCGTTGGCGCGGGTCTCGTACCGGATTGCAACCTGCCGCTTGAGTTCCAGATCCGCGGCGCCGCTCAACCGCTGCTGCAGTTCCTGAACCTCTCGCAACGTGTTACGTCGCGACTGTTCAATGGCTTCCCGCGACGTCCCGATCTGCAGTTCGCCGGCCAGGCGTTCCGCCGCCCGCCGGGCGCTGGCCGCTCGCTCCAGTTGCGTGCGCCGCTCGGCCGCCGCGGCGATCTGCTGCTGTTCAGGGTCCCCGCGATGCATGGTCGCCACGCGTGCTTCCAAGCGCCGAACCTCCCGCGCCGCATCCTCGGCTGCCTGTGACGCGGTCGCGGCTTCCTGGCGGAGCTCTTGCGAGTCACGCCGACCGTCACCGTCGGCCAGTTGGCGCAAACGAGCCGTGGCGCTGTCGCGGAGCACCAGGGCCCGCTGCGCGTCGGATGGGACTTCCAGTTCCAGCTGCTCGAGCTGGTTCTCGATGCGAACGCGCACATTCCGTGCGTCGGCGGCAGCCTGCCTTCGCCGTTCCGTCTGCCGAAGCGCACGGGCCACGGTGTCCAGTTCGCGCTCCAACTCGTCCACGCTATCGCCGCTGCCACGTTCCGCCAGGGTGAGCCAGATGCCGGCCAGTGTGCCGACGAGGCCCACGGAGAGGCCCAGCGGCGCCAGCGGAGCTACGGCCAGTAGCCCAACCACGCCCGCGCCAAGGCCAGCCACCGCACTACCGGCAGCCAACCGCCGCCAACTCGCCCGCAGCCGGGCATCCTGCTCCTGGGTGCGAACCGCCGCCTCCAGGGTGTTCAGCTGATCGTGGAGCGTTGCCGCTTCGCTCTCGGCCCGATCCGCATCGTCGTCATCGGCGGCATGCTCCAGCCACGCGCGCCAGAGGCGATGCGCCGCTGGCAGGTGGGATTCGTCGCGTGCCCGGTCGCTGAGCGTTCGCGTGCGCTTTGCCTGGGCGGCCAGGCGTTCGGCCTTGCTCCGGCTGGCCGAGAGCTCCTGCCGTGCGCGTTCCAGAGCGGCCACGTCCTCGCCGACGGACGAACTTGCATTCCGTGCCTGCTTTGCGGCCGCAGCGGCGGCGTCCGCTCGGTCATACGCGGCCAATCCGCGGTCCAGCGTTGTCAATCGCCGTTCGCTTGTCGTCAAACTTGATCGCACTTTGACCAGTTCAGCAGCCTGCGTCTCGTACTCGACTCGCCGAGTCCGCGCTGCCTCGTGCCGCCGCATCGCGGAGTCTCGATGGTCCAGCAGGTGCGCCAGCGCCAGGGCGCGCTCGGCCTGTTCGACATGGCGTTCAAGTCCCTGGGCCGCGGTCAGCATGCGCAGACGCTCATCCTCGGCCTTGGCGACAAGCCGTTCGGCCTCCTCAAGCTGATGCACCGCGCGGGCGGCCCGGTCGCGCCTGCGCACGTACTCAAGCCGCTGAACCTCGGCGGCGGCCGCGTTGTTGGCCTCGGCCGCCCTGGCCAGCGCGACGTGCAGCGACGCCAGGCGCTCGGCCTCCTCCAGATCCCGGCTCACCTCCACGCTGGCGGCCAGCACATTCATTCGTCGCGAGCCGAGCCAGGCGCGAACAACGTCGCGCAACCGGCCCGTCAACGGCTCCAGGTCATGCGGGGGCCAGATAAGCGCGGCTAGTGCTTCCATGTCGGCGCCGAGCACGCGCTCCAGTTCGCGTTCGATGCGCTCGCCGCCCGCAACCGGCACCAGGCCCGACGGCCCGCCTCGTGCCAGCAACGTCGTGAGCCGACCGTTCGGCGCGATTCGCCGCTCGATGGCATAGGCCGCGCCGCCGGCGACGATCGACGCACCCACCAGCGCACCCTCTCGCCGGCCAAACCCTGGCGCCACGTCGCCAAAGAGCGCGCAACGCAGCGCGGCGCTAAGCGTTGCCGCCGCCTCGGGCGTCGCCTCGATGAGATGACGGCCCCGCGGCAGAAAGGCGATATCCGCGTCGTCAATCTCGCCCACATGATGGGCGACCAATCGCTCGAGAAAGATCACGTCACGGCCTTCGTCGGTTCGCGGCGTCGCGCAATCTCGGCCACGTGCGCCCGCGCGGCAGCGACCAACGCTCGCTCGCTGTCATCGTCAGCCGAGGTCAGGAGTCGGTCGCTGACGCGCCTGGCATTGACCAGGAAGGATGTTCGGGTCGAGGCGCTGGCGTGGTGTTGGGAGTCGGCAACGTGCAATTCGTCAATGGCAAAACGCAGCAGCGTGCCCGCCGAGGCCGCCTGTTCAACCAGGCGCGGCGGGTCGAGTTCGTGCCAGGCGGCGCGCGACATCTGACCGTGCAGCTCAACGTCCAGGATGCCGGCCGTGCCCAATGCCGGCGCAATCAAGTTCGCCACCTCGCTGCCCGAACGCGGTGAAGCGAACGAAAGCCGGGCGGACCGCAGAACTTCCGTCGGCACGAACGAAGGCGTCGCGCCAACGGCCGGGTCGATATCCAGGATCACAAAGCCGGGCTCCGCGCGCCGGTCAAGCGAAGGGCCGGCCCACCCCGTCGCGACGATGGGAACATCGTCGAGGCGATCGGGCGGGGCACGATCAGCGCCGGTATCGACAACCAGGTCGGCGGAACCGGCAGGCAACGAGCGTCCGGCGCTTTGGCTCTCACCGGTAGAAATCTCGATGACCAAATCCGCGTCGCCGCCAGCAGCCAGGGCGCCGCCAGTCACCAGGCCGACCTGAAGGTCGGCGACCGGCGCCACGACAGCCCCGGAGCCATGTGCCGTCAGCAGCGCGTCGACGAGACCGACGTCTGCCAGGAAATCCGTGCCGTCCGAAACTTGGCGTGACGGGTCACTGATCGCTACGACCGTCATTCCCCTACGCCGCGCGATTCCGAGCGGAGCCATCGCGGCCCGCGCGTCTTCGAGTGACGGCGGCGTTTCCGCAAACAGGCCCTGACCGAGAACAAACCCCTGGCATCCCGCCCGGGCCGACTGCTCAAGGACGTCCGCGAATGCTTGGTGCGTGAGCGCACGAAAGAGGTCGCGCTGCACCGGCGGGAGCGCTGTCGGGCGCGCGCCAAGCTGAAAGCCCGCGGCTATGGCGAGACGGGCGCGACCCTCAAGAGACCGAACAATGCGCACGGCGACAAGCTCATCCTTGCCCCCCGTGACGCAGGCCGCACAATCCGCACGGCCTGACGCCCGAAATGGTATCACCCTGGCGGTGTGTCGCCGCGGCCGGCCTCCCGGACGCTGGCGCCATATACGGCGGCCGCCTACGTTGAGACGAAGAGCGGCGGGGTGCGTTCACCAAGCGATCGCGACGGTCCCAAGACGGTGCGCGGAGTCCTCGATTCCAACCGGATACCGCAACCGTCATGCACGTATCGGCGGGACCCGTCTTCAATGACCAGGGTGTGGCCGCGCATCCGCCGATGCAGGTCTTTGAGGACCAGATCGACAACCGGAAACGTGAACTTCCAGGTCGCCACGAGTTCGTGCGGGGCGCGCCCCGGCTGAAACTGAACGCCGGCGCGCGCCGCGAACACCTCACGATGAACTTGATGGCCCCAACTGACGAAGAGCCGCGCCTCGCGCGTTCGGCGGCCCAGTATGTGCGACGCGCCGTGACGCAACGTCTGGCGGGCCACGTCCCGAAGCACGTGATCCCGACCGGCAGCCGGATGTCGAAGGGCGTATCGGTACAGGCGGCCAAGCCTGGCCATCGCCATTCGGCTCCCGAACGTTCCGGTTCTGCCGGCCTCCGCCGTGGCGTGACCGCTGGCCGCTTCAAGGCGCAGCAGGTCACCAAACTGATCGGGCAGTCGCGACATTGGACACTCCTTTCCAGGCAACGATTGGCTTATGAACGTTTCGCAACCGACCAACGCGACGCCTCATCCCAGGACATCCTCACGCCAGGCATAGCGCTCGCGGTCCATGCGGGCGCTCGATCCCAGCAGAGCGGCATGCGTAATCACCGCATCGCCGAAGCGCGAGCGAATCTGGTCCATGGCAATCTCCAGCGGGCGGGGATCGCGTTCGGTCCGTGAAATGAGCGAAAGCTGTCGCGTCGAGGCGGGCTCAATGCCCGTCACGTGAACCCCGACCAATCGGAAAACGTCCTGACCACGTGCTTCCCGTCCGAGAAGTTCCCGGATGGCGCCAAAAATGGCCCGAGTCTGGTCGGTCGCCTTGCGCAGCGTGACCTGTCGCGTGATGGTTCGGAAGTCGGCGTAACGCAGCTTCAGTACCACGGTTCGTCCGACCAGCCGCTTCGCACGCAGCCGCCGCGCCACGTGGTCGGCGAGTTGTCGCAGGTAGCGCAGAACCAGTGCAAGGTCGCCGGTGTCGTGGCTGAACGTCACCTCGTTGCCCACGGACTTGGCCGTTCGCTCTCGCTCCACGTCGCGAGGATCGATGCCGCGCGCGAGCGTCGTCGGTTTGCGCAGGTCGCGCATTCGGGCCGGATCGTGGCGTGACAATTCGCCAATCGTGCGAATGCCGCGGGCGGCCAGGCGGGCTTCGCTCTTCGGACCGATGCCCCAGATCATGCGCACGGGCAGCGGGTCAAGAAAGTCCTGCTCGAATCCGGGGGGGACTATGCGGCGCCCGTCGGGCTTGGCCAGGGTCGAGGCGATCTTGGCGATTGACTTGTTGGTCGCAATACCAACGGAAATCGGAAGGTCAACCGCGGTGCGCACCGCGTCCCGCACGTGCTCGGCAATCTCGTGCGGCGTTCCGAATCGTCGCTCGCAGCCCGTGACGTCCAGAAACGCTTCGTCCAGCGAAAGCGGCTCAACCAGCGGCGTATACGTCCCAAGAACGCGCATCACCTCCAGCGAAACGTCGGAATACAGCCGCATGCGTCCGGCGACGAACTCGGCGTGCGGGCAGAGCCGCGCCGCCTGCCGCAGCGGCATGGCCGACCGGACGCCATAGGCCCGCGCCTCATAGGAGGCGGCCGCCACCACGCCGCGCGCATCCCGAGGGCCGCCCACGATGACGGGGCGACCTTTCAGGTCCGGTCGTTCACGCTGCTCAACGGACGCATAGAACGCGTCCATATCCGCGTGCATGATCACCCGCTGCTTGCGCCACGCGGCGGGCAGCCGGCTGCAAGCCCGGGTATTGGGTCCAGTCGCGTCCATGCCCGAATATACCGTACAAAGTACGTACAGACAAATGCCGAACACGCGCGCCACAGCCGGTGTCTCGATGCCCCACGATCGTCGAATGGCGGGTGCGGCGGCCGCGGGTTAGCGCGAGAGCGCGCCTCGCGCCTGCGCCAGCTCCTGCGCGCCTAGCTCACCGTCCGCGTGTTCCAGCACGCGGAGGAATGCGGCCGTGGCTTTGGCGGAGTCCCCGGCGATCTGATGCGCGCGCGCCAGGGCAAAATCCCAGCGAACCGAGGCTTGCTCCGGCCGGCTGGCTTCCAGGCGGGCCAGGGCCTGCCGCGCCGCCTGCGGCGAGGGTTGAACCACCAGTTCCGCCAGCACGCGGTCGGCGGTGACGGCGGCCGAAGGACTCAGCCGCTGGGCGTGGTTCAGGGCGTCCAGCGCGCCCGGCGCGTCGCCGGATCTCAGTCGCGCCCGGCCCAGGGCCTGCCACACGGCCGCGCCGTCGGCGCCATGCTCCACGGCGTCTTCCAGGCAACGCGCGGCGGCGCCATGGCGGCCGGCGGCGTCCAGCGCGGCAGCCACATTGCGATAGAGCCGTGGCCTCAAATCATCGGTGCCCGATTCTCCGGTAGCCGTGTCCAGCGCCAGGTCAAACGCCTCGCGCGCCGCCGAGGTATTGCCTTCGGCCGCGTAGCGCACCCCCAGGCTGGTCAGGTGCAATGCTGACAAGCGGGCTTCAGGGCTCGGCGCGGCGGCGTCGACCGCCAGCAGGGCGCACTGCGCGGCCGCATCAACGGCGCCTGCCACAACCAGGTCCGCTATGTCGTCGCGGCGATCCTGGATGTCCGCCACGCGCGTCTCCGGGTCAGAGCCGCCGCATGATCGAGGTCACCCGCCCGCGAACTCGGACATCGTCGGCGTAGATCGGCGCCATCTCGGCGTTCGCCGGTTGCAGTCGAACCCGGGTGTCCTCTCGGAAGATGCGTTTCAGCGTTACCGAGCCGTCGTCCAGCATCGCCACGCCGATCTCGCCGTCGCGAACCGTCTCGACCGGATCCACGATCACGATATCGCCATCGCAGATGTGGTCCTCCACCATGCTGTCGCCGCGCACACGGAGCGCATACGCGGTGCCGTCCGGTGACATGTCCGCCGTCACGGCAATCGTGTCCAGCCGCTCTTCGTAGGCGTCGATCGGGGCGCCGGCGGCGATTTCGCCCACGATCGGAACATTCACCACCCCGCCCGGCATTCCCCCGCTCAGGATTTCGATTCCGTGCGACTGGCCTGATCGCCGGATATACCCCTTGCGCTCCAGCACCTCCAGGTGCTGCTGCACGGTAGCCGGCGCGAGTTCGAGCACGGCGCCAATCTCGCGCACGCTCGGCGTATAGCCCTCGTCCTGCACGAACCGCTCGATGGTCTGCAACACACGGTGTTGGCGCTTCGTCAGCGGATCGCCCATCGCAAGCCGTCCTTACGCGCTGTTCCAGTGCCGGCCCTCGCGTGGCTCGTGCCGCAAGTCGCACCTGGAATCTCGGGCAGCAATGCAAAAGTACCGGACAATAAACGAACGGTCAAGTCGCAGTGCTGCTCCACTCATGAATGACCGTCTCGCTCAGGCCGCCTCGATCCGAATTGCCGTGCCTGTGCGAACCCGGCGCAGGGCGTCAATGGGCGGATCGTCGATGCGTCCCACCACATTCACCGGGCTCGCCGCTCGAACTTCGTTCCCCTGGCTGGCCGGCGTCCGGCCGAAAAACACGCAGAACGCCAACCCCGGCGGCCAGTAGGCCAGGTCGCCGACCTCCACCACGTCCGAAGCGTCCGGTTCCTGCTCAGCCTGCACCCCGATGTCGAAATAAAACTCGTGCCCCCAGGTGTTCACCGTCCGCGCAATGGGCAGCGCCTCCCAGATGGCGTCGGCCGTCGGCGTATCGAGTAACTCGCCATGCATCGCAACGTCGCCAACGGTGATTCTGATGAGTCGAGGCATTGGGGATGGGCTAACGGGTTGCCAGGCTGACCTTAGCAGTCTCGCCGCCCTTCGGCGGCTAGGCGATCTGCGCGGCCTTTGCCGCGTACTTCTGCACCGTCGTCGCAAACTCGGCGTGACTCCACGTCAGCGGGCTCACGCTCAGCGGCGCGCCCGAGTACGGGTGGACCTGCTCGGCCAGCGTGCCGCTCGGCAGCGCGCGGTCCGCCACCCAGGCCAGGATGTCGCCAGCCGGCTTCAGATCGGCCTCCGACTCCGCCAGCGCCACGTACCACTGCGCCAGCCAGAGCGTGCAGATGAACCACGGATTGCCAGGCACGTTCCCAATGTCGTCGCTGACCTGGTGGTAGTAGTCGTTCTGGTAGCGCGCCACGCCGCCCACATGGGTTTTCACGGTCAGTTCGTCGCGCACGCTCTCCATGGTTGACCGCACGCGTGAGTCGCCTGCGTCAAACATGCCGAACCGCCAGACGCCGTGCACGCTGGCATCGATGTTCAGGTCCGGCGTCAGCGAGCCGTTTTCGTTCACCTCAACCCGTCGAAGAAACCGTCCGTGCTCCTCGCTGTGCAGGTGCTCCAGCGTCGCGGCCCGGATCTCCGATGCCGCCGTCCGATAGCGCGAGGCCGTATCCAATTCCCCAAACCCCTCGGCAAACTCCGCCGCGGCTTCAAGTCCGGCCCAAACCGAGGCAACGGTGAACGTGTGAATGCCCAAGCGTTCTTCCCACAAGTCCCACGAGGCCGCCGGCAGGCCGCTGGGCTCGTGGCGATAGCGCACCATGAAATCCGCCGCCGCCTTGATCAGCGGGGCGTAGACGCCGCGGATGAACTCGGTATCCATGAACTGCTGGTTGTAGAGGCGCAGCGCCCACAGCACCAGCGCCGTTTCGTCTTCCTGGATCGGCAGCACGCGCTGCCGGTTGGCGTCCGCCCACGGGTGCCAGCTGCTGCCCGGTGAGCCGTCCGGGTGGTACTTGTGCAGCATGAAGCCGCCCGGCTGCAGGGCGCGCCGGCAGAATTGGAAGAAGCGACCGGCCAGTTCGCGTTGGTTGGCCCCGATCAGCGCTTCGGCCACCAGGGCCCCGTCCCGCGGCCACATGTAGCTGTAGGTGTCGCGTCCGAACTGCAGGATGTCGCTGTCGTTCGCCGCGATAATCGCGCCGCCGTCGTCGATCTGCGTGCGCACCACCAGCATGCTCCGGCGGTACAGGTCGCGGCTGGCCGGTTCCAGCGGCCAGAGGTCGGTCGGGTCCCGCGTGACCCAGTACGACCAGTAGTCGCCGGTTCGCTGGATGAAGCTCTCCGGCGTGCGTTTGACGACCGTGTCGTTGTGGTCCTTCGCCCGGAAGAAGTCGTCCGAGGCGACGATCCAGTAATGCGCCGTGCCTCCGCCGCCGCCCGCAACCGTCAGGCGTACGGAGCCAATACTGTCCACCTGCCCCTGGGCGATGGGGTTGCCTTCCAGGCGTCCGTCTTCGGCGTCCAGCCAGGTCCCTTGTGAAGCGTCCTCGGATTTGCCCCCGACGCTGTACTCGTCAAATCCAACCTTGTCCCCGACCTGCGCGTTGCACAGGAAGTTCACGTTGCGCTTGTAATGCACGATGCCCTCGGTCCACGGGTCGAAATAGGCCGTGTCGCCAATCCCGTCCCGCTCCAGCCAGAAGTCGGCGTGGAAGTACAGCGTGAACGTGCGTTCGCGGTCGGCGAGGTTCCGAAGGGCGACCCGGCGCACGTAGATCGGGCGGTCGAAGTCCACCGAGTCGGCGCAGACCAGTTCGACGCCGAGGCGCGGGTTCCGCAGACGAACGTCGGTGACCAGCGTGTTGTCGGCATAGTCCAACTCTCGCGACCACTCGTCGTTGCTGATCCACGAGAACTGCCCGTTCACGCCCACGCCAAATCGGCAGGCGCGCCCGCCGGTCTGGTTCTCGGAACCAACCCGCGGGTAGTAGATGTCGCGCACGCGGTAGCGCGAGTCGAAGTTGACCAGAAACGATCCGTTGCCCAGGGCCAGGTCGCGCGGCATGGCGTGAGCCCCATTACTCGAAGCGCCCGGTCCATTGTCGCAGTTGCCGGACGACGCGTGCCGCGTTGACACCGGTTTTCGGCGCTCCCTAAGCTCGCCGCGCCGCCCATTCGTTTGTTGGGGAGTCGACGTCGTGGCCGACCGGCACAAGATCCTGATTACCGATTACGTCTGGCCTTCCACCGACCCCGAGCGCGAGGTTCTGGCTGAGCTCGACGCCGAGGTCGTTGAAGCCGACTCCGGCGACGAAGACCGCCTCACCGAATTGGCCGCGGATGTCACCGGCATCCTCACCTGCTTCGCCAAGGTCACCGAACGCGTCGTCCGCGCGTCGCCTCGGTTGCGCGTCGTCGGCCGCTACGGCGTCGGTACCGACAATATCGACGTCGACACCTGCACCTCGCTGGACATTCCCGTCACCTTCGTGCCCGACTACGGCTACGAAGAGGTCGCGGACCACGCGATGGCGTTGCTCATGGCCCAGGCCCGCGGCATTTCAGTGCTGGATCGCAGCGTGCGAACCGGCGAGTGGACCAATCAGCCGGCCCGACCCATGCACCGCATGCGCGGCCGCGTGCTCGGCATCCTCGGCTACGGCCGCATCGGCTTCGCCCTCGCGCAACGCGCCATTCCGCACGGGCTCAGGATCCTCGTCCACGACCCCTATATCACGGCCGACCGCGTAGCCGACATCGGCGCCGAACTGGTCGACAAGGACCGTCTGGTGACCGAATCCGACTTCATCTCCGTCCACGCCCCGCTCACCCCGGAAACGCACCACACCATCGGCGAGCCCGAACTTCGGGCGATGAAACCAACCTCCTACATCATCAACACCGCGCGCGGACCGCTGATCGACGAGTACGCCCTGGCCCGTGCCATCGACGAAGGCTGGATCGCCGGCGCGGGCATCGACGTCCTCGAACAGGAACCCCCGCCCCCCAACCACCCGCTGATCGGCCTGGAGCGAGCCATCGTGACCCCGCACGCCGCCTTCCTCTCCGAGGAGTCGCTGCTGGAACTGGAACGCCGCGCGGCGCTCTCGGTCGTCCGCGTCCTCCAGGGCCGGATGCCGGAATACGTCTGGAACCGCGAGGTCCTGGATCGCGTCAGCCTGGCCGAAGACTAGGCGGCATGCCCTACCTCACCCTTCGATGAAGCGCGCATAGAACCCGACGACGCCCAGGCCAATCAGCGAACCGACGACGATGCCCACGATGTCGACACCGATGTTTCCGCTGAATGGCACGAGCGAGGCGCCACTCTCCGGAGACCCTTGCCAGACCCACCAACGCGCCAGGAACCACCAGGCCGCCAGGCTGCCCACGAAGACGGCCAGCCGCATGCGGACTCGGGCATTCACGCCGGTCTTGGCCCGTTGCCTGGTAAGCGTCTGATTGACTCGCGCTGTCTCCCAGTCCTGACCACCGTCCGAGTGCGAGGCGGCGATTTCGTGCTCGATGATTGCGCGGGCGTCCGCCCCGGCCGGTGTGTTGCTCACGATGGCGAGCGCCGTTGGGTAACTCCGGTAGAAGTAGTACCGAAAGACGAAGCTGAGCGGGAGTCCCAGGGCGATGCCGAGCCCGATGACGGCGCCCGCTTGCGCCCATTGCGTGACTGCCAATAGAACCAGCAGTACGGCCCAGAGCAGCCCCTGGAGCAAGAGGTATTGCTGACCCTCGGCTTGGATTGTGAACTGTCTGTGCACCCCTGCGCGCTGCCAGCGCCAGCGCTCAACGGCTGCGAGTCCAATACCCCCCGCGCACAGCAGCACGGCGGCCGGAGGCGCCCCGGTAAACAGTAAGACAAGGCCCGGGAGCGCACCGACGAGGAATCCGGCAAACAGGACGGCCGGCCAGCCGGCGGTCGCCTCGCGCATGCGGGTGCGATAGCTCACGAACGCTCGCCCTGCCTCATGCGGCGCATAGCCCGCGTTGATCAGTGCCCGCACGGCAACCTGGGTGTGGTGTGGGTCTTCGGGACGGCCTTGGCGTAGCACTTCAAGCTCCTGACTTGATGCGCGGGCAGGGCAATGCCTGTCCGCTGGTGTTGGCAGCCGGCGACGATGATTCTCGATATGTCGGAAACTTCGCGATGTTCATCACTGGTGTGGTCTCGGGTTTGACCATCGTGCCTCCAGCAGCTACGCCGCGCGGATCCGCTGGTCGACCGCGTTCCGGATCAGGGTCGGCAGCAATTGGCTGTCGTGCACGATTTCGCCAAAACACGCGCCCAGCGGCCGACCGTCGATTCGGGGCATATACGCGCGCTCGAACTCGGTGCGCAGCACCCCCACCCCGAACGCCAGCACCTTCGTGGCCTGCCCGCCCGGTCCGTTGCGGTTGCGTCGATCCAGGTCCGTCAGGACGCGGCGCAGCTGGGCCGGATCGCTGCTGATCCCGTCAGTAATCACGATCACGCTCTTCAACCCGGCCTGCGGCTGGATGTGCGTCAGCGCCCGCCGCAGCGCCCCGGCGTCGTCGGTCTCGCGGTGGTCCAGCGTGTAGATGGTCCTGACAATCTGGCTGTGATCGCGCGGACGATAGGCCGCCTCGGAGGGAATCCCCGCCGCCGTCCAGACGCTCTGCTCGAATCGCCAGTGCACCACCGCCTCCGTGCTGAAGCTCACCACCGCGTACGGAATCCGCAGCCGCTCGTGAATCTCGATAAAGATCACCGCCGCTTCCACCAGCCGGTCGAATTTCTTGGTCGGAAACCCCCGCTGCACCATGCTGCCGCTGATGTCCAGCAGAATGGCGCTGGCGAAGTCCCGCTGCCGGTCTTCCCGCGCCACTCGTACGCCTCGCAGGAACGCCGAGGCCGGATCCGTGACCAGCCGCTCGGGATGCTCCAGGTCGATCTCGCCGGTATCGCCCCGCCGCTGCTTGCGCGGACGCCGCCAGGGATCAACCGCGCCGTGACGGCGCAGATCCATGATCTCCGCCAGCCCGCGCCGTCTCCCGCTGCCGTAAATCGACTCCCGGATCAGCGGCTCCAGCTTTCGTACCGCCGCCGGGTAGTCATACGCCTCGTAATCGACCTGTGGTCCGCGACCCTTCCGCAGATACGAGATCAATCCCGGGTGCCACGACTCCCCGGTTGAACTCAGGACTCGGTCCCGGACTTGCCGCCGGCTCCACCGCCGCCGCTGTCCCTGGGTTATCGACGCCGGGCTGCGGTCGGCCGGCGCCTCCAGCGCCCCGTCCCGTCTTCGGCTTTGCAGCGGCTGAGCCATCCCTTCCGGCATCTCCGGTTCCCGCTCGGCCGGTTCGTCACTCTCGGCGCTGGCGCCCTCCGTGCCGGCCAAAGCGCCTGGTTCCCGTTCACTCGACGTCTCGGACTCGTCCTCCAGGGTCTCGCCCGGATCACTGTCGTCCGGCGCGCGGGTCTTGGGACGCGCTCGTTCGGCCGCCTGCCGCCGCGCCTCCTGTTCGGCCATCACCAGCGTGCGGTACGCGGGCAGCACGTCGTCTGTCAGCTCGTCCAGCAAACCCGAGACCTGCGCGCGGCCAGCCGCTCGCTGAACCGCTTCCAGCGTCGCCTCGAACGCCACCGCGGCCGGCCGATCCAACGCCGGCGCCGTTCGGCTGCCGGGCCACTGCCTCTCCGTCCAGGCATGAATGTGCGCGTCCAGGAACTGGTGGTGCAGCGGCGCGCCGCCGGTGTCGCGGATGCCCTGCATGTCGCTCATCGGTTCCAATTCGACCCCGCGCCCGTACAGCCGTCGGAACAGACGTGCGATCCCCGGATACCGGGCCATGTGCAGGCGGTTCACCCGCATGTCGTTGACCACGTTCACCAGCAGCGACAGCGCCGCGACCGATATCGAGGCGTCGGCGTGAAGCTCGATCCAGCGGGCCGTCGCCATCGCCCCGGCCTTGCCCGTAAAGCGCACCTCCGCCACCTCGTGAGCCAACCCCGCGACCATCAGTTCCGGTGGCCACTCCGAGAGCAGCGCGCGCGGATAGTCCACGACCTCCTGCGCGGGTCGGTACGCCCACCACGGTCCGGCTTCCAGGCGCACCGGCAGGTCGCTCAGGATCAGCCGGCCGGCCAGCTCGAACTGTTCGGTCGTCAGCCGACCTTCGTCAGACCAGGCCATAGCCGGCCAGCGTCGCTTCCAGCACCGCGCGAATGTCGTCGCCGGCCCCGTCCAGCACCCCCCGTCGCAGCCAGCGCACGAACGTGGATGAGTCGTCGCCTGCCCGCGCGCTGGTCACCAGTTCGGCCGTCGTCAGGCTCACCCGCTCGGCCGCCGCCCCGGCCAGGTCGGCCGGCACGTCGTTCAAGGGGTGACGCGCGTCCCGGTCCCAGGCGCCCGACAGGATCGCCCGACCCGTGGCCGCCAACTCCGCCGCCGAATGCAACAGCGCCGGGTCGATCGCCTCGTCCGCGACGAACGCCAGGATGGCGGCCTCTTCACCCAGCGGCGGATAGTCCATGCGGATCACCGCCCCAAATCGGTTCTCCACCGCCTCATTCAGCGGCTTCACGCCGGGCCCCTCCGCGAACCCCGTCGCCACCAGCCGGAAGTCGGGATGCGCATGCACCACTCGCCCGTCCGGCAGCAGCAGCCGGCCGCCCTTGTCGAACAGCCCGTTGATGATCGAGTGCACGTCCGGATACGCCAGGTTGTACTCGTTCACGATCACGAACAGCCCGTCGCTGGCCGCCTCCAGGAAGCCCTGGATCGACCACGAGGTCGCCCCGCCCGTCAGCCGCCGCGCCGCCGTCAGGTCCGTCTTGCTGGTCTCGCCCGTCAGGCTGAACTCCACCGCCGGCAGATTCCACATGTGCGCCAGCGTCCGCGCCATTGCCGACTTCCCGCAGCCCGTCGGACCCCGCAGAAACACCGGCCGCCCCGCCACCAGCGCCCCCTGCGTCAGCCGCAACGCCTGCCAGCTGGACGCCGTCAGACACGGCAGCACGCTGGAGGTCGGCGGAACGTGTCCCAGCGACGACGCCAGGTTCAACCCGAACTCTGCCCGCAGCGCTCGTCGAGCTTCTTCGGCGGCCATGCCATTCGTGCCGTTCGCGCTCTCCACCACCGGCGGACGGTCCGCGCGCCCGCGTATCTTCACCCTGCGCCCGCCCGACAGGTCCAGCGTCACGCCGGAACCATCGTCCACTGACCCGGATCGGGTTACCGGTGTAGGAGGCGGCAGTGCCACCGCCGCCCCTGCATCCGGTCGCTCGATATCCAGCAGCGCCTGCCGCAGCTCGTCCGGATACGCCGTGGACGCGACCGCCCGACCCAGCGCCTGCCGGGTCGTCTCCGCCACCGGCTGCATCAGGTCATCCGGCGCGATCGAAAGCACCGCTTGCGCCCCGATTTCCGCCAGCGGCAGCCCGGTCGCGTGCCCCAGCGCCAGCCAGTGAACCAGTGAGCGCGTTGAAATCCGGTCCCGCATGGCCCCGCCCAGTTCGGCGTGCCCGCGCAACTGGCTCGCCACACCCACCAGCCGTTCCACGATTGAAGGATTGGCCCGCAAATCCAACGCCTCCGCCAGTTCCAGCCGCCCGAACTCGAAGGCCACCGCGTCGGCCTCCTCCTCCGGCGGCAGAAAGCCCATCGGAATCGCCCCGAGCCCCCAGCCAAACCGCCGCTGCAGCGCCCGTCCGATCTCCGCGGCCCCCACGTAGTTCGGGTTCGCCGTGGCAAACACCCCGAACTGCTCGTGTACCTCGATCTCGATATTCCCCAGGTCCGTCCCGGAAATCACCAGCCGCCCCGTATCCATCGCCTGCGTCAGCGCGCTCACCAGGTCCGGCGGCAGCATGTTGATCTCGTTGATCAGCAGCTTGTGCCCGTGCAGCATCGCCTGCACCGCCGGACCCAGCGCCGCCACCGTCGACTGGCCCGTATCGCCCCGCACGACCTCCGTCCGCTGAAAAAAGTCCGCCAGCGTCGTATCCCCGCTGAACGTCAGTTCAACGCACGGCTCGTTCGCCAGGTGGCAATACGTCTTGACCATCGTCGTCTTGCCGCAGCCCGTCGGCCCGGTCAGCAGCACGAAGGTGCGCAGGTGCGGATTCGCCTCGATCTGCGCCATCCGCTGCAGGATTCCCGCCATCGAGGCTGTAATCCGGATAAAGACCTCGTCCCGCGTCGGCACCAGCCGCGACGCATCCGGCGCCTCGTCCCCGAACCCGCCCAGCTCCGCGCGAACCTCCGTCGGCACCGCCCGAAAACGCTCCGTTCCCAGGTCCCGCCGCGCAAACCGCTCCCCCAGGATTCCGAGCGCCGAATTCTCGAGAACAATGTGCTCCCCAAACACCGAGCGCCCATCGCCCGCCAGGCCGCCACGGACCTCGACAGGATCCTCCGCGCCAAACAGGGACCTCAGAAAACTCTGCATCACCAGGCTCATCCACCACGCGCCGCCCGCATTCTAGGCGCGCGCCCGGCCGGCTCATCCAGCGGCAAGCGCCGCTCTCCGTTCGAGCGAGTGTGATACGTTGATTCCGATGCCCGACCCCGCCGGAGCGTCGCCGCATGAGCGCCGAAGCGTGGACGATTCTGGGCACGGGCGGGGCCCTGTTTGTTGGATTAGCTGGCTTGGCTGTCGCCATCTGGCGCAGCCTGAACTCTCGTCTGGAATTCCAGGCCCAGCAGCAAGCTGAAGCCTTGCGTGATATTCGCGCGGAGCAGGCTATGGCCTTGCGCGGTCTACGCGCGGAGCAGGCTGCGGCGTTGCGTGATCTTCGGGCTGAGTTGGATGCGCGCTTCGACGCCATCAATGCCCGCTTCGACGGCATTGATGCCCGCTTCGACGGCATTGATGCTCGCCTCGACAGGATGGATGTCCGCCTCGACGGCATTGATGCTCGCCTCGACAGGATGGATGTCCGCCTCGACGGCATTGATGCCCGCCTCGACGGCATTGATGCCCGCCTCGACAGGATGGATGCCCGCCTCGACGGAATGGATGCCCGCCTCCACGGAATGGATATCCGCTTCGATCGGATGGACACGCGCCTCGACCGGATGGAAGAGCGCCAGTACGAATCGGCGCAGGCGCTGGCCCGTCTTGGCGGCCCGGTTCCTGAGCCGGTCGCCCGCGAACCCGCCCCGTGATCCTCGAAACTGCCGATCTGCTGGCCATCGCCGGCATCGTGCTACCTCTTCTGCTAGCCGTCATGGGCGGGACGCTGGCCTGGTTGAAGTCTGACATTCGAGACCTGCGCACTGAGACTCGCGCTGACATGCAGGCATTGCGGACTGAAGTGCGAGCGGAGATTCGCGGCGTGGATGCGAAGGTCGATGCGTTGACGCAGGCCATTCTTGCAAGCGCGCTCGCCCGAGAGCCGCTGGCAACAAACCCCGAACGCGGGGCGGCATCGTCCGCGACTGAACGATAGCCGGTAAGGGCGGCTCTCGAGGACAGGTTTGACGTGTCGGGTCAAATGACCCGCCCGTAAACCTCCACCGTCCGTGCCGCACACCGCTCCCACGCAAACGTCTCCACCGCCCGCCGCCGCCCGTTCTCGCCCCAGCGCCGCATCCGTTCCTGGTCGATCAGCGCCTCAGCGATCCCCCACGCAATGTCCGCCGCATCCGCCCCGTTCACGTGAACTCCGCACTGATTCGGCCCGTAATTCAGCACCTGCTCACGAAAGCCAACTACGCCCCGTGCCCCAACCACCACCGGCTTCCCGCACGCCATCGCCTCCAGGCACACGATCCCGAACGGCTCATACGTCGACGGCAACACCACCAGGTCGGCAGCCGCGAAATGCGCAATACGCTCGGCCTCCGAAACCCATTCCGTCCGCAGCGTGACCGAGTCCTCAATCCCAAGCCCCGCCACCAGTCCCCGAATCTCATCGTCCTGATCCCCAGTACCCAGGGCGACCAACCGGGCATCCGGATGCCGTGCCAGCACCCGCGGCCAGCCCTCCACCAGCGGCCGTGCCCCCTTCACCCCCGTCAGTCGCCCAATGAAGAACACCACCGGCGCGTCTTCCGGCAACCCATACCGCGCCCTGATCTCGGGCCCGCCCGGCGCGTCCGGCGAGAACCTCCCCGTGTCCACCCCGTTCCACACGCCATGCACCCGCTCCGCGTCCCAGCCGTGCGCGATCAGGTCTCGCACCATCGCCTGGCTCACCGTAATCGTCGCGGCCGCCGTCCGGCCCGCCGCCGTCTCCCACTGCGACACGATCGGCGAAGGCCCGCCCGGCTGCCGTCCCCACTCGGCGCTGTGCACGTGCAACACAATCGGCGCGTCCACGTGCCGCGCCAGCGTCAATCCGGCCGGCGCCCCCAGCCAGTCGTGCACCGCGATTACGTCGAACGGTTCCCTGTCGTGCTCCGCCCGCACCGCGTCGGCCCAGAGAATGTTCGTCGAGTACAACTCCCCGAAAAACGCCCCCCAACTCGACGCCTCCTGGCTGTAGACCCCCAGGTACGTCGGGCTCAGGTCCAGCTGACGCGCCCAATGCGTATCCGGCTCCGATTCCGGCGCGTCCCCGTCACGCAACGCCGCAAACACCTGCACGTCGTGCCCGGCCGCCCGCAGCGCCGGCGCCATCGCGCCCGAGTACGTCCCAAGCCCGCCCACCACGTGCGGCGGGTACTCCCACACCACCATCGCAATCCGCATTGAGGTCTATTCCGTCCTATGGCTCAGCGGGTTGCGCTAGGCGCAAGCATCCAGCGCTCGGCGCTGCTCCGCATCCAGGTCCCAGCCCACCGATCCCGCCAGCTCCGCCACCCGCTCCGGCCGGTCGGTCTTCGGAATTGCAATCACCCCGTCCTGCCCCACCAGCCAGTTCAACATCACCTGCGTCGGCGTCCGGCCCGTGCTGCGGCTCACCTCGCGCAACGCCCCCGACCCCGCGTGACCGTCAAAGTCCGCCAGCGCCAGCGGCGTGTGCGCAATCACCGTTACCCGAGTCTCCTGGCAATACGCCAGCACGTCGTCCGCCACGTCGCGCTCGAACAGGTTGTACCGGATCTGGTTCGACACGATCGGATAGCGCCGCGCCGCGTCCTGCGCCGCCTTCAACTGATCCGCCGAGAAGTTGCTGACCCCGATAAACCGGATCAGCCCCTCGTCCACCAGCCGCTCCAGCGCGCCTATCGACTCGCCAATCGGGATCAGTGGATTCGGCCCGTGAATCTGGTAGAGATCGATCACCTTCACGCCCAGCCGCCGCGCACTCGCCCGCGCATGCACTGGCACGTCAGCCGCGGCCAGGTTCCGCGGCGAGATCTTGGAGGCGATAAACGTCCGATCCCAGTGCCCCGCAAGCTCCTTCCCGACCAGCAACTCGGCTTGCCCGGGTTCGTCGCCCCGCGCGTTGTACGACTCCGCCGTGTCGATCAGCCGCAGCCCCGCCGCCAGCCCTTTGACCAGCACGCCCCGCCCGCCGAAATACCGGGCCGTCCCCAGCCCGATCTTCGGCACGGTCGTTTGCGTTGGCCCCAGGTAAACCTCGTCCATTCCGACCTCGCTAGCTGATCGCATCGATGAAGTTGATGTACACCCGCTGGTGCTCCCACAGCAGCCGGTCCGCCCCCAGCCACATCCACTCGCCCGGCGTGAAATAGGCCGAAACGTCCGCCTCCGAGCCTTCCTTACCGACCCACTGCAACCAGTGCAGGTTGTCCGACTGCAACAGCAGGTACGCCAGGTCGATCAGCGATGGATCCTCCGTCAGTTGCGCCGTCCCGTACGCCGCCGTCATCAGCCGGAACACCGCCTGCTGCGCATGATTCCCCAGGAAAAACTCCAACCCCCCATGCTGTCCCGCCCAGGTCGCCGGAAACGGCGACAACGGCAACTCATGCGCGCCGCCGCCAAGGGCATCCACCGCCCCGCTCGGCGTCAGGCAGCGCACCCCGCGCTTCTCCAGCTCGTCCGGCAACGCATCCAGGAACTCGAATATCCCCGTGTCCACGTTGTGGTGCTCGCCGAACGTCTCGAAGTCCCACGCCAGCGTCACCAGGTCCCCCGGCGTCGAAGCAATCCAGTCCGCGTATCGGTCCGCCGTCAGCGGCCAGCCGTCCCAGCCCTGGTTCGAAAACCGGTACCCCACGTCGTCGCTCAGGTCGAAGTGCCGGGCCAGCAGCGGCAATCCGCCGCGTTCCTTGTAGAGGTGCGCCGCGCTCCGCCACTCCATGATCCACGGCCGCCCGTCCACGAACCCGGCCTCGAAGCCGATTCGCGCCAGCGTCCGCGCAATGTCCGAGGACATCAGCATCTCGGTCGTATCCGCCACCCGCGGCCGCTGCCCGCAAAGCTCTTCCAGGCCGGTGGCCGACCGCTCCATCCCCCGCGCAAACAGCGGCAGGTCCAGCAGCATGCTCACCGCGTGATTCGGCTCCGTCGCCACCGGCTCGCAGTTCGCGTGACCCAGCAGGGCCTTCAGTTCACCCAGCAGCTCGGGGTCCCACGTCTCAAACTGCGGCAGGGTCGAGAGCGGAATCCCCAACCCCAGCGCCAGCCCCCGGTCCAGCAGGTCCTGCCACAGCGTGATCGCCGGCCGGTAGCACCAGCGCGCCACCTTCTCGAAGTAGAACTGGTTCAACTCGTCGTCGAACAGCGCCGCTTCGATCGTCGCCGCGTCCGCCCCGCGCCGAATCGGAACCGCCGGAATACGCACCCGTCGCGGCTGGTGAATCAGCGTGTAGATAACCAGGGTGTCGGCGATTGGACGTGCGCGATCGTGGGGGTGGGGCGGCCGGCTGGCGCTCCCCGAATGCTAACCGACCACCACGTCCTGCCCGGCCGCCAGGTGGCTCATCCGGGTCAGGAAGATCGGGGTCACGGCTTCCCAGGTAAACAGCTCCGCCGCCCGTCGTGCGCCGGCTCGAATCGAGGCGTTCAGCTTCTCGTCGTCCTTCAGCTGCAACGCAAACCGCACGATCTCATCCGGATCCGCCGCGTCGTCCAGCACCACGCAGTTCTGCAGCGGCCGTGCATAGTCCTCGCCCGTGGACCCCACGTAGGCGATCCCGCCCGCGGCCATCGCCTCCAGCCCCACCAGACCAAACGGCTCGTACCCGCTATTTGCCAGCGTCCCGTCCGCCGCGGCGTAAAAGACCGGCAGGATCTCGTCCGGCACGAAGAACCGCAGGTCCAGCACCGCCGCCTCCGGCGCCGCGCCCAGCGCCGTGGCAATCCCCGCCACCGAGCGGTCCTCGGTCGCCACCTCGGCCCGGTCCAATCCTCGCCACACCATGTGACGGTACAGTTCGTCGCCATGGGTTTCGTAGGCGCCCGGCTTGATCACCAGTCGGGCGTTGAGCCCCTCGGACCGCATCCGGTGCACCGCCTCCACGGCCTCCAGCCAGCCCTTGTCCGGATCGGTTCGACCCAGCTTGAAAAACCACAGGTCGCAGTCCATCGCCCGCCTAAACGACGCCACTGCATCCGGGTCCACCGGCTCCAGTCGCTCCTCGGGAACCCCGTTCGGAATCACCACCGGGTTGACCCCGCAGTCCCACATCTGGTGCTTGACGTACTTTGACACCGCCGAAAAGTCCGCCACGTAACCGATCCGGTCCCAGTTCATGCGGTTGAACGACATGTCGTTATTCGCGTTCCACACCAGCACGCAGTTCTGGCGAATCCCGTTGAAGTGCAGGGAATCGCTCAGCCGCGAGAGCGCGTCGGCCGTGTGCCACTCCTCCGCCATCACCACCACCGTGCGCCCCTCCGCCACCGCTGGCGTCGCTATCTCGAACGTCACGTGCGCCGGCACGGAGTCCTGGAAGTCGTGAACTTTCTCGATCTCGGCCTCGTACACCCCGCCCCGGTGATGCTCGCTCAGCCACTGGCACCATCGGTGCAAATGCAGTCGCCCGTCCTCTTGCACCTCGTATCCGGGCCGTTCGGGATCCCCCACAAATATCAGGTGCGTATTGAATCCCTGCCGCGCCAGCGACCGCGTGAACTGCGCCACCCGCACCCCCAGGCCTCCCGCCTGCGAGTAGGGTTGATCCGGTCCCTCGAATGAGAGAAACACGATCTCCAGGTTTTCGGGATTGAACGTCGTCGGCACCGGCGGGTTCTCAGTCGTGCGGGGCGACTCCTGCGTCGCGCCGCCTCCATTGGCGGGGTCTCCAACAATCCTAACCCCGCCCGTATCCCGCCTGTCGGTTGCAAAGGACACGAAGCGTGACGCGTGATCCCGCGCGCTCGGACGCTTCACAAGCCGGTGCGGGTAATGGCCTCGGCGGCGGCATTGCCGCCGCCGCCGGCATCGTCCTCGCCTCCATCGCCCTCAGCCGCCTCCTCGGCTTCGTCCGCCAGGCCGCCATCAACGCCCAATTCGGCGTCGGCCCTGAGGCCGACGCCTGGTACGCCGCCTTCCGCATTCCCGACACCATCTTCATGCTGCTCGCCGGCGGCGCCTTGCTATCGGCCGTCATTCCCGTCTACGCCGAGGTCAAGTCCCGCGGCGATCCCGAAGCCCTGCGCCAGCTCCTCAGCGGCATCGCCACGCTGGTGTTCCTCGCAACCGCCGCCTTCGCCGCGCTCGGCGTCCTCATCGCCGAACCGCTCATGACCGCCATCGCCCCCGGTTTCGAATCCGGCACCCACGACCTGGCCGTCGATGCCTCCCGCTGGCTCATGCTCTCCCCGGTCCTGCTCGGACTCAGCGCCCTGGCCAAGGCCGCCCTCCAGGCCGAGCGACGCTTTGTCCCGCCCGCTATCAGCCCGCTGCTCTACAACGTCGGCATCATCATCGGCGCCCTGGTCCTGGCTCGGGCCTTCGGACTTCGCGGCCTCGTCTGGGGCACCCTCATCGGTGCGGTATTGCATCTGGCCGTTCAGGCGCCCGGCCTGGCCTCCTGGGGCCGTTTCAGGCTCACCTGGGGCCTCGCCAACCCCGATGTCCGGCGCGTGATCGTCCTGATGCTGCCCCGCCTCCTCGGCGTCGCTGTCCTCCAGGCCAGCCTGATCTACGTCAACATCCTGGCCTCGCTGCAAGGCCCGTCAGCCGTCGCCGCCCTCAACAACGGCTTTCTGCTGATGCTGCTGCCGCTCGGTGTCTTCGGCATGGCCCTTGGCGAGGCCGCCCTGCCGGAGCTTGCCGGCCGCTGGGCCGGCGGCGACCGCCAACTCTTCGCCGCCCGCGTCAGCGGCGTCGCCCGCCACATCGTCTTCCTCAACCTGCCCGCGGCCGTCGTTCTGGCGATCCTGGCCGAGCCCCTCGTCGCCGTCCTCTTTCAGCGCGGCGCCTTCGATGCCCACGCCACCGAGATCACCGCTGTCGCGCTCCGCTTCTTCGCGCTCGGACTGGCCGGCCACGCCGCCGTTGAAATCCTCGTCCGTGGTTTCTTCGCCATGCAGGACACCCGCACCCCCGTCGCCATCGCCGCGGCTTCCCTGGCGTTCCACATGCTGCTGTCCTGGTTCCTGGCGCAGTGGTTCGGGATCGGCGGAATCGCCTTCGGCCTGTCCGTTGGCGTCCTGGTTGAGGCCGTCATTCTTGGCGTGGTCCTGCACCGCCGCGGCGGCATGGCCTTCGGCCGTGCCGAATTGTCCGTCGCCGCCACCGCGCTCGTCGCCGCCGCCATGATGGGCCTCGTCGTCGCCGTCCTCCGCGTCACCACCTGGACCGACGGCCCCATCGGCCTCGACTCCGCCCTCCTCCTCGCCGCCTACCTCACCGCCGCCGTCCTCGCCTACCTCGCCGTCGCCTGGCTCCTCGCCAGCCAGGAACTCACCGAACTCACCACCCGCCTCTCCCGCCTCCGCCCCCGCTAGCCGGCGAGAGACGACGTGGTGACCGGCCGAAAACACCGGTCTGCCCGCCTGTCTCGCATGCAGCGGCGCGGCGGCCATTGTGATCCAGGTCTGCGTGTGTCAAAGATCGTGAATGTCTGCCGGCCGTGTCGCGTGGACAGGCATCGGTACGCACTCAGGGCCAGCGCAGATTCAGGGCGCTCACATCGCACGGAATTCACGGTCCTTTGCGGGTCACGCTAAGCGGGAGCGCCCACGCTTCATTCGACCCCGCAATCCTTCGGAGTTGGGAAAAAATCCCGCCGCTCGGTACCCTCACCTCGCGAGCTGGGCTAATCGCTGTGGACTCATCGAGGGGAGAAGCCGTGACCGCAATCATGCACCTGTTTGGACAGCGCCGACGCAACCTTCTATTGCTGGCGGCGGCCGCGACCCTCGGCATCTTTCTGGCACGGCCGGCCGTGGCGCAGGCGCAAGGCGTGGAAGCCGAAGCCGTCTACGTGCTCAACACCTTCGCGTTCCTGGTCTGGGGCGCGCTGGTCATGTGGATGAGCGCCGGCTTCTCCATGCTCGAGGCCGGGTCCGTAAGGACCAAGAACGCCTCCATGATCTGTCTGAAAAACATCGGTCTCTATTCAATCGCGGGTTTGGCCTACTACATCATCGGCTACAACCTGATGTACGGGGAGATCGTCGGCAACTTCATTGGCACGTTCAAGGTGTTCTACGGAGCCTCGGCCGAGGAGCTTGCGCTGCTCGGTGGCGAGGGCGATGCCGCGGCTGTGCTCGCCGCCGACACCCCCTACGCCACTATGTCCGACTGGTTCTTCCAGATGGTCTTTGTGGCCGCTGCCGCGTCCATCGTGTCCGGCGCCCTGGCCGAGCGGGTCAAGCTCTGGTCCTTCTTCCTGTTCGTGCTGATCCTCACCGCCATCATCTACCCCATCGTCGGCGCCTGGACCTGGGGCGGGGGCTGGCTGGACGGGCTGGGTTTCCAGGACTTCGCCGGCTCCACCATCGTGCACAGCACCGGTGGTTGGGCCGCGCTGGCCGGCATCCTCGTCGTAGGTCCCCGGCTGGGCAAATTCAAGAGCGACGGTTCGGTCAGGCCCACGCCGCCCTCCAACATCCTCATCGTCACGCTGGGTGTCTTCATCCTCTGGTTGGGCTGGTTTGGCTTCAACGGCGGGTCGCAACTTGCCCTTGGCAGCGCGGCCGACGCCATTGCTATGAGCCACGTATTGGTCAACACCAACCTCGCCGCCGCGGCCGGCGCCCTCGCCGCCTTGGTCGCGTCGCGGCCGATCTTCGGTCGAACCGATCTTGCCGGTGGCCTCAACGGCGCGCTGGCCGGGTTGGTGTCCATCACCGCCGGACCCGATATCGTCGATCACTACTGGGCGATCATCATTGGCGCCATCGGCGGCGTAATCTGCGTGGCCGGCATGAAGCTGTTGGAGAAGCTGCGCCAGGACGACGTGGTTGGCGCCGTTCCTGTTCACTTGTTCGCGGGTGTCTGGGGAACCCTCGCGGTCTGCATCGCCGCTGGCGGCCAGTTCCACGTCCAGTTGATCGGCGTGTTGGCAATCGGCGCGTTCGTGTTCCTCGTTTCGTGGGCGCTCTGGCGGCTCATCGACATGACCATCGGTGCTCGGGTGTCGCCGCAGGTCGAGCGCCTTGGCCAGGACGCCGGCGAACTTCGCATCGAGGCCTACCCCGAATTCGTGCTCATGCCCGAAGAGTATGACGACGATGAGGAACAGGCCGTGCAGGCGGCGAAATAGCCGTACGTCCTTCCCGCTGCGCCCGGCGACAGCCGGGCGCAGCGGGAACCGTACCTCGCGGCCGTGCCTCCACACGGTCAACGCCGCTCGGGCGAAAGCTGAATCGCCTGGACCCGCGACCGCTTCTGTCCGCCTCCGGTTCCTTGGCGGCAGCCTTCGCAGGCCGTCGGCATCCGATAGACTGCCGCGCCAGGCGTCCCCGGGGAGGACTCCGCTGGCTGACGTCCTTCAGTGAAACCTTTGCAGAACGCCCCGTGCCCTCGAAGAAACGGCCCCGCTTGCTCCCTCTCTCCGTGGGAGACGGTTGGGGTGAGGGTCTTCCGGGCGCCCATCTTCGGCTTAGGCATAGCTCGTTCTTCGCGGAGCGGGTTGGGATGAGGGGCTTTCCGGGCAACCAGGCCCGCGTAACGCAACGGTCTATTCGGCGGGACAGCTGGCGCAGCGCGCGACTTCTGCGAATAGCACGCGCGGAATCGCTTGGATAAAGCACCCGTATGGACTTCAAGGACTATGAACTCGACGCGCGCATCTATGACGAGATGTTCCATTCGGATGGAGCAGCACGAACCCACGTCCAGGGAGTCCACACCGCATTAAGCGAGACGTCCGCGGCTGACCTGGCCGACATCCAGGATCAGGTCACCGGCTCGTTCTCCAGCGAAGGCATCTCCTTCAAGGTCTATGGCGACGACGAAGGCGACGAGCGCATCATCCCCGTCGACTGCCTGCCGCGCGTGCTCTCGGCCGGCGAGTGGCGCGAGCTCGAGACCGGCCTGACCCAGCGCCTCAAGGCCCTCAACCTCTTCCTGGCCGATGTCTACGGCCCGGCCCGCATCGTGGAGGACGGCGTTATTCCGGTCGACGTCGTGCGCGGTTGTCCCCAGTACCGGATCGAAATGCGCGGCTTCAAGGCGCCGCACGGCGTCTGGGTCGCGATCTGCGGAACCGACCTCGTCCGCACCAACGAGGGATTCAAGGTCCTTGAGGACAACCTCCGCGTCCCGTCCGGCGTCGCCTACATGCTCGCCAACCGCAAAGCCGTCAAGGCCAGCTTCCGCCGTCTGTACCGCTCCTCGCGGGTACAGGAAATCGAGCATTACGGGCGCGTCCTCCGCACGACGCTCGAAGAACTGTCGCCCGCCGGAACATCCGACCCGACCATCGCGTTGCTAACCCCCGGCGTCTACAACTCGGCCTTCTACGAGCACATGTTCCTGGCCGGGCAGATCGGCGCGGAGCTTGTCGAGGGGCGCGATTTACTGGTTGACGATGGCTTCGTTTACATGCGAACGACCGCCGGCTTGCGGCGGGTCGATGTCGTATACCGGCGAATCGACGACGACTTTCTCGACCCCGTCGTGTTTCGCGAGGACTCTCTGCTCGGCGTCCCCGGCATCATGCACGCCTGCAAGCAGGGCAACGTCACGCTGGCCAATGCTCCGGGAACCGGCGTCGCCGACGACAAGAGCGTCTACGCCTACGTTCCGGACATGATTCGCTACTACCTGGCGGAAGAACCGATCATCGCTAACGTCGAGACCTACCTGTGCCGTAATCCCGAAGGACTCGAATACACGCTCGACAATCTGGCAAACCTCGTGGTCAAGCGAGTTGGCGAGTCCGGCGGCTACGGCATGTTGATCGGCCCGCACGCCACGCCGGCCGAGCGCGCGGAGTACGCCGAGCAAGTGCGGGCGACTCCCGCCGACTTCATCTCTCAGCCGGTGCTCGACCTGTCGCGAGCGCCCTGTCTCATCGATGGCCGCATCGAACCTCGCCACGTCGACTTGCGCCCCTTCGTGCTGCATGGTCGCCAGACCCGCATCGTGCCCGGCGCGTTTTGTCGTGTCGCCTTGCGGCGCGGCAGCCTGGTGGTCAACTCCAGCCAGGGTGGCGGCGGCAAGGACCTCTGGGTGCTGGAGAACTAGGCCGCATGCTGTCGCGCAGCGCCGAGGGTCTCTACTGGATGGGCCGCTACCTGGAGCGCGCCCAGCATCTCAGCCGGCTGCTGCGCATGCAGGCGGAGGCCCTGGTCGATCGGCCGGTCAACGAGATTCACTTCGGCTGGCTGCGCGTCTACGGCAGCCTGCACCGTCAACCGCCGGTCGGCAGCCTCGAGCTCCTTGCCCAGGACGACTACACCCTGGCGGATTCCTACACCCTGGCGGATGACCTCACGTTTGAACCCACCAACCCGGCCTCGGTGTGGAGCGGAATCTCGAGTGGACGCGAAAACGCGCGGCACGTACGTCACTGTCTCAGCGCCGAGATGTGGACCTGCCTGAATCGAATGTATCTGCGCGTTCAGGGCATGACGATCCAGGACATCTGGGCATCGTCGCCCGAGCGCTTCTATGCGGAGACCGTCGCTGAAATCGACACCTTCGCCGGCGTTGCCGCGGCCACGATGTACCGCGACGAAGGCTGGAGGTTCCTCAACCTCGGTCGCGCGATCGAGCGGGTGCAACTCTCATCCGCGCTGCTGCATGCGCAGATCGTGGCTGCCGAACTCACCCGCGATGTCTCCGAAGCCGCCTGGACCGGGCTCCTTCGCCTCTATCACGCGCTCGAGGCCTACCATCGAACCTACGGTCTCACGGTAGTGCCGCGTCAGGCCCTGGACCTGCTGGCCACCGATGCGCGATTGCCCGACTCCCTCTGCCGGTCGCTGGACATGCTCTCCGCCGAACTCGCCGACACCGCCGCCAGCCCCAACGATCAGGCCGTCGGCGCCGCGCAACGACTCATGGGTCGCATGAGCGCCCTGGTCAACTACGCCTGGCTGGACCGGGAAGATCCCAAAGCCTTGCTCCGGCAGCTGAACGAGCACGGACGAGATCTTCACGACCTGCTGACGGATTCCTTCTTCAACTACCCCGTTCACGACGTCCCCGCTCGCTGACGCTATGGCGACCTTTGCACAACCCCCCTCGTCCTCAAAATTGGGGCGCCTCTTGCTCCCTCTCCCTCTGGAGACCTTTGCATAACCCGAGGAATGAGTGTGCGAAGTCTCTCTCCTCTAGCTGGCGCCGTTCTTTCCCCTCTCCAAGGGGAGAGGCAGATTCGGGCGTCTTCGGCCGAAATCGGTGAGGGGTCTTCCGGGCAACCAACCCTGGGTTATTCAAAGGTTTCCTATGGCGGATCCTGTCCGCTACGAGATTGAGCACGAGTCGCGCTACACCTATACGGTGCCCGCCCGCTACTGCGTCATGCGCCTCTGCCTCAAGCCGCGCGGCGACGGCGGACAGCGGCTTGTGCGGTTCGCGGTTTCCACCGATCCCGCATCCACCCTCAACGTTGAGACCGACGCCTTCGGCAACACCCGGCACCTGCTGAATCTCCATCGCGAGCACGCCGCCCTTGCCATCTCGGCCTCCTGCGCAATCGAGATTCGTCCGTCGCCGCTCCTGCCCGAATCGCTGGGCCCCGATGCCTGGACGGCCATCAACGCCGAGCGTGATGCCTTCGCCGACTGGGACTTCACCCGCCCCAGCGCCCTCACAACGCCGTCGCCCGCCCTCGCCGCATTCACGCGCCGGTTCGACATCCGTGTGCGAAACGATCCGCTGGAAAGCCTGCGTTGCCTGTCCGACGCGCTGCATGACAACTTCACCTACAGCCCCGGCAGCACCTCGGTCATCTCTCCCATCGACCACATTCTCGAAACCGGCCACGGCGTCTGCCAGGACTACGCCCACGTCATGATCGCCATCGCCCGCTCCTGGGGAATCCCGACCCGCTACGTGTCCGGCTACCTGCACGTCACCGGCGCGGAAGGCGAGCAGGCGCCGTCAACCCTCACCCATGCCTGGGCCGAATGCCGCCTGCCCGGCCTCGGCTGGATCGGCTTCGATCCCACCAACCGGTCCGTCGCCGACCAGCGCTACGTGCGTGTCGCCGTCGGCCGCGACTACCAGGACGTCTCCCCCACCCGCGGCGTCCTCCGCGGCGGCGGCCAAAGCCACCTCCACGTCAACGTCCGCATCCACCCCCTCCCACCCCCACCCGCCTGACACCCAACGCCCCCCGCACCCTGCTCTCCACAGGTGCCCTAGAATCGCCCGTGAGCGCCACCCATCGCCCCCAGGCCGCCGGCCTGCCGCCCCTGGATCTCAGCGGCCTGAACGACCAGCAGCGCGCCGCCATCGACCACGTCCACGGCCCCCTGCTCGTGTTCGCCGGCGCCGGCTCCGGCAAGACCCGCGTCATCACCTGCCGCGTCGCCAACCTCATCGCCGCCGGCGTCGCCCCCTGGAACATCCTCGCCGTCACCTTCACCAACAAAGCCGCCAACGAGATGCGCGAGCGCATCGTCGACCTGGTCGGCCGCATGGCGGCCGGCGTCAATGTCGGCACCTTCCACGGCCAGGCCCTCCGCATTCTCCGCCGCGACATCCACCACCTCGGCCGCGAGCCTGAGTTCACCATCTACGACGCCGACGACCAACTGCGCCTCGTCAAGCAGGCGATGGGCGACGTCGGCATCGGCCTCACCACCATCAGCCCCGTCGCCATCCGCAACGCCATCTCACGCGCCAAGGACGAACTCGCCGACCCCTTCGTCTACGCCGAACGCTCCGAGGGCTACTTCGAGGAAGCCGTCGCGCAGGTCTACCACCGCTACCAGCGCCTGCTCGACAGCGCCAACGGCGTCGACTTTGGCGACATGATCGCCTTCTGCGTCCGCCTCTTTCGCGAGTTCCCCGACCTGCGCGCCTTCTACCAGGACCGCTACCGCTTCATCCTGGTCGACGAATACCAGGACACCAACCGAGCCCAGTACGAGTTCGTCCGCCAGCTTGCGGCGGGCAGCGGCAACGTCTGCGTCGTCGGCGACGACGACCAGAGCATCTACACCTGGCGCGGCGCCGACATCCGCAACATCCTCGACTTCGAAGCCCAGTTCGCCGACGCCCGCGTCATCCGCCTGGAACGTAACTACCGATCCACCGGACACATCCTCGAGTCCGCAAACGCCGTCATCTCCAAGGTCGCCAACCGAGCCGAGAAGACGCTCTGGACCGAGCGCGATGACGGCCAGCCGCCCGAGATTATCGAAGCCTTCGACGAAGACGACGAAGCCCGCCAGGTCGGCAACCTCATCCGCGAACTGCGCGGCGAAGACATCCCGAGTCACGACATCGCCATCATCTACCGCACCAACGCCCAGTCGCGTCCCCTGGAGGAGTGGTTCGTCCGCCAGGGCCTGCCGTACCAGCTCGTCGGGGCCACCGAGTTCTACGGACGTCGCGAAGTGCGCGACGTGCTGGCCTACCTGCGGGCCATTGCCAACCCTCGCGACCTGGTCAGCTTCGAGCGCATCGCCAACACCCCGCGCCGCGGCATCGGCGCCAAGACCCTCCAGGTTCTCCGCGAGTGGGCCGAGGACTCCAGCCGCTCTTCAGGCGAACTGACACGCCTGCTGGCCGCCGACGCCGACTCGGGCCAGCCGATCCAGCACACGCTCGACAACCCGCTACCTACCCGCGCCACTCGCGCGCTGGTCGATCTCGGCCGCCTACTGCGCCGCCTGGACACCCTGGCCGACGAGGTGCCCGTCGGCGGCCTCGTCAATGCCGTCGTGCGAGAGTCCGGCTACGACGAAGCCCTGGACAACGATCCGGACAGTCCTGAAGAGCGCTGGGAAAACGTCGTCGAGCTCCAGACCGCCGCCACCAAGTACGACGGCCTCGGCCCGCGCGAGAGCCTGTCCCGCTACCTCAGCGAAGCCGCGCTGGTTGCAGACGTCGACAACCTGGCAACCGGCGGCGACGCGGTCACGCTGCTCACCGCCCACTCGGCCAAGGGGCTCGAATTCGGCGTCGTGATCCTGGTCGGACTCGAGGAGGAGCTCTTTCCCCACGCCCGCAGTTACGACGAACCCGCCCAGATGGACGAGGAGCGCCGCCTGGCCTACGTGGCGCTCACCAGGGCCAAGGACCGCCTGTTTCTCACCTACACCCGCCATCGCTCCGGCTGGGGCGGGCCGGTGCGGTTCCCGTCCCGCTTCCTGCAGGACATCCCATCCGAGCGGCTCACCTACCGACGCCGCCTCGACGCCCGTCCAACCGTTGTAACTTCCGGCTTCGGTGTCGAGGATGACGACGATCAGCCGCAGCCGCCCACTGAACGCACCTATCAGGACGGCCAGCGCGTCCGCCATCCGGTCTTTGGCGAGGGCCTGATCGTCGCCGGGCAGATCACCAACTTCGACGAGGAAGTTACCGTCATGTTCGGGGGCGACGTGGGCCTCAAGAAGCTCGCCGTCAGCTACGCCAAGCTCGAGGCAGTGACCTGACCGGCACAGCCGCCCGCTGGGCCTTCGTCTTCGACTTCGACGGCACCATCTCCCCCAACGACATGGGCCACGTCATCTTCGACGCGTTCGCAAACCCAACCTGGCGCGACATTGACGACGAATGGATCCGCGGCGAAATCCCAACCAGCGAACGCGCCCGCCGCCAGTTCGCGCTTGTGCATACCGACGAGCGGCGGTTTCTTGATCTGATCGACCAGCACGCCATCGACCCAGCCTTCGCGCCGCTGGTCGCTGATCTCAGGGAGCACGGCATCCCGACCCAGGTCGTCAGTGATGGCTTCGACGCTTACGTCAAGCCAATGCTCGCCCGAGCGGGCCTTTCCGACCTGCCAATTCAATCCAACCGGCTCTTCTTCCGCAACGGCTCAATCAAGCTTGAGTTTCCCCACGAACGCCCCGGCCACGATCGCCGAGGCGGCTGGAAGGCCGGTCCGGTCCGAAGCTTGCAAGCCCAGGGCTGGCGCGTCGCCTACGCCGGCGATGGAATGAGCGACTGGGCCGCTGCGCAAGCCGCCGATCTGCTTTTTGCCCGATCCCAACTGGCGGAGCGCTGCAAGCTCGAACGGATTCCCTACCATGCTTTCGAAAACATGCGCGACATCCACGACTGGCTGCGCGCCAACCTGCTGCCCGTGGGTAGGTCCACATGACGTTTCGCGAACTGGCCGAAGTCTTCGAACGCATCGATGCCGTGTCCGGCCGCAACGCTATGATCGAAATCCTGGCCGAGCTGTACCAACGCGTCACGCCGGAGGAAGCCGCCCAGGTCACCTACCTGATGCAGGGCCGCCTGGTCCCCAAGTTCATAGACCTTGAGTTCGGCATGGCCAGCCGGCTGCTCTTGCGCTCGATCGCCCAGGCCTTCCAGGTCGAGCCCGACGAGGTTCAAGCCGCCTTTCGCGAGGCCGGCGACCTGGGCCTCGCGGCAGAATCTCTGACACCTGCGGAATCGATTACCGCCACCCCACCTCCTTCTCGGGGGTGGGGATTGGCGACAGGATCCAAGCCTGGGAGTGCGACTCGTCCGCGGCGCTTCGGCCAGGGCCGAGTCTATTGGCACACCGCCGTCGGCAATCCGTCCTGGCGGGCGCGTCGCCAACGCGAGCTTGCCCAGGACTGGGCCAGTGACGTTTCGGTCGGCGGCGTCTTTGCGCGCCTGCGCGAGGTCGCGGAGGCGGAGGGCGCCGAATCACAGGAACGAAAGGTCGCCGGCGTCGCCGGCCTGCTGCGGGACCTGGACCATCGTTCCAACCGCTATCTCCCGCGCATTCCCGTCGGCCGTCTGCGTCTCGGCATCGGCGACCCGACGTTCATGGATGCACTCTCCTTTGCCCGCGTCGGCGACAAGTCCGACCGCAAGGCTATCGAGCGCGCCTACAACCTGACCTGTGACCTCGGCCAAACGGCCCGCGACTATCTGCGGGGCGGCGCCGACGCGATGGCTCGTGCTCAGGTTCGGGTTGGCAATCCGGTGCGCATGGCGCAGGCCGCCCGCATGTCCAGTGGCCAGGAGATCGTCGACAAGATCGGCTCGGCCGCGGTCGAGCCCAAGCTGGACGGCTTCCGCGTTCAGATCCATCGCGACGGCGACCAGGTCCGCATCTATAGCCGCAACCTCGAGGACATGTCCCGAATGTTCCCTGACGTGTCGCAGGCCGCCCGAGCCCATCTCAAGAAACCCCGGGTCATCATCGAGGGCGAGGCCATGGGTGTGAATCCGGAAACCGGCGAATTCCTGCCCTTCCAGGTCACAACCTCGCGCCGCCGCCGTCACGGCATCGAGGCGGCAGCTAAGGAGATTCCGCTCCACGTCCACGCCTTCGATCTGCTCTACGACGGCGATAACGTGATCGAACTGCCCTTCACCGAGCGACGGCGACGGCTCGAAGAGATTGTCGGAAGCGAAGGCACGGACCTTCAGGTTTCGGAGTGCATCATTACCGACGATCCCGAAGCACTAGACGTCTTCTTCAACGAGCAGGTACACGCTGGCTTCGAAGGCGTCATGGCCAAGCGCCTTGACTCCGCCTACCAGGCCGGACAGCGAAACTTCAACTGGATCAAGTACAAGGCCAGCTACTCCTCGGCCCTGACCGACACGCTGGATTGCGTCCTGATCGGCTACTGGCGCGGCCAGGGCAAGCGCACCCCCTGGGGCATCGGCGCCCTGCTCAGCGCGGTCTGGGACGCCGACGAGCAGGTATTCAAGTCCATCGCCCGCATCGGCACCGGCTATTCCGACGAGGAATGGGTGCGAATCCGCGAGAAGCTGGACGAAATCGCGGTCGCCGACCGCCCCGCCAACGTCCACTCCGACGTTGTCCCCGACGTCTGGGCCAGCCCCGAAGTCGTGGTCGAAGTCCTGGCCGACGAGCTCACCCGCAGCCCCATGCACGTCGCCGGCCGCACCGACGACGAACTCGGCTTGGCCCTACGCTTCCCCCGGGTCATCGGCTTCGTCCGCGAGGACAAGGCCCCCGCCGACGCCACCACCGTGGCCGAGGTCCGCGACCTCTTCGCCCGCCAGGGCGCCTCCAGCTAGGCGGCGAACGGCCCTCGCGCCAACGCCGCCGTCCGCGCGATCAAGTCGCTCAGCTTCAGCGTTCCGATCCCACTCACAATCGTCTCCACCCGATCATGAAAGTGCTCGGTCCACTCCGCCGGCACCACCTCCGCGCCCTTGGTTGCTCCCAGGATCGATCCGGCCGTGGCGCCATTGCAGTCCGTGTCCTCCCCACACTCCACCGCAATCCCAACCGTCGCCGCAAAGTCCCCGCGCCCATACGCCAGCCCCAGCACCACAAAGCACGCGTTGTTGATCGTATGCACGAAGTTGTAGTGCCCATACGCCTCATCAACCCTCTCCCACGCGTCCTGCCAATCGGCGTATCGCTCGCTCCAGGCCAGGGTGTTGGTCAGCGCGGCGTGCAGCCGGCTCTTGGCAGGAACCTGATCCATCCCGGCCCGTACCGCGTCTAGCGGATCATCCAGGCTGAACGCCGCTGCAATCGTGGCCGCCGCCCACATCTCGCCGTAGATCCCGTTCTTCACGTGCGACAGCGCCGCATCCCGATATGCCAGCGCCGCCGCAGCCTGCGGCCGGCCCGGATTCACCCAGCCCAGCACGTCGGCCCGAATCTGCGCACCAATCCATTCGCGATACGGGTTATTGAACGTCGCCGCCTGGCTGGTCGGTAGTCCGAGCACCAGGTTTCGATACGCGGCGCGCTCGGCCGTGTATACCCGCCAGTACGGAAGCATCTCCAGCCACGACTGCCCGAAGTCGGCCGTGGTTACGCCGGGCCCATAGCTCTCCAGGATCTCCAGCGCCAGGATGCAGTAGTCGATGTCGTCATCGCGCGGAACCCCGTCGATTCGCCCCAGCGCCGAGTACACCGCCGACGGATGCCAGGCTCGGCCGGTCGGGTTCGGCTCCAGGTACGGCACGTAGAACCGCAGGTCGCCGATGTCCGCCGCATCCAACAGCTCGCGAATCTCAGCCCGCGACCATCCCTCCACCGGCTTGCCCAGGGTGCAGCCGGCGCAGCGCCCGATCCAGGCGCCGCGCAAGCGTCGTTCGTAGTCGCTGTCGTCTGCTTCGGGAATGGCTCGGACAGCGGGCCGCGCGGCTCGAATTCCGGCCAGGTCGCTCGGTTCGTCGTACGGGAAGTCCTCCCGCATGGGAATCCCCTCAAGTCGAGCCAGTAAGGACTCAACGGTGGCGGCGTCCATCGACAGCACGTCCGACGCAAGAACTTCGGCCGTGATGTCCTCGACGTCGCAGCCTTCCTCAGCGAGTTGAACCAATTCGTCTACCAGCGTCTTGCGCAGGTTGACGGCAGGATCGTCCGGTCGCCGGCGCCTGAACTGCTCCTGCAACTGCCTGTCGACTCGTTCACGAAGGTCCAGGATTCCCATCAGCTTGCTCCTTCAGCCGCGCTCTCCGCCGGTTGCGGCGCAACCTGTCCGATGCCTGTCCTGCCCGGAATCCAGCGTAGCGCCACCAGTACGGCGACCTGGGCCACGGCCATCAGCATGAATGCCACGTTGAGTCCGGCGGCGTCGCCCACAAACCCGGTAACCGGGTTCCCGATCGCCGCGGCGCCAAACGAGACGCCCAGAATCACTCCGGTGCCCACGCCCATGTGCGCCGGCACCAGCCGCTGCATCAGCAGCACCGTCGGCGTGAAGCCTGCCCCAATCAATGCGCCCACAGCGGCGACTGTCAGGTACGACGAAGCACCCACCGGAAGCAATGCGAACGCGGTTATGGCTGGGATCAACAACAGCGATGAGTACCCGATCATTCGCCGCACGCCCAGGCGGTCGGCCAATACGCCGCCGCTGAACGCCCCGGCGGCGTGGAATCCCAAGTACACCGCCAGCATCGAACCCGCGAATCCCGGGTCAGGCCGGTCCGGAGACACGAAGAACGGTATGTAGATATTGAGGCTGGCATAGGCCCACCCGCGGACCAGCGCCACGACCAGCACCGCCGCCAGCGCGGGGCCGATGCCTCCCAACGAGCCGAACCCGCCGAGCCGCGCCGTTGACCTAACGCTGGAGAACCCGCGCAACCCCAGCGGAATCAAGACGGCGACGACGAGTGCCGGCAGGGCCAGCAGCGGCATCCAGTCCAGGCCGCTCGCCGCCAGCACCGCTCCCGCCGCCAGCGGCGCCACCGTAAAGCCCAGGTGTCCGCCCAGGAAGAACGTCGAAACCCCGGCGCCCTTGTGTCGGCGCGACGCCTCGTTGGCAATCGCGCCGCCCTGCGGGTGATATCCGCCAACCACGATGCCGGCGGCGCCCAGCAGCAACAGCAGCGCGCCGTATGACGACGCCATCGGCACAAATGCCACCAGCACTGCCATCGTTCCGACAGTTCCAGCGGCCAGCCAGCGCCGTCCGTAGCGATCACCCAGGTACCCAAAAATCGGCTGCGATGTGGAGGAAGTGATGGCCCACACGGCCGACGCCACCCCAACGATTCCCAACGACAGCTCCAGCCGCTGTGCCAGGAACGGGTACATCATCGTCGGCAGCATCGCCGTAAAGTCCACGGCAAAGTGCCCGAGGGCGACCGTGGCCACCCAGCGCCGGGCCGCGCTGAAAACGGAAATCTGCCGACCTTCCAGGAAGTACGCGACCGCGGGCGCGTCCGGGCGCGATGGTACATTCGAGAGCCGTGCGCGCCGTGCCCCCGCGGCGCGCTAACCCAAGAGCCGGAGCCCCTTTCGCATGTCAGCCACCGACCACAAGTGGGTCTACCTGTTCCGCGAGGGCGCTGAGTCGATGCGCAACCTGCTCGGCGGCAAGGGCGCCGGCTCCGCCGAGATGACCCGCGCCGGCATCCCCGTCCCGCCGGGTTTCACGATCACGACTGAGGCGTGTCTCGCCTACTTCGAAACCGGCCGAAAGTTTCCGGCCGGCATGCAGCAGCAAATCGACCGCGCGCTCGCCGAAGTTGAGGTGCAGACTGGCAAGCGCTTCGGCGACCCCACGAATCCACTGCTGGTCTCGGTGCGCTCGGGCGCCCGTGTCTCCATGCCGGGAATGATGGACACCGTGCTGAACCTCGGACTCAATGCCCAGACCCTCGAGGGCCTGACCGAACTTACCGGTGATCCGCGCTTCAGCCGTGACTCCTATCGCCGCTTCGTCCAGGGATTCGGCGCGATCGTGCTAGACCTCGACAGCCGTGCGTTCGAAGACATCATTCACGAGCACAAGGAGCGCCTCGGGAAGTCCGAGGATCCCGAACTGACCGCGGCCGAGTGGGAGGCGGTGACCGCCGATTTCAAGAACCTCATCTTCGAGGAAACCGGTCAGCGATTCCCTGAAGACCCGCACGAGCAACTGGAACGCGCGATCCGGGCCGTCTTTGACTCGTGGCACGGCCGCCGGGCTGTGGACTACCGAAACTTCCACCGCCTGCCGCACGACTGGGGCACGGCCTGCAACGTGCAGACCATGGTCTTCGGCAACATGGGCGAGCGCTCGGGTACCGGCGTGGCCTTCACCCGTGACCCCAATGACGGCAACCCGGTGCTCTTTGGTGAGTACCTACTCAACGCCCAGGGCGAAGACGTGGTGGCCGGCATACGCACGCCGGAACAGATCAGCACGTTGCGCGAGACGCTGCCCGAGGTCTACGGCGAGTTCCAGGCCTACGCCCACGCGCTCGAAGCCCACTACGCCGAGATGCAGGACCTCGAGTTCACGATCGAGGACGGCCGCCTTTACATGCTGCAAACGCGCGCCGGCAAGCGCAGCCCGGCGGCCGCCGTTCGCATTGCAGTCGATATGGTCCACGAGGGCAAGATCGACCGGGAGACCGCTGTTCGCCGCGTCGAAGCCGAGCAGGTCAGCGCTCTGCTGCACCCGCGCATTGACGCTTCAACGCCCGTGGACCCCATCGCCCGCGGCCTCAATGCATCCCCGGGCGCCGCGACGGGCGAAGTGGCGTTTACCGCCGACGATGCCGCCGCGTTAGCCGAGGAGGGCCACCCGGTCATCCTGGTGCGGCCCGAGACCTCGCCGGACGACTTCCACGGCATGGCCGCCTCGCAAGCGATTCTCACCTCGCGCGGAGGCGCCACCAGCCACGCGGCCATCGTGGCTCGGCAACTCGGGCTGCCAGCCATCGTCGGCTGCGAAGTTCTTGACATCGACATCGAGGCCGGTGAGTTCAAAGTCGGCAGCGAGGTGGTGTCGGCAGGGGACACGCTCACCATTGATGGAACCCTGGGTAACGTGATTCGCGGGGACGTACCGCTGATTCCCGGCGAAATGACGCACGAACTCCACGAATTGCTTAGTTGGGCCGACGAAATCCGACGGCTCCAGGTCTGGGGGAATGCGGACACGCCAGAAGAAGCCGAACTCGCGCGCTCCTACGGCGCCCAGGGCATTGGCCTCTGCCGCACCGAGCACATGTTCCGCGAGGGCGATCGTCTGCCCATCGTGCAAGACATGATCCTGGCCGAATCCGAGGCTGAGCGACGGCGCGCACTCGAAAAGCTCCTGCCTATTCAGCGAGAGGACTTTGTCGGCATCCTGCGCGCCATGCACGGCCTCCCGGTGATCATTCGCCTGCTGGATCCACCGTTGCACGAATTCCTGAGCGGCGTTGACGACGAACTTTCCGCTCTGGAGGAGAACGGCGCGTCGGAAGCCGATCTCGCGCTAGCGCGTCGCAAAGTCGCGCGAGCCGCCGAGTTGCACGAATTCAACCCCATGCTGGGCTTGCGTGGTTGCCGTCTCGGGCTCATGTATCCAGAGGTTTACGAGATGCAGGTGCAGGCCATCGTGGAGGCCGCGTTGCAACTGAAGTCTGAGGCCGTGCACGTCATGCCGGAGATCATGATTCCGCTCATCGGCCACATTTCCGAGTTGACCACCATCGAGTCCCGGCTACGGGCTACCGCCGAGCACGTGCAGCAGCGCGCCGGCGACCGGATCGAATTCAAGTTCGGAACCATGTTGGAAGTGCCGCGGGCCTGCCTGACCGCGACCGAGATCGCTGGCGTGGCCGAGTTCTTCAGCTTCGGAACCAACGACCTCACCCAGACCACCTTCGGCATCAGCCGCGACGATGCCGAGGGCCGCTTTCTGCTCAAGTACGTGGAAGACGGCATCCTCGTCGACAACCCGTTCGGCGTGCTCGACCGCGATGGCGTCGGCGCGCTCATGCGCACCGCGACCGAGCAGGGACGCGCCGCTCGGCCCGACATCGAAGTCGGGATTTGCGGCGAACACGGCGGCGATCCTGCCTCCATTGACTTCTGCGAGTCGTTGGGCCTGGACTACGTCAGTGCCTCCCCGTACCGAGTACCGGTGGCTCGCATCGCCGCCGCCCACGCGCGCCTGGAGCAGGGCTTCCGCGACCGGTAGCTCGATCCGAGGGGGCAGCGGAGTCGCCAAATGGCAGAGTTCGTCGTAAGGCGGCACTCGGATGCGTTGGCGTTTCTGGCGCGAGCGCAGGGATTCCTCGTGCGTCGTGAGGCCGAAAACGTGCTCATGCTTGGGGTGGCATCCAGCGCTACCAAGGCGGAGCACCTGCTCACCGTGGAGCGTGGCCCGAACTGCGTCATGGCGGCGCTGCAGTCGGGAGCGAATCTGATCCTGTCTCGCGGGCATCCGGGCGCCGTTGACGCGCTGGTCAAGCAGTTGAGCGCGGACGATTCGTCACTTTCCGGGATTATCGGTCCGGCCAGAACTACCGAGTGTTTCCTTCAGAACTGGCACGCACGTACGGGTCACGAGACGCGTCTCCAGATGCACTCGCGCGTCCACGAACTCACTGAGCTCATCCCGCCCAGACGACCGCCTGGCGTACTCAGACGGGCCGCCATATCCGACCTGGAACCTCTCGCCGCGTGGGCCGATGCCCTGAACATTGAACTGCGGTCCGAGGATCCGTCACCTGGCGAACAGAGCGTGAGAAGGCGCATTGGCCTCGGGCGCATGTACGTATGGGACAACGGAGGACCTGTGTCGATGGCCGCCTGCGACGGCCCCACCTCGCGCGGCATCAGGATCAACTTCGTTTACACACCGCCGGAACATCGCGCCCGCGGGTACGCCTCGGCCTGCGTGGCGGACCTGAGTCAACTGCTGCTCGACGAAGGCCGCCGGTTCTGCGCGCTGTTCACGGATCTGGCCAATCCTGTGTCCAACCGGCTCTACGCGCGGTTGGGATACCGGCCGATCTGCGACTTCGACGAATACCTCTTCGTGCCATAGCAACCTCTGCGCGTACAGTCTCGCGCGCTCAGATCGCTACGCTCGCGGCGCCTAACCTGTAGCGCAAGGCGCGCCGAAGGGTGCCTTAAACTCGGCGCGAGATGGCGACGCCGGTAGAGGAAGTCAAGGCCCGGCTGGACGCGGTCGAGTACATCGGCCGAGACGTTCGGTTGCAGCGCGCCGGCCGTAACTGGAAGGGCCTCTGCCCTTTTCACAGCGAGAAGACGCCGTCATTCTTCGTCTTTCCTGATCGCGGCAGCTACAAGTGCTTCGGCTGCGGCGAAGGCGGCGACTTGCTCACCTTCGTGATGCGGCGAAACCGCATCGAGTTTCCCGATGCCCTGGACGAACTCGCGCGCGAAGCCGGCATCGAGATCCAGCGCGGACCCGCCGATCCCGAACGGAGGGGCCGGCAAAACGCGATGCTCGGCCTGCTGGGCGAAGCCCAGAAGTTCCTGCACCGGCAACTCCTGGAATCGCCCGCTGCGGAAGAGGCCCGCGTCTATGTGAAGTCTCGCGGGCTGGCGGACGCGACCGTGGCGAAGTTTGGGCTGGGGTATGCGCGGAGCAGCGGCTCGCCGCTGCTAACCCACCTGCGCACGCTTGGATTCGAGGCCAACGCAATCGAGGCCGCGGGGCTTGCTCGCTCCGATGAGCGCGGCACTCGCGACTATCTCTTCGACCGCCTGATCTTCCCCATCTGGAACCGCTCCGGCGCCGTCGTGGGCTTCGGCGGCCGCACGCTTCGAGACATTGAGCCGAAGTACCTGAACACGCGCGATTCCGAGGTCTTCACCAAGGGCCACCTTCTCTACGGCTATCACCTGGCCCGCGACGCCATCCGCGAGGAGCGCACGGCGGTAATCGTCGAGGGCTATATGGATGTAATTGCCGCGCACGAAGCCGGCTTCACCAACACCGTGGCCTCCATGGGCACCTCTCTTACGCAGCAGCAAGCGCGCATGCTCACCACCTCGGGCGCGTCGCGCGTGGTCATTGCCTTGGACGCCGACGCCGCCGGCGCCGCGGCAGCCCGGCGCGGGCTGGACGTCGTGCGCGAGGCCGGCGACTACGAGTCGGGAACCACGGTCGACGTCCGGGGCCTGGTCCGACACGAGGACCGCCTCACGACGGACATCGGGATCGCCGAGCTACCCGTTGGCGACGATCCGGACACGCTGGTTCGCTCCAGGCCGCAGCGCTGGCGCGACCTCATCGCCAAGCCAACGCCGCTGGCCGACTTCGCCTTTCGCTGGGCCGGCAACCAGCACGATCTCACAGGCCTGAGCGGACGCCGCGCGGCCATGCGTGAACTGCTGCCGATCGTGGCCGAGCTCAGCGACGCCGTGGTGCGCGGCCACTATTTCGGTCGACTGGCCGAGTTGAGCGGCGTACCCGCCGATGAGCTGCGGCGAATGGCCGCGCGGGACGGCCGTCGCGGCGCGCCTCGGGCGGCGACTCGCGAGTCGCGCCCGCCCTCGTCCGAGACTCCTACGATGATGGACCGCCTTGAGGAAGGACTACTGCGGTGTGTCGTGAGGTCGGGGACCTCTGACGTGGGTCTAATCAGTCGCCTGGATCCGACCCTGCTCACCGATCCGGCGGCCCGGCACATCATGGCTCGCATCGTGGCCGAGGCTCGTGAGAAGGGCGCTCTCGACTGGGACCGAATCGCCGCGACGCTCGATCCCATGTCACAGCAGCGGCTGGCCGCTGTTCTGGAACAAGCGACGGAGACGCCGGGGTCTGAGGCATCGCTGAGCGTGGAACTTCAGTTCGCGACGCTCCGCCTGCGGGAGCGGCGGCTGAATGCCGAACTTGAGGAAACCAAGCTGGCGGCCGACGGCGATGCCGCCGAAGCGATCACCGCGCGTCGCCAGGAACTGATCAGCGAAATGGACAGCGTTCACCGCGCCAAGCTGGAGTTTATCGGCGCACGCAGCTTTGCTGCCGGATAGCAGATCCAAATCGCCGAGGGTCCGGATGACGTGCTGGGTGGGTGTTACGCCCCGTTCAGCGCCTGGTCGAGGGCGGCGGCGAGATCCGACTTCGGGCGGAACCCAACGATGCGTCCGACTTCGGCTCCGTCCTTGAATACGAGCAATGTCGGAATGCCGCGGATGCCAAACTGGCCGGGCGTCATGGGATTGGCGTCAACGTCGACCTTGGCAAAGCCAACCCGGCCGTCGTACTCCTCGGCCAATTCGTCCACAATTGGGGCGATCATCTTGCAGGGACCGCACCACTCGGCCCAGAAATCCACCAGGACCGGGGTGGAGGCTTCGAGAACTTTGGACTGGAAATCGCTGTCGCCTACGGCTTCGGGCGCTGCCATTGGAGCTCCTTGGAGAACTACCGGACGTTCTGATTCGAGCGTAGGCAGGCCGGTGCGTGAAGTCAACGGATGTCCATCGCGGTGACTTCCCCTCGGTTCTCGGTCGTCATCCTGGCTGGAGGGCAGAGCCGACGCATGGGCCGCGACAAGCGGGCGCTGCCGTGGGCACCGGCGGCTGATGGCTCACCGCAGACGTTGCTTGGCCACGTGGTGGCCACCGTCTCGCGGCTGTCGGACGACGTGGTGCTGGTGGCAAACGACGATCCGGGTGTGGCAGGCGCGCGCGTCGTGGGCGACCTGTACCCGCGATCCGGGAGCCTGGGCGGAATCTACAGCGGCTTGGCTGCCGCGGCATACGACCTCGCGTTCGTTGCAGCGGCCGATATGCCCTTTTTCAACCTGAATCTGATTCGCCATCTGGTGCGGCGCGCCACTCGTGCGGATGCCGTGGTGCCCGTGACCGACGGCCGTCCGGAGCCGCTGCATGCGGTGTACCGAAAGACGGTGTTGGTCCCGGCCCGCCGACAGATCGAGCGCCGCGAACTCAAGATCGCGCTTCTATTCCGCGCGGTGTCGGCTACCGAAGTTCCGGAGGCCGACGTTCGCAGGCTCGATCCGAACCTCCAGTCGTTCTGGAATCTCAATAGGCCGGAGGAATACCAACGCGCGTTAGACCTGGCCGGACGTCAGAGAACCGAAGTCGCCTAAACTTGTGGCACTGGATTCTCGAATCGAACGCTCATCGACGTTGACCTGACCACGCTTCGCCTGCGTATCCACGACGCGGCTGCGCGACCGCTGCGCGTCAATCGCGATGCGTCCGGCTCTCTCGTGGAGATTCTGCGGACGGACTGGACCGATGTCTATGAGGACGAGCGCCGTCCCTTCGCGCAGACCTATTTTTCCACCACACCTGCCTGGTTGGCTCGCGACGAGGACGAATGGCATGTCCATGAGCACCAGGAAGACCGTTTCGTGGTGGCCGCCGGTGACATCATCCTGGCTCTCTGGGACGGTAGGGACGGCTCACCAACCGCAGGCACGCTGGACTTGCTGCCGATGGGCCAGTCCCAGCCGGACGACGCGCAATACACGGTGTTAATTCCCAGGCTCGTACACCACGGCTTCATGGTTGCCGGCGACCGTCCAGCGATTTTGCTGAACTCGCCGACCCAGCTCTATAACCCCAGCGATGAAGGCCGTGACCAGTTTGCTGAAGTCGGCGCGACCTTCGACAGCGGCCGTCCGTTCAGCTGGGCAGCTGTCCGCGGAATTCTGCGCGACTAGGGATAGATTCCTCGAAGCTGGGTGGCCTCGGCCACGCGTCCCACGGCGATCTGGTAGGCCGCCTCGCGCAAGTTGACGCCACGATTCTGAGCCATGTCCCAGACTTCTTGCGCGGCCCGCCGCATGTGATCCGCCAGCAGCTTGCTGATCTCCTCGCGGCTCCAGAAGAAGTGCTGCATGCCCTGTACCCATTCGTAATAGGACACCGTCACTCCTCCAGCATTGGCCAGGATGTCGGGAATGACCACCACGCCGCGGTCGTTCAGCAGGGTGTCGGCCTCCGGCGTAATCGGACCGTTGGCGCCTTCGACGATTACTTCGGCGCGCACTTTCGCGGCGTTGCCGGCGTGTATCTGGCCTTCTATGGCGGACGGCGCCAGCACATCGACGTCCAGCGCCAGCAGGTCGGCGTTGGAGAATCGCTCGGCTTCGCTGAAGTCGGCCAGCCAACCGCCATCCGAAACGTGTGTGTATACCTGCGACGTATCGAGCCCCGTCCGGTCGTATACACCACCGCTGCTGTCGCTGATGGCGACGACTGTGAATCCGGCCTCGCTGAAGAGTTGTAGCGCGTTCAGGCCTACGTTGCCGGCGCCCTGGATGGCGACAGTTCCGGTTGCGGGACGTCTCAGCCGCTCCAGCATGGCCTGCGTAGCCACCAGCAGGCCTCGGGACGTGGCCCTTTCGCGGCCCTCCGATCCGCCGATGGCCACGGGCTTGCCCGTGACCACCGCGGGAACCGAGTAGCCCACGTGCATGGAATAGGTGTCCATGATCCAGGCCATCACCTGCATGTTGGTGCCCATGTCCGGGGCTGGGATGTCGCTGTCGGGGCCCATCAGCGGAATGATCTCAGTGGCGTAGCGCCGGGTGAGGTTCTCCAGTTCGTGGCGGCTGAGGGTGCGCGGATCCACGGTCACGCCGCCCTTGGCTCCGCCGTAGGGGAGGTTCATGACCGCGCACTTCCAGGTCATCCACATGGCCAGGGCGCGGACTTCGTCCAGGTCGGCGCTGGGGTGGTAGCGGATGCCGCCCTTGGCCGGGCCGCGAGTGACGTTGTGCTGGACGCGGTAGCCGGTGAAGCAGGTGATTGAACCGTCGTCCATCTCGACCGGGAAGTTGACCGTGAGCTCGCGTTTGGGACAGCGCAGTACCTCGCGCAGATTGGCGTCCAGTTCGATCTGGTCGGCCGCCTGGTCGAACTGGGCTAGGGCAGCGGCGTAGGGTCCTTCCTTCGGCTCTGCTCCCGTGGTCATGTGGCGATCTTTGCGTGAGGGGGCATGGCGAGCATCCGGTAGGAATGTTCCTGGTTCATCCTAATTCGCTGGCCAGGAATCCGGCGACGTTCGCATTCGCTGCGGCCGCGACGCGATTCCGGCTGGGCGCGGCGCTAGGGCTTCCGCCAGCGCATGACGGTGAATTCGGGGATGCGGTACCAGTCTTCGAAGCGGGGGTTGTTGCGGAGGGTGTCGTCGGGTGGGACGGGTTCGAGGAAGCGGCGGAGGATGAGGTTGGCGGAGAGGTAGGCCTGCATGTAGGCGCTGAGGGGGCGGTGCCAGTTGACGACGTTGTGGCCGCGCCAGTTGAGGGTGATGGGGCGCTCGTCGACGTACTGGTCGATGGGGCGGAAGAGGCGGCGGCCGTCGGGGGCGCGTTGCCAGCCGGGGGAGGCGGTGATGAAGCCGAGGTTGGCGGCGACGAGGTGACCGCCGGGCTTGAGGACGCGGGCGGCTTCGGCGATGGCCGTGCGGAAGTCGGGGACATCGACCCAGACGACGTAGCTGACGACGATGTCGACGGTTGATGAGGCGATGGGCAAGGCGGTGGCAGGGGCCCTGACGACGGCAGCGCGGCCGGGCGCGCGATGTCGGGCGGCCAGGACCATGGGCCACAGAAGGTCAAGGGCAATGGTGCGGGCGCCGCGCTGGGCGAGCATGCGGCTGAAGCGGCCTTCGCCGGCGCCGACATCGAGAACGAGCTTGCCGCAAACGCCACCGCACTCCTCGAGCATGACGTCGTCCAGCAGCATGGTTCGGCTGGGGTCGCCTTCGTCGACGAAGCGGATGTACTCCGAGGCGAAGGCCTGCCAGCCGGTGGGATCGCTTTCGTCGGGCATCGCACGCTGCTCGGCGAAAAAGGGCGGCCATTATGCACGAGCGATGGAAGCTGATGATCATGGGGACAGGGCGAGCAATCGATGAGCCCTCTGGCAGGCGTCTGTTCGGCTTTCACGGCAAACGAAATGTAGCTAGACTGGCTATATGAAAAGCGCCAGTGTGAGCGAAGCGAAGAACGGGCTGAGCGCGCTGCTGGACGAGGTCCGTCGTGGTGAGACCGTATTGATTACACACCACGGCAAGCCTGTGGCTCGGCTCGAGCCTTACCAGTCGATGGGATTGGCGGATGATGAGGCGGCTGCGGCGCTGGTGAAGCGAGGTGTCGTTCGTCCGCCGAGGGCCAGGCTCGACGTGGAGGAATTCCTGGCCCGGCCCCGCCCGCGAATTGGCGAGGGTTTGAGCGCCAGCGAGATTGTGGTGGCGGAGAGAAGCGAAGGCCTCTGAACTACTGGGACTCTTCGGCTCTCGTCGCCCTCCTGGTGGAAGAGAAGACAAGCGCTCAGCGGGAAGCGTTGCTCAGGCAGAGTGACGGCATTGTGACCTGGTGGGGCAGCCTGGTTGAGTGCGCGTCGGCGCTTAGCCGGCTCCGTCGCGAGGGTCGCCTTGATGCTGGCACGCTCCGCCAATCCCACGAGTACTTGCAGAACCTCGGCGGCACGTGGCTGGAGGTGCCGCCGACGGAACGCGTACGTCGGCGAGCATTGCGGCTTGTACGAGTCCACGCTCTTCGAGGCGCCGACGCCCTGCAGTTAGCCGCAGCCCTGACTGCTGCCGAGGAAGATCCGGTGAGCATGAACTTTGTCAGTAGTGACACCCGGCTTGCGACCGCAGCGGAGCGGGAGGGATTCCAGATTCTCTGATGCGGACCGACCTGTTAGTGGATCGCAGCAGGCGACGATCGACGTCCCGGGTAATCTTCGCGTTCCGATCGCAGAGGGCCCAAGCTCACGTCGTCCTGAAACTTCAGTCGGAATTGACTTGGATCTGATGCCTACCTTTCCTGTTGTTGATACCGCTGGTTCGCCGTATGAGGTGGGGCGGGTGCATGGGGCGGCGGTGGCGGGGATGGTTGGGGCGGAGGTTGAGGCGAGGCTTGGCGGGCAGGATCGGGATGCGGCGTTTCGGCATGTGGCGGGCGTTGAGGCGTTTGTGAAGGGCTGGGCGCCGCATTTGCTGGATGAGGTGCGGGGGATTGCGGATGGGGCGGGTATCGACGAGCGGGCGGCGCTGTGGTTGCAGTGGGGGATGCGGGCGCCGGAGGCGTGTACGGCGTTTGCGGTGGGGCCGGAGTTTACGGGTAACGGGACGGTGTACGCGGGGCAGACAAAGGACACGGGACCGGGGGCGAATGAGCGGTCGATAGTGCTGAAGGTCCGGCCCAGGGGACGTCCGGCGATTCTGAGCTTCAGCTACGCGGGGCACCTGGCGCAGATTGGAATCAGCTCGACCGGGGTGTCGCTGTGGGGGATGTCGCTCTATATCGACAATCCCGGCGGCGGCGGCGGCCCGTTGCTCAAACGAATGCTGCTGGAGTGCGACAGCGTATCCGCGATGCGCGAACTGGCCGGGGCTATTTCGGACGACGGCACTGGCGCAATTGGGTTCAGCGACGCCGCGGGGAATGTGGGTGTGCTGGAGCAATTGCCGGGCCGGCAGATCTGGCTGGACGGCGGGCGCGACGCGATTGGCCACGCGAACATGATTGTCTCGCCGGAGCCGGCGGATCGGGCGCTGGATTGCTATGAAACGAGATGCCCGAGCGCCGGGGCGCGCCACCACCGGGTGAACGCAGCGCTGGCTGAACGTCGGGGCGCGTTCGACGTGTCGGCCGGTTTTGCCATCCTGTCGGATCAGTCGGACCACCCGAAGTCGATCTGCCGGGAGACGACGGAGGTGGACGGGATCCTGACGAATTCGGCGATCGTGGCGGAGCCGCTAGAGGGGCGACTGCACGCGACGTATGGGCCGCCGACGAAGGCGGCGCCGCAGACGGTGAGTTTGGACTAGCCCGACGCTCTGGCCGATGGCTTGGCCGAGGGACAGGACTCTTGTCGATTGTGCGGCCTCCGGCGTGCCGCTATGTCTCGATTCGTCGAGCCCAGGGTGTTTCGGCGATGCCGCAAAGTGCGCCGCTCGGCAACGAAAAGCGGGCCGTGGTTTGGCCCCATGGTTCCACCTTGGGCCCGTGGATTAGCTTCAGCCCCCGGCGTGCAAGGGCCTGGGAGGCGGCGGGAACCTCGTCGACTTCGAACTCGATGGTGAGGCCCGGAGTGACTCGGTCGACTGCCGTCCTGTCGCCGTAGGTGGCTTCGGCGGCGGCTTCGCGGCTCCAGAGGCCGAAGTGGATGACGCCCGGGATCTTGACGGACGCGTAGTCGGCGGACTCGGAGTCGTCGACTTCCAGGCCGAGGACGTCGCGGTAGAAGCTAACCGCGGCCTCCAGGTCGTCTACGATTTCCGCGATTCCGGCGAGGTGTCTGATCATCTCGAGGGTCCTTCGAAGATGCTTGCCGCAGGTCGGCGAGGTTGAGCATAGGGTGACGCCGACCTACTGATGGCGCCGCTGAGGGCTTGGTGAGAGCCGGAGGCGGCAATTAGCGCTCAGTATTCGGCGGTGGGCGGTCGATGGCACGGCGGAATTCGCGGAGAACCGTTTTTCGCCGGTTGGCGAGGCCCGTGCGCTCGGCTTCGGACAGCGGACGGTGGGTGCCAAGGGTGACGGTGTCGCTGTGGTCGGCGGGGTAGGGCGGGCTGGTGATGAAGAGGACGCGGGCAGGTGAGTCGTCGGCCGCGGCGAATTGGAGCGAGTGGCCGGGGAGGGTGACGATGGACTGGCCGGCGTTGCCGTGGATTTCCTGGGTCTTGCCAGTCTGTGGCTCGTGGGTGATGGCGCGGATGCGGCCGGAGAGGACGTAGGTGACCTGTTCGAGCGTCAAGTGGGCGTGGATGCCGTAGGTGCGGCCGGGCTGGATGTCGCCTTCGGCCAGGGCGAGGTGGGCGCAGGGGGTGAGGTCGATGGGATAGACGACGACGCCGTCGGGGGCGGTGACGGGTGGGCCGGGTCGTGCTGGTTCCACAGTCTTGGCCACGTCTAGCGGATCCTCCGGCTGCGTGCGCGGAAGTGGGCGCTTCGCGAAGCGCCCCTACGGCGGGAGGACGGCGCATCGCGAAGTGCCGGTAGAGCTAGTGGGATGCCTCGGCTACCGGGACGCCTTCGAGGAGACCGGCCTCGTGCATTCTTTCCCAGGCGGTGAGGAAGGTGGCGTTCCACTCGTCGGTGAGGGGGTTGTGGAGCATGTCGCGGAAGACTTCCCAGAAGACGATGATGCCGTCGGCGCCGGCCTGTAGGGCGGCGTTGGCAACGTCGACCGAGCGGACGAGGGCGGCGGTGATGTAGGGCCGCTGTTCCCAGCCGGCAAACATGTCCGCGCACTCGCGCACGTGCCAGACCGGATCCACGCCGACGCCCTTGTAGGGCTCGCAGAAGGGCAGGATGTGGGTGGCGCCGGCCTGCGCGACCACCGCGGCCTGCGTGAGGCTGAATGTCGTCGTGCAAAAAGTCTCGACGCCTTCGGCGGCCAGGGTGGAAAAGGCTTCCAGGCCCTGGGTGGCGCAGGGGATCTTGATGACGATCTGGTCGGACATCCGGGTGAAGACGTGGGCGACGTCCAGGAGTTCGGCGGTGGTGTGGCCGTCGATCTCGACGACGACCTGCTTGTCGGTGATGTCGAGGTAGCGGCGGACGACTTCGGTGAGTTGCCCGTACTTCTGGGTCATGTCGTCCAGGACGACGGTGTTGGTGACGATGCCGTAGCCGCCGCGGGGCAGCCAGACCTTGAGGTCTTCAGGGTCGCCGGCCAGCCAGATGGCGGGGCCGCGTTCGGTCAGGCGGGCCTGTGTTACCGGGCCCAGGTCGGTCTCGACGCCGTTTGCCGTCACAGTCATAGCAGCCATTAGAGATGCCTCCCGTCAACCAGTTGCAGTCCCACGCCCAGGGTCTTGTCGGTGTCGAGGAACGAGATGCGCCAGTCGGACGAGCTCACGATCGGGGCGGTGCCGCCAATGCCGTGTTCGCCGCTGAGGGTGGCCAGCGTGTCGTCCATCGCGTCGTCGCGGAAGGCGACGTGGTGGACGCTGGGACCGTGCTCGTGCAGATGGGCGGCGAAGTTGCTGACCTCGTCGTTGGTTGGGCAGATGATCTCGAGGTAGCTGTCGGTGTCGCCGATCCGGAGGGCGGCGTAGGCGTTGCCTTCTTCCTCCGACTCCCAGATCTTGAAGGGGGTCATGCCCAGCTTTTCCTGGAACAGGGCCAGGGCGGCTTCGCGGTCGGGCACGACGTAGGCGATGTGGTGAACGGCGTCGAACATGGCGGCCTCCGGGGGCGGCCTGCAGATTTGGGGAGAGTGTACGCCTTCGGGGTCGATGCGGGATGCGACGCGGCTACTCGATGAAGGTTCGCCAAGGATAGGAGGGTTCGGGACCGTCGGCTTCGTCGTCGAGTGCGTCGAGGTTGAGGTCGTCGATGCCCAGGCCGGGTTTGTCGCTGAGGTGCATGTATCCGTCGTGGACTTCCATGGACTCACCGGCGACGCGGCGGCGGAGTTCAGCCTCGGGGTAGGCGGTTTCGAGGACCTGGAAGTTGGGGGTGACGGCGGCGATCTGCATGGCCATGGCGGCGGAGATGGGGCCGCCGGAGTTATGGGGGGCGACCTGGATGTAGTACGTCTCGGCGGCGGCGGCGACTTTGCGGACCTCGGTGATGCCGCCGGCATGGGTCAGATCGGGCTGGATGAAGGCGGCGCCCTGGCCCTCAATCAGTTCGCGGTAGTCCTGGCGGCTGAAGAGTTTTTCGCCGCAGGCAATGGGCGTGGCCATGCGCGGGGCGAGGGCGCACATGGCCTTGACGTTCTCGGCGGGGATGGGTTCTTCCAGCCAGACCGGACGGGAGGGCGCGAGGGCCTGGGATGCTTCGATGGCGAGGCGCGGGGTGAGGCGCTCGGCGCACTCGATGTGGATTTCGAAGTCGGGGCCGGTGGCTTCGCGGATGCCTTCGACGAGTTCGGCGGCGAAGCGGATGGCGGCAACACCGGTGCGCTGGTCGGGCGAGCCGAAGGGGGTGACCTTGACGCCGCGGTAGCCCTCGCGCTGGGCGCGGATGGCGCCTTCCACGTGGTCGGCCACAGAGTCCATCCAGCGGGAGACGCCGCCGGCGTAGACGCGGACTTTGCGACGGACGGGTCCGCCCAGCAGCTTCCAGACGGGGACGCCGTAGCGTTTGCCCTGCAGGTCCCAGAGGGCGCCGTCGATGGCGGAGATGGCGCTGTTGACGATGGGGCCGCCGCGCCAGCCGGTGTAGAGGTCGCGCCAGATGAGCTCAATGGCGGAGGAGTCGCGGCCGAGCAGGCGCGGGGTGAATTGCCGGACGACGGCGGCGACGGCGGGGCCGCGGTCGGAGGTGGAGCCTTCGCCCCAGCCAAAGAGGCCCTCATCGGTCGAGACGCGGACGAAGAGCCATTCGCGCCAGCGCACGAACTTGATGACGACGTCGATTCCCGTGATCTTCATGCCGTGACCGCCTGGAACGGAGATTTGGCCGGTCGGACCGGCGCGGTGGACGAGGGGCAGATGTCGTTGAGAAAGCAGCCTTCGCAGTCGGGCTTGCGGGCGTCGCAGACACGGCGTCCATGCCAGATGACGGCGATGCCGGCGAAGATCCAGTCGTCCTGGTCCAAGGTTTCGGTGAGGTCGCGCTCGATCTTGACGGGGTCGGTGGCGCGGCTGAGGCCGAGGCGCTGGGACAGGCGCTTGACATGGGTATCGACGACGACGCCGCTGGGGATGCCGAAGGCCTCGCCAAGGACGACGTTGGCGGTCTTGCGGGCGACGCCGCGGAGGCGCAGCAGTTCGGGCATGGTGCGGGGGACTTCGCCGTCGAATTCGTGAATCAGCTGGGCGGCGGTTTCGCGGATGGCCCGGGCCTTGCTGCGGAAGAAGCCAGTCTGGCGGATAACCTCTTCTACTTCGAGCTGAGGAGCGGCAGCTAGGGCGTGGGGCGTGGGATAGCGGCGGAAGAGTTCCGGGGTGACGCGGTTGACGGTCACGTCGGTGGTCTGTGCGGAGAGGATAACGGCAATGAGGAACTGGAAGGGGTTGCGGTAGTTCAGCTCGGCGGCGGCTTCGGGGTATAGCTCGCGCAGGCGGCGGACGATTTCAGCGGCGCGGGCGCGGCGGACGGCCCTGGACTCGCGCCAGCGGCGGATCGCGAATGTCCTTTTCCGGGCGCGGGTGGACCGGCGTCGGGTGGCCATGGCGGCAGGATATCCGGCGGGGTGGGAGGGCGGCCATGTTGTGTCGGCACTTATCTGTATCCGACAGGGACTTCAATGCAACGCACTAGACTGGCCACCGAAATCCTCATGTTCCGCTACCTGACGGAATGAAGTGGTTGAAGATCTACGCCGACCGGCCGGACAACCGGCGGCTGTTTCCCTTTAGTTTCTGGCGTGACTGGTGGATCCGGCACCAGGAAGTCGGGAAGGCTGGCTGGGACGGCAGGCAAGCTCCGGCGGAGGCGCTGGCGGCGTGCCAAGCTTGGGGTGTTGAGATTCTGTCGAACTGTGAGGGGCCCGCGCCGTTTGTGCGGGAGCCGGTTTATCCGTAGCTGGAGTTGCGGAACGTGGCGCGCGGGCGACTGATGGTGGATGCCGGGCGGCCGACGGGTTTGGAATCGCGGGTTTCACGGCGGCAGGCGGCGAGTCTGCTGGGACGATTGGGATTGGGGGTTGGCGGAACACTAGCACTGGCGGCCTGCAGCTCGGCTGGCGGTGTCGACAAGGTCGTGGCGCCAACCGGCGAAGGGACCGAAACGACGCCAGCCGATACGCAAGCGTCGGTCCCGATAGGGGACCTGGACGCAAAGGCTGACACGCCGGCCCCTAGCGAACTGCCAGCTCAACGGGGCTCTGTAGAAGTTGCCTTCGCGACCGCCAGCAGAGCCGGACCGCGCGGCGCAGCGATGCAGTGGGGATTGCGGCGCTTTGGCGATGAGCGACCAGACATAAGGGTAACGGTGGAGCCGGAAGATGGCTTCGTGACTCGCCTTGTGGCGGGCACAGCGCCGCACGTAGCCCAGATGCAACAGGCAGATTTTTTGCCCCTTTTGGGTGACGACGCATTTGTGGAGATATCCGGCTTGTTAAGTCAGATGAACGTGGTGAAAGAGGACTACTATTTTGTCCTGGATACATATACGTGGAATGACCTTGACCACTCGTCCCCGTCTCCAAGACTCATGCAGGGGCTGCAGTTCGGCATGCCATTCCAGATCGAAATCAGCGGTCTTGTCGCCAATGGCACGCTGGCCGACGTCGCAGGCGTGAGCCTGCCGGACAGCGAGAATTCATGGACACGGGCCGACTAGTCTGAGTGGGACGCGAAGATGACAGATCCTGAAGCTGGCACCTATGGGACGTGGGCACGTCAGGACTATCACCACCAGTACATGCCGCTGATGTACTCCAATGGACTGAGGAAGCCATTTGACGACGGCTTGACCAAGACGATGTTCGATCAGCCGGAAGCGCTGGAGGCTTGGGAATACTGAATCGGCAAGATTACTGTGCATCGCACGTCGCCGGCATACGATGAGACGCCTACGGTTTCCGGCGACCAGTCCAATCCCTTTGCCGCGGGCAAGATTGGGATTTGGCCCGGGGGGCGGGCGTTCTCAACCGGCTACGGACTTGCAAAGATCAAGGAACGTTTTCGCTGGACACTGCTGCCGGAAGCTGTAGCCATGCGCGGCGGTCCGCCCGCGCACCTCGTAACTGACACACCAAACCTGGTCAGCAGCAGCGCCACGCGCGATGGGCTGGAAGAACCGGCGACCGTGCTGGCCGTGTTTCTGGCAGGTGAGGATTATCAAGGCCGTGTCGGAATCGAGCGCGGGCATATGCCGGTGCACAAGGCCGCTATCGGTTCGCCCACATCGGTGGCACCTCCGCCGGACGGGATGCAGTGGATGAAGGCGTACGCAGACCGCCCTGCCAACCGCAGTCGGTTTTACTTCGGCACGTGGTGGGCGTGGTGGCAGCGCAACCGGACTCTGGGGCATAAGGGCTGGACGGGCGAGCAGTCGCCGGCGGAGGCGCTGGAGCTATGCCATGCGTGGGGCGTTGAACACCTGTCGAGCTATGGGCATCTGCAGCCATTTGTGAGTGCGCCGGTGTATCCATAGGGGACGACTTCAGTGCCGTGCCGGCCGACCAGGCGGGCGCGGTAGCCCTCGTCGCGGCTGGCGCCAAGGACTTGGTGGCTGGAGACATCGCCCGCCAGGCCACGTCCGCGGCGAGCAAGCTTGAACAGGAGGCGCCCGCGTGTGCCTTTGCGACCAAGGCTGACGTGGGCATTGGCGTCCGAGTTGTAGCTCTCCATGTTCGTGTAGTGCTTTTGGCACGCTTGACGATGAAGGGCGGACGCAACTGCCGTATCGTGCCCGACAGCCGAGCGGCCGTTCGCGTAGGATTGGGCGTGCGCGAGGCGGAGTCGAGATCGAAGCGATGGCTGCTTACATCACAGCACCTGAGCAGATAGCACGGCGGCGGTTGCTGCGTGCGGCGTCGGTTTCGACTCTCGTCGCGGCGAGCGGCGGAGTTTTGGGTGCTTGCCTGGGCGACTCGTCACGCGATGAGGACGGGTACTACAAGTTCGCCCGCACGCGGGCGCGGGGAACTTATGAGTACGACCCGCAGGAGCGCGAACGGCTGCGGCAGGAGTACCAGCCGAGTGGCGGTACATAGTCGCATGACGAAACCTGCACCGCCGGCTGTGTAATTGGGGCTTGAGTCGAAGGTCTGGGGCGAGGCGCTCCGGGATGTGCGGGTCTGCATAGGCCGCATTGCGTTGATGTAGTGCGGATATACTTCAAGGCCATAGTTGAGGCTGCATCCGCACTCGCGAGGTTCTTATGGCCAACGACACGGATCGACGAGTCCAGACTGCATCCTGGGCTGGTACGCGAATCCAGCGACGCCGGCTGTTGACGTTGGGCGCCGCTGTTGCAGCCACGGTTTGGGTAGCGGCCTGTGCCCCGGAAGACGAAGGCGCCGGAACCCGCGACAACCCATTCCCATATAGCGAAGAGCGAACGAACCGGCTGCGTACGCGCATGTAGCCCCGCCGCGCGGCGTCAGTGGTGCTGTGCGTCTCGATACCTCGCGTCCACGATCCTTGCATACGGCATTCTCTCGGCCTGATCTCAGAAAGCCAGTGGCGGCTGCGCGTGAGCGATCCAAAGATCAAGGCCCGGCGCCGAAGCGCCGGGCCTTGATTCTGTCGGCGTCCGATGGAAGGACGCTGGCCAAGTCTAGAGCGGCGGGAAGCCGAACTTCTGGCGACCCTCGTTGAGCAGGTCGCGCTGACCGGCAAGCGACGTCCGTACGAGGTTCTTGGCCTCCTCAATTACTTGGTCGACGGACTTGTCGCCCAGGTAGGCGGCGTCTGGCGTCTTGCGCCACTCGTACATCTCCCACCAGGCGGGGAGCGCCATCATGAGATGGCGGTTGACGTTGCCAACATCAGCGTAGGCCTTGAGCCACTCCATACCCTCGGGCGGCGGCGCCTTGGCCTCGGTCGAATCGTATACGCCCCGATGCATGGGCAGGTGGCCACGGTCAATTGCCACGCGGCCCTGATAGACCGGTCCCCCGAGGAACAGAATGAGGTCGATCGCTTCCTCGATGGTCCCGTAGCGCTGCGCGCCGTTCGTGACCAAGTGCGGTTGGTCGTTCCACTCGTGGATTTCCTCGCCGAGCGACGCGAGCGGCATGGGGCCGAGCGACCACTTGAAGCGGTCCTTGATGCGTGGGACGTGGTAGCCGGTGGTGTACACCACGGAGCTTAGCCAAGACCACACCTTGCCGGCGGCGAACGGGTTGCCGAACTCACCCGCCAACCGCTTGTTGTCGGCGAGTGGGAAGGAGACATTCTCCTTGTGGATCAGACCCACCGAGAAGTTCAGACCGAAGTCGCCGCCGTTGTCAAAGACGGCCAACTCGGTCTCGTCCGCATTGCGCATGGCCGTGGCACCCGACATGAACGCCATGGGGCTCCAGTGGAATTCGTAGCCGTTGTGGGCCCAAGTGCCCCACTGGTCGATGTCGGGATCGGTTACCTGCTTGCAGGACTCAAGAAACTCGTTCTCGTAGGTCCATCCCTCGCTGGGGAACTGGACGCCGTACTCCTCGCCCATCGTGGTGTTCATCACGATGCCGCCGAGCGCGCCCTGGAACGGCATTCCAAACTGCGCGCCCTCTATTACGTTGGAGGGATTTGACCCCTCGTCGTGGGCGTGGTCGTGATTGACGGTATACAGGTCGGGGATGAAGTAGTAGTCCTCGGGGACGTAGTCGTCGCGCTTGGCCAGGCCGTCGTTGATTTGGGTGAAGCCACCGTCGTTGACGAAGGCGCCGAGCATGCCGCCGTCAAGCATGGCCACTTCCGCCTGGGTGCCGGCGGCCATCTGCAACGGGAACACGCTGGTGGCGTAGTCGGCCGGTTGCGGAATGAACTTGACGAAGATGTTCGGCCGCAGGCTGGCGTACTGTTTGAGTCCCCACTGCATGGCCGCGCCGCGTGGGCCGGACGTGTGGTCGCCGACATAGCTGAGGGTGACGGTTTCCGGCTGGGGCGCCTCGGTCATTGCGGGCGCAGGTGTCGCGGCCGGCTGCGCGGGTGCCGCCGCAGGAGCGGCCGCTGCTGCCGCGGGTGCCGCAGGTTCAGGTTCGGGCTCCGACTCACCGCAGGCCGCCAGGATTGCCATGCCGCTAACGCCAATGGCACCTGTGCCGGCAGCGCGGAGAATAGTGCGCCTTGACGGGCGATTGCTCATGCGTTCCCCTCCCTGGAAGCAAGCGACTTCAGGTTGCGCCGGTCTTCGGCCACTATCCTCCCGGCGACGCTCCACCAAAGGTTCGGAGTACCCGACGCCGGTCGACGCTTGCCTCAAATCACCGTGCGTGCAAATGCAGCTTGTTCTATTTCGAACTACACGTCAAGTGGCTTATCTTGACCGGAAGTGAGCAAGCGATATCTAGTCTGGACCAGAATCATCTCGAGGAGTCCAGGGATTTGCCATGGCTTTGAATCCGTGTAGGGTGCGGAGCTTCGCCGGACGCTGCAGCTGGTGCCTCGGCTCGATGTCGATCCGCGATCCGTAGGCCAACGAGGGACAAGACAGATGGAGGTTCGAATCGCGATGCGACGCAGGGCCGGACCGAAGGCTTTGTCAGTTCGGGAGTCAGCCGCGAGGTTCAGGCGTGGCAAAAATGTCTGTCCCGGTGTTAGTCGGAGAAGCGCGCTGCTCACAATTTCCGGCATGCTGCTGGCAGGTGCGCTGTCCGCCTGTGCCGAGAAGCCGCCGCCCGCAGAGGTGACTCCTTTCGCTTTTCCGGCTGTGGGTGCGGGCCAGAAGGACACAGCGCAGTTCGGCGCACGTAGCGGCCCCACGGTTCCCTGATCGTCGACCGGAATTCGCCCACTTCCTGGCTTACGACGATCCGGGGTTAAGCGATCCGGGTCGCAAGGCGACCTTGGCGGCCACTCGTTAGACTGGACGTCGTGAAATCAATCCGTCGCCGTCGAGAATTGATCGGCGCGTGAATCACGTGCAATGAACCGTCGCACACTGCTTGTGGCCGGGCTCGGGAGCGCCGTAGCCGCAGCTCCCGCGGCATTTGTCGTCACCCTGTTGGCGAGGCAGACGGACGAGCTTGCGGCTGGGGCAAGCGTTGGCGGAGTTGACGTTTCCGGGCTCAAGCCTGAAGAGGCGCTGCAGCGCCTGGAGGCAACCTGGCGACCTTTTCTTGACAGTCCCGTCGTCTTCAAGTTGGACGGTCGAACCTGGCGGCCAGCCGGCGCCGACATAGGTCTTCGAGCTGACTTTCGGACGCCGCTGCGTGAACTCGTTTCGTCGCGCGTGGCCGGTGGGGTGCTGAAACGTCTGGCCGGGGAGGCGTCGGGCACTAATCCCGCGACCCCAGTCGTTACGTATGACCGGACCGTGGCTCGCAGCTACCTGCAGGCCCTTGCGGCCGGGTTCGACCAGCCCTCGGCAAATGCGGCGTTACAGGTTCGCAACGATGGGCGGATGAGTCTGACGCCGGGCCAGGCTGGCCGCGTCGTGGATGTGGAGCAGGCGCTGATTGAGCTGGAGGCCGGGTTGGCACATCGGGCTGTGGGCCATGTAGTTGACCTGGGCTATCGCCAAGACGAACCGGCCGTGACGACCGCTGACGCTGAAGCGGCGTTGGAGACCGTGCGCCAGATGATTGGCCGACCGATCTGGCTTGAGCATGGATCTGGCGGCTGGACGCTGGAGCCGGCGCAACTGACGGCGGCAGTGGAAATACGGATCAACGAGACAGGCATACATCCCGGCATCGAGGTCACGCGATTCAACGACCTGTTCTTGAAGATGGAAGACACGCTTTCCGCCGAGCCGCGGCAGGGGATGTTCGAGTTTGACGAGAAACAGGATCGGGTGTTGGCCTTTCAGCCCGGCCATCCAGGGCAGCGACTCGATCGGCCGGCATTGGAACGAGACATCCTGGACGCCGTGCATCGGCCGGGTGAGCGGCGTGTGCAAGTCCCTGTGATCCTGTTGAACAAGGAGTTCGACACGTCTTCGAACGCCCTGGGCATCAAGGATCTGCTTGGCGTCGGTTCGTCGATCTACAAGGGCTCGCCAGACTACCGGGACCACAACATTGCGGTGGGCGCGGCCAAGCTGGATGGAATGATCGTGCGACCGGGCGACACGTTTTCCTTCAACGAGCGGATTGGCGCGTTCACGAAAGCCGAAGGCTGGGTGGAAGGCAGCGTGATCGTGGAGGACCGGACGGAGCAGGGGATCGGCGGTGGCATTTGTCAGGTTTCCACCACGCTGTTTCGCGCTGCCCTGGCTGCCGGGTTGCCAATTGAAGAGCGCTGGCCGCACCTTTATCGGGTGCGCTACTACGAGATGGGCGGTTTGCCGATCGGCTACGACTCGACGATTTTCTCCCCTGGAATCGACCTCAAGTTCAGGAACGACTTCGAAAACCCGATTATGTTGCGCGTGCTGATCGACCGGCGGCTTGCGACCCTGGATTTCGAGATTTGGGGTACCGCCGACGGCCGGAAAGTCACCCTGAACAAGCCGCGACTCTGGGATTGGGAAGACCCACCGCCCGACGAAGGCATTGTGAATAGTGAGGAAGAGCCGGACTTTGAGGATCAGTTGGAATACGCCAAGGAGGGCGTAAAGGCCTCGATCACCCGCACCGTCGTCCTGGCCGATGGTGAGACCCGGACCGGCACCTTCCTCTCGACCTACGAGGCGTGGCCTAACCGGTATGTCGTAGGCATTGACGAAGCACGGGAAAGATTTCCCGTGGCATTCAACAAATGGGTGGACGAAAACCAGGAAGAGGCGGCGCGGTGGGGCGCGACCAAGGTGCCGGGCGTTCCGTCGGACCCCGACGCGCCTTCAGGGTAAGACTGGTGGCTCAGGGCTCGGGCCCTGCGGCGTTACCGACAGCTCGCCTCGGCTGACCATTCACACGCCGCATAGACTCCAACTGGGCATTTGGCCCATCCGCTATTCCCTGGCGATAGGATGGGCGAATACGGGGAGTGGCGCAGCCTGGCAGCGCGCGGCGTTTGGGACGCCGAGGTCGCGAGTTCAAATCTCGCCTCCCCGACCCAGGCCGGGAATCCGGGGCGCAAGTTCAAGCCGCGATCCGGCCTAAGCCAACTTCCACTGGTGAACTGCGGCGGTCGATGCGGCCTAAGGCGTCGGCTCGAGATTCAGCGTGATCTCGCGCCCATGGCCGTCTACCGCGCGCAACGCAAACGTCCAGGCGCCCCAGGTCGTTCCCTCGATGCCCGACTCGGGGCTGTCGAGAATGACTTGCAGCCGATTCCAGCCAGCGCGCAGATGCACGCCATGCCTGGCGTTCTGGAAATAGGCGTGTCGTCCTACTGGTTTCCAGGGAGCATCGCCTATGCGCACTTGCAGCTCGTGCGCCCACCCAATGTGCAGAATCGTGTCCGTGTCGGTGTCGACGTACAGCCAAGACTGCGCCAGGCCCACGGCCGGCCAGGTGACGGAATTGCCGGGATCCGACGGGCGGAAGGTGAGACCGAAGTCAACGAAGCCGTGAAGGTCCTCGGCGGGAACCCAGCGAGCCACATGCCGGCCTTCATGCCGCCAGGGCGATTCGGCGGAATAACCGGTGTCCCGGAGGGATGCGCTGGTATCGCCGAGGTCCGCGGCGGTGTGCAGCGCTGGCGTCGCATTGGGATGGAACGGGCCGTGAACCATCCAGCGCGATGGGAAATCGGGCGCACCTGTGGATCTGTACGGTAGGTCGGCACCGCGCAGCAACCGGTCCCAGCCCGGTAACCGAACGAATGGTCGATGCGGCGGTTCCTGGTACCAGTACGCCGTACTGCAGATGTCGTTGGCCATCGAGCCGAACCGAATGTGGATGGACTGTTCGAACGGAACGGCGTCGGACGCGAAGAACCGGTAGGCCGCGAGCGTGTGTCGTGCGAAGGCTGGGCCAAGATCTTCCTGCGCGTAGTAGGGCACGCCTTGATCCAGGTGCGTCGAGGGCTTGTGCAGCACGCCGCCGTAGGAGGCGCCGAATGTGTCCTCGCCGCCGCCGCCGCGTAGGTAGGCAAATGTTCCCTCGGGCGCGCCGGACTCGTTGGCGATGTAGATGTTCTCGGCCCCGGCATGCGACCAGCGGGCACGACTGTCACGTACGGCCACGCCATAGTTGAAGCCAAGGAAGTAGCCGCGGCCGACGGTGTCCAGCAGGAGATAGTTGCGGCCAAAGGCCTCGCACGGGTTTTCGCGCCGGAACTGCGCGTGGAAGCGCAGCGACTCTTCTAGCGCGCCGTCTGGATAGGCGTGCCAGTCGACGAAGATGATGATTCGTGGAGGGTCAACGTCCGGTCCCGCCTCGGCCTCTATCCGAGCGCCGTGCGCAAACGGCATGGGGAACGTGGCCGTGTAGCCGGCATGGGCTTGTGAGATCAAGTAGCGCGAGTTGAGCGGGTACGGCGGCAGACCGTGTAGCTGTCCGAAGAAGTCGCCCAACGGCGCTTCCACGGCTGGCGTATTCGAGCCGTCCCAGAACATCCGCAGCACGGTTTGCCGTTGGTTTCCCGGCGAGGGGCGGCGGACCGTTGCCACGAATATGCGGCGAATGCAGCCGGCGCCTTCAAGATTGGCTAAGGTCATCGGCCCATCCCGCGGTAGGTTTTGGTGCGTCAAGACCCGGCTGGGGACGAAGCGCTCCGGGAGGTTCAGGCGAGGGATGTCCATGCCGGAGGATAGCGTCACCGTTCTCACGGTGGCGCTGGACGCTACGTGATCCGGGCGCTATCGGCTCTCAGGGCACGGCGCGCGCCAGCTCACCCGGAATCCTGAAGTCCGCGGAGATAGGCAAGATCTTCCACCTCGCCGCGTGCGCGAAGGGCGATGGCCTCGGGGGTGTACTCACCAGCGCCGACGGTGCCGATAACGTCCTGATCGGTCGTGTACTCGGTGTGAACGGTAATGGGCCCGTCGAAGCCCCATGCCGTGAGCAGCGCCATAGCTTCCGGCCACTCGGCGGCGCCCTGTCCGAGCAGCACGAAGCCGTCGGCGAACCTGGCCCGGCGGTCGGGACGCTGGTCCGGAAAGTGGCGGGCATCCTTGGCGCCGATGGCCGAGAGTCGGTCGCGCAGCATCGCCAGACCCATCTGCACGTCCTCGCCGTTGATGGCGAGGTGGCCCAGATCCACGTATGCGCCGACGTGTTCCGGGTCGTAGCCCTGCAGCAGGTGGCGCATTCCGGCGCAGTTGGATCCGAGGCATTGGCCACTGTGCGTGTGATACATGGTCTGAACGCCGGTTCGGCGGCTGAGGCGCTCGAAGCCATCAAGCTGCTGGCGAGCCGACGACCAGAGTTCCTCAAACGAGTTTCCGGGATTGAACTTGAAGTAGCCGATCTTGATACGCGGTACGCCGGCGGCGGCCGCTGCCTCGAATAGTGCAACGGCACTGGCGGCGCTGGGATCGATGAGATCGGTGGACGAGGAGATCATCGGGCAGTCCACGCCGATCTCGCGCCAGACGCGTACGGCGCCGGGGAGCTTGGCGGTGACGTTGGCGGAGCTGATGGCGTGACCGTCGCGGACCGCAAGGTCCAGGCCGTCGTAGCCGAGTTCCCGCGCGCGCTCGCCTAACTGGCGAACGTCCAGGTCTTCCCAGAACTTGGTGAACCGAACGAACTGCATGTCATCTCCCGGCCGAACTTCGGCAGCGGCCCAGCATCCCACGCTTCCAGCGGTCGTGCCGTTACTGAACGATGGATTGCGAGGTGCCACGCGAGTCCTACCATGGCAGTGCCAGCGCGCACGGTGCTTCAACCGGAAATGGCGGGAACGCGACAGCAGATCCTGATCCTGCACTTGGCCGAACCCGACCTTGGCGCGCAGACCGTGGCCTGGGCGCTCTTTGACGGGACGCGTCCCGCCGGCGATCAGCAGATGCAGGCCGGCGACCAACCAGAACCGCCATACGAATCGGTGGTGGACGCCATGCACGATGGCTGGCGGGTGGTGCAGTTGCCGCAGTTGCCCACGTACCCGCGAGGAGCCGAGCACGAGACGGGGCCGCTGCCGTGGGAATATGTGCTGGAGCGTTTCGTTCGCGTGGAGACCGCCAATGACGACTGAGACTCAGATGAGCCACCGAATTGGTGCGCTCGAGATGGCGCGGTTTGTCGTGGACGGCTTTCTTGAGTGTGGAGACCTGGTGCCCGACGACCTCAACGCCCAGGTGCACCGCGACGCCCTGGCCTACCCAAAGAACCGGGGCTACAACCCGAACAAGCCGCGCGAATTCTGGGACTTTTCCGAGGCGGTGCGTCAAGTGTTTGATTTGCCAGCCGTGCGGGGCGTGGTGGATAGCCTTGTAGGACCCGATGCCATCCACGACCACTCATTCCTGCACACGGTGGCTCCTGGAAAGCGCGAGGCGCAGCGCTGGCATGTGGACTCGAGCCTGGCGCAAGACCATCCGCGGCAATTCGACATCCTGGTCTGCTACTTCCCGCACGATGCGCCGGCCGAGATGGGGCCGACGCTGGTGCTTCCCGGCTCGCACGTCCGACGGGTGAGCTATCACGACGTGACGCGCTACAAAAACTTCCTGGGGCAGCGACAGCTGACTGGACCGGGAGGACGGATCGCGTTTATTCACGAGTCCCTCTGGCACTGCGCGCAGCCCAACCAGACCGACCAATGGCGGTTCATGTTCAAGATTCGCTACCTGCCGCGCGTTGAGCAGCGCGGGCTCTTTAGCGCGGATCTGGACGAGGCGGAGATCGAGGCGTTTTTCAACGACTCAAACCGCAAGTATCCGTGGGCCGGCGACCAGTTTGTGGCCATGGGGCAGGCTTGGCGCTCGTGGTGGCGCTACCTCTCGGAAGCGGCGTAGCGCCGCGTCGCCTGTCTAGGCGGGTTCGGACGCTACTTTCTGGGCGATGACCCCGTACCAAAGGCGGGGCAGAAAGTCGAATCGAATCTTGTCAACGGCGGCGCTCATCGCGTCGCTTAGCTCGGCCAGGCTCACGTCACGCGAGAAGGTCAGATCCTTGGCCATGCCGCGTACGAATACAGGGTAGCGAGCGATGGCCTTGAGAGCGGTTCTGGTGAGGATGACTTCGCGGTCTTCCTCATGCACGACGCGGAAGCCGGCGTCCCGAATCATCTGTTTGTAGTCCTCGTGCGATCGGTAGGCCAGCGTCTCGATCTTTCGCTCGCGCTTGGCCCCGGTCAGCCGCACAAAGTGGAGCTTCCATTCGCCGTGGCCGCGCATAGAATGGCCAACGGCCATTGAGGTCGCAGTGAACGAGCTATTGATTGATAAGAAGGCGCCGTTCCGGGCGACGTCCGCTAGCGAACTGAAGACGCGACGCTGGTTGTCCTCGCCTTCGATCTCATGAATCGCGTCGTGAATGCTGACCGAATCGACGCCCTCGGAGGGGAGGAGATCCTCCACGGCGGTCCGCACGTCGCGAGCGTCACCATGAACGAACGTCACACTGACATTCTCGTTTCCGCGCACGGTTTCGCGGGCGATCTCAAGGGCGCGCTGGTTTCGGTCGAGGGCAATGACCCGTCCGTGGTAGCCGCGGGCCGTCGCTTCTTCAATGATGAGCTGCGGGATCAGACCTGCGCCGGTGGCCACATCCAGATGAACGAACGGATTGGGCACACGGTCAAGCAGCCTGGCGACGAGGTCGCGGTTGACTTGCTGGTACTCGGGAATGGCCGAAAAGTGGCCGAAGTGAAGGTCAGTCACGCGCGTGGCGCTTCCATCGTCTGCTGAGTCTGAAGGTCACAAGGCATGGCCTACCCACCGGAATGAGGGGTTTCGCCCTCCACTGAGTGGCGCACACCCGTCTAGCGGCCAGCATGTTAGCGGAAATGGCGTCCATGGGTGGGCGAAAAACCCCCGGCAACTGGTTCGGTACGATCAACGTGGTCAGGTTGGCGTCCGCAGTTGGTTGAAGTGCCGCGGGTCGGCGCCAATCTTGTCGGCGGGGGTAGCTCAGATGGTAGAGCGCTAGCCTTCCAAGCTGGATGTCGCGGGTTCGAATCCCGTCCCCCGCTCCTAACAGAAGTAGATCGACGAATCTCGCCGATTGGCGGCGGTTCGCGACATCCAGCTTTCCGCCCGTCCGGATCACGCTCACGCCACGCCGGCGCCGCAGTCGCTCCCCAGGCGCGCCACGCCTCCGTGCGCGGCGCGCGATCCCATGGTAGGAGGGGGCAATGCACCCCGATTCGGTCCCATTGGCCAGGGCCACCCTGCACTATCTGGCCACCCTCACCGGGCAGGGCTACTCCCCGGAAACGGTTCGGCTCTACGGCGACAACCTGGCCGACTTTGCCGCGTTTGTCGGCGAGACGGCGACGCTCGACGACCTCACGCTGGAGCGCGCGCTGTTGTATCAGCAGCACCTGCAGCGACGCCCGCGCAAGGCCACCCCGCTCAACCGGCGGCCGCGCGGCGGGCTGAGTCCCTACACCATCCACCAGCGGGGCCGGGCCCTGCGCAGCTTCGCGTCCTGGCTCTGGCGGCACGGCTACCTGGAGGCCAATCGCCTGGCCGACTTCCACCCCGGCCGGCTCCCTGAGCGCGAGGTGGAGCCGCTGAGCCCAGCGGAGCAGCAGCAGGTGCTGGCCGCCATGGCTCAGGACACCTACGCCGACGCGCGGGGACGGGCGATCGTGCTGACATTGCTGGACTCGGGCCTGCGGGCGTCGGAACTCTGCGGCCTCACGGTCGACGGTCTGGATTTGGCCACCGGCGAGGTGCGGGTGCGGCGCGGCAAGGGCGGCAAGGCCCGTCACGTGGCGGTGGGCATGCGCACGCTGGCGGCCCTGCACGTCTACGTCTACCGCTACCGGCCGGAGCCCGCGCTGCCGGCCCTGGGCGAGCCGGTGTTCCTGACCCAGGACGGCTACCCGCTGACGCGCGGCTCGCTCTACCTGTGCATCCGGCGGCTGCGGAAACGCTGTGGCATCCCGCGCCTCACGGTGCATCTCTTCCGGCATACCTTTGCCGTCTCGTATCTGAAGGCCGGGGGCGACGTGCTGACCTTGCAGCGCATCCTCGGCCACACCAGCCTGCGGATGGTCAATCACTACATGCACCTCGCGCACTCAGACGTGGTGGCGCGGCACCGGCGGCACTCGCCGGTGGACCGGCTGCAGTTGCCGCGCGCGGTCGATCGGGTAACGCGCGGGCGGTCCCGGCAGCGTCGGCGATCGATGCGCTAGGGGCGCCGACCCGGCGCCGGCGGCACTCGCCGGCGCGACCGCCGACCGCCGAGCGGCCCCGAGCCGGTGACCAGCGGATGCCCGGTACCGGCCGCCTGGCCGTCGACGGTGCAGCGAGAGTCCGGGCCGGTACGCCTCGACGGGCGGCCGGCCGGCATCTCGGCCGTCGGGCCGCCGCAGGTTCGACGTACCTCGCTGTCGGCCGGCGTGCGCGCGGCCCTGCCGAGGATCGGGCCGGGAGGCACGCAGTCGGTCGGGCTCGACACGCCGGACAAGGCCGGTCGGCCCGTTGGCGAGGGACCGTGCCCCTGAATCCCGGCCGTGGTCGGACGACGGGCGCCATCGACGCGGGGGCGCAGGTCAATGGACAGGTCGAGGCCCCACCGGCCGGCCGGGCGTTGGACACGCACGCCGTTCGGCGCCGGTCGCGAGCCGGCGAACCTGGCGATCGGAATCGGCCGCCGGCCGCCGTTGGCGCGGATTCGTATGCGAGCCCGGCAGGCGCCGTGCACCGTCGCGCACCCGTCGACGTTGACCCCGATGGCCGGGTGCTGCGCCTGGGCCAGCCTCGTACGCGCCGAGTCGGTGTCAGGGATCGTCAACGGCCGAGCTGCCGACGCGTCACGAAACGCTGACCGTCAGTGACCGAGATTGTAATGCGTTCGTAACTTGGTTCAGGCCGACTATCTATGGTCCATGCTGCTACTCCAGCCGCTTCCGCCAGCGTTGACATCGGGAGACACCCGCCACGTGCGGTTCCCGGCGGCGACGTATGCGATCGGGCGGCACGACGGCGTGGGCTGTTGGGTCGACGACCCGAACCCACGTGCACGCATCCCGGCCGCCTGCAGTGTCCGGGGAATCTCCGGTTGCAGCCGACATGGCGGCGGCATGGGCCACGGTTCGTGCCGTCGTCGTGGATGCCCACGGTGCAAGTCAGGTGACACGCCGCCGCTGCGTCGCCGTGGGGGGCACCGTCGCGCCGGTGGCCGCCGGTTGGCTCACCTAGGGCGTCAAACGCACCGCTCTGGCTGCGGCAACCGGCACCAGGCAACCCTCAGTTCGACCCGTGCGTATCCTGCGCACGCGCAGGATTCGCCCGCCGGCACGACCATCGGCACGACGGGCAGCAGGCGTTCGCGTGGACGCTGGGCAGTACGGGCGATGTCGTGGTAGGGACGGAATCCACAACCTGCGTCGAACTCGGCGACCTTTTGAAAGCGCGTCGCGGCAGCTACGGCAATGTGGTCGGAAGCAGCGCGGAGACCACAGGGACCGCAAGGCCAACTGGAGCCGCCCCGCCGAGTCCGCCCGGTGCGCCGAACATTGCGCCGATGTGTGTGGTCGCGACATGCGCCTGGGGCCGACCAGGCCTGGCCCGAGCCAGACCGTGCCCGCGCTCGCCGAGCACGCCGACGACAGCGGGCGTGGCCCACGTGGCCATCGACATGGCGCACAGCCGGCTGACGTAGCGGCGGCGACGACCGTGGCCGGGGGTGTGCGAGTGAGCCGAATACCCCTGGCACGGCTGGCTCGCGTTCTTCGCCAAGCGCCGCCCACACTCCATCCGCCACGGGGGTGTGACCGGCCTGGCCGGCAGGTGCCGGCAGCGCCAGCCGGGGGATTGACGTGCGCGGCCGCCTGGGGCTGAGCGTCGACGGATCTGAGGCAAGGGCCTCGGGAATCACCGGCCGAGCCGCACAGCGGTACCGTACGGCGTTCCTCAGGTGGCCGGGTTCGATTGGCGACCTGGTCCACCAGACCTCGCGCCGTTGTATGCCTGGTGCCTCAGGACGTCACGAACAGGCACGGGTCCGCCGACGGATCGGGGAGGACGAGGTCGCGACCCTGCGGGCCTGAGGCGCCCGGGCGTCGGACACGCGATGGACCACCCATGGGGCCTCAGTGTGAAGTCCCTGGCGGTGCGTGTGCGCCGCGGCAAGGCCGAGACGCCCCGCGTGCAGCTTCTGCGAAGTGTTGATCAGGTGCCCGCTGGACGGTTTCCGGCAACGGTGGCATGCCGGGCGCCTGCGGCAGCCGTTCGCCCATCGACGATCCACGCCCGGACCCCGCGCACGGTCAGGCGCCGGTCGATGGTTCGGCCGTTGCGAGACGGTAGCCGACGCGCGGCTGCGCGACGATATAGGTCGGGTTGCTCGCGTCCTCGCCGAGCTTGCGGCGCAGTCGCGCCAGGTGAGTGCGAATCACCCGTACATCGCGGGAGGCCGTCGGTCCCCACACCCGTGCCAGCAACTGATCGTGGGTGACCACCTGGCCGGCGTGGATGGCGAGTTCGGCGAGCAGATCGAACTCCGTCGCCGTCAACGACACGGGCCGTCCCGCCACCGTGACGCGGCGTTCGGCGAATACGACGACCAGATCGCCGAGCACCAGCGGCTCGGTGGGCTCGACGCCGGCCGGGGGCGTCCGCCGGCGGAGGGCCGCGTGAATGCGGGCCGACAGCTCGGTGGGTGAAAACGGTTTGACGATGTAGTCGTCGGCGCCCATTTCGAGAGCCGAGGCAACGACTTCGTCCCGGCCGTAGGCGGACAGGAAAATGACGGGAATGTCCGCGACGGCGTGGATGTCCTGCATGAGGGCGATACCGTCCGTGTCGGGCAGGACCAAATCGACCAGCGCAAGATGGGGCCGCTGCTGACGCAGCTGCACGAGCGCCTCGGCAGGGTCGCCGACGGCGGTAACGTCGTAGCCCGCCTTCGAGAGTTCGTCGCGGACGAAGCGGAGCAGTTGCGGGTCGTCATCGACGACGAGAATTCGAGTACGCCGGCGTCCGCCAGCGCCGGCCCGTGCGGCGTGCGGCACCGGCGTGGAGGCCGCCTCCGCCACGGCCGGGATCGTGAATGTGAAGCGCGCGCCACGACCGGGCCCGTCGCTCTCGGCCCAGATGCGGCCTCCGTGCGCCTCGACGATCCCGCGGCAAATCGCCAGCCCGAGGCCGGTCTCCTCGATTCCGCCGCCAGGTGCTGCGTCCTCCGGGCGGCTGAACTTTCGAAACAGGTGCGGAAGGCGCTCGGCCGAGATCCCCACGCCACGGTCGACGACCGAGACCGCCACGTGGGCGTCGACCGATTCGGCCGTGACGCAAACCGTTGACGACTCGGGCGCGTGACGGGCCGCGTTGGCGAGCAGATTGCTGAGCACCTGCACGATGCGTGCGCGGTCGGCGTGCACCCGCGGGAGATCCAGCGGGAGATTGACTTGTAGGCCGGGTCGGCCCAGCCCGCTCAGAACGATCTGTCGAGCCCGGTCGACCAGGCTGGTGACATCGGAAGGTTCGGGGGTCACCGTCAACATCCCGGCCTCGATGCGTGCCATGTCAAGCAGATCGCTGATCAGGCCGAGCATATGGTCGGCTTGCCCGTCGATGATCCGAAAAAACTGGTGCATTTCGGCGGCGTCGAGGACGGACGTGGCGCCCAGCACGGCGGCGGCGGACCCCTTGATGGAGGTGAGGGGCGCGCGCAGTTCGTGGCTTACGAGCCCCAGGAATTCCGCGCGCTGCCGTTCCTGCTGTTCCAGGGGCGTCATGTCCTGCAAGGTGACGACGACCGACTCGATGTCGCCCATCGCGGACCGTATGGGCGTTGCGTTGACCAGCGTGGTCACGCTTCGGCCATCGGGAACCTGCATGACCACCTCCTCGGCTCGGAGCGTTTCGCTCCGGCCGAGCACCTGGGCCAGCGGAAACTCTTCGAGGGAAACCTCGCGACCGTCCGCGCGTCGGTAGGTCAGCACGTCGAGCAGCTGCTCCGCCGTCTGTCCCGGATTACGCAGGCCATCGACGATTCGTCGACCCTCTCGGTTGAGCAACACCGGGATTCCCGTCGTCGCGTCGAAGACGACGACGCCAACCGGAGAGGTATTGACCAGCGTCTCGAGGTCGGCCCTGGCTCGCTTTTCTTCCCGGTACCGGTGGGCGTTGGCAATGGCCATGGCCGCGTGGGCGGCGAACATGAGCAAGGTGTCCTCGTCCTCCTGGGTGAACGCCCGACCGTCCTGCTTGTCCGTCACGCACAAACTGCCGACATGGCGCCCGCGGTGCCGGATGGGCGCGCCCAGGAAGCTGGTCACCGGACCGAGCGGCGGGCCGACCTCGGGAAGGCCAACCGTCGCGAGATGCGCAGCGAAGTCTTGAACGCGCAGTGGTTCGATCAGCCGGGTCAGGTAGTGGAAAATCTCGATGCCGTCCGGCACTTCGAGCATCAGTTGGTGATCCCCTGCCGTGACGCCCGATGTGAAAAAGGCCTGGAAGCGTCCGGTGTCGTCCACAGCGATGAGGCAAGCCCGGGTGGCTCCGGTGAGGGAGCGCGCCGCGTCCACCACCTCCTGAAAGACGGTGTCGGGGTCGAGGTCCTCGGTGATGCGAAGGCTGGCCTCACTGAGGTTCGAGAGGCGCTCGCGCAGGGCTTGATTCTCGCGTCGCAGATTGTCCATCGGACTCAATCGCTTATGGGTCGTTAATTCGAGGCGGCCAAGGGATGATCGATCGCCGGCCCGTGGCGGTGCCGGCAGCGAATCGACCGTCGAGCATCGCGCGCTGCCCGCTGGCGCCGAAGTCCCGGACCGATCGCCAAGCCGCCACCGTTCTGTTACCGGAACGTATGCGGCCGTCATCGTACTGTAATCCTTCGTGCGGCATCGTGGGGCGTAGCTTCCGCCACCGCTGGGGCACGCGATGTCGGCGCTTCACGCCTGCCGGTTGCCTGCGGCGCTCGGCGCGCGCGACGCCGAACGTGACGCTGGCCGCCACAGGCCCCGAATAGTGGCCACGAGGGTCACCGATGCGAGGTTGCGCGACGCGGTGTCCGCATTGGCTGTGCCTGACAACCGACGCGGCGTCCCGTCGTCGCCTCGGCGGGCCTGCCGTGCCGACGCGGACAGCCGCACCGGCGGCCTAGCGTGGGCGCACGTGGCGAAGGTTCCGGTGCGGCCGGCGCCACCGTCGGCGCTGCCGGCCGGTGTCGAGTCGTGCGGCGCGCGTCCGTCTAAGTCGCGTGGACGTCATGTCTCTGGCGACGCTGGTCCACGTGCCCCTGCTGGCCTGCGGCGTGCTCGGCCTCGTGAGCCTCGCACGTCGCGGCCGGGCCGCGTGGCGCGACCCGGCCCAGTGGCTGGCTGTGGCCGGCTTCGGCGCCTGGTCCCTGCGAGCCGGCATTGATGTCGGGTGGCCGTGGCTGACCTATGCGGGGGTTCCCGCGGACTTCCGGCACTTGGCGGCTGCGTGGCTGCGGGTGGCCGGCGTGCTGGCGGTCGTCCTCCTGTTCACGACCTTCGGCATCCGGGAACGCTGGCGACCGGCGTTTGCGTTCGGCGCCATCGGCGCCGGGGCGCTCGCTTGGTGGCTCCCCGGCCACGGCGCCATCCTGGGACCGAATCCAGCGCCATCGTGGCGGGAATGGTGTGGTCAGGGGCTATATCTCGCATATTTCGCGATGGTCTGGGGCGCGCTTCTCGACGTGGGCCGTGCGCGCTATCGCGTGGGGTTATCGCTGCCGAAGCGACTGCAACTCCGCTTGCTCCACGCGATGTCCGTGGCGGCCCTCGTCCATGTGGTGGGCGAGGGCGTCGCGGTCCTCGGCGTGCAGGCCGGCCTCCCGGGATTCACCCCCGAGGCGGCGATGCTGGGGCTCGCGCTCCTGCGGCTCGCATTCGCGGCGCTGTTCTGGTTGGCGTTGGCGCCGCCCGACGCGTGGCTGCGCTGGGCTGCCCAAATTGAGGCGACCGAGATTCGGGCCTTCGCCGCAACCTTTGCGCTGCAGACGAAGCTGGATGCGGCGGCCGGATACGACCTCGGCTGGCGAACGACCCTCATTGCCCTATCGGAGCAGGTGGCGCGGGGTCTCGGCGCTGGATTCGAAGAGGTGGCCCACGTACGGCTGGCGGCGGCCCTGCTGCACACGGAGTTGGCAGTGCGCACCATGACCGACCCGGAGGACGATCGCGACTCCGAGACGGACCGCGGCCCGGGGACGGCGGAGCAGCGCAGTGTGCACTCGCTCGTGGCGCGCACCGTGTGGGTGCCGACGGACGTCCTCGTGGTCCTGCGGGAAGCCAAGTGGGCTGCGCCGACCCATCGAGGCGCACGGGTGCTCAAAGTCGTCGATCGCTTTCTGCGTCTCGCGCAAGCGAGCGACCTCGGCGACCTGTCGCACGACCGTGCATCGAGGGCTCTGGCCGTGCTGGCTGCGGAGTATCCAGCCTGGCCGGAGCTCAACGCGTTGCGACGGGTCGTTGAAGGTTGGGGTGGGCGGTGAGACGGCGTCGTTCGCCAGGCTGATCGAGAGACGTCAGGCCGGACGGCGGCGGCGCCACCTCATTGCCGAGACGGGCGGTCTCGAATGCGGCGGACGGGTCACTATCGACATCCACCGCCGCGTCCGCCAAGACGACCGCGGGTAGCGACTCGGCGGCGACTCCGTCATCGTCGCCCCACGTCAGATCCGCGAGGCCGGCCGAAAGTACCGACGAAGCCGCTGGCCGACCGCGGATGCACTCGACCTGACGCCGGACGGCGGCGTGCCCGGAATGCGTGTCGGCCAGCGCTCCGGCTGCTCGGCGAAGTGGACCAGGGCGGCCCCAAGAGCTTCGGCGGCGAGTTCGTCAGCCGGCGACGGTGGGTCGGTGTCCGTGAGGACGTCGTCGACGGATCGCGCGCGGTGATTGAGGAGCAGGTGGGCGCACTCGTGGCAGATGACCGCCAGCTGCTGGCGATCGGAGGCACCGGCCGGATAGAACACCACGTGGGACCCGTTGGTCGTGATGCAGGCACCGGAGATTCCGCCGGCGGGCAGCCGGATATCGGGAACGGCGTCGACGACTATCCCCAGGCGCGAGTCGAGGCGCTCGAGGAGAACTTCAGGCGTGAATCGGCGGCCGCTGAGTCCCAACCGGCGCAGCAGCGTCCGCGCTTCCAGCAACGCGTTCACGCCGGCGGGTCGCGCTGCTCCGTGATCCGCTGGGCGAGCCGGATCATGTCCAGCAGGATTCGCCGGCCTTCCGGACCGAGCTGCTCGGCCGATCGCAGGGCGACGTCCATTTCGGACGCCGGCGCGTGCCCGGCCGCCGCCTGGTCGCCGGTCGGCTCGAAGAAGTAGACGGGCGACACGTCGAAAAAACGGGCGAGCGCGGCAATGACCTTGCGGCTGGGATTGTCCTGGCGCCCGGCCAGCATGTTGCGCAGGTAGGAGCGCGAGACGCCGGTGCCGCGGGCCATCTCGTCGATGCTGTAGGCGCTGCCGTCAGGCTTGCGATTAGTGACGAGGAGATACTGCATGCGGAGGGCCATTTCGGCGACTTGCCCATCCGGTGGCTCACTATTGTAATCGTCCGTCACGATTGTATTGACAGGGCCTCCCGCCCGTCACTACGATGTTCGGCCGCCATCATAGTGTTCTGGTCGGCCATGTCAAACCACAGACCAGCCGGGCGCGCGTCTGCCGGACTTCCGTCGGCGGGGGGTGCGGCGCACGTCGGCGTCACCGACGCCAACCGCGGACGGCGGCCTCTCCGAGTCCTGGTGCTCGCGGCCGATCGCGGGACAGCGGCCGGAATCCGGCAGCGGCTGGATCGGCTGCTGGCTGTTGAGGTCGTGGGGACGGTGCCGAGTTCCGATGCCGCCGTCGCGCGGTGCGCCCGTTCACAGATCGACGTCCTCGTTGTGGTGCCAGACGAAGCCCCGGCGCCGGCACGGGACCTTCAGCGAACCGCCGCCATCCGGACGAAGTGTCCGGCGACGCGGGTCGTCCTGGCCGTCGGAAGCCGCGACGGCCTGTGGCCGTCGGTACTCGCGCGTCCCGACGGCCTGCTTTCGGCCGCGGCGCCAAGCCCGGAGTTGGGCGCCGTGGTGGGTTCGGCGGCGGCCGGGCACCTCACCATCGGACGCTCGCTGCGTGAGGCCTTTCTTGACGCCTGCGCGCCGGCCGCCGATACCGCCGAAACACCGCTGGACGACCTCACGGCGCGGGAGCTGCAGATTATTGGCGGCGGCGCACGCGGCCTCACCTCACGCGAAATAGCCGCCGAGTTGCACCTGGCTGTCAACACGGTGGACAAGGCCCTGACGGTGATCTATCGAAAGCTCCGCGCGCGCAATCGCACGGAGGCCTGTCTCATCGCGGCCCGGCGGGGTCTGCTGCGCTAGCGTCGCCGGCGATTCGTCGCGCGGTCGTCCGACGGGTGATCGGCACGGGCATTGGGCCACCCGGCCCATCGCCGGCAGGGCGTCGAGCGTTCCATCCGCGGGCAGACCACCATCCGAGCGTCGGCGCTGACCGGCGTCGTTTACGGAATCCTGGATACCGCGGGGCGACGCGTGCGCCTACCGTGACTCCAGCGCGCAGACGGCGCGCACCCCCACGCCGGCGGCGGCGTCGCGCCTCCCCGACGCCGCCGCCTCGCGTCACCAGAGGAGCCCGCAACCGCCGTGAGCGAGCAGGGAACGGCTCTACCGATTCGGGTGCATATGTGCCTCCTGCGGTCGGCCGAGATCCAGGAATTGCGCACGGCGATGCGCAGCCTCGGCAAGCGCCGATTAGAACTGGCCGGCCTGACGACCGACGGATCGGATGCCGCCGCGCACGTGGCAGCCAGTCAATCGGACGTGGTAATCGTCGGGGCCGAGCTCTTCCCGGACGATGCCGGGAATGGCCTCGTCGCACTCCTGACCGACGTCCAAGCCCTCGGCCGGCAGGCGCTGGTGCTCATCGAAGTCTGGGACCAGGAACTGGGCGACGAGCTCGAGCGCCTGGCCGCCGTGGCCGAGGTGGTAGTCCGCCCCATCGATGCCGGCCGGGTCCTCAAGCGCACGCTGGCGATTGGGGAAGCCGCCCGGGCGGCGCGGGGCCGAGCTCGGCACCAGGAAACGGTTGCGGCGGAACGCCTGGCGGAACGGTTGGCCGTGCCGCCGGCTGGCCGATCCATCGTGTGTGTGACCGCCCGAAAGGGCGGCATTGGCAAAGACACCCTCGCGTCAAACTTGGCCTGGGCCATTGCCGAACGCAATGTGCCCGTGCTGTTGGTCGGCATCGATCCGAAAGACGACCTCGCCGCCTACTGCGGAGTTGATCCGGCCCCTGGCGTGGCGGCTTTCCTGCGCCAGCCCAATCGCGACGGCTTCGCGGCCGGACTGCAGCGCTTTCGCAACTTCCACCTGATGGTGGGCTTGGCCGACGACCACCTGGCGGCGCAGTGGAATACGCGCTTCGATCACGAGGAGCCGAATCTCATCCGGGAACTGCTGATGACCGCGCGTGACTTTCCCTACGGAGCGGTCGTGGTCACCCTGCCGACTGAGTACGGCCACTGGCGGTTCCAGCCGTTGGCGCGGGCCGACCGGATTCTGTACGTGGTGACGCCGGCGCAGGCGGACGTGGTGAACGCCATCCGCGACATCACGATGATTCGACGTGACGTCGGCCCGGAGTTCATGCCCGAGGACCGACTCTTCCTGCTGTTCAATCGGGTGCGATCCAGTGATCGCCGACGGCTAGGCGAGATTGCCGGAGTGATCGCGGAGGGCGTGGGATTCGAAGTGCCGGTGATTGGAACCATCCCCGATGCCTACCCGTATGTCGCGGTGGCGCAGAGCCGCGGCGAGCTCCCGCACAGCTGGATGATCGACGAACTGGAGCCCTTCCGCGCGGCCTTCGATGATCTCGCCGAGCGGCTGGGCCTCACGCACCCCCGGATTCCCCGCCAGGATGGGGACGGCCGCCGCCTCGGCGCGCTGGTCCGGCGCGTGCTCGGCGGCCTCCGGCGCGCCGGTACGACGGCGGGCCCCACGTCAACCTCCAGCGCAGGTGAGATGCCGGCATGACCTTGCGACGACGCGCCCTGCTGGCGCTAACCCTGGCGGCCCTGGCGACCATGGTCCCAGCGACGGCATTTGCCCAGACCGACCCGATTACCTTCGCTGTCGAATCGCTGAAGGGCTTTCTGGCGGCGATCGCCAGCCTGGTCGTCGCGGCGGCCATCGGCTGGAAGGCCATCGCCGCCTGGACTTCGAACAGCGTGGAGGCCCAGATTGATGCCCGGCGCTTTGCCATGCAGGCCTTGCTGATCTACGGGCTGGTCATGGCCTTCAATTTCGGGCTGCTACAGGGCGCTGTGGAATTCCTGGTCAACACGTTGGGCGGGCGGACGTGACGACGCCGACGCCCCGGTTTGTAATCCCCGAGGACCTGGAGCGCGTGCCGACGCGCTGGCCGCTCGGCGGATTCCGCCTCACGAGCCGCGAGATCTGCTGGCTGGTGATGCTGGGCGCGCTCGAGGTCGGGGTGCTCGCCGTGCTGGTCCCCGTGGTCGGGATCGGTCCACTCGCCGGACTCGCGCTTGCGGGACCGGTGCTCCTGGGCTGGTCGCTCATGCGGATTCGGGTCAATGAGGTGCCCCTGGACGGCTATCTGCTGGCCATGGCCCGCTACTGGACCGGTCCACGACTGCTCGGTCGCCAGCGCCAGCGCCAGCCGCTCAGGCGGGCACGGCGGGCATCGCTGCCCGATCCGCTATATCGCCTCAATCTGAAGACGCCGCAGCCCGCGAGCATTGCACGCCATGGATGGGGATTCCGTGTTTCGCGATGATTGGTCGGCCGGGGTGTGGCGACCGCGCAGCCTCGTGGACGCGGAGGGACAGGGCGCCCGCCCCAATGCGCCGGCTCAGATCCCCTTGGGCATCCGCGAGATCGGGCCGCACGGCATCGTGCGATCCGATGGGGCGCAGATCTGCGTTCTTGAGATTCGGCCGTTGAACCTCGAGGTCATGGTGGAGGACCAGATCACGGCGGCGGTCACCGGCCTGGCCCAGTTCCTGACCAGTCTCCCGTGTCCGATCCAAATCGTGCTTCGTAACCGCGCCTTTGATCCGTCGGACTATCTGGACGATGTCACCCGCCGCTGGTCGGCCGCGTGGGATCACAAGCTGGATCGCCGCCGCCGCTTGCTGGGCGTACCGGGTGGTGGATCTGATGGCGAGGCCGGGCGGCCCTCGACGTACGCCCAAGCCGTGGAGGCCGCGCACGGCAGATGGCATCTTCGCCAGGTGCGCTGTTTTGTGCTCGTGGCGCACGAGGCGCCGGCACCGCGCAGATCGTGGTGGTCCCGACGTTCGGCGCGCGACGGTGAGCCGGAAGATCCCGGCATGGGTGACCGCCGGCTGCAGATGATTCGCGAGGGGCTCGCGCGCGCCGGCCTGACGAGCCGGCGTCTGGACGGCTTCGATCTGGCCGACCTGGTCGAAGGGCTGTTTCGCGCGGCCCCAGTGTCCGTCCATCGGCTACGCCACGCGCTGGCCAACGCCCCGTCGAACGGCGCGATGCGATTTCCAACCGATGCGCCGCCGGTCACGCGGGTGGGGTTTGATCTCGCCGACCCGTTCCCCGAGTGGGTGGTCGTCAAGCCGGACCAGCTGGTCATTCAGGGCTCCGGCTCCGACACGCGCCGGCTGCGCGCCCTCGTCCTCCGTCGCTATCCCCGAGAGGTGGCGGCCGGTTGGCTGCGCTGGTTCACGACGCTGAAGCACGACCTGGATCTCTCATTGTTCATCAACCCGGTGGACGACCGCGAGGTGCGCCGGCGGCTATCCAGCACCGAACGTGAGTTGCTCGGCGAAGTTGCGCATGGCGACGACGTCAACCCCGAGGCCGTCCGTGCCTCCCGTCAGCGCCTAGAGGATCTGGATAACGTGCACGAAGCGTTCCGGGCGCGCGAACGATACGTGCGGACCGCGGTGGTGATCGGCGTGACGGCCGACTCGGCGGCGACCCTTGAGCAGACCACGTTGGACGTGGAGGCGGAATTGGCGGCCCACGGCATGGGAGCCTCGCGCGTCGTCGGCTACCAGCAAGATGGTCTCCGCAGTCTGCTGCCGCTGGGCGAAAATCGACTCGGTCGGTGGCGTGGTCTCACGACCGGTCCCTTGGCAGCCGCCGTGCCGTTCCACGCGCCCGGCCTGACCGAACGCGGCGGCATTTTTCTCGGCACCACCGTTGGATCGGGACGAGGCCACGCGCCGGTAATTGTCGATCCGTTTGGGCCGCGGCATGAGAATCCACATTTGGCCGTCCTGGGTCAGAGCGGAGGCGGCAAGAGCCACTGCGCCAAGCAGATTGCCCTCGGGCTCTGGCTGTCGGGTGCCAGCCTGACCGTTCTTGATCCCAAGGACGAGTACGGCGCCCTGGCTCGGGTGTGCGATGGCCGCGTGCTGCGACCGGCCATGGCGTCTGCCCACGCCATCAATGTCTGGGACCTTGCCGGCGTGCGCGACGCGCGCGGCTTTGCGCGCGTTGCCAGTGGGCTTCGCGGCTTCTGGCGGCTGGCCCTGAGCGGACTCAGCGAGCAGCAGGGCACGATCATCGACAACTCCATCGAACCGACATTCCGTCGCCGCGGAATTGACGCCTCGAACCCGGCGACCTACCGCCGACCGCCACCGACGACCTCGGACTTTGCGCGCAGCATTGCGGATCGCTACGACGATGACGCGATGTATCGCCAGGCCGCTCGCGACCTGCGGGAGCGGCTGCACCGCTTTATCAGCGGGCAACTGGCAACGTTCTTCGATCGCCCGACCAACGTCGAGCTTGACAACGACTGCACGGTGTTTGCGCTGCGCGATTCGCGCGCCGATCAGGCCGAGATTCTGCCGCTCGTCTACTACGTGATTCTGTTGCATCTTCGAAACTGGATGGGCCGGGAGTCGCGACGGCGCGTCATCGTGGTCGACGAGGCCTGGACGCTGCTGCGTTCGGACCAGGGTGCCGACTTTCTCCTCGAACTGGCCAAGACCGCACGAGCACTGCAGACGATGCTGCTGCTCGTGTCGCAGGACGTCTCGGAGCTCGTGGAGAACGCGAAGACCCGCGCGATTCTGGCGAACTGCGCGGCCACGTTGCTGTTTCGCCAGCATCCGGCCCACGAACGTGCGCTGCGGGACGCCTTCGCGCTGACACATCAAGACCTGGCCACCCTCGAGCAGGCCAGGCGTGGCCAGGGACTGGCCATCATCGGGGCCGGCGAGCGGGTCGCGCTGGAAACACCGGCCGTCCGCCTCGATGCCAGGCCGACCCGGCGACGCGCGAAGCCATCGACGCCAACACCCGGTTAAAGGTGGCGGGGCTCGTCTGGCCAATCGCTGTGGTCCTGGGGCTGGCGGCTCTTCTAATCGGAGGGGTCGGCGTCCCGGTGCTGGCCGATACCCCTACCGCGACCGACACCGACGAACCGGGCGAGGTCATGTCGGCCGAGGAAGCCGGCCGCATCGCCGACGATCTGGCTGATCCGCTCGGCGACCATCTGGGGGAGACGCTTCGCGAGGCCTTGAGCTCGCTGTTTCCCCCGGTCTGGCGTCATCCCGAGTCGGCGGCCGCGACCGCCGGCCTCGGGGCCACGAACTCGCTGACGCAGATGCTGCACGCCCCCATGGCTTGGGCGTGGACCTGGATGCTGACCGTCCCGGATAGCATCGAGCCGGCTCCGGGCGGGGAGCTTGATCGGTCGTTTGCCGCAGTGCCCGGCGGAACTGCGATACGCGACTTCTTCGTCCCGTCGAAGGCCAATCAGGCGCTGCGCGACATGTGGGAACGAACGCGCGACCTGGCCTTGAACGCCAGCACCCCGTTGGTTTCGTTGGTGGTGGCCATCTTTGTTGGATTCGCGTTGTATAAGGTCTTTGTGGGCGCGCCGGTCGATCTGCGGGCCTTCGCCGGGCAGACCGTGATCGCCATCGGCTTCGCCCTGGGCAGCTACACCCTGGTGGAAGCGCTGCTGCAGCTCAACAATCTGCTGGTCCAGGCGTTCGTCGCGCTAGGCGGCGACGCCATCAATCGCGACAGCCCGCTCGAACTCTACCAGCGCTGGGGCTGGGGCGAATCGGCGGGGGCCGGAGTCTTGGAGGGACTCTGGACCGATCTGTTCCGGACCCTGCTCTATCTCGTGCTCTTGCTTGAGGTGGCATTGCTGGCCTTGAAGTTTGCCCTCCGACTGATCTGGATCTGGGTGCTGGTGGTCGCGGCGCCGATCATCATGGTGCTGAGTCTGTTGCCATTTGCCCGCGGACTAATGGACGCATGGGTGAAGCGCGTGGCCCAGGTGGTTTTCGAGAAGGCGGCCATCGTGTTCGGTCTGGTAGTCGTATTCGGCGTCGTCGCCGCCCAGCCGCCGAGCATTCTGTCGATCGCTACGCTCATCGTCAGCTTCGGCGTGGTCCTGCAGTTTCCCCGGTGGCTCATGGCCGGACTGGCCGAGTTGCCGGCCATAACGCCGCAATCCGTGTGGGGACGTAGCGTCCACCACTACCTCACAGTGCGCAACCTCGTGCGCGACGCACGGGCTGTCCCGAGATCAGCCGGCGGACTGCGCGGGCCGAGTCGCTGATCACGACGAACTGAGCGGTCGCCATGCCAGCCGTTGCGCTCGGCGTCGCGCTTCAGCGCGTCCTGACCGCAGCAACTCGAATACTTGTGCGAGTCCTAGCGGCACGCATTGCCGAACAGATGCGCGAGGTCCAGCCAATCGTCGGGTGGGCGTTAGGCGGGGTAGTCGTAATCGCTGCCCTGCCGGCTGCGGCGGCGCTGGCAATGGGGGTTCTCCTGCAGTCGGCGGTCGTTGGGACTCTTGGAACAGGCCATGCGGATGCGTACGAACAGGGCACGGGTTGGCGGCGGCCGGGCGAGTTTGCGGCGTCGCTCATTGGACTCGAGTCCGCCGGTGACTGGACGTGGCCGGTTGATGGACGCCTGACCACGCAATTCGGCGGGTGCACCTTCGCCATGTGTCCACACTTGGGGATTGATATCGCCGGCGCGCCTGGCACCCGGGTGGTGGCGGCCG
>JAJDVX010000002.1 GCA_022825895.1 Chloroflexota bacterium | reverse complement strand
ACGGGAGGCGGCTGCGGCAGATCGTCGATGCGAATCCAGGCCACCGATTCCGCCCGGGGATTGGCCCATACGCCCAGTTTTCGCCTGACGGTCAAGCCATCGTGTATGCCAGTTGTGAGTTTTCGACCGATAGGGACGCGTCGCTTCTTGACGCTCCCCGGGACCCGCGCGGGGATTACAAATTCGAGATAGCGACGGTCGGCGCGGACGGGACCGGCGCGCAGCGGCGCACGACGGACCGGTACTACGACCACCTGCCGGTGTGGTCGCCCGACGGCCGCCGTATCGCGTACTTATCGTCTGGTAACCCGTTCAACGAAAGGAGCCTCGACGAACTGCGCGTCCTCTCGGTTGATTCGGTGGACGCCGAGCCCGCAGCGCTCGTGCGTGACCTCTACGTTGCGGCGCCACCCCAGTGGGCACCGGACGGAACGCAGCTGGCGGTTCTGGGGCTCGGCGACGACGTTCAACTCGGCGACACGTTCGCCAAGGAGATGGGCGTCGTGATCGCCGCGCCCGACGGCTCCACACCGCGCACGGTGGCGCACACGGTCAGCACGGTGTCCTGGTCGCCGGACGGCCAGCGCCTGGCGTTGGCGCGGCTGCACCAGGACGCCGTGCAGCTGGTGACGATCGCGCCCGATGGGACGGACGTGCACGTCATCCGGCAGCTGACCGATCGGGCGGGGCTGGCGGCGTACGTCGATGTCCAGCACTCCATCTATAACGCCCCGCTGCTCCACGTGGCGTGGTCGCCGGACGAGTCGCACCTTCTCTATTCGTGTGGGCAGCAGTTTTGCGTGGTGGACCTGGACGGTGAGCTCGTGGGTCGGTCGCCGGAGTCGTTCGCCAAGGAACGGGGCCGGGCCGCGGCGGCCTGGGCGCCGGACGGGTCGCGGATCGCCGTGAGGGCGGCCGGCCACCCCGCGCCCAGCGGCACGGCGGTGCTGTACACCATGGCGCCGGACGGCTCGGACGTGCGGGTACTGGTGCGCGGCGGGGTAGCGCTGGTCGCGGCGCACTCGGGGTACGAGGACGCCGAGGCGGCGAAGGCCGCCTGCGGCGAGGGCTTCGTGGTCCCCAGTCCGGCAAGCAACCCCGGGCTGGTGGCGGACTGCAAGACGCTATTGGGGCTGCGGGACCAGTTGGCCGGCTATGCCGTGCTGAACTGGAGTCCCGGCACACCGCTGGCCCAGTGGTTCGGAATCGAAATCAGCGGGGAGCCGCCACGGGTTACGGGGCTTAACTTCCGGTTTCGGCACGCGGATCACTATCTCGGTGGCTGCCTGGATCCCGGGTTTGCGGCGCAGTTGACTGAGGTGAGCAACGTGAACGTCTGCGCAACGGAGAGCGCGCCGTGACGCGTGGATGCGCCGTCGCACACCGGGGACGGCGGGTGCTGCGAGTCTTACTTATCGGGCTGCTGATGGCGACGCTGACCGTGAGTTGCGCTGGAAGCGAGATGTCGGCCGACACGTCCACGGCAACGACGGTGACGAATTCGCCTGGCGCGCCCGAGCCGGTTGGCGGCCCGGCCAGGGTTGCCGCGGCGATGTCGCAGGGCCCGGCCGCGACGGTGGAGGAATTGCTGGCGAAAGGCCTGCATCTGGCCGAGGCGTCGCCGACGCACCTGGCGATCCGGGGCACGCCGGCGGCCGGTTCGGTGCGCTGCGCGTGGCGCGGCGTGGCCCGCACAGTCAACCAACGGGCGGATGCCATCCGCTTCTGGCTGCGGCTGGGGGCCGGCGGCGCGATCCCGGACCAGGTTTTCCTGGAGCGCTTGTTCGCCGTGGTGCTGGACACCGTGGACCCCGCCTACCGCGAGACGGCCAAGGCCAACTTCCTGGCGATCGCGCGGGGCGGGGAGTCGCGGGAGTACCTGTTCCTGACCTGTTTTGCGGACTACGCGGTGACAGGGTTCCTGCTGGGCAGCGGCACGACGCCGACGACGGTGACCGTGGCGTATGACCGGATGGGCGAGGCGGCGTCGTATGACCTGTACGTGCGCGAGCACGAGGCGGGCACCTACGGGACCGACGCGCTGCAGACGCGGGGCGCGTACGAGGCGGGGTTGCAAGCACATGTGGTGGCGGCGGAGAAGGCGCTGGCGGCCGAGATCGGCGGCCGCGAGGCCGTGGTGTTCCTGGCGCCCATGGGGGCGCATAACGCGATCGGCTTCGAAGCCTGGCAGGCGGCGGGAGGAAGGAGTGAGCTAAGAGGAGTGAGAGGTGAGAAGGAAGAACCAAGAGTGAAGGTCAAGCCGTGAGCGGTGAGCGAGAGGGGAAGGGAATGAGTGCGACGAGTAGTCGCTGCGCAGACAGCGGGCCAGAAGCACGGAACGGTGGGGATGCCGATGCGGGAGGCTGTGGTGAGGTGTGGGACGTCGCCGGGCGGGGAGGGTGCGGGTGAGGGCCGGTGCATTATCGCGAGACGGTGTTGTGGCAGAAGGCGATGCAGGCGGCGCGTGAAGTCTATGGGCTGATACCCAAGCTGCCGCCGGAAGAAACGTACGGGATGCGGGCCCAACTCACCCGGGCGGCGGTGTCGATCCCGACCAATATCGCAGAAGGCTGGACGCGGGAAACCGCGAAGGACACGGGGCATTTTCTGGCGATTGCGCAGGGGTCGCTGGCGGAAACCGAGACCTTGCTGACGCTGTGCGAGGACCTGGGGTGGTTTTCAAAGACCGAGAGCCAGGTGGTGCGAGGGCTGCTGGACGAGGTGAGCCGGATGCTGACGTCAATGCGGAGGCGGCGGAGGCACGGAGGCCGTCGGAAGGCGTAAGGCAGAACGGGGGAAGCGGCGAGGCGTTCGCGGAACGGAGGGTGGGGGCGAACGGGGAATCGACGTGGCACGGGGCGACGAGGTTGGATGGCCGGGGCCGCATGCGGTAGGCGGCGCCTGGACCCACAGCGACATGCCTGCGACAGGCTCGCCGACGGCGACCAGTGTGGGGCTGACGTGGGACGCGGTGGCCGACGCGGGGGCGTACCGGGTGGAAGTCCGCCCGGGCGCGCAGGCCAGTTGGACCGTCGACGACGACGCGATCACGGCCGCCGCCCACACGGTGGACGAGCTGACCTGCGCCACCGCCTACCAGGTCCGCGTGCGGGCCCGCGGCAGCGGCACCACGTACGCCGCCAACTGGAGCGAGCCCTCGGCCCCGCTGACGGTCACGACCGGCGCCTGCGCGCCGCCGGTGTTCGGGGAAACCGCCTCCAGCGTCAGCGTGGCCGAAGACAGCGAGGCCGGGACTCAGGTCGGCACGGTGCTGGCCACGGTCACCACCGGGCAGCCGGTTTCCCACGCGCTGACCGCCGGCAATACCGGCGACGCCTGGACGATCGACGCGGCCACCGGCGAGTTGAAGCTGGTGGGGACGTTGGATTACGAGACCACCCCCAGCTACAGCCTGACCGTGACGGCCGACGCGGGGACGGGCGGGACGGCCGCCGCCACGGTCGCCATCACGGTCACCGACGTGGACGAGCCGCCGGCGTTTGGGGCCGCGAGCTATGCCTTCAGCGCGGCGGAGAACGTGGCGTCGGCTACCACCCTGGGCACGGTGACCGCGACCGACCCGGAAGGCGGCGAGGCGAAGGAAGAAGGAGTGAGCTAAGAGGAGTGAGAGGTGAGAGGGAAGAACGAAGAGTGAAGGTCAAGCCATAAGCGGTGGGCGAGAGGGGAAGGGAACGAGTGCGACGAGTTGCCGCTGAGCAGACAGAGGGCCAGCAGCAGGGAACCGTGGGGGATGAAGATGCGGGAGGCTGTGGTGAGGTGTGGGACGTAGCCGGGCGGGGAGGGTGAGGGCCGGTGCATTATCGCGAGACGGTGTTGTGGCAGAAGGCGATGCAGGCGGCGCGTGAAGTCTATGGGCTGATACCCAAGCTGCCGCCGGAAGAAACGTACGGGATGCGGGCCCAGCTCACTCGGGCGGCGGTGTCGATCCCAACCAATATCGCGGAAGGCTGGACGCGGGAAACGGCGAAGGACACCGGGCATTTTCTGGCGATTGCCCAGGGGTCGCTGGCGGAAACGGAGACGTTGCTGACGCTGTGCGAAGACCTGGGGTGGTTCTCGACGAGCGAGAGCCACGTGGTGCGGGGGCTGCTGGACGAGGTGAGCCGGATGCTGACGTCAATGCGGCGGCGGCGACGGCACGGAGGACGGCGCACGGACTAACGCCGAACCGAGGGAGCGGCGAAACATTCGTGCGTGGGGGCGAGCGGGGAGTCGACGTGGCACGGGACGCCGAGGCTGGATGGCGCGGGGGCCGCGTGCGTTCGGCGGCGCCTGCATCGACCTCGACATGCCGACGACAGGCTCGCCGGAGGCGACCAGCGTGGCGCTCACGGAGGAGGCGGTGGCCGACGACCTGATCCGCGCCACCAGCGCTTGTCCGCCGCCGAAGTTTGGGGCGGCGACCTACAGCTTCCGCGTGGCCGAGGACGTCCAACTCGCCACGACGATCGGCACCGTCCAGGCGAGCGATCCGGAAGGCGGCACGGTGGTGTACGACATCACGGCGGGGGATGCGTCCGAGGCGTGGGCCGTCCACGCGCTGAACGGCGGGGTGGGGGTGGGGGCACGGCTGGACGCGGCCACGACGCCCAGCTACACGCTGACGATCCGGGCCGCGGTGCTGGAGGGCGGCCCGTCGGCCACGACGACGGTGACCGTGACGGTGACCAGCGCGGATTGAGGAAGGAGTGAGCGGAGAGAAGTGAGAATTGAGAGAAAGAGGCGGAGGTTGGGAGGGTTTGGACGGGGTTGGGTGGCAGGGGTGGCTTTGTGGTTCCCTTCGACAGGCTCAGGGCAGGCTCTACGCCCCTCCGACGGACTCCGGGGCGGCTCACCACGAACGGGGGTGGGGAAGGAGTGAGCTGAGAGGAGTGAGAGGTGAGAGGCGGAGTCGGAGGTTGGGAGGTGGTGGTAGGGGTTGGGTGGCAGGGGTGGCTTGGGAGGGCTGAGGATGACCATGGTGCTGGGTCCCGGCCGGGGACGCCGGGATGGCGGAGGGGTGGTTCGACACGGGCCGGCGGGTCCACCGGCCCGGCTCACCACGAACGGGTGGGTTGGGTGCCGGGAAGAGGCCGGTTAGAAACCGGCCTCTACACCCGGACGGGATGCGGACGGTGGAGGATTGGCTGGGAGGGTTGGGTGCTATGGACCTGTGTGGTTCGACACGGTCTTCCGCGGACTCCAGACCGGCTCACCACGAACGGTTGGGGTTGGGCGCCCGGAAGAGGCCGGTTACAAACCGGCCCCGACACGAGAAGGCTCAGCACGAATGGGGGCGGGGTGCTTAGTCTGAGACGAGGCTGACCTGGGGGAGGGTGGCCATTTGGCGGTCGAGGGTGAGGGTGTCAATGCCGGCGAGGGCGTAGTCGTTGGCGATGAGGCGGTCGAAGAGGCCGGGGCCGCCTGAGGCCGTGAGGGCCTGGAGGACGGAGTGGCCGCTGAGCGGGGCGACAAGTCCGCTGGTGAGGGTGGTGTGGAGGCCGGCGCGGGCGTGGGCGCTGGACAGGTCGTAATGGTGGATGAGGGCCGCATAGGCTTCGCCAATGGCCTGATTGGACGCGAACATTTCGCATCCCCGTTCGTCGACCATGACGCTCAGCCGGGTGAGACAGCGCTCGAAGTCCGCTCGCGGCTCCCGCGCAACCAGTCTGACGAGGATTGAGGTGTCGACTCCGTAGCGACGGGCCGTGCCGGCGCGCACGCCATTGCCAAGCCTGTCGGTCGCGGTCACTTCCGAGGCGCGGGGCCGCGCCCTTGTTCCCGATCATCCCGGAATTTGCGGATGTCGAACGGGGGGGTGCCGGGTTTGATCTTGTCGGCGAGGGTTCCGAGCTTGGAGTAGTCGATGCGCCTGGGGCGCAGGGTGTAGCCGTCGGGACCTTCCAGCAGCTCGAGCCGGTCGCCTGGACCAACGCCCAGTTCGTCCAGCACGTGCTTGGGGAAAGTGACCTGACGCTTGGAGGTGATTTTGACGATCATGCGGGGTCTCCTTACTTGAATGGTACTTGGAGTAAGGCGAGAAGGGGAAGGGGAGAGGAAGGAGTGAGGGAAGAGAAGTGAGCACCTGTGTTGGGTGTCAAGGGTTAGGCCATGGTGGGGTCCCACAGGGTGCGGTCGCGTTACGCATGGTGCTGGATCCCGGCCGCGGACGCCGGGATGGCGGAGGGAGGTGCCGGGGCTTGGGTGGTTCGACACGGGCCTCCGAAAGACTCTGGGTCGGCTCACCACGAACGGGGGTGAGGAAGGAGTGAGTTGAGAGGAGAGAGCGTTGAGCGAAGAAGGACGGGGAGGAGATGGATCGAGGGCCTAATCTGCTAAGGAGAACGAGGTGGCTGGGTTGCGCGGAAGACGGGCGGGTCAGAGACCCGCCCCTACGAAAGATTGGGCGGGGGTGGGCGGAAGAGAAGGCGGGATTCCCTTCGACAGGCTCAGGGCAGGCTCTCGACTTCGCTGCGCTGCGTTCGGAATGACAGGGGAAGCGGGTTGCGCGGAAGACGGGCGGGTCACAGACCCGCCCCTACGAGAGTCTGGGCGGGGGTGGGCGGAAGAGAAGGCGGGATTCCTCACTCCGCTGCGCTGCGTTCGGAATGACAGGAGGGCGGGGCACTAGAATTGGGTGCGCCGGCGGATGGCCACGCCGGGTGTCAGGGGAGCGTCAGCCGCTATGCCGGAGATTGAGTCGACGCCGGAACTGATCGAGGGCATTTATGCCGCCATGCGGGAACGGCTGGCGGTGGTGCGGGGGCGGTTGGGGCGGCCGCTGACGTTGACGGAGAAGGTGCTGTACGGGCACCTGGACGATCCGGCGGGGCAAGAACTCATTCCAGGCGAGAGCTACCTACAGCTGCGGCCGGACCGGGTGGCGATGCAGGACGCGACGGCGCAGATGGCGCTGTTGCAGTTCATGCTGGCGGAACGGGACAGCGCGGCGGTGCCTTCAACGGTGCATTGTGACCACCTGATCCGGGCCTACAGCGGGGCGGACCCGGACCTGCAAGAGGCGCTGCTGGAGAACAACGAGGTTTACGCGTTCCTGAAGAGCGTCTCGGCCAAGTACGGGATCGGGTTCTGGGCGCCGGGGTCGGGAATCATTCACCAGGTGGTGCTGGAGAATTATGCGTTTCCGGGCGGGCTGATGATCGGGACGGACTCGCACACGCCGAACGCGGGCGGGCTGGGGATGCTGGCCTGCGGCGTGGGCGGCGCGGACGCGGTGGACGTGATGGTGGATTTTCCGTGGGAGGTGCTCCATCCCAAAGGGATCGGCGTACACCTGACCGGGGAGCTCTCGGGCTGGACGGCGCCGAAGGACGTGATTTTGAAGGTGGCGGGGCTGCTGACGACGAGCGGCGGGACGAACCGGATCGTGGAGTACTTCGGCGAGGGCGCGGCCTCGCTGGCCTGCACGGGCAAGGCGACGATTACGAACATGGGCGCGGAACTGGGCGCCACTACCTCGGTGTTCGGCTACGACGAACGGATGGCGGCGTACCTGCGGGCAACGGAACGCGACGAGCTGGCCGCGCTGGCGGATGCGAACCGGGACCTGCTGACGGCGGACGCGGAGGTGCTGGCGGAGCCGGAACGGTATTTCGAGCAGGTGCTCGAGATCGACCTTTCGGAGCTGGAGCCGCACGTGGTGGGTCCGCACCGACCGGACCTGGCGCGGCCGATCTCGGAGCTGGCGCAAGCGGCGGCGGACGAGGGATATCCGGAGGATATTTCGGCGGCGCTGGTGGGGAGTTGCACGAATTCGTCGTACGAGGACATCTCGCGGGCGGCGGACCTGGCGCGGCAGGCGGCGGCGCGGGGGGCGAAGGCACGGATTCCGTTCCTGGTGACGCCGGGGTCGGAGATGGTGCGGGCGACGATCGAGCGGGACGGGCAGCTGCAGGACCTGGAGTCGATCGGCGCGGTGGTGCTGGCGAACGCGTGCGGTCCGTGCATCGGGCAGTGGCGGCGGGACGACATCACGCCGGCGCGCGAGGGCGATCCGCCGAAACGGAATTCGATTGTTTCGTCGTTCAACCGGAACTTTCCGCGGCGGAATGACGGGAGCCCGAATACGTTCTCGTTCCTGACGAGTCCGGAAGTGGCGGTGGCGTTTGCGCTGGGCGGTCGGCTCTCGGCCGATCCGACGGCCTCACCGGTGGGCGGGGACAACGGGGAGGCGTTTGTGCTGGAGCCGCCGGGGCCGGCGGCGGATATCCCGTCGGACGGGTTTATCGGGCAGCGGTACGGCTATGAGCCGCCGGCCGAAAATCCGGATGAGGTGACGGTGGCGATCGACCCGGAGAGCGAGCGGCTGGAGGCGCTGGCGCCGTTTCCCGAACGGACGGCGGAGCAGTTCCGCGGCATGCCGGTGCTGCTGAAGGCGACGGGGCAGTGCACGACGGACGCGATTTCGCCGGCGGGGCGGTGGCTGCGGTACCGGGGGCACCTGACGAATATCAGCGACAACATGTTCATCGGGGCCAATAACGCGTTCGGGGACGAGGCGGGCACGGGCTACAACACGGAGACGGGCGAGGACGACGAGCCGCTGGCGGATATCGCCACGTATTACCAACGGCAGGGGATTACCTGGGTGGCGGTGGGCGACCAGAATTACGGCGAGGGCAGCAGCCGGGAGCACGCGGCGATGTCACCGCGACATACAGGCGGCGGAGCGATTATCGTGCGGAGCTTTGCGCGGATTCACGAAGCAAACCTGAAGAAGCAGGGGTTGCTGCCGCTGACGTTCGAGGATCCGAGCGATTTCGAGCGGATCGAGATCGACGACCGGATCACGCTGAATGACGTGGGCGAGCTGGCGCCCGGAAGGCCGGTGACGGCGACGCTGGAGCATTCGGATGGGTCGACGTCGACGATCCGGCTGAATCACACGTTGAACGAGGAGCAAATCCGGTGGTTTTGGGCGGGGTCGGCGCTTAATCTGATTCGCGCGGGGAGCGATACGGGGTGAATTTGATGCGTGAGCGGCGAAGGCACTCACCCCGACGTTCGGTATCAACGCAACATAGACTCAGGCTCGCGCCTCGACCGGAAGACCCTCACCGCAGCCCTCTCCCACGGGGAGAGGGGGAAAGAGCTGCCCTGGACTAGATGAGAGAGCCCGAGAACTACGACATTGTCATTATCGGGACGGGTCCGGCCGGGCGGCGGGCGGCGATTCAGGCCGCCAAGGCGGGGCGACGGGTGGTATGCATCGACCGCCAGCGGTACGTGGGCGGACAGGCCGTGCACCGGGGGACGATTCCGTCCAAGACGCTGCGCGAAGCCGTGATTCACGTGACCGGGGTGGGGCAGCGGGCGTTCTACGGGGCGTCGTACCGGGTGATGACCAACGTGACGATGGACGACCTGCTGCGCCGGACGGCCCAGGTGGTGCAGTCCGAGGTGGACGTGGTGCGGGACGGGTTCCTGCGCAACGACGTGGACATGTTGAACGGCATCGCGCACTTCGAGGATCCGAACACGGTCGCGGTGCACACCGAGAACTCCATCCTGGAGCTGCGCACCGAAAAAGTGATCCTGGCGACGGGATCGCGGCCGGCGCGGCCGGCGCACATTCCGTTTGACAATGAGCGGGTGGTGGACAGCGACGGGATCCTGGACCTGCGCACGATTCCGAAGTCGATGACCGTGGTTGGGGCCGGGGTGATCGGCACGGAGTACGCGAGCATTTTCGCGACGCTGGGCGTGGCGGTGACGCTGATCGACGGGCGACGCGATCTGCTGGAGATGGTGGACGAGGAGATTGGCGAAGCGCTGAAGTACCGGATGCGCGAGGACGGGATCACGCTGCGCCTGGGACACAACGTATCGAGTGTCGAGTTCGACCCGCGGGGGCGGCCGGTGACGGTGCTGGAGACGGGCGCCAAGGTTGTGAGCGACGTGGTGATGTATTCGATCGGGCGGCACGGCGCGACGGGCCTGCTGAACCTGGACGCGGCGGGACTGAAGGCCGACGGGCGCGGACGCCTGAAGGTGAACAGCTTCTTCCAAACCGACGTGGAGCACATTTACGCGGTGGGGGATGTGATCGGACAGCCGGCGCTGGCTTCAACGTCGGCCGAGCAGGGACGGATGGCGGCGCTTCACGCGCTGGGGATGGCGTGCCCCGAGATCGACGACGACGAGTTGCCGATCGGGATTTATACGATTCCGGAGATCGCGCTGATCGGCAAGACGGAAGAGCAACTGACGGCGGCCGGGATGGCGTACGAGAGTGGGGTGGCGCGGTACAAGGAGATTGCGCGCGGGGCGATCATCGGGGACGACTTCGGAATTCTGAAGCTGCTGTTCGACCCGGACACACGGAAGGTGCTGGGGGTTCACATCTTCGGCAGCCAGGCGAGCGAGTTGCTGCACATCGGGCAGGCGGTGATGGAGCTGGGCGGGACGATTGACTATTTCGTAGAGACGATCTTCAACTATCCGACGTTTGCCGAGGCGTACAAGGTGGCAGGGCTAAACGGGGTGAACAAGCTGCTGCGGTAAGGCCCGATGGGTCGGTTGATCAATGCGCGGTGGCAGTATGGGCGGGTTGCGGGTTCAGGCGAGGTCATTTGATATGTCGGAGATGGACGACGCGCCGGATGGTGAACGCGGCCGCATCCTGACGGGGTTGCGGCCTTCGGGGCCCTCGCACGTGGGGCATTACGCGGGCGCGTTTTCGCAGTGGCTGGAGCTGCAGGAGGAGTACGAGTCGTTCTTCCTGCTGGCCGATTACCAGGTGTCCGACTACGCCGACAACCTGCCGTGGATCCGCTGGGGCCTCTGGGAAGTGACGCTGGACTGGCTGGGGGTGGGGCTGGACCCAGACATCTCGCACTTCGTGATCGAGAGCGGGGTGCCGGAGTTCGCGGAGCTGACGCTGCACCTGAGCTGGTTCCTGGGGCTGGGCCATCTGCAACGGAATCCGACGCTGAAAGCCGAACTGGCGGACCTGGAGTCGACCAACAAGACGGTGCCGGTGGCGTTTTTCAACTACCCGGTGATGCAGATCTCCAACATCCTGCTGCCGCTGGCGCACCTGGTGCCGGTGGGGGAGGACCAGCTGCCACACATCGAGATGACGCGGGACGTGGCGATCCGGTTCAACCGGCGGTTCGGGGAGACGTTTGTGGTTCCCAGGGGTCGGGTTGGCGAGGTGCCGCGGCTCGTGGGGATCGACGGCAAGGGGAAGATGGGGACGTCGGCGGGGAACGCGATTTTCCTGAAGGACTCCGAGGAGACGCTGCGGGCGAAGGTGCGGAGCATGTTCACGGACCCGAAGCGGTTGCGGGCGACCGATCCCGGCACCGTGGAAGGCAACCCGGTATTCATGTATCACGACGCGTTCAATCCGAACACGGAGGAAGTCGACGACCTGAAGGCGCGGTACCGGGTCGGCAAAGTCGGCGACGTGGAGGTGAAGGACCGGCTGTTCAACGCGATGAACGCGTTCCTGGGACCGATCCGGGAGCGTCGGGCCGACTGGGAAGCGCGGCCGGACGACGTGCGGGACGTGCTGGCGGCGGGGACGGCGGAGACGAAGCGCCGGGCTGAGCCGCTGATGGAGCAGGTGCGGAGCGCGCTGGACCTGGACTATCTGAAGGACGGGCCGCCGCCGGCGCCGGAGGGCGCGCCGTAGCGCGGGCCGGCATTCGTTTCGTTCGGGCAGGAAGGTCGAGTTGACGCCGCAGGACGATGGCGCATTGCCGTGGATTCGGCCGCTGGCGTTGGCGGTGTTTCGGGACGGGCCGCGCATCCTGGTGGAGGACAACGCGGCGTGGGACCGGCGCGACTGGTTCTATCGTCCGCCGGGCGGTGGCGTTGAGTTTGGCGAACGGGCGATTGAGGCGGTGCGGCGTGAGATGCGGGAAGAGTTCGAGGCCGAAATCAGGGACGTGCGGCAGCTGGGGACGCTGGAGAACATCTTCGACTATCACGGCCGGCCAGGGCATGAGGTCGTGTTCGTGTTTGAGGCGCGGTTTGCGGACGACTCCTACTACGAGGCCGAGCGGATTGTGGGCACGGAGGGCGGCGGCACGCGGATCGAGGCGGTTTGGATTGATGTGTCGGAGCCGCTGGATCGGCCGTTGTATCCGAACGGGCTGTTGGAGCTGTTGGAGCGGTCCGGTGGATAGGTTCATCGAGCGCCTGCCGTCAGACGGCAGCCTTACCGAACATCTGCCGTACACTATGTGACCGTGCCAAGTCGAACGCCAGCCTCTTCCGCAGGCCGCACGCATGAGAGCGTGATCAACGCAGCGCTTGCGGAGCTATTTCAAGGCCGGGCCGGGCTGCGGGCCGAGGCGGAAGTGACGCAGGCGGGCGGCGCGCGGCCGGACGTGGTGGTGTGGGCCGACAACGGGCCCGTAATCGTGGAGACCGAATACGCGCCCGCCCGAAGCCGGCACGCCGACGCGCTGGCCCGGCTGGGGATGCGGATCGACGGCGAAACCGTGAGCGTCGCGTTCGCGGTATCGGTGCCGGCGAACCTGCGCGCAGCGCCCCAGGCTCACCTCGCCGACCGGCTGGCCCTGGCAACCCTGGAGTGGCAAGAGTGGCGGGCCGACGGAACCTCAGGACCGCAGGTTCGCGGCACGGTCGATGAGCTGGCACAGGCCGTGCGCAGCGCCGAAGCGCCCGTGGACGACCTGGACCAGGCGGTGGAACTGTTGGAACAGGGCGCGCAACGGGCGGGCGCCAGGCTCTTTCGCGCGCCAGCCACGCTCCAGCACGTGGCCGGCGTTTTTGGGACCGTACCCGGCGACGAGGTGGCCAACATGGCCGCGCTGGTCATCATCAACGCCATGATGTTCCACGAGCGCCTGACCGAGTCCATGCCGGGCATCCTGAGGGTCAGCAACCTTCGCTTTGGTCGTCACCTGGTGCTGACTCGTCTGCTCGACGAGTGGGACAAGATCCCGGCGATCGACTACTACCCGATATTCCGGATGGCGCGGGACGTGGCCGACCAAATGCCGGCCAGTGTGGCGCCGGAGGTGCTGGACCGCTGCTTCTGGACCGCCGAGCGTCTGCTGGGCATGGCCGCCACGCGTCGCCACGACCTGGCCGGCCGCATCTTCAACCGGCTGATCGCCGACCGGAAGTTCCTAGCCGCCTTCTACACGAAGATCCCGACGTCCACGCTGCTGGCGGGACTGGCGCTGGACCCCTCGCGGTGGCCGGACGTGGACTGGAGCAATCCGGAGGCGGTGCGGCGCCTTACCGTGATCGATCCCTCCTGCGGCACGGGAACGCTGCTGATGGCCTGCTATCAGCAACTGGCGGACAACGCGCGCCGGGGGCGGCTGGCCGACGGTGATGCCAGCGCCCAAACGGACGCGGAGCTTCACCGCCTGCTGATCGAAGACGTGATCCAGGGCACGGACGTGGTCCAGGCGGCCATCCACCTGACGGCGGCCACGCTGGCGGCGGCTTCGCCCTCCATTACGTTTCGACGCATGAACCTGCATACGCTGCCGCTGGGCGCGGACGGGGTGAACGGCGCGCGGTTGGGGTCGCTCGACTGGCTGACGCACGAGCGGCTGGGATCCCTGTTCTCGGGCGCGGTGGAGCAGGTGAGCGGACAGGGGCAAGACACGGAGCGCGAGGCGCCAGTAGCGCAGCGGCCGTGCGCCGACCTGGTGATCATGAATCCGCCCTATACCCGACACGAAGGACCAGGCGACGGCTCCGATACGTACACGACGGTGTTCGGTTCGTTCCGCGATCCCGAGGTCGAGCGACAGATGTCGCGGGCGCTCGTTCGCGCCCTGCGGGACACGCCGGCCAACCAAAGGGTCGGCCTGGCGTCGGCTTTCGTGGTGCTGGCCGACCGGCTGGTGCGCGAAGGCGGGCGCATTGCTTTTGTGCTCCCGGTCTCGGCGGTGTCCGGGGCCGCCTGGGCCGGGGTGCGGGAACTGTGGGCCGAGCGTTATGACGTTGAGCACGTCCTCTCGGTGCACGATCCGGAGCACCGCTCCCTGTCCGAGGACACCGACATTGCCGAAGTGCTGTTGGTGGCGCGGCGGCTCAGGCCCGACGAGTCTCCGACGGGCCGGGTGACGTGCGTCAACCTGCGGCAGGCCCCGGCCCAGGTAACCGACGCGCTGGCCGTGCTAAACGCGGTGCGGGCGGTACCCGCCGCGCAGCGAGTGGACGGGCCGCCGGTCGGCGGCAGTCCGCTGATGATCGGCGGGGAACAGTGGGGCGAGCTTGTGGATTCGCCGATAGCCGGACCACCTTTGCCCGGCGCGCGCTGGCGTTCAGCCGAGGTCGGACAGCGCGCGCTGGCGCTGGCGGACGGCGTGATCTGGTCGGCGGATGGCACGCGGGCGCTCGCTTCGATTCCAATCGCTCAGGTTGAGTCAATCGCTTCTGTCAGCCCGCACGACGGACAGATCCACAAGGACTCGATCGGTGTGTTCGACGCGTTTGACGGATTCGACGGGTTGGCGCAGTTCCCAGCCATTTGGAGGCATCGCCAAGCGCTGCATCGCACTGCTCAAGCGGAGCCAAACGCCCGGCTTTCGCCTAAGCCAGGCCGTGACCACGCGACGATCTGGGCCAGGGCGGGTCACCTACACCTCACACGGGACATCCGATACAACTCTCAGCGGGTAGCGACGGTGCGAACTCTCCAGAACACCCTGGGCGTGCGTGCCTGGTACACGCTGAAGCTGAAGGGCTGCACACAAGGGCAGCAGGAGGGTATGGAGGCTGCGCTGGCGCTCTGGTGCAACTCGACGTTCGGGCTGCTGTGCCACGCCAGCCGCGCCAACCCGTCGCAGTTGGGGCGCGGCCAAGGAAGCCGCACGCTCGTGCGGGAATTGCCGACGCTGAACGTCCTGGAACTCGAACCCTGGCAGTTGGCTGCGGCAGCCGACACTTGGCGCGAGTTGGCGCAGGTGGAGTTTCAGTCGTTTCACCGGTGTGCGGTCGACCCAGCGCGAATCGAGCTGGACCGCCTGCTCGTGCAAAACATCCTGGGGCTGGGCGCCGACGGTGAAGAGACAGTCCAGCGACTGCGGCGCATCCTGGCCGCGGAGCCGTCCATTCACGGATCGAAAGACCCAGCGCTGGGCTAACGAGGGCAGGCCTGGCTAGACGGGATCCCGGTCGGTTAGCAGGGAGTCGATGGTGGTGTGAAGGGTGGCGGCAAGTTTGGCGAGGGTGGCGGCGGAGCCGGGTTTGCGGCGGCGTTCGATTTCGGAGAGGTAGCCGGGGGAGGTGCCGGCCTGGCGGGCAAGCTCGCGCAGCGTCAGGCCGCGGTGGGCGCGGAAGGCAACGAGCGGGGATTCGCCGCGGATGATGGCGAGCGCGACGGGGTGGGGGATGCGGCTGCCATCGTCGGCTTCGAGGGCGGCGAGGCGGTCCTCGAGTTCTTCGTTTCGAGCCAGCAGCGCCTGATAGGCCGATTGCGTCAGGTGGACGGTTGGCTCACTAGTCATACGCCTCCCTCCGATGCCGCACGCGCAAGACGAGCATGATGGCGACTACCTCCCGTTCGATTCGGAAGATCACGCGATAGTTGCCGACCCTAATCCGACGAAACGGACTTCCGGTGAGCGAGATCACCTGCCGAGCGAAGGCGGCTGGATCGCTCGCGTACCGTTCGATTCTGCCGATGACTCTCTCGCGGTCCTGGACGTTCAGGCGACGCATGTCTCTAACCGCCCTGGCCGTCCATTCGATGCGCAGGCTCTGCGGCATTGAAGTAATGTTCGCATATAGCGAACAGACCGTCAAGCACCATAACCCAGCTGCCATTCGGCGGCGGCGCGAGTTCAGGATGGGCGGCTGATTCGGTAGGCTTACCGGGCGGTCGGGCGGTGCTGCGTGTGAGCGCGCCCCGGCCACCAGGTGGATATACGAAGCGGCGGCCGCATGGGTGCGGCGATACGGACGGCACAGGAACCGAGAGACACGCCGCCACCCAGGCCAGACGAGGAGCAACCCAGGGATGACAAGCCAAAACGGTAGCGCCGTGGCGACACTGCGACGGGCCGCGGCCCAGCAGGTGGCCACCGAGCACAGCGTCGAGATTCCCGACTACGACCGGGACCGACTGGAAGACGTTGGGTTCATGACCGCCATGACGCTGGTGCTGCTGGGCAACTACGCCCAGACGGGGCACTTCGGCGGGCCGCTGGCCTATACGCCGTACAACGTGGCGCTGCACCTGGGCGGCCCGGAGAACGGGGCGCTGCGGTACGACTACCGGCGGCCGAAGCACCCGTACTGCGACCGCTTCATGCTGGCGGGCGGGCACAACATCCCGACGGCGTACGCGCTTTGGATGATCATGGGCGAGGCGATGGCGCGGAAGCACGCGGCGACGGGCGACAACCAGTACGCCGTGGACCCGAATATCGGGATGCTGGCGATCGACGCGCTGGGCTTCCGGCGCGGTCGCGAGGCGCTGGCGACGCTGCTGGAGGACAACGGGCTGGCCGAGCACCCGCTGTTCGCGCAGGCGAAGATTCGCGGGATCCGCTCGCTGGCGGGTCACGCGGAGACGACGGACCTGACGAACGACGTGAACGGCGGTCCGTCGGGGATCGGTGTCGCGACGGCGGCCGGCAAGGCGGCGTTCTGGGACTTCGTGGGAGCGGACGACTCGCTGAAGGTGATCGCGCTGGAAGGCGAGTTCGCGATGACCGAGGGTCACGCGCAGGAACTGAAGACGCAGGCGCTGGCGCAGAAGGTCGGGAAGCGGCTACGGATCCTGCTCTCGTACAACAACGCCGGGATCGACGACTCCCTGGTGGGCGGCGTGATTGGCGAGGACGTGGCCGAGGGCTACGTGATGGAGGACCAGTGGACCTCCTACGGCTGGAACGTGCTGTCGCTGGACGACGGGAACGACTACGACCAGGTGATGGCCGCGCTGAAGATGATGGAGGACTGGGACCCGGACGACCGCCGGCCGCTGATCGTGGTCGGGAAGACGACCAAGGGCTGGTGGCCGAGCGCCCAGGACGGCCAGATCGCCGGCTTCGGCGAGCAGTTGGTGGGCTATCACAGCCATCCGTACGAGATGAAGATGAATGAGCCGTACTTCGTGGCGCTGGCGGAGAGTTTCGAGCAGCGCTACGGGGTGGAGTTCGACGGGATCCGGGACGGTCCGGTGAGCGACGAGCGCGAGCGGCTGATCCAGTTCAAGACGAACATCGACGTGGCGATGTCGGTGCTGAACCAGAACGGCCTGGGCGACTGGCTGGCGGACCGGCTGGTGGAGATTGGCGACTCGCTGAACGACGAGTTGCCGCTGCGAATCGACACGTCGTCCGATCCGTTCCAGGACGAGCGCCTGCAGCCGCAGAACATCCCGCAAGAGCCGCAGTCGCTGGAGGTCACCAACGAGTTCTCGGGCGAGACTTCGACGGTGGACATCGAACTGTTCAAGAAGGCCGGCGACGTAGCGGGGACGCGGCGGGCGATTGCCGAGATCATCAAGTGGACCAACTACGTGACGGACAACCGGTTCATCACGCTGGCGGCCGACTTGTCGAGTTCGATCAACGTGGAGAACGGCGCGCTGTGGGGGCACTACGACCCAATCGGCAACCCGCTGGGCACACGCATCAAGGCGCCGATCGAGGAAGCCGGGAACGCGTCGTCGGCGATCGGGTTCGTGAGCCAGTCGGCGTCGATGGACCCGGACGTGCACGCGGGCGTGTGGGCGCTGAGCGGAACGTACGGCGCGTTCACGCCGCTGATGTATCTGCCGGCGCGAGTGTGGAGCCAGCAGAACCAGGACAGCCCGTTCCGGGTGGGCGTGCTGCACATCCTGGCGGGGCACTCGGGGCCGGAGACGGCGGCGGACGCACGGACGCACTTCGGCATTTTTGCGCCGCAGGTGTGGAAGCTGTTTCCGCGAGGCCAGGCGATCAACCTGAGCTTCTGGGACTACAACGACGTGGCGCCCGGGTACTTCGCGGCGGCTTCGCTGGCCGCGCAGGACCCGAACGTGGGCGTGATCATCATCGAAGTGGCGCGGCCGGACTTCCCGGTTGCCGACCGGAACACGTTTGCCGATTCGGATCCGCTGGCGGCGGCGAAGGGTCTGTACCTGATCCGCGCCTGGGACGCGGACAAGCCCGCGCAGGGCACGGTGTTCGTGCAGGGCTCGAACTCAACGGTGAACCTGGTCAACGTGCTGCCGCGGCTGGACGAGGCCGGGGTGAACGTGCGGGTGGTGGCCGTGGTGAGCGAAGAGCTCTTCGCGCGCCAGCCGGCGTCCTACCGAGAGTCGATCGTGTCGGACGCCAGCCGGTATGACGCGATGGTGGTTTCGACCGGCACGCGGCGATTCCCGCCGATGAGCGGCCTGGGACCGCTTACGGACGAGTACTCGCTGTGGTCGGACTGGGACGACCAGTGGCTGACCGGCGGGACGGAGCCGGACGTGATCGCGGAAGCGCATTTGGACGCTGACTCGATCTATGCCGGGATCAAGCGGTTTGCCGAGGACCACGACTCGCGGCTGGCGCGCCAGCAGGCGGCGGTTGGGCTGTAGCCGACGGTGAGCTGCGGGCCTCACCTACCGTTCGCTCGAAACCGCTCTCATAGGAGACCTTTGTGAAACCTAGGGTTGGGTGCCCGGAAGACCCCTCACCGGTTTCGGCCGAAGACGGCCGAACCTGCCTCTCCTTGGAGAGAGACCTTTGCAAAACCGAGGCTTGGTTGCGCGGAAGACCCTCTCCCCAACCCTCTCCCACGGGGAGAGGGAGTAAGAATGGACGCAGATTGCCCAGGGAAGGTCTCTGCGGAATCCGTCGTTGGGTGTCCGGAAGTCCCCTTACCCCAACCCTCTCCTCCAGAAGAAGGACTAAGAGTCGACCGCGCATCTAGAGGCCACGGGGGTTTTGCAAAGGTCTCTGGAGAGGGTGAAGAGACGCGTCCCTTCGAGGGGACTGGCACCGCACAGCCGCTCCTCGGGTTTTTGCAATGGTCTCTCATAGGCGAGCGAGCGAAGGGGCGGTGGTGGCGTGTGAGGCTTCGATCGGAAGACCTCTCACCCCAAGCCTCTGCCCCCGGAGAGACTTTCGCGTAACCCATCGTTGGTTGCGCGGAAGACCCAACACAGTTGCTCACCGGTTTCGGCCGAAGACGCCCGAACCTTCCTCTCCCCTCGGAGAGGGTGAAGAACCGCAGCCTCCACCTGTCTTGGTCCCTGGTGAGTTGGGTGCGCGGATGCCCCTCCCCCTGACCGTCTCCCCAGGTCCAGACCGGACACCTGAGAACAAGGAACGTTACGCAGAGGTCTCCCAGGAGAGGGCGCGGGAGCAGGCGCATCTTCGAGGTCGAGAGGCACTTGCACAGGTCTCCACGGGGAGCGGGAGAAAGGGCGTCGCTTGGGTTGTAGGTAGCCCGACGTAAGTTCGCGCGTCAGTCGGAGACGGGGATTTCGAGGAAGTCCTCGCCGAGGGTGACGTTGCCAGAGAACTCGGCGTGGGCTTCGGCGAGCATGGCGGATTGGCGGTCGGGGTCGTCGGCGGTGGTGTCGAGGTGGACGAGGACGAGGCGCTTGGCGTTGGCCTGGGCGGCGATGCGGGCGGCGCCGGCGGCGCCGGTGCAGCTGGTGGCGATTTCGGGCCAACGGTCGATTTCGTCCTGGAGGTCCATGGCCATGTGGACGAGGATGTCGGCATTGCGAGCGAAGTCGACGAGCGCGGGAAGGGGGCGGGTGTCGCCTGAGATGACCACGGAAGCGGAGGGCGTCTCAAGGCGATACGAGAGGGAGGTGAGGTAGGGCTGGACGTGGCGGGCAGGGCCGGTGGTGACGGTCCAGTGGTCAGATTCGACGATGTCGCCTTCTTCGAGTTCGTGGACGACCAGCGTCGGGAGCGTGCGGGGCATGGGGCCGCCGCGGAGTTGGTGGATGCGCTGGCTGAGGGGGTGGCGGGTGCGGGCCTGCAGGTCGGGGCCGTAGACGCCTTCGGGGCCGAAGAGCAGATCGGCGATGCGGCGGAGCGGCGGGGGGCCGTAGACGATCAGGTCATCTCCTGCGCCGGCGCCCTGATCCCAGCGGGCCATGACGAAGTGGCCGAAGTCGGCCATGTGGTCGAAGTGGTGGTGGGTGAAGAAGAGTTGATCGATGGCCAGCGGGTCGACGGAGGAGGCGAAGAGGTTCATGGCGGAGCCGGGGCCGAGGTCGAAGATTGCGCCTGCGTCGGCGGACAGGACGGCGATGGACTGGCCGGCGCGGTGGGCGCGGGGGGTAGGGTTGCCGGTGCCGAGGAGGACGAGGCGGAGGTCGGCGCTCATGGGAGACAGCCGCCGAACCCGTCGTTAGTTGTCGGAAAGACTCTCACCCAAACCCTCTTCCACCGGAGACCATCGCGTAACGCAAGCGCGAGTGCCCGGAAGACCTCTTGTCTATCCCCCGGGAGAGGGGAAGAACGTCGTCGAGGGGGCTGCATGGTTGGCTCAAGGCTTGGGAGGGATTCCGGGCTTTCGACCCTCACCCTAGCCCTCTCCCTGCCAGGCAGAGGGAACAAGACGGCTTCTCCTCGAAGGGATTGACCCCTCGCACCCTCCGGCAAAGACGTCGCCGGCCTCTTCCCCAAGCGAACCTGGTTGCCGGACTCCGGCCTGGGTGGTGGGGCAAGCTGCCACCCTCACCCCAGCCCTCTCCCTCAAGGGAGAGGGAGGAAGAGGCGGCCCTGGCGATGGCCAGGCGAGTTCTGCAACGGTTGCTCATGCGGGGTCCGATGTTGGGAAGTGGAGGCCGAAGGGGCGGGCGGAGTCCTGGAGCCAGGCGGCGACGTAAGGGGCGAAGCTGCGGCGGACGATGATGTCGAAGGTGGGCGTGTCGTCGACGGCGATGAGCAGGGCCTGGGCGCGGGCGAGCAGGGTTTGGGCGCAGGCGCCGGGCGGGAAGACGGAGGGATGGAGATCGAGGGCGCAGCCGCGGGCGAGGATATCGAGGGCGGAGGGGCCGGACAGGCGAATGACGGTTTGGCCAGCACTTATGTCAACTACGGATGCGACGTGGCCGGTCAGGGCGGCTTGGAGATTCGTGACCAGGGAGTCGGACCGGTGGTGCTGCGAGAGAAGGAGCCATTCGTCGGGTCCGAGCCAGGCGGCCAAGAGTTCCTGGTTGGCGGCTGTGGTGTTGGGGGTGAGCGGGAGTTGGAGGCCGAGGACTTGCTGGATTGCGGCAAGGGCTTCGGCGTCTGCCGGATCCGCTCGGAGGTTGATGTGGGTGAGGAAGGGGCGTTCGGAGAGTTGGGCTGTCTGAGGACGGGGCTGCGCGGATTCGATTGCGCCGAGCGGTGAGCGGCGGGGTGTTGGCCTAGACATGCTGGCGGGCGCCTTCGGGATCGTAGAAGACGGGGTGGCAGCTGCGGGCGGGCAGCCAGCGGTCGTCGTGGAGGGTGGCTACGTAGAGGCGTTCGCCAAGGGCGGCGCGTCCGCCGGCGACCATGGCGAGGGCAATGGAGCGGCCGAGGACGGGGCTGAAGTAGCTTGAGGTGACGTGGCCGCGCATGGGCAGGGGACGCCGGCGGCCCGGCGTGTCCACGACGTGGCCGCCTTCGGGCAGGACCCGGGCGGGGTCGTCGGTGAGAAGGCCGACGAGTTGCTTGCGGTCGGGTCGGACAGAGTCCGGGCGGCTGAGTGAGCGCTTGCCGAGGAAGTCCTTGCGGCGGGAGAGCAAGCGGCCGAGGCCGACGTCATCCGGTGTCACGGAGCCGTCGGTTTCCTGGCCGACGATGATGAAGCCCTTTTCGGCGCGCAGGACGTGCATGGTCTCGGTGCCGTAGGGGGTGATGCCGAAGGGACGGCCGGCGTCGAACAGAGCTTCCCAGACGTGAAGGGCGCGGTCGGCGGGGACGTTAATTTCGTAGGAGAGTTCGCCGCTGAAGCTGATGCGGAAGGCGCGCGCGGGGACGCCGGCGACATGGCCTTCGCGGAAGGTCATGAAGGGGAAGTCCTTCTGGGCGAGGGGGATGTCGGTGCCGGCGGCGGCCAGCACGTCGCGGCTGCGGGGTCCGGCGAGGGCGATGTTGGACCAGTGCTCGGAGACGGAGGTGAGGTAGACGCGCAGGTCGGTCCACTCGGTTTGCAGCCACTGTTCGAGCCAGGCCAGCACCGGGGCCGCGTTGGAGGTGCTGGTGAACATGAGGTAGCGCTGGGCGTCGAGGCGGGCGGTAACGCCGTCGTCGAAGATCATGCCGTCTTCGCCGAGCATGAGGCCGTAGCGGCAACGGCCGGGGCGGAGGCGTTTCCAGGCGTTGGTGTAGACGCGGTCGAGGAACTCGCCGGCGTCGGGGCCGGTGACTTCGATCTTGCCGAGGGTGGAGTAGTCGAGGATGCCGACGCGATGGCGGACGGCGAGGCACTCGCGGGCGACGGCTTCGTGCATGGATTCGCCGGGGTGGGGGTAGTACCAGGCGCGGCGCCACTGGCCGACGTTTTCGAAGCGAGCGCCGGCGGATTGGTGCCATTCCTGCATGGGGGTGACGCGGACGGGGTCGGCGAGCGGGCCGATGTGGCGGCCGGCGATGGCGCCGAGGGACACGGGGGAGTAGGCGGGGCGGTGGCGGGGGGTGCCGACGGAGGCCGGATCGCGACCGAGAAGCTGGGCTATGACGCCGGTGGCGAGAGGGTTGGCGAGCTTGCCCTGGTCGGGTCCCATGCCGAGGGTGGTGTAGCGCTTGACGTGCTCGATGGATTGGAAGCCTTCGCGGAGGGAGAGGCGGAGGTCGTCGAGGGTGACGTCTTCGTGGAGATCGACGAATTGGGGTTTGGCGCGGGCGAGGTCGCCGGGGGGGAGCCAGTAGGGCTCAAGATCCGAGGTGTGAGTCTCGGCGGCCCGGGGGGCTGCCGGAGTGTGGCCGTTGGAGCAGCCGGCTGCCGCGGCGGCTGCGGCGCCCGCGGACGTGCCCTGGCGGAGGGCAGAGGCCAGGTCCAGCTGGCCGGTAACGGCGCCGGCGGGGTGGATGTCGTGCGAGGGCCGGGGGGCGAAGGCGGCGATTTGGGGATTCCAGGTCATAGGCGCGCCGGCCTGGGCGTGGAGGTGGAGGGCCGGGGCAAAGCCGCCGGAGACGCCGAGGAGGTCGCATTCGACGGTTCCGAGGGGAGCGCCGTCGAGGGCACAAAGCTCGGCGGCGGCGACGCGGCCGCGGCCGTGGGCCTGAACGACGACTGCGCCGGCGTGGATTGGGATGCCGCGCGTGCGGGCCTGGGCCGGGAGGTCGCCTTCGGGGTCGGACCGAACGTCGGCGATGGCGGCGACCGGGACTCCGGCGTCGGCGAGATCGAGGGCGGTGAGGTAGGCGGCGTCGTTGTTGGTGAAGAGGACGGCACGAGAGCCGGGGGCCACGGCGTAGCGGTTGAGGTAGGTGGAGATGGCGCCGGCGAGCATGACGCCGGGGCGGTCGTTGTTGGCGAAGAGCAGGGGGCGTTCGTGGGCGCCGGTGGCGAGGACGATCTGTTTGGGGAGGACGCGCCAGACGCGTGCGCCGCTTTCGGAACCGGCGTTGTCGGGCTGGTCGGTGTGCAGGCGCTCGGCGAGCAGGACGAGGTTGCTCTCGTAGAGGCCGAAGGCGGTGGTGTTGGGGAGGGCGGTGACTTCGGGAGCCGAGGAGAGTTCGGAGGTGGCTGCGTCGGCCCATTGCGGTGCGGGGAGGCCGTCGACGCGCTCGGTGGTGGAAAGCAGACCGCCGCCGAATTCGGCCTGTTCGTCGGCGACGATCACACGGGCACCGGATTGCTCGGCGGCGCGGGCGGCGGCGAGGCCGGCGGCGCCAGCGCCGACCACCAGGACGTCGCAATGGGCGTGGACCTGGTCGTAGCGATCGGGATCGGGGGCGTTGGGGGCGTGGCCGAGGCCGGCGGCGTGGCGCAGGAAGTGCTCGTAGAGCGGCCAGAGGCGACGCGGCCACATGAGGGTCTTGTAGTAGAAGCCGGCGGGGATGAACGGGGCGGCGAGGCCGAAGGCGGACATGAGGTCAAAGTCCAGGCTGGGCCAGGCGTTGACGTGGCGGACTTCGAGCCCGGACGCGGCGGCGGTGACGGTGGCCAGCCGATTGGGGAGGGTGCGGGGGCCGTGGCCGAGTTGGACGAAGGCGTTGGGGTCTTCGGCGCCGGCGGAGACCATGCCGCGGGGTCGGTGGTACTTGAAGCTGCGGCCGACGAGGGTGACGCCGTTGGCAAGAAGGGCGGAGGCGACGGTGTCGCCGCGGAAGGCGTGGATGGGACGTCCGTCGAAGGTGAATTGGAGGGGCGCATCGCGCTCGATGCGGCCGCCTTGGGTGAGGCGGAAGGGCTGGCTCACGGCGAGTCGCCGTAGATGCTGGCGCCGAGGATCTCGTTGGTGACGGTGTCGCGTTCGACGATGAACCAGCGGCGGCAGCCGGCGGTGTGGCACCACTGTTCGCGGTGATGGCCGCGCCTGTTGTCGCGCATGAAGAGGTAGTCGGCCCACTGCTCGTCGGTGAGCGCCGCGGGATCGGCGGGGCGGGGTATGTCGGCCTCGCCGCCGAAGGTGAACTCGTCGTCCTCGCGGGGTCCGCACCAGGGGCAGGGGATGAGAAGCACGGCGGATCAGTGGGCCACGGCGGCTGCGCCGTGCTCGTCGATCAGGGCGCCGGTGGTGAAGCGATCGAGGGAGAACGGTTCGTTGAGGGGGTGGGGTTCCTGGTGGGCGAGGGTGTGGGCGAAGACCCAGCCGGAGCCGGGGGTGGCCTTGAAGCCGCCGGTGCCCCAGCCGCAGTTCATGAAGAGGCCTTTGACGGGGGTGCCGGAGATGATGGGGCTGGCATCGGGACAGACATCCACGGTGCCGGCCCACTGGCGGAGCATGCGGACGCGGCTGAAGATGGGGAAGAGCTCGCAGACGGCGGCGAGGACGTGCTCGATGATGCGGAAGTTGCCGTTCAGGTCGTAGCTGACGGGGGCGTCGATGCCGGCGCCGAGGACCAGTTCGCCGCGGTCGGTCTGGTGGATGTAGACGTGGACGGCGGATGACATGACGACGGGGTCGAAGACGGGTTTGAGCGGTTCGGTGACGAGGGCCTGCAACGGGTGCGACTGGATGGGGAGGCGGATCCCGGCCATTGAGGCGAGGACGCTGGCGTTGCCGGCGACGACGAGGCCGACGGCGCCGGCGCGGATTCCGCCGCGGGTGGTTTCGAGCGACGTGACGCGGCCGTTGGCGGTGCGGATGCCGGTGACTTCGCAGTTTTCGACGATGTCGACGCCGAGAGCGTCGGCGGCACGGGCGTAGCCCCAGGCGACGGCGTCGTGGCGGGCCACGCCGCCGCGGCGTTGCAGGGTTCCGCCAAGGACGGGGTAGCGGGTGTCGGGTGAGGTGTTGAGGACGGGGACGAGCTTGCTGATCTCAGCGGTGGACACCAGTTCAGCGTCGATGCCGTTGAGCTGGTTGGCGCCGACGCGGCGGGCGAGGTCGCGCATTTCCTGTTCGGAGTGCCCGATGTTCAGCAGTCCGCGCTGGCTGAACATGACGTTGTAGTTGAGTTCCTGGCTGAGGCCTTCCCAGAGCTTGAGGGAAAACTCGTAGATGTGGGCGCTGGCGTCCCAGAGGTAGTTGGAGCGAACGATGGCGGTGTTGCGTCCGATGTTGCCGCCGCCCAGCCAGCCGCGTTCGAGCACGGCGACGTTGGTGACGCCGTGGAGCTTCGCGAGGTAGTAGGCGGTGGCCAGACCGTGGCCGCCGGCGCCGACAATTACGACGTCGTAGGACGGCTTCGGTTCAGCCTTGCGCCAGGCGGGGGTCCAGTCACGGTGGCCGCGCAGGCCGCGACGGATGAGGTTGGGGAGCGAGTAGAACTGCATGCGCGGCCCGGATGCCCAGGGGCGAGGGCAGGGTAGCGCGGTTCAGGGCGTCAGGGCGTGGCGGGGCTCAGGAAAGCAGGCAAGTTCGATAGAGAACTCGCTACGTGCGTGGCTGAGACGGCTGGATGCTGAGCGACGCTTGATGCCCAGGGCCCATGCTCTGGACTTGCCTGCTGCGCCGTTAGCCGGCCAGCCGATCGACGGCAATCACGACACCGGCGGCCGCGGCTGCCGCTGCCAGGACGAGCCCGGCCAGCCAGCGCGTTTGCGAGGCCATGGCTGCGGTGATGCGGGTTTCGAGGGCGGCCAAGTCCGCCTTGGTCGCGTAGTGACGCAAGGTGCGGTCCAATTCCTCGCGCAATTCAGAGCGAGTGAGCGGGGCTTCGTCAATTGCCATCAAGCTTGTGCCTCCACCGCCCATGCACCGATCCAAGATCCTGAATTGATGGTTGCATGCCGATGTTGTTGCGGCAAGCCTCGATTAGATTGAGCCAACCCCGGGGCCGCCGGAGTCCGACCGACAGGCGCCTTCAGGCAGCCAGGCGATCGACGACGATTACGACGCTGGTGGCCACCGCTGCCGCGGCCAGGACGAGCCCGGCCAGCCAGCGGGTTTGGGAGGCCATGGCGGCCGTGAGATCGGCAATCGCGGCCGTGTGCGCGGCAGCCTGGTCGGCCAAAGCGGAGGTGTGCGCGGCCGACTGCGCGGCCATGGCCTGCGTGATGCGGGTTTCGAGGGCGGCGAGGTCGGCCTTGGTCGCGTAGTGGCGCAGGGTGCGATCCAACTCGCTGCGCAACTCCTCGCGCAAGTCGTCGCGGGTGAGCGGGGACGTCTCCACGGC
>JAJDVX010000041.1 GCA_022825895.1 Chloroflexota bacterium | reverse complement strand
CCTCTATCCCCTCGCGGATCATGATCTTCACCGCGTCCTGCATCAGGAAGAAGGGCGCGCGAACGTTCACGGCGAACATCGTGTCGAAGAGCTCGGGCGAGGTGTTGAGCAGGTTGCCGCGCGTGGACATGCCCGCCGCGTTCACCAGGATGTCGACCCGGCCGAAGCGCGCGTCCGCCTGCGCCACGATCCGGCGGACGTCCGCCATGACCCCGAGGTCGGCGCCCACCACGTCCACCGGCACGCCGGTCTCCGCGGTGATCTCGTCGGCGACCGTCCGGCCCTTCGCCGCGTCGCGGCCGACGGTCACGATCCCGGCGGCGCCCGCGCTCGCGAAGAGCCGCGCGATGGCCGCGCCCACCCCCTGCGTGCCGCCGGTGACGACGGCGACCTTTCCGTCGATGCGGTTCATTGCACCACCTCGTATCCGGCTGCGCTCATGACGCGGAGAAGCTCCGCGTGGCCCTTCCGCGCCATCTCCAGCGGCGGGTTCGCCACCGGGTCCTGCTCCGCCTCGACGACGAACCAGCCTTCGTAGCCGAGCTCGGCGAGGCGGCGGACGATGGTGCCGAAGTCGAGGTCGCCGTCGCCCGGCACGGTGAAGGCCCCCTTGATGACCGCGTCCAAAAAGCTCTCGCGGCTGCGGTCGAGGCCGTCGATCACGCCTTGGCGCACGTCCTTCGTGTGGATGTGGCCCATCCGCCCGTGGTAGCGCTCGATGACGCGCAAGCCGTCGCCGCCGGCAAAGGCGAGGTGGCCGGTGTCGTAGGCGAGCCGCAGCGCCTCGCCACTGTGGTTCATCAGGCTGTCGAGCTCCGGCTCGGTCTCGACCAGGGCGCCCATATGGTGGTGATAGGCGATGGGCATGCCCTCGTCGGCGCACCACTCCGCGAACGCGGTCATGTTGCGGCCGTAGACCTTCATCTCGTCGTCGGCGATGCGGGGCTTGGTCGCGAGCGGGGCCGCGCGCTCGCCCTGGATGGCGCGGGCGATCTCGCCGTAGACGATGCAGGGCGCGCCCGCCGCGATGAAAAAGTCCATCATCGGGCGGATGCGCTCCTTCTCCGCCTCGAGGTCGCCTTCGAGCACGCGGCCCGAGTGCCAGCCGCCGCAGACCGAGATTCCGAAGCGCTCGAGGATCGGCCCCAGCTCCGCCATGTTCATGGGGAAGCGCCGGCCCGTCTCCATGCCGGTAAAGCCCGCGACCGAGGCCTGGCGCAGGCACTCCTCCAGGCTCACGTCGTCCGAGAGCTCGACCAGATCGTCGTTCCACCACGCGATGGGCGCGATGCCCAGCTTCGCTTTCAGCATTCCTCACACTCCCACGCGCTGCTTCGCACGGATGTCCTCCTGGTGGGCGCGCGCGGCTCTCACCGTCTCGCGCTCCGAGATCTCGGGCACGCCGAGATCCCAGTCGGCATCGCCCGGCGTCCAGGTGTAGGCCTCCGTGGCGATGGAGAGCACGGTGGTCCGGTCGGTGCCCCTGGCCCAGTCGAGCGCGGCTTCGAGGTCGGCGAGGCTCTCGCAGTGGCGCGCGTGGGCGCCCATGGATTCGGCGTGCTTCGCGAAGTCCACGAGACGCGGGCTGCCGGGCTCGGCTCTGCGGCAATCCTTGAACAGGTTGTTGAAGCCGGGCGTTCCCTTGAACTCCTGCAGCCGGTTGATGACCGCGAAGCCGCCGTTGTCGCAGACCACCACAATCATCTTGTGGCCGGTGAGCACCGACGAGTAGATGTCCGAGTTCATCATCAGGTAGCCGCCGTCGCCCACCATGACCATGGGCGTCGACGTCCCCGCGTTCGCCATGGCGTTGCCCCAGCCGCCGGCGATCTCGTAGCCCATGCAGGAGTAGCCGTACTCCAGGTGGAATCCGCCCGGTTGCTTGGTGCGCCAGAGCTTGTGAAGGTCGCCGGGAAGACTGCCGGCGGCGCAGACGACGACGTCTTGAGGCCGGGTGAAGTCGTTGACGACGCCCAGGACGTGGCCCTGGCGCAGCGGAATCGCGTCGGTGGCGGCCCGCTGGCTGTCGGTTTCGGCGATCCAGGCATCGCGCCAGGCGTCAACTTGCTGACCGAATGACGACGGGACGCGGTATCCGGCCGTGGCCTCGGCCAGTTCCTCAAGCACGACCCTGGCGTCGCCTTGCAGCGGCAGCGCGGCGTGCTTATAGGCGTCCAGTTCGGCCACATTGATGTTGATGAAGCGCACATCCGGGTTCTGGAACTGGGTCTTGGACGCGGTGGTGAAGTCGGTATAGCGCGTGCCGATTCCGATGATCAGGTCGGCGTCGCGGGCCACGAGGTTGGCGGCCGTGCCGCCGGAGAAGCCGACGGCGCCAAGGACTTGCGGGCGATCGTGCGGCAGGGCGCCCTTGCCAGCCTTGGTCTCGGAGACGGGGATACCGGTGGCTTCAACGAACGCCTGCAGGGTGGCCGACGCCTCGCTGTAGAGCACGCCGCCGCCGGCGATGATCAGCGGGCGTTCGCTTGCCCGGATCCAGGCGGCCGCCCGCTGCACCAGGCCGGCGTCCGGACGGGCGCGCGGAACGTCCCAGACCCGCGGCTCGAACAGGCGCTCCGGATAGTCGTAGGCCTCGGTCTGCACGTCCTGCGGCAGGCACAGCGTCACGGCGCCGGTGGAGGCGGGTGACGTGAGGACTCGCATCGTTTCCATGAGCGCCGGGACCAATTGGTCGGGCCGGTTGATGCGGTCCCAGTAGGTCGACACGGGACGGAAGCAGTCGTTGACCGAGACGTCGTGCGACCAGGGCGCTTCCAGTTGCTGCAGGACCGGGGCGACCTTGCGGTTGGAAAAGATGTCCCCTGGTAGCAGTAGCACCGGGAGCCGATTGATGGTGGCGGTGGCGGCGCCGGTGACCATGTTGGTGGCGCCGGGTCCGATGGACGAGGTGCAGGCGAGGGTTCCCAAGCGGTTTTTCATCTTGGCGTAGCCGATAGCGCTGTGGACCATCGACTGCTCGTTGCGCGCCTGGTAGTAGCGGAAGTCGGGGTTCTCTTGCAACGCCTCGCCCACGCCAGCCACGTTGCCGTGGCCGAAAATGCCAAAACAGCCGGCAAAGAACGGCTGCTGTCGACCGTCCCGCGCCACGTGCTGAACCTTGAGGAATTCGACGAGCGCCTGCGCCATGGTCTTCTTCATCAGAAGTTCCCCTCTGCTAGATTCGGCGGCGGTGCCAAGCGCAAACGCGGCCGCGCACGACCTGCGAACTCAAGCGGAATCATACGAGAATCGGCCTCGACTCCGGGGTGGTCAGACGCGGTAACGGAGAGCGACAGCGGCATGCGGGAGAACTGAAATGGCAGGCGTTCCAGGAGCCAATGAGTTGCTTGGGCACCCCGCCGACGCCCGCTTGCTGATCGTCAATGCCGATGACTTCGGCATGTGCCATGGTCAGAACCTCGGGGCCATCCGGTCGATTACCGAGGGCATTGTGAGTTCGTGCTCGCTGATGGCATCGACGCCCTGGTGTTTGCATGCAGCTGCGTTTCTGCGACGGCATCCAGAGGTGTCGTTTGCCGTACACCTGACCGTCGTTTCCGAATACCGGCACTACCGCTGGGGCCCGCTGGCCCCGCCGGCGGAAGTTTCATCGCTGCTGGATGAGTCCGGGTATTTCTTCGGTGACGACCGGTTCGAGCACCTTCTGGCGACGGCCGACATCGCTGAGTTGGAGACGGAGTTTCGAGCTCAGATCGAGGCCGTCAGGTCACTTGGGATCCAGCCCACCCACCTGGACACGCACTACGGTCCGCATGAGTTTCGAGACGACATCTTCGATCTGGTGTTCCGCCTGGCGCGCGAATATGGGCTGGCTATGCGAGCAGGGTCGCCCCACCTGGTGCGGAGCCTACTGGAGCAAGGATTGCCAGCCGCCGAGCACGGCGTGCTCGACTCAGGCCGGATTCCGCCTGAACAGAAAGTCGCGGCGTTGGCCACGAAGCTGCGAGAGTTACCGGCCGGCCTGAGCGAATGGGCACTTCACCCCGGCATAGCTACCGACGAGCTGCGGGCCGTGATGGCCGATCCAAGAGTCCCGGGTGTCACCGGCACGCCGGAGGGCCGGCAGTCCGACTTTGATGTCGCCGTGTCCGCGGAAGCCGCGCGGATCGTGGATGAAGAAGGCATCCAGATCATCGGTTACCGCGAGTTGCAGCGCGTCTGGCGGGCCGTGAACTAGCTGCCGCACCCTAGTCGACGCGTCGGGCAGCAGATCAACGACCGGCGCAAGGGCTTGCGAGGGCAATTGGACCGGCACGCAAACTCTGCACCGAACCCTAATCGCCGCTTTTCGGGACGCGCCGGACGTTGGGGCGGCGGTTGGCGGTGACTTCGTCAAGGCGGCGGACCGGAGCGTTGACGGGGGCGTCGTGGAGCCTGTCGGGCTCGGATTCGGCTTCGCGGGCGATGCGGCGCATGACGTCGATGAAGTTGTCGAGCGATTCGCGCGACTCGGTCTCGGTGGGCTCGATCATCAAGGCCTCGTCCACGATGATCGGGAAATAGATCGTGGGCGGGTGAATGCCGTAGTCAATGAGCCGCTTGGCGATATCGAGCGTTCGCACACCCAGGCGCCGTTGGCGGGTGCCGGCCAGCACAACTTCGTGCATGCAGATGCGGTTATAGGGCAGGTCGTAGTCGTCCGACAGCGAGGCGCGCAGGTAGTTGGCGTTGAGCACGGCGTCATCGGCGGCTTCGCGCAAGCCTTCGGCGCCCAGCGAGCGGATGTAAGTGTAGGCGCGCACGAGGTTGCCGAAGTTGCCGAGGTGGCTGTGCACGCGGCCGATGCTGGTGGGCGACGGCTCCGCCAGCGCAAAGGTGCCACCGTTTCGAACCACGCGCGGTTCAGGCAGGAACGGTTCCAGGTGAGCCTGTACGGCGAGAGCCCCGGCACCCGGACCGCCACCACCATGCGGCGTGCTGAATGTCTTATGTAAATTCAGGTGCATCACGTCAATGCCCAGGTCGGCGGGACGCACGCGGCCCAACATGGCGTTCATGTTGGCGCCGTCGCAGTAGACCTGCGCGCCCGCGGCGTGAACCAACTCAACGACCTCCACAATGCGGCGTTCGAACAGGCCCAGGGTGCTCGGCAGCGTGAGCATGATGGCTGCAACGCTTGGGCCAAGACTCTCCTTGAGGTTCTGCAAGTCGATGCCGCCGTCGTCGGCGGTGGGCAGGCTGATGACCTCAAGGCCACTCATGGTTCCGGTGGCGGGATTGGTGCCATGCGCGGAGTCCGGCACCAAGACCTGGCTTCGGGTCTCCCCGCGCGACTCATGCCAGGCCAGGATGCTGAGCAATCCGCAAAGTTCGCCCTGCGAACCGGCGGCGGGCTGGGTGGAGACGGCCGGGAAGCCGGTAATCGCGGCCAGCAAGGCCTCGAGCTCGAAGATCAACTCCAATGCGCCCTGAGCCGTTTCGGGCGGCTGATAGGGGTGAATGTCGGCCAGTCCGGGGGTGCGCGCCGTGACCTCGTTGACCTTGGGGTTGTACTTCATGGTGCAGGAACCGAGCGGATACATGGCCGTATCCACGCTGTGGTTCTTGTGCGACAGACGGAGGAAATGGCGCATGACGTCGATTTCGGAAGCTTCGGGCAACGGCAAGTCGGATCGAAGCTCCGAAGATGGCAACACGTCGCCAGGATCAACGGGATCGAATTGCGGCAGCGGCGAACGCACGCCTCGCCGTCCCGGACTGGACAGGTCGTAGATCAGGGGTTCGTCGGTCATCGGGTTCGAGCCCAGGCCGCGGCCAACGCGTCGACATCGCTGGCGGTTGTGAGTTCCGTGGCGGCCACGAGAATCAGATCGTTGAACCGGGAGGACACGCAGCCAAGATCCACGCCCGCCAACACGTTGCCATCCCTGCGGAGACGGTCAAGCCGGGCTGCGGCACCCTGGGGTGCATGCACGGCGAATTCGTTGAAATACGGGGCGTCGGTGGCGATCACGGCTCCGGCGCCGGCCAGAGCTTCGGCCGCGTGGTGAGCCGCGGTCAGGGATTGCTCCGCGATTTCGCGGAGACCGCGACGGCCCAGCGCGCTGAGCGAGATGGTTGCGCCCAGGATCACCAGTGCCTGGTTGGTCGTAATGTTGGATGTCGCGCGTTCGCGGCGGATGTGCTGTTCGCGGGTCTGCAGGGTCAGCACGAACGCGTCCTTGCCGTCCAGGTCCACCGTACGTCCGGCGATTCGTCCAGGGACGCGGCGAATCAACTGGGACCTGACGGCGAACATGCCGGCGCCCGGTCCGCCGTAGGCCGGGGGACCTGCCAGTGACCGGAGCTCGCCCACCACGATGTCGGCGCCCAGATCGCCGGGCGGAACCAATAACCCGAGAGAAACCGGATCGCCGACGACGACAACGACCCGGGCGCCGTGGCGGCGAGCGGCCTGGACGATTGGATCGACGTCGACCACCATCCCCAGGAAATCCGGGCGCTGGATGACGACGCAACTCGTCTGGTCGTCAATGGCCTCGACCAGCGGCTCAATGTTGGGCCTGACACTGGTTCCGTTGCGGGAGGCGGCCGGCACGACCTGGAGATCGACATCGAGGGCGCTGGTGTAGGTGGCTGCAACGTCCCGATACGCCGGATGCACGGTTTCGGCAATGACGACGCGCGGGCGCCTTGTCAGACCACGACACAGGAGAATGGCCTCGGCCAACGCCGATGCGCCGTCGTACAGCGAGGCGTTCGAGACTTCCATGCCGGTCAAGTCGCAGACGAGTGACTGGAATTCATACATGGCCTGCAACGTGCCCTGCGCCATTTCCGGCTGGTACGGCGTGTAGGCCGTGTACCACTCCGACCGCAGCAATTGCTGATCCACGAGAGCCGGAACGAAGTGTCGATAAAACCCCGCACCCAGGAATGACGGCAGGTCGTCCGACGTCGCATTCAGCGCGCCGAGCTGTCCCAAATGGCGGATGACATCGGTCTCGGGAAGCGCCGGCGGCAAGTCCAGCGTTGGATCGCGGTGCCGGACCGGGATGTCTACAAAGAGATCGTCTATCGATTCAACGCCGACTGTGCGCAGCATGGCCGCGCGGTCGGCGTCGGTATTAGGCGCGTAGCTCATTCACGAACTGTTGGTACGCCTGAGCGTCGAGCAGGGCGTCGCGCTCGCTCGGATCGCTCGCGGCCAGCCGGATCATCCAGCCGGCGGCATATGGCTCTTCGTTGATGAGTTCGGGCTGCGCTTCGAGATCCTCGTTCACTTCGAGGATCTCGCCTGACATTGGGACGTAGAGGGGCGAGACGGCCTTGACCGACTCGACCGTCCCGAATTCGTCGCCCGCGGCAAAGCTCTCCCCCGGCGTCGGTAGTTCAACGTAGACGACATCCCCCAGCTCTTCCTGCGCATACGCGGTGATGCCAACGAGCCAGTGGTCGCCGTCGGCGCGAACCCACTCGTGCTCGCTTGTATAGCCTAGGTCGTCCGGGTACATGAACTCACCGGGGATTAGCAATCAGGGCTAAGAACTAGAATATCGCAGCGCATGGCGCCACACAGTCAAACTGAGTTCTCACCGATGAGAGTCGCCGTACGGGTGGCGTTTGTTGGGGACGGGACTGGCAATCCACTCGCGGGCGCGGCACCAACACCGTCGGAGACAGTTGCGTCGTGGACCACCATTGCTGGCGTCCCAAGTGCCGCGCGGATGCCAGCGCCGTCGAACGTCGAGGCCTGGGCACGCGCACTTGCCGACTTGGCAGCCACGCACATCCTCTACCTGGCACCGGGCCTCGGTTCCGACGATGATCCGGCTGTTGCCGTTCTCCAGAGGTTGGCAGACCGGGGGACCATATCGCTGACCGTTGGACCGGAATCCGCGCCAGCCATCGAGGGCCCCACGGTGACCGGGTCAGCCGCCATGGACTGGCGGCCCGCGCCCGGGATGCAGACCCTGGTGCGGGGCATCGCCGACGATTGCCAACTGAATGCTTGGCGGCGTCGCCTCCTCGCCGCTTACGGGCCGGAAGCGATCATCGAAATCAGGCCGTGGTCATCCGCGCGGTGGCGCACGGGCGAATCAGCAGATCCTCTGACATTCCCAATATCGTTGCGAGCACTTCCGACTGAGCAATCGAGTCTCCGCGATACCAACACGCTCCTCGACATTGCACGTCGATTGCGTGGTCCTGGCGGCTGCCCCTGGGACAAGAGCCAAACGCACACGACGCTGCGACCGTACCTGGTGGAGGAAGCGCACGAAGCTCTGGTCGCCATCGAGCAGAGGGATGACCGCGCCATGGCCGACGAGTTCGGCGACGTACTCTTGAACCTTGTGCTTCACGCGGAAATCGCCCGGCAGCGTGGCGGCTTCGACTGGCCGGACGTCATCGCAGCCATCAGCGCCAAGATGATTCGTCGACATCCCCACGTCTTCGGCGACGTACCGTTCGAAGAACTTGAGGACCTGGGTAAGTCATGGGCCCAGATCAAGGCCCGGGAGCACGATAGTGAATCAGGCCCACTGGAAGGCCTGCCGGATTCGCTGCCCAGCCTGGCGTTTGCGCACGCAGCCGTCCGCGCCCTCCGCCGCGCCGGCAATCGCCAGGACTCGTCGGACGTACAAGTAAAGACCGTCGCGGCGCTGACATCGGGAAACGACGCGAAATCACTGGGCGATGCCCTGTTGTGGGTGGCCGGTCGTGCCGACGCGGCGGACATCAACCTGGACATGGCGCTACGAGATGCAAACGCTCGGCTGCGAGACCGATGGTCGAGCAACCATGATCGCGGTCAGGATGGGCAGTTCGGCCGCGAACCTAAAGGCCAACCGCGAACCGTAGGCTTGAGATCCTAGGGCGCGGCGCTCGAATCCAGGCCATCCATCACGTCGAGCGCGGCGGTGGCAACCTCGAATGCACGAACAAGGTGATCCGCTGAGATCTCACCAGGTCCGGGGCGAGTAAGGAAAACGTACGGAACCCCGTGGGCGGAAAACACGTCGTGGTCGCCGCGCCCGACGCCGAAGTCAGGCATCACCCTCAGGTCGGTACCACTGGCCTCGAGTCGCTGATCGATCAGCGGGGTCAGGGTGGCCGAGGCGCCAACGTGCAGAGGTCGCGAGCGTCCCGGTCGATCAAATGCGAGAACGCCGTCGATAGACTCACGCTCGTCTTCCGACAGGTGCGCCAGGTACCAGCGGCTGCCCACGTATCCACGATGCGTGCCGTCAAACGCGACAAAGCTGATGGAATGCGTGGGCTGTACGTCGTCAACGTGGCGTGCCAGCGCGAGCAACAGCGCAAGCCCATCGGCGTTGCCGCCGTCCGAGTACTTGCCCAGGTGAGCGTCGGCCGGCGTGGTGACCACAATCTGACGCCGCAACGGCCCTGCCCGATGCCCAATCACATTAGCGCCCTCGAACGACCGAGGTGGCGCCGAGACATCCACGACGGCCCGGGCCTCACCGTCTCCCAGGCGCTCGACCAGTTCTTTGCCAGCTTCCTCCGTCACGGAAGCCACCGGAATCTCCGATGGCTGGCTGAGGGTGCCGTAGAGCAGACCCGGCCGATTGTTGTACACGATGACGGCGGCGGCGCCGGCGTCCTCAAGCAGCCGGCCAATGACACGAAAGGGCGTGACGCCGCGAGCTACAAGCACGACGGCGCCGTCGTAACCCGATCCGCGAAGCACTCCTTCGTCGTCGACTTCGGCCTCGAGCAGCGGTCCCTCGACCACACCGATGGCCGAGTAGATCATGCCCGCGGCGAGATAGAAGTCACCATCAACTCGAAGGCTTACGGATGGGAGGCCGCGACCAGCGGCCAGGAATTCCCGGCGTTCGGCATCCAGGCCAGTCTCACCGATGGAGCGAATCAGCGCCGCACCCAGGTCCGACGCTCGCAACGAAGACGATGCATCCATGCGAGCCAGTCGTGTTGCGTCGGCCATCAGACTCGCTCGCAGCTGACGATTGCTGACCGCGGTGGTCCGAAGGTCGACACTCGGTTCGTCGCCTGCCGCAACCACCAACGCCTCAGGCACATCGGCAGACTGAACCGCCGCGCCGCAAGCGGAAGCTACGATCGCCGCCCCGGTGACGAACATTCGCCGCGAAAAACGTCGCGCCATGAGCGATTCTATGCGGGCGCGGCGGCGCGTCTGTGACAATCAGTCCACAATTTCGAGAGTCCGGAGCGGCGGGTGGCTGACGAGAATTCAACGCTTACCGCACTGGCAGGCGTGCGGGTTGGACACTGGACAGACGCCGATGCCGGCACCGGCTGTACGGTGGTGCTCTTCGAGCGCGCCGTGCCCGCTGCCGTCGATGTTCGCGGGTCGGCTCCCGGGACTCGCGAGACCGACGCGCTGCATCCGGGCGGGCTGGTAGGCCACGCCGACGCCATTCTTCTGACCGGAGGAAGCGCCTTTGGATTATCCGCGGCCGATGGCGTGATGAGGTTCTTGGAAGCACGGCATCGGGGGTTTCCAACCGCAGCCGGCCCGGTGCCCATCGTTCCCGCCGCCGTGATCTACGACTTGTCGGTCGGGGACCCATCAGTCCGGCCAAATGCCGTCTCGGGCGAGGAGGCCGCCACCGCGGCAACCAGGCGTCCCGTTCCCCAAGGCAACGTGGGGGCGGGAACCGGGGCCACCATCGGATTCGGTGCTGGTCGCCTCAAGGGCGGCCTCGGCAGCGCGGTATCGCGCAACGGGGATATCGAGGCGGCCGCCCTTGCAGTCGTGAATCCGGCGGGCGCCGTGTATGACCCAAGCAGCGGGAGTCAACTGGCCGCGGCTTCAAGCCCGACCCACCGCGGTCCTGGACAGAACACCACGATTGGCATCGTGGCCGTGAATGCCATGCTGGAACGCTGGCAGCTCCAGAAAGTCGCCGAAATGTCACACGACGGCCTGGCGCGAGCCGTGCGCCCGAGCCACGGCATGAACGACGGCGACGCGATTTTTGCGGTGGCACTGGGCACCCGTAACCGGGACTTCGACCTCACCGCTGTTGGCCACACCGCGGCCGAGGCGTTTTCGGCCGCCATTGTTCAGGGCGTGCTGCGGGCCCGGCCCGCCTATGGACTGCCAGCGGCGCTGACATGAATCGCCTGGTAGCACTGCTGACCGACTTTGGCACGGACGATCCCTATGCCGGGCAGGTGGCTGCGGTGATCGCCGGCGGCACGGATGCGCGGGTCGTCACCCTGACCCATGGCGTTCCTCCGCATCACATTCAACTCGGCGCGCATATCGTGGACGCCTCGCTTGAGTTTTTGCCGTGCGGAGCCGTTGTCCTCGCGGTGGTGGATCCCGGGGTCGGCACCGACCGGCACGGCCTGATCGTTCGACGCGATGGCCGCTGGCTGGTCGGACCCGACAACGGCTTGTTGACGCCGCCTGACCGCGACGTTCAATGCTGGACCCTGAACCGTCCGGAGACCTGGCGACGCAAGGTGATGCCTACCTTTCACGCACGCGACATCTTTGCGCCCGTCGCTGTGCGCCTGGCGAACTTCGAGCGCCCCGAGTGGCTTGGCTCTCCCGTCCAGGATCCCGTTCGCGTGGACCGACCATCCGCGTGCACTGACACGCGCATTGTCCGGGGCGAGGTCATTCATATCGACGTGTTCGGCAACCTGATCACAAACATTCCGGCCGCATTCGTGCAGACTGGTTCCATGCTGGAAACGCGCGTCGGCGCCACCCGTATCGACGGCCTGGCTGCGACCTATGGCGCCGGCGATACGCCGGTGGCGCTGATTGGCAGTTGGAATCTGCTGGAGATCGCCGTGCCCGGCGGATCGGCCGCCGAGAGATTGGCGTGTCGCATCGGCGACAAGGTATTCGTTCAGCACGCCGATGACTAGCGCACCGCCGCAGACGACTCGCCGTGTGTGTTGCGACTGGACGGTATGGCCAGTGGATACTGCATCCGCACCACACGCGGCGCGGCTCGACTAGAGGGCTCAGGGGAACGGGATGCTCTTTCGCCTTGCCCAAGAACCTGAACTCTTTCTCATCGTCGCGCTCGCGTTCGTGATCGCGATAACTCTGCATGAGGCCAGCCACGCGCTGGTGGCTACCTGGCTCGGCGACGATCTACCCCGGCTTCAGGGCCGGGTGACGTTGAATCCCCTTCGGCACCTGGATTTCCTTGGCACGGTCATGATTCTGATCGCCTCCTTTGGCTGGGGGCGGCCGGTATTGGTCAATCCGTACCGCCTGCGCTTCGGTTCGCATCGGGGCATGGCCCTGGTAGCCGCGGCCGGACCGGCCTCCAACCTGGCGCTGGCGCTCGTGCTCGCTCCATTCGCACGGGAACTCGCATCCAACTCCGGAACTGACCTGATCAGCGTCGCCGTGGTGCTGATCATTCAACTGAACCTATTCCTGGCGGTATTCAATCTCATTCCGCTTCCTCCGCTCGATGGATTCAGCGTGTTGATCGGCCTGGTTCCCCGCGAAGCGGCTCAACGGTTGGACGGGTTGCGCAGATACGGGCCCGGCCTCCTGATTGGGCTCTTCTTGCTCGTCGCCATCGTTCCCGGGGCCACCGGTATCATCAGCCGCCCGGTCCTCTGGGCCACGAGGCTGCTTCTTGGGGGTTAACTACCGGCTGCGACAGGCGCTTTCGCTCCTCGATCCGCGTGTGCCCACGACCGAACGAGACCAGGCCATTCGAAGGCTGAACGCTGACGAGCGGGCGCTGTTTATGCGGCTCACCCCGGCCGATCAGCGCCATGCGCTCGCCGTGTATCACGCGGCGCAAAAGGTTTCACCAGATGACGAGACGCTGCAGATCGCCGCGCTGCTTCACGACGTCGGGAAGGGCCGGCCCGGGCTGGCTGATCGAACAGGCCTGACGCTGACCAAAGCCCTGGCTCCCTGGCTGCTATTGCGCTGGCAACGCTTCCCTGACTCCTCACGACGGGGGCGCATCGCCCGCCTGGTGGGCGACACGGAGGCGAGCGCACGCCTGGCTGAGCTCGCCGGCTCGCGTACGGACGTGGTCGAAACGCTGCGCGCGTACGGATTCCGCGAGCACGACCGGGGCCGACGGCTCGCGGAGCTGGACGGGCAGCGGTGAGCACCACCTGGGGACCCGCCGGTCAGGCCAGCGCGCTAACCGGATTCGAAATCGACGTCGGGGATTTCGAGGGACCGCTCGACCTTCTGGTTCGATTGATCGAGCAACAGGGGCTGGACATCACGGGCGTATCGGTGCTGGCCGTAACCGACCAGTTTGTGACGTACGCACACCACCTGCATGACCGCTTTGCCGAAGCTGCGTCCGAATTCCTGCTCGTCGCCTCGCGGCTGGCATTGCTCAAATCCCGAGCGTTGCTGCCACAGCAGGAGTCCGACGACGACGAAGAAACGGCTGAAGATCTCGCGGAGCGTCTACGCGTCTACGCGGCGTTCAAGACCGTCGCGTTGGACCTCGACGAGCGATTGCGCGCCGGTCAGTCGTCGTTCATCCGGGTTGCGCAGCCAGACCTTCCCCATCCGACGCCCGAACCAGGCGCCGGCGATCTTGCTCGACTCCTGAAGGCCCTGGAGCGACTCACCCAGGTCGATACACCTGTTGAGTCGATCGTTGAAGCGCCAACGCGACGCTTCCGTGTAGCCGACAAGGTTCGCGAACTCAGAGTCCTGCTCGAATCCTGCGGAACCGTGGCCTTCGACGCGATTGCTGTTGACTGCGCCGACCGCGCTGAACTCATCGCAACCTTCGTGGCTGTCCTTCACCTGGTCAGGCAACGCGCGGCGACCGTGGAACAGTCCGGACCCTTTGGCTCGATCATGCTGAAATCCACCGATGGGCATGGCGACGGCTAGCGAGGCCGGCACAAATCCGGACCGGAGATCCCTCGCAGAATGTCCGGAAGGCGACTTCGGGCTGGCTCGCACAATTGAGGCTCTGCTCTTCGTGGCCGATCGTGCGCTCTCGGCGACCGAAATTGCCAGCGTCACGGGTGCTTCGGAACCGGAAGTTCGGGAGGCGCTGGGCAAGCTCACGGAGCACTATCGAACCCGCGGCGTCATTCTGCTGGAACATCGCAACGCCTTTCGGCTCGTCACCGCTCCCGACCTTGCGGAACACTGCCGCCGCCTTCTGGGTCTGGACCAACGCCGGCAACCGTCACGCGCGGCCCTGGAAACGCTGGGAATCGTGGCCTATCGGGGACGGGCAACGCGTGCCGAAATCGAGCGCGTTCGTGGCGTGGACTCTGACAGCGCGCTAGCCACACTGCTCGCACGCAACCTCATTCGGGAAGCGGAACGCTTGGACGCCCCGGGCCGGCCCGCCGTCTTCACAACCACCGACACGTTTCTGGCCTACTTTGGCCTGACATCGCTCGACGAACTTCCTGAACTTGACCTGGGATTTGCCCCCGACGACTCGGAAGTGGGGCCGCCGAACGACTAGCGCTTGGTGAATTGCTTGGCCTTGCGCGCCCGAACCAGGCCAGGCTTCTTTCGCTCCTTGGCCCGCGGGTCCCGAGTCAACATGCCGGCCTGCTTGAGCTTTGGACGGTTTTCGGCGTCCATGGCCACCAGGGCACGCGCCAAACCTAGGCGAATAGCTCCAGCCTGTCCGCGCGTACCGCCGCCATTCACCCGAGCCGAGATTCCCACGGACATCTCATCAAGCATTCGCAACGGCTCAAGGGCATGGAAACGGTGATCGGGCACCGACAGGAATTCCTCAATCGGACGACCATTGACGACAAACGGCCCGTGACCGGCGTACACGCGGACCTGCGCGACGGCGGCTTTTCGTCGACCAAGACCGTAGTAGTAGTGGCCTTCGAGCGTCATGCGCCTACCTCAAGAGTCTGGGGCCGCTGCGCCTCGTGACGGTGTTCAGGGCCTTCGTACACGCGTAAGCGCTTCAGAGCGCGACGACCGAGCGAATTCTTGGGCAACATGCCCTTGACCGCGAGCCGAATGACCCGGTCGGGACGGCGGTCGAGCATTTCGTCAAGCCGCGTCATTCGGATGCCGCCTGGGTAGCCACTGTGACGTGCGTAGAATTTCTGCTCCAGCTTGCGCCCCGTCACGCGAATGCGTGCCGCGTTGATCACAATGACGCCAGCACCATCGTCCACGTTTGGCGTAAACGTCGGCTGGTCTTTCCCACGCAGCATGTGAGCGATGCGCGTGGCCAAGCGTCCAAGCGTCTGCCCGGAGGCGTCGACCACTACCCACCGCCGTCCGCTCTGTGCGCTCACGGCCTCACCGCCTGTTGCATGCGTTGCTGATTGTATCGAGACGAACGCGCCGGATACTCCACCCGTAGCAAAGTCAGTCCGTGCGCCGGGGCCGTGCCGCGAACATGCGAGCGAGGAGCCGGCCGCAGGAGTGCGGCCACGGAGGCCGCATCGATCTCATCCCGGCCGACTCGAACGAGCGTGGCGACGATTCGTCGCACCATCCGGAAGAGAAACGCGTTCGCGGCGATGCGAATGAAGATGGTGGCGCCCTCTCGCCAAACTTCAAGCGCGTAGATCTCGCGCCTCGTACTCGCCTGGCGTCCGGCCGTGAATGCGTCAAAGTCATGCGAGCCAATGAGCTGAGACGCCGCACTTCGCATCCGGATCAGGTCGAGCGGCTGTCCAACGTGCCACGCACGATGCCTGTCAATGACCGGGCGCACCGGGCGCTGTTCAATCCGGTACTCGTAGACGCGCGACATGGCGTCCCGTCGCGGATCGAACGCGGGATCCGTGGTCGTGAGCTCGTCAATCACGACATCCGCGGGCAAATGCGCATTGAGCGCCCGCAGCAGTGTCGCGTCGTCAAGCCGCGTGACAGCTCGAAAAGCAATCACCTGACCTATCGCGTGAACGCCGCTGTCGGTCCGCCCTGCGCCGGCCACGGCCGCGGCCTCGCCGGTGGCCGCCTGAATGGCCGACTCCAGGACGCCCTGAACCGTACGAACACCCCGCTGCCGCTGGAAGCCTCTGAATTCCGCGCCGTCGTATTCGACGGTCGCGCGAACGGTGCGTACGTGTGTCACACCAGCTCCATGCGAACCAACGGGGAACCATCACCGAGGCGAACCCCCACACGGCGAATCCGCGTATAACCGCCCGGACGGTCCGCGTACTGATCGGCGATATCCTCGAAGAGCCGCTCAATCGTCTCGGGATCTGGAATCCGGGCAATGGCCTGACGACGCGCGTGGAGATCGCCGCGCTTGGCAAGGGTGATCAGACGGTCGACGTCGCGTCGAATCTCCTTGGCACGCGCCAGGGTGGTCTCAATCTGGCTGTGCAGAATCAGTGACCGCACCAGGCCGCGCTTCAACGCGCGCCGCTGCGCGGGGTTGCGCCCCAGGTGGCGTCCTCGTCGACGATGCCTCACCTGAATTACTCCTGGGTTTGGTCCGGTTCCGACGAATTGTCGGCCAGCGCGAGACCGCGCAATTCCAGCGCCTCGCGGATTTCCGTTACAAGACGTTCACCCATGCCCCGGAGCTCATAGAGGTCGTTCTCGGACAGTCGAATGAGCTCCTGCACCGTTTCGAGCTCATGGCGCTTGAGACTGTTCAACGCTCGATTCGAGAGCTTGAGATCTTCAAGCGGGTCGCCTTCGGCCTCCGGAACAGGCGGCATGAAGGCCGATGTCACGCTGTCCACCGTTTCGTCAACTCCGGCGATCAGCTGAAACGACTCGATGAGTTGCTGCGCGGCGCCTCGCAGGGCATCCGCGGGGCTCATAACGCCATCCGTCCAGATCTTCAGCACGAGCCGGTCGTACTCGGACTCGCGACCGACGCGTGCCGATTCCACGTGGTACTCAACCTTGGTTACCGGGCTGAACACCATATCCATTGGAATAACGCCGATAGGCAGGTCGCCGCGCGTCTCGCTTCCGATGTAGCCCGCGCCAGATTCAACCGAAAACTCCGCGCGCAGGAATCCTGCGTCCGTAAGGGAGGCCAGGTGATGTTCGGGATTCACGATTTCGATGCCGCTCGGCAATTCCAGGTCCGCCGCGGTGACCTCAGACGGACCCTCGGCTTCCAGATAGACCACGGCCGACTCGGCGTCCAGTGATCGAATCCGAACGCCCTTCACATTGAGCAGGAACTCGACGAGATCTTCGCGCATGAAGTCCAGCGTGCTGAACTCGTGCAGCGCGCTATCGATGCGTGCCGTGGCGAATGCCGCGCCGGGGAGCGCGGAGAGCAATACGCGACGCAGGGGATTGCCCAGCGTGTGCGCGAAACCGCGCCGAAGGGGCTCGATGTGAAAGTGTGCGTAGTTGTCGCCAACCTCCACCGCCTGCACGGCCGGCTGGATGTCGGCTTCGGCCTGAGTTGATTCAACAGGTCCAAGAAACACCGCTGGTCCTTACCTTCCTGTCCGATACGTCGGACTCCCGCGCACGATTTAGCGCGAGTAGAACTCCACGATCAGTTGCTCGTTGAGTGTCGCATCGATCTGATTGCGATCGGGGATCGCGTTGATGGTGCCCTCGAATGCCTCGAGATCCACCGAAAGCCACGCCGGTCGGCCCAAGGCCTCCGCGCGGTCCATTGCGTTTTTGACGGAATCTATGTTCCGGCTCTTTTGGCGTAGCCGCACCCGGTCGCCGACACGCAGAACGGCTGACGGAATATCGTGTTTGCGGTTATTCAGTTCAATGTGGCCATGCTGGATCAGTTGACGCGCATGGGCACGGCTGAGTCCGAAGCCCATCCGGTAGACAACACTGTCCGCACGAAGCTCCAGGATTTGCAGCAATCGCTCGCCGCGAGGACCACTCTGCTTGCCCGCCATGCGATAGTGCCGACGAAACTGGCGCTCAAGAACGCCGTAGATTCGTCGAGCCTTCTGCTTCTCCCGGAGTTGAATGGCGTACTCCGTCGGTCGTCGCCGGCTGAAGCCGCGGGCGCCCGGCCCGCCGCGATCTCCGCGCCGCTCAATGGCGCATTTCGGCGTGTGACAGCGGTCGCCCTTGAGGAAGAGCTTCTCCCCTTCCCTCCGGCAGAGGCGGCACACGGGTCCGGTGTATCGGGCCATCCGAGATTGACTCCCTGGTTTTATTCGGGCCTACACGCGCCGACGCTTCGGCGGCCGCGGGCCGTTGTGAGGAATCGGGGTGACGTCTGAGATGCTTGACACGTTGAGTCCCACCGCTTGCAGCGCGCGTACGGCGGCATCGCGGCCAGATCCGGGACCCTTGACGAATACGTTGATATCGCGCATTCCGGCATCCATGGCGCGCTGGGCGGCCTGCTCGGCCGCCTGCTGCGCCGCGAACGGCGTGCTCTTGCGTGATCCGCGCGCGCCGATCGTGCCCCCGCTCGCGGAAGCTACGGTGTCGCCCATCGGGTCGGTAATCGTGATGATGGTGTTGTTGAACGAGGCGTGAATGTGCGCGGCCCCTCGCGGTACGGGCGCGCGATTTCGTCGTCGCGATCGACTTGAACGTTCCGCCATCAATCTAGCCTCGCTTGATCACGCGCTTACGAATGCCCACGGTCCGGCGCGGCCCCTTGCGGGTACGGGCGTTTGTTCGCGTCCGCTGTCCGCGCGTCGGAAGGCCGATCCGATGCCGTAGACCCCGGTAGGAACCTATCTCGCGCAAGCGAGCAATGCTGGTCTGCACCACGCGTCGAAGATCGCCTTCAACGCGCTCACGACCGATCAGTGCCCGGATTCGACCCAACTCGGCCTCGGTCAAGTCATTGACGCGCGTCTGTGGATTGATCTCGGCCTGGCGCACGATCTCGGCGCTGGTTGTGCGCCCGATCCCGTAGATGTGGGTCAGCGCAATTGCGACGGGCTTATGTCGCGGAATGTCTACGCCGGCAATTCGAGCCATGAATCCCCCGTCCTCAGCCTTGCCGCTGCTTGTGTTTCGGGTTGGAGCAAATGACCATCACGCGTCCACGTCGCCGAATCACGCGACAGCGGTCGCATCGTGGTTTGACGGATGCCGAGACTCGCACGATCCCTAACGCTCCACTCGCTGGTCGGCGCGGAGCCGCCACGTGATTCGTCCGCGCGAAAGATCGTAGGGCGAGAGTTGCATCCGCACGCGGTCGCCCACGCCGACCCGAATGAAGCGCAGCCTCATCTTGCCGGCCAAGTGAGCAAGGATAGCCTTGGGCTCTTCTTCGGCGTCGTCCCCGGTCTGAATGCGCAGCGGTTGTCCGTTCGGCCCGATAGGTTTGACCAGAAACATCGTGTTTGGCAACGAGTCGACAACCTCGCCCTCAATCTCAATGACCGGCGTCTTACTTGACGACTCATCGGCTGGGGTCGGCGTGTCGTTTGTTCGATCTCTTGGCGATGCCATCAAGAGCCTCAGGCCGCTTCCGTCAGAATCCGCGGGCCGGCATCCGTAATGGCCACCGTATGCTCGAAGTGAGCTGAAAGGGCGCCATCATCGGTTCGCGCCGTCCAGCCATCGTCGTCAAACACCACGCCAGCGGAACCGATATTTACCATTGGCTCAATAGCCAGTGTCGTCCCCGGAAGCAGCGCGGGACCGCCGCCGGGCCGACCGAAGTTCGGCACTTGTGGCGACTCATGCATGGTCCTTCCGATCCCGTGTCCTACGAAACGCCTCACGATCGTGAGCCCGGCCTCCTCCACCAGCTTTTGCACAGCTGCCCCAATATCGCCAATGTGACCGCCCGCGACGGATGCGCCAATAGCTTCAGCCAGGGCGGCGCGAGTTACATCAAGCAGGCGGCTCGCGTCAGGGCTAATCTCGCCTACCGCGAGCGTACGCGCTGAATCGGAGTGCCAGCCGTCAAGAATCACTCCACAGTCCAGCCCTATGATATCGCCTTCCCGCAAGACGGCGCTACCCGGAATCCCGTGCACAATGGCGTCGTTGACCGACGCGCAGATCGCCCCGGGAAACGGCTCGATGCCCGGGTCGGCCGCGGGCACGCCAAGGAACGAGGGAATGCCGCCGTGATCGCGGATGTACGTCTCGGCGATCTCGTTGAGCGCTCCCGTCGTCACGCCCGGCTCCACGGCCGCCTCAATCGCGTTGAGTGCACCCGCCAACACGCGACCCGAGGCCCCCATGGCCTCGATTTCTTCAGCCGTCTTCGGTCTGATTGAACCGGACATCATCGAATAGCGTTCTTCAGCGCCGTCCACACGCGCTGTGCGACGGGCTCCACGCCGCCGGACCCGTCCACCTCAATGAGAACGCCCGCGTCACGGTAATAGTCAATGAGCGGCGCGGTGTCCTCGTGATACACCTGGAGTCGATAGCGTGCCGTTTCTTCGGTGTCATCCTCCCGGCCGCGGGACAGCAGACGCGTGAGGGCCACATCGTCGGGCACGTTGATATAGATGACAGCCGTGACCGCGAGATTGAATTGCTTGAGGAGATCGTCCAGCTTTTCCGCCTGGTTGCGCGTACGCGGAAAACCGTCAAAGCAAGTGTCTCGTCCGCGAGCGACGCCCAGATACTCCTCGATGACCTGCAGGACGACCTGGTCCGGAACGAGTTGGCCGCTGTGCAGGTACGACTCGGCACGCAGGCCGGCGGGCGATCCGGTCGTGACCGCATCGCGAAAGAGATCACCGGTGGATACGTGATCCACCGCAATGCGGCGGACCAGCCGCTCACCCTGCGTGCCCTTGCCCGCACCCGGCGGGCCAAGAAGTACCACAATCACGGGACGCTCACCCATTCGCCTACCGAATGAACCCTTCGTAGTTGCGCATCATCAACTGGGACTCAAGCTGGCGCATGGTGTCCAGAACCACGCCCACGACGATCAGCATTCCCGTGCTACTGATGGCTACCGCGTCCGCGCCCGTCACCGACTGCGCGACGAATGGCACGACCGCGATGATGCCCAGGAACACAGCGCCCGCCAGGGTGATCCGATTCACCACCCCGGTCAGGTACTGGTGTGTCGGGCGGCCCGGACGGATTCCTGGGATAAACCCCCCATTTTTCTGCAGATTCTCGGCCAGGTTTTGCTGTTGAAAGACGACCAGGGTATAGACGTAGGTGAAAACGATGACGAGCAGAAAGGTAAACACCCAATAGATAGCGTTGCTGGGGCTCAGGGTAATTGCAATGGCTCCGGCGGCATTAGCCAGCCACGAGACCTGCGACGTTTCGAAATAGCTGGCCACCGTCGCCGGAAGCAGCATCAGCGAGAACGCGAAGATCAGTGGAATCATGCCCGCTGAATTGACCTTGAGCGGGATGTGCGTGCTCTGCCCGCCATACATGCGGGTTCCCCGGATTCGCTTGGCGTAATGAACCGGGATTCGGCGCTGCGCTTCCTGCACAAATACGATGGCCGCGATCATGATGAGACCAATGATGACGACGGCAACGAATCCGCCAATATTCTCGCCGGCGAAGAGTGACTGACCGAGCGCGGCGGGAGCTCCGGCCACGATGCCGGCGAAAATGATGATGGATACGCCATTGCCGATGCCGTTCTCCGTGATCAGCTCGCCGATCCAGAGCAGAAACATCGTGCCCGCAGTCATCACAATCAGCATGACCACAATGTCAAACGCGCCGAGCGTCGGCGATAAGAGTCCCTGCTGCGCGGAGCGCAGAATCTGGATCTGGCCAAATCCTTGCAACATGGCGAACGGGATGGTGGCCAGGCGCGTCCACTGGGCGATCTTGCGGCGGCCGGCTTCGCCCTCCCGCGAGAGTTCCTGTAGCGGAGGAATCAGCGGAACCAGGACGGTCGAAGCGATGTTGGCCGTCACGTACGGATAGACGCCCAACGCGACGACCGAGAAATTTTCCAGCGCCCCACCGGAGAGCAGGTTCATAAAGCCCAGCAACTGGTTGCCGGCAAAGAAATCGGCCAGCAACTCCGTGTTGACTCCGGGCAGGGGAATATGCGCGACTGCCCGAAACACGACCAGGAGGCCGATGGTGAAAAGAATCTTGCGACGAACGTCGGGAAGCTGGAAGGCCGCGACGGCCGTCTCGATCACTCGCTCAACTCCTCGACGGAGCCACCGGCGCTTTCGATCTTCGCCTTGGCCGCCGCCGAGAACTTTGGCGCCCGCACCGTCAATGCGTGATCCAGGTCTCCCCCGGCAAGAATCTTGTAAAGGCCCGGCTCAATCAGCCCCTGGGCCTTGAGTTCCTCAGGACCAACCACCGCCCCCTCGGGAAATACGCTCAGCGCACCCACGTTGACTGGCTGGAAGTCGCGCCTGAACCGATGGTTGGTAAAGCCACGGCGGCTTGGGAAGCGCATGAGCAGGCGCGTCTGCCCGCCCTCAAAGCCGGGATAGGCGTTGCTGCCGCTGCGGGCGCCCTGTCCCAACGTCCCGCGGCCCGCGGTCTTTCCGCTGCCCGAGCCTTCGCCGCGACCGACGCGACGACGGCGCTTACGACGCGGCGCGTCCGCCGTGATCTGATGCGGCTTCATACGGCGTCACTTTGCGACGGGACCGATTCAACCTCAACGAGATGCCCAACGACCTTCACCATGGCCCGGACGTCCGCCGTATCCGGACGCGACGACCGGCGCCCAATCGCACCAAGGCCAAGGGCCCTCAGGGTGTGCCGCTGCGAGTTCCGCGAGCCGATGGCGCTGCGCACCTGGCGCAGACGCAGTTCACTCATCGGTGGATGCCCCCAGCGCCTGCTTGCGACGTGCGACCGATTCTTCGGGTATCTGCAAACTTGCCAGGCCGTTCACCGTGGCTCGAACCACGTTGACCGCGTTTGTTGAACCGATGATCTTGGTGAGCAGATTGCGAACGCCGGCAAGTTCAAGCACGGCTCGAACGGCGCCGCCGGCAATGACTCCGGTCCCAGGACCGGCGGGACGAAGCACCACCTTGGATGCTTGATAGCTCTCTTCCACGTAGTGGGGAATCGAGCCGTCGTCGGTCAGCGGGACGGCGATGAGCGACCGGCGCGCGCGTTCCTGGCCTTTACGAATTGCCGCGACAACCTCATTGGCCCGACCGATGCCCACGCCCACGTGTCCGCGACGGTCGCCGACAACAACGATTGCATTGAAGCCAAAGCGGCGGCCACCCTTCACGACCTTGGCCACGCGCTTGATGCGTACAACGCGATCGTCCAGGCGATGCAAATCGCCTCCCTCGCCGGACGCGTCGTGACCGCCTGAAACGTGCCGCGTGTCAATCGTCATACTGCGATGCCCCCGGCGCGAACGGCGTCGGCCAACGCCTTGACACGCCCGTGGTAGTGGTGGCCGCCTCGGTCAAAAACGACGGCCGTGATTTGGAGCTCCTTCGCACGCTCGGCCAGGCGCGCCCCGACATCCGCCGCGCGCTGAACCTTGGTGGATCCCTGCGTGGCGCGTTCACGCGACGACGCGGCAACCAGCGTATGCCCGGCCGCGTCGTCAATCACCTGCGCATAGGTGTGCTTGAGACTGCGGAACACGGCGAGTCGCGGACGCTTCGCGCGCCCCACCACGCGTTGCCGAATGCGGCGATGCCGCCGCTTGCGAGCTGATTGTCGAGTCCCCTGGGCCATGAGTCAGGTCACCTATGCAACGGTGGTCGCGGCAGTCTTGCCGGGCTTTCGCCGAACGACTTCGCCCTGATAGCGCAGGCCATGCCCCTTGTAGGGATCGGCCGGCCGAATGGCTCGAAGATCCGCCGCTGCCTGGCCAACGGCCTGCTTGTCGATCCCGCGAATAACGATATGCGTCGGGTCGGGAACTTCAAACTCGATTCCCTCAGGAGCCACGCGCCGCTGCGGGTGCGTGAATCCCAGCTGCAAGTCAAGCGTATTGCCCTGAAGCTGCGCTCGATAGCCGGTCCCCTGGATCTCCAGACGCTTCTCATAGCCCTGCGTCACGCCGACGATCATGTTGGCCACCAACTGGCGAGCCAGACCGTGCAAGGCTCGCGTCCGGTGGTCGTCGTTCGGACGGCTGGCCAGCAATCGCCCGTTGTCTCGAGCGAAGGTGATCAGGCGGGGAAGGGTTTGGGTCAACTCACCCTTGGGACCCCGCACCGACGCGACGTTGTCCGCGTCGAAACTGACGCTCACGCCTTCAGGCACGTTGATGGGAGTTAAGCCAATCCGCGACATGGAATTACCAGACGAAACAGATGACTTCGCCGCCGAGGCGACGTTTGGCAGCCTCACGGCCCGACATGATGCCTTGCGACGTGGAGATAACGGCGGTTCCAATACCGCCCATAACTCGCGGAATCTCGCGCGACCGCGTATGGATGCGCAGTCCCGGGCGGCTGACGCGTTTGGCGCCCCCGAAGGCTGGTTCGCCGTTGAGGTAGCGCAAGGTCACGTCCAACCATGCCCGATGGCCATCCTGCACCGTTTCAATGGATCCGATAAATCCCTCGTCCGCCAGGAGCGCGGCAATGCGGGCTTTGGTCTTTGAGTGAGGAATACGGACTTTGGTGTGACGCGCCGCCACGGCATTTCGCAGCCGAGTAAGCATGTCCGCAATGGGGTCGGTCATCTTCGCCTCACCAACTCGCCTTCGTCACTCCCGGAATATGGCCCTTCACGGCCAGTTCGCGGAAGCAGATTCGGCATATGCCAAATCGTCGGATGTGCGCACGCGGCCGGCCACAAAGTCGGCAACGGTTGCGATACCGCACTTTGAAGCGCAGCTTGCGCCCGCGAATAGACTTGGTCTCGAACTCGGGGTCGAGCCAGGCCTCGCGCTCGCGCCTCCACTTCTCGATCTTTGCCTTTCGCGCCATTACCGAACCTCAGGCTGCCTCGTCGAGGCGTTGGAACGGCATGCCGAGAAGTTCGAGCAGCCGCAGGGACTCGCTGTCACGCGGGGCGGTCGTCACGATGACGACCTGCAATCCGCGAATTCGATCAATCTGGTCGTAGTCGATCTCCGGAAAAATAAGCTGCTCGGAGAGGCCAAGCGAGTAGTTGCCACGGCCGTCAAACGACGTACGTCGAACCCCGCGAAAGTCACGCATTCGCGGTAGAGCAACGGTGACCAGGCGATCCAGGAACTCATACATGCGGGTGCCCCGCAAGGTCCCCTTCACGCCCACGCGCTGCCCGGCGCGCAGCTTGAACGCCGCCACACTCTTGCGAGCTCGCGTCACCACGGGACGTTGCCCCGTAATCGTGGCGATGTCGCGGACGGCGTGATCCACGGCGGCATCGTTTTCCAGGGCCTCGCCCAGCCCGATGTTCACGACGATTCGGTCCAGGCGCGGAACGGCCAGCGCGTTGGAATAGCCGAACTCCCGCATCATCTGCGGCCGGATCTCCTCCCGATAGCGCGTCAGCAGGCGGGACATTACTCGTCAATCTGTTCATTGCATTTGCGGCAGCGACGCCGCTTCACACCATCATCGCCAAGCCTGTATCCGACCCGGGCCGGCTGGTCACAGACGGGGCACACCAACATGACGTTCGAGACGTCAAGCGGGGCGTTAAAGTCAATGATACCCGCCGGCTGTCCGATCGCCCGTGGTCTGGCGTGTCGCTTGCGAATGTTCACACCTTCAACAACAACGCGACCGGTCGCTGGAACCACCCGCTCAACCACTCCGCGTCGGCCGACATCACGGCCCTGCAGCACCTGGATGGTGTCGCCTTTTCGAATGCGAAAGCGCCGTTCAGACATCGCTACAGCACCTCCGGCGCCAGGGAAACGATGCGCATGAAGCGGCGGTCACGCAGCTCACGGCCGACAGGACCGAAGATTCGTGTGCCCCGCGGCACGTCGCCCTCAAGCAGAACCGCAGCGTTATCGTCAAAGCGAATCCTCGAGCCGTCCGGCCGTCGATACTCCTTGTTCACGCGCACCACCACCGCGTGCACCACAGATCCACGTGGAACCGCGCTGTTGGGCGCCGCTTGCTTCACGCTGCCCACAATGATGTCCCCAACGCGCGCGTACTTGCGAGACGAGCCACCCAACACGCGAATGCACATGATCTCGCGCGCGCCGCTGTTGTCGGCGACCCTGAGTCGGCTCTGCTGCTGAATCATTGCTGCTCCGCGCGCTCCGCCCCACCGGACGACGCCACCGTCGCCGCTTCCGTATCTCCGGCGCTAAAGGCCGCTTGGCGTTCCTCGGCGGTTAGCTGCGTGCGCTCGAGGACTTCGACGAGACGCCAGCGCTTCCGCCGGCTGATCGGACGCGATTCCTCGATCTGCACCACATCGCCAATGCGGCAGATGTTGCCGGGATCGTGCGCCATGAACTTGCGACGAATACGTACCGGCTTCCGATAGAGTCGATGGCGGCGGACCGATTCCACCTCAACGATGATTGTCTTGTCGGCCCGGTCGCTAGCCACGCGACCGACCCGGCGAGCACGAGCTCCGGGCACGGGTTACGCCTCCCCCATCTCGAAGGACGCCAGCGCACGCTCGCGCTGCACGGTCAGCATGCGCGCGATGTCACGCCGCACCTGGCGCAACTGCGACGTATCAGCCAATTGCAGCGTTGCATGCTGAACGCGCAGCCTGAAGAGTTCCTCTTTCGTCTCGGTAATCCGCGTGGCCAACTCGTCATCGCTCAGATCCCGGAACTGATCAGCCTTAGCCAACGGCGACCTCCGCGGAACGCGAAACCACGCGCGTCTGCACCGAAAGCTTGTGTGATGCCAGGCGCATAGCCTCACGCGCCATGCTTTCTTCAACACCGGCAAGCTCAAAGAGGATTCGACCCGGCTTGACCACGGCTACCCAACTCTCCACATTGCCCTTCCCACTGCCCATTCGAACCTCGGCCGGCTTCTGCGTGATGGGCTTGTCCGGAAATATTCGAATCCAAAGCTGGCCGGTTCGCCGAACCGAATGCGTAATCGCGCGTCGGGCCGCCTCGATTTCGCGGCTGTCCACCCATCCCACGGTCGTGGCCTGCAGGCCAAAGTCACCCGAGACGAGCGAGCTGCCACGACTGGCGCGGCCACGTCGACGCCCCCGGTGCATCTTGCGGAACTTTGTGCGCTTTGGCATCAACATGGTCAGCCTCGCGGTGGCCGGCGACGACGGCCCGCGGACGGTCGCGATACCGACTCCGAGAGCAGCTCGGCCGCGTCACGAGCGGCGCCGCGGTGAACCCATCCCTTCACACCGATGCGGCCGGCGGCTGTGCGCGCTTCCGTGAAGCCGTAATCGATGTCGGCGTCGAGCGTCTGAAGCGGAACGGTGCCAAGCAATTCGAACTCGCTTCGCGACATTTCACGCCCGCCCAGGCGGCCGCTCACCATGATCTTCACGCCTTGTGCGCCGGCGCGCATGGTCCGTTCCGCCGTCATCTTGATCGCGCGACGGAAGGAAACGCGGCGCTCCAGTTGGTCGGCCACGTTTCGAACCACAAGAAACGCGTCAAGCTCAGGCTGACCAATCTCTTCAACATCCACGACCACGCGCTTGCCGGTGTGCCGTTCAATGCGGTTCTGGATTTCCTCCCGGTTACTTCCACCACGCCCGATCACAATGCCGGGCCGCGCCGTATGGATAACCACGCGAACCTGGCTGACTTGGCGCTCGATCTCAATCTTCGAAACCCCGGCCCCGTAACTGCCGCGCCGGCGGCCGCCGCGTCGAGCGCCGTCACGTCCATTGGGCGCTTCAAGGTATTGACGCACGAGATTCCGAATGGCCAGGTCTTCCAGCAACAGTTCGGTGTAATCTCGATCGGCGTACCACGTGCTCTCCCAGCGGGTGGTGTAACCCAGGCGATACCCGATGGGATGAACCTTGCGACCCATGTCTACGCCATCCCGTCTTCAACCGTCACGGTAATGTGACCGGATCGCTTCAGGTACGGGCCAACCCGCCCACGTGATCTCGGCCGGAAGCGTCGCAGTGCCGGCCCGTCGTTGACCACGACCGACTGGATGCGCAACGCGTCGCGGTCCAGCGCATAGTTGTGCTCGGCGTTGGCCGTCGCTGACTTGACGACCTTGGCAATCTCAGACGCCGCTCGATTGGGCATGAACGCCAGCATGGACATTGCCTGGTCAATCTCGAGTCCCGCCAACTCGCGCGCGATCACTCGTCCGCGCTGCGGCGACATGCGCACGTACTTGGCCGTTGCGGAGACTTCCATGCCTTAGCGTCCCATCGGCGTCGTGGAGCGTCCGCGCGCATGGCTGCGAAACGTACGCGTCGGTGCGAATTCACCAAGCCGATGCCCCACCATGTTCTCGGAGATGTACACCGGCACGTGCCGTCGACCATCGTGCACGGCGATTGTGAGTCCCACCATTTCGGGGTGAACCACGCTGGCCCGACTCCAGGTTCGTATGACCTGCTTGCGGCGGCTGCGCGAGGCGTCGGCCACGCGCTTCTCGAGTTTCGGATGGATGTACCAACCCTTTTTTGTGCTGCGCGACATTCCGTCCTACCTGTTCCGCCGGCGCACGATGAACTTGTCGCTGGGACGTCGCCCGACCCGAGTTCGGCGACCTTGGGTGGGTTTGCCCCACGGCGTTTTCGGTCCCGGCATGCCCACTGGCGCCTTGCCTTCGCCGCCGCCATGTGGATGATCGTGAGGGTTCATGGCCGCACCACGCACCTGTGGGCGGCGGCGGCGCCATCGTATCCGACCAGCCTTCCCCGCCGACTGGTTACTGTGGTCCACATTCCCTACGCGGCCCACCGTCGCCACACAGGCCTCGGAGACTTGACGCATCTCGCCTGACGGTAATCGAAGCGTCGCAAGTCCGCGGTCCTTGGCCATGAGCTGACACACCATGCCGGCGGACCGCACCAGCTGGGCGCCGCGTCCGGGAGTCAACTCCACGGCATGGATCTCGGTTCCCGCCGGGATGCGAGCGAGCTGCATGGCGTTCCCAGGTCGCGGTTCGGCGCCAGGGCCGGAAAGGAGCTCGCTGCCCACGTCAATCCCAACCGGCGCCAGGATGTATCGCTTCTCACCGTCCCGATAGTGCAGCAGAGCAATATGCGCCGATCGGTTGGGATCGTATTCAACACTGGCGACCACGGCCGGCACACCAGCTTTGTCGCGACGCCAATCGATAACACGGTAGCGTCGCTTGGCGCCGCCGCCGCGATGCCGAACGGTAATCCTGCCGGTGTTATTGCGACCCGCCCGCTTCTTGAGCGGACGCAGCAGCGTCTTCAGCGGCCGGTCGCCTGACAGCTCAATGTTGTCAACCGCAACGTAGCCACGCCGGCCCGGCGAGGTTGGGTTGAAGTTACGCAGTCCCATCGCCTAGACCCCCGGGACCACTTCGATAGTGTGGCCTTCGCGCAGAGTGACCACGGCCTTGCGCCAGCTTGGCTGGTGACCTTCGAATCGTCCCATCCTCCGCGGCTTTCCGCGCACGTTCATTACGTTGACCGACGCGACCTCCACGTGAAACATGGCCTCCACGGCTTGCCGGACCGAGTGCTTGGACGCCCCGCTCCGGACCTGGAACACGTACTTGCCGAGTTCGCCCAGCGCCGTGGACTTCTCCGTCACGATTGGGCGCGTAATGACGTCGGCGGGGTTCATCGGCCAACTCGCGCCTGCAGCGCATCCAGCGCCGCCGGGCTGGCCACAATGTGGTCGGCCACGGCGATTCCATAGAAGCTCAACGTATCGGCCCGTTCGACATCCACGTTGGGGATGTTCCGTGCCGAGCGCCGCAACGCCTCCGAAGGATCCACGTCAACCAGGAGCACGCGTCCGGACAAACCGCTGGCAGTCAGCCACGCCGCTCGGTCGCGTGTCCTCGGCGAGTCGCCCCACGAGGGCGCCACGCGAATGCACGCCCCGGCGGCCTTGCCCGCCAACAGCGCACGTATCGCCTCTTTTCGCTCACGCTTGTTCATGCGAGCACGCGCGCGCCCGGGCTTGGGCCCAAAGGCCACACCGCCGCCCCGCCGCACGGGCGAACCTGCGCTGCCCGCGCGTGCGCGACCGGAACCCTTCTGGCGGAAGAGTTTGGCCGTGCTGGCCGCCACCTGGCCACGACTCTTCGTGTTGGCCGTGGCCTGGCGCTGGTTGGCCGCGTGAACGATCAGCATGCGCTTCAGCATTTCGGCCGGCGCGTCCGCGCTGCCGAAACAGTCGCTCGCCACCGCTGCGAGCTCATTCGGACCTTCGTTCTGTGCGGCCATCAGGCAGCCCCCCGGCCGGTTCGGCGAACGGGCCGAATGGTCACGACGGTGTCGCGCGGTCCGGGCACTGCGCCAACCACGAGGACCAAGCCTCGATCAACGTCAACGCCTGCCACCGTGAGATTGCGGGACGTCGTGCGGCTCCCACCCATGCGTCCAGCCATGCGGGTGCCCTTAAAGACTCGGCTGGGCGACGTCCCGGCGCCAATCGATCCTGGTGCCCGCTCGCGATCAGACTGGCCGTGGGTCCGCTTGCCGCCCCTGAATCCATGACGCTTCATCACGCCGGCGAAACCTTTGCCCTTGGACACGCTCACAACGTCCACACGCGGTCCGAGGTCCACATTGGCCACGCTGAGCTCGTCCCCGACCGAAAAGTCGGTCGCGTCCGGCGTTCGAAACTCGCGTAACACGCGGTAGGACGGCAAGCGCCCAAGGTGCCCGCGCTCCGCGCGCGTAAGCCGACGTTCGGGCCCGGGATCGAAACCGAGCTGCACGGCGGAATAGCCGTCGGTGGCGTCGGTTCGTACCTGCGTGACATGGCACGGCCCGGCCTGGAGGACCGAGACGCCCAACGCCCGACCGTGGTCGTCAAAGACTTGCGTCATGCCGAGCTTACGACCGATAAGCCCCACGGACATCGCTACGACTTCAACTCAATGTCGACGCCCGCGGCCAGTTGCAACCGCAGGAGTTCGTCCATGGTCTGAGGCGTCGGATCAATGACGTCAATCAGCCGCTTGTGCGTCCGCATCTCGAACTGCTCGCGCGAGTCCTTGTCAATGAATGGGGATCGAATCACCGTCCACGTCTTGCGCTCCGTGGGAAGCGGGATCGGCCCACGCACGTCAGCGCCGGTCCGGCCCGCCGTATCGATGATGCGTCGAGCCGCGTCATCCAGCACGCGGTGGTCATAAGCCTTGAGGCGAATCCGGATTCGCTGCGTGGGCGACTGTCGTCGTGGGCGTGCCGGCGCACGACGGCCCGAGGCTTCCATCGAAGCCGGGCGAGGGGGGCGGGCGCGCGCGTGGGCCATCGGTTACTTGATGATGCTCGTCACGACGCCCGCGCCGACCGTCACGCCACCTTCGCGGATCGCGAAATTCACGCCATCCTCCAGGGCAATCGGCTGGTGCAGGCGCACCGTCATTTCCACGTTGTCGCCGGGCACAACCATTTCAGTCCCTTCCGGCAACTCAATCTCGCCGGTCACGTCCGTGGTTCGAATGTAGAACTGTGGACGATAGCCACTGAAAAACGGCGTGTGCCGGCCGCCTTCGTCACGCGTCAGCACGTAGACCTGGGCCATGAATTCGGTGTGGGGGGTGATGGAACCGGTCTTCGCCAGCACCATTCCGCGCTCCACCTCGTCGCGTTCAATGCCACGAAGCAGGCAACCGACATTGTCGCCGGCCACGCCTTCGTCCAGCGTCTTGCGGAACATCTCCACGCCGGTCACGACTCGCTGATCGATCTCGGAACGCATGCCGACGATGTCAACCTGCTCCCCGACCTCAACCTTGCCGCGCTCGACGCGGCCCGTGACCACGGTGCCGCGACCCTTGATGCCGAACACATCCTCAACCGGCATCAGGAACGGCTGGTCGACCGGACGCTCCGGCTGTGGAATAAACGTGTCCACGGCTTCCATCAACTCCAGGATCGGCTGATACTCCGGCGCATCCAGGTCCGTGCTCTCCGACTCCAACGCCAGCAGGGCGCTGCCCGGAATGATCGGAGCGTTGTCACCGTCGAAGTCGTACTTGTTCAAGAGGTCGCGAAGTTCAAGATCAACGAGCTCAAGCAACTCCTCGTCTTCAACGATGTCCGCCTTGTTGAGGAATACCACGATCGCCGGGACGTCCACTTGGCGCGCCAGCAATACGTGCTCATACGTTTGCGGCATCGGACCGTCGTCCGCGCCGACCACGAGGATCGCGCCGTCCATCTGAGCGGCGCCCGTGATCATGTTCTTGATGTAGTCCCGGTGGCCGGGGGCGTCAATGTGCGCGTAGTGCCGGCTCTCGGTCTCGTATTCCGCATGCGTAATTGAAATCGTGATTCCGCGTTCCTTCTCCTCGGGCGCGCGGTCGATTTCGTCGAAGGCCATGAAGTCGGCCAATTGCTTGTACGACAGCACCTTCGTGATTGCGGCGGTCAGCGTCGTCTTGCCGTGGTCAACGTGGCCAATCGTGCCCACGTTGACGTGCGGCTTCGTTCGTTCGAAGTGTTGGCGTGCCATTCGCTCCTGTGCTCCTGCGCAGTGCGCGGTTAAGAAACCGGCGTCAGAAGTCCATCCGCGGCACCCGCTCGTTGAGTCACCGCGTAGTGGGAAAACTCCATGGAAAACGTCCCGCGACCCTGAGTCGCCGAACGCAACTCGTTAGCGTACCCGAACATCGTCGCCAGCGGTACCTCCGCCACGAGAATGTGCGACCCGCCACGCATGTCGGCGCCGTGAATGGTGCCGCGCTTCGCGGCCAGTCCGGCCAGCGTGTCGCCCACGTAGTCCTCGGGAACGACGACCTGGACGCTCATCAACGGCTCCATGACATCCGTTTTCGCCCTGTTCAGCGCGTCTTCCACGGCCATGGCGCCGGCGATTTCAAAGGCAAGCTCCGACGAATCGACCTCGTGGTACGAGCCGTCCACAAGCGTGATGCGTACGTCAGTGACCTCCATGCCTTGTGGGCCGCTTGTCAACCGACGCGCCGCTCCTCGCTCGGCCGCCGGAATGAACTGCACGGGAATCGCGCCACCGACAATGCGACGCTCAATCTGAACGCCCGTACCCAGCGGCAGCGGCTCAAGCTCAACCGTCACATCACCGTACTGCCCGCGGCCGCCAGTCTGTCGGACAAAGCGCCCCCGCCCGGTGCTTTCGCGCCGCGGCCGCTCCCGATACGACACTTGCGGCCGTCCGACATTGGCGCCCACGCGGTACTCACGCAGCAGCCGGTCCACGATGACTTCAAGATGCAACTCACCCATGCCGGCAATCAGCGTCTGCCCCGTCTCCTCGTTGGCGCTGATGCGAAACGTCGGGTCTTCCTCACCAAGCCGTCGCAGCGCATCGATGATCTTGTCCTGATCGCCCCGGCTCCTCGGCTCGATCGCAATTGTGACCACCGGCTCGGGAAAGGTAATGGACTCCAACTGCAGCGGGTACTTGGGATCCGTCAGGGTATCGCCGGTGTTTGTGGAGCGGACGCCCACGGCGGCCAGGATGTCGCCGTACCGGATCGTCTCCGAAACTTCCTCGCGCTTATCGGCGTGCATGCGAAGCACCCGCGATAGGCGCTCCCGCTTGCCGGCGGCCGTATTCAGCACGGTACCGCCAGGCTCGATCGATCCCGAATACACCCGGAAATACGCCAGCTTGCCGGCATGCGGGTCAGCCACGATCTTGAACGCAATCGCCGTAAACGGATCGTCCTCCGCTGGTCGGCGTTGTTCCTCCGCGCCGGTCTTCGGATTGATTCCGGTCACCGGCGGCACGTCGAGAGGCGAGGGCAAATAGGCCGTGATCGCGTCGAGCAATGGCTCGATGCCCTTGTTGCGCAACGCGGAGCCCATCAGCACCGGAACACCCTGCGCCCGAACCGTCATTTGACGCACGGCCGCCATGAGCTCATTCGTGCTCAGTTCCTCGCCGTCCAGATACTTGACGGCCACGTCGTCATCAAGTTCGGCCAGCGCCTCCACCATTCGCTCACGAGCGTCCAGGGCGGCTGCTTCAAGCTCGTCCGGAACTGGCCCTCGCACGGGAGCCGCCAGACGGTCCGGCGACCAGCGAATTGCCTCCATCGTCACCAGATCGACCACACCGTCGAACTCCGCTTCAAAGCCAATGGGGATCTGAATGGGCACCGGATTGGCGCCAAGTCGGTCGCGAATCGAATCGATCGTTGCGTCAAAGTCCGCCCCGCGCCGGTCCATCTTGTTGATAAAGGCCACCCGCGGAACGCTGTATCGGTCGGCCTGCCGCCAGACGGTTTCCGACTGTGGCTCCACGCCATTGACCGCATCAAACACGACAACTCCACCATCGAGGACGCGCAACGAACGTTCCACCTCGGCGGTGAAATCAACGTGACCTGGCGTATCGATAATGTTGATCCGGTGATCGTTCCAGGACGCCGTGGTCGCGGCGGCCACAATCGTGATGCCGCGCTCACGCTCCTGCGCCATCCAGTCCATCTGGGCGTTGCCGTCGTGCACCTCGCCCACGCGGTGAATCCGGCCACAAAAGAACAGAATGCGTTCCGTAGTGGTCGTCTTGCCCGCGTCAATGTGGGCAATGATTCCAATGTTGCGCGTACGCGAAATATCCAGGGTGTTCATGGGCCTCGTGTTCCGGGGTTCAGGCAGACGGGCTAATACGCGTAAATCGCGAACGCTCGGTTCGCTTCCGCCATTCGATGCATTTCATCCCGCCGTCGCACGGCGCCACCCTGCCCGTCAGCCGCTTCCATCAACTCGGCGGCCAGGCGTTCGGGCATAGACCGGCCACCCCGATTGCGGGATGCATCAATCAGCCAGCGCACGGCCAGCGAATAGCGCCGGTCCCCGCGGATTTCCACGGGGACCTGGTAATTGGCGCCGCCGACACGACGCGGCTTGACTTCGACTTGGGGCATCGCATTACGTACGGCGGCCTCGAACACGTCAATCGCCGGTGCGCCGGTCCGACCTTCAATAATGTCGAAGGCGTTATATACGATCCGCTGCGACAGCGACTTCTTGCCGCTTCGCATCACCTTGTTGATAAACCGCTGCACGGTGCGGTTGTTGAATCGAGGGTCTGGCGGAATCACGCGACGTTCCGGTCGCTTGCGACGCGGCATCAGGCGCGACTCGCACGCGGCGGAGCGGCTGCTGTGGGCAACGTCATGGGCAGGGACTTCCGATTCAGCGAGCTAGGCGTCGCGCTTTGCGCCGTACTTGGACCGGCTGCGTCGACGACCCTCGACACCGTCAGCGTCAAGGGTTCCACGCACAATGTGGTACCGGACGCCTGGGAGATCGCGCACGCGACCACCGCGAATCAACACCACCGAGTGCTCCTGCAGCCGATGCCCCTCACCCGGAATGTACGCCGTGACTTCAATCCCGTTTGAAAGCCGAACGCGCGCAACTTTCCGTAGCGCCGAATTCGGCTTCTTCGGGGTAACGGTTCGCACTAAGGTGCATACGCCACGCTTTTGGGGCGAGCCATCGCCCCGCTGCATACGACGTCGCAGTCCGTTGTACGAGTAATGCAACGCTGGCGCCTTGAGTTTGCTTCGGCGTTGCTTGCGCCCCTTACGGACGAGTTGATTAATTGTAGGCACGAGGTGACCTTCAGAGCCCTTACGTAGAAAATGCCCGGCGGCACAGGGCCAGCCACGGCAGCGACGAGCCTATCACCGGCCATCCCCGTCGTCAACGCTGTCGCCGTCCGTCGTCGGGTCCAGGCGCACCGCCGAAGACTCGTCGATGCCGGCCTCGTCCACGGGCCGCAGGAAGTCCGCGAAATCGTCACTCGCGCCGGGTCGATTCGTATCGATGCCCGCCAGCAAATCGCTCTCGGCAGCGTCCATTGGCGGCGCACCGGCCGTCACAACGCCTGCCTGCGGGCTGTCATCAGCGTCGGTGACGTCACCCGCGCCGTTATCCTCGCGCAAGTCTTCCAGCGACACACCTTCGGCCATGTGCATGGCCTCCGTGTCGATCAGGACATCGGACTGGCTCGGAGCTTCGAGCTCCGGACCGTGATACCGATCCCAGCCGGTTCCGGCCGGGATGAGCTTTCCGATGATCACGTTTTCTTTCAGCCCGTGCAGGTGATCCGTCTTGCCTTCCACCACGGCTTCGGTCAGGACGCGCGTCGTGTCCTGGAACGACGCGGCGGCCAGGAAGCTCTCGTTATTCAGAGATGCCTTGGTCACACCCAGCAGGACTTCGTGAGAATCCGCAATCCGACCGCCCGTCTCCGCCACCTGCACGTTGGTCTCCGCCAGCGTGGACCGATCGACCAGCGTGCCCGGCAAGAGCGTCGTTTCGCCCGGAGTATCCACCGCGTCGTGACGCAGCATCTGCCGGATGATGATCTCGATGTGCTTGTCATTCACCGCCACGCCGACCATTCGGTACACCCGCTGAACTTCGCTGACGATGTACTGCTGCAACTCGGCGCGGCCTCGAAGGCGCAGAATGTCGTGGGGGTTGAGCGGACCCTCCGTGAGTTGATCGCCCACCCGCACAAAGTCACCGCTGTGCACGCGCAGTTCGGAGGCCGGCGATACCGGGTACTCGCTGACATCCTCATCCTCGGCGCGAACGACGATCCGGCCATCATGAAGCTCGACCACGCCCTCCGCCTCGGCTGTCACGCCGATACTGGCGACCTTGGCCAGCGCCCGTTTACTGATCGTGTTCGACTTGCTCTTGGCCTTGCGAGCCAGGAGATCATCAGCCTGGACTTGTGGCACGGCAAGCACGGCGTTTCTCGCCACGTCGGCCCCGTCGTCCACGATCGGGACCATCCCGGGTTCAAGCACGTAGTCGTACTCGTGCACGTGGGCTGAAACAACCCGAACTCGGCGCTGCTCGTCGTCGTCAATGACCTCAACCGTACCGTCGATGTCACTCATCACGGCGACGCCCTTGGGAATGCGAGCCTCAAACAGCTCCTGCACCCGCGGAAGCCCTTGTTCCTTGTCCACAATGTCGGCACCCGTCGCAATGCCGCCAAGGTGGAACGTACGCATCGTCAGCTGAGTCGCGGGTTCGCCCATCGACTGCGCGGCGATAATCCCAACGGCGGTCCCCTCGGCCACCAGGTCATGGCGAGCCAGATCCATGCCGTAGCACATCTGGCAAAGACCCCGAGCATTGGCGCAGGTCATCGGCGACCGAACCACGGCCGCCTCCACCCCGGCGCTGTCGATCACCTTTACGAGTTCATGATCAATCAGGGTGCCCAGGGGCACGATGATCTCCCCGGTCTCCGGATGAACGATCGGGCGGGCGGGAAACCGTCCGAAGCATCGAACGCCCACCGAGTCCAGCACTTCGTCCAGGTCGCCGGTTTCAACCGGAATCCCGTCCAGGGTGCCGCAGTCGTCACCCATCACAATCACATCTTGGGCCACGTCAACCAGGCGGCGGGTCAGATAGCCACTGTCCGCCGTACGCAGGGCCGTGTCGGCCAGGCCCTTGCGCCCGCCATGCGTGGAAATGAAGTACTCGTGCGTTGACATGCCCTCGCGGAAGTTCGCCCGCACCGGCATCTCAATGATCCGGCCGGAAGGGTTCGACATGAGACCTCGCATACCCGAAATCTGCCGAATCTGGTCGAAATTCCCCTTGGCGGCGCCTGAATTGCCCATCATGAACACTGGGCTCATCTCGTCCATGCTCTCTTCAACGGAACTGGAAACCGTCGCCATCGCGTCGGTCCACGCCTTAACCGTCAGGCGATACCGCTCGTCGTCCGTGATGAGCCCGTCCTCGTAGCTCGCGCGAATGCCGCTGACGCGGTCGTCGGTCTCCTGCTCGACCTTGCGCTTCACGTCGGGAATCTCAAGATCTTTGATCCCCATCGTGACGCCGGACCGGGTAGCCCAGTACATGCCCAGGTTCTTGAGCTGGTTGGCTACCTCACCTGTCACGTCCATGTTGGTGTTGAAGAAGACCATTTCGATCACTCGCCGCAAGCCACCCTTGTCCAGGCGTTCATTGACGAAGCGAAGGTCCCGCGGAATCGCTTGATTCAGCATGATCCGCCCGACCGTCGTCTCAATGATGACCGGACCGTCCTGCCCCATGGCCGCGTCGGGGAAGTCCTCCGGCGTTACCCGCAGGCGGACCAGCGCTTGCAAGTCCGCGACCCCGTGTTCGAAAGCAAGCACGGCGTCAGCGAAATTGGCGAAGAGCTTGCCCTCGCCCGTCGCGCCGTCCCTGACCTCCGTGAGGTAGTACGCCCCCAGCACCATGTCCTTCGTTGGACTCACGATCGGCGTACCGTCCGCGGGCGACAAGATGTTGTGGGTGCTCTTCATGATGTGGCGGGCTTCGTCTTGCGCCGCCCGGCTGAGCGGCACATGCACGGCCATTTGGTCGCCATCGAAGTCCGCGTTGAACGCCGTGCAAACCAGCGGATGAATCTGGATGGCGCTGCCGCTCACCAGCACGATGTCGAACGCCTGGATCCCCAGGCGGTGCAGCGTCGGGGCGCGGTTGAGCAACACGGGATGGTCGCGAGTTACCTCTTCAAGCGCGTCCCAGACCAGCGGTTCGGGATGCTCGACCATCCGCTTGGCACTCTTGATATTGCTGGCGTGCCCGTCGTCCACGAGTTTTCGCATCACGAAGGGCTTGAAAAGCTCAAGGGCCATCTTGGTCGGTAGACCACACTGGTTCAGGTTCAGGTGCGGCCCAACCACGATCACGGATCGACCGGAGTAGTCCACGCGCTTGCCCAGCAGGTTTTGGCGGAACCGACCCTGCTTTCCGCGCAGGAGGTCGCTCAGCGACTTGTAGGGATGGTTGGATGAGCCGGTCACGGCCCGCCCGCGTCGGCCATTGTCGATCAGCGCGTCCACGGCTTCCTGGAGCATGCGCTTCTCGTTGCGCACGATGATCTCCGGCGCGCCAAGCTCTACCAGGCGCTTGAGGCGGTTATTGCGGTTAATGACCCGTCGATAGAGATCGTTCAGATCGCTCGTCGCAAACCGTCCGCCGTCCAGTTGAACCATCGGTCGGAGTTCCGGCGGCAGCACTGGCAGCACGTTCAGAATCATCCACTCCGGGCGGTTGCCCGAGCGTCGAAACGCCTCCACCACCTTCAGCCGCTTGGCGGCCTTCTTGCGTCGCTGAATGGAGTTGGCCTCCAACTCTTCGCGCAGGAAATCCGCCAGATCATCCAGGTCGACGTTAGTGATCAGGTCACGAACGGCCTCCGCGCCGATTCCGGCCTCGAAGATGTCGCCGCACGTGTGCGACAACTGCTGATAGCGTGGCTCCGAGAGCAGTTGGTGAAGCTCCAGCGTGGCCAGGTCCTTCCGGCGCTGCTCGTAGTATTCCCGGGCATCGTCGACTTCCCGGCGCCGATCCTCCTCAATGCCCGTCACCGCCTGCTCGCTCTCGCGTCGCTCGACGGCCTTGGTCGCATTGAATCGATCTCGCGCGCCGGACTTCTCGGCGTCGAATCGGGACGTGACTTCGGCAATAGCCGCCTCGGTCGCCGCGTCCAGCTTGGATAGAGCGTCCGCGGGGGGTACCTCGCCAGCGGCCACAAAGGCTTCGGGCAACCAGCTCAGCTCGGCAGCGTCTTCCAGCTTCCGCTGGCCCACGGCGGCCAATAGGTTGCGGACGCCCGCAGTCTCCTGGTTAATGGAGTCCACACTCGCCTGCGCCTCGCTGTCCAGGCGCTTCAGTTCATCGGCCAGCTGCGCGTCCAGCTGCGCGGTCTGATCGTCCAGCCGTCGACTCTCATCCGCAAGACGCATGGCCGCCGAATCCTCGACGTCCTCGATTCGGCCGGCCAGGTCCTCATCAACTCGGCCAAGCGCCTCGTCGCGCTCAGCCTCATTCAGGTCGGTAATGATGAACGAGGCGAAGTAGACGATCTTCTCCAGGTCGCGCGGCGTAATGTCCAGAACTTGTCCGATTCGGCTGGGCGTCCCCTTCAAAAACCAGATGTGGGTAATTGGCGCCGCCAGCTCAATGTGCCCCATCCGCTCACGACGAACGCGTGAGCGTGTGACTTCAACGCCGCACTTGTCGCAGATGATCCCTCGAAAGCGCACGCGCTTGTACTTGCCGCAGGCGCACTCCCAGTCCTTCGTCGGACCGAAGATGCGTTCGCAGAACAGGCCGTCCCGCTCCGGCTTCAGCGTGCGGTAATTGATGGTCTCCGGCTTGGCCACCTCGCCGTAGGACCAGGACCGAACCTGGTCGGGGGACGCCAGGTGGATCCGAATCGCGCTGAACTTGTTGACCTCAAGCATTCGTTCGGGTCCTCCTAGAGTCGGTATTCACGACCCTGGATGTTGATGCCATCCAGGTCGGGCAGCTGGTCGTGCATGTGTTCGCCGGCCAGCGCGATTTCTTCCTCGGCGTCGTCCAGAATGTCCACGGAAACGCCAAGACTCTGCAGCTCCTTCACCAGCACCCGGAAAGACTCGGGAATGCCGGGTTCGAGGATGGACTCGCCTTTGACAATGGCTTCGTACGTCTTGACACGGCCGAGAATGTCGTCGGACTTGACCGTCAACATTTCCTGCAGCGTGTGCGCGGCCCCGTAGGCCTCCAGCGCCCAGACTTCCATTTCGCCAAATCGCTGACCGCCCATTTGCGCCTTGCCGCCAAGCGGCTGCTGAGTGATCAGCGAGTAGGGCCCGGTGGATCGGGCGTGGATCTTGTCGTCCACCATGTGCCCGAGCTTCATCATGTAGATCACGCCCACCGTGACTTCCTGGTCAAACCGCTCCCCGGTGCGGCCGTCATACAGCACGGCCTTGCCGTCCGCCGGCAAATCGGCTTCGGTCAGGGCCTCGGCGATCGTGTCTTCATCGGCGCTGTCGAACACCGGGCTAATCGCGCGGAAGGCCAGCTTGTCGGCGGCCCATCCAAGGTGCGTCTCCAGCGTCTGCCCCACGTTCATTCGAGAGGCGACCCCAAGCGGATTCAGAATGATGTCAACGGGAGTCCCGTCCGCCAGATAGGGCATGTCCTCTTGCGGCAGGATCATGGAAATCACGCCCTTGTTGCCGTGGCGGCCCGCCATCTTGTCGCCAACCATTAGCTTGCGCTTCGAGGCAACGCTTACGCGGATCATCTCGGTCACGCCCGCCTGAAGGTCGTCGCCCTCGTCGGCTGAAAACCGGCGAACGTCGATAACGCGGCCGTACTCGCCAGCCGGCACGTGCTTGGATGTGTCCTTCACTTCCCGTGCGTCGCGACCGAAGATCGCACGCAGCAGGCGATCTTCTCCCGAGAGTTCGGTTTCGCCCTTGGGCGTGATCTTCCCGACCAGAACGTCGTCCGGCCCAACCTCGGCCCCCACATACACCACGCCCGTGTCGTCCAGATTGCGAAGGGCTTCCTCGTTCTGATTCGGAATGTCGCGGGTGATCTCTTCGGCCCCGAGTTTCGTGTCGCGCGCCTCCACCTCGTACTTCTCGATGTGGATCGAGGTAAAGACGTCATCCTTCAGCAGACGCTCGCTCACGACGATGGCGTCCTCGTAGTTTCCGCCTTCCCAGAACATGAAGGCCACCACGATGTTCTGGCCCAGGGCAATCATGCCGTCGGCCGTGGCCATGCTCTCGGCGATCGGCTGACCGGCCGTCACCGAGTCGCCGGCGGCCACCACCGGTCGCTGGCTGATGCAAGTCGCGGTATTGGAGCGATCGAACTTCCGGAGGCGGTAAACGCGTTCGCCGCCGTCGTCTCCATGGTCGATCGTGATCTCTCGGGACGTCACGTGCGTCACCGCGCCGTCGGCGGCCGCCAACTGCATGTGCCCCGAGTCGCGCGCGCTGACCTCCTCCATGCCGGTGGCCACCAGCGGGGCCTCTGGCTTGATCAACGGCACGGCCTGCCGCTGCATGTTGGCGCCCATGAGCGCTCGGTTGGCGTCGTCGTGCTCGAGAAACGGAATCATGGCCGTCGCAAGGCTCACGATCTGCTGCGGCGACGAGTCCAGGTACTCGACCTCACTCGCGTCTGCCTCGTGGAAATTCGGTCCCCGGCGAACGGACACGCGCTCCAACTCGATTTCGTTTTTCGAGTTGAGCACGGTCTTGGCCTGCGCGATCGTGTGACGCTCTTCTTCGTCGGCCGCCAGGTACTCAACCTCATCCGTCACCACCGGCCGAATGCGCACGTCCAGTGCCTCGGCGCCATCCACCTGGCCAATGGCCGCCGCCAGGGGTTCATCAATCACATCGCCAACCTGCGCCACCGGCTGGCCGCCGTCGCTCGCACCAAATGGTCTGGCAACCGTCCGGCCCAGCAGCCCCTCGGCGTCGGTAGCCGGCACGCGCGTGATCACACGCCGATACGGCGTCTCGATGAATCCGTACGAGTTGACGCGGGCAAGCGTTGCCAGCGTGTTGATCAGCCCGATGTTCGGCCCTTCGGGCGTCTCGATGGGACACACGCGCCCATAATGACTGTAGTGCACGTCGCGCACATCAAATCCGGCGCGCTCCCGTGACAGCCCGCCAGGCCCCATGGCGCTCAGCCGCCGCTTGTGGGCAAGTTCCGCCATTGGGTTGGCCTGGTCCATGAATTGGGACAGCTGGCTGCCGCCGAAGAACTCCTTGACGGCGGCGGTCACGGGCCTCGTGTTGATCAGCCCCGACGGCGTGGCCTCCGCCGCGTTCTGAATGCTCATCCGCTCCTTGATCACTCGCTCCATGCGCAGCAAGCCGACGCGAAACTGATCGGCCAACAGTTCGCCAACGGCGCGGACACGTCGGTTGCCCAGGTGGTCGATGTGGTCCGGAACCCCTTGCGTCACGTTCAGTCGCACGATCTCGCGCACGATGGCAACGAGATCGTTCGGCTCGAGCGTCCGCGTGGTTTCGTCGGTCTCGAGCCCGAGGCGCTTGTTCAGCTTGTAGCGCCCGACTGGCCCCAGGTCGTAGCGGCGAATGTTGAAGAACGTCTGCTCAATCAGGGAACGCGCGTTGTCCACGGTGGCCGGGTCGCCCGGACGCAGCCGGTGATACAGCTCGATGAGGCCGTCCTCGGTGCTGAAGGCCAGGTCGCGCCGAGTCTCCGCACGCCCGATCGTCGATTCAATGAACCGATGCTCCGGATCCGTATCCACGTCGGCAAATGCGTCCAGCAAGGCCGCGTCGTCCCCCAACGCCGGCTCGATCGCGCGAAGAAAAGTCGTAACGGGCAACTTCCGCTTGCGGTCAATCTTTACGTTGACCATCGACTGATTGCTGGTCTCGAACTCCAGCCAGGCGCCGCGCTTGGGAATGAGCTTGGCGCCGAAGCGTCGGCGGCCGGTGGCGGGATCAATCTCCGCAGAGAAATAGACCCCGGGCGACCGCACCAACTGGCTCACGACCACCCGCTCGGCCCCGTTATAAATGAACGTGCCCTGGCGCGTCATCAGCGGAAAGTCGCCCATGTAGACGACCATTTCCTTGATTTCGCCGGTCTGCTTGTTGTGCAGCCGGGCCTTCACCCGCAGTGGCGCCTGGTACGTGCGATCCTGTTCGCGGCACGCTTCTTCGGTGTACTTCGGCACGTCAAACGCGTCGTCGGGCACCTCAAAGTGAAGCTCCAGGTTCTTCCCCGTAAAGTCCTGGATGGGCGAGATCTCGGCGAACAGTTCTTGCAGGTATTCGTTCTTGAACCGTTCGAACGATTCGAGCTGCGTTGAGACCAGGTGCGGCATATCCAGGATGCTCGGGACCCGCCCGTAATGCCGCTCGTCAATGCCCGAAGTCGTGCCGTTAGAACTCATGAATGGCCTGCTCCTTCATTCGACCACGTGCGGAAACGATTTCGCCCGCTGAGGCCGCTGCCGCGGCGCACGGGACGAAGTCCGGTGTACAACCAATCGTGGGACCGGTAGCCGGGCACAGGGCGCCCACGCGCTCGAGCGGCGGTCAACCGGGAACCCTGCCGGAAAAACTGCGTCAGCGCGTCACATCCGTTTTTGATTTGGAGCCCGTTGTTCGCAAGGCGCAAAAACCCAACCGGCGCACACCGGTCGGGTAGTTGCTATTCAGTTGACTCGCAGCCGCGCGGCTATTCGGGCACCCCCACGTTGCACCCACAATACCATGTCGCCGCCGACCCTCCAAGCCGCAAGTCGGCGTCCCGGCTCGTCCGGAATCGCCGGACGGACGGCAACTGGACCGTCGGCCTATCCCAGTCGCCCGCTCAAGGCGCGCCCGCCCAAGACGTGAACGTGCCAATGCGCAACCGACTGCGCGCCGTCGCGCCCATGGTTGGTCGCCAGACGATAGCCTGACGCGGCCAGGTTCTCGGATTGGGCGACGGCGACGGCCGCCGCCAGCACCCGACCCAGCAATTCCCGGTCGTCCCGAACTTCGTCAATGCTCGCCACGTGCCGACGCGGTGCGACGAGCACGTGCGACGGTGCCTGCGGACTGATGTCTCGAAACGCGATCACATGGTCGTCCGCATACACCCCGTCGCTGGGAATGTCCCCGCGGGCAATGGCGCAAAAGATGCAATCCGTATCGCTGGCATCGGAACTCATTGGCCTCGATCTCCCGTGGCGGCCTCCGCTGACCCTATGGAATTTGGCACTGACGCGTCGGTGAAGTCGAGCAGCCGCCACTCCTCGTCCGCCGCAATGGCCTGCGGACGGAATCCGAATGGCTGCGCCGCGGCAACGACCTCATCAACCCGCGCGTCAATCACGCCGCCGAGCAGCAAGCGGCCGGCGGGCCTCAGCAGCCCGGCGTAGGCCGGCATCAACGTCACGTGCACGGATGCCACGATGTTGGCGACGACCAGTGCCGCTGGCTCGGGCGCTGCCAGGGTCGAGCTTGGAATGGATAGCTCGATCCGGTCGGCGACATCGTTTCGCCGGAGATTGGCGGCAGCCGTGGGGCCCGCCTCCGGATCTCGGTCGAAGGCATAGACCCGTGACGCGCCAAGCTTTGCCGCCGCAATGGCCAGCACGCCCGACCCGGTGCCAACGTCCGCGACTACGTCGCCTGGCTGCAGCGCATTCTCTAGCGCCGCCAGCGCAAGCTGGGTTGTCGGATGATGTCCGGTTCCAAACGCCATGGCCGAGTCGAGAATAATCGGGATCCGATCGTGCTGCTGCCGCGGCCGGTCCAGCCACGCCGGTACGATCAACAGGCGGCGGCCAACCGCCAGCGGCCCGTAGTACTCCCGCCAGCTCGTACGCAAGGCCTCCGCGTCGACAAACGTCTCCGTTGGCGCGCCAACCAGGCCGTCCCCGGCGACTCGCAGCATGGCGAGCGCCCGCAGCACCTCGTGCCGCGCCGCCTCCTGGCGCTCGCCCGGCGCCACGTACGCGTGGGCCGTAACGGGCCAGTCGCCGTCCGCGGATCGGGGTCGGGTCTCCACGGCAAACGCTCGACGGACCAGCCGCTGCAGAGCGACGGACACGTCGTCCAGGGCTTCCGGTTGCATGGGCACGCTGATCGCCGCCCACCGGTTACTCACCGAAAGGCGGCTCGGATCTTCTCGACAAAGCTGCGTCCGCCCGAATCGCTGCCGCCGGGCAGCGTCTCGCGCAACTGATCCAGCAGATCGCGTTGCTTCCTATTCAGTTTTGTGGGCGTGGCAACGTGTACGAAGAGAAAATGATCGCCGCGCCCCGATCCGCGCAGGCGCGGCGCGCCTTTGCCGCGCAGCCGAATCGGTGTTCCGGCCTGGATGCCTGGCGGTATCTTGACGGATGTGAGCCCGTCGGCGGTCTCCACCTCCAGGCTGGCGCCAAGCGCCGCCTCGGCCACGTTGATCACCACGTTGCTCAGAATGTTGTCGCCGTCGCGTTCCAGGACCGGGTGCGGTTTGACGTCGATACCGATATACAAATCCCCCGGCGAACCACCGCGCGGCCCGTGGTTGCCTTCGCCGGTGAGTCGCAACTCGGTGCCCGCCTGAAGTCCGGCGGGAACCCTGACCGTTCGTTTCACCGATGCGCGCTCCAGGCCGACACCCGTACACGTCGGACACTTGCTTTCGACAACCTGCCCCGCCCCGCCGCAGGTGTCGCAGGTCGTGACGTTGACAAACTGACCAAAGATGGACCGCTGAGCTCGTTGCACCTGCCCGGTGCCTCGGCAGGGCCCGCACGTACTGGGCCGGGTGCCGGGTGCCGCGCCGTTCCCGGCACAGGTGCCGCACGGCTCCAGGCGCTGGTAGTCCACGTCGGTCTCAACGCCGAAGACACCCTCCAGGAATTCCAGTTCCACTTGGATTCGCGCGTCCGTCCCCGGCTGCGCCGCTCCCGGCCTCGACCGGCGCCCGCCGCCGAAAAAGGCATCGAACACGTCGCCTATCCCGCCAAAATCGTCAAACCCCGCGCCAAAGGGAGACCCCGGACCGTCATGACCGAAACGGTCGTACGTCGCCCGCTTCTCATCGTCGCGCAATACCTCGTAGGCCTCGTTGATCTGTTGAAACCGCTCGGTGGCGTCAGGCTCGCGACTGACATCCGGGTGGTGGCGTCGCGCGAGATCGCGATACGCCTTCCGAATCTCGTCGGGTCCAGCCGTCCGTTCAACGCCAAGGACGTCGTAGAAATCGGGCTTGGCGCTCACACGGTCTCGTTGGAATCTAGCGGCGGCTGGTCGTCCGGCTCGGCGTCAGCATCCGCGGATTCGTCCGCCGGCGGCTTCGGCCCGGCCGTTACCAGGGCAGGCCGAATCACGCGATCGTGCATGCGGTAGCCGCGCTGCATTTCGGCAACAACGGCCGTGGCGTCGTCACCCTCGGTCATCACGACTTCGTGGACTTCCACGTCGATCGGATCGCCGGGACGACATTCAATCGCGGTAACGCCCGCGGTCTCCAGCACCCGGCGCAACTGGGCCTGGATCAGCGCGATTCCATCTATCCAGGTCAGCAGCCGCAGCTCCCGAGGAATCGATCCGAACGCCCGTTCCAGCGCGTCCATGACACTCAGCAACTCGAACGCAAGGGCCTGGTTCGCGAATCTCGCTATTTCCTGAGCCTCGTCAGCCGTCCGCCGACGGTAATTCGCAAAATCGGCCTGCGCGCGCGTCAGGCGGTTCAATACGTCCTGACGGCGCGCGTCAAGTTTGGCGACCTCCGCCTTCAACGCCTCGACGTCATCCGCCGCTGCCTCCGGCGCGCCGTCGGTCTCCGCCGCTTCGTTCGAGTCGTCGAGAGTCGAGGCGGACCGATGGTCGGTGACCTTCACCTCGATCTGCGGTTCCTTTTCGACGTCGTCGGCATCAGTTCGTGCAGTTGCCATGCAGTCGTGCGACCCCGGGGGCGTTCACGGACATTCTACGGGTGAACTCGCCCTCGCCGGTTCTCCGGCCAGCGCTCCGTCGGCCCGGCCGTCGGCTACGCGCCAGGCGCCGCGATCCGCACCTCACCCGGCGTCACTACGAAATCCGCCGCGGCGATGGGCCTCGCGCCCACCAGGATTTCAACGCGCCACGGGCCAGCCGCGGCGGTTGGTGGAAGTCCGAACCAGAAGCCAAATCGCGCCTGGCGATAGGCTGGCTGTGGATCCGTCAGGAACGTTCCCTGCTGGGCGTCGCCCGCAAACCAGCGGATTCCCAGGCGAGATCCCGGCGCGACGTTTGCGAACTCGATCGAGACATTCACCCGCTCGCCCGGGTGAAACGTGAGCGACGGCTGAACCGGCTCCTGCCCGGGCCCAAGCTGCAGGGCCAGCACCACGCTGGTGGCTTCGGCCGATTCGACGGCGCCAACCTCTGGCGTCGGCGTCCCCGTGGGCGTCGGCGTCTGGTCGGCCTGCGTTTGCGCCGACGTCGGCGTGGCGCCCGGAGTTTCCGCGCTGATTCGCCAAATCAGGCCACGCGCCTCAAGCAGGTAGCCAAAGCCGTCCCGTCCCAGAGCAAGGTCAAGCGCGGTGAAAAGCGGAATCTCCCGCGCCAGGTCGCCGGACTGCCCCTGGCCCAGCGGATTCCCGGCAAGAATCTGCGCCTGCCCGCCGGGATCGATTCGCGCAATCTGGCCGTTGCCGCTGGCCACCACATACACCGCGCCCACCGCGTCCGTGGCAACCCCAATCGGCGCGTCCAGGGCGATTTCACGGGCCGGTCCCTCGACTGGCGCATCCGACCGGCCGGATCCTGCCAGGGTGTCAATCACGCCGTCAGCGCCGATTCGGCGAACAACGCCCGCGTGAAGTTGGGTGACGAGCGCCGAACCGTCGGCCGCAAGGGCCACGCGCTGTGGAAACCCCAGCGCCGCCTCGGTCGCCGGTCCGCCGTCGCCGCCGCTGCCGTCCACACCACTCCCCGCGTACGAGTGAATGCGACCGTCGGGTCGAATCACGCGCACCCGGTGAACGGGACCGTCGACCACATAGAGCGATCCGTCAGGCCCCAGGGCCAGCCCGACAGGCTCCGTAAACTGCGCGTCCCGCGCGAGACCGCCATCGCCGGCAATGCCGGGCTGCGAACCGCCGGCAAATGTCGTGATCACGCCGTCGGGATCGATCTTGCGAATGCGGAAATTGCCCGAGTCGGCCACGTAAATCGATCCGCTCGAATCGACAACCAATGCGGATGGTCGGTTGAGTTGGGCCGCGGCCGCCGCCCGGCCGTCGCCCGCGCTCCCCGGCTCGCCGGTGCCGGCCACGATGCGCACGGCGCCGTCTGGCTCAATCCGCCGAATCCGATGATTGCCGGTATCGGCGATCAGAAGGCGGCCGACGCCGTCAATGGCGATCCCCCGCGGCGAGGCCAGGGCCGCGCTCAGACGAAACTCCGCATCGGCGGCGCTCCCGGACTCCCCGGTGCCGGCAAAGACCTCGGCGACCGGGTCGCTGGCCAGCGGTGCGCCACGCGGCAGGGCGGGCGCGGGCGCGACGAAGGCGGCGGCGACTTGAGCCTCGGCCGGCTGGCCGTCCCCCGTCCCGGGCGCCTGCCGCTCCGGGGCCGGCGGCGACGCGTCAGCGCCCGACACTGGAACGAGCGCGCGAACCCGCCGCGCGCTCTGCTCCACGATCAACAGGCTGCCGTCCAGCGTCGGCACAACGTCCAGCGGCAACGTCAATCGCGATTCCAGCGCCGCGCCGCCGGACTCCACGCGGCCGCCCACCAGCCCGGCGACCGTCTGAATGGTCCCGTCCGGATGAATGCGGCGAATGCGCCGATTGTTCCAGTCGGCGACGTAGATGGCGCCGCTGGCGTCCACCACCACGCTCTGCGGCCCGTGGAGTTCGGCTTGCGCGGCCAGGCCGCCATCGCCGCCGCCGCCGGGCGCCCCGGTGCCCGCAACCGTGTCGATAACCCCGGTGGTGCTGACCCGGCGAATCCGGTTGCCGGCCAGTTCGGCAATCAGCAGGTTGCCGAAGCCGTCCACGTCAACATCGACTGGCTGGTTGAGCGTGGCGGCCAGGGCCGGGCCGCCGTCCCCATCGCTACCGGGGACGCCGGTACCGGCCACGGTGGTTACGTTGCCGCGCGTGTCGATGCGGCGAACGCGATGTGCCGCCCGTTCGGCAATGAACAGATTGCCGTCGCCGTCGATGGCCATGCCCTCGTTGCCGGCGGTCCGCGCAAACGCGGACGGGCCGCCGTCGCCGTCCAGTCCGGCGTGACCGTCGCCGAGGATCGTCGACACCAGGCCCCCCGGGTCAATCCGCCGCACGCGATCGAGTTCCGCCACGAAAAGCGTCCCCGCTTGATCGACCAGCAGGCGAGTCGGATCGGTGAAGTCCGCCGCCAGCGCGTGCCCCCCGTCGCCGCCGTAACCGCGGGTGCCCGTTCCCGCCAACGCTTCAATAATCCCGTCCGTGCGGATGCGTCGGATTCGACTTGCGCTCGGATCCGACACAAAGATCAGCCCGTCCGAGCCAACCGCTACGCCCCCAATGCTGCGGAACTGGGCGTCTCGGGCCGGGCCGCCGTCGCCGGCGTTGCCAATCGCCCCGGTCCCCGCGTAGTCCACAATCAGCGCCGGCAGTCTCACCGGCGGCGGCAGCGGCTGCGCGATCGGCGCCAGGTAGGGCGGTGGCGTCCGCGTCGCACTTGGATCGGTCGTCGGTGCCGCGTCCCCGCCAAAACCCGCGATCTCGCAGGCCGATGCGACCGATCCCGCGGCAAGCAGGCCCACCACCTGCCGGCGTGAAATCGAACCGAACCTCCGGCTAGTTCGCATCGCCGCGGATCACAATCAGCAGTGTGCGCAACAGAATCCTCAGATCAAAGAGCACCGACCAGTTCTCAACGTAGTACAAGTCATAGCGCGTGCGGTCGGCGATCGACGAATCGCCGCGCATGCCATTCACCTGGGCCCAACCCGTGACGCCGGCGCGTTCCCGGTGGCGGACCATGTAGCGGGAGAACTCGCCACGGAACCTGGCCACGTAGTCGGGCTGCTCCGGACGCGGTCCAACCAGGCTCATGTCGCCGCGTATCACGTTCAAGAGCTGTGGCAATTCGTCAATCCAGTAGCGCCGGAGGATTCGACCGACGCGCGTCTGCCGCGGATCGTTGGCAACCGTCCAGGTCTGTCCATACGCATCGGCGCCGCTGACCATCGTTCGGAACTTCACGATCGGAAACGGCCGCCCGTCGCGGCCCACCCGGGTCTGCACGTAAAACGCTGGTCCCTTGGAGTCTAGCTTGATGATGAGAGCGATGAGCAGCAGAGGCGCCGATGCCACCACCAGCACGATCGAAGCCACCACCAGGTCGAGCATTCGCTTGCTGAATCGACTCAGACCCCGCAGCCGAACCTCGTTCACGGCAATCAGCGGAAGCCCTCGCACGCCGCCTTCGGTCACCGGCGACACCATGAGCTGAAAGAGATCGGGTAGGAGCCAGACGTCGGCGTACGACGCCTCGACTTCGGCAAGAATCGACAGCAGATCATCGTGGGAAAGCGAAGGAATAGCCACAACCACCTTGTCGATTTCGTGCTCCGCAATAATGTCCGCCAGCACCGCGGACGTACCCAACACCGGGATGTCCCGTTCGCCAATGGTCACCTGCGATTCGAAGTCGTCCACGAATCCCACCAACTGATAGCGCCGACTCGGATCCCCCAGCAGTCGCCCGCCGACCTCACGGCCTTCGCCCCCCGCACCGATCACGAGCACCCGCTGCACCCCGTGTCCAAGCACGGCCAGAATCCTCAGCAGCCCGGCCAGCAAAGACCGGCCGATCGCAACGAACACGATGCCAAGCAGCCAGGCGATGGGCATCACGTTTCGCACGGGTTCCAGCCGGTCGGTAAACACAAAAAACGTCGCGGCAACCGCCAGCAACGCGCCGATGGTCACCATGCCGGCGCTGCGCGCCACCCGGTCAAATGGCCCCGCCGTCCGGAATCTCGAATACATGCCCACCGTCAGTCCGCCGATCACGGTGGCCACGGCAAATGAAATGGTCACGGGCGCAAGGAAAAGAAATCGGTTCGGCGGCGTCCCCTCAAACCATCCAAAGCGATACCGCATGTAGTAGGCGGCGACCAGAGCCAGCACCACCGTCACCACATCGGCCCCGAGCGACAGCGTGGACACGATCGCGCCCCAATTGCGCCGAGCCCAGATCAGCACGCCGGCCGCTCCGTTCGCGCGGGTCGCGCGGCTGCGAGCGCGCGCAACACGCCGCCACACCCCACAACGGCTATCGCCCCCAGGACCAGGAGCCGCAGCGGCCAGGGATCCTCATCGTGGTGTTTCGCGTAATAGCGCCACATCGACCGGTAAAACTCAAACCGTGTGCGCAACGGGCGCTGCCGCGACGACTGCCGCTTGTGATGCCAGACGCGGGCCGCGGGCACGTAGAGCGACGTCCAGCCGTTGTTGGCAATTCGCCGCTGCAGGTCCAGATCGTCGCCGTACATGAAAAAACTGGGGTCAAAGCCTCGAACGGCCTGGAAGGCCTCGCGACGAACCAGGAGACATGCCCCGGACACCGCATCGATCTCGCTCACGGAGGCCTCCGCCGGGTCGCCGGCGTTATACGGCCGGGCCGGCCGCGGTCCCAGCAGGCGCGGCGACCCCAGCAGACGATGCAACGCGTTTCCCGGACGCGGAAAGTGCCGCCGGGCGGCGGGATCCAGCCCGCCGTCGGGAAGTGACAGCCGGGGGCCGGCTGCCGCGGCTGCGGGTCGCCGGTTGAGCTCCTCGGCCAGGGTCTGGATCGAACCCGGCTCCGGCTCCGTGTCCGGGTTCAGGAAAAGCACCAGCGGCGCGTCCGTCGCCGCCGCCCCGATGTTATTGGCGCCCCCGAATCCCAGATCCGGCGAGCCGCGAATGGCGCGCACGTCATCGCGAGCCAGCAGCATCGGCCACGTGTCGTCGCCACGACCGTTGTCCACCACCACGACGTCAGTAACCAGCGATCCGCGGGCGGCGTCCAGGCTATCCAGGCATCGCTCCAGCAGAGGACGGACGTTGTAGGTGGTTATCACCACGGCCACGTCCGGGCTGGCCGTCGTCATCGACGCAACCGGCGCGACAGGCCTGCCGCGAACCCCGTCATCTTGGCCACATCGCCCACGATTCGCAGGAACGGTGCGAAGGCAGCGGCAATTGACGGATCGGCGGCGTCGCTATCTCGGGCCATCGCCGGCACGCGGCGCATGCAGCGGCCCAGGTAGACGCCGGCCAACAGCGCCAGGACGATCCGCGACGCCGGCGCGGGCGCCAGGAGCAGCGCAAGCCCAAGGGCATAGGCCCCGTAGCGCAGCGCGTGGCGCGGCTGGAGCATTCCGGCGTGTCCGTCACCGGCCGCGTACAGGAAATACTGCCGGAAAAAGGCCGACACCGTGGAACGCGGGCGAATCCCGACATCGGCGCCCGGAGCATGGCGAAACCACCCACCGGCGCGCCAGATCTCGCGATCCAGCCAGAGATCCTCGCCGTGCGCCAGCCACTCGGGATATCCGCCAACCCGCTGCAACCACGCGCGTCGAAACAACGCCGACCCGCTGCTCGGCGGATATCCCCCTGGGTCGATCTGCGATGCCAGCGGGAGCGCCACCGCGCCCAGCGCAGCCTCGAACGTCGTGGCCGGCGCCGCCAGGATGTAACCGTACGACCCGGCCGCCAGCGGCTCCCGCTCCACCGTCGCGACCAGCGATTCCAGCCAGTGCGGCGATCGCTGCAGCCCCGCATCGGTCACCGCCACCAGCGGCGCCTCGGTCGCCGCGATGGCGCGGTTCCGTCCAGCGGCGATATTTGTCCCGGGCGCGCGCAGCAGCGTGATCCGTGCATCACCCGCCGCGGCCGCGCGCAAGGCCTCAAACGTCCCGTCGGTGGACCCGCCGTCCGTGATCACGATCTCGTCGGCTGCCAACGATTGTTCCCGCAGGCTCGCAACCAGCGTCGCCGCGTCCGCCGCTTCATTCCTGACCGTCGCGCAGACCGCGACCGTCACGCTGCCCCGTCCACAATCGCCGGTGCCTCAAGGCGCGCGTACGCATCCAGAAGCTGCCCACCCACCATCGCGGCGTCGTGCTCGGTCTTCACGAACGCGAAGCCGGCACTCGCCGTGCGCTGATAAAACTCGGGATCCTGTGCCAGACCAGTCACGGCGGCCGCAAACTCGTCGGGCCGTTCGGGAAGCATCACGCCTGTCCCGTCGCCGGCGGGCAGGCCAACATAGCCTTGCTTGCGCGCCACCACCGGCCGGCCCGCGGCCAGGGCCGAGAGAACCTTGTACGGCGCGCCCCCCGCGACCGAGGTGGGGGAAACGGCCATCCACGCCAACTGGTACTCGCGTTCGATGTCGTCCACGGTTCCGCCCAGGGTTGTACGCACGGGAACGATCGGTCGCAGGCGCTCCGATTGCGGACCAACCACTCGTAACTCGGCCTCCGGCAACTCGCGCGCAATGGCTGGCCACACCCGGCCAAACAGCCATTCCGCCGCCAGTATGTTAGGACGGTAGGCGAAATTCGCCGCAAACAGAACGCGCGGATTCACGGCCCGATCGCCGCTGCCCGGTCTCACCGCCCCGATCGGTACCGGGTGAGGGATATACATCGGCGAGGCGGCGCCCAGGGCCACCAGATCGACCCGGTCGGCGGTCGACGACGCGACGACCAGGTCGGCCGTCCGCGCAATCCAGGCTTCCACCCGACGCAACAGCCCGGCCTGCCGCCGAGCCCAGAGCGCCCGCGGCCAGGCGCTGGCGTCCGCCAGCGCCGCCTGTAGCTTCCACTCGATGTTATGCGCGTCGTAGACCGCGCGCGGTCGCCTGGACGTCCCCGGCGACGCGGTCCGCGCGTCGCGTATCAGCGGTGCCAGCTGTACCTGCGCCACGTGGACGGCGTCATAGGCGCCGCTGCTGAGGAGCAACTGGACACGGCCCCGCAGGACTCGAGATCCGTGGCGAATCAGCAGGTCGGGAACACCGCCCCGCCACCCGCCTCGCAGCCGCCGCCAATTGCTCGGTGGCGCCGCCCGAACCTGGACGACCCTACCGATGCCGGGTGGCGCGGGAACCGCCGGCGCGCCCGGACGGTCCAGCGTCACTAGGTCAACGCGGTGCTCGCGTGCCAGCGCCTCCAGCAGCAGGCCGTTGCGAATCGCCGCGCCGTGCGTCGCCGGCCACGGCGGCGTGGAGGTGACGGCCAGGATCCTCATGCGTGGGCCTCGTACACCGCCAGCGTCGCGCGCGCCGTTCGCTCCCAGCTGAACGCAGCGGACCGGGCTCGGCCGCGCGCGCCAAGCGCGGCGCGCAGTTCCGCGTCGTCGCCCAGTCGATCGATGGCCGCGGTCAGCGCCTCGCGGTCATCGGGCTCGATGAGCACCGCAGCGTCGCCCACGACGTCCGGCACGGGGCCCGCCCGCGCCGCGATGACAGGCGTCCCGCACGACATGGCCTCCACTGCCGGCAGACCGAACCCTTCGTCGAGCGACGGCATCAGCAGAAACTCCGCCTGGGCCAGCAGGCGAACCAGCATGTCGTCGCTCACCCGGCCCAGAAACCGCACGGATCCGGCGCCGTGCTCGTCCTGCACGGCGCGGACGATCTCCGGCCCACGGTAGCCAATGGACCCGGCAATCAGCAGCGTTGCGCGCCGGGCAAACGCCGCTGCGGCATAGGCGCGCGCCGCCAGGGCAATGTTCTTGCGCGGTTGAATCGTTCCAACCATCAGCGCATACGGCGCGGGCCAGGCCCGGGATCTCAACCCTGGCCCTGGTGCCGGCAGACCCGGCGCATTCGGAATAACTGTCACCTGCGCGGCGTCCGCAAGACCCCGACCCACCAGCGCCGCTCGCGCGTGCTTCGAGAGAACGATCACTGCTCGCGCGCGCCGAAGAGTCTGAATCGCGCGTTCGTAATAGCGTCGGCTGGTAGCGGAATGAGTCTCGGGGTGCGTCAGGAACGAAATGTCGTGAACCGTCACCACCGCCGGACACGTGCATCCGTCGGGGATTCCATGATCTGGAAAGTGCGCCAGGTCGGCCCCGCGCAGTGCGTGCGGCAGCAGGATCCGTTCCGGCCGGCCCCGCACTGGGGCAAAAACCGGCCGCGCCCGCAGCGCGGGTTTGCCCGGCAGCCCGCCGCGCCGGTCCACCAGCAACGCAAGATCCATGGCCTGCCGCGGAAGCGCGGCCAGCGCCTCCTGCAACCGCCAGATGTAGCGACCGATGCCCGCCCGATCGTGGCGGAGCATTCGCCCGTCCAGCGCAACGGTTCTCAAGCCGCGCGCGCCTCGGAGTCGGACGCACGGGCCGCGATCAGTCCCGCGAGCCCGCCCAACAGAAACACCAGGTGCGGAAAGCTCACGATGTGGTGATCAAACACGCCGGCCGCGGCAAACGCCGCCAGTGAAGCCAGCGGCGGCCGCAAGGCCGGATCGGCGGCATTGGTCCGCACAGCCGTCAGGGCCGCGCCGCCCACCAGGGCCAGATGCGCCAGCGCCGCCGCGATGCCCGCGCGCTCGGCCAGCCACAACCACGCATTCGATACGCCCGCAAAAATGTCCGGATGCGGGGCGTCGCCGTAGCCCACGCCCAGCAGCGGGAACCGGCTGATAACCCGCGTGGCCTCGCGAATCTCGCCGATTCGCAGCGCCCCGGAGCGGTCGGCGCCAAGGAGCCCCTGGCGAATTCGCTCGAAGGGATCCACCGGCGCAACCAACACGGCGCCGCCCAGCAGCGCCGCCGCCAGAGCGGCCGCCCGCGGTCGGACCAGCGCCAGCCAGATCAGAAGCCCCACGGTGGCGGCAATCCAACTCGCTCGCGAAATCGTCAGCGCCAATGCCAGGCCAATCACCATCACGGCCGCCGCTCCGAAAGCCGCGCGGCGACCGCCGCGCCCAAACCACGTCAAGCCAAACGGCAGCGCGGCCGCCAGGGTGACGCCCAGGACGTTGGGGTCGACCAGAAGGCCCGTGGCGCGACGCGTGGTTTCATCCGGGAGAAACCGCGCGACATTCGTGGACGGGTATCCCGCCGCGGCCAACGACCGCAGCGCCTCAATGCCGCCGGGCCCCGCGAGGTGAAGGCCAATGGCGGTCAGCGCCTGCAACCCGGTCGCCGCAACCACCAGCGTTGTGGCGCGCCGGTAGACGTTGGCCGAACGGCAGGTAAGCGCCACCATCAGCGGCGTCAGCCCGTACAGGGACATCTTGACCGCAACCTGCGTCGCGTCCCTGTCGCTCGACGCGGCATAAGCTGCCGCGCCCGACGCCAACGGCAGCACCGCCCCCAGCGCCACGACGAGCACAAGCCAGCGCGGAATCCGCGGCCACGCGCGCACAACGCCGCGTCCACGCCGAATCGCCTGCACCGCAATGCCCAGGGAGGTCGCCGCAACCACCACGTCCAGCACCGGTGGTTGCACACCGATTCGTTGCGGCACGACCAGAAACGGCGCCAGCAACGCCAGCAGCAGCGCCGCGGCGAGTCCACCCGCCGGACGCGCGAATCCGACGAGCGCGCCCAGGACGGCAATGCCTCCCGCCATCGCGGCCGGCGGCGGCCGTGCGCCGCTCAGCAGGCCCGCCAGGAAGGCGGCAGCGGCCAGCGCCGCGAGCGCCGTCAGCCATGCCCGCCCGTTGGGCGCCCGGGCAACGGTCACCGCGCCGGCGCCCGAAAGAATCTTGGCGAGCTATCCCTCGTCCGTGCCGCCGTCGCCGCTGCTTCCGGCTGTCTCTCGTGCCTTCCAGGCATCGTAGGCCGCCTGATCGACCAGTTCACCGCCCTCGATCGTGTAGTCGCCGGTAAACGCCCGGCTGGAGTCGAAGACGAGGTAAAGGTTGATGGTTCGGAAACTCTTGGCCCCAATGATGTCCTTGTTCGTCGTGTAATGGGAGGCGCTGTCACCCGGTCCGTCGAACTCCGGCGACAGGTCGGCATTCGGGTCCACCCGGATGTCGATGATCTCGTCCGCGTACTTGCTCTTCACGTAGAAGTGCCACGCGCTGTCGACGGGTTCCTTCGGTTCCCCGCTGCCGCCGCCGAAGAGTCGCCGGAAAATCCCCATCGCTGTCCTCCACCTGCGTCAACGCTCAAGCAAGGCGTCGATATAGTCGTCGGCTACACGGCGTGAACGCTGGCGGCGCGACCGCTTGCTCCAGGCCCGGGGAAGGTGCGCAAACGATGCCACCTGGCCCGCCAGTGTGGCGCGCGCCGCCCGCCCCTGAATCGCCCGAAACGCCGCAACCGCCAGTTTAAGCTGAGCCCACGCAATCCGCCACCACCCGCGTCGCCAGAGAAACCCGGGCATGTTCATCACGGCCACCAGCGGTCGATTGCGCGCGACCAGGTAGCTGGCAATCGGTCCGCCCGCCGTGGCGCTCAGGCGATGGCACACCACGGCGTCCGGCACGTACCGGCATCGATGCCCCGCCATCTGCGCGCGCCAGTCCAGATCAACGTCTTCGCAGTACATCACCAGGTCCTCGTCGAACACGCCGATGTCGTCGAACAGTTCGCGCCGATAGGCCGCCGCCGCCGCGCACGCGCCAAAAACCTCGCGCGGCTCGCGGTACATCGGTCCGTCCGGCTGCCAGACCCCGCGATTGCCCGGCAGCCCATCGCGGCCGTACGTGTCGCCGGCGGCGTGCAGGCGCGATGGATCGTCGTAGAGCAGAATCCGCGACGCCAGGAAACTGGCCGTGGGCGACGTCGCGAACGCACGGTCCAGGGCGGCCAGCCACCCGGGGTCCGGCACCGCGTCATTATTGAGCAGCGCGATAAACCGCCCGCGCGCGACCGCAATCCCTCGGTTGAGCGCCGCCGCCAGACCTCGCTGACTCGGCAGCTCCACGACCCGGTCGGCCGGACGCTGCGAGCGCATCCAGGCCACCGTGTCGTCATCGGAACCGTCGTCCACCACGATCACCTCGAAGTCCCGCAGCACCTGCGCATCCAGGCCGCCCAGCGCTTCCTCCAGCAGATGCCGCCCGTTCCAGGTCGGAATCAAGACCGTCCAGCGCGGCGAGTCCGCGCCGCCACTGGCCGTCACCTAGGCGGCGACCTCGCGAAGATGCGCCGTCAGGGCATCGCTCCACGGACGCAGCGTCACGCCAACGGCGCGCGCCGTCTCATTGGCCAGTTCGGCATTCGTTGGCACCGCCGCCGCCCGCGGAAACTCGTCCGCGCTGATCTCTTCCAACGCGATGTCGGCGCGTCCCAGCCCCGCCAACACGGCCGCTGCCCAGCCGTACCAGCTGGTAGCCCCCTCGTTCACCAGGTGGTGCACGCCGAACGCCTCCGTCGTTGACAGCTCCAGGATCGCGGCGGCCAGGTCGCCGGCATTTGTCGGATTGGCAACCTGGTCGCCCACGTACCGCAGGGGTCCGTCGGAAGCGTCCAGGTTCGTCAGGCGGCTGAGGAAATTGTGGCCCCACCGGCTGTAGAGCCAGCTTGTTCGTACGACGTAGAGCCGGTCGACCACCTGGCGCGCCGCCCGTTCGCCGTGGAGCTTGGTCCAGCCGTAGGCGCTCAGCGGCGAGGCGTCGTCGTATTCCAGGTAGGGACCCAGTTTCTTGCCGTCAAAGACGTAGTTCGTACTCACGTACACCATCGCCGCGCCGGCCCGCGCGGCCGCCCGCGCCACATTCCACGTCCCGACCGCGTTTATCCGGTACGCCTCGGCCCGGTCGCGCTCGCAGCCGTCGACGTTCGTCGCCGCCGCCGCGTGGATGATCAGGCGTGGCGCAATCTCGCCCAGCGTTCGCTCGACAAGTCGAGCGTCGGTTATGTCAAGTTGCGGGCGGTTCAGCGTCACCGCGGTCTGCGCGTCCAGCCGCCGCGCGAGTTCGATGCCCAGCTGACCGCCGGCGCCCGTCACCACGGTCATGCCCGCCACGCTACGACGCCGAATCGTCCGAATCCGCGTCGGCGTACATCAGTCCCACGGCAAACGCCGCCGTCACCACGGCCACCGCCACCAGCCCGGCATACTGCGCCGCGCCCAGCGACCGTCCGACCGAGACCATGAAAACCAGGGCCGTCAGAACCGTCGCCAGAACAAGAAACGCCATAACGGCCGGGCGGCGGAGAAGCGTCAATCGGGAGCGCAGAAAATCACCGTCCAGACTGCGTATCCGGTGCGCATACCCCGGACCGCTATCATACCAGCGTGGCACTTCGGCCCTCGGCCGCTGCGCAAGGTTCCAATCGTTCGATGCCGCCGACACTGCTTCCCGCCCACCGCGTGTTCATCTGGACCATCGGCTGCCAGATGAATCGCGCCGATGGCGAACGGATTCAGCGCGAACTGCGCCGCGCCGGCCACACGCCCGCCGGCACGCTGGCTGATGCGACGGCCGTGGTGGTGAACGGCTGCGCCGTTCGCGACAACGCCGACCGCAAGGTCTGGGGCATGCTCGGCATGCTCAAGGGGCTCAAGAAAGCCAAACCCCACCTCGTCGTCGGCCTTACCGGCTGCACCGTCCACGCCGACGAAGACGAACTGGCGCCCCATCTCGATCCCGTGGACGTGCTGTTCGACACGCTCAATGCCGAGCCCCTGCTCGCCCGGCTGGCCCGCGCCGCCCCCGCCGACGCGCCCGCCTACGAGGACGTCGAAGCGCAGCCCGCCCCCGGCGCCGGCGCCGTCTCCCGCTTCGTCAACGTGATCTACGGCTGCGACAAGCGCTGCACCTACTGCATCGTGCCGTTTCGGCGCGGCGCCCAGCGCAGCCGGCCGCTCGCCGAGATCCTCGATGAGGTCCGCCGTTTCCGCGACGAAGGCGCACGCGAGATCGTTCTGCTCGGCCAGATCGTCAACGCCTACGGCTTCGACCTTGACGGCACGGCCCTGCCCGACATCCTCGAAGCCGTGGACGCCGTGGAAGGCATCGAGCGGATTCGCTTCACCACCGCCCACCCGCGCTTTATGACTCGGGCGCTGGCCGAGGCCATGCGTGACATTCCGGGCGTCTGCGAGGAAATCAATCTTCCGGTCCAGTCCGGTGACGACTGGGTGCTCAAGCGCATGGCCCGCGGCTACTCCGCGGGCTTCTACCGCGACACCGTCGCGATGCTGCGCGCCACCGTCCCCGGCGTGGCGCTCACCACCGACATCATTGTCGGTTTCTGCGGGGAGCGGGAGGCGCACTTCCGGAACTCCTGGCAAATGGTCCGAGACTTGCGCTTCGATCAGGTGCATGTCGCGGCCTTTTCGCCCAGAAAGGGAACCGTTGCCGCCGAATGGGCCGACGACGTCCCGCGGGAGGAAAAACTGCGGCGGCTCCATCGCATCGAACGCGAGCAGACCGTCGTCGCCGAGGACATCAACCGCGGATACCTGGGCAAGACGACTGAGGTTCTGTTGGAAGAACTGACGCCGGGCAAGGGCGACGGCGAAGGTCCACGCTGGCGGGGCCGCACCCGCACCAACAAGCTGGTGTTCATCCCCCATCGGGTCGGACTCGATGCCGGTGATCTGCGCGCCGTCAGAATCACCGCGGCGACTCCCTGGTCGCTGCGAGGCACGGCGGTCGCCAACGCACCGGGCTGACACTCGCATGTCGGAGGGGCGGCGCACCGCGGTGTCCCGGCGGGCCTTCGTTGTCGCGACCGGCCTGGCCGCCGTGCTCACCGCCTGCGGCGAGGCCGCCTCCCGCTCGGCGCGGCTCACCGCACGCCCCTACTGGGAGCCGGCCCTCAAGGTCGCGACCGGGGCGCTCGAGGTCGTGCGCACGTTCGAACTCAACATCCGCGAACTGGGCGCCGGATCACAGACGGCCGACCAGTTTGCCGCTGCCGCCGAGGCTCGATTCGACTCGATCGGGACGTTGGGGCAAGGCCTGGTGCCGCTCAGCCCCCCGGCGTCGGCCGCCGTCGCCCACCAGCACCTTACGATCGCCGTCGACGCGCTCGTCGAAATCATCCCAACGGTTCGCGCCTACCGCGACTCCGAGCAGCCCGAGCGCCTCGTGCACGTCCTTACCCTGCAGCAACGCGCCCGCGCCGCGATTGAGGCCTTCGCCGAAGCCCTTGATCAGGGCCGAACCAAGGACTGGCTGCTCAAGACCGTCGACGAGCTCGGCGCATTCCGCATCCAGGCCCTCCGCGTCCCCATGCTCGCCGTGTTGGTCGGCCCCTTTACGGATGAAGCCGAGGCCCGGGCGCGCATCGGGCAGCGCCTCCCCGTCATCCGGATGTCCCGCGTCTATCCGCGCTGGGTGGAGGCCGGGCGTTTTCCCACGCCCAACGAAGCCGACGCCGCGGCTCGCGCCTGGCAACTTGAGAATTTCGCGACTCGCATTGAGGACGTCGTCGACCTCGCGTTTTCCGTAAGCGAACTTCGCGCTCCCGCGGCCGGCCGCTGGACCGAGCGGGCCTGGCTGGCCAGAACCGACTTTGACATCACCGGCCTCGCCACGTCGGCCCGGGGAGATCCTGTCGTCGCCATAGCCCGCAACGGCGCGGTCCAGGTCTTCGGGCCTGCCGGCGAATCGCGCTGGTCCAACAACCTGCGGGTTCCGCTGTCGCGCGCCGCCGTGTCGGCGGACGGGGCACTCATGGCCGCGCATGGCTTCGACCTCATGCTGCTTGACTCGGCAGGTGCGCCGATCTGGAGGTCGCCGGCACGTCCCGACAATCAGCTGCTCGAGGACGTCGTCTTTGCGCCGGACGGTAGTTGGCTGGTGGCCCGCTCGACCAATGCCAGCGGGCTGGGGCACGTGTTCGCCTTCGATCGAAATGGGCAGCGCTGGGGTCCCACGCAGTCCTACATCAGCGCCGCCGGCGTGGCGCTCAATCCGCGGACGGGCACCGTGGCCGTCGCCTCCTCAAAGCAGGGCGAGAACCAGATCGTTCTCATAACACCGGCCGGAAACCTGGACCAGCGGTTCGGCGTCGACGGCGAGCTGCACAACGTGCTGTTCACCCGGTCCGGCGAACACACGGTCGCCGTGACGAATCAGAGCTCGCTGATCTTCGATAGTGCCCGCGGCGATCTCGTCTGGCAGATCGGCTACCCCTCCACCGCCGCGATGCGCATGCCCGGGAACGACACCATCGTGCTGGCCGGCCCCAACGGGCTCGGCGCCTTCAGCCTCACCGGCACCCAACTCTGGCAGATTCCCGGTCTTGCGGTCGAACGGCTGCTCGTCACCAATGACTACGTGATCGCGCAGACGTCCGAACGCACGCTCGTCGTCATCCGTGCCGACGGCGCGCAACTCGGACAGCTCGTCACCTCGTCTGAAATTCGCGCCGTCGCCGCCGCGCCTGCCGCCAACCTTCTCCTGACGGCCAACGCCGAACGCGCTATTGAGTCCTGGCAGCTACCCGAGATCGAGCCGGCCGCTGGCTAGGGACGATCGATCGACGTCGACAGCACCAGGTGATTGCGCAACTCCGCCCCAAACGCCAGCGCGTCGTGAATCTCAAGGAAACGGCCCAGGGCCCGCGCTTCCCGGGCCGCTTGAATCCGCTCGGTGATCGCCGGCTGTCCGGAAACGCTGTCCAGCAGGCTTTGCTGCCCGGCCGCGCTCGACACCAGGATTGACCGCAGCAACAGCGCCAGCGTCTGGGCGTCAGCCGGCAGCTCGGACGTCGAGCGAACCGGGCGAATCTCGGCAAGCGCCGCGGCCGCGCCGCCGCTCTCCGCAATCACCCGCAACCTCGAGGTCTCGTCCCGCAGCGCCTGCGTCGCCAGCATCCCCAGGTAGCCCGTGGCTGGATCGAGTACCGCAATCATCTGGTCCGCCTCGCGCAGAAACGTGCGCAAGTCCGCATCGTCGACCAGGTTGCTCGGGAGCATCGCGACCGCCGCGATCTCGGCCGGTGGCGGTCGCGTCGGCAGCCGAATCAGCGGACGCCGCGTCGGCGCCGCCTCGGCCGCCGCCGCGTCGTCGCTCAGCGGGCCCGAGCGCGACCCTGCTGGCGCGGCCGGCGCCGGCCCGCCGCTCGCCACCGGCCCGGCAGCTCCCGGTTGCGTGGCCAACATCGCCAGCAGAAGCGCCCCCACCGCCAGCGCCAGCACGCCCAGCAACACGAACAGCAAGCCGCGCAGCGTGAAGAGTTCCCGCCGAAGGCGCTGCGGCATCACGTCCGGCGGCCCACGGTTTGGCCGGGGCCTGCGCCCGGGTGAGCGTGCGTCGCTGCTGGCATGGCGGTCGTCGCGATCGTTCCTTCGGCTCGTGTTCCGAGTCTAGCCTCGGCTGACCCACCCCATTTGCTATATTCCGTGCCGGCCCGGACGCCAGCGCGTCGGGCCGCTTTTTCGTACCCGCAGCCCACCAACCCCTTGCCTATGAACCCTACAGTCGCCCCCCTGACCCCGAACCGACGCGACGAAGCGTTGGACCTGACCGACCGCGCATTCGACGACACGCCCCGCGACTACTTCGAGCGCCACCAGAGCGCCGACCCCGCCTGGGACGTATCCCAGAGCCTGGTCGTCGAGGACGGCGGCGCCATCGTCGGGCACCTCTGGATCGCCGACCGCACCATGCGCTACGGCGAGGCGCGCGTACGCTTCGGCGGCATCGCCGACGTTGGCGTTGACCCCGCGCACCGCGGCCGGGGCCATGCCGGCCGGCTGCTGGACGCGGCCGTGGAGCGGATGCAGGCCGACGGTCAGCCGCTGTCCCTGCTCTCGACCGGGACCCCCGAGGTCTACGCCGGCCGCGGCTGGCACGCCCTGGCAACCGCGCAGCTCGAAGCCGGGTTTCCCGGCGGCGACATCGAGTGGGCCGGCGGCTATGTGGTCCGTCCCTTCCAATCCACCGACCTGCCCGCGGTCATGGGCATCTACTCGGACATCGCCGCCGACCGCGTCGGCCCGCTCGACCGTAGCGAGGCGTACTGGCGGGCGCTGATGGAGTGGCTGCCGCGCGTCGCGCCGGAATCCAACGTGTGCTTCGACGTGCTCGTCCAGGTCCGCACCGTCGTGGCCTACGCCATCACCGAGCTGTCCGACGACCAAATGACGATTCTGGACGGCGGCGTGCAATACGAGAACCTGGCAATTCCCCTGCTGAACGTGTGGCGGGCCCGCGCGGCCGACCGCGGCGTCAGCCGCCTGACCGGCGAGTTGCACCCCGCATCCGAGCTCTTCGACCTGCTCCGCAAGCGCGCCGACGCCACCCTCAAGCCCACCCGGCACTACATGGTCAGGCTGAATTCGCTGCGCGGCGCCCTCGAGAGCGTGATTCCCGAGCTCATCCGCCGCCGCCGACGCATGGCCCCCTTGCCCGGCCCCCCCTTCGCTCTGAACGTCGATGGCGAAGCCGCAAGGGTCGAGACGCCCATGGCCAACGTGGTCATCGGCGAACCGGTCGGCAACGAGCCTGTCGTCCAGCTCACCGGCGGGCAGTTCCTTGACCTCTACCTCGGCGCGCCCGGCGGCTACGAGGCCCTGGATGCCCTCGACATTCCGCCTCACGTCGACGTCTACCTGCGCCGCCTGTTCCCCAACTCGCCCTTCATGTACTGGAACGCCGACCGCTTCTAGGCATCCTCCGGCCGCGGCGCCGCGTACAGCTGAAACGTCTCCGTCGAGTACCGGCCGTGCGCCGGCAGGTAGCCCTGCCGGGACAGCCCCGACCCCGTCCCCGTCAGCACCGGCAGCGCCACTTCCGGCACCAGCGACGCGAACCGCTCCGGCTGCATCCGCAACTGCTCGGCGTCGACCACCGCCACCGCGTCCGTCTCCCGACCGTTCGGACGCGGTTCGCCCCTCACGTACCGCATGCTGAAAATCACGTAGGTGTTCAGTTCGCCGGGATCGATGCGATGCCGCACCGCCACCAGATCCTCCGGTTCGGCAACAACCCCGGCTTCCTCCTCGACCTCCCGAACCAGCGCCCGTTCCAACGACTCGCCCGGATCCACCTTCCCGCCCGGAAACATGAAGCGGCCCTTGATGTCGCTGTAGGTCAGCCGCACCAGCAGCACGCCCCCGCCCATCCGCACCACGCCCCCGACGCCAATGATGTTCCGGTGCTCGGCCCGTGCCATCGCGCCTGGCGCTCAGCTGCGCTGGATGCGAATCCGCGTGATCAGCTGGGCCCTGCCGAGATAATCCCGATCAGCCTGGCCACTTCCTCCACCGCGATCTCGTAGTACTGCCGCCCCAGCTCCGCCGTCGCGGCCCGCGCGTCGTCGCTCAGCCCCGTGATCCGCGCGCCGGGGAACGACATGTACACCACGTCCGCCACGTTCACCGACCCGCCCATCGTGGACATCCCCAGCTTCGGCCAGCCCGAACTCCGCGGATCGTCCCGGTCCGCGTGTTTGATCGGCAGCAGGTCGTCCCGCACCAGCTCCGGGTCCAGGTGCAGCATCAACGACGTCTCGAAGTCGCCCCCGTGCCCCGGCACGTGCACCTGGCGGCTGGCGGCAACCGCCTCCAGCCTCGGCCGCGCGATATCCCAGTACGCCCCCGCCGCCACCCGCACGTCCGGGTGCTCCAGCACGAAGTCTCTCGCCGCCTGCTGGATCAGCAGAATGTTGCCGCCGTGCCCGTTCAGGATCAGGATGCGCCGGAACCCGGAAAGCGTCAGGCTCTCCAGCAGTTCGTTCAGCACCAGGCTGAACGTCCCGCTGCGCAGCGTCAGCACCCCGGGAAACGGCCGGTGGTGATCCGAACTCCCGAAATGCAACGGCGGGCTCACGATCACGTCAAGCTCGCCGGCCGCCTCGGCCGCCCCGCGCGCCACCGCCATGCAGCACATCGTGTCCAGCCCGATCGGGTTATGCGGCCCGTGCTGTTCGATCGCGGCCGTCGGCAGAATCGCCACGGCCTCCGGCGCGCGTGCGCCCACTTCATCGCGGTTCAGACGTTCCAGTGCCGTGTAGGCCATCGCAAGCCCTCGAAGCGTCGATTCGGCGAATCGTGCCCCGTCGCGGGACCACTGGCAAGGCAACCCGGCTGCCGCTTGAGGTTGCGCGCCCTCCGCCGCCCAGCTATCCCCCGGCCGCGACCTCCGCCGCCGGTTCCGTCGGCGCCACCGCATCGGCCGGCCCAACCGCCGCAAAGCTGAACTCGCCGTCCGCCGCGTCCACCCGCACCGTGCTGCCCTCGCCGCACTCGTGCCGCAGCAGCATGCGCGCGATCACGTTCTCGATCTCCCGCTGCATCGTCCGGCGCAGCGGACGCGCCCCGTAGTTCGGGTCCCAGCCCATCGCCAGCACCAGGTCTTTGGCCGCCGTCGTCAGTTCCACGGCAATCCGCTGCCCCTCCAGCCGGTCGGCCAGTTGCGACGCCATCAGGTCCACGATCTCCCGCAGCTGCGGCTGCGTCAGCGAGTGGAAGATGATGATCTCGTCGATCCGGTTCAGGAACTCCGGCCGGAACCGCTTGCGCAGGTCCGTCATCAGGCGCGCCCGCATCTCGCGGTGGTCTCGCGCCTCGCTCGCCGCGTCGTCCCCGGCCGGCACCCCGAACCCGAGCTGGTTCTCCCGCCGGATGTGCTGCGCACCCACGTTCGACGTCATGATGATGATCGTGTTGGAGAAATTGACCTGCCGGCCGTGCCCGTCCGTCAGCCGCCCGTCGTCCAGCACCTGCAGCAGCACGTTGAACACCTCCGGGTGCGCCTTCTCGATCTCGTCGAACAGCACCACCTGGTACGGCCGTCGGCGCACCCGCTCGGTCAGTTGCGCCGCGTCGTCATAGCCCACGTACCCCGGCGGCGCGCCGATCAGCCGGCTCACCGTGTGCCGTTCGCCGTACTCCGACATGTCCACCCGCAGCAGCGCCGCCTCGTCGTCGAACATGAACTCGGCCAGCGCCCGCGCCAGTTCGGTCTTGCCCACCCCCGTCGGCCCCAGGAAGATGAACGATCCCATCGGCCGGGCCGGGTCGCCGATTCCGCTGCGCGAGCGCCGAATCGCGTCCGCCACCGCCGCCACCGCCTCGTCCTGGTTGATCAGGCGCCGGTGCAGCGCCGCTTCCATCCCCAGCAGCCGCTCCGCCTCTTCCTCGAACATCCGCGCCACCGGCACGCCCGTAATGCTCGAAACCACTTCCGCCACGTCGTCCGCGTTCACCGTCTCGGTCAGGTCCTGCTCGGCCAGCCACTTCTTGCGGGCCGACTCCAGCTGCGCCTCGTTCTGCAGCACCTCGGACTTCAGGTTCGCCGCCAGCTCATAGTCGCGCCGCCGCCAGGCCGCTTCCTCGTCGGCCTTCAGGTTCTCGATCACCTTCATCGCCTGCCGCAGTTCGTCCGGCGCGTCGAAGATGTCCACCCGCACCTTGGCCGCCGCCTCGTCGATCAGGTCGATGGCCTTGTCCGGCAGGAACCGCTCCGTGAGGTAGCGCTCCGACAGCTCCACCGCGGCCTGTAGCGCCGCGTCGCTGATCGTCAGTCCGTGGTGCTCCTCGTAGCGATTGCGAATGCCCTCCAGCACCTGCACCGTTTCCTCGATGCTCGGCGCCTCGATGTGCACCGGCTGGAACCGTCGCGCCAGCGCCTTGTCCTTCTCCACGTGCTGCCGGTACTCGTCGAACGTGGTCGCCCCGATCGCCTGCAACTCGCCGCGCGCCAGCGCCGGCTTCAGCATCGTGGCGGCGTCGATCGCGCCGTCCGCCCCGCCCGCGCCCACCGCCTGGTGCAGCTCGTCGAAGAACAGGATGATCTGCCCCTCGCCGGCCCGAACCTCGTTGATCACCGCCTTCAGCCGCTCCTCGAACTCGCCGCGGAACTTCGCCCCCGCCAGCATCGCCCCCATGTCGATCGCCAGCACCTCGCGTCCCCGCAGGAGCTCCGGCACGTCGCCGCCGGAGATTCGCTGCGCCAGGCCCTCTACGATCGCCGTCTTGCCCACCCCTGGCTCCCCGATCAACGCCGGGTTGTTCTTGGTCCGCCGCGCCAGCACCTGGATCACCCGCCGGATCTCGGCCTTTCGCCCGATCACCGGATCCAGCCGTCCTGCGCGCGCCAGGTCCGTCAGGTTCACGCTGTATTTCTCGAGGACTTCGTAGCGGCTCTCCGCGCTCGGCGTGGACGACCGCTGCGCGCCCCGGATCTCGCGCAGCGCCCGGTACACGCTCTCGGCGTCCACGCCGATTTGACGCAGGATCCGCCCGGCCTGCGTGTCCTGCGACTTCGTCAGCGCCAGCAGCAGGTGCTCGTTCCCCACGTACTCGTCGTCCAGCCGGTCCGCTTCCTCGCCCGCCGCCTGGATAATCGCCACCGCCTGCGGCGTAACGAACATCTGCCCCTGCGCGATCGGGCCGTCTGACTGCTCCGACGTCACCCGCGGCTTGGCCCCCAGGGCGCGCTTGGCCTCGCCCCGCGCCAGGTCCGGCGACACGCGCAACCGCTGCAGGATTCGCACCGCCAGCGAGTCGTTCTGATCCAGCAGCGCCATCAGCACGTGATCGGCGTCCAGCTGATTGTGGCTGCTCTCCAGCATGATCGACTGCGCCGTCTGGATCGTCTCCTGCGCCTTCTCCGTGAACTTCTCGAAATTCATCATGGCGGCGGCCGCCTGTTCCGGTATGGCGGCGCGCCCGGATCTCGCGTGGCGCGCCGCAGGGCGTTGCGCAGGCGTTGAATCTCCGCTTCGTAGCGCTGCCGCATTTCCCGCAGGTCCTGCTGGTGCTCCAGCGCCTGCCGCTGGTAGCGGTCGCGCATGTTCAGCACCACCTCCACCCCCGCCAGGTTCACCCCCAACTCGGAGGTCAACCGCTGGATCAGCCGCACCCGCTCGATGTCCTCCTGCGAAAACATGCGCACGTTGCCCGGCGAGCGGCTGGGCTTCACCAGCCCGATGCGCTCGTAGTGGCGCAGCGTCTGCGGATGCACCTCCGTGATTTCCGCCACCACCCCGATGAAATACGCCGGGCGTGAGCGCAGGTCGTCGCCGGGCCGGTCGCCGTCGTCGCTGTCGAACACCACGTCAGCTCACCGCCGTCGGCGTCGGAACCTCGCCGCGAATCGCCGCCAGTTCCCTGAACAGGTCCTGCTCGCGCGAGCTCAGGTTGCGCGGCAAACGCACCAGGATCCGCACCAGCATGTCGCCGCGCCCGTCGCCGCCGGCCCGCGGCAAACCCTGCCCGCGCAGCCGCAGCCGGCTGCCGTGCTGCGTCTCCGCCGGCACCCGCACCGTCAGCGGCGAACCCGACGGCGTTGGCACCTCCACCTGCGCGCCCAGCATGGCCTCGCTCAACCCGATCGACACCTCCGTCGCCAGGTCGTCGCCATTGCGCGTGAACGCGGATCCATCCTCCACCCGGATCCGCAGGAACAGGTCGCCGCGCGACCCGTCGGCCCGAACCGCGCCTTCCCCGGCCACCCGCAGCCGCTGCCCGTCGCGCACGCCCTGTGGAATCGTCACGTCGATCCGGCGCTGCCGCACGCGGCCGTCCGGCGAGGGCACTCGCATCGTCAGGGCCCGCCGCCCGCCGTTCAGCACCTCCGGCAGGCTCACCTGCAGCGTCTCCTCAACGTTCGCCTGCTGCGGCCGCTGCGGTCCCACGCGCCCGCCGAAGAGCGTCTCGAAGAACTCGCTGAACCCCGACGCCCCGCCGCCGAAAAAGTCGCCGAACCCGTCCATCCGCACGCCGCTCTGCCGAAACGCCTCGTCGAAGGAGCCCGTCCGCCGCCAGTTCGAGCCGAACCGGTCGTACTGCTGCCGCTTCGTCGGGTCGCTCAGCACCTCGTGCGCTTCGTTGATCTCCTTGAACTTCGCCTCGGCCGCCGGATCGTCCGGATTCACATCCGGGTGGTAGCGCCGTGCCAGCCGCCGGTACGCCGACTTGATGTCGTCCGGCGACGCATTCCGTGGAACACCCAGGGTCTGGTAGTAGTCCTTGTATTCCACGGGCGCCGCCTACGTCCCGTCGTCCGCCACGGCCACTTCAACCCGAGCCGCGCGCAGCACATCGTCGCCCCAGCGGTAGCCCGGTTGCAACTCCGCCGTGATCGTGCCCGCCGGCACGTCCGCGCTCGGCCGCGTGGCCACCGCCTCGTGCCAGTGGGGATCGAAGACGCCGTCCGTCTCGATCGCCCGCACCCCGCGCGCCTGCAGGAGCGACGTCAGCTGGCTGCGCGTCAGCTGCACGCCCTCCCGCGCGCTCTCCGGGTCCGAGCCGGCGTCCAGCGCCGCCAGCGTCCGGTCCAGGTCGTCCGCCACGCGCAGGATGTCGCGCAGCAGCGACGACTTGGCCTGCTGGATCAGGTCGTCCGTCGTGCGGTTCACGCGCTTCCGGAAGTTATCCATCTCGGCGCGCAGGCGCAGCAACTGGTCGTTCAGCGAGGCCACCTCGGCCTCCAGCTCCGCTTCGCGGTCGCTGGCGGCGGCCGTGGCCTCGCTGTCGTGGGAATCGGCGTGCATCGGGCGCTACTTCTCGTCCGCGGCCTCGAACTCGGCGTCGACCACGTCGTCGTCCGCCGCGGCCTCGTCCGCGCTCGGGGGCGCTTCGGCGCCGTCGGCCCCGGGCGCCGCCTGGTACATCTGCTCGCCCAGCTTCTGGGCCGCCGTCTGCAGCACGGCCACCGCGCTGCGGATCGCCTCCAGGTCCTCGCCCTCCAGCGACGTGCGCACGTCGGCGATGGCCCGCTCGGCCGCCTGCCGGTCGTCCGCTTCGATCTTGTCGCCGTTCTCGCTGATCAGGCGCTCGGTCTGGTACGCCAGGCTGTCCGCGTTGTTGCGCAGTTCCGCCTCTTCCAGCTGCCGGCGGTCCTCGGCGGCATGCTGCTCGGCCTCCTGCACCAGCGCATCCACCTGCTCGTCCGACAGGTTCGTGCTGGCCGTGATCGTGATGCGCTGCTCCTTGGCCGTCGCCAGGTCCTTGGCCGAGACGTTCACGATCCCGTTCGCGTCGATGTCGAACGTCACTTCGATCTGCGGCACGCCGCGCGGCGCCGACGGGATGCCTTCCAGCCGGAACCGGCCCAGCGTCGTGTTGTCGCGCGCCATCGGGCGCTCGCCCTGCAGCACGTGAATGTCCACCGCCGTCTGCCCGTCGTCGGCCGTCGAGAAGATCTCCGACTTGCTGGTGGGGATGGTGGTGTTCCTGGGAATCAACGCCGTCAGCACGCCGCCCAGTGTTTCCACGCCCAGCGACAGCGGCGTCACGTCCAGCAACACCACGTCCTCCACCTCGCCCGCCAGCACGCCGCCCTGGATCGCGGCGCCGATGGCCACCACCTCGTCCGGGTTGACGCCCTGGCTGGGCTCCTTGCCGGTCAGCTCGCGCACCAGCGTCTGCACCGCCGGCATGCGCGTCGAACCGCCCACCAGCACCACTTCATTGATCTCGGAGGCCCGGATGCCTGCGTCGCCCAGCGCCCGGCGGAAGGGTTCCACGCAGCGCTGCGTCAGGTCCTCCGTCAGCCGCTCGAACTCCGCCCGCGTCAGCGCCACGTCCAGGTGCTTGGGCCCCGTCTGGTCCGCCGTGATGAACGGCAGGCTGATCTGCGCCTGCGGCACCGACGACAGCTCCTGCTTGGCCTTCTCCGAGGCCTCGATCAGCCGCTGCAGCGCCTGCGGGTCCTTGCGCAGGTCGATGCCCTCGGCCCGCAGGAAGTCGTCCGCCACGTGGTCCACCACCCGCCGGTCGTAGTCGTCGCCGCCCAGGTGGGTGTCGCCGTTGGTGGCCTTGACCTCGAATACCCCGTCGCCCACCTCCAGGATGGTCACGTCGAACGTGCCGCCGCCCAGGTCCCACACCAGGATCGTCTCGGCCCCGCGCTTGTCCAGGCCGTACGCCAACGCCGCCGCCGTCGGCTCGTTGATGATGCGCCGCACGTTCAGGCCGGCGATCTCGCCCGCGTTGCGCGTCGACTGCCGCTGCGAGTCGTTGAAGTAGGCCGGCACCGTGATCACGGCGTCGGTGACGTCCTCGCCCAGGTATTTCTCGGCGTCGGCCTTCAGCTTCTGCAGCACCACCGCCGAAATCTCTTCCGGCGTCACCTCGCGCCCGCTCTCCGGGATCTTGATCAGCACCTCGCCCGCCCGGCCCTCGGTCACGTCGAACGTCACCGCGGCGGACTCGTCCCCGACTTCCGTCAGCCGTCGGCCGACGAACCGCTTGGAGGAGTTGATCGTGTTCTTGGGATTCATCACCGCCTGCCGCCGCGCCAGCTGACCCACCAGGCGCTGGCCGCCCTTGCCGTAGGCCACCACCGACGGCGTCAGGCGGCTGCCCTCGGAGTTCGTGACCACGGTCGGGTCGCCGCCCTCCATCACGGCCACGACGGAGTTCGTCGTCCCCAGGTCGATCCCGATGATCTTGCTCGCCATCTGCTGCCTCCTAGGCTGATCCGGACGCGGCCGCCGGTCCCTTGTGATCCGGCCCCGCGGATTCGTTCATCAATACGGTCGAAAGCACGCTGTCCATGTCCTTCACCCACACGAAGCGCATCTGCTTGCGCACCCGCGCGGGAATGCCCTCCAGGTCCGGCCGGTTCTCCTCCGGCGCGATTACCGTGTGCAGGCCCGCCCGATGCGCGGCCAGCACCTTCTCCTTCAGTCCCCCGATCGGCAGCACCCGCCCCCGCAGGGTCACTTCCCCGGTCATGGCGATTTCGCGCCGTACCCGGCGGCCGGTCATGGCCGAAATGATCGCCGCGCCCATCGTGATCCCGGCCGACGGCCCGTCTTTCGGCACCCCGCCGGCCGGCACGTGCACGTGCAGGTCGCGCTCGGTGAACAGCCCGGGATCCACGCCCAGCACGCCCGTGCGCGCTCGCGCGTACGACAGCGCGGCCCGCGCCGACTCGCTCATCACGTCGCCCAGCTGTCCCGTCAGGCGCACCTTGCCGGCGCCCGCGATCCAGGCCGCTTCCACGTCCAGCACCTCGCCCCCGACGGGCGTCACCGCCAGGCCCGTCGCCACGCCCACTTCCGGCGTGCGCGACTCGTCCTCCGGCAGGAACTTCGCCGGCCCCAGCGCGCTGCGCACCCGCCGCGGCGTCACCCGCGCGGCCGCGCGCTGGTTGGCCGCGATGCGCCGCGCCAATTTGCGGCACACCGCCGCCAGCTCGCGTTCCAGGTTGCGCACCCCCGCCTCGCGCGTGTAGTGCCGGATCACCTCCCGCACCGCCCGGTCCGTGAACGTCACCCCGGCCTTGCGCAGCCCGTGGTTGCGAATCTGCCGCGGCAGCAGGAACCCCTGCGCGATATGCACCTTCTCGTCCTCCGTGTACCCGCTCAGCTCGATGACTTCCATGCGGTCCCGCAGCACCGCCGGAATGTCCTCGGCCGTGTTCGCGGTCGTCACGAACAGCACCCGCGACAGGTCGAACGGCACCTCCAGGTAGTGATCCGAAAAGCTGTGGTTGTATTCGGGGTCCAGCACCTCCAGCAGCGCCGACGACGGGTCGCCCCGGAAGTCCCGCCCGATCTTGTCGATCTCGTCCAGCAGCATCACCGGGTTGCGCGAGCCCGCCCGCCGCAGCGCCTGGATGATCCGCCCCGGCAGCGCCCCCACGTAGGTGCGCCGGTGCCCGCGGATCTCGGCCTCGTCGCGCACCCCGCCCAGCGAAATGCGCACGAACTCGCGCCCCAGCGCCCGCGCGATCGAGCGGCCCAGGCTGGTCTTGCCCACGCCCGGCGGGCCGACAAAGCACACGATCGGCGTGCGGAACTTCGTCGAGATCGCCCGCACCGCCAGGAACTCCAGCACCCGCTCCTTGGGCTTCTCCAGCCCGTAGTGGTCGCGGTCCAGCACCCGCCGCGCCCGCGCCAGGCTCTGGTGATCGCGCGTCTCGTGCGCCCACGGCAGCGTCAGCAGCCAGTCCAGGTAGCCGCGGATGACCCCCACCTCGGGCGAGGTCGGCGGCGTGGCGTCAAGCCGAGAAATCTCCTGGCGGGCCTTCGTCGCCACCTCCTTCGGCAGGTCCGAGGCGTCCACCCGCTCGCTCAGGTCCTGCGCGTCGTCCGTCTGCGGCGTGGAAATGCCCAGCTCGCGCTGGATCGCCCGCAGCTGCTCCCGCAGGTAGTAGTCGCGCTGCACCTTCTCGATGCCGTCCTGGATCTCACCCTGGATCTTGTTGCGGATGTTCAGGATCTCGACCTGCTTCGCCAGGTAGCGCGCCACGAAGCGCAGCCGCTCGGTCAGGTCCAGCGTCTCCAGCACCGTCTGCCGCTCGTGCGGCGACATGTCGGAGGAAAACGCCACGTAGTCCGCCAGCCAGCCGGGGTCGGCGGCGCGCCGGGTCATGGCCACCGTCTCGGGGGCGAACATGTTCGTCTCTTCCGCCACTCCCTCCACGTGCGCCACCACCACGCGCCGCAGCGCCTCCAGCTCCAGCGACGGCGTGTACCGCACGCTCAACGGCGTCACCCTGGCCTCGAAGTGCTCCCCGACCGGTTCAATGTCGTCCACCGACGCCCGGTACTGGCCTTCCAGCAGCACCTGCACGCCGCCGTCCGGCATGCGCAGCCGGCGAATCACCCTGGCCGCCGTGCCCACCGAGCACAGGTGCTGCGGATCCACCGTCTTGCGCGCCCGGCGCTGCGTCACCACCACCACCAGGTCGCCGTTCTCGGCCGCCGCCGCCAGCGCGTCCACCGAGACGGCCCGGCTGGCATGCAGCGGCATCGTCAGCTCCGGGTACGCCACCCAGTCCGGCAGCGGCACCAGCGGCAGGCGCGTCGACTCCGGTTGCACCGAAACCACCGTGCGCCGCGGCGCCGCCTTCCCGCTCGCGCGGCCCTCGGCGCCGTCGGTGTCGGCTTCGGAATGCACTGATCCAGTCATGTCACGAGCGATAGTAGATATTGAGCGAGTCGCTGTCAAGTAATCTTACTTAGTTCCAGTCAGTATCATCTCGGCGCCCACCCATACCCGGGCCTCGCAACCGTCTCGCTTCCGGCGACCCGTGCAAAACGCCCCGCGCCCTCAAGTATGGGGCGTCTCTTGCTCCCTCTCCCGTGGGAGAAAGCCGGAGCCTGCCCCGGACTCGATCCGGGGGGTGAGCCGTCTTCTTGTCGACGCGCCTCTCGAATCCCAGCCCAGCCTCAGGACCCGGGCCGTCTATCAGCGGCGGAGCGCCTCTTCCTCCCTCTCCCTTGAGGGAGAGGGTCGGGGTGAGGGTGGCTGCCGGCCCGAGCAGCCTCGCCACGTCACCAGCAACCCGCGCCGCCACGCCCGCCCTTCTTCTCCTGAGACTCGTGTAAACCCCCAACGTCCTCGAAGCTGCGGCCGCTCTTCCTCCGTCTCGCCGTGGGAGAAAGCCGGAACCTGCCCCGGACTCGATCCGGGGGTGAGCCGTCTTCTTGTCGACGCGCCCCTCGAATCCCAGCCCAGCCTCAGGACCCGGGCCGTCTATCAGCGGCGGAGCGCCGCTTCCTCCCTCTCCCTTGAGGGAGAGGGTCGGGGTGAGGGTGGCTGCCGGCCCCAGCAACCTCGCCACGTCACCAGCAACCCGCGCCGCCACGCCCGCCCTTCTTCTTCTGAGGCTCGTGTAACCCCCCGGCGTCCTCAAAGCTGCGGCCGCTCTTCCTCCCTCTCCCCGCGGGAGAGGGTTGGGGTGAGGGTCTTCCGCGCAACCACGCCCGAGTGACGCAACGGTCTCTCCCGGGGCACAGGGTCGGGCTGAGGGTCTTCCGGGCACCCAACGACGGATTCCGCGGAGACCTTCCCTGGGCAATCTGCGTCCATTCTTACTCCCTCTCCCCGTGGGAGAGGGCTGGGGAGAGGGTCTTCCGCGCAACCAACCCCGGGTCGCGCAAAGGTCGCTACCGGCGACCCCGGCGCCGCGCTATTCGCCGACGACCGCAGCCGCTGGAATCGCCGCGGCCGCCGCGGGGCATTCGCCGCACTGCTTCGCCCGGCACCAGCGGCGGTAGATCCGCAACAGCCCCTGCTGCGCCAGAGCCGACCCCAGCCCCCGCCGCTCCAGCCGCAGCGTGTCGGCCATGTAGCGCGTGTGCCGGTTCCAGCCCACCGCTCCCAGGTCGGCCAGCGCCGCGCCCGCCGCCTCCACCAACTCCGGCCGCTTCGACCAGCCGCCCAGCGCCGCCGTGAACGGCAGCACCGCGTTCACCAGCACCTCCTGGCTGCGCCCGCGCCCGATCAGCGCCGGCAGCGGCCGCGCCGCCGGCCGCCCCACGTCCAGGTGCCGCGCCCAGTAGTCCTCCGGCCCGACCCGCACCTCGAACCACTCCGCCAGGTCTCGTCCCCGCCCAGCGGCGTTCGCGGCCAGCACCTGCCCCGCCACGCGCTCCGAAAGCGAACGCCGCGCCAGCGGCGCCGTGCTCAGCAGCCTGGCCGCCCCCGCCAGCCGCCGCGCCGGCCGGTTGTGCGGTCGCACCGCCGCCAGCGTCCAGTCCTCCACCGCCGGCGCCGCCCGCGGCGCCGTGCCCGCCCAGGCTTCCTCGAGCATCACCTCATGCGGATGTTCAGCGTGTTGCCCTCGCTGGCTCGGCAGCAACCCCGCCGCCCCCAGCAACTCCGCCTCCACGCGCACCCGCCGCTCACCCAGCGTCGGCCCGCCCAGCGCGCCCAGCAGCTCGATCGGCGCCGCCTCGGCCACCGCCTCGAACTGCCGCGTGTTCGCGCTGTACCCCAGCGCCCGCATCATCGCCCGGTACAGCGACTGGTCCGCGCCCAGCGCCTCGATGTCGCTCTCCAGCGCCGCCGCCCGCTCCGCGTGCTGCCTCGCGCCCTCCGCTCGAATCGCCCCTCGCACCTCGGCTCCGGCCTCCGGCCGCTCCCCTGCGTTCCAACACGGCCAGCCATCCGTATTCGATTGCCGTCCTCCTCGCGCCCGCCCGCCGGCCAGCGCCCGCGGCGCCCGGATGTACGGGGGACGTCCGGAACCGCCGCGCGCCGCCGTCCACACCAGGTGCAACAGATCGCCGGCGTAGCGCGCGTCCGCGTCGTGCCCGTGCCGCTCCCATGACGCCTCGTGCAGGTGGACTTCCACGTCGACCCGCCGTACCGGACCGCCGTCAATACTGACGATCGCGTCCCGCAGGTCCGGTCCCGCCAGCCCCGTGCGGCGGCCCGGGTACACCACCTCGATCGAACGCCCCAGCGAATCGCGCATGGGACCGACCCGCGACGCGGCATCCAGCCACATCTGCACCAGCGCGGCCTCGGAATCCGGACGCAGCGGCGCGCCGCCCCTGCTGACCATGCGCGTCAACGATCGCAACCCGAACCGCGCCTCGCTCGCCCTATCTTCTCGACTTTAGTTAACCGTATCCTATTGACGCCCGCCCCAACCTCACGCACACTCTCCGCGAACTCTTAGGCTACGAGTACGCATGACCCACGGTCACGCCCCAGCTTGCGGCGTCTATTTCGCGTTTCCAGCGCCGGCGCAGCCGGGTCGTACGCTTATGTAAACCAACGACCCGCAGACGCCGGCAGCAGAGGCCCCCGCCTCTGCTTTTTTGTTTCTCCGACCACCCGCCCCGCCACCGTCCCCAGCAGGAGCCCGCCCGATGATCATCGTGATGAAGAACAGCGCCGGCCAGGCGGCCCTGGACGCGGTCGAAGCCCGCGTCCATGCCGAGGGCCTGGAAACCCGCGTCCTGCCCGGCGAGCACAAGACCGTGATCGCCGTCATCGGCACCCGACCGCCCGAGCTGCTCCAGCAGCTCGAGCGCATGCCCCACGTCGAGGCCACCATCCCCATCAGCGAGCCCTTCAAGCTCGCCGCCCGCACCGACAGCCGCGAACGCTCCGTCATCCAGGTCGGCGACGTCGAGATCGGCAACGGCTCGGTCACCGTCATGGCCGGCCCCTGTACCGTCGAGAGCCCGGAACAAATGGCCGCCACCGCCCGACACGTCGCCGCCGCCGGCGCCCAGCTGCTGCGCGGCGGCGCCTACAAGCCGCGCAGCTCCCCCTACAGCTTCCAGGGCATGGGCGTCCCGGGCCTGCAACTCCTGGCCGAAGCCCGCGAAGCCACCGGCCTCCCCGTCATCACCGAGGTCCTCGATCCACGCCAGGTCGAGTTCGTCGTCGATTACGCCGATGTCCTGCAGGTCGGCACCCGCAACGCCCAGAACTACCCGCTGCTCTGCGAGGTCGGCGCCTGCGAGAAACCCGTCCTGCTCAAGCGCGGCATGGGCAACACCATCGACGAGTGGCTCATGTGCGCCGAGTACATCATGGCCGCCGGCAACCCCAACGTCATGCTCTGCGAGCGCGGCATCCGCACCTTCGAAACCTCCTCCCGCTTCACCCTCGACCTCAACGCCATCCCCCTCCTGCGCCGCCGCACCCACCTGCCCATCGTCGTCGACCCCTCGCAGGGCACCGGCCACTGGTACATGGTCCATGCCATGGCCCTGGCCTCCGTCGCCGCCGGCGCCGACGGCATCATTGTCGAGGTCCATCCCGAGCCCGAGTCCGCCCTGATCGACGGCCAGCAAAGCCTCAGCTTCAACCACTTCAGCGACCTCATGGCCCAGCTGGAACCCATGGCCGCCGCCCTCGGACGTCCCGTCGGCGCCCCGGTCGGCGCGTGATCGACGCTCCCGCCCCGCCCGGCGCCCGCGTCGTCCGGCCGGCGCGGCGTCTGCGCGGCGAGCTCACGGTCCCCGGCGACAAGTCCATCACCCACCGGGGCCTGTTGCTCGGCGCGCAAGCCGGCGGCCAGACCCGCCTGCGCAATCCCGGCCTCGGCGCCGACACCCGCGCCAGCGCCGCTCTCGTCCGGGCGCTCGGCGCCGAAGTCTCCATGGACGACGATGAACTGCGCGTCACCGGCCTGGGCCTCCACGGCCTCCGCGAACCCGCCGACGTCCTCGACTGCGGCAACAGCGGCACCACCATGCGCCTCGCCGGCGGCCTGCTCGCCGGCCGCCCCCTCCACGCCGTCCTCACCGGCGACGCCTCCCTGCGCTCCCGGCCCATGGACCGCATCGTGCGCCCCCTGCGCGCCCTCGGCGCGCGCATCGACGGCCGGGCGCACGGCGCCTACGCTCCCCTGGCCATCGCCCCCGGCAACCTTCGCGGCGCCGAACTCGACATCCCCGTCGCCAGCGCCCAGGTCAAGTCCGCCATCCTGCTCGCCGCCCTGCGCGCCGACGGCCCCACCGTCCTGCGCCAGCCCGCCCCCTCCCGCGACCACACCGAACGCATCCTCCGGGCCCAGGGCGCGGTGCTCCGCACCACCGGCGGCGAGATTCGCTGCCAGCCCGCGAATGACCTCCAGGCCCTTGATCTCGACATCCCCGGCGACATCTCCTCCGCCGCCTTCTGGATCGCCGCCGCCGTCCTGCACCCCGACGCCGAAATCACCATCCGCAACGTCGGCCTCAACCCCCTCCGCACCGGCCTCCTCGAGGCCCTCCAAACCATGGGCGCCGACATCGAAACCCACCTCGAAACCACCGAGCCCGAACCCTCCGGCGCCGTCACCGCCCGCTCCTCAGACCTCCGCGCCATCCACGCCGGCGGGCACCTCATCCCCCGCCTTATCGACGAAGCCTCCCTCCTCGCCCTCCTCGCCACCCGCGCCCACGGCGAGTCCCGCATCGCCGACGCCGCCGAGCTCCGCGTCAAGGAATCCGACCGCCTCCACATCACCGAACGCGCCCTCTCCGCCCTCGGCCGCGAGCTCGAGGCCGAATCCGACGGATTCACCATCGCCGGCGGCGCCCGCGCCGGCGGCGGAATCGTCGACGCCGCCGGCGATCACCGCATCGCCATGCTCGCCGCCGTCGCCGCCGTCAGCGGCACCGGCCCCGTAACGATCCGCGGCGCCCAGGCCGTCGACGTCTCCTATCCCACCTTCTGGGACGACCTCGCCCGCCTCTGCGAATGAGCGGCCCTCGCGAAACCCGGCCTCGACTTCGAAATCGGGACCGCTCTTTCTCCCTCTCCCTCCGGAGACCTTTGCAAAACGCCCCGCACCCTCAAAGGCGCGGCCCCTCTTGCTCCCTCTCCCCGTGGAGACCTTTGCGTAACCCGATTGACGGGTGTGCGATGTCAATCCCTTCGAGGAGCCGCCGTTCTTCCCCTCTCCAAGGGGAGAGGCAGATTCGGCCGTCTTCGGCCGAAATCGGTGAGGGGTCTTCCGCGCAACCAACCCTGGGTTATGCAAAGGTCTCCCGTGGGAGCGGGTCGGGGTGAGGGTCTTCCGGGCACCCATTCCCGCGGTTAGGCAACGGTCTCAATGAGCGCCGCCTACGCCGTCATCGGCTGGCCCCTCGGCCACACCCTCTCCCCCGTCATGCACCAGGCCGCCCTGGCTGAACTCGGCCTCGACGCCGCCTACACCGCCCTCCCCACGCCCCCCGGCACCGAAAACGACCGCTTTGACGACGTCCGCGCCGGCCGCCTCGCCGGCCTCAACGTCACCATCCCCCACAAGCTCGCCGCCTTCCGCGCCGTGGACCGCCTCACCCCCGCCGCCCAACGCACCGGCGCCGTCAACACCGTCATCCGCAACGGCCCGCGCCTCCTCGGCGACAACACCGACCCCTACGGCTTTTCCGAAGCCCTCCGCCAATTCGGCAACTTCGATCCCACAGGCGCATCCGTCGTCGTCCTCGGCGCCGGCGGCGCCGCCCGCGCCGCCGTCATCGCCCTCCTCGACACCGGCGCCCGCCGCATCCTCGTCGCCAACCGCACCCCCGCCCGCGCCCACCAACTCGTGCAAGACCTCCAGCCGCCCAACGACACCCCCATCGATTCCTGCGCGCTAACCGACACCCGCCTCCCCCAACGCCTCGCCGCCGCCCAACTCCTCGTCAACACCACCAGCGTCGGCATGTCCGGCGGCCCCGCCCCCGCCGAAAGCCCCGTCCCCCCCGGCCGGCTCCACCCCAACCTCTTCGTCTACGACATCGTCTACCGCCCCGCCCTCACCCCCCTCCTCGCCGCCGCCCACCAGTGCGGCGCCCCCACCCTCGGCGGCCTCGAAATGCTCGTCATGCAGGGCGCCGCCAGCCTCCAGCAGTGGACCGGCCGCCCCGCCCCGGCGCGTACCATGCTCACAGCCGCCCGCGCCGCCCTCGAAGGTAGTGACTCACCTTGATCAGATCCAACGTTGAAGGCCGCCCTCTTCTCCCTCTCCCTTTGGGAGAGGGTTGGGGTGAGGGTCTTCCGCGCACCCAACGCAACAAACCACCCAATCCGCTGCCCGCCGACCACTCATAGGAACCACCCTCACCCCATGGCCAACCTCCGCTACCTGACCGCCGGCGAATCCCACGGCCCCGGCCTCACCGTCATCGTCGAGGGCCTCCCCCTCGGCGTGCCCCTGGGCGTCCGGGACATCAACCCCGACCTCTCCCGCCGCCAGGGCGGCTACGGCCGCGGCGGCCGCATGAAAATCGAGCGCGACCAGGCCATCATCCGCAGCGGCATCCGGCTCGGTGAAACCCTCGGCAGCCCCATCACCCTCCTCATCGAAAACCGCGACTGGGCCAACTGGGTCGAAAAAATGGCCATCGAGGCCCCTCCGCTCGACATCCCCCCCGTCACCAAGCCCCGCCCCGGCCACGCCGACCTCGCCGGCATGATCAAGTACGGCACCGGCGACCTCCGCAACATCCTCGAACGCTCCAGCGCCCGCGAAACCACCGCCCGCGTCGCCGTCGGCGCCATCGCCCGCAAATTCCTCGCCGAACTCGGCATCCGCATCCGCAGCCGCACCGCCCGCATCGGCTCCGTCGTCGACGAACCCGGCCTCGACCACGCCCGCCCCGAACACTGGCCCTGGGACGACGTCGAAGCCTCCCCCGTCCGCGCCGTCACCCCCGAACGCGCCGACGCCATGATGGCCGAGATCGACAGCGCCCGCGCCGACGGCTCCACCCTCGGCGGCGTCTTCGAAGTCGTCGCCTGGGGCGCTCCCGTCGGCCTCGGCAGCCACGTCCAGTGGGACCGCAAGCTCGATGCCCGCCTCACCCAGGCCATCGTCAGCATCAACGCCGTCAAGGGCGCTGAGATCGGCCCCGCCTTCGCCAACGCCGCCGCCCGCGGTCATGACGTCCACGACGAAATCGCCATTGACCCCGACCGCGGCTGGGCCCGCCTCTCCAACCGCGCCGGCGGCTTCGAGGGCGGCATGACCAACGGCCAGCCCATCGTCGTCCGGGGCGCCCTCAAGCCCATCTCCACCATGCGCCGCCCCCTGCGCACCGTCGACGTCGCCACCCTCCAGCCCACCACCGCCCACTTCGAGCGCTCCGACGTCTGCGTCGTCCCCGCCGCCGGCGTCATCGGCGAAGCCATGACCGCCCTCGTCCTCGCCGACGCCGTGCTCGACAAATTCGGCGGCGACAGCCTCCCCGAAACCCGCGACAACCTCCAACGCTTCCGCCAGACCTACGCCGTCCAGACCGAGTCCGCATGACCCCGCCCAACGTCGACCGCGTCTTCCTCGTCGGCATCAGCGGCGCCGGAAAATCCAGCGTCGCCGCCGTCCTGGCCCGCCGCCTCGGCTGGAAAGTCCAGGACACCGACACCGAGGTCGAACGCCGCACCGGCCGCACCATCCCCTGGCTCTTCACCCACAAGGGCGAGGACGTCTTCCGCGGCTTCGAACAATCCGCCGTCCTCGAACTCGCCGCCCGTCCCCGCCAGGTCGTCGCCCTCGGCGGCGGCGCCTTCGTCAACCCCCGCACCCGCGCCGCCCTGCTGCGCCGCGGCCTCGTCGTCTGGCTGGATGTCGACCCCGACGAAGCCGCCCAGCGCTTGGGTCCCGCCCTCGCCGACGAACCCCGCCCCATGCTCGGCGACGACCCCGTCGGCCGCCTTCGCGCCCTCCGCGCCGAACGCCTCGCCGCCTACCAGCAAGCCCACCTCCACATCAACGCCAACCACAAATCCATCCACACCATCGCCACCGAAATCGCCGCCGCCCTCCACCCCCCGCCATGAACCCCCTCAAAGGCGTCCACTCTTGCTCCCTCTCCCCGTGGGAGAGGGTCGGGGTGAGGGTCTTCCGCGCGTGATGCCTCCCCCAGCGCCGCTCTTCAGACGGCCCGAATCTCCACGGCACCCCCTCTTCCTCCTTCTCCCCGTGGGAGAGGGTCGGGGTGAGGGTCTTCCGCGCACCAAACTCCCCTGGGACCAAGACTGTTGGAAGCCGCGGTTCTTCACCCTCTCCAAGGGGAGAGGCAGAACCTGTCCTGAGCTTGCCGAAGGATTCGGGCGTCTTCGGCCGAAATCGGTGAGGGGTCTTCCGCGCACCCAGCCCCGGGATATGCAGAGGTCTACGAAGGCGCGTCCACTCTTCCTCCCTCTCCCCGTGGGAGAGGGTTGGGGTGAGGGTCTTCCGCGCACCAAATCCCAA
>JAJDVX010000039.1 GCA_022825895.1 Chloroflexota bacterium | reverse complement strand
GCGAGTTCGGGGCTCCACGTGACGCTCTCAACGTGTGGCTCGATGCGCAGCTGAACCCCGCGCTCGGCTGCATGTTCTGCGAGCGGAACGAGCTGATCGCGGCCGCGCGCGAAGGCGGTTTCGGCGTCCAGATCAGGCCAGCATTTGCCGGGGCTGAGGGTTATGCCGTCCAGCCCAACTTCGGCGGCAAAGTCGATCCAGCCCGCGTAGACCTGACGCTGGTGGACGTATTCCTCCTCGTCGGGCGTGTTGGTGATGTGCTTGTCGGTAGCCTGGGGAAAGGCGTCGTAGAAGCGCATGCCGTAGCGCTCGCCGACGGCGCGGACACGTTCCGCTTCGCGTTCGGGATTCGCGCCCACTCCATCGGGATCCAGGTCGGCGCCGTTGCCCAGGTCCATGACGGAAATGCCAAGCGCACGCCACACGCGAACCGCCTCTTCCAGCTTCAGGTAGGGAGTTGAGAAGATGTGGCCGCCGAGTTCGATGGGCATGGGTAGATTCCGAGAATCGAATCTCGGCAGTACAACCAGCGTCGTACCGCTGTGTCAACTGTCGGGAACTCCTTGCTCAACCTCGCCTCGATGGATCTCGGGGTACGGTGCCGAGTTTCGACATCCACGCTCCTTACGAACCGTCCGCCTGAAGGCAGCGTCAGCTCGGGGGAGCTGCCCCCAGTTCGCGTTCGAGTTCGGCGAGCCACGCACTCACCGTGGGCTCGTCCACCCAGCGCACGGGTCGCCTTCGACTTTCTGCCAGGGCCTGCGCCGCCTGCCGGCGGTTACCCAGCGCGAGTTCGGCCGCCGCGAGTCCCACCCACGGGTCCGCACTGCTGGCCACGTACGAGATGGCCTGGTACCTGATCGTTTGCCGGAAGTCCTCGCGGGCCAGTTCGGCCATTCCCAGGCCCATGAGTACCTGGCCGCGCCAGTAGTAGGCCTGCGGTTTGGGATCGGCCAACCGCACTGCCTCGGCGAACGATTCCAGCCCCTGACCAAGTTGACCTTCCTCAACGAGCATGAGTCCCTTGGCCGCGTGGGCGGCTGCCCAGGTTGGGCGACGTTTTATGGCGTGTTCGATATCGGCCCACGCGGACGGTCGGTCGCCCAATCGGCGGTAGACCAGAGCCCGAAAGAACGAGGCCTGTTCGTTCAGTAGAAAGCCCTCAATGCTTGCCGTGAGTGGACCCAGTGCTTCATTCAGACGACCGAGCTGCGCGAGTGCATTGCCCTGAATCACCTCGGCCTCATGAGGTGAAGCCGGAGCCCATTGCGCCGCACGACGGGCTACATCGAGCGCTTCTTGCGCATAGCCGAATTGCAAGAGCGAACGAGCGGCCCTGCGGAGCGCCACGCCGTCCTCCGACGACACATAGTTGCGTCGAATCTTGGCAATCTCTTCGTGCGCGTGCTCGGGACAGCCTGCTATTCGATACAGACTTATCTTGTATACGGGGACACTCACTTGGGTTGGATCGAGTTCCAACGAACGTTGATAGTCAGCTAATGCGTGCTCCGGATCGCCCAACAGCACGCGCCTGGATCCCCGCGACAAGTGCGACTCGGCTCGTTCGACTCGATCCACAAGAAAGCCCGGCCGTCTGAGGTGCGCCGTCAGCCATTCGACACCGGCCGTCCTGCGCTCCTGTTGCTCCGTCGTATACCACTCGGCGGCAAACGCCCGTACACGCTCGGTTGAGCATCCGCTCGGCAGAGGCACGGGCGCCAGTTCGCCGACGCGCCCGATGGATGTGACGCCGATGAAGATGGCCAGGCCGGCCACCGCGCCGCCGCGCGTGAAGCGGGCCGGAAACGAGCCGTACCAGCGCCGGTAGTCCAGCACGAGCACGGCAACGAGGACCGCGACGAACGCCGCACCGACGATGACCAGCACGGGACCGTCATTCAAACGGGTCAGGCCGCCGACAATCACTGCGGCGGCGACGAATCCGGCGGTCACCAACGCGTCCTCGCGCCGGTCGCGCTCGGGCAGGCTGGCCCTGGGTTTCAAGACTCCTCGCAGCGGGCCAATGCGGGTTCGATTCCTCAGGGGCCTGCGGTACGGGCGTTCCTGTGCGCGCACCTCGGCGTCTCGCCGCATCTGCTCGCGGACGAGGCCCGCCTGCGCTTCCTCCGCCTCCCGGGAAAGGCGGGATTCGGGCGGATGGACAGTCTCGGCTGCCTCGGCTTCGATTCCTCGGCGTCGCTGGCGAAACCGGCGGATATCGCGCTCGTTCTTGCGCCGCAACTGGTCTTCACTCAGCGCGGGCCGGGCGCGGTCCGGCCGAATTGTCGGCGCTGGTCCGCGGAGACGCGACTCGTGCGCAAGGTCGCCCGGGCCCTGGCCCCAGCGGTAGCCCGGGCGCGGACCGAAGGCCCGCCGCCGCGGCGGATTCGGTGTCGGACCAGCGAGGTCTGGGGCATCGCCGTGCGGCGTCTGAGGCTCGAACCCGGCCTGCCCGGGCTCGAGCTGATCAGTCGACCCGATTTGCGCGGCCGCCTGCCGGTCGATTCGCGGTTCGCTGAGCGGACGTCGCCTGACAAGCCCGACGAGCAGACCAAGTACGCGCTGGACCACGTCTCTCAAGGCCAGTCAGCCTCGGTCAAGAGCAAGCCATCGCTCCTTCCGCCGGGCAACGAGACGCAAGACGCAGCGGCATCAGGTCCACTAGACCCCGAGCGCCCGGAGAATCGCAGTTATCGCGCCGTGACGCCTACTGGAATAGGCGAACTCTACATCGGGGGCGACGCTTCAGGTGACCCACCTGATCTGCGTGACTGATTCAACCGCTGTTTGTGTCGCCGACCGGGCCGTGTAGCAAGCGCCAAAGTGCCCTGCCGGCAGGTTGTAATCTGGCCGGTCGGAACGCCATTCGCCAACATGGACGGTTAGTTGGCGGGTGAAGTCCCGAGTTCGCGCTCAAGGTTCTCCAGCAGTGCCCTGACCTTCGGTTCATCTTCCCAGCGCATAGGACGGCTTCGGCTCGCCGCCAGCGCCTCGGCCGCTTGTTCGCGATTGCCGAGTGCGAGTTCGGCGGACGCCAGGCCCACCAAGTGATCGGCGCTCAACACAATGTGGCCTATGTGCTCGTCAATCTCGATGAAGTCGTCCCGGGCCGCTTGCGCATCTCCGACTTGCAGGAGCGTCAACCCGCGCCACAGGCGCGCATGCAGCGTCGTTTCCTCGAGCTCAAGGGCCTGATTCAGTGCGTCCAGACCCTCGAGGATCTGCCCTTGATCGACAAGAAGCAACGCCAGACCCGCCTGGGCAGCAATCCAATTTGGTCGAAGGGACACTGCCCGGTTGAAGTCCTCACGTGCCCTTGCCATGTCGCCGAGTCGGCGATGTACGAGTCCGCGAACAAAGTGAGACTCCCAGTTCACTCGGTTGCGCTCGATGCTCGCGGACAACGGCACCAGGGCTTCTTGCAAACGTCCAAGCTGGGCCAGCGCGAAGCCCTGGATGATCTCGGCCTCATGCGGGGATCCGGGCGTCAATTCAGCCGCACGGAGCGCCGCGTCGAGCGCCAGTTGCGCATATCCGTGGACGACAAACTGCTCAGCTGCCTGCAGGAGCACCCCGTCGTCATCCCACGACGTCACCAGCGGCTGCATTGCTGCAATCTCATCATGGACGTACTGCGAGCAGTCGGCTGCATCGAAGATCTCCACCCGCTGCACGTATGCCCACAGGTCACTTGGGTCGAGTTCCAGTCCCCGCTGGATATCGGCGAGCGCCCGCTCAGGCTCGCCGAGTGCCCGCTGGAAGGACGCCCTCCTGAAATACGCTTGCGCTCGCCCGAGGTCATCTTCCGTCGCGCTAAGCCGTCGCAACCGGCCGGTGTTGGCATCCACGCCGTTGAGATAGTCCGCCAGCGTCTCGGGTGTGATGTTCGCTTCGGCCAGGGCTCTGAGTTGCTCCGGCGAGCAATCAGTCGGAAGTGGGATCGGATCCAGTTCGCCCAGGCGCCCGATGGACGTGATCGCGATAAACGCCGCCAGTCCGGTTACCGCCCCCGCGCGAGTTAATCGGATTGGAAGCGAGCCATGCCACCTCAGGTAGTCCAGCATGAGCGCGACAATCAGCCCAACGGTCATCGCCGCGGCAAAGATGACCAGAAACGGCTCGTCATCCACGCGGGTGAAACCGCCGACAAAGATGGCGGACAAAACGAATCCGGAGGTAACCAGGAAGTCCATCCACCGATCGCGTTGCGGCAAGTCCGCCCGGGGTTTGAGGATTCCACGCAAGGGGCCGATGCGCGTCCGATTTCGCAATGGCTCTCTGAATGGGCGTTCCTCAGCGCGGGCTGCCGCATCCCCTTGCAGCTGGTCGCGGACCAGGGCTGCCTGCGCTTCTACGGCCTCCTCCGAAAGTCGAGAATCCCGCGGCTCGGCCGCTGAGGCCGTTTCCGCTTCTCTGGCTCGGCGAGCCTGGCGGAAGCGCCGCACTTCCTGCTCGTCCCGCCGCCGCGCCTGGTCGCGGTTCAGCGCGGGCCGGGCTCGATCCGGTCGAAGACGGGGTTCGGGAGTTCGCGACGTTGGTTCCCGGGTACGGTCGCCTGGGGACCGGCCCCACCGGTAGCCGGACCGCGGACCTACCCGCCGCGTGGCCCGCGGTCCGGTGAGTCGTTGGCGTGCCGGAATCTGCCGCGGTCGGGCGCGCTCAGCGGCATCTCCGCGCACTTGCTGACGGGCCAAATCCGCCTGAATCTCGGCGGCCCCGGGCGAGAGTCGAGATGTTCGCTGTGTACCTGTACGTCGCCCAGGCTCCGGCCCGTCGGCCTGGCGTGATCGCGAGGAGTCCGGTGGTTCGGGCCATGATTCGTCGACTGGCAAGCCGGTAATGAGTGATATAAGCCGGCCGGCTAGGCGGCGGACCAGGGCCATCACGGCTGACACGACTCAGACACGTGCGGTAGCCGCGCAAGCTCGCCCCGCCACTCGGACACTGGGCTGACCTCGGTTGGAGAAGCTACGTGCGTGGCCTCCGGAGTCTATCGCCGGGCTTGACATCGGGCTTCGCCGGAAATCCGGCCGCTTATCCGAGCCCGGCCGCGACTTGACCCTGCGGCTAGCTCACGAGTTCGGAAGCCAACTGCGCCAAAGCGGCGCGCCAGAACGTGCGCTTGGCTTCCACATCGTTACGATCGGTCAGCTTGGAGTGCTGGACCTGCACGGAACTCTTTTCGGGGCCCTTGTCCCAGAAGCTGACGTCCACGTTCGTCTGGTCGTTACTCCAGGTGATCCGCATCGACTTGGGTCGGGTGGCGCGCCGAATGGTAATTGACTGGTCGCCGAGCCACCGCCCCCGCGAGGCCTCGTCCTCCCAGGCCGAAAACAGCACGTCCACCCGCACGGGAACGGTCTTGCTGACGCCAACCTGGTAGCCGCGGGAGGTCTCGTGCGGTTGGCGGCGGCCGCGTGCTTGTTCGTAGGCCACGGTGACCATTTGGCTCCACCAGCCAGTCAGGCCGTGGCGATCTGCTAACGCCGTGGCGATCTGCCGATGGGTCGAGTCGGCCGCGCCTTCGGAGTCAAGGAGCGTGAACCACTCGGCCCAGACACGCCCGGTCTTGGCCTGGACAGCGGCGTCGCTGATGGTCGGCTGCGTCACGTCGTGCTCTCCGGGACGTTCCTCGATCGGAACATTCATCCCATTTGTAAACCGAGATTCACTGGACGCAATCGCCCATGCTCGGTACGGTGCTACCCAATATGCCGGGGATGAAAGATTACGTGAGCCGCAGAATCGGCGCTTGGACACGATCCGGACGTCAGACGCTGGCCGCTGGTTTGCTGGTTGGAAGCGTCGCATTGGCCGCATTCGCGGCATGCGGCGAGTCGGAGCCAGAGGCGACGCCAACGCCCGAATCCACGGCCGCGCCGCTGGTAACGGCGCCCGCCAGGTCACCCAGTCCCGCGCCCATTCCCACACCAACCCCCCAGCCGCCTCCCACGGCTACGCCTGCGCCGACGCCCACGCCCACGGCTCAACCGGCGCCACAACCCGTAACGCCGCGAACAGTCGCGGAGGCGCCGACGCCCGAACCCACGCCCGAACCCACGGCGACGCCGGACGCCATGATGGAAGCGCCGACGGTCTTGGCTGTTGGCGTTGTCATCCCGCAGGTAGGCCTGAATGTGCGCGACGCGCCAAGCGTTGCCGACGGCGCGGTCCAGTACGTCGCGCTGCAGGGCGAGGAACTGGAGTTGACAGACGAGATCAGTGAAATCGACGGGATCGTCTGGCGCCAACTGGCTGACGGGAACTGGGTGCAGGTTCAGTACCTGGAGATCAGCGAGACGACGGAAGAGGTCATGACGGACGCAACGCCGGCGGCCACATCCGAGTCGACGACGGCGACAGTCTCGCAGACCATCGGCGTCGTCGTCCCTGAAATCGGCCTGAATGTGCGCGACGCGCCAAGTGTTGTTGAGGGAGCCATTCAATACGTCGCCCTGCAGGGCGAGGAGTTGGTCTTGACCGGACAGGTTGTGGAGGCCGAAGACGCCGTCTGGTACGAACTCGAGGACGGAAACTGGGTCCAGGGGCAGTACCTGGATTTCAACCCCTAGGCAAGACTGCAAGCGCTGGGGCAAGGGCTTCCCTGAGCAACCTGGACCGGCTGGGAATCACTGGGCTGAGCACCGGGAGTTAGCTCGTTGGTATTGGCATTTCGACCAGCGCGGACTTAGACGCGATCGCCGCGGTGGAGTCCTGGCAACGGCTAAGGGCCGCACGCCGTGCGGTCGAAGCTCACTTCACCTAGGAATCTGCCCTGCCGCACCTTTGCCGCAAGGGTAATCCGGTGCTCGTGCGCGATCATCTGAGGGAGGCGAACGTGGCGCCGTCAGACGAGCGGGAAGCCTGACTCGTCCTCAGTCCCACAGTTAGCGGCCCGTAGACTGGACCGGACGCTTCGAGGATCAAGCGGCGTGATTGTGCTGCTCGGCGAACTGGCGCGGCGACTGCTTACGAGTGTGGTCACGCGTTACGTATTCCTGTTCATTTCGGCTGTGCTCATTCCGTTTAGCCTGCGGCACCCAATCATGACCGTAGGCGTCGTGCTGATCCTGGCGCTGGTGGGCTATCTGCTGTTCAGCGCCAGCCGCCAGGCTCGCGACCAGGACCGTCAGGACTGGTAACCCCGGCTCAGAGCACGCCCTTGGTCAGGATCAGGTTGCCGTAGAGGCGTCGTTCACCGGTGGCCACGATGGCAAAGGCTTGGCGGGCCCGCTCGTAAAAGGCGAAGCGTTCGACGCGCTCAAAGCCGACGGGTCCGCCATGGGCGGCCTCGGCAATTCGCTCGAATTCCGACCATATCCCGGGCCTGGCCGTTGGATCGCCGACCACGGACATGACGGCTGCGGGCTCGTCCACGTACTCGTCCAATGGCAATAGCGACAGGATGGCTCCTGCGGCGCGCGTGGCAGGCACGTCGTCCAGCCGGACGAGGCGGCTGGCGCTGGCTTCCGCCGGGAAGTTGGCATCAACGATAACCAGTTCGTCCCCATGCCCCATGGCCGCGAGGATCCGCAGCAGATCCGGGCCCAGGAGCGGATCGATCCCTTTCAACATGGTGGTGTTCCGTTTGGCGGAGCGTGGCGGCATGGTGTCACACGAGGGCCTTGCGAAGGTGTGATGCGCCACGGACCACGGGTGACGGTCGCGCTACGCTGAGCCGCCCTGTGGAACATGAGGTGACCTTGAGGAAGCCAACCGACTACGCCGAGATCACGGCGCGAGTTGAAGCCGCCGCCGCTTTGGCGGGCCTCGAGTTGACTCGGTATCCGATTGCGGAGCTTGGCCTGGATCTGTTGCGCGTCGACATTCCAGCGCGGGAATCCGCCGTGGCCCGACTCGCGGTGTTCGCCGGCACGCACGGTGATGAGCCGGCGCCGGTAGTGACGGTGCTGGAGTTCCTGGAGCAGGGCCTGTGGAAGCGGAGCCCGTCGGTTGCCTTCAGCGTTTTTCCCTGCCTGAATCCGACCGGCTTTGACCTTGGGACGCGCGAAAACAAGGACGGAATTGACCTGAATCGACAGTTTGCCCGGGACGAGGTGCCTGAAGTCCGCACCCTGCGCGCCGCGGTGGCGACCGACACCTTCGACACATTTGTCGACGCCCACGAAGACCCCGAGGAAGTGGGGTTTTACACCTACGCGTTCTTTAGCGACAGTTCCTGGCCGCGTCTGATCGTGGAAGCCGTGGCCGAGCACGGCCCGATCATCGACACGCCTGAGGCGGACGACCATCCTGTCGAAGGCGGGGTGGTGGCACATGGCGACGAAGAGACCCGGGACGAACGGTTTCGCGAATACATGGCGGACGGCGAATGGCCATTGCCCTTCTACTTCTATGATCACGGGATCCGCGACTTCATGACGACCGAGACGCCGGGCATGATTGCTCTCGCCACCCGCGTAGCCATGCAACACGCCGCGCGCGACCGCCTGGTGGATCTGCTGACAGCCGCAAGGAGCGCCGACACATGACGGACACCAGTCTTCCGGTAATCGACGCTCACGCCCACGTTGGCGTGCAGAAGTTGCAGGACCACATGCCGGGCTACTGGCCCGAAGGCAAGAACGGTCAGTCCGAGGCCGACCTGCTGGACTGTATGGACGCCACCGGGGTCGACTACGCCGTGCTGCACACCTGCAACATCTGGGGCATGAAATACGCGGCGCGAATGGCTCGCGAGCACCGAGATCGTTTCATTGCGGTAATCAAGGTCGAAGGTGGGAAGGCGCACCTCCCGCCCCAGTTGGCAACCATTCAGCGTCACGTTGAGGACGAAGGATTCAAGGGGCTCTATTACGACCCCTGGCCGCCGTCGGACGACGCCTTTGCCAACTTTCATGCGCCGAGGTTCTGGCCCGTGTGGGAGCTCGTCGATCAGATGAAGCTGCCGGTCTGCACAGTCTCGTACGGCACCGACTCTCCGGACCACTTTCAGGCCCTGATCAAGCTGCTGGACGCTTGGCCCGATCTGACGATCACGGTGGTCCACGGGCTGTATGTGGGGATGAAGGCGCCGGAAGGACTGATTGACGGAGACGGCCGGGTGACGTTCGACCAGGGCATCGTTGATCTGGTCAGAAACTACGACGTCAACCTCGAAATCCTGGCCGGCTATCCGGGCGCCTGGTGGGGTCCCGACGACGTGGTGCTGCGCGCGCTGTACGACACGTTCGGACCGCGAAAGCTGATTTGGGGATCCGAATTCACCAAGGCCAACGCACTGACCCAGGAGCAGGCCCGTTCACCCGAGTACTACGCCACACAGGTGAACTACCTGCGGGACCAGTGCGCCTATATCCCGGACGACGATCGAGCCTGGATCATGGGCGGAAACACGGCCCGAATCTACGGGGTCTAGTCGGCGGCTCGACTTGCTCGCATGGCCACGCCTTGACGGCTGTGTAGGAACTCATACCGACAGATCCCGCCAGGAACGGCCTAAAATGCCGGGATGGCGTGGCGCAAAGGTGGGCTCATGCAATCGTCAAAGGTTCGACGGCTCATTCGACTAGCGGCGATATGTCTCTGGCTGCCGCTGGGGATCCTGGTGCTTTCAGTGATTCGCTTCGGCGGCTTGCCGACCGATGGCGGGTTGGGCGGACCATTGGCCGTTGGCGCCATGGTTGGGTCCATGGTGCTCTTCACGTGGATCGCGGCGATTCCGCTGACCGCGGCATTGGCGCTGCTCTATCGTCGAGCTCGCTTCCTCGCCTACGCGTTCGGAGCGGTGCTTGGCCCGATCACGGTGTTTGGTGCGTTGCTCGGCGGCCTGTTCGGTCCCATCGGCATCGTGGCCTACCCACTGGCGTTCTCGGCCCCTGCCTGGATCGCCCTGGGCATCACCGCTCTGATTCAACGGGGCCGCACGAAGGAGAGTCCGGCGGAGAGCGCTCAGAGCGCTTAGAGCGCTTCTTCGTCTCCGGGTCGCCGCGAGATTCGCACTGGCGCTCGCAACGGGCTGACACTGCGTGCCTGTTAAGCCTCCAGCCGACGGTAAGCAGGCCGGCAACTCTCGACGTGAGCGAGGCTTAGTATCCTCTTAGCCTCTGCCCCACTCGCAAAGGCCTCTTGCCAGATTCGCCTTAGATCACGCTCCTGGTACTTTGAGCGTAATGGCGGCGGCGTGCCACGCGGAGTCGCGCTTCGCTACCTGAAGCTTGCCGTCGTTCCAATCTGGTTGCCGATCGCAGTTCTCGCGATTACGGCCATCCGCTTTGGCCGACTACCGAAGCTCGTTAACTTTCCTATTGCGCTGCCGGATTCGGGCGTCGCTCCGCGAGCGCTCGATGCCTTCGTGGCATTGCAGGAGATGATTCCCAACGACGGCGCCGCAGTCGGCGTTCTATGCGTGGTCATGTGGCTTGGGGCGATACCGCTGAGCTGGGCGGTCTATTCACTCTGGGATCAGTCTCGAGAGCTGGGTTATGTCTGCGCCGCAGTGCTTGGGCCACTCACCATTCTGACTCTGTCTGGAGGTTTGGACTGGCCAGTCCAACTCAGCGTTGGACTATCCGTGACCACGATGAGGATCTTACCCAACCCGCAAGACGCGCTGGCAATCGAAGACACCTTCACGAAACTTGCAAACGTGGTCTATCGGGCACTCGCCGACGGTCCAATAGTCACTCGTTACGCGCTCGTCTTCATTCCGGTGTCGTGGTCCTTCGCTCTGCCTGCCTGGTACGTCGTGGCAATCGTCCGACTTCGCCGACGTGCCGTCCCAGCTCCGGCCAAACCACCTGGAATCGTGCGCACCCTAACGCCGTTTGCACTGTCGCTCTGGCTCCCGCTTGGCGTGCTCGTGCTCATGATTCACGTTGAACTCTTCACCTTTCGGGGCCTAAGCGAGCCTCTCAGGCTATTGGATATCGCCGTAGCCTTGTTGCCTCCGTTCGTTTTCATTTGGCTCGCCGCGTTTCCACTGAGCCTTGCCGCCTATCTGCTGCACGCACGCTCGCGCGCTCTCGCCTACGTCAGTTCTGTCCCCCTGGCCTTCCTGACCATTGCGTTCACGACAAGCAGTGGCTTGTTCGGATCCATGGGGATCCTCACCTACGCGCTCGCGTGTTCTCTGCCGGCCTGGCTGGCTCTAGGGAGCACGGCTCTGATTCACCGGAACCGCGCGAACGCACGGCTGGCGGAGAGCGCCTAGCTTCGGCCGGTCAGGTCCCGACTGTTCGCGTTCCGCGACCGAATCGGCTAAGCCCGAACGTCAGGTCGCTGCCAATGGTGACCGCTGACCTGTTGGTAGGCGTGGCCGATCTGGAGGACGGTGGCGTCGTCGTGCATGCGGCCGACGATTTGCAGGCCTACGGGTAGGCCGTCCGCAAAGCCCATCGGGATAACCAGCGCCGGGTGGTGCGACGAGTTGAACAACGAAGCGTGCAGGGTGTCGTTGGCGCGGGCGTCGAACCGCTTGATGGGTTCGGCTGGGTAGGGGTAGGCCGGGCTCAGCAGGAAATCTCGCGACTCCAGGGCGTTCGATACCTCGGCCTCGATGTCGGCGCGAGCTTGCAGGCCGCGCAGGTAGTCGAAGGCTGACGCGTCGGCGCCAACGTTCAGACGCTGATGGATGGACTCGTCAATGGAACTGAAGTCGCCGTCGAACATCGCGTGGATGCTGACATAGCCCTCGGAGCGGGAGACGACTTGTGCGGCCTTTGGATCAAGGTCTGTGGGCAGCGACCAGATGTCGATTGCGACGCTGAGACCCCGAATGACCTGAACCGCATCGGCGAATAGCTCGCGAATTCGCGGCTCCGCGTCGTCCGCGAAGTCCCGGACGATTCCGGCGCGATAGCCTCCAACTGGGTCGTCGAGTGCGGCGGCAAAGCTTCCGGCTGGCTGGGTGACCGCGTCCGGGTCGTTTACGTCCGGTCCGGCCATGGCGTCTAGCATCAGCGCACAGTCGGCGGCCGAACGCGTCATGGGACCGATGTGGTCGAAGTTGCGAACTAGGGGTCTGGCGCCCGTGCGGCCGACCAGACCGTGCGTTGGTTTCAGTCCGCTGATGCCGGTCATGTGCGCGGGAATCCGCACCGAACCGCCGGTGTCGGTTCCCAGCGCCCCTAGAGCCATGCCGGCGGCAACGGCGGCGCCTGAGCCGCCGGACGATCCGCCGGGATGCCGGGTCAGATCCCAGGGGTTGCGGGTGGGACCGAAGTGCGGGTTATCGGTGGTGATGCCGCGGGCCAGCTCGTGGGTGTTGGTCTTGCCCAGGATCACGGCGCCGGCCTTCCGCAGCTGCTGCACCACATGCGCATCTGCGTCCGGACGATGGTCGCGATATCTGATCGATCCGTAGGTCGTCACCACGCCTGCGGTGTCGATGACGTCCTTGATTGCGATGGGGAGACCGTCCAACGGGCCAAGCCGCCGGCCGGCGGCGGCGCGAGAGTCAGCCGCTCGCGCATCCGCTCGTGCCGAATCGGCCATGACCAAGGTGTAGGCGTTCAGCGTCGGGTTGAGCCGCTCGATGCGGGCCAGGACGGCCTCGGTGAGCTCCAGCGACGACAGTTCGCCGTTCCCGAGCGCCACCGCAGCCTCGCCGATACCGATATAACCCACGTCTTGTCCGTCGGACATTGGCGTCGAGCTCCGCGCGTCCTGTGAAGCGCGGTCTACGGTATCAGCCGGTCGTCGCCATTGTTCGGTCCAGTCGACGAGTGCCAGAATCAGCCGCCCAACGCATTCGGATCCGAAACCCATGTCTAATCCTCATGCCGACGAACTGCTCGAGCGTGGCGTCACCCTGATCGAAGGCGTGATTCCATCGGACGAGGTGCCCGCAATCCGCGATCGCGTTCGGGCCGACATCCTGGCCAACAGCGACATCGACATCCCGGCCCTGGGCAAGACCTCCAACCTCCTTCGGATCAACCAGGACCTGGCCCCCTACCTGGCGGAGCCGCGGCTGACAGACGTGCTGGACGCCACGCTGGGCCCGGGCTTTCGACTGTCGTTCTTCACGGGATTCGTAACCGGACCGGGTCGCCAGCGTGACGTGTGGCATGCCGACTGGCCCTACAACCAGGAACACAACACCCGCATCCCGGCGCCGTACCCGGACATTCCGTTGCACTTCACCACGTTCTGGATGCTGACGGACTTCAGGGTCGAAAACGGGGCCACCATCATCGTGCCGGGCAGCCACAAGCTGCACGACCACCCGCGCGACGGCGGACCCTACGGCGACGCAATGACGCCTCGCGGCGATGAGGAGCGGCTGATCGGTACAGCCGGGTCGGTGGGAATCGTGGACAGCCGCATCTGGCACGCCGTATCGCCAAACCTGACGAACGAGGACCGCGTGGCCGTGGTGATCCGCTACGCCGCCTGGTGGCTGAATCTCAACCCGACGCGGACGAGCTCACAGGAATACGACCCGGCGTATCACAAGTCGCGGATCGACGACTTGCCGGAGGACGTGTACCTGGACCTGCCGGCTGACGTGCGGCCACAGGTTCGCCACCTGCTGCCGCCGCGAGCGGCGGCGCTGGCGTAAGTCGCTCGACGACGCCAAGGGTTCTCGCCTAGCCAACGGTGCCGTCGTCGCGTCGGTGCAGCATGACGGGGTTGCCGTCGAGGTCACTGACGACCGCAATCGTGCAGGTGCCGCTCTCGAAGGGCTCCATGGCCACGCTACCGCCCGCCTCCTTGACCCGTTCGGCCATTGCGGCGACGTCCTCACATGCAAATGCCGTGGACGGACGCATTCCGGCGTCCGACGCGGCTATCGGGGCGTCGTCCTCCACATGCAGCGCGACGGTCATGTTGCCCGCCCGCAGTTCGCCCCACATGCCGCCCACGCTGAAAGACGGCGTCAGGCCCAAGACATCGCGGTAAAACGCCGTAGCCTTTTCGAGGTCGGAAACCGGGAAGTACACGTAGTCAACGCCCAGAACTTTCATCGCATTCCCCTTGCGTTCCGCCGGAACATGCGCGATCAGACTCGCAGCTTATGCCGCCGAATACCTCAGCACTCAGGAAGCTTTGCGACGGTGCGCGGCCGGCACGGCATTCATCCTTGCAGATCGCAGACTCGACAGAGAGCAGGCAGATGGCGAACCCCGTGGTGCACTGGGAAGTCAACGGCAAGGACGGCCCGGCGCTGCAAAAGTTCTTCGGCGACCTCTTTGACTGGGAGATTCTCACCGACAACCCCATGGGCTATGGCGTTGTCGGCGCTGATCCAGAATGCGACAACAGCATCGGCGGCGGCATCGGCCAGACGTTTGATGGCTCGTCCGGCTTCGTCACCTTCTATGTGGAGGTCGAAGATGTCACCGCAACCCTGGAGAGGGCAGCCGGCCTGGGCGGCAAGATCCTGATGCCCGAAACCAACGTCATGGAAGGCGTGACCATTGGCCACTTTGCCGATCCGGAAGGGCACATCATCGGCTTGCTGAAGAAAGTGCCGATGTAGAGCGGCTCGATTACAGCCTCGTCCTGCCGTTTGATACACGTTCGGCGAGGCTGCTTAGGGATAGACTGGCGTTCCCGCCGCAGGCTTGGAGGGGACCATGGTTCGCGCAGCGTTTATTGGCGCCGGCCGCAGGGCCACCAGCGCGCACTATCCGGCGATCGACCGGGCACACAGTCGAGTCGAACTGACGGCCATGTGCGAGCTGGACGAGGACCGGCTCGTCACAACCGCCGACCAATACGACGTCGAGGGCCGCTATAGCGATTTCCGGGAGATGCTGGAGCGGGAGACCCCCGAGGTTGTCTATGCAGTCACGAGGCCTCCCGATATTGCCGACATCGCGGTGGAAGTGCTGGCCTCCGGCGCGCATCTCTTCGTCGAGAAGCCGCCCGGCGTGGGATCGGCGGACGCCGAGAAGATTGCCGCGGCCGCAGAGGCCAACAATCGGATCGTCTGTGTTGGCCTGCAACGCCGCTGGACGCCAATGATCCGCGCGGCGCGGGCGCGGGTCGAAGTCAACGGTCCAGTCATGTTGGCCAGCGCCGGCATGAGCAAGAACCTGATCGCAGACGACCAGGGCGGCCGTGTGCTCAACCGGCTGTATGAGCAGGACATCCACATGGTGGACTGGCTGCGCTGGCTCTGCGGCGGAACCTGGGACCAGGTGCTGACCCGCGGCGATGACACCTACACGGGCTGGATGAACACCTATAACTCCATCATCCACTTCACCAATGGGGCCGTGGCCGTGCACTCGGTGACCGGCCACGCGGGCGCGCGCCACTACCGGATCGAGATGCACGGCAACGGCGTCAGCGCCTACCTGCTGCCGCCCATCCACGGGCAGATCTACGCGGACGACCGGCCGGAGCCGGAGATCATCGAGGGCCAGCCGATTCCGGGCCACCCCGGCGGGGCGCTGGACGATGGGGTTGACGCGCTACACGCCGACTTCCTGAACGCCATTGCGGAAGACCGGCAGCCGTTGACCAACATCCATGACGTGATTCACTCGGTGCGGCTGCTGGAAGAAATCGGGCAACTTGATCCAACTGGCCAGCCGCTGAAGGGTTAGGTGGGCAACGTGGGCCTGAAGATCGCCGTAATCGGCGCGGGAAGCGTGGGATTCACCCGCAAGCTGATGCGGGACATCCTGTCGGTTCCTGAGTTGCAGGACACGCACTTCGCGTTGACCGACATTTCGCAACCCAACCTGGACCTGGTGACGCAGCTCTGCCAGAAGGACATCCGCACCAACCGGCTACCTGCGCAGATCTCGGCCACCACGGAGCGACGCGCGGCATTCCGCGACGCCGACTACGTGATCTGTTGCGTGCGCGTCGGCGGGCTGGACGCGTTCAAGCTGGACGTGGAAGTTCCGCTCAAGTACGGCGTGGACCAGTGCGTGGGCGACACGATCTGCGCGGGCGGAATCATGTACGCCCAGCGCACCATCCCGCAGTTGCTTGCCTTTGGGGACGACATTCTGGACGTGGCCAAGCCGGATGCATTGCTGCTGAACTACGCCAACCCGATGGCCATGAATTGCTGGGCGCTGCTGGATCACGGCGTCAACGTGGTGGGGCTGTGCCACGGGATCGAACACGGCTGGACCCAGATCGCTGAAGTGCTGGGCGCGGAGCGGCGCGAGGACGTGGACATCATCTGCGCCGGCATCAACCACCAAACCTGGTACACGCGCATCGAGCACCAGGGCCGCGAGGTTGGCAGCGACGAGTTGCTGGCGGCATTTGAGGCGCATCCGAAGTTCTCGAAGACCGAGAAGGTGCGCATCGATGTGCTTCGGCGCTTTGGCTACTACTCGACAGAGTCCAACGGTCACTTGTCCGAATACCTGCCGTGGTACCGGAAGCGTCCGGAGGAGATTCAGCGCTGGATCGATTTAGCCAGCTGGGGCAACGGCGAGACGGGAGGGTACCTGCGGGTCAGTACCGAGAAACGCAACTGGTTTGAAACCGATTTTCCGGAGTGGATGGCGGCCGACGATCCGCCGATCAGTGCCGAGGACCGGTCTGACGAACGCGGCAGCCGCGTCATCGAGGCCCTGGAGACCGGCCGGCCCTACCGGGGATTCTTCAACGTCCGCAACAACGGAGCCATCAGCAACCTGGCCGACGACGCCATCGTAGAGGTGCCCGGCTACGTCGACGCGCTGGGCATTCACATCCCGCGAGTGGGCGACCTGCCGCTGGCCTGCGCGGCCACGTGTACCGCCTCGATCGACGTGCAGCGAATGGGCGCCAAGGCGGCTTCCAACGGCGATGCCACCCTGCTGAAGCAGGCCATGCTGCACGACCCGCTGGTGGGGGCCGTGTGCAATCCGCCGGAGGTCTGGCGCATGGCGGACGAGATGCTGGTCGCGCAGGCCGAGTGGCTGCCGCAGTACACGGACGAGATCCCCAAGGCGGCCAAGCGACTGCAAGCGCCGTCAGACGTGAAGACGCGCGACTGGCAAGGCGCCGCTCGAAAGCAAGTGCGCTCACTCGAGGAGATCCGCGAGGCCGACGAGCGACCTCCGATGCCGGTGGCCCAGCGCCGCTGATCAGAGGCCCCTATTCGTCGGGGTGAGGTACGATTTCGGGAGTGATTGGGCGGCACTTCGAAAGAGATTGCTTGCCCATGCTCTTAACCTCCGCGCGAGCTACCCGCACAGAGATCCCCGGCACGCCATGAGCGCGGACTTAGCCACGATGCTAGTGGCGACTGTGACCGTCGGCGTGAGTCTGGCCGGCCTGACCCTGGCTCTTTGGCGTGGCGTGCGTACCGATATCCGCGCCATGGAAGCGGGACTGCGCGCGGACATCCGCGCTGTTGAAGCTAGCCTTCGTGCTGAAGACGCTGAACTTCGAGCCGATATCCGTGCCGTCCTTGCGGATATCGACGCCAAACGCCTGGCGCACGAGGCGTTGCACGCGGCCGAGCAGCGGGCCAGAGCCGAGGAACGACGTGAACTGCTGGCGGCCATCGCCGCCATCGGGGAGGGCGCGCCATGAGCGCTGATCTCGCCGCCATCCTTGCGGCTGTTGCAACAGTAGGAATCGGACTGGCTGGCCTTACCGTGGCGCTGTGGCGTGATGTTCGCGCGGACATTCGCGAGTTGCGTGCGTCAATCGACGCAGACCGGGTCGCGCACGAGGCACTTCACGCAGCCGAACGACAGGCCCGGGCCGAAGAAACATGTGAACTCCGGGCGGCAATCTCGTCATCTCGCCAGCGATCGCCTTAGGCGACGCACGCGAGCGGCTCCAGGGCCGGGCGACTGACTAAAGGCCCGCAGCGTCCGCCTTGGCGGAGACGATTTCGGCCATTTTGAGGGTGGCGGCGTCGACCATGTCGCCGTCGATGGCGATGGCGCCAAGGCCGTCGGCCAGGGCCTGCTTGTACTCGACCATGATGCGGCGGGCCTTGTCGACGTCGGCACTCGAGGGCGAGAAGACGTCGATGGCCACGTCGATCTGGCCGGGGTGGACGGCCCATTTGCCGTCGCATCCCAGGGCCAGGGCCATTTCGCAGGACTGGCGGTAGCCCTCCAGGTTGCGGTAGTCGGCGAAGGGGCCGTCGGTGACCTGCAGGCCGGCGGCGCGGGCGGCCACGACGATGCGGTGGATGGCGTAGTGCCAGACGTGGCCGGGGTAGCGCTCGCTGGCGCCGATGGAGAGGCCGCGGGCCTGGACGCTGGCAGAGTAGTCGCCGGGGCCGAAAATCAGGGACTTGAGGCGGGGGCTGGCGAAGGCGACCTGGTTGACGTTCATCATGCCTTCGGCCATCTCGATCTGGGCCTCGATGCCGATGCGGCCGACTTCCAGACCGCGGTGCATCTCGATCTGGGTCAGCAGCATGTCGAGCATGTAGACGTCGTCGGGCCGGTTGGCCTTGGGCAGCATGATGGTGTCGAGGTGCTGGCCGGCGCCTTCGACGACTTCGATCACGTCGCCGTAGAACCACTCGGTGTCGATGCCGTTGACCCGAACGCAGGCGATCTTGCCGGACCAGTCGAAGTCCTTGAGGGCCTGGACGACGACCTGGCGGGCTTCGACCTTCTGGTTGGGGGCCACGCTGTCCTCAAGGTCGAGGAAGACGTGGTCGGCGTTGCTCTGGCTGCCGCGCTCGAGCATGCGCAGGTTGGATCCGGGACTGGCGAGCTGAACGCGGCGAAGTTCCATCAGGTTTCCCTCCTCGGGGAGTGCGGCAATTTCCCGGCGTCGGGCCGGGCTTAGTTGTCCTCCAGGTTCACGACCAGCAGCTTGGGCTCGGTCATTTCCTCGATGGCGTATTTCAGACCCTCGCGCCCGAAGCCGGATCGCTTGACGCCGCCGTAGGGCATGTGGTCCACCCGCCAGCGGTTGGTGTCGTTGACGATCAGGCCGCCGACCTCGATGTCGCGGTAGGCGCGTTCGATGATGCGGATGTCGTTGGTGAAGATACCCGCCTGCAAGCCGTAGTCGGAGTCGTTGACCAGGTCGATGGCCTCGTCGATCGAGTCGTAGGCGATGACGGCGATGACGGGGCCGAACACCTCGTCGCGCACGATCTTCATGCCGTTGTCGGCGTTGGCGACGATGGTCGGTTCGATGAAGGGGCCGTCGGCGCTGCCGCCGGTGACGATGGTGGCGCCGGCGGCCTGGGCCTCGTCGAGCCAGGACATGATGCGGGTGACGGCGTCAGCGTCGATCATGGGGCAGAGGGTGGTCTCGAGGTCGTTGGGATCGCCGGGCTTGAGGTCGTCGAGCAGGGGCAGGACGGCGTTGACGAAGTCGTCGTGCACGTCGCGGTGGACGTAGACGCGCTGCACCGAAATGCAGTTCTGACCGCTGTAGAGGAAGCCGCCGAAGGGGATGCGGGCGGCGACGGCGTTGATGTCGGCGTCGTTGTGGACGATGAGGGCGCCGTTGCCGCCGAGTTCGAGGGTGACGCGCTTGAGGCCGGCGTTGGCCTTGATGCCCCAGCCGACTTCGGCGCTGCCGGTGAAGGTGACGACCTTGAAGCGGTCGTCGCGCACTAGGGATTCGGCCTGGGCGCCGGCCATGGGAAGGACGGAAACGGAGCCGTCGGGGAAGTCGGCTTCGCGGGCCAGTTCGGCCAGGCTGAGGGTGGTGAGCGGGGTCTTGCTGGCGGGCTTGATGACGATGCTGTTGCCGGCGGCGAAGGCGGGGCCGAGCTTGTGGGCGGCCAGCAGCAGCGGGAAGTTGAACGGGGTGATGCCCAGGATGGGGCCGATGGGGAAGCGCTGGACGCGGCCGGTGCGGTCGACGCCGGTGGGGACGGCGTCGAGGGTGAGGATTTCGCCGGGGATGCGCAGGGCCTCCTCGGCGGCGCAGTGGAGGGTGGCGACGGTGCGGTCGATTTCGCCGTGGGCCTCGCTGCGGAGCTTGCCGGTTTCGTCGATGTCCTCAGCAATCAGGCGCTCGCGGTTGGCCTCGACCAAGTCGGCGAGGCGGTGGAGCAGCTCGGCGCGGCGGTGGGCGGGAATGGCGCGGGTGACGTTGTGGAAGGTGTCGACGGCGAGCTGGACGGCTTGCTCGGCGACCTCGGGGGTGGCGCGGTGGACGACGGCGGCGACGGTGTCGTCGTAGGGGCGGCGGACTTCCAACAGGTCGCCGGTCTCTACCGGTTCGCCGCCGAGAATCAGCGCGCGTTCAGCCACGGGGGCGGTGGTTGCGACGGCCATCAGCACATCCTTCGCGAGCCTTCGGAGTTCGAGGTGTGAGTGTAACGGTCGGGCGGGGCGGAGCTGGGTGGCGGGGGGAGAAGGGGGGAGCTCTCTCTGGCCAGCCGGCCCCCAGAGGGGGCCGGCTGGCCAGAGAGAGCTTGAGGCGGTTTTTTTGGTGATTCGGGGAATCTGTGGAGCTGGGGGAGGGGCCAGGCGATGAGGACCGGGGGTGGACATGACGCGAACTCGGAAGGGTCGATGAACTCGGGGGCTGGGTCAGACGAGGTACGACGGTAGGGCTGGGGGTTGGGTGCTGCTGGGTCCCGGCCGCGGACGCCGGGATGACGGGGTGGGAAAGGAGTGAGCCGAGAGTAGTGAGCGGTGAGAGAAGAGGCGGAGGGGAGGTTGAAGAGTCTTGGTCTGGGCAGGTGGCAGGGGGCGCTCGGTTGGCGCCTGAGGGCCGGGATTTGGGAATTGGGGTTGTGTGTTCATGGGGTCCATGATACTCTATTCGAGTACAGATGGCAAAGGGTAGGGGAAGGAGTGAACTGAGAGCAGTGAGGGGTGAGTGAAGAGTGGAGTGGGGAATGGAGCGGCGGGGAGGCCTGAGGGTGCGGTGCGTGGCGGGGTTCAGGGGCGGATTCATGGGGCGTCGAGGTGGAGGGCGGGCGGAGATCGGCTGGTGTTTGGGTGAGTTGGGGGTGGGGTGATACGTGATACGTATCGGGTTACAATACGGGGATGATCGTTCGGTTTCGGCATAAGGGGCTGCGGCGGCTGTATGAGCGAGGGGCTCGGCGGTTTGTTCCGGCGCGACGCGTGGGCAAGATCGAGCGGATCCTGGCGCGGCTGGATGTGGCGTCGGAGCCGGCGGACATGAATCTGCCGGGATACCGGCTGCATCCGCTGCGGGGCGACCTGGCGGGGTTCTGGGCCGTGAGCGTTTCTGGGAACTGGCGCATCATCTTCCGCTTTGAGGCGGGGAATGTTCGCGACGTGGACCTGGTGGATTACCACTGAGGTCCGAGGAATGAAGGAGCTTGCGATGCCTATGCACGAGCCGCCTCATCCAGGGCAGTCAGTTCGGTATGACTGCCTGGAGCCGCTGGGCCTGAGCGTGACGCAGGGGGCGCGGGTGCTGGGGGTGAGCCGGAAGCAGTTGTCGGCGCTGGTGAATGGTCGGGCGGGGATTTCGCCGGAGATGGCGATCCGGCTGGATAAGGCGTTCGGCGGCGGGGCCAGCACGTGGTACCAGCTACAGGCGGCGTATGACATGGCGCAGGCGATGAAGAAGTTCGATGAGATTCGGGTGGATGTGACGGAGGCGGTGATGGCGTTTCGCGAGCGGGTGGGTCGGTATGAGGTGGGCGAGGAGTCTGAGAGTAAAACGCGGTCCCATCGATTAGAAGACGCAGCAAGCGGGGGTGCTAAGGGTTAGACCACGAGCGGAAGACCCTCACCCCAACCCTCTCCCACAGGTAGAGGGAGAAGAGGCGGCGGCTCGGCGTGGGGAGGGCGGCTCCGGGGGGTGCTGGGGGTGGGCGCCTTGACCGGAAGAGCCCCTCACCGATTGCCGCGGACGGCATCTGCCTCTCCCCTAGGTGTACTGACTACACACCTGCGAGACACCTGACGGTAGCGGGACCTCCAGCGAGACTGGGGCTACCAAACAACCCAGAACCCGATGGAGGTCCCGATGGCTGATGCTACCGGGCGGCCCCAGCGCATGCGCTATTCGTTCGAGACGCGGTGTCGGGCCGTCGCCGCGATGGTGGCGGGGGCAAGTCCGGGCGCCGCCGCTCAGGCCGTCGGCGCGAGCCGGGCCACGGGCTATCGCTGGTGGCAGCGCTACACGGCCGCTGGCTGGGCGCCCTGCTGGGCCGCCCCGCCTCGACCGTGGGCAAGGGGCTGCGGCGGCTGGGCCATTCCCGCCGCCCGCGCCCCCCGCGGCCCCCGGTCGTGCGCTATGAGCGCGCCCAGCCGGGCGAGCTGCTGCACCTGGATACCAAGAAGCTGGGCCGCTTCTGGCATGTCGGCAAGCGCATCCTGCAGGATGGCGTGCGACGCAGCCCACGCGCCGGCTGGCAGCATGTGCACGTCGCCATCGACGACCATTCCCGGCTCGCCTACGCCGCGGTGCGGCCGACCGACCGTCAGGCCGACGCCCTGGCCTTCCTGGACCACGCGCTGGCGTGGTTTCGCACCCGGGGCATCGCGGTGCAGGCCGTGATGACGGATAACGGCTCCGCCTATCGCTCGCACGCCTGGCAGCAGCGCTGCGCCGCCCACGACCTGCGCCACCTGCGCACCCGCCCCTTCACGCCCCGCACCAATGGCAAGGCGGAACGCTTCATCCAGATCCTGCTGCAGCGGTGGGCGTACGCCTTCGCCTACCCCTCCAGCGCCCATCGCACGCGGGCCCTCGGCGGCTGGCTGCGGTGGTATAACCGGCGCCGTCCCCACGGCTCCCTCAACGGTCAGCCACCGGTCAACCGTGTCTCACACCTCTGTGGTCAGTACACCTAGGAGAGGGTGAAGAGCTGCGGGGCCGGCGTTGGGAGGGCGGCTGCGGGGGTGCTGGGGGTAGGCGCACGACCGGCGGACCCCTCACCGATTTCGGCCGAAGACGCCCGAATCTGCCTCTCCCCCAGGCGAGGGGAAAGAACGGCGGCCTCGGGGCAGGGGTGGCGCGGACGAACTCGCACCGGTTTGGGGAGCGGACGTCGCAACCTCGGATTGCGTCCGGGGCAATTTCTGCCTCGCGTCGGGCAAATGGTGAAGAGGGGGAGGGTTCAACGTCACGGGTTGCTGCTGACTTCGCGTGAGAGGTGGGGGAAGCAGCCACCCTCATCCCCGGATCAGGTCCGGGGCAGGCTCTGCGCTCTCCCTCAGCGGTGAGGGTAAGGACCGAGCCGCGGGGAGCGGATTCGCTACCGCGTTGGTGGACGGGCGGGGCGTCGATGCTCTGTAGGCAATGCGGGCGGAGGCGGCGGCGCGTGCGTTGCTGGCGATGCCGGCAATGATGGCAATGCAGGCACAGGCAACCGAGGGCAATGACGCGGATGTGTTTCTTGTGGGGATGGCAGAGGGCGCGTTGTCGTCGGGTGGAGGGTATGTGGTTCGACACGGGCCGCCGACAGACTCCGGCCCGGCTCACCACGAGCGGTTGGAGCGGAGGTTGGGAGCATCTTGTCAGGGCGGGGTGCCCGGTGGAGCTTGGGTGCGGTCGGGTGCGTGGTTGCTGCTGGGTCCCGGCCGCGGACGCCGGGATGGCGGGGTGGAGAAGGGGAGAGGTGAGAGGGAAGAGTAGTGAGACGGGCGAAGAGGGGAATCGGCTGGGAGGGTTGGGAGCTGGAGGGTGGTTCGACACGGGCCTTCGAAAGACTCCGGCCCGGCTCACCACGAACGGATGAGCGGCCGGCTGGGGGCGGCAAGGGGCCGCTAGGAGGTGTTGGGTTCGAGGATTTGGAGGTAGGGGGTGTAGCGGTAGACGCGGTTGCGGCGATCGCCGGTGATTTCTTCGAGGATGCCGAGGTCGACCAGGCGGGCGACCAGGCGGTTTGCGGCGGGAAAGTAGGTGCCGGTAATTGACTGAATGCCGCTTACCGACACAAACGGCTGGCGGTAGAGGTGTTCCAAGACGCGAAGGCCGTTGGCGACGGCGCGACCGAGGCGCTCGGTCACCAGGGCCCGGTGCTGCTCGCGCAGGGTGAGGACACGCCGGACGGTCGTCACGGCCTCGGCGCTGACCTGGGCGACGCCGCGGAGGAAGTAGGCCAGCCATCCTTCCCAGTCGCCGGTGTCATGCACGGCCTGCAAGCGTTCGTAGTATTCGGGCCGGTATTGCATGAAGAAGTGCGAGAGATAGAGGATCGGCGCCGACAGGATGCCGCGTTCACACAGCAGGAATGTGATGAGCAGGCGACCGACGCGGCCGTTGCCGTAGGGGAATGGATGGATCGTCTCGAATTGGGCGTGTACCAGCCCGATCTGAACCAAGTCAGGCAGGTCGCTGGGACCGTGGATGAAGTTCTCCAGATCTCCCAGCGCGTTCGGCACCTCACGATGCGGCGGCGGGACGAAGGTGGCTTCGTGGAGCGTGCAGCCGGCGGGGCCGATCCAGTTCTGAGTGGTACGGAATTCGCCCGGATGCAGCTTGTATCCGCGGACACCGTGCATTAGTCGTTGGTGGATTTCGCGGATCAGGCGGCTGGAAATGGGTAGCGTCTGCAAGCGCTCCAGTCCGTAGTTCATGGCGGTTACGTAGTTGATGACCTCATCCGTGTCCCGTGCGCGACCGGGCGTGCGAAGGTCAGCCTCGGCGGCCAGGACATCCTGCAGGGAACTTTGTGTGCCCTCAATCTCGCTTGAGAGGACGGCTTCCTTACGCACGTACATGAGTACGAAGAGGTCGGGGTCGGGCAAGGTCTGGATCGAACCATCCAGCCGGCCCAGCGCCTGATCGGCCTGGGAGAGCAGAACCTGGAGTTCGCCCTCCAGTTGAACCGGCGGCTGTGGAGGCAACGGGGCCGGAATGAAGGCGCGATAGCCCTGCGGCTGAACCACGTATTGACCGGCCCGTTGGGCGTCGTCTGCTTGGATTCGTTCAGACGCGGACAAGTCGCTAGGCGCTGAGGAACCTTCCATATGTTCGGCTACCGACGATATGGGGAGAATGAGCGCTCCATATTATCGGCAGATGGACATATGGACGAGCATGTTCGGTCTTATTGTCGGTAGCCGAACATATGGAGGACTAGAAACAGCCATATTGTCAGTAGCTGGACATATGGCGGACCGAGAGCTTCCATATTGTCGGTAGCCGAACATATGGCACGGCTGGGGCAGCCATATTGTCACTAGGAGTACATATGGTGGCTTTGAGGCGGCCATATGGTCGGGAAGTGAACATATGGGGGGTTCGGAGGGGCGAGTGGGCTATGGGCGGGGCGTCGGGACGGTTCGCGAGGGCGGGTGGTCGTCGGGTAGCCGCCGGATCGCGTCTCGTCTCCCTCAGCGGTTCCAGGTTGGGTATGCGGGCGGTGGGGGTGGGACGGTTGGTCGGTGGGGTTGAGAAAGGTTGAGGGATGGGGATGGTTGGGGCGCGGCATCGGGGTGGGATGGTGAGGCGTGGGTGCCTGGAGGCGCTTGGGCTTTCCGTGACCAAGGCCGCGGAAGGGTTGGGGGTGAGCCGGCAGGCGCTGTCGGAACTGGTGAATGAGGAGTCGGCGGAGTCGGTGGAGATGGCGATTCGGTTGTCGAAGGCGTTTGGGTCGTCTCAGGAGACGTGGTTGGGGATGCAGACGGCTTGTGGCCTTTGGGTGATGATGGGTCGCATGAGTCAACTGAATATCACAAAGATTGAGCAAGAAGCTCAAGAAACAATCCTCTCAACAACTGTCGCCCCTACTAATTTAAGTCCCCCGACTATGCCTACAAAGAGCTGACGGTGCATGTCTGTCAATGAACTCGTCATGCGCGCTGAGTGAAGGCGAAAAAGCACTGGCCTCATTTAGGAAAATAGAAACGGTCCCCGCGCAACACGAGTTTTCACTCGTACCCTTTGCTATTCCGGTGTGAAGATTACTTTTATCGTCCGGCACATCAGCCGCGCATAGTCGCGAAAGCTGGGTACACGCGACATGAACGTCTTCCGAGCTATTGAGCACCGACGCCACAATCTCCGGTCTTGGGAACTGTGAGCGCCCACGCGATACGGAGAAAACAACCAACCTTGGTTTGACTTCACTAGTCAATGTTCTTGCAAACTCGCATGCTGGAGCACTTCCCGGACGCCCTCCGTGGTGAGGAAACACGAGTACCTCTGCGGCCAAATCGCTGGAGTCAGCCAATAGCGAGTCTAAGCCAACTTGATCAATGTCTCCCGCTAGAAGGACTCTCATCGAATCCCCGTCCGAAACACGTACCACGCCAGACATGGCATTTGGAGAAACCTGACGGCCATCGCCGCCGCGCGCTTGCGGAGTTCTATAAGCAAGTCCCTGTGATGGACCAAGTACCTCCAAGAGTGTCGACCCGACGAAGATCTTCCCAGGATTGATGCGTGTCAATTCCAGAAAGAACTTTGTACCGCGTTGACTTGCATCGCACATCACGGCCAAAAAATCAAGCCACAGGTCTGAGTTACGTGCATCTGGATTCACGAATACCTTACCAACTTCAAATACGGTGTCCGAAAGTACAAGCGATACACCGCCGAAATGGTCAGCATCAACATGAGACACAATAACCGTATCGATCCGAGTTATGCTGTGTTCGTCTAGGAAGCGGAGCAGAGTGTCATCACGACCACCGTCGATTACAGCTGTTCGGCAACCGTCTTGGACAACCGTAGCATTTCCATGACCAACGTCAATGATCCAGACACTACTGCCTGAGCGATTCAATATCAGCCTCCGGAGCAAACTCGAACTCTCTAAAGAACAGATCGATATCCGCCTTGCAACCAACATTCACAGCCGCAAACAATCTGTTGTTCTCTATCATCCCATCCTCCAAAGCCTGGCGGACCGACGCGTTGTCAACTATATCGATTGGAAAGCGAACTGCTTGAACGGGGCTCCATGTATGGATTATTGCATCTACAAACAAGTCGCCCCCATAGGACGTAACGTCAACAACTCGCACGAGCGTTCGACGCGCATGACGTTCCGGTGTCATGGTGCCAGCCAGTTCATTAGAGCACTTCGTTAGACCATCCCATATGTGTTCCGGATCAAGCTGCTCGCGAGGAATGAGCGATGGAATGTCTGCTCTGAAGCGTCGAATCGAGCTATCACCATCAATCGAAGTGAAGGTCGACACTAATAGCCCGGGAACGGTGGCACGATACAACCGAGACACCAGTTCGGCACCAGTGAACGATGCAAATGGCTTTTGGGACAGGCGATGATCACAGATCACTGCCGCGCATTGCATTGATCGGATACGGTTCACCAGCTCTTCGCTATATTGGAAAGTTTCGTCCGCCTCTGTAATTACAGCCGGTTCAAACCCTGCCTCCTCTGCAATATCGGCCGTCATCTCCGCGCTGTCCCGCACATCGTCAACAACGGCGACAAGAGCACTCTCGTGGATCACGGGGTACCCGCAGCTCGAGGCAATTCAATAGTGAATTCCGCACCGCCAAGTTCGCCACTGGGATTAGACTCCACTCGACCGCCCAGTTGAATGACAGTGTCTCGAACAATGGTGAGACCTAGTCCCGTCCCATTCTCGTCACTTGTAATGCCCGGTAGCCAAATTTGAGAGGCCATTCGATTGGGAATACCCGGGCCATTATCGAGAACAATAACTAGAACTGTATCGCCCACGACTTGCGTTCGAACTGTAAGTTTGCGCTGCCCAGGCCTTCCATCCTGTCGCTTAATTGCTTTAACTGAGTTGATAATGAGATTCGACAGAATGGATTCCACGGCTGAGATCGAAGCGAGAATATGTACATCCTCGTCACACAAATCGCAAGTTAATGCCACATGAGCATCGGTCAAGTATGGCTCGAATAGCTCGAGTGTATCTCGCACAGTGTGATTGACGTTTAGTATCGCACGTCGTCGCTTACTGCGCTTGAGCATTCCCAACGGCAATTTGGAGAACTTAGAGAGCAACGTGGCTGCTCTTACGGCTGCCTGAACTTGCCGTCCAATTGCTTTCTCATAACGTCCGCTCAGGAATGTTCTTCCGCGCCTTTCAATGGCGTTAGCCGAGAGGACTACGTTCGTTGCTGGTCCGTCTATCTCATGAGCGAATACAGACACTGAAGTGCCGACACTAGCTAAGGTACGATAAAGACTAATCTCGTCTTCCATCTGTAGTCGCGTCGCCCTATTTGCAAGTGAGACTTCACGTATTGCCTTGTTGATCGTCGCTGCATGTGTCGACGGCAGTTTGCCAATTGCACGCCTCAAATCAGCAGCGGCCTTCGCACTGCGGTTCTTTGTTGCCTCCTTATTCTTGTCCTTGCGTTTCTCTCTCTCGGCAAGTCGCTGTACATGCATCCACTCAAGCGAATTGACAGCGAATCTCCTAAGCTCTCGAAACGCTTCATTCTCTACAAAGCCTGTACGGTCAGTCTTCTGCAATAGCTCCTCTGCTTCGTCCAGTACTGTTACTCGACCAATTGATGTATTGGTTGAGGGACGCAGCTCGGGATCTCGTGCCCGAGCTAGATTCATATCCAACCAGTCGTGTCCCACATCCCCATACGGTCGTACACGAAGGCCACGGTGATAAAGGTGGATGCCGCCCACGTGTCGAAGCCATTGACGCACTTCGCCGACTGTAGCCGTACGCCCGGCAAAGGAATCTCCCTGCAGTAAGAATGCCCAGAGCTCGAAGGTAGCCTGAGGTGCACTGTACACTCTGTCCAAGCCGTGACTGTCGGCTATCCAGCGAACGCGACCCGATCGATCGAAGACCCTGGCCGACGCACGTCCCTCTTGATCAAGGTCGGCAAGTAGGCGCCACTCGCAATCATCGAAGTACCCTCTGCTGACTAGGTTTTGAAGAGCCTCAAATTCTCGCGCAACTAACCTCGGTCGGAAGCCTGATGGATCGCCAAACGGATCAGCAAGCAGTAGCAATTCGCGTGCAAGGCGTTGCACCTCGCGTATACTCACCGTGCGGCGCAAAAAGCGGATCTCTATCCTAGTTCCTGATCGGTGGTCAGAGCGAGTTGTTTGGATTGGCAGTTCCACATCTTCAACGACTTGGCGTCGATCAAAGTCACTCCATCTGATGTGAATTGTGTGTTCTACTCCTGGATGACTCCGAGGTCGAGTTGAAAGCACGACCTCATTCCCAAGCCTGATTGCTCCAAGGCGCCCCAGTCCCTTGCTACCCGCCGGAAGTCGATTCAGCCTGGTCCGCTTCCGCGGGTTCTTGCGTGACCGACCCAAGAGTAACCAGCCATCACGAATATCATCAATCGTCATGCCATCACCGTCGTCAGAAATGATGACAGTCCCACCTAGCCTCTCTGTATCAACTAGCTCTACAACACACTGGATTGCATCAGCATCGTATGAATTCTTAACCAACTCGACGATGCCCTGATCGAAACTCGTGATGAGCTCCTCACCGAGTCTTCTCAGGATGTCTGTTGAGAATCGGAATGTTGCGGTACTCATGAATCGAACCAACGCAATTCCCGGAGTGCACGTACAGTCAGATGTCTGCATCGAATCCGCTCATCAAGCCAAGCTTTTGCATATCTAGATCCGAGCAGTTCGGCGGCGCGTCGGCAAGTGTGGATTAGACCATCTTTGGGTTTGAGGACAATCAGGTGATTCTCGACGAGTACGTCTTGCGATCCAACAACCACGGTCCCGACACCCCGCGACTTGTCACCTGGGCGCGATGTCCGGCGCACGAGCACGAACGGTGGCCTAAACAACCGTCTCTGGAACCCTCCGAGGTCGGCATCTGAGGAGTCAAATTCTCCCCCGAGGGGAACGGATCGGGCGTCCAAGTACGGGTGCTTAGGTCCGTATTCGATGTCTCTGTGTGGAACAACAGGACCAACATGCACGTCAAATCTGTCGCCCAGTGTTCGCCCAGGTCGGCCAGGCCACCACTTCACCTCTGAAGTGTTGGGCTGCGGTGCCCGAGCCATCCCCCGCAGCACGAAGACGTCGACGTCAGCCCAATCATCGAACCGGCCGAATGGCTCGACTGAGCTGATGTGGATTTGTTCACAGGCCAGCGATCGAAGTCGCGCGTACCTGGATCCTGTACGTATGACGTCGGGAAGGATAGCCGTCAGCTTCGTTCCCGGACGAGCATTCTGGCAAAACGCAGCCAAGAAGGTCGCAGCTAGATTCGTTCGACCACTGGTCCAGGAGGTTCCTTCGTCAGCGAGGTGGTACGTGAACGGTGGATTCATAACTACGTGTCCGCCAACCCAGCCGCTGTCAAGCAGTTCGAGGCCATCACCAACTCGAATCTGGGGAAAGAACTGACCGAGGTCAGTGGATACGTCGCCGTTCTCTGTTGCCCCACGCGAAACCGCCAACATCACCAACCGCGCCTTGGTAAGTCTGACGAACTCTGGCTCCAAGTCTCGACCGTGGAGAAGCAAGCCCCACTGCTGAAGCGTTTGCACCAGGTCATGGCTGACGGGCATCCGCCGCGCCACTTCGATCAGGAGGTCACCAGCTCCAACTGCCGGATCGAGAGTTGCAATGCACGACCCGCCACTCGATGGTTCCTCAGCAAGCGCGAAAGATCGGAGCCTTGTGCTACTAAAGAAGGCTCCCCTCGATCGTCGGGTATCCAGAGCGGTAGTGTCGCGCAATCTGACAGCCGCCTGACCATCGAGGAGATCGAAGTCGATTTGCTCCGACCTCGAAATGGACGAAGAACGCAAAGCAGCAGTGGCCAAGTCCTCGACGGAGGCCACGTACGGTTCAAATCCTGACAGCAAGGCCGACTCGGAATCCATATGCCGAATGTTAGCCGCTCGGAAGGCAGGCCGAGCGCCATACGGTCTTCGCGGCTATGGGAGCAGATTAGCGGGACTCTCCTTGTGCATGGCCAGACGCACCGCCCACAGCACCCTATCGATTCCAAGGCTGAGAGGGCCATGGGATTGTGGCGTTTGGGGGGCAGCCTAGTTCTGAGAGGCGGTGAGGTCTGTGCGGGAGCTCTGGAATCGGGGCATGACGAAGTAAGCGATCAGCTCGTATCTGTGGCGGACCTGCTCGTCTGGCAGTTTCACTCCATACCAAGCGCGCGGAGACGTTCGTTCAGGTCGCCGCGGATGGCGTCGACGTATTCCGCGCCGGTGAAGTTGCGTCCCGACCAGCTGCCGGCGCTGGCCTCAAGGGCCCGCAGCTTTTCCGCCTTTGTGAGGGGGCCAAGGGTGCGGCGTACGGCCTGACGAATCAGCGCCGAGCGCGAGGCGCCGGTGGCGCGGGCGGCTTCGTCAAGCAGGGCCAGTTCTTTGTCGCCCAGGTAGACGTGGCTTCGTGGCATGGGGCAAGCGTACAGGTCGATCGGCGGGCGACTGGAAATGGAGATTGGGGCGGGGGTGGTTGCCGCGTGCGGGTGTGGCTCGACACAGTTCCTTTCGACAAGCTCAGGACAGGCTCACCGCGAACGGGATGCGGAGGCTTCGAGGACTAGGTCTGGGTGGGTTGCCAGGGGTGGCTTGGGTGCGGTTGGGTTGTTGGTTGCTGCTGGGTCCCGGCCGGGGACGCCGGGATGGCGGGGTGGGTGCCGCAGCCGGGGGTGTGGTTCGAGACGGTCCACCGAAGACTTTGGCCCGCTCACCACGAACGGGAAATGGGATGGCAACGAACGAGGGCGGAAGCAAGTTGGTCGGAATTCCATAGGACCACGAGCGGAAGACGGGTGGGTCACAGACCCGCCCGTACGAAAAAGGCGCGGGCGGCGGGCGGAGGGAAGACGTGGGGGCGGTACGGGGAGCCGGAACCGGGTTGGTCGGACGCCCATAGCACCACGACCGGAAGACGGGTGGGTCACAGACCCACCCCTACGAAAGATTCGCGGCACACCGCTCGAAGACGGGTGGGTCACAGACCCACCCCTACGAAGGTTTTTGTTGGTAGTCCTTGGTGGCTTTGTCGAGGGACTTGGTGCGGAGGGCCATGAGGTTGTGGCGTTCGCGGGCGGCCCATTCCTGAGAAGCGGTGAGGTTGGTGAGGGAGTTCTGGAATTGGGGCATGACGTAGCGGGCAATCAGCTCGTAGCTGTGGCGGACTTGCTGGCGGTTGCCCCACTCGGTTGCCATGACGAGGAGGCCGCCGAAGCCGCCGCTTGACTCATCCAGCCGATGGATGGCGGCGATCAGATCATCCGGTGTGCCGACGCACCAGGCGCCGGTGTCGACCATGTAGTCGATGAGTTGTTCGGGCGGGCCGTCGAAGGTCTTTTCGAAGCCCATGGTGTCTTCGAAGTAGTCGCGCTGGAAACGGGCGGCGCCGACGCGGGCCTGTTCGATGGCTTCGGTGCGGGATTCGGCGATGTGGACGGGCATGACGAGGCGCCAGTCGTGGCGGTTCATGGTTTTGCCGTGCTCTTTGGCGACATCGAGGGCGATCTGCCAGAAGGAGTCGAGCTTGACGGTTTCGGCACTGCCGGGACGGATGCCGAGGGACAGAACGGCGGCGCCGTGCTTGCCGGCGAGTTGCATGCCGGAGGGGGACTGGGCGGCGGCGACGGCAATAGGAAAGTGGGGCTGGGTGTAGGGGCGCAGGTGGGTCATGGCGCGCTGGAGGGTGAACCACTCGGCGTGGTGGGTGATGGGCTCGGTTTCGGTGAGGAGGCGCATGATGACGCCGAGGGCCTCGTCCATGCGGGGGCGCTGGGTGAGGGGTTCGATGCCGAGCATGTAGGCGTCTGACACCAGGGCGCCGGGGCCCACACCAAGCATGACGCGACCGCGGGTGATGTGGTCGAGCTGGATCATGCGGTTGGCGACCATGAGGGGGTGGTGGTACGGGAGGCTGATGACGCCGGTGCCGAGCTTGATGTGGCGGGTGCGCTCGGCAGCGGTGGCGATGAAGAGTTCGGGGGACGCAATGGTTTCCCAGCCGGCGCTGTGGTGTTCGCCGATCCAGGCTTCGTCGAAGCCGAGATCGTCGAGCCACTGGACGGTTTCGAGGTCGCGCTCGAGGCCGAGGGTGGGGTTTTCGCCGAGCCAGTGGAAGGGGGCCAGGAAGATTCCGAATTTCATGCGTGGGGGGAGAGGCATTCGGGGCTCCTCTGGCTGGGAAGCGGGCTGGTGGGGTTGGGCGGAATGATAGTGGAAGGGGAGAGGGGAGAGGGAAGAGGAGTGAGAGAAGAGGGAGAGGGGGAAGATGGTGGGGTTGCCTGGGGTGCGTGGTAGGACAGTGGATGAGGAGAGGAGTCTGGGATGCCGATCGTTCGGATAGCGGAGCAGGCGGCGGGGGCCTGGCGGCCGGGGCAGGTGGTAAGGGAAGTGGTGGGAGATGCGCAGGGGTCGCGGTCTGTGTCGATGCAGCATTTTGAGGTGGAGCCGGGGGCGGTGACGCCGCTGCATCGGCATGACGTGGATGAGGCGATCCTGGTATTGCGCGGGCGGCTGCGGGTGCGGATCGAGGATGCGTGGTCGGACGCGGCAGCAGGGGACGTGTGCGTGTTTCCGGCGGATACGCCGCACGGGTTTGTGGGGGCCGGGGACGGGGTGTCGGAGATCATGGTGGTGTTTCCGATTCCGGCAGCGATTACGGCGGAGCACACGACGTACCTGGAGGGCGGGCCGCCGGTGACGTGGGGGGAGTAGGAGGGGTGAGCGGACGCCAGGGACGGTGGGGCGATTGGCGGCGTGGGCGGTTTACGTCGAAGAGCCGGGGGCACGTTTCGGTGTATGAGCGGGCGTGATGACGGGGAGCGCGGGTATCCTGACGGGAGATCAGAGGCGGCGAGGAAAGGGGCGTGGGCGGTGCTGAGATTTCCTGAAGAGATCATGCTGCTGCTGCTGGATGACGAGGGCGGCGATTTCGTACGGGTGCCGGAGTGGTCGGTGCAGTGCGCGCTGGCGGGCGCGGTGCTGATGGACCTGGCGCTGGAGAACCGGATCGACACGGACCCGAACTGGCTGACGGTGATCGACCCGACGCCGGTGGGCGACGATCTGCTGGACCCGACGCTGGAACGAATTACGCAGGCGGACGGGGAACGGGACACGCGTTTCTGGATTCAGGACATTGCCCAGCGAGCGGGCCCAATCCGGGAACGGGTGCTGGAACGGCTGGTGGAGCACGGCATCCTGCACGTGCGGGACGAGAAGTTCCTGTGGGTGTTCCAGGCGCGGCGCTACCCGGCGGTGGACGGCAAGGCCGACCGTGAAGTGAAGCTGCGGATCATGGAAGTGCTGTTCAGCGACGAGATCCCTGACCCGCGGGACATCGTGATCGTGTGCCTGGCGGAGGCGTGCGGGATTTTCCGCGAGTTGCTGTCGCGCCGGGAACTGGAGCACGTGACCGGGCGGATCGAGCAGGTGCGGAAGCTGGACCTGATCGGGCGGGAGGTTTCGCAGGCGGTCTGGGACATCGAGACGTCCCTGGCGCTAACGATGCACCCCATGATGTGAGGCCGCTCGCGGCTTTTGCTGGGGATCGAGTTTCAGCCGGGGCTTAGTTGCGCTGGGTCCACCGTGCGTTTAGTGGCCTGGACCTAGCGGCTTTTGCTGGGGAGCGAGTTTCAGCCGGGGGTGGGCTGCCGGGGATGCGGCACGAGGCCCGAAGGCAACCACGAGGGTTGCCCCTACAGAAGAGGTCGAAGCAGCCGGCTTAGTTCGTGGTGACGGCGCCCTGGCTGGCGGAGGAGACGAGGGCGGCGTATTTGGCCATGGCGCCGGTGGGGTAGCGCGGAGCCGGGGGTTGCCAGTCGGCGAGGCGTTCCTCGATCTGCTCGTCGGTCAAGTGCACGTCAAGAGTGCGGTTGTCCACGTTGAAGGTGATGAAGTCGCCGTCCTGGACGGCGGCGATGGGGCCGCGACGGAAGGCTTCGGGGGCGACGTGCCCGATCATGAAGCCGTGGGAGGCGCCGGAGAAGCGGCCGTCGGTCATCAGGGCGACGGAATCGCCAAGGCCGGCGCCCTGGATGGCGCCGGTAACGGCCAGCATTTCGCGCATGCCGGGGCCGCCGGCGGGGCCTTCGTTGCGGATGACGATGAATGAGCCGGGTTCGATGTCCTGGTCGATGACGGCCTTGAAGCAGGCCTCCTCGCCGTCGAAGACGCGGGCGGGGCCGGTGAAGGTGTCGCGCTCCTGGCCGGAGACCTTGATCACGCAGCCGTCCGGCGCGAGGTTGCCGCGCAGGATGAGGATGCCGCCGGTGGGTTTGAGGGGGTTGTCGGCGGGGTAGATGACCTGCTGGCCGGGGGTTTCCACGGCGGCGTTGGCCACCTCGCCGATGGTGCGGCCGTCGACGTAGCGCTCCTCGCCGTGCAGCAGGCCGAGCTTGTGGAGCTCGCGGGCCACGAGGGACAAGCCGCCGGCCTGGAAGACGTCGGTGGCGACGTAGTTCCCCCAGGGCTTGAGGTCGGCCAGGATGGGGACGCGAGCAGCGATGCGGTCGAAGTCCTCGAGCTCAAGATCCACGCGGGCCTCGTGGGCGATGGCCATGATGTGGAGCACGGCGTTGGTGGAGCCGCCGGTGGCGGCGACGGCCGAGATGGCGTTTTCGACGGACTCGCGGGTGATGATGTCGCGGGGGCGGACGTCGCGATCGAGCAGGTCCATGACGAGGCGGCCGGCTTCGAAGGCGGTGTCGGCCTTGCCGCCGTCCATGGCGGGCACGACGTTGGCGCCGGGCGGGCTGATGCCCAGGAAGTCGAGGGCGGTGGCCATGGTGTTGGCGGTGAACTGGCCGCCGCAGGCCCCGGCGCCGGGGCAGGCGGCGTTCTCGATCTCCATGAGTTCGTCGGCGCTGAGCTTGCCGGCGGCGTGGGCGCCGACGCCTTCAAAGACTTCCTGGATGGTGATGTCCTGGCCGCGGAATTTGCCGGGGGCGATGCTGCCGCTGTAGAGGGCCAAACCGGGAATGTTGAGGCGAGCCAGGGCCATGGCGCCGGCGGGGATGGTCTTATCGCAGCCGACGATGACGACGAGGGCGTCGAAGGAGTGGCCGATGGCGGCGACCTCGATGGAGTCGGTGATGACCTCGCGGCTGATGAGCGAGGCGCGCATGCCCTCGGTGCCCATGGAGACGCCGTCGCTGACGGAGATGGTGTTGACCTCCATGGGGGTGCCGCCGGCGGCGCGGATGCCTTCCTTGACGCGCTGGGCCATGCGCCGATGGTTGAAGTTGCAGGGCATGGTTTCGATCCACTGGTGCGCCACGCCGACGATGGGTCGGGCCAGGTCTTCATCGGAAAACCCGATGGACTTGAGCTGGGAGCGGGCCGGCGCGCGGGCCGGGCCGTCGGTCATGGCGGCGCTGTTGCGCTTGCGTGGATCGGACATGAAGGAGTCCTTGTGGTTTGGGGACAGTGGCCGTGTCGGGCTACATGGTGGGGGCGGAGGCGCGGGGATTCAAGGGATTAGCCAAGGTTGGTGGCTAGCGGTGAGCGGCTAGATGCCAGGGTTCGTCGCGGCGCTGCCCCAGGAGGCTTTTTTTGTAGCCCAGGGTTGGTTGCGCGGAAGACCCTCACCCCGACCCTCCCCCCAGGAGAGAAACCTGCATAACCCAAGCTTGGCTGCCCGGAAGACCCCTCACCGATTTCGGCCGAAGACGCCCGAATCTGCCTCTCCCCTTGGAGAGGGAAGAGAACGGCTGCTCCTCGATGGGATTGAAACCGCACACCGGTCCATCGGATTACGCAACGGTCTCCCAGGAGAGGGAGCGGGAACTGCCGCGGCTTCAATGGTGAGGTGCGTTTCGCAGCGGTCTCCGTAGGTCAGTCCTGGTGGAAGAGTTCCTCGAGCATCTGAAGGGGGACGAGGCCCGAGGCGGTGTCGACGTCGAGGATGTCGGCGTGCTCGGCCTGCCAGCGGGCCTGGACGTCGGACTTGTCGAGGTAGGCGGAGGCGGCTTCCCAGTCGTCGCATTCCAGGAGGCCGATGGCGTGGTTCATGAAGAGGACGATGGTGAAGTTGCGGATGCCGGCTTTGACGTTTTCTTCCAACAACTCTGGCCAGACGGCGGCATGGGTGCGACGGTAGTCGTCGACGCGGTCGGGCTTGATGGGCAGAGCGAAGGCGATACGTTGCATGATGCGCTCCGGGAGTGACGTCTGACGACTGGGAGCATGCGCGGATCGCCGTGAATCGTCCACACACCTTTGCGGGAAACCCGTTGAACCGGGCCGAATACGAGCGACGCGACGCGGACTGGCTGGCGGCGCGGGAGCGGGATCCGGGCAGCCGGTTCCTGCCGCTGCGGCAGTTGGACGTGCTGTTGGAGGGCGAGGATCCAGCGCGGTTGGCGTGGGTGAGCGGCTTCGCGACGGATGCTCTCGAAGGGCCTCGGTTCTTGTTGGGGTTGCGAGAGGGCCTAGCGCATTTTGCGGTGGACGTGTCGGAGGACAGCGACGATCTGACGGCGGGCGGCGAGCGGCGTTTCGTGGACGTGCGGACGGCGGCGACGTTGCTGTCGGCGGAGGATGCGGGGATTACGGCGCAGGCGCGGTCGCAGGTGGACTGGCACGCGCGGCACGGCTTCTGCAGCGTGTGCGGAGAGCCAACCGAGGCGGTGCGGGGCGGCCAGCAGCGGACGTGCGTGAGTTGCGGGGCGGACCACTTTCCCCGGACCGATCCAGTGGTGATCGTGGTGGTAACGGACGGGGATCGGTGCCTGCTGGGGCAGTCGCACGGGCGGCTGTCGCAGATGCGGATGTTCTCGGCGCTGGCGGGGTTCATGGACCAGGGGGAATCGATCGAAGAGGCGGTGCGGCGTGAGGTGTTGGAGGAAGCGGGCGTCCGGGTGGGGGCGGTGCGGTACCACTCGTCGCAGCCGTGGCCGTTTCCGTCGTCGCTGATGATCGGCTGTCACGCCGACGCGCTGACGACGGACCTGCGGCCTGACAAGGTGGAGATGCTGTCCGTGCAGTGGTTCGCCCGGGCGACGGTGCGGCGGGCGCTGGCGGGTGAGGATGCGGAACTTCGGGTACCGGCTTCCTTTGCCATTGCGCACCACCTGATCAGGGCGTGGGCGGAGGGCCTTGCCTAGGAGATCGGCGCTTGCGTGGAGGTAACGCTTGGACGTACCAACGCGAAGCTGACCTCCAGGAATGTGCCGGCACGCCTCAGTCCGTCCAGCACGTCATGTTCGCGTGCCCCAACCGCTAGCCCCACGGTGAGACATTTGCGTAACCCGGGGGTGGTTGCGCGGAAGACCCTCACCCCAACCCTCTCCCACGGGGAGAGGGAGCAAGAGCGGTCCCTCTCTCGAGGTCGAGCGGCGTTTTGCAAAGGTCGCAGGAGTGGTCAAAGAACTGCGTCTCCTCGAAGGGAATTCCACCGCACACCCTCCGCCCAGGCGAGGCACGAGGACGAGCCCCGAAGCATGGCGATTTGCAAAGGCCTCCACAATGGAGCGCCCCTCCCTCGAGCCTCACTTCCGCGGGACCGAGCCGCGACGCGTCCCGAGCCTTGCGGGCTGCGCCCTCGTAGACTTCGCAGGCTTACGAGCGTCAGCGGGGCTTGGTGCTGAGAACAAAGCCGATCGTCCATTCACTGGATTGCCCGGCGAAGCGATAATTCAATGCCACGAGCCGCTCACCAATTGCCAACGTCCTTGGGACTCGCATTCGTAATCAACATAATTTCGAGTTTTAGCACGGAACAGTCGTGAAGGACGTCGCCAGGACTTTCGTTTCCGGTTGGGCGAGAAACGCCGGCGGCGTTAGCTGGTTTATCCGACGTTATGGGCTTGTCCAGCTACTCGTGAAGCCGTTGTTCATACTCATGGCACCGGTTGTGATTCCACTATTGCGAGAACGAACCGTTGAGTTTCGTGGCGACAAAATACCCCTGATTTATGCATCATACAACACTACCTGGGTGAACGAACGCTGTGTTGAACTGGCCATAGCGAGGTGGTTTCTGAAGAGTGTACGTCCCGAAGATGTACTTGAGGTGGGAAATGTTCTATCTCATTATTTTGGCTATAGACACACAGTTGTCGACAAATACGAGCCGGAATCAATTCAGATTGACATTGTCGACTTTGAGCCGGGCCGGCAATACGATCTGGTTCTGTCGATTTCGACAATCGAGCACGTTTCTTTCGATGAGACCGACGAGAATGCGGTGATTCCAGAGGACGTAGAACGGAAGATTCGTGCCGCGATAGACAGGTGCCTCGAGCTGCTGGCCCCCGGCGGTACCTTTGTCATCACAGTTCCGATTGGCTATAACCCTATACTCGACGAGATGATTGCAGCCGATCTATTGGGTAGCACCCGCACGGCATGGTACAAGAGGTTTCCGCAACGCTCCTGGCGCGAGGTAAGCAAGGAAGAAGGCATGGATTGTCGGTACGGATCCCCGTATCCGTATGCCAATTGCATCATGGTTGCTGAATGGGATAGACGAGATCGATAACGCCACCGGAGTCCTCGAGGCAACGGCCGCGCGGCGTTGGAGCCAAGCGTCTTCACGATGCCGCCAGCGCAAGCAAGACCGCCCAGTGATCAATACAGACGGACAATTGCGCTCCGGGATGTGCCATAGGCCGGCGCGATACCAATCAACTGTCCTGCATTATCGATCTCCCGCGGGCCGCGCGCTCCAGGTGTCGGACAGAGTCGGCGGACTGACTCAAAGCGCGGGACGTGGCTTCGCGGGCCTGCGGATGTCGGCGACACTGCTGTCGGCCGAGAACGCGGGGATTCCGGCGCAGGCGCGGTCGCAGGTGGACTGGCACGCGCCGCACGGCTACTGCAGCGTGGCCCGAAGGCTCGGCGTGATCGACGCGCTGCTATCGCGCTGCCCGGCACGCGATTCCGCCCGTGAGCAGCGCGTTGGTCACGGGTCGACCGCGATGCGGAAGCCGTGGCTGGCCAGGCGGCGTGTTGGGTCGCCGCGGTAGCGACGCGACGACAGCAGCTGATCCGGGCGCAGCTTGCCGAACGACCCGCCGCGCAGGATGCGTCGGTCGGATGACCCGAAGCGATCCTGGCACCACTCGTTCACGTTGCCGCCCAAGTCGTAGAACCCATGCGCGTTCGGCGTGAATGACCCAACGGGCGACGTGAACAGATGGCCGTCGTTGAAGCCCGCGATGCACGGCAGCGGGTCGTCGATCTGTTCGATTCCGGCCGCCGTACGGTCAGGGTAGTAGTGCCGATACTCGTGTCGGAGCGCGCGAAACGCAGCCGCGTTGCCGCGCCACTCTTCACCCTGAAAGTTGCCCGCGCCGCGTGGCGGCGGCCACGACTGGCCCCACGGATAGACGCCGGCCAGCCGGCAGTCTTTGCACGCGGGCTCGGCCGATGGATTCTCCAGATGCCCGATGCCGACCGCGCAGCTCCACTCGTGATCGGTCGGCAGGCGGTGGAGTCGGCCCTCGCGTTCGCTGAGCCAGGCGCAAAACCACTGCGCGTCGTACCAGCTGATGTTGCCAACCGGGTGGTCAAGGCTCTCGTGACGGAAGGACTGTGGCCCGTGGTACTGGCGACCCGTTGCAATCCAATCTCTAATCCGCACAGGCCATACGCCAAGCAGAACGCCCGTACCTGGAACCGGCAGAAACTTCACGCCGAGCAACCTCCCCGCGGGCCGACCGTGCGCCTTCAAGCGCGAGTCTGTCTTCCGGCACCGGCGTCCTGCAACGAACCCCCATCATCCCGCGCCGCGCCCGTGATTCGATTGCCTGCTGGCGCGGACGACGCGGCATTGCAGGCCGGACACTGGTTTGATCGCACGACGGTGCGGCGGGAGCTGGCGGGCGAGGACGACGACCTGCGGGTGCCGGCTTGGTTTGCGATCACGCACCACCGGATCAGGGCGTGGGCGGAGGGCTCCGCGTAGCTATGACCAAGATCGCTGAAGGCTCGGAACACAGGGACAGCATGTAGATTTACGAGTGATTGCGAGTCCAGGGGCGGAGTTGTGGTCGTGGTCAAAACCCTAAGAAAGCACACGGTGATCCTGGTTGTCGGTTTTGCGATGGCCATGGCGGCGATGGATTGCGGGGGCGAGGCGCCGGCGCCGACGGAGCGGATCGTCACCGTTCCCGTTGAAGTCGAAAAGGTCGTCGAGGTCGAGCGCGTGGTGACCGTGCCGGTCGAAGTCGAGAAGATCGTCGAAGTCGAGCGGGTCGTAGAAGTGACACCGGCGGCGACGGAAGCGCCCGCCGCAACTCCCGCGGCTCCGGCCGGGCCAGCCATTTACAAGATGGGGCTGTTCGAGGATCCGATCTCGCGAAACATCTGGAACTACCTGGGCGGGCCAGCCGGGTCGGTGTGGACCGGGTACGTGATCGGCGGCTACAACACCTCGCTGTACGGCTATTCGCCGCAGCGGTTCGACTGGGTGCCGGCGGTGGCCGACGGGCTGCCCACGCCGCTGGCCAAGGAGACGGTTGACGGAACCGAGTTCTGGACGACCGAAGTCTCGATCAAGCAGGGCGTGGAGTGGAGCGACGGCGAGCCGCTGACGGCCGACGACTTCGTGTTCACGGTCAGCACGGTGCGGGAACTTAATCTCGGTTCCAACTGGGCGTCGCTGGTGCATCCGGCGTTCGTGGAGCGGGCGGAAGCGCTGGACGACCACCGGCTGAAGATCTACTTCAAGTCGACCGACGCCGACGGCAATGCCCAGACACCGGGATTGAGCATCTGGCAGTTCGGGCTGGCGTTCATGCCGATCCTGCCGGAGCACTACTGGGCGCCGGTGGTCGCGGAGGCCAGGACGGCCGGCGACGTCCCGCAGCAGATCGAAGCCCTCTTCGCGCACGTGCCGGACGGCGAGCCCACCGCCGGGGGCCTGGAATACAGCCAGTGGGAACCGGGCGCATTCTTCGAAAACACGACCGTGCCGGACTACTTCGACATGGGCACCGTGGTCAACGAGTACGCCAACGGCGCGTACGAGGCAACGAACGAGCGGACGGGCTACACCGAGATCTACTACGGGGAGCCGACCGGCGACAAGGTGCTGGAGCTTGAGGTCGGACCGCACTTCGAGTCGGAGATCTTCAGCATCTACGGCAACCAGGACTCGGCGATCCTGGCCCTGACGAAGGGCGATATCGACTTCCTGTTCAACCCGCTGGGTCTTGAGAAGGGATTCCTGGACCGGGTGCGGCAGACGTCGGACCTGCAGGTCGTGGAGAACCTGGACAACGGGGTGTTCTACCTGGGGTTCAACACGCGCAAGCCGCCGATGGACAACAAGGCGTTCCGGCAGGCCGTGGCCACGGTGATCGACAAGGAGTTCGTGACCCGGACCATCCTGCAGGACACGGCGATCCCCATGTACGCGATGGTCCCGGAGGGGAACGCGTTCTGGTACAACAACGCGACGGCCAAGATCGGCCAGGGCCTGGGCCGGGGCGAACGGATCGCGGCGGCCGTTGAACTCCTGAAAGGCGCCGGCTTCACGTACGAGAAGGAACCGGAGGTCAGCGAGGACGGGGCGTTTGTGGTCAACGGCGGGGAGGGCCTGCGCATGCCCGACGGCAGCGAAGTGCCCGAGCTCGAGTTGATCGCGCCCAGCGCCGGCTACGACCCGCTGCGGTCGACCTTCGCCATCTGGATCGAACGCTGGATGAACGACCTGGGCATCCCCACCAAGGCGCGGCTGCTCGGGTTCAACCTGATCGTGGAGAAGCTGTTCAGCGAGACGGTGGACACGGACCTGGACATGTGGATCCTGGGCTGGGGGTTCTCGATCTTCCCCAACTACCTGGAGAACATCTTCCACAGCCGCCACGCGCCCGAGAACGAGGACGGCGGCGTGAACTGGGGCGGCTACGCGAACCCCGAGTTCGATGACCTGGCCTTTGGCTTGCTGTCGGAGACGACGATCGAGGGCGCGCGCGAGAAGGCGCACCAGATGCAGGCGCTGCTGGCGGACGACCTGCCCTACGTGACGCTGTTCACGACGCCGAAGATCGACGTCTTCCGGCCTGTCAAGGTCGAATACCCGTTCACCACGGTGCTGGGAGGAATGGCGCAGGCCCAGGGTCTGCAACACGTCGTACTGATCAAGTAAGACCACGCCGTGCTTCACCGCCGGGTCTGAACCGACGACCCGGCGGTGAGTACGCACCAGGAGTTCACAGGTAACAGGGATGGCTGCGTACATCGCCAAGCGCGTTCTGCAGATCGTGCTGACGCTGTTCGTATTCCTCACGATCGTGTTCTTCCTGGTGAACGCGCAGCCGGGCGACATCAGCCGCCTGTACGCCCTGGATCCGAACCTGCCGCCGGAGACGCGGGCGCAGATGCAGGAGCTGTTCGGGGTCAACGAGCCGCTGTGGAAGCAGTACCTCGTGCACCTGAAGAACACGCTGACGGGGGACCTGGGGGTCTCGTTCAGCCTGTATCCCAGGACCGTGGCGGACGTAATCAAGGAGCGGCTGCCGCGGACGCTGGTGCTGTTCCTGACGGCGACGGTGGTGTCGTTCTATCTCGGCTTCGGGCTGGGCAAGATCATTGCCTGGCGGCGGGGCGGATGGGTCGAGTACACCTCCACGCTGGGCGGGGTGACGCTCTACACGGTGTTCACGCCCTGGTTCGGCCTGATGATGATCTGGCTGTTCGCGTTTAAGGCCGGCTGGTTCCCGATCGGGAAGTTCCTGGACCCGGTGGTGTGGCAGGACGCGCCCTCGGACGCGAACTCGATTTTCAACCTGATGCTGGCGACGGCCGTGATCCTGTCGGTGATTGTGTTCGGCGTCTTTCTCGTCACGAGCAAACGGCGGCTTGGGATGGCGCGGGTCCTGCAGGTCGGGAGCATTGCGGTGTCGGTGCTGATCGTGGTGGGCGTGTGGCTGTCGTCGGGCGTGGGCTACCTGGCCTGGGACATCGTGAAGCACATGGTGCTACCGATCGCCACGCTGACGCTGATCAGCTTTGCCGGGACCATGCTGCTGACGCGCAATAGCATGCTGGAGGTGATTAGGGAGGACTACGTGCTGGCGGCGCGCGCCAAGGGGTTGCCGGAGAAGGCGGTGCGGGACCGGCACGTGGCGCGCAACGCACTGCTGCCGGTGGTGACGAGCTTTGTGTTCAGCCTGGCCTTCGCCATTGACGGCGGCGTGATTATCGAGTCGATCTTCTCGTGGCCCGGCATGGGGCAGACGCTGGTGGCGGCCACGGTGAGCGAGGACCTGCCGCTGGCGGTGGGCACTTTCGTGTTCGTGGGGCTGTTCGTGCTGCTGGCGCACCTGGCGGCGGACATCCTGTACGCCTACCTGGATCCGCGGGTTCGGTACTGATGGTTGTGGACTCCGCGCCGGTTGCCGATGCGCGCTCGCTGTGGCGGGTGCGGCTGGGGCTGGCGGGCCGCAGCCTGAAGCAGAACTGGTCGCTGTTCCTTCAGACGCGGATCGGGATCCTGGGGCTGGTGATCATCTGCTTGTACATGCTGCTGGCGCTGGCGCATCCGATCCTGATGAACACGGTGTGGGACGAACGGATCTACGACCCGGTGATCGGCTTTGCGTTTGACGAGACCGAGCAGCCGGCGCCGCCCAGCCTGAGCCACCCGCTGGGGACGGATCCGCTGGGCCGGGACATCCTGAGCCAGCTGATGTTCAGCGCGCGGTCCGAGTTCCTGCTGGGGCTGCTGGCGGCGGTGGTGACGGTGTGCATTGGAACGATGGTGGGGGCAACGGCGGCGTACTTTGGCGGGCTGGTCGACATGCTGCTGATGCGTCTGGCCGACATCATGATCATGATGCCGGGGATCAGCATCCTGATCGTGCTGAGCGCGCTGATGGAGGTGGGGCACCTGGAGCTGGCGCTGCTGATCGGGATCCTGTCGGGGTTCGGCGGGACGGGCGTGGTGCTGAAGTCGCAGGCGTTGTCGGTCGTGGTCAAGCCGTATATCGAGGCGGCCAGGACCTCGGGGGGCGGAACGCTGCACATCATCCTGGTTCACGTGGTGCCGAACTTGCTCCCGCTCTCGTTCCTCTACATGATGTTCACCGTAACCAGCGCGATCTTTTCGGAGGCCGTCTTGAGCTTCCTGGGCCTGCTGGACGTGCGCATGAGCTGGGGGCTGATGATCCACACGACGGAGTCGGCCGGCTACCTGCTGCAAGTGGGCGAGTACTGGTGGCTGATCTTCCCGGCCAGCCTGTCGATTACGTTGCTGTGTTCGTCGTTCTACTTACTGGGGCGTTCGTTGGACGAAGTCGTCAATCCAAGGCTGCGCCGTATCTGATCAGCCATCCCAAGGAGGGGAGCATGACCGCTTTGCGCGCGTGTACCGGTCCCGAAAGGGACGCCGAGGACGTTGCAAGACTCTGGCAGTTCGCCAGGCAACGAGGAATGGATCGGGAACGATTCGAGGCGGCGCTCTCTGACGGGGGATTACCCGCGGCGCTGGCGGCGTGCATGGACCTGGCCGGTCCGGCGGAACAGCGCACAGACGAGGAAGTTAGCGACGATATGAGGTCGGCGGCCGAAAACTGGTTCAAGGACACGAGCCCGTTCGTGGCGCACGACAACGGCCGATGTTTAGAAGCTCGACTCGAGCACATGCAGGGCGTGATTACGCCAACCAACCTGTTCTTTGTCCGCAACAACTCCGTGAGCCTGGATGTGGAGTTGGACAACTGGCAGCTGTCAATCGAGGGCGACGCGGTCACAGAGCCGATGACACTCAACTACACCGACATCCTGACGCTGCCAAGCCGAACCGTGGTCGCATACCTGGACTGCGCCGGCAACCAGCGGGCCATGTTCGACCTGGTGAATGGGGAGTCCACGGAAGGCACGCAGTGGCGAACCGGCGGCGTGAGCAACGGCGAATGGGTCGGGACGCCCCTACGCGACGTGCTGACGATGGCCGGGATCAGCGACGAGGCGGTGTGCGTGATGCTGGTGGGGCTGGATACCGAGTCGCCCGAAGAGGGCTTCCGCAGCGTGATCCCGGTGGAAAAGGCGATGCATCCGGACACGCTGCTGGCGTACGCGCTTAACGGCGAGGTTCTGCCCAGGGACCACGGCTTTCCGCTGCGCGCGCTGGTGCCCGGCTGGGTGGGCAGCACCAACGTGAAGTGGTTGGGCCGAATCGAGGTGTCGTCGAAACCGATCTGGACGCGCAACAACACGACGTCTTATGTCCTGATCGGCGACGAATACCCGCCGGAAGGCGAGGCGCAAGGGCAAATCACGCACTGCCAGGTGATCAAGAGCGCCCTGGCGCTGCCGTGGCCGGCCGACCTGCGGGCGGAGCCGCACCGCCTGCACGGGTACGCACACTCGCCGGACGGTCCGATCGCGAAGGTCGAGTGGAGCCTGGACTCCGGGACGAAGTGGCACGAGGCGACGCTGCATTCGCCGCAGGTGCAGTACTCGTGGGCGCGGTTTGAGTTCGCGTGGGATCCGGCGCCGGGTTCGTACACGATCATGACGCGCGCCACCGACGAGGCGGGAAACTCGCAACCTGAGGCGATTCCATTCAACGAAAAGGGCTACCTGTTCAATCAGCCGGTACCGCATCCGATTCGGGTCACGTAGGGAGCGGGCAGATGCCGATTCCCGCGGCCGGAGTCGCGCGGCTGTGGCGAATTGCTCGACAGCACGGGATGGACCGGCGGCGCTTTCTACTGGCGCTGACGGCCGGCGGGGCGGCGGCGGTGCTGGCGGCGTGCGGCGAGCGGAGCGATGCAAATTCGACTGGGGCCGCGGCAGACACTGGCAGCTCGACGACGCGCGAGCCCGCGCCGGCCTGGTTCAAGGACACCTCGCCGTTCATCGTCCACGACGATGGGAAGAGCCTGGAAGCGCGGCTGGAGAACATGCAGGGGCTGATTACGCCGGTACGGTATTTCTTCGTGCGCAACAACTCGGTGAGCCTGGACGTGGACGTGGAGAGTTGGCGGCTGTCAATTGAGGGCGACGCCGTTACGAATCCGATTCAACTGACGTATGGCGACATCCGTGCGATGCCGAGCCGGACGTTCGTTTCCTACTTGGAGTGCGCCGGGAATCACCGGGCGATGTTCGACCTTGTGAAAGGTCAGAAGTCCAGTGGCACGCAGTGGAAGACCGGCGGCGTGGGGAACGGGGAATGGACCGGTGTCCCGCTGCGCGACGTGTTGCGGCTGGCGGGGATCAGCGACGACGCGGCGAATGTGCTGCTGATCGGGCTGGACACGGAGTCGCCGGAGGAGGGCTTTCGGCGGGTGCTGTCCGTTGAAAAGGCGCTGCACCCGGACACGTTGCTGGCCTTTGGGATGAACGGCGAGACGCTGCCGCGGGATCACGGGTTTCCGCTGCGGGCGCTGATTCCCGGTTGGGTCGGCAGCACGAACGTGAAGTGGCTGGGGCGGATCGTGGTGTCGAAGGCACCGATCTGGACGCGTAATAACACGACCTCGTACGTGATGATCGGCGACGCGTATCCACCGGAGGGCGAGGCCTCGGGGAAGGTGACGACAACGCAGGTGGTCAAGAGCGCGCTGGCATTGCCGTGGCCGGCCGAGCTAGAGGCTGCGTCGCAGCGGATCCACGGGTTTGCTCATTCGCCGGACGGACCCATCACCACGGTGGAGTGGAGCCTGGACTCGGGCAGGACGTGGAGCGAGGCAGAAGGTTCGGATCCCCAGGTGCAGTATTCCTGGGCGCGCTTCGAGTTTGCGTGGGATCCACGTCCGGGCGAGTACACGATCATGACGCGGGCGACCGATTGGGCAGGGAATACGCAGCCGGAGGAGATTCCATTCAACGAAAAGGGCTACCTGTTCAACCAGCCGCTGCCGCATCCGGTGCGGGTCACCTGACATTGGCCAGCGGAGAGCCAAGGGAAGCATGAACAGCCAGTCGACATCAGCGCCTGTCCTTCGTGTCGAAGACCTGGGGATGTATTACGGGACGCGGTCTGGCGACGTGAAGGCGGTGGACGGCGTTTCGTTTGCGGTGGGGCGCGGGGAGTCGGTTGGGCTGGTGGGGGAATCGGGCTGCGGGAAGTCCTCGATCGCGATGACGCTGCTGAAGCTGCTGCCGGAGAACGGGCGGATTGTCGGCGGCCGGATCGTGCTGGACGGGACGGACCTGGCGCCGCTGTCGGAAGACCAAATGCGCACGCACCGCTGGAACCGGATTGCGATGGTGTTCCAGGCGGCGATGAACTCGTTCAACCCGGTCTATACGGTCGGGGACCAGATCATCGAGGCGCTGGAGACTCACATCGAGACGAGTCCGGACGTATCGATGGGGCGGGTGCGGGAGCTGTTTGAGCTGGTGAGCCTGGACCCGGGCTTCATCGGGCGCTATCCGCACGAGTACAGCGGGGGGATGAAACAGCGGGCGGGCATCGCGATGGCGCTGGCCTGCGAGCCGGACCTGCTGATCGCGGACGAGCCGACGACGGCGCTGGACGTGATCGTGCAGGACCGCATCCTGAAGGAACTGCGGGAGGTGCAGCAGGCGCTGAACATGAGCCTGATCTACATCTCGCACGACATGGCGGTGATCGCGGAAGTGAGCCACACGGTGGGCGTGATGTACGCGGGGCGGATCGTGGAATGGGGAGAGACGGTGGATATCTTCCGGAACCCCATGCACCCGTACACGCAGACGCTGATGTCGGCGTTTCCCAGCGTGACGGGGCCGAAGCACGAACTGGCGATGCTGGGCGGGGAGCCGCCGAACCTGCTGAATCCGCCGTCGGGGTGCCGCTTCCGTCCGCGGTGTCCGTACGCGACGGACGTTTGCAAGTCCGAAGAGCCGCCGAAGGTCGAGGGGTCGGACACGCATTGGGCGGCGTGCTGGCACCCGCTGGAGGCGTAGGCGGGATGGCAAGCGCGACCGCGGTGGGGACGAAGCCGCTGATTCGGGTGGAGGGGCTTGAGAAGCACTTCCCCGCGGGGTCGCACTGGTTCCGGCGCAGCGACAGCTTCGTGCACGCGGTTGACGGAATCTCGTTTGAGCTGGCGCGCGGGGAGAGTTTCGGCCTGGTGGGCGAGTCGGGTTGCGGCAAGACGACAACCGGGCGGCTGCTGGTGCGCCTGGCCGAGCCGACGGGCGGGCACGTGCTGTTCGACGACGGCGAGGGGGCCGCGACGGATATCACGACGCTGCGCGGCGATGAGCTGAAGACGTTTCGGCGCAAGGCGCAGATGATTTTCCAGGACCCGTACGAGTCGCTGAACCCGCGGCGCACGATCTTCGACACGGTGGCCGAGCCGCTGAAGGTCCAGAACGCCTGCCCGCCGCTGGAGCGGGTGGACCGGGTGTCGCGCATGCTGGAGATGGTGGGGCTGACGCCGCCCGCGACCTACCTGTTCCGGTACCCGCACGAGCTGTCGGGCGGGCAGCGGCAGCGGGTGGCGATCGCGCGGGCGCTGATTATCGAGCCGATCTTCGTGGTGGCCGACGAGCCGACCTCGATGCTGGACGTCTCGATCCGCACCGGCGTGATGAACCTGATGGAAAGCCTGGCCGAGCGGCTGGGGATCAGCTACCTCTACATCACCCACGACCTAGCGGTGGCGCGCTACATGTGCTCGCGAATCGCGGTGATGTACCTGGGCAAGATCGTCGAAATGGGCGACACCGAAGCCGTTCTCCAACAGCCCAAGCACCCCTACACGCAGGCGCTCCTCTCAGCCGTCCCCATCCCCGACCCCACCGCCACCCGCGCCCCCGTCCAAATCACCGGCGGCGTCGCCACCCCCCTCGACCCACCACCCCGCTGCCGCTTCTACAGCCGCTGCCCCATCGCCGACAACTTCTGCCGCGACAACCCCCACCCGGCGTTGGAGGAGAAGGACGGAGGGCAAAGGGTGGCTTGTTACAAGGCGTAGTCGGCCTCGGATTCTGACTCCCGCGTACTTGGCGCGACGTTGGCTTGAGCGAGGGGCGAGCGCCGGATGTCGTCACGCTTGACAATGTGTAAACCATAGTTCACAGTTGCCCTGTGTTCGAGATCGTCGAGAGCGCCACATTCAAGCGTTGGGTTCGAGGCCTACGTGACCGGCGGGCAACGGCCCGAATCAACGCCCGCCTGCGAAGCGTCTCGCTGGGCAACCTTGGCGATTTCAAGCCTGTGGGCGGGGGTGTTTCCGAGATGCGAATCAACTACGGCCCGGGATACCGCGTCTATTTCGTGCGCAGTGGACCGACAGTCGTTGTCCTGCTTTGCGGCGGCGACAAGGGGAGCCAGCAACGCGACATCGCAAGCGCAAAGAGACTGGCTAGGGAGTGGAGATGATCCATGGCTGAAACGTTTTCCCGCTGGGACGCGGCGGATCACCTGCGCAGCAAAGAGGATGTCCGGCTGTATCTCGAAGCTTGCGTCGAGGAAGATCCGGGCGACGGCAGCCTGATTCGCGCAGCGCTGAACGACATTGCACGGTCACAGAACATGAGCCGCCTCGCTCGTGAAGTCGGCATGACACGGGAGGGGCTGTACAAGGCCTTGTCCGAGAACGGCAACCCGTCGTTCGCCACCGTCATGCGCACTATCCGAGCGCTGGGAATGCAGATCCGGATCACGGTCTAGCCATTCGCCGCTCACGCTATATGCCCTACGACATCTGGCCGGTACGCCGCGCGAGCATCACCGACCTGAGCCTGCGCCGGTTCGAGGAGGAGTACTTGCCGCATGCCTTCAGCCCCGAGGCGCTGGAGGCGAACGAACGCAGCCTGGAACAGCAACTGGCTGCCACCAAGATGATCGTCGCCGACGACGATCCGACCCCCACGATCCTGGGCCTGCTAGTGCTGGGCAAGCAGCCGCGATTCTTCATCGAGAGCGCCTACATCCAGTTTCTGCGCATCGACGGCGTCGAATGGTCGGACCCGATCATTGATGAGCAGGTCATCGACGGGACGATTTCCGACGTCCTACGGCGCACCGACGACAAGCTGCGGTCGCACATTCGAACGCGTGTGGATATCACCAGTGCGGACCTGGAACAGCGCACATCCACCTACCCCCTCGAAGCGCTTCAGCAAATCACGCGCAACGCGGTGATGCACCGCACCTACGAGCAAACGAACGCTCCCGTGCGCATCACCTGGCTCAACGACCGTATCGAGATCATCAGTCCGGGCGGTCCGTTCGGCGCAGTGACGCAAGCAAGTTTCGGGCGGCCCGGCGTGGTGGACTACCGGAATCCAAATCTGGCTGAGGCCCTACGCGCCCTGGGTTACGTTCAACGGTTCGGCGTCGGCATCCCCACCGCCCGGCGCCTGCTGGCAGAGAACCGAAACCCCGAACCGGAGTTCGACGTCTCCAACGGATTCGTCCAGACAACCATCTTGAAGCGCCCGAGGTTGAGCTAAAGGGCAAACTAACCTCTCTGGACCCGCCTGAGCGGCGCCATATCTACAGCCGCTATCCGATTGCCGACGATTCTGCCGGGATACCCCGCATCCGCCGCTGGAGGTGAAGGAGGAGGGGCAAAGGGTGGCTTGTTACAAGGCGTAGGCGATTTCCCGACCGACAGGCCTGACTGGCGGTTTCCCTTTGTCAGCGGTAGATTCGATCGCGGTCGCCGACTCTTAGGACCAGGACTCGCAGCAGGCCGTCTTGGATGTCGCAGATGACGCGGCAGCGGCCGACGCGGTAGCGCCAGAGACCGCCCATGGGGCCGGTGAGCGTCTTTCCGCGGTTTCTCGGGTCAGCCAGAGTCGCAACTTGGGCGTCCATGTAGTCGAGGACGCGTCGGGCCATCCGGCGGTCGATCTTGCGCAGTTGACTTCGGGCCGTGTCGGTGTATTCAACCGTCCAGGCCAAGGTCGGCTCTCACGGCCTCGGCCGAATGCAGACGTTCGCGACCGCTGCGGACTCGTTCGAGAACGTCGGCGGCCAGGTAGTAGTCCTCCAGATCGTCCAGCCCGGATTCAATGAGTTCGCGCAGGTAAAAGGCCTTGGAACGTCCGGTTTGGGACGCGAGAAAGTTCAGGCGCTGCTCAGATTCGGGTGATAGGCGGATCGAAGTGGGCAAGTTAGTGGCCACAACTCGGTTGAATACGTGTATTCACAGTACCGCAAGAACGATATCGACACCACTGGAGTGGGTAGTTGGGCACCGCGCTTGCAGGTGCTCACCGAAAGGCTCTTACCATGGCGATGCCCGACAACCTTCGCCACGACAAACCACATCCGACGCCCGCGACGAAGAGAGTGAGTCGGCCTAAGGCCACAACAAGTCCACCCGACTTCTGCTCTAATTCTTCGAATCGAGCCGAAAAGTGCGAGTCTTCTGTGCAAGCCGATTTCAGTGGCGTGGCTGACAGCAGACATCTAGTCAGGATGGGAGGCGAGTCGCCGACCGCCAAATACCTCAAGGCGACCTGTCCAATTGCCCATTCACCCTACTCAACTCTACCGCCAATCTGAGGCACCTGCGTTCGGATCACCACCAGCGGGCCCCTTCAGAAAGCCGATTGGAGACATCAACCTGCTGTCACCGATTCACGGAGCCCTCCCATAACATGATCCATGTGATTCGATTCGGAACTAATCTTGGCGTAGTAAACTGGTACTATTGGCACTTGCTTGACGAGTCTCGACCGACAAGCTCTCCTACATTGACCAAGAGCCAGCGTACGGCACCTTGTGTGCCTCACCCCCTGAGGTGAATCCGAAACAATGCCGGTCAGTAGACCAAAGATTGCAATCATCTACGACTTTGATGGGACGTTAGCTCCCGGCAACATGCAGGAATACCAGTTTCTTCCGGAGATCGGTATCCCGGCAGAGGACTTCTGGAGTGAAGTTAATTCGCTTGCGGAAGATCATCAAGGGGACAGTATCCTCATCTACATGCATCTGATGCTCAAGAAAGCCAGTGCGGCTGGAGTACCGGTGAGGCGGAATGACTTCAAGCATCACGGAGAAAGCATGCAGCTATTTGACGGTGTAGAGGAGTGGTTTGATCGAATAACAGAATACGGACGTTGTATGGGCACAAGTGTTGATCACTATCTCGTGTCTTCTGGAAACGAAGAGATCATCGCTGGATCTCCAATCAGATCAAAGTTCAAGAGGATATATGCTTCAAAGTTCATCTTCAATGAAAATGATGTCGCGGAGTGGCCGGCGCTAGCCATTAACTATACGACTAAGACTCAGTATCTGTTCAGAATTAACAAAGGGGCAGAAGACCTGAGTGACGATGAGAAGATCAATACGTTCATCAAGAAACAAGATCGGCCGATTCCATTTGAGAACATGATTTTCATCGGAGATGGCACCACGGATGTTCCGTGCTTCAGAATGGTCAAGGATCTTGGAGGAATATCCATTGCGGTGTACAAACCGCAGACCCCGCACGCCCGAGCCAATGCGACGAAATATCTGGAGGATGGACGCGTCCATTGCGTAGCTCCAGCGAACTACGCTGATGAGAGTCAATTGGACAAGATTGTCAAGGCTCGAATCAGCGAAATAGCAGCTCGCGAGAGTCTCGCCAGATTGTTCTGAAGTCGTATCCTCGAGACAGGCAGTCGCACAGACTTCGATTCGGAACTCAAACTCGGTAAACCCAATAGTCCTAGATTCCCAGATTGCCGCTCAGGATTCCGCTGAAGGTCGTGGGGGCTGGACCAGGTTCGGGGATATAGGCACTGCTCTGCCACCGGCTATGCGCTAGCGGCAGTTCCCTTCGGGACAGGCCACCTGACTCGGGTCAGGCCGAAACTGCGCTGGTGGCGGAGGAGGTGGGATTCGAACCCACGACCGAGGGGAGCACCCCCGGTAACCGCTTAGCAGGCGGCCGCACTAGACCAACTATGCGACTCCTCCAGGCGTTGGTGAGACCGGACAGGAACTTGGCGGAGGGGGTGGGATTCGAACCCACGAGGCGGTTGCCCGCCTAGTGGTTTTCAAGACCACCTCCTTAAGCCACTCGGACACCCCTCCAATTCACCGCTGAATTATAGCCCCGCAGGGGCCGGGGATGGTCATACTCTCGAAAGGCCGCACGGCGGAGAGCCACGGGAGCACAGACGATGGGCGCGCAGCGACCTGGCAGCCCACATGGAGACCTTTGCGTAACCGGGGGTTGGTTGCCCGGAAGACCCTCTCCCCAACCCTCTCCCACTGTGCAGACCGGGGACATCATTTACACGTGTTCGGAGACATGGTTTACACATCCAGCGATGAGGTGGAGGACCGGGATGTGCCGTTTGCGGAGCGACACGTG
>JAJDVX010000009.1 GCA_022825895.1 Chloroflexota bacterium | reverse complement strand
GGGTGCGGCTCTTTTGCGTAGAATGCTATCTCACTCATTCATAAGGGGTTATACGCACGGACGCCCTGTCGTCGGTGTGCTTTGGCCGGGGACAGCATCCGGCCAGCGTCTCCACTCGCTGCTTTCGGGCAGCCGCTCGGTCTGATCACGACGGCGGTTCGCTCCGGGTCTCCTGCCTCCGGCGCGGTTCCCCTGGACATTCGCGCGGCGTTTTAGTACGGTGGTCGTGGGGAAAGGGAGACACCCTGCGATGGCCGCAGCGACGACGATGTTCTCGGGACGGGCTTTCAGCGCACGGGAGGTGACGCTGATCCGCGAGGTCGTGCAGGAGTGTTCGGGCTTGAGCCGGATGGAGCTGGCGCGCACGGTGTGCGAGCTGTTGCGGTGGCGGCGTCCCAACGGGAGGCTGAAGGCCCGCGAGTGCCGGGAGTTCCTCGAGCGGCTCGACGCGGAGGGGACCGTGGTGCTGCCGGACAAACGCCGGGGCCGCGCCACCGGTTCGGTTACCCGTGTGCCCCGGACCGTCGCCGGAGAGCCGGGGCGTCCGCTCGACGGCACCGTGCGCGACGTCGGGCCGCTTCGGGTCGAGCTGGTGCGTGAGCCCGCCGAACGCCTGCTGTTCCGGGAGTTGGTGGGACGCTACCACTACCTCGGGCACACGGTCCCGTTCGGCGCGCAGCTGCGCTACCTGGTGTTCGCGTCGCGGCCTCAGCGCGCGGTGGTCGGCTGCCTGCAGTTTTCGAGCCCGGCGTGGCGCATGGCGGCGCGGGACCGCTGGGTCGGCTGGGACGATCGGACACGGGCGCGGAATCTGCAGCACGTGGTCAACAACAGCCGCTTCCTGTTGCTGCCGTGGGTCACGGTGAAGAATCTGGCCAGCGCGGTGCTGTCGCGCGGCCTCGAGCAGATGGCGGCGGACTGGCCGCGCCGCTACCGCCTCGAGCCCTGGCTGGTGGAGACGCTGGTGGACCCGCGCCGCCACCACGGCGGTTGTTATCGCGCCGCCAACTGGGTCGCGTTGGGCGCGACCACCGGTCGCGGGCGCATGGACCGGCTCTGCCGCCGTGTCGGTGAGGCGCCCAAGACGGTTCTCGTTTATCCTGTGGTCCGGGATGCGAGGCGGCGGCTGCGGGAGAGTTGAGCCATGCAAGTCGCCACCTGCGCCGCTCCACCCACCCCGGTGTATGGGAAGGCGAAGACCACCTTCGCGGAAACCATAGCCTACCTCTCGTCGCCCGAGGCCCTGCAGATGCATGAAAGCGACCTGGAACGGGAGCTGCACCGGCGTGGTCAGGAGCTGATACGCCAGCTCTTGCAAGGGCACCTCGACCAACGCGGCCCGGGGGAGGCGGCCGGTCCGGTCGCTGGGGCCGACGGCGTCGAGCGCCCGGAGCGTCGGGTGCACGACCGGCGCCTGGAGACGACCTTCGGCACGGTGGATGTCGAGCGGATGGGCTACGGGGCGCGGGGTCACGAGAGTCTCCATCCGCTGGATGCGTCACTGAATCTGCCGCCGGAGCGTTACTCGCTCGAGGTGCGCCGACGGGTGGCCGAAGCGGCCGCGTCGCGGTCCTATGACGAAGCGCTGTTCGAGCTGTCTCGCCATACCGGGGCCGAAGTGCCCAAGCGTCAGGCGGAACAGTTGGTGGCTCGCGCGGCCGAGGACTTCGACGCCTTCTACGAGGCGCGCCGCGCGGAGGAGGGCGAGCCGCCCTCCGAAGGGTCGGTTGTCGTGCTCACCTTCGACGGCAAGGGTGTGGTGCTGCATCGCGACGATCTGCGGGAGGCGACGCGGCGGGCGGCCGAGCAGCGCCGGCAGCAACGCGAGCAGCTCTCCCCGTTCCAGCGCCTGCAACCGGGCGAGAAGAAGCACGCCAGGCGCATGGCGACGGTGGCCGCCGTCTACACGACGGCGCCGTTCGTGCGCAGCCCCGAGGAGTTCCTGCAAAGCCTGATGCCCCGACAGCCGGGCGCGAAGCCCCCGCTGGTGCGGCCCCGCCCGAAGGCCAAGCGGGTCTGGGCGAGCCTGGAACGCGAGCCCTGGGAGGTGGTCGCCGAGGCGACGTTGGAAGCCGAACGCCACGACCCTGAGCACGTCAAGCACTGGGTGGTGCTCGTCGACGGCGCCGAGACGCAGCTCAACCTCGTCGAAGCGGGGGCCGCCGCCTACGGCGTCGACGTGACCGTGATACTCGACATCATCCACGTGGTCGAGTACGTCTGGAAGGCAGCGCACGTGTTCCACCGCGAGGGGAGCCCCGACGCGGCGCATTGGGCCTGGACGCGCGTGCAGAGCATTCTCGAGGGCAAGGCCCGCCGGGTGGCGGCGGCGATGCGGCGGGCGGCGACCGTCGCCGGCTTGCCGAGCGACACCCGCAAACCGGTCGATACGTGCGCCGACTACCTGCTGAAGTACGCGCCGTATCTGCACTACGACCGCTACCTCGCGGCGGGCTATCCCATCGCCACCGGCGTGATCGAAGGGGCGTGCCGGTACCTGGTTCGCGACCGCATGGAGTTGACCGGCGCCCGCTGGCGCCTGGTCGGCGCCGAGGCGGTGTTGAAGCTGAGGGCGCTGCGAGCCAGCGGCGACTTCGATGCGTACTGGGACTTCCACGAAGCCCGCGAGTATGAGCGGAACCACGCCCAGCGCTACGCTGACGGGATAGCCCCGCCAGTCGCACCGCCGGTCACCGAGCCGCCCCCATCGCGTTCCTCACCCCGCCTCCGACGGGTCAAGTAGCTCTTGCCGTGCTGCTCTCAGAAGCCCCATGGACCCTTTTGGGCCGCCGACGAAAAAGAGCCGCACCC
>JAJDVX010000032.1 GCA_022825895.1 Chloroflexota bacterium | reverse complement strand
TCGTAGGCGAGCACCGTGGTGAGATTGAAGGCCTCGACCGTGAAGCTGTCGCGGCCGCCGTACGTCAGCGACCCGCTGAGGCCGCTGATCCGTACCCCGGCCACGTTGCGGGGCGCGCCCTCGGCCTCGCTGCTCTCCTCTTCCTGCGCCTGCAGCGGCGTGTACTGCCCCAGCAGCGCCGCGCTCACCAGCAACAGGCCGGCCACCGCCCCCAGCGCCACGACGGTGGGACGGCTCGTGCCCCCTCGCCCCGTGGAGACCTTTGCATAACAGCCCCGCGTCCTCGAAAGCGGGAGCCTTTTGCTCCCTCTCCCCGCGGAGACCTTTGCATAACGTCTCTCATCGGCTAATGCGCGGCCGCTCTTGCTCCCTCGCCCCGTGGGAGAGGGTTGGGGTGAGCGTCTTCCGCGCACCCAACCCTGGACTACACGAAACTCTCTCACCAGCAGTCGGCCGGCCACCGCCGCCACCCGCCGGCCCGGCCCGACCAACCCGCGCCGAAGCCCGGCCATCATGTGAGGTTCGGCGCCGCGCCGGGCGCCGGGCGCGCGACACGGGTATCCCGCCGCGTTGTCGGAGCCGTTCCCGCGCGTCGATCTCGCGTTGCATCCAGCATGGGCGACCTCCCCGGCCGCCCACCGGATCTGAATATCTCGTCACCGAGATACCCGCGAGTATGCGCCCAACTTCACGACATCGTCCAGTCCGCCCCCGCTACCGGGATCTGGGCGTCCAGGGTCGTGCCAACCGGTCCGCGCCGCCGGGCCGCTGTTCGGGGCGGCGGGAACGGGCGGTCTTAAGGGTCGAGGCGGAAGGGTGGGTAGCGGTCGGTGGTGAGCATGAAGGCGTAGGCCTGGACGCGGGCGCCGTAGCGGATGACGCCGACGATGAAGTCGAAGAGGGCGCGCGGGTACTGGGCGGTGATGACGACCATGATCCAGCCCAGGACCACGGCGACGAAGGCGAGGATGCCGAGGATGGCCAGGACGATGTAGTGGGGGATGGCAAGGAGCCACTTGACGAGGGGGAGCCAGCGGTTGAGGTCGGCCTGGGCGTCGGGGTAGTCGATGTCGAGGTGGACGGCCTGGTGGTCGTCGGTGGAGGGGTACTCGTCGCGCAGGGCCAAGACGTAGACCTCGATGCGGTAGACGAAACGGCTGAGTTCCAGGTTCCAGTCGAACCACCAGCGCGGGTACTTGTGGCGGAAGACCAGGATCAGGACGAGGGGCAGCCAGACGAGCGGGATGGAGATTGACACCTGGTCCGTGCCGGCCTGGCCGCTGTTGACGAAGCCCGGAATGAGGGCGGCGACGATGAGGATGGGGATGACCATGATGAGCCGGACGAGGGTGGTGAGGCGGTTGAGGGGTCGGTCGGGGTAGTCGACGGAGAACTGGACGGGGTAGTCGGACTGGTTGCTGGCCATGGGGCGGGGATCCTTGCGGCGTCGTGTAGACATAATCTTATGTTTCGGGTTCGTTCTTTGACTAACACGTGATTGGCTGGGTGTGCGGGTTGCCTGGGGGTGTCGCACCATGCGCTGGCCGTGGGAGGTCGTGCCGTGCATAGGAGACCTTTGCATTACCTCAGGGATGGTTGCCCGGAAGACCCTCACCCCCGGATCGAGTCCGGGGCAGGCTCCAACCCTCTCCCAGAAGAGACCCTTGCCTAACCCGAGCGTGGTTGCCCGGAAGACCCCTCACCGGTTTCGGCCGAAGACGCCCGAACCTGCCTCTCCCCTTGGAGAGGGTGAAGAGCGGACCCGCCTTCGCGGACGAGGCGGGGTTACGCAAAGGTTTCTAGAAGGGGAGTCGAAATGACGGGCAGTGAAGGGCGTCCGCTGGTGCTGGTGATCGAGGACGATCTGCGGTACGTGCGGCAGTTGCGCGCGGATCTGGCGGTGGGCGACTTCCGGGCGGTGTTTGCCGGGACGGGCGCGGGAGGTCTGGAGGAGGTCGTCGCCGAGGCGCCGGATGTGGTGTTGCTTGACCTGGGGCTGCAGGACGGTGACGCGCTGGAGTTTCTAGGGCGACTGCATGGGACCTGCGGTGCGCCAGTGGTTGCCATGACGGCGCGGGAGGACGACGAGGGCATTGCGCGGGCGCTGGATGCGGGCGCGGACGATTACCTGCCGAAGCCGTTTGGCGTGGATCAGTTGATGGCACGGCTACGGGCGGTGCTGTGGCGGGGGCCGGCGGGGGCGTGGCCTCCGTTTGCGTCGGCCGGGCTCTCGATCGACTTTGCGGCGGCGGAGGCACGGGTGGCGGGACGGCCGGTGGAGCTGAGCGCCTCGGAGTTTCGGTTGCTGCGGTTCCTGGCGCGGAACCGGGATCGGGTGTTTACGCCGGGGCAACTGGTGGAAGAGATCTGGGGGCCGGAGTATGCGGGGGACCGGCACCTGGCGCGGGTGTATGTGGGGCGGGTGCGGGAGAAGATCGAGCGACATCCGGCGGATCCACGGCACCTGGTGACGAGGCCGGGGGTGGGGTACGTGCTGCGGAAGCATGGCTGACGCCGCGACGTGGAGCGGATACGCACGCTGGTGACGAGGCCGCGGGCAGGTTGGGTCGGGCGGTTGCTGCTGCTGGGCGCGGTGCTGTTCTGGTGGGGTGGGGTGGTGGTTCCGAACCTGGTGAGCCTGGCGTTTCCCGGGTGGCTGGCGCCGGAGTCGATTCCGCGAGATCTAAACCCGGACATCGACTATGAGGGCAGGCTGGCGAACCGGGTTTCAACCGCAGCCCTGCTGGTCTTGGGCGTGCTGGCAATGCTGGCCGCTGTTGTGAGTCGTCGACGAGGTGAAGGTCGGATTGCCGTTGGTGGCTGGGCTGTGCTGTCGGGCACAGCAGTCGTCCTGGGCTGGGAAGAGACGACCGAGGTTCATTCGACGATCGTGCCGGCTATCGGATCGCGGCTGCTGGGCGTCGATCTGATAGCGAGCGCCGGCCCGTATGTCTGGGTTCTGCTGGTGAGCCCGCTGATCGCGGCCTTTGCGATTGTGATGGGGATCTTCTGGGTACGCGGGCTGCGGACTCGAAGCGTTCGGGCGCCGTTCGCGCTGGGCGTGGCCCTGTGGTTGTTTGCTTTGCTCTGCGAAGCGGTGACCCTGGCGGTGTTCCGAGGCCGGGCAAGTGAACTCATGGTGGTGATGGAGGAGACCCTTGAGTTTGGGGGGACCCTCCTGATAGCCCTGAGCGCCGCCGCGGCGCTGGCCCGGTCAGACCCATTTGGGGACTCGTTCAGCGCGCGCCAGATCAAGCGGGTGACTATCGGGTCGACGCTCGCGGTCCTGACCGTTGGTGCTCTCTTCGCGGGGCTCGTGTATCGAGCGCCGCTGGTGGATTCACGAGCGACTGCGGGACACCTGACGTATTGGGTAAGCCTGGAGACTCAGCAGTCGCTGGCGCAAGGGTTTCCCATGCCGGCGGGCGCGGTTTCAGGGCTGAGCGTGCCGCTGGCGAATCGTGACCCCGAGCGGCGGTCGGGCGAGGCGATCTGGCGGGTGCTGGAGGGCTTTGACCCGGGGCAGGGCCGCCTGCTCCGGGAGGGACGGGTCGAAGTCCCCGCCGGCGATCTTCCGGCGTGGATCGATATCGACGTTTCCCTCCTGACCGCCGACGAGGGGCGTCAACTGTTTCTGCAAGTCGTGGCTGATGTTGAGCCAACGGCATCTCTGCGGGTTGGGATGGTGAAGGGGGATCGCTTCACGGACGGGCGGCTCCGGGTGAACGGCGAGCTGACATGGCCGGATCAGGATCTCGAGTTTGTCGCTCACGGCGCGGCGGAGCCGACGCGGAGCAAGGCGCAGTCGCTCTGGCGGCTGGTGACATCCGACTGGCCGTGGCCGGTTGCGATCGCCACGGCGGCCGTGGCGCTGACGATGGTGACGCTGGTCCCCGTTCTGCTCATTGCCGCCATCTGGCCCAAGCCGCGAGTGGGTGGGATACCATCGGAGTTGCGCTGAGGATTGCGCTGGAGTCGAGTGATGGCGGCCGTAGACTCCCTGCCGCGCCCCGCTGAGCGGGCGCCTACCTATCGCAAAGTCGCGCCGTACCTGGTGGACTGCGACTGTCACCACCTGTGGCACAAGATCGACGAGATCTTTCCCTATCTGCCGCGGCAGTACGTGCAGGAAATCAAGGACTTCGGGTCCATGTTTCCGAACGGCGGCTGGACGAACATGCCGAACTCGCACGGCTACCGGACCGATCACGACGTGGACGAGCACACGGACTTTGCGGAGTTCACGGTCAAGGAGCACCTGGATCCGTACGGGTTCGACGTGGCGATCCTGACGGGGCAGATGGTCTATCCGACGGTTGGGATGACAAACCTGGACTACGCGGCGGCGATCTGCCGGGCGCATAACGACTGGACGATGGATCACTGGGTGGCGAAGGACCCGCGGTTCCGGATGACGCTGGCGGTGGGGCCGAACGATCCGGTGCTGGCGGTGGAGGAGATCGAGCGGCTGGGGGATCACCCGGCGGTGGTGGGCGTAATGCTGCCGGCGGGCGGACGTCATCCGTACGGGAACCGGATCTATCACCCCATATACGAGGCGGCGGAGCGGTACGGGCTGACGATCGTGACGCACTTCGGGGGCGAGGGTCGGGGGCAGACGAATCCGCCGACGGCGGCGGGGTACCCGACGTATTACCTGGAGATGCGGATGGCGCGTCCGCAGATTGCGCAGGCGCATACGGCCAGCCTGATCTGCGAGGGGGTGTTCGAGAAGTTCCCGACGCTGACCTGGGTGTTCGTGGAAGTGGATACGTGGTGGATTCCGGGGCTGCTGAATCACTTCGACGCCGACTGGAAGGCGGTGCGGGACTACACGCCGTGGGTAAAGCGGCTGCCGAGCGAGTATTTCCGGGATCACATCCGGGTGGGCACGCAGCCGATGGAGCAGCCGGGGTCACGCGAGGACCTACACTGGTTCCTGGAGCAGGCGCGAGCGGACGAGACGCTGGTGTACGCAAGCGATTTCCCGCACTGGGACTGGGACTCGCCGACGTCGGTGGCGCCGGATTTTCCGGCGGAGATGCGGGCGAACATTTTTGGGGAGACGGCGCGGGCGGCGTTCAGGTTGTAGCGGCGGTTCGGATGGGCCTACCTGGCGAAGATGGGTTGAAGTCGACGGCTTTAGCCGTGGCCAAGCAGGTTGCATGACCGACGCTTCGACCCTCACCCCAACCCTCTCCCTGCCAGGGAGAGGTGGAAGACGACGGCTGAGGCACAGCCAGGCAGAGTGCATGACCGACGTTTCGACCCTTACCCCGGCCCTCTCCCACGGGAGATCGAGGCGTAGCCCGAGGCTGGTTGCCCGGAAGACCCCTCACCGATTTCCGGCGAAGACGCCGGAATCTGCCTCTCCCCCAGGAGAGGGTGAAGATCGGCAGCGACTTCGAGGTCAAGGTGGAGTGTTGCAAAGGTCTTCGCCTGTGAGAGGGGGAAGAGGGCGGTTGAGGCCGTGTGATCTTTCTGGCCGTGGCTCTCGGTTGCGGGTGACTGCTGAATGAGCGTGGTGGGTGACGGGGCGTGAGCGCGGCGGGTTCTGACGAGGTGGTCGTGTGCCCGATTGCCGAGTTGCCGGCGGGGAAGCGGCGGGAGGCGAGGGGGGCGCTGGGGTATGGGGTGACGGTTTTCAATGTGGGCGGTGAGCTGTATGCGTTGCTGAATCACTGTCCGCATCGGGGCGGGCCGTTGTGCCGGGGGCGGATACGGCCGCATCCGGTGTCGGACCGGGTGGGGTACTGGGAGTTTGAGCGGGAGGGCGAGATTTTGCGGTGTCCGTTCCACAACTGGGAATTTGACATAACGACGGGCAAGGCTTTGTACGACGAGCGGGTGCGGGCGCGGACGTTTCCGGTGGAGGTGCGGGACGGGCAGGTGGTGGTGAAGGTGCGGGAGAGGCGGCGGGCGGCCAGGTAGCAATCGCGGGCGGCGTCGGCAAAGGGCCTGCCAGCAGCGAATACGGGAATGGCCGGGTCGTTGGACCGTAGTAAACCCAGCAGAGCGGTTTGGGGGCGCGAGGGAGGCTTGCCAGAATCCGAGCGGGCCGAAGGCCGGTCAGCCGAAAGGGAAAGTCGCTGCTCATGGAATCAAGCCTCAACGGCAGCTCACCAATCGTGGTGGTGCGCGACGTTCACAAATCCTTTGGAGGCGTGCAGGCGCTGGCCGGGGTGAGCCTGGAGATCGACACGGGGACGGTGCTGGGACTGCTGGGGCCCAACGGGGCGGGCAAGACCACGCTGGTGCGGGTGCTGACGACGCTGCTGGATCCGGACGAGGGGTCGGCGACGGTGGCGGGGTTCGACGTGCGGCGCGAGCGGACGCGGGTGCGTCCGTTGATCGGGCTGGCGGGGCAGTCGGCGGCGATCGACGACACGTTGACGGGCCGCGAGAACCTGGAGATGGTGGCGAACCTGTACCACATGGGACGGGCGAGGGCCGCGACACGCACGGGCGAACTGCTGGCGCGGTTCGATCTGACGGACGCGGCGGACCGTCCGGCCAGAACCTACTCCGGCGGGATGCGGCGGCGGCTGGACCTGGCGGCGAGCCTGGTGGCCGATCCCGAAGTGCTGTTCCTGGACGAGCCGACGACGGGGCTGGATCCGCAGGCGCGGCTGGAGCTGTGGACGGTGATCCGCGAGCTGGTGGCGACAGGCACGACGGTGCTGCTGACGACGCAGTACCTGGAAGAGGCGGATCAGCTGGCGGACGAGATCGTGGTGATCGACCACGGGCGGATCATCGCCCAGGGCACGGCGGCGGACCTGAAAGCGCGTTCGGGCGGCGAGCACCTGACCGTGCGGGTGAGCGACCTGGCGGCGTTGGGCCAGGTGCGGGAAGTGCTAAAGGCCGAGGGCGACGGGCCGCCGGCGGTGGACGATGCCACGGGCACGGTGTCGGTGGCGGTATCCAACGGACCGGCGCGGCTGGCCGGGGTGGTGCGGCGGCTGGACGAGGCCGAGGTGGCGATTGCCGACATCGGGCTGCGGCAGCCGACGCTGGATGAAGTGTTCCTGTCATTGACCGGGCACCGGGCCGAGAGCGAGCTGGCCGACGCGCCCACGGGAGCGGTCTGATGGTGGTTTCGATGGACGCGCTGCGAGTAGAGGCGCGTTATGCGCCGGGCGACATCCTGCAGCTGTGGAAGCGGAACATGCTGGCGTACCGGCGGCAGCCGGACCTGCTGGTGTTTTCGACGATCCAGCCGGTGATGTTCGTGCTGCTGTTCGCCTATGTGTTCGGCGGGGCGATTCAGACGGGGCCGGTGGACTACATCGATTTCCTGCTGCCCGGGATCCTGGCGCAGTCGGTGCTGTTCGGGTCCACCCAGACAGGCGTGGGGCTGGCGGTGGACGTTACAAGCGGGATGATCGATCGCTATCGCACGTTGCCGATGGCGCGGTCCGCGGTGGTGGCGGGACGAATCCTGGCGGATACGACGCGGAACGTATTCGTGGTCGGGCTGATGCTGGGGGTTGGCTTCCTGATCGGGTTCCGGTATCACGGGACGGTGGCCGGGGCGATTGCGATGCCGTTTGTGGCGGTGCTGTTCGGGCAGACGTTTTGCTGGATTTCGGCGGCCATCGGGACCAGCGTCAGGCGGGCGGAGACGGCGCAGGTGGCGTCGTTCGTGTGGCTGTTTCCGCTGGTGTTCGTGAGCTCGGTGTTCGTGCCGGTGGAGACGATGCCCGACTGGTTGAAGGTCGTCGCCGAAAACAGCCCGGTGACGCACACGGTCAACGCGATGCGCGGGCTGGCGCTGGGCACGGACTTCTGGGAGCCGCTGGTGAAGGCGCTGGCCTGGATGGCGGGGATCATGGCGGTGTTCGTGCCGCTGGCGGTGTGGCGGTACCGGTCGATCCAGTAGGCGGTCGTCGCCAGCCAGTAGACTCCCGTCGGCTTGCGAGTTCCGGAAGTAGCTGCCGATGTCTGCGTTGCGTGCGGTGACGATTGCGAATAGCGACCTGGGCGGGGCGGGGCACGGGCTGCACCGGGCGTGGCAGGCCAATCCGGACGTGCGGATGGTGGCGCTGGCGGATCCGGTGGACGAGGGGCGCGACGAACTGGCGGCGGCTTGCGGGGCGGAGCGGACGTATGCCGATTACCGCGAGATGCTGGAGCGCGAGCGGCCGGACATCGTGGCGATCGCGCGGCACTGGTACGACGACGGGCGGGTGGAGGAAACGCTGGCGGCCATCGAGGCCGGGGCCAAGGGCCTGTACGTGGAGAAGCCGCTGGCGCCGTGGGCCGACCAGGCGCGGGCGGTCATGGCCGCGGCCGAGGTGGCTGGGACGCACGTGATCCTGGCGCACCGCAGCCGCGAGCATCCGGGAATGCAGACGATCCGGGCGCGCGGCGAGGCCGGCGAGTGGGGGCCGCTGACGCGGATTCGCGCGATGGACAAGGGCGACCACCGCGTGGGGGTCGAGGAGTCGATGATCCACGCGCCGCACGTGTTTGACGCGATGCTGTACCTGGTGGGCGAGGCGCCGGTGCAGGTGTCGGGGCTGGTGCTGCAGGACGGACGTCCGGCGACGCGCGCGGACGCGGCCGGGCGGACCGAGAACGGGGCCGGGCCGATCGCGGGGGACAGGGTGTCGGCGACGTACCTGTTTCCGAGCGGGGTTATCGGGACATTCGAGTCGGTGCCGGTGGGCGACGGGTCGTACGGCTCGGATCGGCTGGGGGCGGACTGCTACTACCAGCACGCGCTGGTGACGTTGCGGAATCAGCCGCGGGGGCAGTTTCACCTGCTGCGGCGGGGGGACGTGTTCCCCACCGCGGGCGACCTGGAATGGGAAGAGATCGACGGTAGCGATGGCTGGGCGCCCGACGGCGTGGAGACCATGACGTGGAGCAACCACGTGCATGGCTGCGAACTGGTCAGGCTGATCCACGGCGGCGAGGTCCGGCCGACGACCTGTACGGGCCAGGACGCGCTGATCGGGGTGGAGATGCTGGTGGGGGCGTACCGGTCGCACCTTGAAGGACGGCCGATTGCGCTGCCGCTGGAGGATCCGACGAATCCGTGGGTGTAGGGCCGGCGTTCCGGCGATGACGTTGGGCGGAGACGATGTCGACTGACGCGGATTCAGTCGAGCAGCTGACCAGGGCGTTGGACGCGGTTCCGCGACTCAAGGAACTGGCGTGGCGGTCTCCGGAGCGGGTGGTTGGATCGCGGGAGTTCCAGAAGTGGAGAGAAGACGCGACCGCCGCGATTGCCGACACGTACGGTGCGGAGTCCGCCGAGGCCAGGTCATTCGCGGGGATTCAGTACGCACCTACCCACTTTTACTTCGGGGCTTCGGACGACACGTATCGGGAGGTTTACTTTCGAGGCCTGGACGTGGCGGCGACGACGATTCGGTCGATGCTGGAGGAGATGGGGGAGCATCGAGGCGACCGCGAGGCAGCTTCGACGGTCTAGTGGGCGCGCCGTCCGCTGAGTCGCTGATGGGTCGGTGCGTCCTAGACTGGCCGTCGCCAACGGTCCGTGCTGAAGAGGACTGGATTCTGTGAGGCAGACGACGTCGGGGCGTCCGGTCATGTACACGGTGCTCGTGTCGGCGTTGCTGGCGGCTGCGGTTGGGGCGGTGGTTGGGGCGATCTTGTCGGTGGCGCTGGGCGGCAGTGAGCCTGAGGGGGTGGCCGGGGCGGCAGAGCGGGCGTTGATCGAACGGTTCTACGAGGAGTCGTGGAACAACGGCGACATCAGCCTGATCGATGAGCTGTTCACGACGGACTACGTGCTGCACATGCAGGACGGACGGACGATCGGACGCGATGGATTCAAGATCGAGATCCCGGAACTGCGCAGCTCGTTTCCCGACCTGAGCATCACCGCGGACGAGTGGATCATGGCGCCGGGCAAGATCATTGCGCGGGTGACGTGGCGGGGCACGCACACCGGACCGGGCCTGGGGATCCAGCCGAGCGGGAACACGTTCGAGGCGTCGGCGATCTATATCTACCGGTTCGAAGGGGACAGAATTGCCGAGAGTTGGGCGATGTTCGACTCGCTGGGGTTTCGGCAGCAGTTGGGGCTGCTCTAGCCCGACCGCAACGGGGTTCCGACGGTCGGCGGCGGATCGGTCCGATCCGACTTGGTGAAGATTTTCACAATCTGAGTTGAAAACCTGCCACACTCTGCGGTCGTAGGTCCGGGGCGGGGCGAGGTGTCGATGTTTGGATTGCTGGCCTGCCTGGCCGCCAGTTGGCGGCGGGCGGCGGCCGTGATCGTCGCGTGGATCGTGGTGGGCGTGGTCGTGATCGTGGCGGCACCGCCGCTGGGCGACGTGACGACGACCAGCCAGGAAGACTTCCTGCCGAGCGACTCGGAGTCCCGACGCGTCCTGGAACTGGTCTCGGAGAAGTTCCCGCGCGGACAGGGTGTGCCGGCCATCGTCGTCTTTCATCGCCCTGAGGGGCTGTCGGATGCCGACCTGGCGGCCATAGCCAAGGCTGACACGGCGTTGCAGTCGGATAGCGCGCCGGAGGAAATCCAGTCGGTTCTCTCATTGAGCGGGTCACCCGACGCCGCGAGCGCGCTGACGGCGCCCGACGGAACGACCGTGACCACGATCGTCACGCTTTCGGGCGCCCGCGACACCGAGACGTTCGGAGCGGCCGTGCAGTGGATTCGCGACCAGGCGCGGGCCGAAGTCGAAGACATCGGCCTGACGGTGGCGGTCACTGGCCCGGCCGGAATCGTCTCCGATGCCGTCGAGGTATTTGGAACTTTCGACTTCCGGGTCACGATGATCACGGTCTTGCTGGTCCTGGTGCTGCTTCTCGTGATCTACCGCTCGCCGGCGCTGGCCTTGTTGCCATTGGCGGGGGTGGGCTGGACGTTGCTGGTCGCGCAATCGGTCGCTGCGTTGCTGGCCGACAACTTTGGGCTGTCGCTGAACGGGCAGGTCACCGCCCTCATGTCGGTGCTGATGTTCGGCGCGGGCACCGACTTCACGTTATTCATCGTGGCGCGGTACCGCGAGGAGCTGCGCCGGCAGCCGGATCGCTGGCGAGCCATGGAGGTGTCGCTCCAACGGATCGGGCCGGCTATCGCTTCGAGTGCGGGCACGACGATCGCGGCCATGTTGGCATTGCTGCTGGCCAGCTTTGGATCATTCCAGGCGATGGGTCCGGTTCTGGCCATGGCGATCTTCCTGATGCTTGTGAGCGGTCTCACCCTCGTGCCGGCGCTGGCGGTCCTGCTGGGCCGCGCAGCCTTCTGGCCGGGCCAGATGCACGTGAGCGGCACGGAGCACTCGCGCATCTGGTCGCGGGTGGCAGACGTCGTGACGCGGCGTCCGGTCGCCACGTTTGCGATGACGCTGGCGCTCCTGGTGGTGTTTGCGGCGGGCGCACCCAGCATGAAGCCGAACTTCAGCTTTATCGATGGATTCCCCGACGGCGCCGAGTCGAAGATCGGCGCGCAGATCATGGACGACAGCTTCGGCGCCGGCGAACTTGCGCCGACGAACATTTACGTCCGCACGACCGATGTCGACGGAAGCCTGGTAGACCTGGATCAGCTCACGCAGGCCGTGGCGGCAGTGCCGGGCGTCGCACGGGTGAGCGGGCCTACGCGTCCGACCGGGGAAGTATCGGCGGTTGACGCGGCAACGCTGCAGGCGGCGATTCCGCAGTTGCCGGCGGCGGTACGGGACGGAACGCCAAGCGGTCCGCCTGGCGGCGCGCCGTCCGCGGGGCCGCCGGCCAACGTGGATCCGCAGCAGCAGGCCGTCCTGCAGACCTACTTCGCCGGCCGACGGTTCGTATCGCCCGACGGGACCACCGCCCGGTTGGACGTGGTGATGGCGGACCAGCCGTACGAGGTGCCGGCGATCGATCGCATTGAGGACATCCGCGAGATCGTGCGCTCGGTCGCTGTCGGAACGTCGCTGGAGAACGCGGAGATCCTGGTTGGCGGTCCTACGGCGCTGCAAACCGACGCGCGGGCCTCCGTGAATCGCGACACGGCGCTCATCGGTCCGATCGTGATCGTGCTGATCTGGATAATTCTCCTGGCCTTGCTGCGCAGCGTGGTGGCGGCGACCTACCTGCTGGGCAGTGTGGTTCTGAGTTTCCTGTCGGCGGTTGGGCTCTCGGTCGTGATCTTTCAAAACGTCATGGATCACCCCGGGGTCGGCTATCAGAACCCCGTCTGGATGTTCATCTTCCTGGCGGCGCTGGGGGCCGACTACAACATCCTGATCATCTCGCGGGTGCGCGAGGAGGTTCAGGAGCGAGGGCTGGTGGAAGGCGTTCGCACGGCCCTGGCGCGAACCGGCGGGGTGATTACTTCGGCCGGCCTGATCCTGGCTGGGACGTTCTCGGTTCTGACCACGTTTCCGTTGCGCGATATCTATCAGCTTGGGTTCGCGGTCGCACTGGGCGTGCTGATGGACACCTTTATCGTGCGGGCGTTGTTCGTGCCGAGCATCGTGCTGCTGCTGCGGCGCTGGAATTGGTGGCCGTCGCGAATCGAGCCTCAGAAAGCGGCAGCGACGGCGGCTAGGCAGACCTAACGACGTCCCAGTCCGAGGCGGCCGCGGCGCAGGCGGATTGTGGGGAATACCACGACCGGTCCGTTCAGCCGGCCGCAGGATTTTATGTAGCGGTTGAAGTTCGCAGGCGCGCCGGGGTTTCGCGAGATGTTTGGGCTGCTGGCCGGTTCGTGCGGTGGTTGGCGACGGGCCGCCGGCGTCTTTCTCGCCTGGGTGGTCGTCGGTCTCGTTCTCTACCTGACGGCGCCGCCCCTGTCCGACGTCACGACTAACGGCCAAGCGGATTTCCTGCCGAGCCGCTCGGAGTCGCAGCGGGCGCTGGAACTGGTTGCCGAGAAGTTTCCGGGCAGCCAGGGCGTTCCGGCCATCGTTGTCTTTCACCGTCCCGACGGACTGTCGGATAGGGACCTGGCGACGGTGGCCGAGGTGGACGCGGCGTTGCAGGCGGAGGGGGCGCCGCCGGACATCGAATCGGTGGTTGCGCTGAGCACCACGCCCCACCTGGCCGGGTCGCTGCTGGCTCCTGACCGGACGACGGTGATGGCGATCGTCACGATCACGGGCTCGCCGGCGGATTCGCACTTCCTGGACGTGCTGGCGTGGATTGGCGAGCAGGCGCGGGCCCGAACGGATCCCGCGGGCCTGACGGTCGCGGTGACGGGTCCGGCGGGGATTGCGGCGTACGCCACGGAGGTCATCGGGGCGTTCGACTTCCGCATCACCGTGTTCACGGTCTTGTTGGTGCTGGCGCTCTTGCTGCTGATCTACCGCTCGCCGGCGCTGGCGCTGCTGCCGCTGGTCGGGGTGGGCTGGACGGTGCTGATGGCGCAAGCCGTGGCCGCCTTGCTGACCGAGAACTTCGGGTTGACGCTGAACGGCCAGGTGACGGCGCTGCTGTCGGTGCTGATGTTCGGGGCCGGGACCGACTTCACGCTGTTTATCGTCTCCCGCTATCGGGAGGAACTGCGACGGCAGCCCGACCGCTGGCGGGCCATGCGGGTGTCGGTGCAACGCATCGGACCGTCGATTGCGTCGAGCGGGGGCACCACGATCGTGGCGATGCTGGCGCTGCTGCTGGCGACGTTCGGATCGTTCCAGGCGATGGGGCCGATGCTGGCCGTGGCGATGTTCCTGATGGTGGCGAGCGGGCTGACGCTGATCCCGGCCCTGACGGTATTGCTGGGTCGAGCGGCGTTCTGGCCGGGCCGGATGCAGGTGAGCGGAACGGCGCGCTCTCGCCTCTGGTCGCGGGTGGCCAACACGGTGGTTCGCTATCCGCTGGCTACGTTGGCGGCGACGCTGATCCTGCTGGTTGGATTTGCCGCCGGGGCGTCCAGCACCAGGTCCAGCTTCGATTTCATCGACGGATTTCCGGACAGCGCCGAGGCCAAGGTAGGGGCCGGGATCCTGGACGAGCACTTCGGCGCGGGGGAACTGGCGCCTTCCAACATTGTGGTGCGCACGACGAACGTGGATGCCAGCCTGGTCGACCTGGACCGGGTGGCCGAGGCGGTGGCCGGCGTGCCGGGCGTGGCGCGCGTGACCGGCCCCACACGCCCAACCGGTGACCCGCCTGCGGTCGACGCGGCGACGCTCCAGGCGGCGATTCCCCAGATTCCGCGCGCGCTGCGCGCCGGGCCGCCGCCAGGCGAACCGGCGGGCGCGGCGCCGGCCGTGGGCGGGGCAACCGATGCGGATGAGCAGACGCGGGCCGTGCTGGCGACCTATCTGGCCGGGCGCCGCTTCGTCTCGCCGGACGGCACCACGGCTCGGCTGGACGTGGTGATGACGGACGACCCCTATGGGCTCCCGGCGATCGAGCGGGTCTCCGAGATTCGCGAGGTTGCGCGGCGTGCGGCCACTGGTTCGCTGGACGATGCGGAAGTCGTGGTTGGCGGTCCAACGGCCTTGCAGGCCGACGCTCGCGATGCGGTCAACCGCGACATGGCGGTGGTGGGGCCGATCGTGGCGGTGATGATCTGGATCATCCTGCTGCTGCTCCTGCGCAGCCTGGTGGCGGCCACCTATCTGCTGGGCAGCGTGCTGCTGAGCTTCCTGGCCACCGTGGGCATTTCAGTCGTGATTTTCCAGCAGGTGCTGGGGCATCCCGGGCTGGGCTATCAGAACGTCGTGTGGATGTTCATTTTCCTGGCGGCGCTGGGGGCGGACTACAACATCCTGATCATCTCGCGGGTGCGAGAGGAGATTCGGACGCGCGGACTGGTCGGCGGGGTCCGCGCCGCGGTGGCGCAGACCGGAGGGGTGATCACGTCGGCCGGCCTGATCCTGGCCGGTACGTTCTCGGTTCTGACGACCTTCCCGCTGCGGGACATCTACCAATTGGGGTTCGCGGTGGCGTTGGGAGTCCTGATCGACACGTTTATCGTGCGGGCGCTGTTTGTGCCCAGCATCGTGCTGCTGCTGGGGCGTTGGAACTGGTGGCCCTCGCGACTGGATGCGGCTGCGGCGGGCGTCGGCGAGCCCAGCCCGCTTTCGCTGGCGCTCCGGGCCGCGGCCGCCGGCAGCCGGGCCGCGGCGGGGACGGCGATCGGCCGCACGGGCGGCTTGTGGCGCGATGCCGCGGGGGCGACGCAGGCGTGGCTGTGGGAGGTGCTACACCTAATGGGCGGGGTGTGGCGCCAGCGCGCTCCGCGTTACGCGCCCTGCGTCCTGCAATTCGAACGCCTGGTTAATGTCCGACAGGTCAAATCGGCTGGCGAGCATTTGATCGAAGGGCAGGCGTCCGGACTCGCGGGCGACGAAGACCAGCGCGGCGGCGAGGTCACGGGCCCGGTAGTGGGCGACGCCGATTAGCGTGACGCTGCGCAGCACGGCGTCGGACGGGTCGAACGAGCCCGCCCAGCCCACGTTGATGTTGCCGATTTCGACGAAGCGTCCGCCGGGCGCGGTCATGTAGACGCCTTCGGCGACGACGCCCGGGTGGCCCACGAGTTCAAGGGTGATATCTGCGCCGAGGCCGCCGGTGAGGTCGCGGACAGCTTGTACGCGGGCCTCGGGTGTGTCGGCCTGCGTGATGTCGATGGTTTCGTCGGCGCCGAAGGCGCGGGCCAAGTCGAGCCGCGAGGGAATGCCGTCGATGGCGATGATGGGGCCGGCGCCGCGTGATTTGGCGATGGCGGCGGCGTAGAGCCCCAGGCCGCCGGCGCCCTGGATGGCCACGCTTTCGCCGGGGCGGAGCTTGGCCCGATCGAGGCCGGAGACCACCTGCGTGAGCGCGCAGTTCACGCCGGCGACGGACGCGTCGGTGAGTTGCTCGGGGACGCGGAACATGGTGTGGCGCGGATAGAGGTAGTAGTACTGGGCGAAGGTGCCGCGGAAGTGGGGCCAGTGGCGCACGCCGCGCAGGCGTTCGCGCTGCCGGTAGGGACAGGCGTAGGGGTGGTCGCGCAGGCAGACGGCGCAGCGGCCGCAGGGATCGAAGTAGCGGAAGACGACGCGGTCGCCCTCGCGGACCGGCTGCCCGGCGGAGTCGGTAGTGACGCCCGCGCCGAGGCGGTAGACCTCGCCGACGCCCTCGTGGCCGAGGGCGTAGGGCATTTCGAAGCCGCGGCCCACCAGGTCGGCGTCGCCGCGCCAGTAGTGCAGGTCCGACCCGCAGATGTTGGCGAGCCGCATCTTGAGGACCACGGCGCCTGCGCCCGGCTCGGGAATCGGGAAGCTGAGAAATGTGAAGGGCTGCTTGATCCCGTGGAATACGGCCACGACACCTTCGGAGTTGTTTCCGGTCAGTCGGACGCCTCCTCGAACAGGCGTTCGCCGCGCTGCAGGCGCTGGGCAATCTGGAACGTCTGGCCCTGGGACCGGACGGTGGGCGCGTGGGCCGCGAGATAGCGGGCGCCGGCCACCAGCGCCAGGGTGGCGTCGGCGGGGTCGTCGCTCAGGTTGGCCTGGTGAATGCTGGCTTCGACGGCCTGGATGGTGTGGAAGTTGCGGTCCTCGCGCAAGAGGCCGCCGCCCAGCGCGGCGAGCAAGGCCTCAACGGGCGCGTCGGTCGAGCGGTAGTCCACGACGAGGCCGGCGGCCTGGTCGACTTGCTGTTGACGGTCCAGCAGGTCTGGCCAGCTCTCTAGCAACTCGTCACCCGACGTGTGGCCGTTGGCGGAAGGCAGACGAGCGGGCGGGACGTTGAGGAATCGGTCCAGGTAGACGCTCATGGCCGCGTCGTAGATGCCGCGCACCAGTTCGCGCGAGCCGGATCGCTCCAGGCCGCCGCGGACGGCGTTGGCGAACGAGAGGGTGTGGAGCGCGCGGTCCCAGTCGCCGAACTCGTTGGTGACGTGGAATTGGGCGACGCGGGTGATGGCGGCCTGGGTGACGGCGTCGGCAAGCTCGACGGGATCGGCGCCGTGGCGCAGGGCGTCCGTGAGCGAGTCGGCGATGGCCTGGGGATCCTCGCCCAGCACGGTTTCGATGAGGCCCGCCCGGCCGTCCCATTGGGTGAGCTTGATGTCGGCCGCCAGGATGTCGGGGAGTGCCTCGAACGTGTCTTCCAGGATCTCCACGAGGTCGATCGGCCGGCGCCACGCGTTGGACTCCTCCATGCGGCCGGCGTCGGCGTAGCCGCGGGCGAGGGAGCCGATGACCGTCTCGGCCAGGTCCCAGCCGGCAATGTCCAGGGCTTCCAGGGCCTTGTTGGTGAAGTCGAGCACGTGGCCATTGGACAGGTAGCGGTGATCGGTGGCCGCGGCGAAGAGCATGTCGGCGATGGCGGCCTGGTCCATCCCGGCCTGGATGGCCGTGAGCAGGCAGCGTTCGGCGCCGGTGGCGTCGCGTACGTCGACGAAGCGCCGGAACCAGCGCTTGAGCGTGGCCGGGTCAGCTGGGGCGTCGGGCAGGGGGCCGACCTCGAACTTGGGCGGCGATCCGGACGAGTCGCCGGCGACGTTGGAAAGCCCGTGAAACAGCGCCCGCGCGTGCTGCTCAGGCGGCAGATGCGGGAGCAAGTTCATCATGCAGGTGAGGACCGTGAGGCCGGGGCCCCAGCCGTCGCTCTGGTAGCGGGTGCCGAACTCGAGCCCGATGCGGAAAGGTTCGCGGGGATCCGCGCCGCCTTCAAGCAGCGAAACCGCGGCCTTGGCGATCACCAGCGAGAGGTTCTGCTCCAGGCCGGCGCGCAGGCGGCGACGGTGGTGCGCCAGTTCGTCGCGGCCGTTACGCAGGTCGATCCAGACGTCGCCGTCGATGACCTGCGTCGGAAACGCCGGCACGTCGTCGGCCCAGAGGTCGAAGGTGCCGCCCGTCGTCAGGTCGAAGCGGGCGTGATGCCAGTGGCAGGTGAGGATGCCGTCGTCGACGCTGCCGCGATCGAGGGGGAAGCCCATGTGGGGGCAGCGGTTGTCCAGGGCGTAAACGCCGTCGCCGTTGCGGATGAGCACCAGGGTGCGGTCGCCCGCGCGCACTCGGTGGCAGTTCCCGGCGGCGAAATCGCTCAAACGCCCGGCGTAGGTGAGTCCAGCGGTGGACATAGGTCGAATCTCCAGCCGTGCGGTCCCCAATACTGCGGTGCGTGGGCGCGGTTGCCAAAGGGGCGCGGCCGTCGAAAGCCGGTGGAGGCTACTAGCTTGCGGTCTGACCGTGTTGCGCGACGGGGAGGTCGCGAGGCCCTGGGGTCAGGTGGCGAGGCCGTAAACTGTGTGCAGGGCGGAAGACGTTTTACCTACCACCTGGAGGCAGAACCTTGACCGCTCTTTCGATGGATGACCGAGACCGGCTCAGCCGCCTGGAAGGCGGTTACGAGCACCTGGCGACGAAAGCCGATCTCCACAAGGCCATAGGCGATCTTGAGAATCGGCTGACCAAGTGGATAGTCGGCTTGATGCTGGGATCCGTGAGCGCCGCAGTGGCCATTGCCGTGGCGGCGGATCGGCTGGCCGGCTAGGCGACTAATCGGCCGATTCGTCGTATACTGAAGCGTCCCGTGCGGGTCACCCGCCGGGGTTTTATTGTGCTTGGCGGGCGCGTGTGACCGTGGCAAACACGAAGCGCGCCCCTGAATGGACGGTCGCCCAGCGACCGCGGAGTTGGACATGCCTCGCCGAGGTGATCGGCTCGTTATCACGCTGGAGTGCCGGGATTGCGGTTCACGAGGCTACGTGAGCAGCAAGAGCAGACGGAACACCCCGGACCGGCTTGAGCTGCAGAAATACTGTCGCGCGTGCCGCACGCACACGGCCCACCGTGAGACGCGTTAGCGGGTGATCGCCGATGCTGTCCACACGGGAACTGCGCCGGAACGTACGCCGGGCGCCGCTGGCGCGATTCGTGCGCAGCGCGTACCAGGAACTGCGCAAGTGCCAGTGGCCGACGCCGGAGCAAACCGCTCGGCTGACGGCGCTGGTGCTGGCGATCAGCGTTTTGATGGCGATCATTCTGGGGCTGGCCGATCTGGGCTTCGACCGCCTGTTCGAAGTGATCACCTCCTGATGGAAGGCACGGGAAGCTGATGGCTGAGGCAGGTCAAGCAGCCGCCCAAGTACCCGTCGACGACAGTTCGCCGGATCGGCCGATTCCCGCCGACGCCGAGTGGTACGTGGTGAACACGTACTCGGGCTACGAAGCCAAGGTCAAGCAGAATATGGAGCAGCGCGTGCGCTCCATGGAGGCCACGGACAAAGTCTTTCGAATCGTGGTGCCCGAGGAGGAAGTCGAGGAGTCGCGCCACGGGCAGCGGCGGACGGTAAAGCGCAAGATGTACCCCGGCTATGTGCTGGTGCAGATGCTGTCGCTGGACGAGACCAAGAACTCGAGCGACCCGCAAGCCAAGCATGAGGCGGACGCCGCCTGGCAGGTCGTACGCAACACGCCGGGCGTGGTGAACTTCGTTGGCGCGGACGCCGGGTCCGGCCACAAGCCGATTCCGCTCTCACCCGACGAGGCGAGCACGATTTTCCGGCAGATGGAGGGCGAGGGCCAGCGGCCGGAAGTCCGCATCCAGATCGGCGAGCGGGTGAAGATTATCGACGGGCCGTTCACCGACTTCTTTGGCACGGTGGACGAGGTGATGGAAGACAAGGAGCGCCTGCGGGTGCTGGTTTCATTCTTTGGACGCGACACGCCGGTTGAACTGGATTTCCTCCAGGTCGAAAAATCCGGCGGCGGGTCCATCATCTAACCAGGCGGCTGACGAACCATGGCACGACGCGTACTCGCGACAATTACGCTGCAACTGGACGCCGGGCAGGCGACGCCGGCTCCGCCGGTGGGCCCGGCCCTGGGCGGTTACGGGGTGAACATCATCGAGTTCACCAAGACGTACAACGAGCGGACGCGCGAGCAGATGGGGTCGGTGATCCCGGCCGAGATCACGATCTACGAAGACCGTTCGTTCACCTTTATCACCAAGACGCCGCCGGCGGCCGATTTGCTTCGGAAAGCCGCGGGGGTGGACAAGGGCTCGGGTGAGCCGAACCGCGAGAAGGTGGGCACGGTGAGCGAGGCGCAGGTTCGCGAGATCGCCGAGATCAAGATGCCGGATCTGAACGCTTATGAAGTCGAGGCGGCCATGAAGATTGTGGCCGGCACCGCCCGCAGCATGGGCATCGAAGTCGAGGATTGAGCATGGCGCGAGGCAGCCGGAGGTATCAGCAGGCGCGGGCGGGCGTGGACCGCAATGCCCAACACTCGCTGGGTGACGCGGTCGACGTGCTCTTGGGCTTGCCGATGGCCAAGTTTGACGAATCCGTGGAGTTCCACGCCCATCTGAGCGTCGATCCCACGCACGCCGACCAGCAGGTGCGCAGCACTGTGACGCTGCCGAACGGCACCGGCAAGGAGCAGCGAATCATCGTATTCGCCAGCGGTGACCGGGCGCAGGAGGCGCGCGACGCCGGCGCGAATGAGGTGGGCACCGACGAATTGGCCGAGCGAATTCGCGGTGGCTGGCTTGACTTCGACGCGGCCGTGGCGACGCCGGACAACATGCGGATTATTGGCCCGCTGGGCCGAATCCTCGGACCGCGCGGGCTGATGCCGAATGCGCGGGCCGGCACGGTGACGAATGACGTGGGGCGCGTGGTGAAGGAACTCAAGGCAGGCCGCGTGGAGTTTCGCGTGGACCGGCTGGCCAACCTGCACGTGGTGGCGGGCCGAGCCTCGATGGGGCGCCAGGCGCTGATCGAGAACCTGCGCATTCTGATCGACGCCGTGATACGGGCGCGTCCCAGCGCCGCCAAGGGGTCGTACATCCGTACAATGAGCATCTGTTCGAGCATGGGTCCGGGCATCCGCCTTGACTCGCAGGCCGTGCTGGCCGAAGCGGCCGCGGCGATGGAGTAGACAGGAGCCCGGTTCGACCCAGACCCCAACAGCTGCATAGCCGGAGACAGCGGGCCAAGCAATCTCTCGAGTCGAGAGAGCCCGCCGAGGCGCGAACGGATGATCGAGCGGTAAGCCGACCCGGCGCGCCGTTCGATTTTGTTTTGTCCATTCCAACGGAGGAGTTGCCAGTGGCGACACGTGCGGAAAAGGCCGTCGTGGTAGATGCGCTCGCCGACCAGTTGGCGTCGGCCTCACTCAGTATTGTGTCGGGGTTCGCCAACCTGTCGGTCGCCGATCAGCAGGAGCTGCGAACGCAAATGCGGGCGTCGGGCGCGACGATTCGAGTCGTCAAGAACAACCTCGCCGCGCTCGCGGCTGACCGGGCCGGGATCCAGGGCCTGGACGCGCTGCTCAACGGGCAGTCGGCGTTCACCTTCAGCGGCGAGGACGTGCCGGCCGCGGCGCGCGCGCTGCGCGACTTTGCGCAGCAGCACCCGACCGTTGAGATTCGCGGCGGGGCGCTAAACGGCGAGGTGCTGGACGGCGATCGGGTGCTGAAACTGGCGTCGATTCCGGGCCGTGAGCAGCTCAACGCCGAAGTGGTCTGGGCGATTGGCGCACCGATTTCCAATTTGGTGCATACATTGGATGGATTGATTTCAGGACTGGTGTACGCGCTGCAGGAGCGCGTTGACCAGCTGCAAGCTGCCGAAGGAGGCGCGTAATGGCCAAGGTCACGAAGGACGACATTCTGGAGTCGCTGGACTCGATGACGGTGCTGGAGCTCTCGGAGTTGGTGGAGGCGTTGAAGGACAAGTACAACGTTTCCGGCGCGCCGATGGCCGTGGCGGCCATGCCGGCCGACAATGGCGCGGCGGCTGTCGAAGTCGAGCAGACGGAGTTCTCGGTGGAGATCAACAGCGCCGGCCAACGCAAGATCCAGGTCATCAAGGCCGTGCGTGAGATCACGGGTCTTGGACTCCGCGAGGCGAAGGCGGTAGTGGACGCCGCGCCGGGCACGATCAAGGATGGCCTGTCGCGCGAGGAAGCCGACGCCATGGTGGCCAAGCTGGAAGAGGTGGGCGCGACCGTCGAGGTGAAGTAGCGCTTACGGCACCGGCGGGCGGCGTGCCGTCGCCCGCCATCCGAGAAGAATGAGGTCGGCCGAGCATGATCGATGCCGTGGTCGTAGCTCACGGGCAGGCGGCAGTGGCAGGCCGCGCGGCTGCCAGCATCCGCTCGGCGGGCGGCCTGGTGCAGTCGCTCACGATTGTGGACACCGCCGGCGATCCGGCGGTGGCCGCTCTTTGCGACGACGCCACGCTTGACGCGCGGCTGTTGCCCCGGCCCGACAATCCGGGCTACGGCGTGGCTGCGAATGCCGGCGTGGCCCTGGGTCGAGCGCCGCTGGTGCTGGTTGCCAACCCCGATGTCTGGGTGCATCCCGGCGCCCTGGAGACGTTGGCGACGTCAATCGACGACGCGCCAGACGTTGCGTGCGTTGGGCCGATGCTGCTCAACACCGACGGTTCTCCCCAGGATTCCGCGTTTGCTTTTCCGGGGCTTGGGCAGGCGGTCTTCGATCTTCTGCCGCTGCCGGCTCGGCTTCGCGGATCCCGTCTGAATGGGCGGCTCTGGTCGAACGGGCCCGTGCGGGACGTGGGTTATGTGCTGGGCGCGTTCATGCTGATGCGGCGTCGGGCGCTGGACCTGGTGGGTGGCTTTTCGTCGGCCTACTGGATGTATGCGGAGGAGGTGGATCTGTGCCGGCGGTTCTGGGACGACGGCTGGCGGGTTCGCTACGTGCCCACGGCCCAGGTCACGCACATCCGCGCGTCGACAACCGCCGACCGCGACCTGGAGATGCTGCCGGAACTCTTTCGCAGCCGGGCGCGGTGGTACCGACAGCACGGCCCCCGTCCAATGGCAAGCATCGCCATCGGCTTGATGTGGCTGGGGCTTGGGGTTCGCGCTCGCCTGCCTGGACCTCGTCGTGAGGCCTACGCCGCGGCCCAGGTGGCCCTGAAGCCGGAGTGACGGCGATGGCGGCGATTAGCGCAATCGTTATCGCGAGAAACGAGACGGCCAACCTTGCCGACTGCCTGGCCACCCTGGCCTGGGCCGACGAACGGTTGGTCATGGACGCCTTCAGTACGGACGGAACCACCCAGGGGCTGCCGCCCGGCGTTCGCCTGATCGAGCGCAACTGGACCGACTTTCCCGACCAGCGCAACGCCGGACTGCGCCTGGCCGTGCATGACTGGGTGGTATTCGTTGATGCCGACGAACGGGTTCCGCCGAATCTCAGCGTTGAAATCCGGACACGAGTGGGAACGGAAGCATTTGCCGGGTACTGGGTTCCGCGCCGCAACCGCATCTTTGGCCGGTGGATGCGCGGGGCAGGGTGGTGGCCCGATGACCAGCTGCGAATCATGAACCGGCACCACGCCGCCTACGTATCCGATCGGCCGGTACACGAACTGGTGGACGTGACCGGGACCGTTGGACGCATGGAGCACCACCTGGAGCACTTGAGCTATACGAGCGTGGCCCAGTTCCGGGCGCGTCAGCGGCGCTACGCCGAAGCGGTGGCCGATGACCTCTACCGGTCCGGTACGCGACGGCGACGTACGGCGGTTGCGCTGCAACCCCTGCGCGAGTTCTGGCGACGGCTGGTCAGCTTGCGCGGGTACCAGGATCGGGGCGTTGGCGTGCTGCTGGCCACCCTGATGGCGGAGCATGAGTGGCGGGTTCAGCGGGCTCTGCGCGCACGCTGGAAGGCGGACGGCGCAGGGATGGCCGAGTGAGGCCGCTTCGGTCGGTCACGGCGGTGGTCGTGACCTGGAATTCCGCGGCCGACATCGAGCCGTGCCTGGCAGCTTTGTTCGACGCCGAAGATGAGACTCCTGGAGACCTTGACATCATTGTGGTCGACAATGATTCCGGCGATGCGACCGTGGAGATCGTCCGTGAGCAGTTTCCACGGGTCAGGCTGCTACAGGCCCATCGCAACCTGGGATTCGGCGCGGCCGCCAACATCGGGATTGCCGAGGCTACGGGTGACGCGGTGCTGCTGATCAATCCGGATGCGCACCTGGAATCGGGCGCGCTGGGGGCGATGCTGACCCATCTCGAGCGTGAGCCGGATATGGCGTGCGTGGCTCCAATGCACGCGGCGGACGGCAGGCCGGCGGCCTGGCCCGGGCGTCGCCTGCCTACCTTGGCGGCGGCGGTGACGGATGGAACGGTGGTCGAACGGTTCATGCCAGATCTGCCGGCGTTGCGCCGGTATTACATGCGCGACGGGGCGGACGATGATCCCGAATGGCTAACCGGCGCTTGCCTGTGCTTTCGGCGCCGCGCGCTGGCCGAAACGGGCGGGTTCGACGTCGGCTACGAGATGTATGCGGAAGAAGTGGACCTGCTGCGCGAGCTTGGCGTTCGCGGCTGGCGCTGCGGCGTCACGCGGAATGCAAGCGTTCGACACCGCGGCGGGGCAAGTTCCGAACAGGACCCGATTGCCCGCGAGCGGCGTTTCTTTCACAGCCGCTACCGCTACGTGACCAAGACCTGGGGCTGGCCGGTGGCTGCGCTGATGCGCCTGTTCGTGGCAATGACCGGCGTGCTGCGTCTGCTGGAGCAGCTCGTGCGGCTGCTGCGTCCGCCGGTGCGCGCCGACGCCCGGCGTGAACTTCGCCAGATCGCGGCCGTCACGCTGTGGCAGTGGACCGGGTGGCGGCGTTAGCCGCCGATGTCGGGGTGAGGCCAACTCGCCGCGTCCTCTTCGTCACGGGTGAGTTTCCGCCATTCGTTGGCGGCGTGGGCGATCACGTGGCCAGGTTGGCGGCGGCACTGGCCGCATGCGGCGTCGCGTGTGACGTGGCAACCGAGTCCCGAGCCACCAGCGATCCAGCTGCGCACGTTTACGCGGTTGCCAACCGGGTGCCGCTGCAGGCGCTCCGGAGCACGCTTCGCCTGGCCAGGCGGCTTCAGCCCGACGTGGTTCACATGCACTATCAGGCCGGGGCATTTGCGCGACCCGGAGAACTGATGGGCCTGGGACACGCCCTGCGCCTTGCCGGGATTCCCTGCCGGCTGGTTGTGACCTTCCACGACTTGTTGCAGCCGTATCTGTTTCCCAAGGCTGGTTGGCTGCGGGCTCGCGTGGTTCGCGGCCTCGCCAGGTCCGCGCACGCCGCGCTTTACGTTGACGAATTGGACCGGCGCCGGGCCGTGGCGCAGGTTGACCATGAGGCGCGGGCATTCTGGATTCCGGCCGGTCCCACGATCGAGCCGCCCGCCGGCGCAGGCAATCGATCTGCGGCTCGGGCGGCTCTGGGTCTCAATCGCGAGGACTTCATCGTTGGCTATTTCGGCTTCCGGCAGCGCAGCAAGGGCGTGGGCGTGCTGGCCGGGGCCCTGCGGCGTCCTGAACTGGCCGGGCCGCAGACGCTGCTGGCCTTGATCGGGGCGGCGGAACCGCCAACCAACGAACGACGGGCGGAGCCCGCGGTGGCCACGCACACATTCGACGGGGTTCGCCTGGTCGACACGGGCGTGCTGCCGCCAGACCTCATCTCGCGCTGGCTCGTCGCGTGCGATTCGATAGCCCTCCCGTTTTTGGACGGTCTCTCGGCTCGCCGCGGGTCATTCATGAATGCCGTGGCCCACGGTATTCCCGTCATTACGACCTATCCGCCGGTGGAGGGGACCGTGGACGTGAAGGCCGACGAAGTGGGATTCGTGGCGCCGCACGATGAGGGCGGGTTGGCGGAGGCCCTGGCGGGGATTCGAGATGATCCGCGACATCGGCAACGTCTGACCGAGGGCGCCCAGGCTATCGCCGCCCGGCACACCTGGTCGGAAATCGCCAGGCGGACGTTAGACGCGTATGACCACTCGGCATAGCGTGGGCGCGACCGGTGGACGCCGGTTCGCGGAGCGGCTGGCACGGCATGTGACGCCGATGACCGTGCTGCTGGCGGTTGTTGTCGCCGGCGCCGTGCTGCGCAGTCTTCGACTTCAAAACCTGGGCGACTTCGATTTCGACGAAGTTGCGGCGGTCTGGTACGCACGGTCGCTCCCGCTGGACATCGTCGCGGCCATTGCCGAGGCGCCGTTTGAGCACCCGCCGCTCTACTACATCGCCCTTCACTACTGGGCGACCTGGTTCGGCGAGCAGGAGCCAATCGTGCGCTGGCTCTCCGTTCCGTTTGGCGTGCTGCTGATCCCCGCGACCTACCAGCTTGCACGCATGTACCTGCGCCCGTGGCCGGCCGTGTTTGCCGCTGCCGTGGTCGCCGCCTCGCCAATGCTGATCTTCTTCAGCCGCGAGGCGCGAATGTACGCCGCCGCGGCCCTGTTCGGCACGTTGGCGCTGTGGCTGTTCGAACGAGCGATGCGACATGGCCGCCGCCGCGACTGGACGTGGCTGGCGCTGACCATTGTGGTCGGCGCCTACGTGGACTACATCGCGGCGCTGGCCCTGGTTGCCATGAACCTGACGCTTCCGTGGCGCGTCAGTCGCCAGCGTGGCCGCGTGCTGGCCTTCGTCGCCGTTCAGGTGGCGTGCCTGGCCATTGCGTTGCCATGGGTTCTGTTGGCTCGGGGCATTCAGGACAGTCTTCCCGCCTTCGGGACCGGCGGCCTTGGGTTGGACCTGGTGCGGGACGTGGCGTCCAGCGCCTGGCTGGATGTCTTCGTTGGCGATGCGACGGTACGCGGCGGGGGGCGGGCCGGCGCACTTGTCGCCGGAGTCCTGGGCGCGCTTGTGCTGATCGGCGCCGGCTGGGCCGTGTTGCGCCGCTCGGCGGGCCTCGTGATGGCAAAGATCGTTGCCGTGATCGGATTCCTGGCGATCCTGCTGGTGTTCGACAAGGACTATCAGGCCCGCTACCTGCTGCCGGCGATTCCAGCGCTGGCAATCCTGGCGGCGGCCTCGCTGGGTCTCGCGCCGCGCCGCGCCTGGGTCGCGGCGCCGGTTGCCGCCGTGCTGCTCGTGGGTCTGGCGGGGCCCGTCTACGCCTCGCGCGCCTATTTTGACGATTACCGGCGCGGCGACTACCGCTCGATTACCTCGACCATTGAGAACCTGGCCCGGCCCCGGCGTCCGGGTCGCGACGAAGGCAAATTCAGGGATGCGGTTGTCCTGGCCGGTCCCTGGCAGGGGTGGTACTGGCGCCACTACTTTCCGGACTTCCTGGACAAGGTCGATGTCTGGTTTCTCCCAGACGAAGTACCGCCGGCCGTAACGGCGAAGGAAGTCAACAGGAAACTCGAGCGGGCTGCCAACAACCATCGAAGGCTCTGGGTAGTCCTGGCGGGTCTTGAGCAGGCCGATCCCGAGGGGCATGTCGCCGCCTGGCTGACGTCACAGTGGCAGGCCCGGTCGGAGGTCTACCGGAACGGCGTTCTGCAACTGTATATGACCAACGTATTGGATCTGGTGAACCGGCGCGGACACGTCAAACTCGGCCGCGACTTTCAGATTGATCTGATTCAGTACACGGGAGCGCGGGCCGACCAGGGACCTCGCGAAGCAGGCGACGGGGTTCGCTTCACGGTTGTGATCCGTGCCCGGCAGGCGGTGGACTACGACCTCCGTCTGCGAATTTGGCTGCGCACGCCCAGCGGTGTGATCTATGCCAAGGATCTCTATGCCCAGGATCGCCAACTGCGTCGCACGTCGGAGTGGCAGCCGGGCGACGTGCATCAGTTGCGGACCGCGTTGTGGGTGCCCGCGGAGGCTGAAGCAGGCGCCTATCAGGCGTACATCACGTTCTTGCGACCGGACGATCGGCCGCTCACCGCCGTGGGCGAGCTGACCGGCATTGCCCATCCGGGCGTGGACTACGTCTGGCTGGGTCCGGTGGATATCGCCCCGCCGACCGTTCCGCTGGCCAATGAGGCCGAGTTGCGCGCGGCGCTGGGCGGGCCGGTTCGCTAGCTGTCGACAGTTGAGAACAGCCGCTTGCGGCTGATGCCGCCGCTGAGCGCCAGAACGCCGATGTAGACAGCCACGCCTGCCGCGGCGGCTGGGACCCAGGCCACGTCACGCAGCAGCCAGGCCGCCAGCGCGAGGCAGCCCGCGGCCAGGGTCGGGCGAAGCGCGGGTTCAATCAGCTGCCGCAGCAGACGCTGGCGACGAAGGATCCAGGCAAGCGTGACAAGAAGCACGACTTCGCTGGCAATGGTGGTTGCCGCCGCGGCTCGAAAGCCAAACACCGGGACCAGCGCGAGATTTGTGACGGCGTTGAACAGCGTTGTTAGCAGAAATGCCGGCGTGAGCCACCACTGCCGGTCAAGGGAAATGACGACGTATTGCAGCGTTCCGTTCAGATAGCTCAGCGGGAGAAACCAGATCAGGATTGACAGGGCCTGAGCCGTGAACGGCAGGAAGTCTTCGTCCAGCAGCGCCGCGACGAGAGGCTCGGCATAGGCGAAGAGGAGTACGACCGCCGCGGCCGCGAACGAGATCAAGACGCGCCAGGTACGGGCGGCCCAACGGCTCAGCGCCTTGGGATCCTCCGCCATGCGCGCCATCAGCGGAAATGCGGCAAGGACCACGGCGGCCGGAACGGCGTTGAGCGCGTTGATGAACTTGTAGGCCGCGTTGTAGTGCCCCACCACGGCGGTGCCCTCGATCGCCTGAAGAATCAGGATGTCGAGCTGGACGAAGGCCGTCGCCAGCAGGCCGTTGAGCATCAGGGGGAAGCCGGCCGTGAGCAGCGCGCCGCGGTGGATTCGGCCCTGCCCGCTGGTCTTGAGAAGATCAAGGCCGACGGGCCGCGCCAGTACCAGCAGCGAGGCCGTGCCCGACACCATGCCCGCGACGGCCAGCCCGATTACGCCCGCTCCCGCGCCGAGCAGCAACAGTCCCAGCCCCACGGTCAGCGCCGACGTGCCGGCGGCGACCAGGCCTCGGCGGTCCATGCGCTCCCATGCGCCGTACACCGAGGCATAGGCCTGGCCCAGGGCCGTGGGCAGCAGGCCGAACGCCAAAACGGCCGCCGTGACGACTGTGGCTGCCGAGATTGAGCCTGTCGCGTAGTAGATCAACGCCAGTCCAACCATGAGCGGGGCGCTGACGCCCACCAGTCGCAGGCGGATAACCAGGCCGGCGCCGAAGAGGGGACGCAGGTCGCGGTCGCGACGCGCAAGGTCGCGCGTGAGCACCGTACCCAGACCAAAATCGGTCAGCGCGGCAAAGTACGTGAGCAGGTTCACCGCAAAGGCGTACTCGCCGTTCCGTTCGGGACCGAGGATTCGCAGCGCCACGATCCAAAAGACCCAGAAGACCGCGCGGTCGAAGCCGCTGGCCAGGAGCGGCGTGATGGCGTTACGCGTGAAGCGACCGCGTGCCGCGGTCTCGGTTCGCAGCTCGGGCGGGGTTACGGGCCGTCCGCTGAGGACGGCAAGGTAGAGCGCGGCCAGCGCGGCAAGCACTGCCCCCGCGCTGACGAGGGCCGGGCCCAGCACGGACTCAGGCACTGGACGAGGGGAGGGGGCGGGCCTCGGCCAGGAGCAGGACCACCGTCATGGCCGGAGGCCCGCCACTACATCAATCGTGCTCATGCGCGAAGTGTGACGCGCCGCAGCCAGGTTCTTTGCCGGATCGCAGTTGGGCTACCCTGAGTGACACGATGCCTTCACTGACCACCAAAGCGTACGACTGCCTGGACTGCGGCCGGCGCTATAGCGTGCTGCTGCGATTCTTCGAGACCGGGCGGGGGCCGGTGGACCGCGGCTGCCCGGCGTGCGGAAGTCGAAACCGGCGGCGGCGGCGCGGCCTGTTCTCGTTTCTGCGCGACGCCTACCTGACCTACAGCACGACCTGAGCGGTGACGGGAAGCGCCGGCGTGCCCGGCGCAACCATGGGGGGCATCCTGGACTTCAGCGACGACGGCTGAATTCAGACTGCCTGTCGCGTCGCGCCCCTACAATCGTTCACCACGGCCCAGTGCAACCCACATGATGCAAAGCCTGTCCCCGCCCGCCCAGCGCCTGCTCTTTGGGCTCATGGTGGCTGTGGGCGTGTTCGTGCTGTTCCTTCTGTTCGAGCGGATGCTTGGACGTTTCGGCCTGGACTTTATCGTTTACTTCGAACCGTCGAATCTGCAGGAGGACCGCCGGCTGCCGCTTGACGGCCGCGAAAGCGCTGAATATGCGGTCCGCACCGTTGAAACGTTCGACGATGCCGCCTCGCGCCAGCCGACAACGCTCATGGTCCACGGCGATGCGCGCACCGAGGTGGACTTCGAAGTGGTCAGGTCGGAGTTCGAGCGCGGAACGGTCATCATCGTGGTCAACATGACGCCCGAGGACCTTGCACCGCTGGTGGATCCCGGGATTGCGGAGGTTGCCACGGTCGACGCGCCGCTCCAGGAGCCCTTTTACACGTTGATTGCCAAAAACGAGGAGCAGTGCCAGACGGGGCTGCAACCAGGTTGTGGCGCCTATGCCGTGGAGGCGCGCAATTTCACCGACTTCAGCGACCTCGCCAGCCATGCCAGGTCCGCCTTGAACGTTCGCCTGCGCGCCTTGCTCACACCCACGGCGGAGCCGGTGCCGGCGCGCTGAGTAGTCGGCGTCGCCTGGCACCTGGCGTCGGGTCGGCGGTCCGGATGGGAGACGTGCGAAGCGCTTCGCGCGATGCCAGTGATACCCTCAACATTAAGCGCTGGTGGTGATGGGCGGTGGCCGGAAAGCGCGATCCATTGGGCGCACCCGTTCGTCGGCAGTGGCCGCGAGCGATTCGCAGGAAGCCACCATGACCGCGTCAATAGTCACCGCTGTCGCCGCTGTCGTGGCACTGGTCGCCGCGGGCGGCGCGTTCTACCGCTGGGGCAAGGTTGAAGAAGCCATCGGCGGTCTGCAAAAGGCCGACGAACGGCTTCAAGCCAGCATCTACCAGGTTCGCGAGGATGTGCGCGAACTGCGAACGATTCTGTTGAGCCAGCAGCGGAGCGACTAGCGGGTCAGGTTTCGACGCTCAAGCCGGAATGTGCGTTTCGGCACTTTCTCCACTAGCTCGGGCGCGACACCTCGCATGAGCGTCCGGTGCGGGCCGACTCCAGGGCTGCCCTAACCGTGGCGACGATGTGGCGGCCGTGGCGGGCATTGAGCAGGGTGTCGCCGCCGGTGTCCAGGGCGGTTACGAAGTGGTCGACCTGGCGGCGGTCGGTCTCCTGGTCGGTGCGCCGGTTGCGGTCGTCCTCCGGGGCGAGGCCGCGGGTATGGACGGCGACTTCAGGACGCGGTTCGGCGACGACCAGGGCGCCCGTGGATCCAACGACATGCACCCGGAGCTCTCCAATGTTGGCGTGACTGGGGCGTCCGATCCGGCCGCTGCAAAGCGAGCCGATGACGCCTCGTTCCATTTCCAGGGAGACGGTGGCGATGTCTTCGACCCCGCGCTCGGCGTGGCGGCGGAAGAAGTGCGCCGAGGCGCGTCCAAAAGCGCGCAGGGCGTCCAGGCCCAGGATGTGGCGCATGTAGGCCAGGGGGTAGATGCCCTCGACGGTCAGCTCGCCTTCGCTGAGCCAGGAGTCGGGGATCTCTTCCGGCTCGTCGGAGTTCAGCAATACGCCGGCGTCTTTGCAGAAGAAGAAGTCAACGTGGATGGCTCGCGGCTCGCCGATTTCACCGGCGTGGACGATGCGGCGCGCTTCTTCGATGGCCGGCTGGGTGTTGCGGTTCCAGAGGAGGAACCGCACGCCGGCGCGTTCCACGGCTTCGACGATGGCGTCGCAGTCGGCAACCGCTGGCGCCATGGGCTTGTCCTGCACGACGTGGAGGCCGGCATTGGCCGCTCGCACGCTGAGTTGCGCGTGGCGCGCGGCCTCCGATGAGACCACGGCGACGTCCGGCGAATGCCGCGCGATGGCCGCGTCGACGCCGGGCTCGTAGGGAACGCCCAGGTCGGCAGCCAGTTGCTCGTTGCATTCGTGCACCCAGCCGGCGGCGGACGGCTCGTCGGATACGCCGACGACCTGGAACCGCGGGTGGTCCTTGAACGCCAACGGCACGTAGTCGTGTTTGGCGGCGCTGAGCGCCAGGACGCGGTAGCGCTCAGGCGAGGACATAGCCGTTCTCCGTGAGATGGGCGGTCTGACCGGACGCGACTGAGGCCGCCGCAGCTTCCGCAATCTGTAGCGCGGCCACGGCGTCAGCGCCGGACACGGATGGATCGCGCTCTTCGACGATGGCTCGGGCGAACTCGTCGAGCTGGGCGCGGACGGCCGAGGCTCGCAGGTCGGTCAGCGCCGCTTGCGGTCGTCCGCCCCGGTAGACCAGGTGAACATTGTGGTGGTCGTCGGCGTAGGCTGCGCCCAGGGACCCGATCAGCGTCAGCGAGTAGTAGCCGTCGCCGAGCGGCAGACCCGTGGCAATGCCGCAGATGGCCATGGCGCCCGACGCGTAGCCGAGGTGGATTTGCAGCAGTTCGGGCGCGGCCAACGCGTGGACGTGGGTCGGGCGCTCGTCGATGAGCCAGAGCGCCTGGTCGATCTCGTGCACGGCTTCATGCAGGCAGAGGCCGCCGCTGCGCGCGGGGTCGTGCTTCCAGCCGCCCGGCGGTCCCGGAAAACGACGCAGCCAGCGGTGGCTGCGCAGCATGCCGGGCTTGCCGAGTTCGCCAGCCGCGAGCGCCCGGTGGACCTGCACGTTGGCGGGCATGAAGCGGAGCGTGTGCGCCACCATCAGCCGCACGTCGGTCCGGTTGGCCTGGCGTCGGACTTCGTCGGCCGCGTCCGCGGACAGGGCCAGCGGTTTTTCAACCAGGACGTGACGGCCCGCCGCGATGGCGGCCAGGGCGATGTCGGCATGGGAGTCGTTTGGGGTGTTGACGATCACTGCGTCAACCTCGGCGCTGCCCGAGGCAAGTAGCGATTCGAGATCGCCGACATGCCGCATCGAGTTGGCCGCGCGCGCTACCGAGCCTGCCGCCTGCGGATCGATGTCGACGGCGACGGCCAGTTGGCAGTGGTCGGATTCGGCGGCCGCGGCGACAAGGGCCGGAGCGTTGCGTCCACACCCAACGAGCGCCAGTCGAATCACGGCCGCACCTCGCGCGCTGCACTGGTAGGAATTCTAGCGCCGGTGCGTTGCCAGTGGGCCAGCGGCCGGCAATGCGGCATCACGGCTGCGGACTTAAGGCGTTCTACGTGCAGGTCGCCGTCCCGGCTGTCGGGCGATTCCGCGGCGCTAGACTCGTCAACTTGAGGAACGATGGCCCAGTCCTCCACCAGTCAATGACCCAAATCCCTCGCCGTCGCGTGCTGCACGCGGGGCTCACGGGCGCAATTGCCCTGGCCGCGGGTTCGGCCGCCGTGATCGCCGACGTTGGCGCCGAGTTTTTTCCGAACCTGGAGCAGGGCGCCGGCAGCGCGCCGTGGGGTGTGGCGGTCGGACCGGATGGGCTGATCTACGTCACCGACTCGCGACTGAATCAGCTCGCCGCTCACTCGCCGGCCGGCGGCATTGTGCGAATCCTGGCCGGCTCGGGCTCCGCGACGGGCGAGCTGCGACGCCCGCAGGGCGTGACCGTGTCGCGCGAGGGCGAGGTATACGTCGTGGACGGCGGCAATCGGCGAGTGCAGGTTTTCGACCTGCAGGGCGCCTTCCTGCGCCAGTGGGGTCGACGCGGCTCGGATCCGGGCGAGTTCAACGCACCGCGCGGCATCGCGCTCGACACATTTGGGGACGTGTACGTGGCGGACGGGTTCAACGACCGGGTGCAGAAGTTCGCTCCCAGCGGCGAGTTCCAATTGGCCTGGGGTTCGCGCGGCCGAGCGCCGGGCCAGTTCGGCACGCCGACCGGAATCGCCGTGGGGACCTCGCAGTTGGTCTACGTCGCCGACACCTTCCGTGATCGCATCCAGGCCTTTGAACTCGATGGCTCATTTGTGCGAGTCGCGGTTGAAGCGCCCGTGATCCGCAACCCGATTGGCCTGGATGTGGACCTCTCCGATCGACTTTACATAACGGGCGACATTGATCAGCGGTTGATCATCATTGAACACAATGGAACGACGGTCGGATCGGTGGGCGCCGAGGGACGGCAAACGGGGGAGTTTCAATTCCCTCGAGGCGTGGCCGTTGACCAGGCGGGCCGCGTCTACGCGGCCGATTCGCTCAACCACCGCATACAGTCGTTGCAGACGCGTCTGCAGCAGGCCATGCCGCCGTCGGAAGCGACCGACCTGGAGGTTGCGGTCGCGGCGCGGTCGCCGCACACCTCGCCAACCGCTCACAACCTCACCAATTGGCTCGTCCGCCGCGCGGGTCAACTCCGGGTGGCGCCGTTTGCGGCGTATTTCACGACCACCGGCGGGATTGATCGCTGGGGATGGCCAATCTCCGAACCCCTGATCGAGAGCGAGGGCAAGGTCTCGCAGTACTTCCAGCGCGGGGTCATGGACTGGACGGCGGACGCCACCGGTCGGCAGGCCGTATTGCCACGCCCGGTGTGGGACTTTCTGGGCGGAGGACGTGGCGGGGCGCCTGACCTGGGTGTTGAGGCTGACGTCGTTTCCGATCAACCCGGTGAAGCGATCGGCACCTGGGGGCATCGCGTGTCGAATTTCGCCATCGACGGCACCGAGACCGGGTTTCTCGATTTCTTCAACACCTACGGCGGCGAGGAACAGTTTGGCGCCCCGCGCACCGAGGCACGGCCGGATACCGGATTCGCCGGCACCCTGTATTCGGACGACGCACCGTTAGGAATCATCCGCCAGTACTTCCAGAACGCCGTCTTCGAATTCGCGCCCGAGCGCCCGCAGCCGGTGCGTCTGCGCCTGATCGGCCAGTCGCTGCGGGATCGCCGGTATCCGGCCTGGGACGAGCTTTCGGCGTTCACCGACCATCCGCCGGTCGAAAAAGGCCAGGTGGTCGACATTCCGGACTTGAGTCCCTAAGGGAAATAGCTCTCGCAGTTGTCGCGCACGAAGGTTGGGTTGCCCTGCTCGTCCAGGTGGCCGCGCGTTGATTCAAGCAAGCTGTCCTGGACGAAGTCGCGAATGGCGTGCAGGTCGGGCCGCCACAGGATTGCGCCGTCCAGCCCCTCTTCCGGAACCATCAGATCGTGGCCACGCGCGTGGACCGCCCACGAGTTAATGCGCTCCGGGGGGATGCTCAGCAGCAGGTTTCCAAGTGCGGGCACGCTCCCGATTGGAAAATCGGTCTTGAAGGCTCCGCTCAGGCTGGCGATCAGGCCGGGCGCGTTGACGATCAAGGCTGGCGAGAGCGACTGCTCACGGAGCCCGCGCACCACCTGCTGCTGCCGACAGATGCGCGCGAAGTCCCCGCCGGCGTCGTACTTTCGCGAGCGCGCGTAGGCCACGGACTGACGACCATCGAGCGTGTTCCAGCCTTCGTCCAGGGTTAGCCGAATCTCTTCGCCCGTTTCCAAATAGACGAAACGCTCATCGAACTCGCGGGGGGACCACACGCGCACGCCGCCCAACTGGTCGATGATGGCCTCAACGCCATGAAAGTTCACCAACAGCCAGTGGTCGATTTGCAGGCCCGTCACGTATCGGAGGGTCTGCTTGAGGTCCTCCATTCCCCGGCGCTTGAGCACTTCGTTGATGCGCGACGAATGTCCGTCACACGCCCCGAGGCAGAGATCGCGAGGAAGCGACAGGACAAAGATCGATTCCGAGGTCTGGTCGATGCTGACGATCATGATGACGTCGGTATTGCCCACGAAGCTTTCGGCCTGGTCGACGCCGAGCACCAGCAGATTGAGACGATCCGCGGGCTCGGGCGCCGGCGCCACGGCGTACGACGGCGGGAGGGTGGGGGTTGGGGTAGGGGGCGGTGGCGTCGGCGTGGCCGGCGTCGTCGCCTCGACCGGCTGAGTTGCCGCGGGTGAAGCGGCGGCGGTCTCGGCAGCTTGCAGGGGCGGCTGTTTGGACGTGCGCGGCACGGCAACAGCGCCTGCCGGCACAGGCGGCGCCGTGGTCGCCAGCGGCCCGGCGGTTTCCGGCGCCGGATCGCCGCAAGCCCACAACGCGAGCGCGCCGATCAGCACAAGGCAGGTCTGGCGTAGGCTGCGCGTCAATGTATCTCCCGTTGCCTGGAGCGGCCGTCTGATCGTGATCGGGATGTCCGCAAGTATCACGGACGGCTCAGTCTCCTCGCGTCACCCATCGGTTGGGGCGTTCGCCGCGTGACGCTGTACGACCCGGAAGAGCCGCCCGTGTTCGTCGATCCGCGATTCCGTCGCGGCTTTCAGGATCGGATTGTGCGGTGGTATCGCCGCAAGGGTCGCGACCTCCCGTGGCGCTCGATCTCCTCGGCCTACCAGGTAGCCGTCTCTGAAATCCTGCTGCAGCAGACGCAAGCGACGAGAGTCGCGCCGGTGTTTCAGCGGTTTGTGACACGCTGGCCTCGCGTTCAGGATCTGCACGCGGCGCCGCTCGCGGACGTCAAGCAACTCACCGATCCGCTTGGCTACCACATTCGAGGGACCTGGCTGAAGGAACTGGCTCGCATCGTCGTCGAGCGACACGGCGGCCAAATGCCGGATTCGCTGGCAGCCCTGCGCGAGCTGCCCGGTCTCGGGCCATACGCGGCGGCGGCCGTGTACGTCTTTGGTCTCCGCCGCCGCGCGGCCTTGCTGGATACCAATATCGCGCGGGTGCTGACGCGGGCGGTGGGCCTGCCCTCGGACGGTTCTGTGTATCGCGACGACCGGCGGTTGCGCGAATTGGCCGAGCAACTGGTGCCGGCTCGGCGCCATTACGACTACCACCAGGGCTTGATGGATGTGGGCGCAACCGTCTGTGTATCGCGTTCGCCACGCTGCCCCGGCTGTCCGCTGCGGCGCATCTGCCGGGCAGTCACCAGTAGTCCCCCGGTTGCCGTCTGGCACGAACGCGGTGTGGCGATGGCGGCCGAGCGAACCGTGGGATATCGCGTGGGGTCCACCACGGCGGTCAGACCGGCCGCGACGGACTCATCAGGACTCAAGCCTGGCTAGCACCACTTGAGTCAGACGGTTGTGAGAGCAGTGCCCGCACCGCTGCGATGACCTTGTCAACCGGTGGTGGACTGCCGAGCCCCTGGTTCCTGCTCCCGTTAAAGACGGAAACGGCGCGCCGTGAATCCGTGCCATAGATCCAAGGTTCGGTCGCCGTGAACACCGTCACACTTGGCGTTTCGACGCCCAGGGCCAGCTGGGAGCTCGCCGAGTCATTGCCAATGAAGAGATCGCTCCCCGCGATCAGGGCGCCCAACTGCCCGAACGTGGTGTGCCCTTCGAGGTTGGTGGCCGGCTGAGTCATGGACCGCCTCATGGCGGCAATCGACGGGCTATCCGCGGCCGTCCCGACCAGGCAGACGCGAGCGCCCTGCGTCTCGACCAGCCAGTCCGCCACCGCTGCGAACCGCTCGGCCGGCCAGCGCTTAGTGACGACCACGGCGCCAGGGTTGACGCCGCCGCCGGGGGCGATCACAGCCCGCAAGCCTCCGGAGTCCAGGTCAAACTCTTCGGCCAGCCGTCGCGCCGCCGCAACGTCGTCTCGAGTCGGCCGGAAGACGCACGCGGTATCGACGGGAGTCAGTCCCGCGAACGTTGCGACGCGGCGATAGGTCTCGACCTCGTTGTCCTCCATGTCGACAGGCACGCGCGTCGTGTGCGGGAAGCCGCGCTGTCGACTGTCGAGCCCAATGCGATACGGAATTCGCGCGAAGTACGGCAGCAGCGCCATCGCCGGTGACCGGTCAAGCACAAAGGCGGCGTCAAAGTCCCGCTGGCGAAGGCGTCGAACGAAGGCCACATACTGCGCCGCGTCGTAGCGTCGCGGCGTACCCAGCATCCCCATCGGCAGGATCTCGTCAATATCCGGGTTATTGGCCAGCGCCGGCGCGGCATAGTCGCCAACCGCAAAGGTGATACGCGCTTCCGGTCGTTGCTGCCGCAGGGTCGCCGTGAAACCTGTGGCGCGCAGCACGTCCCCAAGCGCCAGCGGCTTGATCACCAGCGCGGACATCCGTGGATTCCGGGGGAGCCGTTGGCCCTCGGGCGGACTGGGACGGATACCCAGGCGGGCGAGCCGGCAAAGCGCCGTAATGCCGGCGGCACGCGGCCCGGTGCGCCGGCGCCAGTCACCTCGAAACGGCCCATGCCGACGGAACCTGAGCCTATTCATCGGCCCGCGCGAATCTCCGTCGCTGGCAACGACCTTCCGCCTTGGTGTCAGTGCAACTAATCGCGCGAGCCTACAATCGCGCGCCGCGACCCGACGGATGCACAGGATGCCGGTCTACGAATATCGCTGCACGGTCTGTGGCCGCCGCTCGTCGCGCCTCTTCAAGACCCTGGCGGCCGTGGTGCATCCCGACTGCCCGCACTGCGGGTCGGTCGCCCTGGAGCGGCAGTTTTCTCGGCCCACCCTCCTGCGCGGCGCGCCAGCAGCCTCGGACGAGTTTGGTGGCGATGACTTCGGCATGGATGACACCGACCTGGCCGAACTGATGCCGGGTCTGGAATCCGGCGATCCGCGCAGCCTGGCCCGCATGACTCGACGCATGTCGGAAGAAATGGGCGAGGACATTCCCCACGAATACGAGGGTGTCCTGAACCGCATGGAGTCGGGCGAAATGCCCTCCGACGAAGAATTCGACGCCATCGAGGCCGACGAGGGCGACGCACCGGACATCGACGACCATTAGCGTCCGTCTCGTTGCCCTGGACGTCGACGGCACCCTCGCGCGGGCCGGCGCGTCAATCGAACCAGCCCTCCTGGCAATGCTCCGCCAGGTTGCCGACGCCGGCGTGCACCTCGTGATCGCAACCGGTCGCGGCTGGTTGACCATGCGGCAGCCGGCCCGGGCGCTTCCACCGTCAACCCTCTTCGTGCTCAACAACGGCGCCAGCACGCGCACGGGGGACGGTCGGCTCGTGGAATCGCGCGAGATTCCCCATGCCACGGCCAATCAGGCCCGGTTGCTGTTTGGGGCGGCCGGGGTGCCTGCCATCTGGATCGAATCCGCCACGTCGGGCAGCCGGTACCTGGTCGACGGGGATTGGCGAAGTCGCGACCCCTACGTTCGCTATCTGGATCCCAAGGGGGCGCACGTGTGTCGCCTGTCGGATGCCGAACTGGCGCCGCCGCCGGCCCAGATCTTCGGCCTGGCGCCGCGCGAGTTGGCGGCGGATCTTGAGACGGAGTTGCGCACCGCGCTGGGTGCTCGGGCCGCTATCGTCGTTTGGCGCAGTCGACGGTTGGAATCCGTCGGCCTCGAGGTTTTGCCGCCGGGCGTTACCAAGGGCGCGGTCGTGGCGAGTCTCGCGGAGCGGCTGGGTGTGCGGGCCGCGGAAGCTCTGGCCGTGGGCGACGACCTGAACGATCTCGAGATGCTCGACTGGGCGGGCCGGGGGTTGGCAATCCAGGGGTCGCCGCAGCCCCTGGTCAACGTGGCCGACGGTGTGATTCCCAATGACGGCCGCGGCCTCTGGCGCGTGCTCCACGAAGTCCTTCACGCATAGCGCCACGTCCATCGCTGAGAGACTGAATCCCCGTTCTACGGCGTCGTCCCGCTTACGATGACGGTTATGCCTCCAACGCTGCTGGTCGTCAGTGGACCGCCCGCGTCGGGCAAGACGACGCTTGCGCACGCCCTGGCGCAGGCGCTGCACTGTCCGGCCATCTGCCGCGACGAGATAAAGGAAGGATTCGTCGGTGGCGCCACCTCCGGGTCATTCGAACCGCAACGGGGTGATGCGGCGAACGTCGCGGCCACCGCGGCGTTCTTCGACGTCGTCGAACTCCTGATCCGGCGCGGCGTCACGCTGGTCGCCGAAGCGGCATTCCGGCACCATCGCTGGGCGCCGCGGCTCACCGCGTTGACCGCGTCGGCCGACATCCGGGTCATTACCTGCGTAGCCAGCGACGCTGCCGTCCGCGATCGCCGACGGCGGCGCTGGCGAAACGAGCCCTGGCGTCGGCGCTTCCACGCCGATTCCGATCCGGACCAGGTGCACAGCGCCGGGCAGCCGGAGGATGCATCAGCGTCCTATGAGCCGATTCGACTGAACCTACCTGTCCTGGTTGTTGACACCAGTGACGGATATCGTCCTGCATTCGAGGAAATCGTTGCCTTCGCTGTTGACTAGAACGTAGACAATCGCGCCAGATTCGCGCCGATCCGTGCCTGCTGCGCCAAAGTCGCCCGGTGCTACGATCGACCCTGTGCGCCGACGTAGCTCAGTTGGTAGAGCAGGGCTTTCGTAAAGCTCAGGTCGTCAGTTCGAGTCTGACCGTCGGCTCCCACCCGGAACGCCACGCTCGGCCAATCCGGCATTTACCGTTGTTGTGGCGGATCCCTGGCGACTGCCGCCGGCCACCAGGTGATTCTCGCTCAGGACCCGATCTAGCTCGGCTGCGATAGCTGCGCGCAAGCGCCCTGGTCGTCGGCGTCCACCACAAGGGCCTGGGCTTCGATTTCGCTGAACCAGGACACTTCTTCTTCGACCATGCCAATCGTGAGTGTGTAAGCGCCAGGCGACTCGGGAGCCTTGACCGGGCCCTCAAACACAAAGGCAGATCCCGGCGCGATGCTGGTCCACGTTGTCGTGCGCGAGTCGTAGGGGACGACCAGTCGACCTTCAAGCGTGGTCAGGTCGTCCGTGATGAAACGGTCGTCCGGCAAAGACCAGCGCGTGCCCAGCCGATGCGAGTCGAACCAGTGATTCGAACCTGTATTTACAGCCTCGACTCGCAGATATGCGTGTTCGCCAGCATTGAGACAGATCGGCGGTGGAAGGACCGTGAGGTCCGCTGCGTTGGCGACGGCATTGGCGACGGCCGGCGACCGAATCTCGATGTTCGTACTCGTGAGTTCGTGCCCAGCGACTGACAGCGAAACGCGATACGTCCCTGGCAACGGTGGCGCTGTGCCCATCACCGGCCCAAGGGCCTGGGTGTTCCCGCCGGCCGGAATGATTGGTGGCGGCCGCAGGAGAACGTGCTCCCGGAACTCGTCGTCAGAGGCAAGCGACGCCCAGGCGAGTTCGGCCGGCCGGGTCCGCCGTCCCGACGGTGGCTGCCACGGAAGCTCCGCGGTGTTGCGAAATGTGACGGGGATGGCCACGTCCGCGCGCGGCGGCGCGGAGCGCACAACGAGTTGAAGCTCCACCGCGGACCATGCGGTCGTAACGGAAGTGCTCGCATCACCGAGTGGAATCACAACGAAGCGTTCGCCAGCGACCGGGACGGCATCTGGATTCCTCGATCGGTCGGCTGCCAACCAGGCCTCGATCTCCGCGTCGGCCAGGTACTTGCGGTCCAAGACCAGCGTGCGGATGCCAAACGCAATCAGCGAATCCAGGACCCGGGGCTTGGCCGCGGCGCCTGCCCAGTCGATCATTCTCGCCAGGTACTTGGCGCCCCGGGGCTCGAAGCCTGAGTATCCGCTCACCACCGGTTGCCGGCCACCGTTGAGTGACCACCACATCCGCCTGACATACGGCTCCGGCGACGGAAAGTCCGCGCCGGACTGGATGAAAGCGACGGCGCCGTCCGGCGCCTCGGCCAGGGCGGCTTGCAGGCCGGGTTCCGAAGGAATGGAAGCAACCGGAACCGGCGGGCGCGAGAATTCGACCGCGAGCGCGATCAGTACGAGCGCCGCGAGTACGTGCGCCGGCCACCCCCTCGTGCGCCGCAGGCGAAACGGCTGTGCCATGGCAACGGCCGTCAGCAGGGCCATGGCCAGGACCATGCCGGAGGCGAAGAACGTGGGGTTTCTCAGTGAGGCGAAACCCGGAATCACCGCGTGTGCCGCCGCGAACGGAAGTGGAGTCCCCGTGGCCTCGTCGTGCCACCAGAGTTCAGGGCCCAATGACAGCACGAACAGCAACAGTCCGGCGAAGCCAAGAGCCAGGCTGACTGATCGGAATTGCCGTCGCGCCAGGCCCGCGGCCAGCCCCAGCGCTGCCAGGACGGTGGGAACGACGATGGGAAAGACGGGTTGCAGACCTGGCGCCCGGGCCCAGACCGCCTGAAACCAGTGCAGCGATTGGGAAATCCAGGGAAGGTAATTGGGAAGCCGGGCGCTCAGCACGTGTGCTTCGTTGATCGTGCGCGCTTCCTGGTGATCAAGCCAGAACCCGACATAGCCAACGAGCAACGGCACAAAGGGCAGGGCGGCCAACAGGGTCCCGGCCGAGGCCTGAGCAATCAGCCGCCGGTTGAGGGATTGGCGCCACCAGGCTGGAAGAGTGGCCACGACCAGTGGCAGCAGGAACACCAGGGCCATGAAGCCGAGATACACGCCGCTGGCGAACTGAATTAACACGCACAGCCACGCGGCGCTGAACTTCCACCAGGTGGGGCCGCGCACGAACCAGAACCAAAACGCCAATGCCAGGGGCGTCCACCAGAACAGCATCAGGTGGTGGAACTGGTAGAACTCCTGCTGGATCGGAGCAAACGCGAAAATGAATCCGGCGGCCGCGGCGGGCCACCAGCGACCGATCAGCAGCCATGCCGCGGCGGCGGTCGCGAGTCCGTTGAGGATCGGGCTGGCGATAGTCATGGCATTCAGCCCGGCGCCCGGACCGAATACCGCGGCCACCGGGGCGTAGATGGGCAATCCGCCGAGCAGCAGGTGGGTATAAAACAGCGAATCGCCCATGCCGTGGTACGCCAGGCCTGTGAACAGCCGCTGCGGCTCCGCCAGGATCGCGTAGCGCATCCATTCCAGCGTGTAGAGGTTCAACACGTTGTCCACGTGGCCGTAGTGGAACTGATCTCCCCCCGGCAGCGGCAGCGCCCGCAGAGCGGCGATGAGGTAGATCGCGAAAGTCACGCCCACCTTCACGAGCCACTCGGTGGTCGGTGCGGCGGCAAGGTCCCGCGTGCGCCGGAGCCTTCGACCGCCGGTCATGCGGCGGGCGCCGGGCGGCCGAGGCGGGACCTCGGCATGTCAGCAAGGCTTCGGATGCGGGCGCCGACGCCCTGGCTGGCTGCGGCAGTGCGGGCCCAGGTCGCCAAGCCTTGACGCCTGACTACCCGATGTAAGCCGTCGGTCTTCGTCGTCGCTCGTAAGTTGCGGTCAGGTCCGCCTGGCGAATCACGTCCGGGATCGGTCGCGTCCACCAGGTGGGCGCCTTCGGAAACGGGAACACGTCGTGCCAGGCCAAGACCAGCGTGCGCCGCGTGTTCGTGGTGTTTGCCCGCGCCGCGTGCATCACCCGGGCGTCGGCGATTACCAGGTCGCCGGCGCTCACCGGAAGGTCAACCGCGTCCGGATGCTCCGCGAATGCCGCGTGGCCTTCATGATCGTCAACGGCCTGGATTTCGGCCTCGTGGGCATCCGGCAGCGAGTCGTGCAGCTCGATCCGCGTCGTGTGCGTTCCGGGAATGACCTGCAGGCAGCCGTTCGCCAGCGTGGTGTCGGTCAGATACACCGAGAGAAAAACCTTGGTCGGCCAGGGCGTGGCGGCTTCCGGGCTCTCCCAGTTCATGAAGTCCTGGTGCCAGTACAGGGGCGGTCCTTTTGGCGGCTTGGAAAGAATGATGATGCCGCCGCTGGCCGTCAGATCCTCGAGCTGAATCGCTTCACAGGCGGCCCGCAACTCCGGGTACGACAAAAACCGCTCGGCAATGGGGTCCGGGAACACGCGCTCGGAGAGTTCACGCGGCCGCTCATTCCAGCGGTCCGGTGGGATCACCTGGATGTCGCTCCCCTGGTAGCGATACTTCGGGTCGACCTCGTGGTTGGCAAAGTAGTCCTCGGTCCACGCCCGCAATTCATTCAGCATCGGCTCGCCCACGACGCCGGGGATGACGGTATAGCCGGTATCCACGAGTTGGTCGCGCTTGCGAAGCGCCTCGGTCGGAGTCAGGTGCATCGAGGTGTGTCCTTCGGCTGCCGCGGGGGCGGGTTGTGGGCAGTCTACGGGCACGCGCCGGACGCCACGATTTCGTGGTCAACCGCCGTCTAGTCGCTGTCCGGTCTTCGGACGCCTGGATGAACCGCCACTGCTCCGCCGGTGCCGGTTCCTTCGCGCAAGTCAGTCCGTGCCCTTGCTGCCGGGAGTGCCTCGGATCCTCGGCGATGCCAGCCCGGCAAGCAGGTTGCCGGCGGCCGGTCGCGCTGCGGTCGATCTGCCGCACCGCGGTGAGGGTCTCTGGTGCCGGAATCCGCGTGCGGCGTGAATGCGTTGCGTTCGGCCTGGCATGGGATTATCCTTCCGGCAGCGAAAAGCGCCCCTTTTTCTGAAGTTGTTCTGTGTGTCTGGGGCGCGAGGAGGCATTGATGCGAAAGACTCTCAGCCGTCGCGCGGCGCTCCGCGCGGCAGGCGCCGGTGCGATGGGCATTGGCGCGGCGGCAGTTCTTGCGGCCTGCGGCGAATCGGAATCGGAACCCGCGCCGGCCCCGGCTGCGACACAGGCAGCCGTTGCGGCAACCGCGGCTCCCGCCATGACCGAGGCTCCGGCCGCGGCCATGACGGCAGCTCCGCAGGCCCAGTCGGTCACCGTACGGTACGTCAGCGACCACACCTCTGGCCCGCGTGGTGCGGCCATGCAGTGGGGTCTGCGCGAGTACGCCAAGTCGCGACCGAACATCAACATTCGTTTTGAGCCCCAGCCGGCCGACTACCGCGAGACCTTCCCGCTGCAGATGGCGGCTGGGACGCAGGCGGAAGTCGCCATGCTGGACGGCGGCATGTTGGGTGCCTTCGTCGCCGACGGCGGATTCACCCAGATCAACGACGTGCTCGCCCGGCGCGACGACTACGACGTCAACGAGTACTACTTCATTCCGGACCTCTACACGGTCAACTTCGACCACGCCCACGGTGAGGGCGGCTCGGTCCCGACCGTCATCGAGGGTGACCAGTTCGGCATGCCCTTCCAGGGCGCGACCGGCGGCATCCTGATGAACGTGGACCTGGGCGAGAAGGCCGGCATCGAGTTCCCGAGCGAGGGCTGGACCTACGCCGAGGACTACCTGGAGTCCGCTCGCAAGGCGACCAATCCGGACACCGACGAGTGGGGTTCCTGGGCTCGCAACGACTACGAGTTCCAGTGGGCGCCCATGTGCTTCGGATCCGGCGGCCTGGCCTACCGCAACGCCGATGAGACCGGTTTGGCCGTGTTCGACAACGGCGGCGACTGGGGCTTGAAGTTCTCGGTCGGCATGATTCACGACACGGGCGTGTCGTTCCCGGACGCTGAAAGCAAGCGCGTTTCCGGTGAATTCGGCAACCCGTTCGCCTCCGGCAAGGTCTGGTCCTGGTTGGGCTCCGGCGTCTACTCGTCCGGATTCCACGTGCCGCGCATCAAGGACCGCTTCTCCTGGTCGCTGGGCCCCATGCCCATCGGTCCGGAAGGTTTCGAGGTACATTCCTGGAACGACCAGCCGAACCTCGTGACCAATGGCGCCCAGCGCCTGGGCACGATCGAAGAGGCCGTTGACCTCACGGTGTTCCTCGGCAGCGCGGTCTACCAGGGTCGCGTGGCGATCGACCGCGGTCACCTGCCAATGATCAAGACGGCCTTCAACGACGCTTCGGCGACCAACCCGCCGCCCGACGGCATGGAGTGGCTGCAGCGCTACGCCGACGCGCCGGAGAGCCGGCACCTGATGATGGCCCTGCCCAACTGGTGGGAGATGAACGAATGGCGTAACGCCTTCATTTCCGCCGCCTACCTGGGCGACGTCTCGGTCGACGAGGCCATTTCCGGCGCCGAGAAGTGGGTGGCCGACTCCCTGGAGTCGCAGCGCGACCAGCTCAACGCGGCGCGCCAGAAGTTCGGCTTCCCCGCCCTCTAGGCAAGCCGTTGTCCGCAACCGCCACGCGGTTGCAGATCCCGAGGCCCGGCGCCCAGGCGCCGGGCCTCGGTGCGTCTCCGGCCTCGTCGCGCGACGCGTTGCCATTTCTCGTCGTGAACACCCGTTGGGGTCCCGGCCGGGCGCTGAGCGGCGGCCGCACGTGCGAAGTGACGAGAACTTGCCGTTGACCGCGGGCGGGTGCTCGCCTATGATGGGTCGTTGCCCCGCGGAGCAATCCGCGAGCGGCCCTCAGCCAACCGCTTAGGCGTTTCGGCTGCGAACCTTGACAAGTGAAGATTTACGCGAAATGCGTAAAGCTGCAGTTTTGCCGGCCTAACGGAGATCAAGCTATGAAGAGCGCTTGGCGGATGCCTTGGCGTCAGAAACCGAAGAAGGGCGCAGCAGGCTGCGATAAGCCACGGGGAGCCGCGAGCAGGCATTGATCCGTGGATACCCGAATTGGGAAACCTGGCGGGGGTAATGCCCCGTCACCTCGGGCTGAAGGCTTTCGAGCCAAAGTAGGCCCCAGGAGGGTACCGGGGGAACTGAAACATCTAAGTACCCCGAGGAAAGGAAATCAACCGAGATTCCCTGAGTAGTGGCGAGCGAAAGGGGAAGAGCCCAAACCGCCTTTGTGTAAGGCCCATGCCGTTGCAAACGCGGGGTTGTAGGACCCGGTGGACGCTTATGGGAGCGTCACGCAGTTATCAAGTCGCTCACTAGCCGAAGGGGTTGGAACACCCCGCCAAAGACGGTGAGAGCCCGGTAGGCGAAAGTGACGCGGCCTGCGACCGGTGTTCCTGAGTACCACGGGACACGTGTAACCCTGTGGGAACCTGGGGGGCCCACCCTCCAAGGCTAAGTATTTCTGGCGACCGATAGTGAACAAGTACCGTGAGGGAAAGGCGAAAAGCACCCCGGAAGGGGAGTGAAATAGAACCTGAAACCAAGCGCTTACAGACAGTCAGAGCGCTATGCCGACTAGAGATGCAGCTTGCGTGGCGAGGCGCGGATGGCGGTCTTCGGACCACTGCCCGCGCAGCAAAACGTGAGCTCGCGTCTCACCATGACGGAATGCGTGATGGCGTGCCTTTTGGAGTATGAACCGGCGAGTTACGCTACGCGGCGAGGCTAAGGGTCTTTGGTCCGGAGCCGTAGGGAAACCGAGTCTGAATAGGGCGACCAGTCGCGTGGAGTAGACCCGAAACCAGGTGAGCTACCCGTGGCCAGGATGAAGCGTAAGTAACATTCCGTGGAGGTCCGAACCCACCAGAGTTGCAATTCTGGGGGATGAGTTGCGGGTAGAGGTGAAATGCTAAACGAACCTGGAGATAGCTGGTTCTCCCCGAAATAGCTCTCGGGCTAGCGTCGGGCTTTGGTGTCGTGGAGGTAGAGCACTGGTTGAATGCGGGTCCCAACGGATACCAATTTCTGTCAAACTCCGAATACCACGGCACGCGCCCGGCAGTCAGACTGTGGGGGCTAATCTCCATGGTCAAGAGGGAAACAACCCAGACCGTCGGCTAAGGTCCCGAAGTTCCTGCTAAGTGGGAAAGGAAGTGGGGTTGCAGAGACAGCCAGGATGTTGGCTTAGAAGCAGCCATCATTGAAAGAGTGCGTAACTGCTCACTGGTTTAGGAACCCCGCGCCGAAGATGTAACGGGGCTCAAGCAGGACACCGAAGCCACGGACTCGCGCAGCGCGCGAGTGGTAGGGGAGCGTTGTACAGGCCGCGAAGGTCAAGCGTGAGCATGGCTGGAGCGTGTACAAGTGCGAATGCCGGTATGAGTAGCGTCAATGCAGGTGAGAATCCTGCACCCCGAATGTCTAAGGTTTCCTGAGGAAGGATACTCCGCTCAGGGTTAGTCGGGCCTAAGCCGAGGCCGAAAGGCGTAGGCGATGGACAACAGGTTTATATTCCTGTACCACCTGGCCAACGTTAACAGCGAAGGGGGGACCCGGGACGGTACGTTGAGCGTGCTGATGGCTATGCACGTCCAAGCGCGTAGGAAGGCACCGCAGGAAAATCCACGGTGCTAGTTTCGAGGCGTGATGGGAAGCTCAAGGGCAACCGCGAGCAACTCGATGAACCCGACCCGGCTAGAAAAGCCTCGTAGCGAGTTGGCCTGGTGCCCGTACCGCAAACCGACACTGGTAGACACCGGCGAGAACCGGAAGGGGATCGGGACACGGTCTGCTAAGGAACTCGGCAAATTAGCCCCGTAACTTCGGGAGAAGGGGCGCCTTGGTAGGGTGAAGGTGCTGCGCGCACCGGAGCTCGAGGAGGTCGCAGTGCACAGGCTCAATCGACTGTTTATCAAAAACACAGGTCCCTGCGAAACCGAAAGGTGATGTATAGGGGCTGACACCTGCCCAGTGCCGGAAGGTTAAGGCAACGGGTTAACGCTCGGAACCGAAGCCCCGGTGAACGGCGGCCGTAACTCTAACGGTCCTAAGGTAGCGAAATTCCTTGTCGGGTAACTTCCGACCCGCACGAATGGTGTAACGAATTGAGCACTGTCTCGGCAGACCACCCGGCGAAATTGCAATGCCCGTGAAGATGCGGGCGTCCTGCGGCAGGACAAAAAGACCCCGTGGAGCTTTACTGCATCTTGGGATTGAGTCGCGTCTGCGCATGTGAAGGATAGGTGGGAGACGGTGAATCCGGGGCGCTAGCTTCGGTGGAGTCACCCTTGGGATACCACCCGTGCGCAGCTGCGTCCCTAACCCGTGACCGTGATCCGGCGCGGGAACAGTCTCAGGTGGGCAGTTTGACTGGGGCGGTCGCCTCCCAAAATGTAACGGAGGCGCCCAAAGGTTCCCTCAGGCTGGATGGCAATCAGCCGTAGAGTGCAAAGGTACAAGGGAGCTTGACTGCGAGACATACACGTCGAGCAGAGACGAAAGTCGGGCTTAGCGACCCTGCGGTTCCGAGTGGAAGGGCCGTGGTCAGCGGATAAAAGTTACCCCGGGGATAACAGGCTAGTTGCGCCCAATAGTTCACATAGACGGCGCAGTTCGGCACCTCGATGTCGGCTCGTCACATCCTGGGGCTGAAGAAGGTCCCAAGGGTTGGGCTGTCCGCCCATTAAAGTGGCACGCGAGCTGGGTTCAGAACGTCGTGAGACAGTTCGGACTCTATCCGCCGCAGGTGTAGGAGGCTTGAGAGGGTCTGTCCGAAGTACGAGAGGAGCCGGATGGACGGACCGCTAGTGTACGAGTTGTCGCGCCTGCGGCATCGCTCGGTAGCTATGTCCGGTTTGGATAAGCGCTGAAAGCATCTAAGCGCGAAGCCAGCCTCAAAACGAGGCCTCCCACTGGGCTAACCAGGTAAGACCCCAGCGAGATCAGCTGGTTGATAGGCGGCATGTGTAAGCGGTGTGAGCCGCTCAGCAGAGCCGTACTAACGGTCGAGGGCTTGGTAGCTGTTAGGTCGGCACAATTGCAGCTTTGCGTGACGCGCGGTCAGGTTTCCCGGTGACCTTTGCGATGAGGCCACACCTGTTCCCATCCCGAACACAGTCGTTAAGCTCGTCAGCAGCGACAATACTGCCGGGGCAACCCGGTGGGAAGATAGCCCGTTGCCGGGAAACTTGACCGCGCGTCCGCGTTCATTTCTTCACTTCGTCTCTTCTTTTCGGGGCACTTGCGCCCATGACACCAATTGCTCCCGGCTTCGGTCCCGGCACGCGGCCTGGCATGCCGCCTGCCGGCGCATGACTGTTCAACAGCCTCAGCCGTTGCGCGGCCAGGTCGCGCTCGTCGCCGGCGCCACCCGCGGCTGCGGGCGCGGTATCGCCGTTGAGCTCGGCGCCGCCGGCGCCACCGTCTACTGCACCGGCCGCACCACACGGCAGCACCAGTCGCCAATGAAGCGGCCGGAAACGATCGAAGAAACGGCTGAACTGGTCGATGCCGCAGGCGGCACGGGTATCGCGGTTCAAGTCGATCACACCGAGCCGGCGCAGGTCGAATCGCTCGTTGCCCGCATCCGAAACGAGCAGGAAGGACGGCTCGACATCCTGGTCAATGACATCTGGGGCGGCGAGGACATCGTCGTCTGGGGCCGCCGCTTCTGGGAGCATTCGCTCGAGGATGGGTTGTTCCTGCTTCGGCAGGCCATCCACACCCACATCATCACCAGCCACTTCGCCCTGCCGCTCATGATCGGGCACGGCCAGGGCCTGGTGGTTGAAGTCACTGACGGCAATGAACTGGGCTACCGGCGCCAGTTCTACTACGACCTGGTCAAGACCACGGTCATTCGTCTGGCGCTGGCCTTCGACCACGAACTCCGCGAGCACAACGACGAAAACCGAATCACGGCGCTGGCCATCACGCCCGGCTTCCTGCGCTCCGAGTGGATGTTGGACCACTTCGGCGTCACCGAGGCGAACTGGCGCGACGCCATTGAGCAGGATGTGGACTTCGCCGTCTCGGAAACGCCCCGGTTTCTGGGTCGGGTGATTGCGGCGCTGGCCGCCGATCCCAAAGTCGGCCGCTACGCCGGCCAGGCGCTCACCAGCTGGGATATGGCCAAGGTCTACCAGGTCGACGACGTGGACGGCCGGCGACCGGACTGGGGCTCATACACGCCGGTCAACTGAGGTCGAGTCCCCCGCCGAGCCGAATACCAGTCGAATTAAGCACCGCGAAATTGCCATACTTCTGGCGAGACCCAACCGGACGCACAGATCTTGGCCGAAAAGCCCTCCGCCCAAACCGTCGACTTGCATGCCTTCTACTCACGAATGGCCGAGTCCGCCGGAAGCCTCCCCGAGCTCTACGACGCCATGGAAGGCTGGTCCGAGGTCGTGGTCCGCGACAACCCGATCCTGGAGTGCCAGAAAGGCTGCGCGCGCTGCTGCATGCACCAGGTGCTCGCGGGCGAACAGGAATGGGCGCTCATCCACGCCTGGATGCGCCGGAATCTGACGAAGGAACAGCGCCTCACCATCTACAAGCGAGTCACCGACCAGATGGAGCAATACGGCAACCCGCTCAGCCGCTGGCTCAGAATGCGCAACAAGCATCCCAGCGCCTTCGTGCGCGCCGTCGGCCAGGGCTTCCGCACCGAAGTGACCCGCTGTCCCATGCTCGGGCCCGACAACCGCTGCGAGGTCTACCCGGTTCGCCCCTTTGTCTGTCGGGCCTACGGGCGCGCCCGTATGCCCAGCGGCAACGCCATGATCTGCGAGGTATTCGCCGGCCGCTTCCGCCAGCAGGAGCGCACCACCGCCGACATTCCCTTGGAAGACATGTCCATCATGTCCCCCAAGTACTTCGAACTGGGCGGCCGCCAGACGGCGGATGACGGCCTTTACACCATTCTGGCCATCCACCTGCTGCGCAATCGCACGGCGTCTGGCGACCTGGCCAGGGAGCCAACCCCGCTCAGCACGGAAAAGACGTACCCGATCGTCACCAAGAAGGACTTCCCGGGTCGACGGTAAGACGGCCTCGGGCCGCGGCTAACGTCCCGCGTTGCCCTCCAGCCGCCTGCGCGGAGGTGAGCACGGGACCGCCGGCCGCTACGTCGCCTTCGCCCTAAAAGCCGCGGTTCGGGTCTTTGCGCGTGAGGCCCCGCGACTTGGCGTAGTCGTCCAGGTTGAAGCCCGGTTCCAGGTAGCTCAGGCGCGTGGCTTCCTCGCCTTCCAGGATCTTATGCGCCGCCGCCGCGACCTTGTCGGCGATTTCAATCGGAATCGTGCACACGCCATTCTCGTCGCCGTGCACCAGGTCGCCGGGATTCACGTCCATCCCGTCAATCGCCACCGGCACCTGCGCGCGAATGATGCGGTTGTTCGCATGTGACGGCGCCAGCCCGCGCGCGAACGGCTTGATACCGGCGCCCTTCACGCCTTCCAGGTCGCGCAGCGCCGCGTCGGTCACGATCCCGTCGGCGCCCAGCACGTGGGCCAGCGTGGCCATGCCGTCGCCCGCGTGCACCGAGTGCGTCGGGTCATCGCCGAAGTCCTTGATCACCAGCACCACCGGGTTCGGCGTTTCGTCCACGGCTTCCCACATCTGGAACATGCCGTCCGGGCTCTTGGGCGCGTCTTCGCTCATCGTGTCGCCCAGCGCCGTGACGGCGTAGCCCAGCATCACGCCCATATCCGGGGCCAGGTAGCGGATGTTCGTGCCGGTGAATCCCAGCGTGTTCGGCCGGACCCCGAACGTCTCGATCGCGTTCAGAATCGTGGGCGTGTCGATCTCGCGAAGTTCGTCAAGCTGCGCCTGGGTCAGGGCCACGGCGACCTCCAGTAAAGAACTGCCAGAACGTGAGGATATCCGACGGGGAGCCTACGCTTCAGCGCCGGCCAGCTCCTCGTACGCGTCCGCGTCGAAGCCAAACACTCGCACGTCGCCCGCCGCCAGCGTGGGACGCCGAACCAGGTTCTGGTTGCCCAGCATCAACTCCAGCGCCTCCGCGTCGTCAATCGTGTCGCGCTCGATCCCTAGCTTGCGGAACGACGGGCTGCGCGGGTTCATCACCTCCCGCAATGGATACGGGCCGGCAATCGCCCGAATCTCGTCTTCGGTCAGCGGCTTCCGCGCATAGTCACGCGGCGCATATTCCAGGCCTGTCGCATTCAAGGCCGCACGGGCCTTACGACAACTCGTTCAGGTGCTCTTGAAATAAAACGTCGGCAGCGCCATCAACGACCTCCTTATGCGTCGTCCCATTGCAGGATGATCGACAACCACCCCGCCGGGCCGCGCCTGATCATGTCATAAAGGTCCGCGGCCTTCGCGTACGGCTCGCGGTGCGAAATCAGCCGGTCGACCCGGAACTCGCCGCGTCCCATCGCGTCCAGGATGTACTGCCGGTTGGCCGCGCGCGTCCACTGGAACATGTGGTACGGCTCACGCGGGTACATCGACTGGTATGTGCCGATAATCGACAGTTCCTTGCGCAGCAGTTCCACCTGCAGGCCAATCTCCACCGTGCCCGGCGGGCTGCCTGTCATGGATATCGTGCCGCCCGCCGCGGCCGCCCGCATACAGTCCGGCAGGATCTTCGGTGTGCGCGTCACCATGAACACCACTCGCGCCCCGCCGCCCGTCAGGTCCTGAACCGCCGCCACGGCGTCCTCGCGCTGCGCGTTGACCGTGTGCGTCGCCCCTGACCATCGAGCCAGCGCAAGCCGTTCGTCCAACAGATCGACCGCCACGACCGGATAGGCCCCGGCCATGCGCGCAAACTGCGTGACCATCTGCCCCAGTCCACCCTGGCCAAAGACCGCCACCGAATCCCCCAGCCCGGGTCGTGCTCGTCGAACCCCGTGCAGCGCCACGTCGCCCAGCACCACAAAGCTGGCATCGTCATCGCTGACGTCGTCGGGGACATGCCCCGCGTAGGCGGGCACGTCGTCCAGATCGGGATCGATGGTGATCAATCCGGCGCCCTGGTGCGGCAGGCATGTGAGCACGCGGTCACCCACGGCGTAACCGTCGACCTCCAGGCCAACCTCCGCCACCTGGCCAACCAGCGCGTACCCGGGATCGCGGCGTTCCGTCGCCGAGAGTTCCAGGATGTTCAATTCCGTCCCGGCGCTGATCAATGATCGGGTCGAGCGCACCAGGATCTGGTTCGGCGCCGGATCGGGAATCGCGATGTCCTCGATCGCAACGGCGCCGCCTTCGAAAAACACGACCTGCGAGGTAGTGGTTGGCACGGGCACTTCAACCGGGAGAAACCGCGCGCATCATGCCCCAGCCCGCGGCTCGTGCCCAAGCCCTGGGGTGGATGGTGTGGGTCTGCTGCCTGCGCAGCCGCTACAGCCGCTTGAGGTGTCGATACGCTGCGGCGGACCTCCCCTCGTCCGGGAGTCGACGATTCATTCTCGCCCGGCAACCCGTTGGTGCGTGACGAAACCGTCGAACTTGCCGCCTGTTCGATACCATGCGGCAAACGTTTCGCGATTCTCGAGGAGACAGGTCATGCCCGCTGTTGAACCCCCAGCGTCCAGCGACGTCTCGACCCGGAGCGGCCCGCTGGCCCGGCGGCGCCTGTTGCTGGTGGGCGTCGGCATGGCCGCCGCCGTCGCGTTGGCCGCCTGCGGCGGCGACGATGGCGGCAAGGGCAGCCGCGACGACCCGTTCCCCTACCAGGACCCCCGCAGCCGCAACACCAGGCTCTAGCGGCGGGAATCCACGACCCGGCTTAGGACAATACCCATGCAATACCGCGTATTTGGACGTACCGGCTGGCGCGTCTCCGCCATCGGTCTTGGCTGCTGGGCGCTTGGCGGGCAATGGGGGCCGGTTCCCGAGTCCGACGCCATCGCCACTGTGCATGCCGCCATCGAGTCCGGCATCAATCTCTTCGACACCGCCGACTCCTACGGACCGCGTCGCAGCGAGGAAGTCCTCGGCAAGGCCCTCGCCGGCGGCCGTCGCCCGCACGTCTTCGTCGCCACCAAGGTCGGCAACCTGGCCCGGCCCGACGGCCACTCGTTCAGCTACACGACCCCCGAGCACATCTACGCCTGCTGCGATGCCAGCCTCCACCGCCTGCAAACCGACTACATCGACCTCTACCAGTGCCACATCCGCGAGCACCCGCGTCACGACGTCTTCCTGGAAGCCTTCGAACGCCTGCTCGAGGCCGGCAAGATCCGCGCCTACGGCACCTCCTCGTTTATCCCCGGCGAAATCGAATACTTCGACACCCACGGCCGCTGCCACGTCGCCCAGATTCCTTACAGCGTGCTGGAGCGCACCTACGAGACCGACGCCCTGCCGCTCTGCCTTGAGCGCAACATCGGCGTCCTGATTCGCGGTCCCCTGGCCCAGGGTGTGCTGGCCGGCAAGTTCGCTCCCGACCACCGGTTCGACGATCCCACGCGCTCCGGCTGGAACACTGGCGACGCCCGACAGCGCTTCCTTGAGCGCGCCGCCGCCGCCGAAGCCCTGCGTCCAATGTCCGGCGAAGGGCGCAGCATGGCCCAGATCGCCCTGGCCTTCGCTATTGCCCACCCGGCCAACACCTGCGCCATTCCTGGCGCCCGCTCGCCCGAGCAAGTCCGCGCCAACGCCGCCGCCGCGGACCTCACCCTTACCGACGACGAACTCGCCACCCTCCGAGCCATCGCCCCACCCGCCTAGGCTGCCCGGGGCTCAACCCTCCGCAGGTTCGGTCTCCCAATAGTCCCGCCCGGCCACGGCTCCGCGCCGCAACGGATTGCTCGTGGCCGAACCGGCGAATTCGCGATCCACGTAACGCGACCGCCGCCCGTCGTCCCGCTCCGGCCGAATCCCCAGGCGCAACGTGGCAACGATCCGCGGCGTGGTCCCACGTGCCTCGATGTAGAACCGATCCGGACTGAACTGCCGCCCCGTCCACTCCGCCACCGTCAGTCCCAGCGCCCGGCACAACAGCGTCTGCCCCGCGCACAGCCGCCGCTCCGCACGCCGCGATCGGCCATCCGGCCCCGGATTAAACTGGTGCATCGCATCCAGCGCCGCCCTCGGCGATTTTGCGTCGACAACCGGCACGCCCGCCTTGATCAGCACCGCTTCCGGCCCCGTCCCGCAACTCACGTTCAGCGACGCTCCGGCCCGCGAGTGATACATGTAGATCGTCCCCGGCGGCATCCACATCGGTTCACGGCTGGGTGTGCGTCCCAGGTACGCGTGGCTCGCCGGATCGTCCAACCCGTAAGCCTCCGTCTCCACAATCCGAACGCCCAGCCACAACCCATCCAGCCGGCGCCGCAGCACGCACCCAATCAGCTCGCGCGCCACGACATCGACCGGTCGCTGGTAGAAACTCAGATCAAGCAGCGGACAACCGGCAACAAGCGGGCCGCCGATCTTATTCGGCTACGCCACTGGCTTCAGACTCCGCGTCCACCAGGGTGGCGAGTCGCTTGATCAGACTCCAGTCCTGCGGTGATCGGTCGTCTTGCTGCCCCTCGAGGAGCGCATCGGTGTGGGTTGAAGACTGACCTGCGGGGACGCCGGTCTTCCCCTCTCCGAGGGGAGAGGCAGATTCGGGCGTCTTCGGCCGAAATCGGTGAGGGGTCTTCCGGTCGAATCCCCTCGCACCACCTCGGTTCGCAGTGCCCCATTTCCGGTCGGAGAGGGATTCGCCGTTCATGGCTCAAAACGATCCACTACTGCGGATCAGTCCGAGCGCGGCCTCTACCAGTCCGTCCGCCCGCCCTGCGGAACCTCGCGCCCTTCGTCCAGGTCCAGCCGGTCGTAGTGCCGCCGGATATCCGTCCGGTGCCCCTGCCCGCACTCCTCCAGGAACTCGCGAAAGCGCGGCCAGTCCCAGTTGGATCCCTCGCGCGGCTCGTCCGTCGCCATCTGGCGATTGAAGTCGTCAATCTCCTCGGCCGACCGCGGCTGCATCTGCTCCTGCACCCACGCCAGCATCTCCTCGTCGGTCAGCCGCGTGCGCAGCGCCTCGATGAAGTCGTCGACCTCGATACCCAGAAAGTCCAGCATGGTCTCGGTGCGTCCCCACAGGACCACGTATTCGCCCATCGTGCCTGCCAGGTGGGCCCGTCCCTTGTCGATCGAACGCGGCAGGAACCCAATCCCGCCCAGCTTCTCGTACCCGCTCCGCGGAACGTCCTTCGTCAGGTCCATCCGGCATCCACCCCCAAGGCCAACCCCGGCACCGTAGCACGGTTGGGCCTGGTGCGAATCTGGGTGGAGACGGGGGGACTCGAACCCCCAACCCCCGCCTTGCAAAGGCGATGCTCTACCAATTGAGCCACGTCCCCTGCCGCGATTCTACGTGTGCCCGCGCCCGCTGAAACCCCGATCAGTCGGACGTATACTGTCCCATCGCGACGCCGGGATACAGGATTCCGGCCGCTCGCGGGCTCTTAGCTCAGTCGGTTAGAGCGCGCCTCTGATAAGGGCGAGGTCCGTGGTTCGAATCCACGAGGGCCCACCAGCAATTTTCATACGGATCCTTCCCAGGCCACCGCAACGAGCTTTCGGCTAGCCCCTGGCGGCGGGCTCTCCTACCCAACGGACACGCTCAACCACAGGGCTCACCGTCCGGTAGAACCTCCTGTCGGCGGTCCACAGTTCGCAGTCGAGCATTTCGGCGAGAGCCAGATAGTGAGCGTCGTACGTTGCGCCTTGTCCAAGTTGGCGTGCCAGTGCCAGCGCCCTGCCGTATAGGTGTGGCGGCTGATGCAGTTCGAGACCCGACGAGAGCAGGCTCGCCATGCGCTGTGTCGCTGCTTCCACGGTCAGTTCTCCCCGTACAACTCGCTGGTGGAGGGCATTCGTTAGCTCCACGGGCATCAGGTACGGGGCCGCCACTCGAATTCCTTGGCTGTTCCACAAACGGCCAAGGCTGTTGGCCTCGTCGGTGTGTATTTCGTTGACCAGCCACTTGAATGCCAGGCTCGCATCCACCACAACGTGATCGTTCAAGAAGCATTCCTGGACTCACGCGCCTCCCGGATGAATTCAGCCCCGTCGCCCGGCAGGACCTTGTCGCCAAACGCCTCCTCTTGAAGGGCAACAAGTGCCTCGATGTTGAAGCTGCCGGCGAACGCACCGTTGGCCGCGTCTCGAGTGAGCTCCCGCTCTATCGCGGTCAGGCAGTACCGTCGCATGCTGATACCCTTGAGCGCGGCCACCGCCTTCAGGCGCCGTTGCACCGGAGGGTCGAGGTCCAGCGTGAGTCTCTTCTTCTTGGCTTGCATTGCCGTCCCCCCTCACCATGGCGACCAATGTCAGCATTAGCGCAAATACAGAAACACGTCAATTCCGAAGCTGGAACGGACAAGAAGAGAGATGAGGCCACGGCCATGATTGGATCTTCGTGGCCCGTTTGGAATGATCAGTCCGCTCGCACCCACATCTCAACGACGGTTCGGTCGACCGTCCAAGTCGGCCCACCGCTGTAGGGCTGCGGCGGGAGGCGATTCTGGCAACGGCACCGCTTCAGAATCCCCGCTACGAGGCGCACGAAAACCCGCCCCTGCTCGCCTCGCTGGGGTACGGCCTGCAATTCAGCCTCATCGCGTCCGCAACCCTCCTGGTCACGCCCGTCATCGTGGCCAACGCCTCGGGTCGGGACGAGTCCTACCTCATCTGGATGGTCTTTGCCTCGCTCCTGGTTTGTGGCCTCTCCACCATCCTCCAGGTCCGTCGCCTCGGCCCGGCCGGCGCCGGCGCGGTCCTGCCCATGTTCACCGCCGCCTTCGCCATCCCGTTCTGCATCACCGCCGTGGCGGACGGCGGACCCGCCACCCTCACTGCCCTTGTCCTGGTCTCCGCGGTCATCCAGCTCGTCGTTGCTCGCTGGCTCGTCATCCTCCGGCGCATCGTCACGCCCACCGTTGGCGGCACCGTGATGATGATCCTCTCCATCACCTTGGCGTCCGTCGTCTTTGGGCTGCTGGACGACGCGACCGAAACCGAGCCGGTGGCGGCCCCCCTCACGGCACTGGCCACGCTGGTCATCGTCGCCGCCCTGGCCTTGCGCGGATCTGAACTGCTCCGTCTCTGGGCGCCGCTGATCGGAATCGTGGGCGGCTGCGTCGTCGCCGCCGTGTTCGGCATCTACAGCTTTGACCGCGTACTGGACGCCCCCTGGATCGGATTGCCACAGGCCGCGCCCGGGCTAGGGCTCGACTTCGGCCTCTCCTTCTGGACGCTGCTTCCCGGCTTCCTGTTCCTGGGCCTCATCATCTCCATCCAGGCCAACGGCGCCGCCATCGCCGCCCAGCGCGTCTCCTGGCGCGACGACCGTGCCGTCAACTTTCGCCAGGTCCAGGGCGCCCTGTCCGGAGTTGGGGTGTCAAACCTCATGGCAGGGCTCGCGGGCGCTGTTCCCAACATCATCAATCCCGGCTTCGCCGCATTCACGCAGATCACCGGGGTCGCCTCCCGCCGCGTCGGCTACATCATCGGCGGAATCCTGATCGTCCTCGCATTCGTGCCCAAGGCGTCCGGACTGCTCAGCACCATTCCCGGTCCCGTAATGACCGGCTACCTCATCCTCATCACGGGCACGCTCTTCGTTGACGGCGCCCGCACGGTCATCCAGAACGAGGCCAGCCGCGACAAGGTCGTCGTCGCTGGCATGTGTTTCTGGATCGGCGCGGCCTTCCAGTTCAACCTTTTTAATCTGCCCGACCTCGGACCCGTCTGGGGCGCCCTCTTCAAGAGCGGGATCACCACCGGAGGCTTCGCCGCCGTCGCCATGATCCTCTACCTGGAACTCACCAGTCCGCGCCGCATGCGCTTTCAGTCACGCCTTCACATCGACGCCCTGCCCGACCTCAACGAATTCGTCGCCGAGTTCGCCGACCGCCGCGGTTGGAATCAGGCGATGAAAGACAGGCTCAGCGCCGTAGCCGAGGAAACGCTCTTGACACTCGCCCCACTTGACCTTGACCTGAGTCTGGACCTGGACGATGAGGAGGATGAAGACGACGAGGAAATTCGTCGGCTGGTCGTGGTCGCCTCTAGCGACGGTCCGGTGGCGGAGCTCGAGTTCATCGGCGGCGGTGACGAAGATAACGTCGAAGACCGCGTCCGCCAGCTCCAGCAGCATGACGAGGCGATTCCCACCGAGGGCGAAATCTCCCTGCGCCTTCTGCGCCAGTACGCCTCGTCCGTCAGTCACCAGCAATTCCACGGCACCGACATCATCACCGTCCGCGTCGACCCACCCGCGAATCATTAGGCTGGGACCGGTTCCGACGGTCCCTTGGTTGCGTTCGCAACAGCCGCGTATCCTCACGGAGCGGGTGTCCGTGATGAAGGGAGATGCCGCGTGCTGCCTCGACGTCCCCGCTTCGATCGGCCCATAAGCTGGGTGTTGTTCGTTGACGGCGCCTACTGGATTTTCGGCGGACCTGGGCGTTGGAACCGAGCCGGACTCGTGGTTTTCGTAGGGGTCGTCATGCTGGCCGTTATCTTCACTGGACTCGCCATCTTGGTCATGGCCGCCGTGCAGAACTCTGATGAGCCGGCCTTCCAGCTTTCGGCCACGTCTCGCACGGTTGCGTATCGGTCAGCCCGACGACGGCCTTTGATCCCACCGTCGCGCCGGCCGCGGAATCAGGCTCCGGGCCGGGTGCGGGCACGCCTCCGCGCGGAACCGCGTGCTCGACAACTCATTTGGAAGAGAGATTCTCACCCGGCTTTCGAGCGGCCCCTGCCGCCGGGCCTCTGAGCTTCACGTCCCGCCGATAGAATCACCCATGCGCACAACTCTTGCCCCGGCTCAAACGCGCACCCGCAACTTCTGCATCATCGCCCACATCGACCACGGCAAATCCACCCTGGCCGACCGGATGCTGGAGCTCACCGCCACCATCAGCCGCCGTGAAATGCGCGAGCAGGTCCTCGACTCCATGGACCTCGAACGCGAGCGCGGCATCACCATCAAGGCCCACCCCGTCCACATGCGCCACCAGGTCGGCGACGCCACCTATTCGCTCAACCTCATCGATACCCCCGGCCACGTCGACTTCAGCTACGAGGTCTCCCGCTCCCTGGCCGCCTGCGAGGGCGCCGTCCTGCTGGTCGATGCCACCCAGGGCATCGAAGCCCAGACCCTCGCCAACGCCTATGCCGCTCTCGAACTCGACCTCACCATCATCCCCGTCGTCAACAAGACCGACCTCCCCACCGCCCGCACCGAGGAAGTCGCCCGCGAACTCGTCGACTTCCTCGGCGCCGATCCCTCCGAGGTCATCCGCGTCTCCGCCAAGACCGGCGACGGCGTCCGCGACCTGCTCGACCGAATCGTCGCCGAAACGCCCCCGCCTCCCGGCGATCCCAACGCGCCCCTCCGCGCGCTCGTCTTCGATTCCGCCTACGACCAGCACCAGGGCGTCGTCGCCTATGTGCGGATAGTCGACGGCCGGCTCCAGCGCGCCGACCGCCTCCAGCTCGTCCAGGCCGGCACCCGCGCCGAAGCCGTCGACGTCGGCGTCTTCGTCCCCAGCCGCCGTCAGCAGGACGTTCTTGGCACCGGCGATGTCGGCTACGTCGCCACCGGCCTCAAGGACACCCACGATCTCCCCGCCGGCGACACCGTCGCGCCCCAGGGTGCCGACGCCATCCAACCCCTCCCCGGCTACCGCCAGCCCAAACCCCTCGTCTTCGCCGGCCTCTACGGCACCAACCCCGAGGCCTACGCCGACCTCCGCGACGCCCTCGAACGCCTCCGCCTTAGCGACCCTGCCCTCACCTTTCAGCCTGAAAAGTCCTTGGCCCTGGGCTTCGGCTTCCGCGCCGGCTTCCTCGGCGTTCTCCACATGGACATCGTCCGCGAGCGCCTCGAACGCGAGTTCGACATCGAACTCGTCATCACTACGCCCCAGGTCGAATACGAAGTCGAAGCCCGCGACGGAACGGTCACCCTGCTCGACAGCCCCGCCGATTTTCCCGATCTCGCACAGATCGCCGCCATCCGCGAACCCTGGATGCGCCTCAGCATCATCACCCCCACCGCCTACATCGGCCGCGTCAGCGAACTTCTCGCCAACCGCCGCGGCGCCCACCACCGCATGGAGCACATCGAACCCACCCGCGTCCTCATCGAATACGACCTTCCCCTGGCCGAAATGCTCACCGGCTTCTTCGACACCCTCAAATCCGTCAGCCGCGGCTTCGCCTCGCTCGACTACAACTTCCTCGGCTACCGCGAAGCCGACCTCGTCCGTCTCGACATCCGCGTCAACGGCCAGGTCGTCGACGCCCTCTCGACCCTCGTCCTTCGCGAGCAGGCCCCCGTCATCGGCCGCGACCTCGCCCTCCGCATCCGCCGCGAAATCCCCCGCCAGCTCTTCGAAGTCGCTGTCCAGGCCGCCATCGGCTCCCGCATCGTCGCCCGCGAAACCGTCCGCCCCCTCCGCAAAAACGTCCTCGCCAAGTGCTACGGCCGCGACGTCTCACGCAAGAAAAAACTCCTCGAATCCCAGAAGGCCGGCAAACGCCGCATGAAACGCGTCGGCAGCGTCGACATCCCCCAGGAAGCCTTCTCCGCCGTCCTCCAACTCAACGCCCCCAGCGTCCGCTAGCCGCTTCGTTCCTCGAAGAGGCCAGATGCCAGCCGCACGGCTGAACTTCACGCGGTGCCAGCGCCCAATTCAAGACCGACAAGTGCTACGGTGAAGTCATCCGTACAGTCTGTGGAGTTGGCAGCTTGATGACGGCGGCAACGATCGAAGAACGTCTCGCTCGCGTCGAAACGACGCTTGAGCACGTGGCGACGAAGGCGGACGTTGCCAACCTGAAAGCCTGGATGATCGGACTCCTGGGCGCGGTCCTGTTGAACGGCATCGGAGTCGTCCTGCTGGCCGTCAGGCTCTTTGCCTCATAGCCGCGCGGCAGGGGCCCTAAACCAACGCCACCCGCTCCAAGTGCCCCTCCGCATACGCCTCCAACCGCTCCTCCGGCATCAGCAACACCCAATCCGGCTGCAACTCCGCCACGAACTCCACGTCATGCGACACCACCACCAGCGACGCCCCATAGCTTTGTAAAGCCTCCACCAGCCACGCCTGCGTCGTCCGGTCCAGGTTGCTGTTCGGCTCGTCCAGCAGCAGCAGGTTGCGCCGTTCCAGCATCAGCCCCGCGATCGCCAGCCGCGCCCGTTCGCCTGCCGAGAGCGTCCGCAGCGGCCGGAAAATGTGATCCTCGTGAAACATCAGCGTCGCCAGGAAACTGCGAATCGTGGGTTCTACGGGACCCAGCAACGACCGCACAAAGTCATACGCCGACCGCCCGGCCGTCTCCGGATCCAGCGCATGCGTAAAGTGCGCCATCGCCACGTTGTGCCCTGGCTCCGCCCACCCGCCATCCGCCTCCAACACCCCCGCCGCGATATTCAGCAGCGTCGACTTCCCCGCCCCATTCCGACCGATCACCGCCAGCCGCTGCCCCCGTTCCAACTCCAGCGAGACATTCCGCAGCACCCGGTTCGCCCCATACGCATGCGCCACCCCCTCCACCCGCAGCGCCACCCGACCCGACCGCGGCGCCTGCCCCACCCGCATACCGATCTCGCCCGGCTCCAGCGGCAGTTCAACCTGCTCCTCCCGCATCCGATCCAGCCGCCGGTCCATCACCTTCACCCGCCGCGCCACCTTCTCGCTTTTCATGGAATGCGCCCGCAGCCGGTCGGTCGACGCCTGCAAGCGGTCGATCCGCCGTTGCTGCTGCTCCCGCGTCACCTCAAGCGCCGCCCGTTGCTCCTCGCTCCACACCAGGTACTCGCTATACGTGCCCTTGAACGCCGTCGCCCGCCGCGTCATCCCGTCCAGCTCATACACCCGCGTAATCGCGTGATCCAGCAACCGCAGGTCGTGCGACACGATCAGCACCGCCGCCGGAGAATCCGCCAAAAACCCCATCAGCCAGCGCGTCCCGTCCACGTCCAGGTGATTCGTCGGCTCGTCCAGTAGCAGCAGATCTGCCCGGCTCGCCAGAACCCGCGCCATCTCCACCCGCGTCCGCTGACCCGACGACAGGCTTTCCACCGCCCGATCCGCCAGCTCCACCTCCAGCCCCAGCCCGCTCAGAATCGCCCCCGCGTCCGCCTGCGCCCGATACCCGTCCGCGTTGCGAAACTCCTCCTCGATATCGCTATACGCCTCCACCGCCTCCGTCAACTCGTCGTCGCTCGCCGTCGCCATCCGTCGCTCCGCCGCCGCCAGCCGTCCCGCAATCTCCGCCGTCGGCCCGCTCGACATCACCACGTCCATCACCGTCGCCGCCGGCCCGAACGACGACGAGACCTCCGGCTCCTGCGGCAACATCCCCGTCCGGTTCGGCCGGCTCACCTCGCCGCTATCCGGCTCCACGCTGCCCGCCGCCAGGTGCAGCAGCGTCGACTTCCCCGCCCCATTCACCCCTGCCAGCCCCACCTTCTCGCCCCGCCCCACATACAGCGACACCTCATTCAGGACCTGCTGCGGCCCCCACGCGTACGAAACCTTGCTGAGACTCAACATGCGTCAGCCCGAATCCTTCTGGTCTGGGAAAAAGAAAAAACCGCGGACATTCCCGGCTCGGAGGCCCATCCGCGGCAAACGTCTCGCTACCAGTTCTTCGCTACCTCAGAGGGCGCACTCCTCGCGCAATCACCCGGCGCCCGGAACCCCGGCGCCCCACAACAAATCGATCCATCTAAGTCATTACCCCGTTCATCCCACCCAGTCTAAACCCACCCCCCACGTCCGTCATCCCAATCCGCTTGGTGCCCCTCCCGTAGGGGTGCCCCTAATGGGACTCGACCGGTAGCCCGGTCTTCGCTGCCGCCGGTGCAACGACCCTCAAGCCCCTACGTGCTTACTCGAACAACGTCCGGGGTAGACCCGATTGCCGGATGATGGACCTCAGCGTTCCCACGCGAAGCTCTCTGTGGTCTGGCACCGGAACGGTGGTCGTATCTCCGTCGTCGACCCTCTGCATCAAAATGTGGCTGCCACGGCGTCGAACTTCAGAAAACCCGTGTCGTGCCAGGATCGAGCAGACCTCACGGCCCGACAGAACTCGAAGCCTAGCCAACCGCCACCTCAACCTGCGTCACATAAACCTCACCATGCAGCCGGCGCTCAATCTCGTCGTCGGAAGCCGCCTCGAAAAAGAGCTCAAGCGCTTCCTTCAGATTGGCGCGGGCCTCCGACACGCTCGCGCCCTGGCTTGCGATGTCCAACTCAGGGCAGAGCGCGACAAAAAAGTCGCCATCGCGCTCGATAATCGCCGTCATCTGTCGAAGCATGATTTGGCCTCCCGACCTTCCGGCTCGCCTTCCTGCCCAGCTACGTCACACCCCTCAAGCCCAGGCCCCGGGCCCGGATCCGAGTCTTCGGTGGACGTTGGCGCCGGTTCATTCCCCTTCCCCACAAGCAGAATCGCCCCAAACCGCCGCGCCGTCTCTCTGCAACACAGTATCTCTTCCGCGCCCCCCAAAGAGCCCCCACCCATTCGTGGTCAGCCGGCCCGGCGTCCCCACCGGACCATGTCCAACCACCTCCCTGCCCTCCGCATCCGTTCCAGCGTAGGGGCGGCGTCTGTGACCCGCCCGTCTTCCGCGCACCCCAGCCACCCCCTTCTCCCAAACCCCGAGCGCTCCTTCCGTCATCCCGGCGTCCCCGGCCGGGACCCAGCACCGTGATCGATCCCAGCCCACCCAAGCCACCCCGTTCTCCCAACCTCCCAAGCCCCCCAACCACAAAGGAGCCGCCGTCTTATTCCCTCTCCCTGGCAGGGAGAGGGCTAGGGTGAGGGTCGAAAGCCCGGAATCCCTCCCAAGCTCCGAGCCACCCACGCCGCCCCCTCGCCGACGCCGTTCTTCTCCTCTCCGGGGATAGACAAGGGGTTCTCCGGGCAACCACCCCGGCTTATGCAAAGATCACCCATCAGCGCCCCCCGGAGCCCCCCCACATGCCCACCACCTGGCCCGGCGCCGCGCCCCCCTTCCACGTCGCCCCCGGTTACCACCCCTTCGTCGACCACCGCTACGTCCACGCCGGCCGCGCCCGCTGGCTCGACGCCGCCGGCCACGAACCCAACTTCTGGGACCGCGTCCCCGGCCCCGGCTGGCTCACCCCCGCCCACCAGGCCGTCCCCCACGGCATCCGCCTCCAACTCCAACCGGCCCAGAGGACCGACCCCTTCATCCGCGGCGACCAACCCTGGGAAAACTGGATCGTCGACAGCGTTTACACCCTCATCCACGACGAAGGCCGCTACCGCCTCTGGTACGAAGCCGCCCCCGAAGACCTCTACGACCCCCAGCACCGCCAACACCTCCCCGCCCGCGACATCTGGGGCGTCGTCCTTTGTTATGCCGAATCCGACGACGGCATCACCTGGCGCAAGCCCGAGTTGGGCCTCCAGGAGTGCAACGGCTCCCGCGCCAACAACATCGTCATTGGTCGTGAGCTGGTCGGACCCCGCGGCCTCATGGGCGCCGCCGTATTTCGCGACGACACCGCCCCCGCCCACCAGCGCTACAAGTGCATGTTTATGGGCAAGACCGACCAGGTCCCCGGCCTCGAAGAGTTGCCCCGCCCCGGCACCCCAATCGATCCCATGACCCGCCACCACGGCCAAACCGGCATCTTTGCTGCCACCTCGCCCGACGGCCTCGGCTGGACCGTTCACGACAAGCCCATCGCCTGGCACTTCGCCGATACCGGCAGCGTCGCCCAGTGGGATCCCGCCCTCCAGCGTTACGTCTGGTACACCCGCGGCTGGAGCTGGGGCCGCCGCACCATCGCCCGCGCCGAAACCACCGACTTTCACCACTGGCCCCTCGCCACCCCCCTCGTCGTCGCCTCCCCCATCGAGACCCCCTGGACCGACGTCTACACCAACGCCAAAACCACCTACCCCGGCGACCCGTCAACCCACCTCATGTTCCCCACCATCTACGACCGTTCGGGCGACACCACCTCAGTTGTCGCCCTCGCCAGCGCCGACAACATCGGCTGGAGCGTCATCCCCGGCGGCCCCTGTCTGGAACCTGGGCCCGAAGGATCAGTCGATGGCGGCTGCGTCTTCGCCGGCACCGGGCTCGTGGACCTGCCCGGCGACCGCATCGGCATCCCCTACGGAGCCTTCCCCGCCCCCCACAAGCACCCCCCGCCCGGCCATGGCGAAGGCATCGCCTGGGCCACCTGGCCCCGAGGCCGCCTCGCCGGCCTCGTCGCTGACGAACACGCCCAATTCTGGACCCCACCCCTCCACCTCCACGGCCACACCCTCCACCTCAACGCCAAAACCCAGGAAGGCGGCTCCATCCGAGTCGAACTCCAGGACGAAACCTTCACCCCCCTCGACGGATACACCCTCCCCCAATCCACTCCCCTCACCGGCAACCACCTCGACGCCCCCGTCACCTGGAGCGCAACAACCCAACTCCCCACCACCCGCCCCCTAGTGCTCAGATTCCAGATGAACCGCACCACCCTCTTCGGCTTCGAGGTGGTGGCCTAGCTCCTAATCCCTCGCCTGGGGGAGGGGGCAGGCTGAGGGGTCTACTCTTCCTCTGACACGTCGCTCTTTTCCCTCTCCAAGGGGAGAGGCAGATTCGGGCGTCTTCGGCCGAAATCGGTGAGGGGTCTTCCGGGCACCGAACTCTGGGATATGCAAAGGTATCTCCTGGGAGAAAGGGTCGGGGTGAGGGGTCTCTCGGTCGAGTTCGACTCCGCGTTCCCATCTGGCGTAGGGGCGGGTCTGTGACCCGCCCGTCTTCCGCGCAACCCGCCAACCCGATCTCCTTGCACACCAGACGCTAGATCCCTCCGCTCCTTTTTCTTCCCGGCGTCTTCGGTCCAATCTGGCGTAGCGGCCGGTCTCTAACCGGCCTCTTCCGGGCAACCATCCCCCGCCCGTTCGTGGCGATCCGGCCCAGAGTCTTCGGCGGGCCGTGTCGAACCACACCTCGCCGGACGCAGCAACCAACCCCACCAGCGCGCGGTCCTCCTCCTTCTCCCTTGAGGGAGAAGGCTGGGATGAGGGTGGCTGCCACCCCCACCTCCCACTCAAAGCCAGCAGCAACCAAGCCCTACAGCAGTCGCCCTCCGCATCCCTTCGGGCGTACGGGCCGGTTCCTAACCGCCCTCTTCCGGGCAGCCACCGCTCGCCCGTTCGTGGTGAGCCGGACCGCCGTCTTCGGCGGGCCGTGTCGAACCACACCCCGCTCGATGCAGCAACCAACCCCACCAGCGCGCCGTCCTTCTCCTTCTCCCTTGAGGGAGAAGGCTGGGATGAGGGTGGCTGCCACCCCCACCTCCCACTCAAAGCCAGCAGCAACCAAGCCCTCAGACAGTCGCCCTCCGCGTCCCTTCTGGCGTACGGGCCGGTTTCTAACCGCCCTCTTCCGGGCAGCCACCTCACGCCCGTTCGTGGTGAGCCGGCCCAGAGTCTTCGGCGGCCCGTGTCGAACCACACCTCGCCGGACGCAGCAACCAACCCCACCAGCGCGCCGTCCTTCTCCTTCTCCCTTGAGGGAGAAGGCTGGGATGAGGGTGGCTGCCACCCCCACCGCCCACCCAAAGCCAGCAGCAACCAAGCCCTACAGCAGTCGCCCTCCGCATCCCTTCAGGCGTACGGGCCGGTTCCTAACCGCCCTCCTCCGGGCACCCACCCCCCGCTCGTGCTGAACCGACTGGCCTCGCAAGTACTGCGCAAGCCCTCGTAGTTATACTCAATCCAGGAGGTATGACTTTGTCCAACATCGTAGGAACCAAGGGTCAGGTAGTCATCGCCAAGGAGATCCGCGACAAACTCGGCATCGGCCCCGGCTGGATCACCATTCAGCGCGCCGTGGACGACCATGTCCGGATCGTCTTCCTGCCGCCAGAGCACCGCCAGTCGCTCAAGGGCAGCCTCGCGCCCCACATCAAGGCCCGCGTGCCCCCCGAGGAATGGCGGCAGGCGCGCGAAAGCGGCTGGCATGACGCCGCAACCCAAAAACACCAGGCGCCAGACACCCGGTGAGCGATCTGCTCGACACCTCCATGCTCGTCCGCTATCTCACCGGCGACCCGCCCCACCTTGCCGAGGTCAGCGCGCAGGTCATCGACGGCGACCGCGCGCTCCTGGTCACCGATGTCGTCATCGTCGAGACCGCCTACGTCCTGCAATCCGTATACCAGGTACCCAGGACAGCCATCGTTGACAACCTCATGGCCCTGCTGCGCAAAGCCAACATCCACACCTTCCGGCTCCAAAAGGAACTCGTGCTCAGCGCCCTGCTGCTCTGCCGACCATCCGGCCGCGTCTCCTTCGCCGACGCCCTCGTCTGGGCCGCCGCCCGCTCACAGGCCGGAGCGGCCGTCTACTCCTTGGACCAGCGATTCCCAACCGAAGGCATCACCGTCCTCCACTCCGCTCCCACCCACCCCTCCTAACCACCCGCCCCACCCCGCTCCGCCATCCCGGCGTCCCCGGCCGGGACCCAGCACCAACCAATCGCCGAAGCGCACCCAGGCAACCCCCGGCACCCCGCCACTCCAATTGCTCGCAGTCCCTGCGTCCACGTCCGTAGCGAGCCCGTCCCGGGTCTGCTTAAGTGCCTGTCCTACGAAAAAAATGTGTAGCCGAAGCGCGAACGGTCGTGCAACAATTCGGTTGTTGTTCGGTTGGTTGGCGAGTCCAGTCACCCAAGGCCCCCGCACACTCGTGGATAGCTGGTGTGAGTGATAAATCGGCAATCGAGTGGACTGATGCAACTTGGAACCCTGTAACAGGTTGCACCAAGGTTTCACGGGGCTGCGACAACTGTTACGCGGAGCGCTTTGCGGAGCGATTCCGAGGCACTCCGGGGCATCCATACGAAAGTGGCTTTGACCTTAGGCTTCGGAAGGATCGACTGAAGCAGCCGTGCTCTTGGCGACGACCACGGATGATCTTCGTGAATTCAATGAGCGATCTCTTTCACAAGGACATCCCAATCGAATTCATAGATGCCGTCTTTGAGACGATGGAGACGGCCGATCACCATATATTTCAGGTACTCACGAAGAGAAGTTCCCTAATGAGGAATTACTTGAGACGGCGTTACGATGCGGGATTATCCCCGGAGCATATCTGGTGCGGTGTCTCTGTGGAAGACCAGGCAGCGACGACAAGGATTCGACATCTTCAGGATGCGCCGGTTTCGATCCGGTTTCTTTCAATCGAACCGCTTCTGGGACCTGTCGGAGACTTAGACCTCGATGGCATATCCTGGGTTATCGTCGGAGGAGAGAGCGGGCCAAGAGCGCGTCCAATGAAGCCGGAATGGGCGCTTAGTATTCGTGACCTGTGTCAAGAGAATAGAGTCCCATTCTTCTTTAAACAGTGGGGTGGGCGAACGCCAAAGGCTGGCGGACGACTGCTTGAAGGGGTGGAGTACAACGATACTCCGGCCGATAGGACTCCTGGCAAGAATCTTGCACTTCAGCTGGCATCCTAGCAGTCCGCCACCGCCTATTGAGACGCACAGTAAGGCCAAGCTTGATGTCTTCCGGCGATACCTTCGTGCATATTTTGACAGACTCAACATTAATCCATCCCGCGATCAGTTTAGATTGGATCTTGTCGACGGATTTGCGGGCGGCGGGATCTTCCGGGATGGTGACCATTCGGTTCCGGGAACGCCACTCATCATGCTTGAGGAGACGCATAGCGCAAGTGAAAGGCTCAATCAGGGTCGTACCAAACCATTGAACTTTGACTGCAAATACTACTTTGTTGATGTGGAGCATGATCACACAGAGCACCTTCGAAGAGTGTTGACGGATTACGGCTATCAAGCTGACGGCGGTGACATTGCTCTCTTCAATCGCGGCTTTCAGGATGTGGCTGATCAGATTATTGAACGCATCCGTCGCCGGCAGCCGCGAGCGGGTCGGGCCATATTTCTACTGGATCAGACAGGATTCTCGCAGGTCGAACTTAATCTTGTAGCGCGAATTCTGGGCCGACTACCAGCGGCTGAGGTTATTCTCACGTTCGCTGCGGATGCACTTGTCAATCATATGGCACAAAGCACAGAGTTCGTCAAAGCGGTTGCCCCACTGAAAATGACGACTAGCCATATTCACGATTTGATTGAGGCGAGAGACGGCGATGGCGGTAAGGCACTCGTGCAACGAGTCTTGCGTGATCACATCAGGTCAATAGCAAGAGCCACGTTTGACACCCCATTCTTTATCCGTCCGACACGCTCACGGCGTGCGCTGTGGTTTCTTCATCTCTCCCGGCACCCTACAGCCCGAGACGTGATGATTCAGTGTCACTGGGCTAGTTCCAATACGTTTGAGCATTTCGGTTCTGGGGACTTCAACATGCTTGGATGGGATGCGTTGAACCCTGGCTCATTGCCGCTCTTCAACTTCAAGGAGCTTGACGCCGAAGAAATGCGTACTCAGCTTCTCCGCTCAATGCCATCTGAGCTATATGCATTAACGTCTGAACAACCAATCACCGTAGACACCATGCACTACATGTTTGCAAATCGGACGGCTGCATCGTTTATGGATCTTGACCAGATCGTTCTTGAACTTGCGCGAGGGAGAGAGGTTGAAATCCTAGATGCCGATGGTAAGGCACGATCGCGAAGGATCAGACGGCTCAAGCCAACTGACCAGATAGCGTTCCCAGCGCAGCCGCTTCTTCCGGGTCTTCGCCTGAGAAGTTGATCCTGATGTCTGGCTAGTCACTCCGTTTTTGGGAGGATTGCCCCAATCCGCCTCGCCACCTCACTGAAATACCCCACCTCTTCCACCTCAAGCGCCCGTCCCAACACCTTCCGTTCCCGATACGACAACCACTTCTTCAGCACCTGGTACCCGCCCAGCCGGTAGTTCCACACGTTCGCCGGCACATTCCGCCAGAAGGCGTTGTCGTTCAGGTGGATGTCGAAGGTCGTCTCACCCAGGAGGTCCAGCGCGGTGCCCATTGCCGAGCGCTCCGACCCCGTGTACGCCCGCTCCACTGCGCGACCCTGCCCCGGCATCACCGCCTGGCCCGACCCGAAGTGCCCCCAGCCGGCCGTCAGGCTGAAATCGTCGCCGAACATGTTATGGCCGTGCGTGGTGGCCGGCACGGCAATGGCAGCCATCTCAGGACGAAGTTGGCCCGTGGTCACGCCGGGAACCGGCGTCTCTGGATCCAGCAGCGCGGCCAACTCCCGCCCGCGAGCGACCGAGCCGGCTAGGGTCTCGGAAGCCTTGTCGACCATGGCCGCCACGTCGGTCTCCACTGCGCCGCTGCGGACAGACAGTTCCGACCAGTGCGGCAACGGAATCCGCGGCCACTCCATCCGCAGCGCGCCCGCATTCGCCTTTCGGTAGGCGGGATTGTGCAGCACCGCCATCGTGTGATGAAAGAGGTCTTCGACGGTCAGGTTCAGGCGTTCTAGGTAGAGCCGGGCGGCGGGCGACAGGTTCGGGCGGCGAGCGCCGGACGTGTCGGTGCCTAGGGTGTCTTCGCGGAGCCAAGCCGAAAACAGATTCGAGCCGCGCTCAATGAGGTGGTGCGAGCCTAGGTGTTCCGCGAACACTGCCTGCGGCTGAGTTGCACCTTGCCGTAGGTGCTGAGCGGCTGTGAGCCACAAGTTCCCTTTGAACACGTGTGGCTCATAGTCCGGACGCGGACGATCAAGAAGGCCGCCATCCGGCTCCCAATAGAGCCACCGGATGTCGAAAGGTCTATAGATGAACGGCCGGAAACCCGCCTTATCTTCTCGACCCCGACTGAGTAGCGCGTCACGTACTGCTCGGGCGTCGGATGCCGAGGCCCCTGACAAGTTTCTCATCGCTGCCGGATAACGACGCGCGATTTCCGCGTGGCTCAACTCCGAGTCGAAGTAGTCCGCAATGCGAGACCTGAGCCGGTCAAGGTCAAGATCGACCAGGAAGGAGTCTCGATTCGTCAGCACGCCGTGAGACCGCTGGGGAAATATCTCCGGCAGCGCTGGCCAATCGAACCACTCCGGGCTGACGGCCATCGTCGCGAAAGGCAGGCCCAGCGGCAGCAGCGGCTCCACCGTGTCGTAGAGGACATCAGGCTCGGTCTCCGCCGTGTCCGTCAACCTGTCCAGCTTGGTCTGGCCCCACAGGTTGCGAAATCTCACGTTTCGAGCTGGCGAGTGCTTGGCCTTTCGTACCAGCGTGGCAATGGCCGTGCCCACCTGGATGCCCACCGGGTCGTCGGGCGTGGAGAAGATGCTCGGATCTGGCGAGCCGTCCGGCGCCACCTTGCCAGTCCGGTATTTGTCGCCGTTGAGATTGTCGATGTGAACCGCGTCAAACGAGTTCAGGTACCGCTCGCGCATGCCGGTGAACGACAAGCCATCCAGCCAGGAGTAGTTGGAGATGAAGCAGACCACGCCTTTCCCGGTCTTATCAGCGATGCGGCGCTCGGCCATGCGGAAGAAGCGCACATAGAGATCGTTTAGGCCACGTCCCTCAGGGCGACGAACCTGACGGACCTCGCGATAGGCATCCGTCAAGGCTCGTTCTTCGTCCACAGCCACACCGGGAAACCCGTTGTACGGCGGATTGCCCAGGATCACCAGGATCGGCTTTTCCTGCTTCACCTCCTCCGCCCGGTCCCTCTCTTCCTCTAGTTCGGGAAACGGCAGTGGCTTCTGCGCCTGCGGTTCCCAGCCCGTCAGCGCGTTCGTCAGGAACACCCCCGCCCGCTCCGCCCCGTCCTCCGCCAGCGGCGCGTCCAGGTCCTGCATGGTCAGGCCCACTTGCAAGTGCGCCACCACGAACGGCGCCGGCATGATCTCGAACCCGAATACGCGCTCGGTCGCCGCCTGCTTGACCCGAGCGCCGGTCAACGCGCCCAGCCCCTGCCCTTGCAGGTTCGCGGCGATCCGCCGCAGCGTTTCCGCCAGGTACGCCCCCGTCCCGCAGCACGGGTCCAGCACGTACACGTTCTCGGCCGCCAGCCCGTCCGCGATCCCCAGGTCATCCTTCAGCGCCTTGTCCACCCGCGCCACCATGTAGCGCACCACCTCCGGCGGCGTGTACCAGACGCCCAACTGCTTCCGCAGCGCCGGGTCGAAGGCTTGCAGGAACGGCTCGTAGAAGTAGGTCACCGCCTGTCCTTCGTTGAACCGCGCAAAGAAGGCCTCCCGCTCCACCCGGTTCAGCGCCGCCGCCGTCCAGTCCAGCACCTCCACCAGCCCCAGCGGCTGCAAGCGACCCGGATCCGAGAGTTGCTGGAACAGCGCCCGCAGCACCGGTGCCCGCAGATGCCACACGGCCTCGCGCCAGTTGAATGCAACGGTCGGCGCGGGAGTCTCCCGCGCCCACAGCACCCAGGCCGAAAAGATCCCATAGAACAGCGTCTGCACCAGCGTCGACCGGAAAAACCGCGCCCCGCGCTCCCCCTTGAACTGCACCCCCAGCGCCTCTTCGAGCGCCGCCCGCACCGCCCCCAGCGGCGCGGCACCAGCGCCCGACTCGGCCTCGGCGGCTTCTACGCGCGCCAGTGCGTCCCGCGCATGCGAGGCCAGCAGTTCGGCCAGGTCCCGCGGTTCCGCCAGCCGTGCGCGGTGACTCAAAACCCGCCGCAGGTACTCGCCCAGTCCTACGCCAACCCGCCCCGCAAACGCTCGCGGCTTCTCCAACTGACGCTCAAAGTCCTCCGCGTCCGCCGCCAACCGGAAACTCTCCAGCCGCGCCGGGTTCCCATTCGCGTCCTCGCCCATCAACAGGAAGTCCCGGTAGTTAGTAACCAGCACCTGCCGGTAGCGTCCCCAGTAGTTGCTCACCTGTTCACTCTCGGCCGTTAGCCACGCGTCGTCCTCAACCGACTTCACCTCCACCACGCCATGCTCGGGCAACTCACCCACCGTTCGTGGTGAGCTTGTCGAACCACCGCCGCGCTGAACCTGTTTGGCCGCGTACAGCCCAAAGTCCGGATGCCCGGCCCCCTGGTCCGCCAGCTCGCCCACGCAGAACACCTTCGGCCGCAGCCCGCCGCCAATCTCGTTGAGCAGATTCGCCAGCGGCCCATACCCCGACCGCTCCCCCGTCGCCCCACCCGAGACGCGAATCTTCCGCAGATCCCCCAGGTAAACCTCAACCACCCGCGCAAACGTCCTCATCCCACCCCGTCACCCTCCCCACCCACACCCCGCCACGCTACCCCGCCACCCCACCCTTGGCGAGAGAGTCGTCGACCCGCGACCATTGGCCTTCAACAATGCCCTTCGCCCAACCCCCGTTACGCCGAAAAGCCCTTGCCTCTACCCCATCCAACCTCACCAATCACTCTCGACCCTCTCTTCACTGGCCACGAACCACTAACCGCTGCTCCCGCCACTTGCCCCTCGCCCTCAGAGAGTGTACACTGTCCGAGTAAGCCTTGCAACCCCCACTCCAAATGCCCCCCGCCCTCCTGCTCCTCCTCCCCGGCTCTATCCCCCGCTTCTCTCTCTTCTCACTGCTCTCAACTCACTCCTTCCTCATCACCCCGCTCTTCATCCCCCTCCTCGCGCTTTGCCCCTTCCCTGTCCCCTTCCGATCTCACTTCTCTACCCTCTACCCTCTCCCCTTCCGCCACCCGTCATCCCCGCGCAAAGCCTGCCCTGAGCTTGCCGAAGGGCGGGCACCCAGCCCCATGCGCAATCCCGGCGCACCCAGCGTTTCTGGTGAGCCTGTCGAACCACACCCCCGGGCAACCCAGCCTGACCACATGCTCCCAACCACCTACTCCCCCACTCACCTCTCGACCCTCTGCCTTCTCCCCTCCCGCCCGCCCCCTCACAGCCCCACCCGTCGTCGCCGACCCGCCAAAAAATCCGCCCAAACTGTCCCTGGCCAGCCAGCCCCCTCTAGGGGCTGGCTGGCCAGGGACAGTTCCCCCCTTCACCCCCACCCCGTCATCCCGGCGTCCTCAGCCGGGACCCAGCACCCCGATCAACCTCAGCGCACCCTGCCGCCCCTGGCTCCCAGCACCGCAGGCGCTCGTTGCCTCTGAATCCCCTACCACCCAGCCTGACCATATGCTCCCAACCTCCGCCTCTCCTCCCCTCGCCCGGCATCCCGCCCCAACGTCATCCCCGCGCAGACCAGCCGCAACCAACCCGTCATCCCGGCGTCCCCGGCCGGGACCCAGCACCATGTTCAGCCCAACCGCACCCAAGCCATCCCTGGCAACCCATCCTGACCAAATCTTCCCAACCTCCTACTCCCCACTCACCTCTCTCCCCGCTCCCGTCTTCTTCCCTTCCTGCCCTTCTCACTCCTCTGCCCTCCACCCTCTCCCCTTCCTCCTCCGCCCCTCAAACCCAGCAAAAAAGCGCCCCGAATCACCTCAAGAGTTTTTTAGAAAAAACTCTTACACGCGCAACCCCACCCCATTTCGCCTCGCCAAACACCCACCCCTCGACCGTGCCAAACCCTGCATACCTCGGCGCCATGACCAGCGATAATCAACTAGCCGACCCGCCACCCGGGAGGACCCGGTGATCCCCCACCCCCTCCTCACCCCGATCCGCCGCCTCGTCCTCGTCGGCTCCCTCCTGGCCCTGCTGCTGGCCCCCGCCGCCCAAGCCCAATCCTCCGCCGTCATGACTCTCGAACTCGACGGCTTCATCGACCCCAACGCGGCCCGCTACGTGGACCGGGCCATCAACGAAGCGGTGGAAGCCGACGCCGCCCTCCTGGTCATCCAGCTCAACACCCCCGGTGGCCTCAGCACCTCCGCTCGCGAGATCGTCAGCTCAATCCTCGAGTCCCCCCTTCCCGTCGCCGTCTTCGTTACCCCTCGCGGCGCCCAGGCCGCCTCGGCCGGCATGTTCGTGCTGGCCGCCGCCGGTGTCGCCGCCATGAGCCCCGGCACCAACGTCGGCGCCGCTTCTCCCATCGACGCCACCGGCCAGGATGTCCCCGAAACCCTGGCCGCCAAGGTTCTCCAGGACACCCAGGCATTCGCCCGCAGCATCGCCGACGCCCGCGGCCGCGATCCCGCGGCCCTGGAAGCCGCCATCACGGAAGCCCGCTCCTACTCAGCCAGCGAGGCCCTCGACCTGGGACTCACTGACGTCCTCGCCGATGACCTGCCCGACCTCCTCCGCCAGATCAACGGAGCATTCGTACCCACCGCAGCTGGCGAAATCCCGCTCCAGATCACCGACGCCCCAATTCAGCCGGTCGACCGCACCCTCCTGGAGCACTTCCTCTCCGTCGTCGCCTCGCCCAACCTCGCCTTCATCCTCCTCACCGTCGGCGGCATCGCTCTGCTCATCGAACTGGCCAACCCCGGCCTCGTCATCCCCGGCGTCACCGGCGCCATCGCCCTCGGTCTCGGCTTCGTCGGCCTCGGCCAGCTCCCCGTCAACTGGCTCGGCGTCGCCCTGCTCTTGATCGCCCTCGGCCTGCTGTTCCTCGAGTTCCAGGAACCGGGCGCCGGCATCTACGGCGCGGGTGCCGGGGTCACCTTCATCGTCGCCGCAATCCTCCTCGCCGGCGGCGCCCTGCGTCCCGTCGAACTGGACTTCCCGGGCGCCGAAACCCTCACCGTCAGCGTCTGGGTCCTCGTCGCGATGGGCGCCATCCTCGCGGCCCTTACCGCCACCCTCATCATCATGGCCAAAACCGGCAAGCCCGCTCCCTACCGCAGCCCATTCGACAGCCAATCCATGATCGGCAACCCCGCCCATGTCACCCGCCGGCTGGCCCCCGACGGCGAAGTCCAGATGCTCGGCGAGTACTGGCACGCCCGCCTGCAATCCGAGGACGACTCGGAAGTCATCGAGGAGGGTTACGCTGTAGAGGTAACCGCCGTGGACGGCACCACGCTCATGGTCAGGCCCGCGGATATCGATTCGATGGCGGACCACACAGGGGCGGCGCAGCCCCCGTCGAGCGCGTAGCCAGGGAGGCACCAATGGCCATCATCAACTTCATCCGCGACTACGAGCGACTGGCCCGATTCAGATTCGGGCGCTTCGAAGGCATGCTCGGCCCCGGCATTGTCTTCGCCATTCCCATCATTCACCAGATCACGCGGCTCGACACTCGTACCGAGGTCCTGGACATCCCGCGCCAGACCAACATCACCCGCGACAACGCGCCCATCGAGATCGACTTTCTGGTCTACATGCGTGTGGACATCAATCAAGCCGAACGCGCCGTGCTGGAGGTCGAGAACTACCACCAGGCCGTCGTCGGCCTCGCCACTACCACGCTGCGGGCGGTAATCGGCGACATCGCGCTGGACGAGGTGCTCTCACAGCGCGAGCGCATCAACGAGTCCATCCGCGTCAAGCTGGATTCTGAGACCGAGCGCTGGGGCATCAAGGTTACTAACGTCGAAATCCGCGAGATTGATCCACCGCGCGAGATCCAGGATGCGATGAACCGCCAGATGTCGGCCGAGCGCGTGCGCCGCTCCGTCATCCTGGAAGCTCAAGGCACGCGCGAGTCCGACATCACCGTGGCCGAGGGCCGGAAGCAGGCCGCCATCCTCCAGGCCGAGGGCAGCCGCCAGGCCGAAATCCTTCAGGCCGAAGGCGACCAGCAAGCCGCCGTACTGCGAGCTCAGGGATTTGCGGATGCGCTCCAGCGCATCTTTGAAACTGCGCGCGGCATCGACGACAACACCATGCGCCTGCAGTACCTCGACACCCTCAAATCCCTCGGCGCCAGCCCCGCCTCCAAGTTCATCTTCCCGCTCGAGTTCACCCAGATGCTCGGCAACCTCGCCGGCCGCCGTGACTCCGATGACTAGGGACTAGGGGGGTCTGCGCAGCGCCAACCCTTCAGTCAGCCGGCGTGTCCAACCGCCGCGTCATGATGATCTCCCCAAAGTGCCGCCGTACCAGGTTGAACACCCACTGCAGCCGGCGCGGATCCTCCACAAACCCATGCCGCCGAAACAACGCCTGCGCGGCGGCGTTGTCCGCTTCAACCCGCAGCGTCACCTGTTGGTAACCCCGCTCTCGGGCAAGATCGATCACATGATCCAGCAGCGCCGATCCGTGCCCGCGCCGCCGAGCCGGCGGTGATATCGCCAGCGCGCTGATATAGGCCTCGCGCTCATGTAGCCAGTGCGGCGGCAGTGGCGGAATGTGAAACGCCACCCACAGCGCCCGCCACGGCCCCAACACCCGCGCCATCGCCAGGAATGCCTTCAGCCCCGTAATCGGCGTCGACCGGTTGTCCCAACGAACCAACACCAGCCCCTCACAAATGCCCTCGCGCTCTGCCAGCCAGGCGTTAGGCATTGACCCAAATGCCCGCAAGCCATGTCCCACAGCCCGCGCCGCCTGCCGGTCCCGCTCCCCAAAGACATAGGTGAATGTCTCGGGGAAGGCGTCCAGCATCAGCCGACCGACGATTTCGGCGTCGGAATCCGATGTGCTCGCCCGGCGCAACGTCCGCATGCGTCAACCGCTCACTCGCTTACTCAGCGGCGACGCCATTCTAGGCGCCAGCTGGTTCGCTAATCCGTACCGACGACCTCGAACCCAAACACCGAGCCCGTCCGCAAACTGAAGTGCAGCGACACCGCTTGGTCAACCGGCAATTGAGCACCGCTGTTCCAGGCAACCGGTGCATCAAGCTGGTCACCCGTGACCGGCTGACAATCCGACACACTCAGCCCCGGAATCTCCGACCATTCCTCGTCCGTCACGCCAACGCGCAGGCTCCCACCCGGCTGCACCCGGCAGTTCACCCGCAGCCCGCTGCCGGCCAGCCGCACCGGCGGCGTCCAGAACTCGCCCTCCGTCGCCGCGTGAATCCCGGCCAGCCGTCCCCGCGTCCAGGTACACCAGCAGATCCCGCTGTCGGCCAGGTTCGCCGGGAACTTGTGTGGATAGCTGTACCCGGCGTACGGCAGCCCAACCCGGTCGCCCGGCAGAGGAACCAGCCCAATCCCCACAAACATGCTCCCGCCGTCCACACCGTCCGGCGGGCCCACCGGCAACACCGGGTTGCCGGTCGTCCAACTCCACGCAACCCCGTCCACACTCGTCGCCATCCCAATGGTCGTCTGGTCCGTCGCCCGGTCGTACAGCGTCGGAAACATCAGGTGCGTGGTCGGATCACTCGGATAGCGAGTCTTGCCGTTGGTGTACAAGTCGGTCTGCTCGGGGTTGACTGGCGAGGCGGTCAGAACGTCCTGCGGCAGTGGCCAGCGGCTGAAGTCGGCTGTTTCCGCGCGCGTGATCGTGCGCCGACCCCACGACCAGCCGCGCCCGTACCAGACGTACTGACTCCGCAGCGCGTCCCACTCCACAACCTGCAGCGTGTCGCTACAGAACACCACCGCCGGCTCGTCCTGCACGGTCCAGTTCAGCCCGTCTGGCGAGGTGCCCACATACATCGCCCGCACGTGGCTATCGTCGGTGGTCCGCGGGTCCACCGCTTCGGGACGCTCCCGCCGAGCGGTTTCGACGACTTCGGGCGTTGCGTCGCCGTACCAAAACATCTTGTAGCGAGCCTCAGGTTCCGCCTCCGGATCGATGAATGGACTGGCACCGTGGAGCCCCATCGGCCCTACGGTCTCTCGCCCCAGCGAGATGTTGGTGTCGGTGGATCCGTCCCAGGACCCGATCCCCAGCTTCGGCTTCGTCCAGCTAAACCCGTCGTCCGACTCGGCGTAGCACAGCAACCCGCCAAACACAGGGTTTGGCCAGGCAAGATTCGGGCCGATCTCCGGATCCCAGTGATCCGGCGGAACCGCCTCATACCAGAGCTTGTAGCGACCGCCGTCGAAAATCACCTTCGGCCACCACACCAGCCTCTCCCACGGCTCAGTGGCCTTGAGTACGGGTTCGGTCCGCACCCCCGGCTCCGCCCGCAGTTCAACGCCGCGAGGCACCGCCGGAAAGTCGGCGTGGAGCGACGTCGGATTCGTCAGCCCCCAGGCGCCTTGGGGCCGGCCGTCGTCATCCACCCAGCGCGCGCGCCCCGGGTGAATGAAGCGGTAGTCAACGAAGGGGTGATAGCCCGTAGCCACTGGCAGCGGAGTCACCAGCCCGGGGTACAGGTTGTCAATGCTCATGCCGCCAACTCTCGGTGGGGAACCTTAGCTGCCGAACTATATACCGGCGCGGGTTCTCGACGTGCTATACAACACTGGCCGCTTGTGCCGGAAGTTCTCATGGCTCGAACCCTTCCCGCCAACCGCATCTATGACGAACTCGGCGTGCCGCGCGTTATCCACGCCGGCGGTCCAACCACCGCCCACGGCGGCTCGCTGATGCTGCCGGAGACGTTCGAGGCAATGGCCGAGGCAGGACGCGCCTTTGTGACCCTCGAAACGCTCAATCGCCGCATTGGCGAATACATCGCCGAGGTAACCGGCGCGGAGGCCGGCATGGTGGTCGCCGGCGCGGCCGCCGGAATGGTCATCTCGATGGCGGCGTGCATGACGGGGACTGACATCGCCGCCGTGCGCCGGATTCCCGATACGACCGGCCTCAAGGATGAACTCGTCATCCAAAAGCTCCATCGCGGCCCCTACAGCCACATGTACGGCTTCACCGGCGCGCGCTTCATCGAGGTCGGCAACGTCGTCTCTTGTTTGCCCGAGGAGATGGAAGCGGCGATCACCGACCGAACGGCCGCCGTGGCCTACCTTTTTGCACCGGGTAACCCGCGTGGTGGTCTGACCCTGCCGCAGGTTGCTGACATCGCCCACGCACATGACGTCCCGGTCATCGTGGACGCATCCATGACGGTCCCGCCGCGCGACAACCTCAAGCGCTTCATTCGCGACGGCGCCGACCTGGTCGCCATGAGCGGCGGCAAAGTCATCCGCGGTCCGCAGGCTACTGGCCTGCTCTACGGCCGCGCCGACCTCATCGAAGCCGCGCATCTCAACAACAGCCCCAACCACGCCATCGGCCGCCCGTCCAAGATCGCCAAGGAAGAAATGGTTGGCCTCTACGCCGCGCTCCGCAGCTACATGGACTCCGACGAGGAGGAAATGCTCCGCGAGTTCCACGAACTCGTCGAGATCATCGTCGACGATGTTGGCGAACTGGATGGCGTTCGCGCCACCGTCGAATTTGACGACGACCGCTACTTCGTCCCAACCGCCGTCATCGGCTTCGAACCCGACTGGCAGGGCCCAGACGTTCAGGAAGTCGTCGACGCCCTACTCGCCGGCGACCCCTCCATCGTCGTCCGCTTCGATCCTTCACGCGGCCTCGTCGAAGCCGCCTCCGCCAACCTGCAGCCCGGCGAACCCGAAATCATCGGCCAGCGCCTGCGCGAGATTCTGACGGAATAAACCCGGAGGTGGGGGCTGTGCGGAGCGACTGCGTGCGTTCTAAGGGCTGCAGCCGAAACTCGGCCTGGCCGGCAAACCTCTAGTGCCCGCGTTTACGTTGAAGGGCCGCCTGCGGCCCCGGTTCGCTGAGCACCTGTTGAAGTCCGACCCACGACGCGTGAGAGTCACTTGGTCAAGAACCCGAGCACAGGAGAGGCACACGCTCGAAACCGATCCGCCGGGCCTTGCCGTCTGGCTTGAAGTTGAAGCGGAGATTGACAGCGAACCGATTTATGGCCCCATACCCTTCACCGCGCACTCTCCCTTCCTGACGAGCAAAGACAGCGCTCTGATGTGGCTCCAGCAGCGCGTGTTCGCCGCTGGCTTCGAGGCCAGCGGCGACGCGCGATTCGAGTGGGAGGACGACCCGCCCGGCACGGTCTATTAGCCGCCGCTAGGCCGCGTCCTAGAATCGTCTGACTATGGCCACCCTTCCCCAGAGCGGCACCCGTGCGGGCTTTGAGATTGCCGCCGAATTCCAACCAGCCGGCGGCCAGCCCCAGGCTATCGACCAACTGGTTGACGGCGTCCAGCACGGCCACCGCGCCCAGACTCTGCTGGGCGTTACCGGCTCAGGCAAGACCTTCACCATCGCCAACGTCATCCAGCGCATCCAGCGTCCGGCGCTGGTGCTGGCCCACAACAAAACCCTGGCCGCCCAATTGGCCACCGAGCTCAAGGAGTTCTTTCCCCGCAACGCCGTCGAGTACTTCGTCAGCTACTACGACTACTACCAGCCCGAGGCCTACATTCCGCGCAGCGACACGTACATCGAGAAAGAGACCGACATCAACGCCGAGATCGAGAAGCTGCGCTACTCCACCACGCGTTCGCTCTTCGAACGCCGTGACGTGATCGTGGTGGCCACCGTCTCCTGCATCTACGGCATCACGCCGCCCGAGGACTACGGCGACATGAGCCTGTCGCTGGAAGTCGGCGCCGAATACGACCGTACCCGCCTGCTGCGCGTCCTGGTCGGGCTCCAATACTCCCGCACCTCGGCCAGCCTCGAACACGGGCGCTTTCGAGTACGCGGCGAGGTGCTCGAGGTCTACCCGCCATACGACGACTTCGTGCTTCGACTGGAGTTCTTTGGCGATGAACTCGAACGGGCGGTCCGTCTGGAGCCGCTCACTGGCGAAATCCTTGAGGAGCTTTCCAGCCTCACCGTCTACCCGGCGCGCTTCTATGTCACCCCCATCGAGCGCTTGCAACGCGCCATCGAAGCCATCGGCCAGGAACTGGACGAGCAACTCGCACGGCTCGAGGCCCGCCGCAAGGTGCTGGAAGCCGCCCGCCTGCGCCAGCGCACGAACTTCGACATGGAGATGCTGCGCGAGACCGGCAGCTGCACCGGCATCGAGAACTACAGCCGCCACCTCAACGCCCGCGAAGCCGGCGACCCGCCCTGGGTACTGCTGGACTACCTGCCCGAGGACTATCTGCTCGTCGTCGACGAGTCCCACGTCACGCTGCCCCAGGTGCGCGGGATGCTGGCCGGCGATCGCGCCCGCAAGGAAGCGCTGGTCGAATATGGCTTCCGCCTGCCCTCCGCCTTTGATAACCGGCCCCTCTCCTTCGAGGAGTTCGAGCAGCACATCAAGACCGCCGTCTTCATGTCCGCCACGCCGGGGCCATACGAATACGAGCACAGCGAGCAGATCGTCGAACAGATCGTGCGCCCTACCGGCCTCGTCGATCCGGCTATCGAAGTGCGCGCCACCGAAGGCCAGATCGACGATCTGATCGCCGAGATCAACAAGCGCGTCGATGTCCACGAACGAGTGCTCGTCACCACCCTCACCAAGCGCATGGCCGAGGATCTCGCCGAGTACCTGGCCGAGATCGGCGTCAAGGTTCACTACCTGCATTCCGAGATCGACACCCTGGAACGCGTCGAAATCCTCAGCGACCTGCGTCGCGGGGTCTACGACGTGGTGGTTGGGATCAACCTGCTGCGGGAGGGCCTGGACCTTCCCGAGGTAAGCCTGGTTGCCATCCTGGACGCCGATAAAGAGGGCTTCCTACGCTCCGAGACGTCACTGATTCAGACAATCGGCCGCGCCGCTCGCCACCTGCACGGCCGCGTCATCATGTACGCCGACCTCGTCACCCACAGCATGAAGCGCGCCATCGACGAGACCTATAGGCGGCGCAGTCTGCAGGTGGTCTACAACGAGCAGCACGGCATTACGCCGGCCTCAATCGTCAAGAGCCTGCGTGACATCACCGAGCGTGTCGCCCAGGAGGCCGGCCACGACGGTCTGGCCCAGGCCGCCGAAGAGTCGCCCGCCTACGACATCGGATTCCGCCGCACTAACGACCTTTCCCGCGTGGAACTGGCCCAAACCATCAAGGACCTCGAACGCCAGATGCGCCTCGCCGCCGACAGCCTCGCCTTCGAAAAAGCCGCCGCCCTCCGCGACCAGATCAGCGATCTTCGCCGCGACCTTGAAGCAGCCAGGGCCTGATTGCGTGCCCCGGCAGTCCAATCAGACTGGTTGGCTGCCCCGCGATGGCCTGGATGGTTTGGCCAGTATGTTCGCTCCTGACCCCAGCACGTAGACCGCGAGCGACGAAACCGGCAATGAGCGCCTGCGTCAGCGAATCCAGTCGCGTACTCGTGGCGCATTGTCAGTCGGCTGGCGCACCTCAAGCTTGACTAGGTCGGCCTGGAGCCATTCGTCCATTCTGGGCATATCGACACGGAGGCGTGCCAGCGCTCCGGTTCAAGTGACCGGCAGGGGACCCACGATGTTTGGGCTACGGAGAGCTAACTGTCGGTGGTCGGTGGAAACTTGGGCTAGACCGAAGGAGCTGCCGGGACACCTCATCGCGGCCTGTCGCTTGACTTGCTGACTGCAGTGGCCAGTGTCGCCATTGACTCTGGATTGCTGCTTCGGCTCTACGACACCCAAAACCGGTCGGTCCGAATGTGATCTCCGTTGACGTGCAGTGCGACGTCCAGCGTCCCTCCAAAGTCCGCAGAGGCGCGGTCCGGGTTGTGCCAGGCCAGCTTCATGTAACCGCCCTCACACCGGTTCCGAATGGGCTCGCACCACAGCCTCGGATCGGTTGAGTTGGTCCCGCCCCCCGGCCACGTCCAATGTGACTCCACACTCCAGTCCGCCGGCCACCACTTCACCTGGTAGACGACGCAGAAGTACTCCGGCATCGGATCGCCCTGAAGTGATTCTTGCCAGATGCCAGAATGATCCGGTCCGGACGTGCAGTCCGAACCCGTGGCCAGCCCGACGGCCTCGATCAGTTCCGACGGGTGCGGCAGGGGCTGCGGTTCCGGGAGCGGTGGTAGGTTGCCGGTGCGGTGGCGGGCGATCCAGTCGTCAACGATCTGGCGAACAAGATCGCCGTGAATGAGGAAATTCGCCGACTCAACCCTATCGATGCCTCCGAGCTTGGCGGTCGCCACGCCGATGACCCCACCGCGCAGATTGAATGCGGGTCCACCGCTATTTCCCGGGTTGGCCGCAGCATCAGTCTGCAGCCAGTCCAGATGCCGTGCCGACAGGATTCCACGGGTAACTGTGAGCGTGTCGAAGCACAGTGGATATCCGAGGATTACGAGGTCCTCGCCGAGCCCGAGGCCCGTGGAGCTTCCAAACGGCACGAAGGGATGTCCGCTACCCGGCAGCTTGAGCAGCGCTACGTCCGACTCCGGATCGTCGGCGACCACGGTCGCCTGCTGCTCCCGTCCGTCGTGCGTTCCCACGGTCGCCTGGCGTGTCCCGCTGATCACATGACTGTTGGTGACGAGATAGCCGTCCGGACTCACCACGAAGGCACTCGCGCAGGCTTCGTCGGCCGTCCGGACATAGCGAACCGCGCCCTGGTGTCGCTGCACCAGTTCGGCCACGGAGAGCGGTTGCCCGGTGGCTGTGGTTGTGGCGACATCGAATGCCCAGGCAAAAACGCTTCGGACGTCGTCCCGATGATCGGACCTGCACGCCACCTCCGCTCCCTCGCCGTAGGCGCGCTGATAGATGCCGACATTGCCGCGGTTGCCGAGGTGGTTCTCGACAATGTCGTTGAGCTGCACGCAGTCGGAGGGCCAGACCTGTGCTGGCAGATTCAGCGTCGTCGCTCCCGTTTCCTCGAAGGCCCACGCGAAGACTCCTCGCACGTCAACCCGGTGATCGCTCTGGCACCGTTCCTCGGCGTGGTCGGCAAACACGCGCTGGTAGATGCCGACATTGGCATCGTTGCCGAGGTGCGTTTCGACAATGTCATTGAGCTCAACACATGTCGTCGGCCACTGAGCGAACGCTTGGGGAGCCATTGCCAAACTGACACCCAGCGCAAGCAGAGCGGCGCGGATGTACCGCATTCAGACGAGGTCAACTCGAGGTCGCATGACTCGATACTAGCCGTCCCGTGCCGCGCATTAACGCGCTGCGCCCATGATGGCTGCGAGGAGCGGCCTACATCAGTAGGCAGCGAGAGCCGGCAGACTCGCATAACCCACTCTAGTTTCGGCTGTCCCGCCTGGCAGGGTCGCTTCTGGCTGCAGACTCTGAAGCGAGGTCGCCGAAGATCTCGCGTTCGATCAGGCCGACGGGTCGCTTTCCGGTCGGGATTCGAGCCCCAGCTTGCAACTGTCCCGTCGCTCGGGGCTCCGCATGTGTGCTTGATCCCCGCGTCGACGGCCGTCCAACTTGCGGTCGCCGGCGCCGGCCCGATTGGCGAGTCGGTCTGCGCTCGGTGGGCATCAATTCAGACGTGAATCAGCTGTCGTGCTGAATCACCGACTCTCAGCAGATCCGCCTCGTCGGACCCACGCTCGATCCCCGGGCATGCTCGCTTTGTCGCCACGCCGATCACGCCGCCCGTGACATCGAGGGCCGGTCCGCCACTTGTTGCCAAGGTTTGCCGCCGCATCCGTTCGCGGCCAACCCGTCTGGCGGGTTGTGACGTTGCCGAGCAGCTTGTACGCGTCTGAAGACTGAGGGGATAACCGAGGATGGTCGGTACATCTCCAACTTCCCTGTCGTCGCCTCGCCCAAACGTCAGCGACGCGTGCGGCCCGTGACCTGGGAGCTTAAGCAGCGCAACGTCGAGGCCCGCATCGTTGGCCGCATGCGTCGCGAACTCCTCTTGGCCGTCGCTCGTATCTCCAGCCGCGTGATCGGCGTGGCTCTTTCATCCGGCGCTCTCTATGTCGTGGAGCAATCGGGCTCGACCAAAGCTGCCGCCTGGATGCCCGAGCCTCATTGCCGGGAGGTCTCCGAAGCGGACGAGCCGTCGCCTTCGCCGAATCCGGACGGCGACTGGTCTACCCGGCTCTCGAAGCTAAGCCGGTGGCGATGCTTGGCCGTGACCGTTCCACCCCCAACAGGCGATGGTCGCATCGGTCTTCAGTCCGCAGGTGTGGCTGTGCCCGGCATCAACGCTTGTGAATTCGCCGGCGGGCGGCATTGCTTGACCAACATGATCGAGTCCTCGCTCAGTGTTCGAGCCCCAGCAAGCCATCGTGCGATCCGTTCGCAGGCCGCAGGTGTGGTGCAGACCGGCGCTTACGGACCGGAACGTCCCCGCCGGCGGGGTGGCTTGACCGACGACGCGGTTCCAGTTGTCGACGTTTGACCCCCAGCACGCCAATGTCTCGTCATCGCGCACGCCGCATGTGTGATGGAATCCAGCGCTGACTGACTGAAAACTTCCACTCGGGGGAGAGCTCTGTCCTTGGCGATTCGATCCCCAACAGGAGAGCGTCCCGTCGGTTCGCACGCCGCAGGTGTGATTTGCCCCAGCACTGACCGATCGAAAAGTGCCCGCCGGCGGGTCGGCCTCGCCAGCTCCGTTATCACCCCAGCACGCGACCGATCCGTCAGTCCTGACCCCGCAGGTGTGAAAGTACCCGGCGCTCACCGACTGAAATGTGCCGCTCGGAGGGATCGCTTGACCGACGTGGCGATCTCTAAAGGCGACGTTCGATCCCCAGCAGGCAACCGAAGTATCCGTGCGCACGCCGCAGGAGTGATCGAGGCCGGCGCTCACTGACTGAAAACTCCCTGGGGGCGGATCCGCTTTGCCGACGTTGCCCCCGGCGGCGTCCGCCTGTTGCCCCCAACAGGCGACCGTTGCATCGATCCGAATCGCACAGTTGTGGAATCCGCCGACCGCGACTGACGACCACCCTGCCGCTACCGATTCTGGCCGGTCCTGGCTGACGAGGACCGTCGTGCCGCCGAAGGCCCATGCGAACACGCCTCGCACGTCACGGCGGTGATCGCCTCGGCAGGCGAACTCGGCGGCTCCGGCAAAAGCGCGCTGGTAGATACCCACATTCCCGTCGTTGCCCAGGTGCGCCTCGACGATGTCATTCAGTTCAACGCAGCCCGTTGGCCAAGCCAGATCCGGGAGATCGGCCAAGTCGGACTGCGTCGAGACTTCAAATGCCCAGGCGAATACTCCGCGCACATCGTCACGATGGTCGTTCTGACAGGCTTGCTCCGCCTGGTCGCCAAAGACCCGCTGGTAGATGGCGACGTTGCCATCATTGCCCAGATGGGCTTCTACGATGTCATTCAAACCGACACACGTCGTCGGCCACTGCGCGTGTACCGCGGGAGACAGGACCGCCGCAGCGAGAGTGGCCACGACCGCGACCAAGAATGCCCGACCAGTTCGTGACACGTCGTCGCGATTCCTCAGAAGCGCCGCTTGTTTGGCAACCCGGGCAGACTAGCAACGCGGGCCGCCCGTTGGCACGGGTGGGCGCGAAGGCGGAGGAACGCATCGGCGCCTGGCTCGCCGCCGGTTGCCCAAGTTACCGCTCATCCCCCACACTCCGCCGGGGCCCGAAGCTTTCGGGCTGCAACCGCTGATCGGATCGTCGCTCATCGATTCTCTGCTCAGGCCGCTGATTCGCCTGCGCGACCGTGTTGCGCCGGCCCTTGCCTACCAGCAGTACTCCCGGCTCTGGCAGGCCAACGCCGGCAGCCAGGTTGCTTTCTGGATGCAGCAGGTGGCGCAGGGCTGGCTGGTGCTGGATCTGACCGGATCTGAGTTCACGCTGGGCCTGCTGGCGTTTTTCCGGTCTATCCCAATGCTGCTGTTGTCGCCACTCGGCGGTGTGTTGGCTGACCGTCTGGACCGACGACGAATGGTTTTGGTGGCGCAGGTAATCCTGGCCTGTTTGATGATGACGATTGCGATTCTGGTCGTCACGAATCGTGTGCACGTCGTGCATTTGGCCGTGTCCTCGCTGGTTGTCGGGACCATGTTTGCGGTCAACGTACCTGCGCGCACCGCTCTCGTCGCGGGCCTGGTACCGCGTCAACATCTCGCCAACGCCATCGGGTTGCATAGCGCCACGCTCAACTCGGCCCGCATCATCGGACCATCCCTGGCCGGACAAGTCATCGCCACCGTCGGCATTGCCGGGTCCTACTTTGTCCAGGTCGGAGGCTATGTCTGGAGCAGCGTGAACATGCTGCGCGTCGTCCCGCCGCCACGCTCCCCGCGACCGCGCTCATCCACATGGGCGGACATGCGCGGCGGATTCGTGTATGTAGCCCGCACCCGCATCATGCTGGCGCTCATGCTCCTCGCCCTGGGGCCCTCCCTTTTTGGCATGCCGCTCATGACGCTACTCCCGGCGTTCGTCCGCAAGGACCTTGCTGGCGGACCCGAGGCCTTTGGATTCTTGCTCGGCGTCCTCGGAGTCGGCGCCCTTGTGGGCTCGGCGCTGGTCGTCACCTTCTCGCGGTTTCGCGAAAAGGGCCGTGCCCTCGTGGCGGCCATCCTCACCTACGCCGCGCTGCTGATCCTTCTCGCGTTCACGCGCTCCTTCGCGGCCGCCGCCGCGGTTGTGGCCTGTATGGGCTTCAGCCAATCGGTTTACATGTCGGTCAACCAGATGGCCTTGCAACTATTAGTGCCCGACGCTCTCCGCGGTCGCGTTATGGCCCTGCGCATGATGACCTTCGGGCTCTCGCCGCTGGGCCTGCTGCCGCTCTCCTGGGTCGCCGAAACCCAGGGCACCCCCACCGCCATCCTGCTCGGCGGTCTGGCCACGGCAGTCATCGGGATTGGTGTCCCACTATGGGTACGCGACATCTGGCGACTGCGCCCCGACGACGCCGATCCAGATGGCCTGGCGGCGCCTGGGTCAGCCGGCTGACCGCTCCGGCCCGCCGCTATCCTCTATGGCATGGCCACTCGTCACATCGTCGTAGGTTGCGACTGCCGCAGCGCGGCCTCTGCCGGCGCCCTCGTCCTTCGTATCGCTGACGGACTCCTTGCATGGCTACCGTCCGCCTGATCCACTGGAACGCCGCCGAAGCCGCCGATCGCGCCGCGCGCTTTCCAGCCGACGAGTTCCAGGTCGACCACTCCCAACTCGACCCCACCGGACTTCGCGCCCTGCGCGCCAACCCGCCCGGCGCCCTCGTCATCGACCTCGGACGCCTGCCTTCCCACGGCCGTGATGTCGGCGTCGCCATGCGCCAGGCCCGGGCCACCCGTGGAATCCCCCTCGTCTTTGTCGACGGTGATCCCGCCAAGGTCCAACGCGTTCGCCAACTGCTCCCCGATGCCGTCTACACCGACTGGCCCAACGTCCAACCCGCGCTGCGTCAGGCCATTGGCAACCCGCCGTCCCAGCCCGTCGTGCCCGCGTCCGCGCTGGCCGGCTACTCCGGCACACCACTGCCCCGAAAGCTCGGTATCAAGCCGGGTTACGCCGTCGCCACTCCCGGCGCCCCCGACAACTTCCAAGCCACCCTCGGCACTTTGCCCGATGACGTAGTCCTACGCCGCGGTGTCCAGGGCCGCTGCGACCTGATCGTCTGGTTTGTCGGCTCCCAGCGCGAACTGAGACAGCGCATCGAGCGTTACGGCGCCAAGGCCGGCCCGGGCGGCCTCTGGATTTGCTGGCCCAAGAAGGCCTCAGGCGTCACGTCCGACCTCTCCGAGCGCGTCGTCCGCGAAACCGGCTTGGCCAGCGGTCTGGTCGACTACAAGATCGCTGCCATCGACCAAACCTGGTCCGGTCTCCGATTCACTCGCCGCAAGGGTCTCTGACTTCGCAGATTCGGGTCAGGCAGTCTTCATTCCTTTCGGGAGCAGGTGCGAATTCAGGAGACCTTTGCACGAATCGCGCGGACCTGGTGCGCAGATCACCAAGCTAAGCACTCCCATCTGAGCCACGGCCTTCGGTCGTAACGTCGCAAGTCAGGCGATCCGCCAATCGGCACCCCCCCCGCGTGCCGTGGAGACCATCGGCGCTATGCTTCGCCTAACTCATTTGGCGCTGATCACGGAGCGAGCTTGATGTACACCGCCGTCATCATCGGAGCGACGGGCGCGGGCAACTATGGGCACGATCTGGACCTTGCGTGGCAGCTGGTTTCAGAGGTCAAAGTCGTGGCCGTGGCTGACGTTGACGAGGCGTCGGCACGGGCTAAGGCGGACGAGTTGGGGGCGCCGCAGGCGTTTGGGGATTACCGGGAGGCGCTGTCCAGCGTGCAGCCGGACTTCGTCAACATCTGCAACCGTCAGCCGGACGTGCACGCGGAGATGATTCACGCCGCCATCGAGGCCGGGGCCAAGGGGATTTACTGCGAGAAACCGCTGGTGCGCACCCCGGCCGAGGCCGACGCCGTGATCGCCGCCGCCAGCCGCAGTCACACCAAGATCCAGGTCGCCCACACCTGGCGAATCGATCCCGCCGTGCTTCTCATGCGCGAGATGATCCGGGACGGCCAGATCGGGCGACTGGTGGCCGTGCACGCCACCGGCAAGAACGACGACCGCCGCGGCGGCGCCGAGGACCTGTGGGTGCTGGGCGTCCACCTGATGGACCTGATGCGCCAGGTCGCCGGGGACCCCCGTCAGATGAGCGGCGCCGTGTTCCAGTCCGGCCGCCCCGTGGGCCTGCCAGACGTGCACGAGGGCAACGAGAAGATCGGCCTGATCGCGGGCGACCAGCTCTTCGCCACCTACCAGTTCGATCATGCGGTCATCGGCACCATCTCGTCCGTCCGCACCGGACCCGGCATGCACCGCGCCTTCGGGATCGAGGTGGTCGGAACCGAGGGCATCATCTCCATGCGCAGCCACGGACAGCGGGGCCGGGAACTGCTGATTAACCGGCGCCCGGGTGACGATCCAGGTGTGGACAGCACCTGGGAGGCCGTGCCGGTTCCCGACCTGGATGCCGCCGCCATTGGCGACACCGGGGGCACGGCGCACGAACTCCAGTTGCTGCAGACCAGCATGACCCTGGACCTGCTGCGCGCCGTGGAGGAGAACCGACGCCCCGTTTGCGACGCCATCGACGGCCGCTGGACGGTGGAGATGGTCCTGGCCGTTCACGAAGCCGGCCTGACCCAACAAACCGTTCGCTTCCCTCTCCAGGTGCGTGACAACCCGTATGCGGCGCGTCGGCAGTCGGCGCTGGCAGACGTCTAGACCGCTCCGCGGCCCTTGCTGCGGGGCAGTGCTCGTGAAAGCATCCGGGCGGGAAGGAATGCCGGCACAATGCTGCTGCCAACGCACGACGCGCTGAGACTGGAGCACTCCTGATGTACACGGCCGTTGTCATTGGAGCCACCGGGGCGGGCAACTACGGGCACGATCTGGACCTCGCCTGGCAGTTGATTCCGGAGGTCGACGTCGTGGCCGTGGCGGATGTCGACGAGGAAGTGGCCCGGGCCAAGGCCGAGCAGCTGGGAGCGCCGCGGGCATTTGGCGACTATCGCCAGATGCTGCGCAGCGTGCCGGCGGACTTCGTGACCGTCTGCAACCGGCAGCCACATCTGCGCGCCGAGATGATGCTTACCGCCATCGAGGCCGGGGCCAGGGGCATCTACTGCGAGAAGCCCTTTGTGCGCACCCCCGCCGAGGCCGACGCCATCCTGGCCGCGGCGGGCCGTGGCGGCACCAGGATCCAGGTTGGCCACAACTGGCGGGTGGATCCCAAGGTGATGCGTATGCGCGAACTGGTCCGCGCCGGCGAAATCGGGCGGCTCGTGGCCATGCACGCCACCGGCAAGAACGACGAACGCCGGGGCGGCGCCGAGGACCTGGCAGTTTTGGGCGCGCATCAGTTGGACCTGATGCGGCAGCTTGCGGGCGACCCGCGCCAAATGACCGCCAGCGTCGTGCAGTCCGCACGACCCGTGGATCTATCGGACGCGCGCGAAGGTAACGAGAACTTGGGGCTGATGGCCGGAGACCAGATCTTCGCCACGTACCAGTTCGATAAGGGAGTCATCGGCACGTTCTCGTCATACCGAACCGGCCGCGGCATGCACCGCCAGATGGGCATCGAGCTGGTTGGCACGGCCGGCATGATCTCGTTGCGAGGCGGCCCGACCACCGGCCAGCCGCTGCTGATCAACCGGCGACCGGAATTGGATCCGGGAGTGGAAAGCAACTGGGAAGCGGTCCCGGTGCCGCCGCTGGACGCCGTCGCACTCGGCGACACCGAGGGTACGGCCGATGTCCGTCAATTGCTGCACACCACGATGACGCGCGACCTGATTGAGGCCGTGGAACAGGACCGTCGGCCGGTGTGCGACGCCATTGACGGCCGCTGGATCATCGAGATGGTGATGGCGGTGCACGAGGCGGGGCTTTCACAGCAGACGGTGCGTTTTCCGCTACAAATGCGCGAGAATCCGTATGCGGCGCGCAAACAGATGGCGTCGGCGGACAACTAGGGCCGCTCCGCGCTCCCCCGCAGCGATGCAGGGGCGGGGACATCCAATGGTGATGTTCGCTATTTGTTCGGTATACTGCTGGTGGGCAGGGGCCCTGAAAGGCGTCTGCCGTGCGACTGGACATTCGCGAGATCACCTGCCGCAACGCCCTCAACCGCGTCCGGGGCATGCCGTTCCAGTGGAGCCTCAACCCCTATCGCGGCTGTAGCCACGCATGCTGGTACTGCTACGCGCGCGAGACGCACACGTACTTCGATCTCAACGGCGGCCGCGACTTCGAGCGGGTGATCTTCGCCAAGGTCAACGTGGCCGAACGTCTGCGCGCCCAGCTCCAATCTCCACGCTGGAAGCGCGAAACGGTGGCGGTCGGCGCCGCTACCGACCCCTACCAGCCGGTGGAGGGCCACCTGCGGCTCACCCAGGCCTGCCTGCGCGAGTTCCTGGCGGCGCGCTCCCCCATCGGCCTCATCACCAAGTCCACCCTGATCCGCCGCGACCGTCACCTGCTGCGGGACCTGGCCCTCGCGGGGGGCGCCAGCGTCACCGTCTCCATTCCCATCGCCGACGCGCACCTGGCGCGTCGCATCGAGCCGGGTGTCCCGCCGCCGGCCGAGCGCTTTCGGGTGGTTCGGGAGCTGGCCGACCTGAACCTGGACGTGGGCGTGAACATGGCTCCGGTACTGCCTGGCCTGACCGACTCCGACGCCGCCATCGCCGACCTGATGCGGCTGGCCCGCGAGTACGGCGCGCGCCGGGTGGGGGTGCGCTTGCTGCACCTGAAGCCGGAGCCCAAGCGCTGGTTCCTGCACAACCTGCGCCGCTACTTCCCGCACCTGGAACCGCTCTACGCCGACCTGTATCCCTCGTCGTTTCCGTATGTGGAGGACTCGGTGGATGAAGACCTGGAAGCTCGGGCCGACGCCCTTCGCGACTTCATTGGCCCAACCCGGCCCGATACGCCGCCGCTCAGTCCGCCACCGGCGCCTATCCAATTGCCGCTTGCCAGCGGCTTCTAGGGTCGAACTGTCAGCCCAGGTCGGCGCGGATCTCGTCGATAGGTACCGGCCGGCCGGTTGTCAGGCTGCGGGAGATGGCCTCGAGCGCCAGCAGGTTCTGGTACCCGTCCCAGAGCGTGGGCCTGCCGGGCTCGCCACCACGGACGGCGGCGGCGAAGGCCGCCAGCTGGTCCACGTAGCCGAAGGCTTTCTCGGCCGGGTACTGGCGGGGCACCTGCCAGGTCTGCGCGGGCATGACCTCGTAGAAGATCCCAAACTCCGGGTCGGCGGGTTCCACGCGCCGGTGGCCGGTGTCTTCGGGGCGTTGAAGGTACGCGACCCGGTCCAGGTCAACCACGTCCACGCTGGTTCCGGCGCTGCCAGTGATGGTGGTACGCATCTGGAAATAGGGGGTGGCCGTGTTCTGGTCCAGCACCGCCAGCGTGCCGTTCACGAACTCCAGAATCACGACGATCGGGCCGCCGCCCGCAACGCTGCCGTTTTGAACCTGGTAGGCCGTCGCCGTTTCGATCTCGCCCAGGATGCTGCGCGACGTGTCGACCGGGTGCACCGCCTGGTAGTAGAGCAGCCCGCGAACCAGCGGCTCCAGGCCCCAGAAGGGCTCGGTGGGGATCTCGCCGCAGTACTTCGTAAACACCGTTGTCGGTTCGCCGAACTCCGGCGATGCGGCCATTCGCCGTGCCGTGCGCATGGCCGGCGAGTGCCGCTGGTTGTGGCCGACCTGGCCGATCAATCCCGCAGCGTCCGCTGCTTCGGCCAATTGGCGGGCGTCGGCCGGACAGAGCCCGGGCGGCTTGTCGATGAGAAGGTGGCAGCCGTGCGCCAGGCATTCCAGGCCAACCGGGTTCTGCATGGCTGGCGGACCGATCGCGATGACGGCCTCGGGCTGCTGCTCCGCCAGCATCCGCCCCGTCTGCGTGTAGACGGCCGGGACACCCAGACGCTGCGCGGTGGCGCGGGCGCGAGATTCGTCCAGGTCGCAGACCGCGACGACCTCTATCTGGGGCAGGTACGGCAGGCTGGGATGGATGCAGAAACTGGCGTGTCGGCCGCAGCCGATCAGTCCCACGCGCACCGGCGGGAGCTCGGATTCAGCCACGGAGTCCTCGGTCTGCATTTGCGCGCGCCATCGCCTGCGGCTGGTTTGGTGGTGGGATATCGTAGGCCACCGCGACTCGATTCGCCGTGGCACGGTCGACTAAGGACCAGCTGAAATGAGACTCGGCGGCATCTACCCAATCTTCGAGCCGAATGTCGCCCTGCGCCGCGATCCGGCCTATAAGCCTGAGACGCCGCCCAACCTGCGATTCGTGCGGCCGGACTCGATCGACGACTTCGACGACATTACGCCCCAGCTTGACCGCTACGGACTCTCGGCCATCGCTGCGCCAAGTGCCGTATGGACCCGGAGCCGGGACGAGTGCGCGGCCTTTGGCGAGCGCGCGCGGGAACTCGGGATCATGGTCGGCGAGGCCAACTTCAACGACAACCTGATGGTGGCCGACCGGGAACTGGCGGAGCAGCGGATCAGCGATATCCGCCGCGGGCTCCTGAACGCTGACGCGATGCAGTGCCGCACCCTGCACATCCTCCCCGGCACCAAGAACCCCACCGGCGGCCTGCTCACCGCCCATCCCGACATGTTCACGGACGCCTACAAGGCCGAGTTGCGCGAAGTCGTGCTCCGCGTCCTGGACGGCCTGGACCTAAATCACACCCGCTTCCTGATCGAGCCCTTCAACCACAGCTTCTTCTACCAGCCGGAAGACATCCGCGAGTTCTTCGACGCCGTGGATCATCCCCACGTCGGATTCCAAATGGACGTGGTGAACATGATCGCCATGGACACCTACTTCGATACCACCTCCCTCATCCACCGCACCTTCGACCTGCTGGGTGACTTCGTCTACTCCGCCCACGTCAAGGACCTCCAGTGGGATTACGGGCACCTCACGCTCAAGTGGGACGAGGTGCTCATCGGCGAAGGCACGCTGGACCTGGTTACCTACCTGCAACGGCTGAACGAACTCGACCCCGACACTCCCTGCTACTGCGAACACCTGCCCGACGAGGCCTCGTACGCCCACAATTTTGCGAAGGTGCATGAGGCGGCGGATCGAATCGGTGTCGACGTGAAGCGGCGTTTGGGACAGCTGGAACTGGGAGATTGATCCGATGCTCTATGAACTCCGCGTCTACGAAATCCTGCCGGGGCGCATGCCCGCCATGCTGGCCCGCCTCGAGCGCGCGTCGGAAGTCTTCCGGCAGCACGGCTTCGACATCGCCGGCGTCTGGACCGAAGTCGTGGACGGCAACCCGCGCCTCATCTACATCAACGTCTACGACAGCCTCGAAGACCAGCAGCGGCAGTGGGAGGCCTTCGCCCAGGACCCAGCCTGGGCCGCCATCGAGGCCGACTCCGAACAGGACGGCCCCATCGTGGCCGGGGTTACCAGCACCTTCATGGACCCGGCCTCGTTCTCGCCGCTGAAGTAAGCGAGACTCCGCGTGCGCTACCTGACGTCTAGCGGCGCCCGGGTGTCACGGAGGCCCCAGTGAGCAGCCAAAGGCTGGGCATCGGCATCATCGGCGCCGGCCAGATTGCCCAACTGGCCCACATTCCCGGCTACCAGGCGATATCGGACGAGTGCGAGATCGTCGCCGCGGCCGATGTGTCCGAAGAAGCCCTGGCGGCCGTAAAGCGTGACTTCGGAATCCCGCACGTCTTTCGCGACTACCACGAAATGCTAAGGCTTGACTCGGTCGACGCGGTGAGCGTGTGCGCCTCCAACCCGCTCCATCATCCCGCCACCCTGGCCGCGCTGGCCGCCGGCAGGCACGTTTTCTGCGAGAAGCCGCTGGCCCTGAACGCGGCCGACGCGCGCGAGATGGTCGAGGCCGCTGAAGCAGCTAACCGCATCCTGGCCGTCGACTTTCAGAGCCGCTTCATCCCCCAGGCCGTTGCCCTCAAGCGGATCATCGAGCGCGGCGACCTGGGCGAAATCTATTTCGTCCGCGCCGCCTGGAACCGCCGCCGAGGATTCGCGCCCCGCACCAAGGGCGCCTTCCACTCCAAGGCCCTCAACGGCGGCGGCGCGCTCATCGACGTGGGCGTGCATGTCATCGACACAGCCTTCTGGCTCATGGGCGGGCCGCAACCTGTCTCGGTGTCCGGCGCCACCTATCTCAGGATCGGCAACCAGGCCGACGGCGGCTACAACCCGTGGGGCTCCTGGAACCACCAGGAAATGGACGTTGACGACTTCGCCCTCGCCCTCATCCGCTGCGACAGCGGCGCCACGCTCTCGCTGGAGTGCAGCTGGGCCCTGAACATCGTGGACGACGAGTACTACCGTATTTGGGTCGCCGGCGACCGAGCCGGAGCGGAGGTCATCCTGGGCCGCAACGAAGAGTCAACGACCCGGCTACGCATCCTGACCGCCGAATCCGACTCCTGGGTCGACCGCGTTCACCACAACTTCCCGCCCGTTCCCTGGCCCCACCACGCCGCCATCGCCGACTTCGTCCGCGCCGTGCGTGAAGGTGGCCGGCCCAGGTCCACCGGCCAGGACGGCCTCCGCGTCCAGCAAGTCGTCGATGCCATCTACGCCTCAGCCGACTCTGGTGGAGAGGTCAGGCTCGCCTAGCAGGCGCTACCGATCATGGAGTCTGGCGATGGCAATACCAGCCTCGCCGGCCACGGAATACAACAGGTAGGTCTCGCCGTTCTCCTCGAAGATCGCCGGATCCCGTAGCTGCCGAACCCGCACCTCCGTCAGTCCCCGCTGCGAAGGTTCGAGCGCCAGGTCCGCACCCTCGTAGGCCGTCTCCGGCTCCAGCACCACCGACGGCTCGGATTCTCGCCACTCCATCCAGTCCGGCCTGAGGTCAATCTCGGACACCAGGATCCGTTCCGGACAGTCCCCGGCGTTCGAGTAGAAGACGCTCAGCCTTTCGCCTGCAAGCCGCACCGCGCAGTGACGCATGTTCTCGTCGAACAGCGTCAGCCCCTCGACGAATCCCGTCAGCCCGTCCCGTGACCGGTAGAACACTCCCGGCATCCCAATCGCATAGTGATAGCCGTCATACCGGAACACCCGGAAGTACGGATTCCCCAGCAGTTCCTCGCGGGCCTCGAAGTTGATCCCGTCTTCGCTCAGCGCCACGCGCGAACGCTGCACGCCGCGCTCGACGACTCCGTGGTAGTACATCCGGATCTGCCGGTTTTCGTCGTCAATGTGAACGTCCGGCGACGCCACATGGCTGGAGAACTCCGGGCTCGCAAAGAACGAGTCCTCCAGGTCCAGCACGCCGGATCCAAACGTCGTCCACGGCCCCTCCAGGTCGTCGGCATAAGCCAACCGGATGTACGTGCCTTTGTGGTGGGCAAAGTAGAGGTAGAACGCGCCAAGAGGACTCGCTACCCACTCGGGTACCCGAACCAGCGACGGACCATTGATGTTGCTCCCAATCCGCCCGTCCATATTGGGCGTGATGATAGGACCCCCGGCCAGCCTCTCGACTCGCATGACCCTGCTCGCTCGACTCAGTTCGCGGCCGGCCCCTCGGATCCGCCGGCCGCCTGCGACGTGAGTTGCGGTTCGAAGACGACGTCGAGGTTCTGGCCTTCCAGCGCCGGCGACTTGTCGTATTGGAAGCACGCCGCCGCGCGCGACAGGTGTTCGTGGAAAAGTAGCGGACGCTGGCCGGCGCACGGCTCGAAGGCGGCGGGGCACCGGTCCACGAACTTGCAGCCAGTGGCCGCGACTTCCATGGATTCCGGGTCGCCGGCAATCTCGCCTTCGGCGCCCCAGGGCAGCGACGGGTCGGGCTGCGGGATCGACGACACCAGCAGCTGCGTGTACGGGTGCTTGGGGTCGCGGATCACCTGCTCCACCGACCCGGCTTCCACCACCGATCCCTTGTACATCACCAGGATGTTGTCCGCGATCTGGTAGGCCGTCGTCAGGTCGTGGGTGATGTAGACCACCGAGATCCCCAGTTCCTGCTTCATGCGCCGGATGCTCTCCAGGATCGTGGCGCGCAGCGAGGCGTCCACCATCGAGACCGGCTCGTCGGCCACGATCAGCCGCGGCCGCAGCAGCATGGCCCGGGCCACCATCACCCGTTGGCGCTGGCCGCCGCTCAGCTGGTGTGGGAACCGTCCCAGCGTCTCCGCCGGCTGCAAGCCGACCATGTCCAGCGCTTCGTGGATCAGCCGCGTGGTCTCCTGCTTGGTCGCGGCCAACTGGAACTTCTGCGCGGGCACGGTCAGGACGTGGTCCACCTTGTAGAACGGGTTATAGGACTCGAACGGATCCTGGAAGATCGGCTGAATCTCGCGCAGGTACGTGCGCCGCTGCTCGCGCGACAAGTCGTCCACCGGCTGGCCCCGATAGATCACCTCGCCCGACGACGGCGGAATCACGCCCAGCAGCAGCCGCGCCAGCGTGGTCTTGCCGCTGCCGCTCTCGCCGGCCACCGCCAGGATGGACGGGGACTGCTCGTCGATGGTCATCGTCACGTCGTCCACGGCCACCGTGTGCTGGCGCCGGATGATCCCGGCCGAGAAGACCTTGCTGACGTTGGCCATCTCCAGGAAGGCCGTCATGCGGCTTCTCCGGGATACAGGTGACAGGACACCACGCGTCCGTTCTGCGCGGTCGGCAATGGCACCTCCGAGTCGCATGGCTCGAAGGCGCTCGGACAGCGCGGATGGAACGGGCAGCCGGGTGGCACGTTGATCAGCGTCGGCGGCGCCCCCGGAATGCTGGCCAGCGCGCGTTTGGCCATGAGGGTCGGCACGCTCTCGATCAACAGCCTGGTGTACGGATGCTGCGGGTTGGTGAACAGGTCATGCACGGGCGCCAGTTCCACCAGCTTGCCGGCGTACATCACGCCCATGCGGTCGGCGATCTGAGCCATCAGCCCCATGTCGTGCCCGACGATCAAGACCGCCGCGCCGAGCTCTTCCTGCACCGAGCGCAGCGTTTCCATCACCTGCCGCTGCACCACCACGTCCAGCGCGCTGGTGGGTTCGTCGGCGATGATCACCGAGGGACTCAGCGACGTGCCGATGGCGATGGCCACCCGCTGCTTCATGCCCCCGCTCAACTCATGCGGAAACTTGCCGCCGACCTCGGCGTCCAGCCCAACCCGGGCCAACTGCGCCTGGATTCGCTCGGCCAGATCGTCGCGCGAATCGCCGGGCTTGTGGGTTCGGATGCCGTCGGCCAGCTGGTCACGGATTCGCATGACGGGATTCAGCGAGTTCATCGCCCCCTGCGGCACCAGCGCCAGCCGGTCCAGGCGGATGCGACGCAGGCCGTCGTCGTCCAGCTTCATCACGTCGCCCACGCCGTCCAGCAGCACCTTGCCCCCCGCGATACGGGCCGGCGGCTTGTGCAGCCGCATCAGGGCCAGCGCCATGGTGCTCTTGCCTGAGCCGGATTCGCCGACCAGTCCGAGGCGCTCACCCGGCCGCAGGTCGAAGCTGACGCCGTCGACAGCCTTCACCGTGCCCGCGTCTGTGTCGTAGTAGACCCGCAGGTCGTTGACCGACAGTACGGCGCCGTTGTTCAGGGCAATCGTCCCTCGTGCGGCTCCAGGTCAGGCATGCGCGCCTGCTGCCTCGGCCGGACTAGGACTGTCGCTGCCCTGGAATGGGCTGCGGCGTCGGCGTTGGGTAGCTCGGGTTTCGGCCGCCGGCACGGAAGAAGTCGAGAGTTGGCGTCTTGGTGGGCTCCGTCGTCGATTCCGATGTGTCGGATGACCCCGTCGAGTCTCCGGATTCGTTCGAGGCGCTTGGTGAAGGTCCGCAGGCAACGCCGACGACTCCCGCGACCAGTATCGCCGCCAGCATCCGGCGGCGGGTGAACGTGCTGCGTGTCATGGGTTTGCGGCCCGCATCCTTTCCATGCGGCTGCCCACTCGCGAGACACTATTTGCTCCGCCGCGCTGTAGGCAGTCCAAAACAATTCGGACGAAGACTTCCCTGTTCCGATGGTACCCGTGCGAGGGGCTCCCCGCAGCCGGGAAGCCCCTCGCCGATTAGGCCTTCGCTACTGCGTGGGCTCGATCGTCAGGATGCTGTGGTAGAAGTTGCCCCACCACTGCGATGGCGCCTGGTAGTCGTTGCCGATGTCGGGCCAGTTGGTCCAGTACGTGTAGTTGTTGGGTGTCAACAACGCCGTCTGGACCAGCGAAACAATCGGCATCTCGCGGAGGATGATCTCCATCGAGTCGTAGAACAGGCTCTTCATTTCCGGGTCGCTGGTGGTCAACCCGGCCATTGCATCCACAATGGCGTCGAACTCAGCGTTCTCGAAGCGCGAGCGCTGTCCGGTTGCAACCTCGCCGATCGGCGCCGAGTGGCTGCTGTGAAGCAGTCGCCAGGTACCCCATGGGTCGGCCACGTTGACCGTGTTGCCGCCCACCAACTGCATGTTGGTGAGGATGTCGCCGCGGGCGATGCCGTCGAAGAAGGCGCCGGCCTCGGTGATCTTGAACGTCGAGTCGAAGCCGGCAACTCGTAGCTGATCCGCCAGGATCGGCGCGACGCGCTGCTGGTCTTCCTCTCCGCCGCGCACGTGGATTTCCATCACCACCGTGTTGCCGTCGCCGTCGGCCCAGAGACCGTCGGAGTTCTTCGAGTAGCCCGCGGCCTCCATGCGTTCAGCACTCTTCTCGAGGTTGAACTCCTTGGCCGGGTACTTCTCAAAGAGGTCGGCGGCGTGCTGGTAGAAAACGTCCATGGCCGGCGTGTGCGGGAAGAACACGTCGGTGACCGTGGTGATCCCTTCGTAGGCGAACTCCACGATCTTCTCGCGGTCGACCGCGTATGAGATCGCCCAGCGCACGTCCACGTTGTCAAACGGCGGGGCCTTGAGGTTGAACGCCAGGTGCCGCGGCGCCGGGTCGAAGTAGGCGTACGGCAGGTCGGGGAACCAGGCCCTGATGTTGGGGTTCTCCTGGTTGACCTGCTCGTAGACGCTGCGCGGCATGTGCCAGAACGTGTCCTGCTCGTTGGCGATGGCACTGGCGGCACGCTTCTCGGCGTTCTCCACGCCAACGAAGATCACCCGCTCGGGCTTCGGCAGGGCCAGCGGCGTCTGGCGGTCCACGCCGCCGATAGCCGGCGCCGCCTTGGCGCCCCACCAGTTGTCGTTCCGGTCCCAGACCGTCTCAAGCTCCGTGGTGGAGGTCAGCGTGTACGGACCGGTAAAGACAGGCCAACCCTGGTCCGGGTCGTAGTTGGTGAACGTGGCCGGGTCCTTGCCCTCCCAGATGTGCTTGGGAACGATGTAGACCGACCAATAGAGCGTCGCAAACATCTGCGACATGAATCGCGGATTGGGCTTGTTGAACGTGATGTGCACGTTCTTGTCGTCCATGGCCTCGGCCGTCTGCACCCACTCCTGGACGTCCACGGCCCAGCGCAGGTCCGCCGTGCCATTGAGCAGCATGTTCAGCGTGAACGCGATGTCGTGAGCCGTGAACGGCATGCCGTCCGACCACTCCACGCCGTCGCGCACGCTCATCGTGACGCCGTTGAAGCCTTCGTCGTACTCGAACCCGTCGATCTGCCAGAGCTCTTCCTGGCCGGTCTGCAGGTTGATGTAGATCACGGACTCGATCGCCAACTGCTGCGATCCCGTGTGCATCGTCATGCTGTTGCTGAAGGGGTTGAAGACCTCGGGGTTGGCGTTTCGGCCCGAGATGTTCTCCGCGATCACCGTGCGGTTACGCGGCACGTTTTCGCGCGGACCGGTCGCCCCCATCATTTCCGTCATGGCCTCGGGGGTCGGCTCAGGCGTCGCGGCTCGAGTGGGCGCGGCGGTGCGCGCCGGGGCTGCGGTCGCGGCCGGCGCCGGGGCCGCGGTGGCCTCCGGAGTTGGCTCAGGCGTTGGTTCCGGCGTCGGCTCCGGGGTGGCTTCCGCCATGGCCGTCGCGGCCGGCGTTGGCGTCGGCGCCGGTTCTTCGTCTTCGCCGCAGGCGGCGATCAAGACGGCTGTGCCCGCCGCCGCCCCGCCGCCGAGGAACTGTAGGAGCCTCCGTCGGCTTAGTCCGTTAAGAGAATTCATTGGCCTTTTCCTCCCCGACAGTTCGCCAGAAAATAAACGCGGCGATTGCACGATTGCATGTTCTGCGGAGGCCGAATGTGTGTCAAATCCTTACAGGACGAAGTCTCTACCCCCTAACTACATCGGTTCCTGCTTTGCCGCCTACCGAAAATGGACCGGCCGACTGACCGCTCCCTATACTCGACAGAGATTTCGTCGCCGAAGTGCCCGGCTTCCAGCAGCTTTGGCCAGCGTCGCCACCCGCGAGTGCTGGCCAGCCGCGCCGGGCTGACGTTGCTGAAGCCAGGAGGCTGAGCCGGTGTCGCTGGGCTACCTGCTCCGACGCGTTGGCATGTTCCTGCTGGTGGTCTGGGTTGCGGCCTCGATCAACTTCGTCATCCCGCGCCTGGCGCGCGGCGACCCCATCCAGGCCCAGTTCGCCCAGCTCGAGACCCTGGGAATCCGTACCTCGGGCATGGACCAGGTGGTGGCCGCCTACAAGAAGCGTCTTGGCCTGGACCGGCCGATGGTCGAGCAGTACTTCTCCTACCTGTGGAACGTGGCGCGCTTCGACTTCGGTCCTTCGATTACCTACTTCCCGGCCGACATCGGCCGCCTGATCGTCCAGCGGCTGCCCTGGACGATCGGCCTGCTCACGGCCTCCACCATCATTGCGTTCATTGTCGGAAACCTGCTGGGGGCGTTGCTCGGCTGGCCCGGATCGTCCCGCTGGGTGAAATGGCTTGTACCCGTGTTGATGCCACTATCTGCCATTCCCTACTACCTCCTGGGACTCATCCTGATCTTTACGTTCGCGTTTACGTTCAAGCTATTTCCGCTGGGCGGCGCCTACAGCACCGGCGCCAAGATTGAACTTGCGCCGGATTTCACGCTCGACATCCTTTACCACAGCATCCTGCCCGCGCTGTCCATCGTGTTATCGGTGACGGGATTCTGGATGCTGGGCATGCGCGGAATGATGGTCACCAACATGGGCGAGGACTACATGATCATGGCCGAGGCCAAGGGTCTCTCGCCCCTGCGCATCTTCCTGCGCTATGCCATGCGCAACGCCATGCTGCCCCAGGTCACCGGCTTGGCCCTCACCTTCGGCGGGATCATCGCCGGCTCCGTGCTGGTTGAGGTGATCTTCGACTATCCCGGGATGGGCTGGATTCTCTGGCGCGCCATCCGCAACACCGACTATTTCCTGATCCAGGGCATCGTCTTTGTCTTGGTGGTCTCGGTGGCGCTGGCCATGCTTGTCCTGGACCTGATTTACCCGTTCGTGGATCGCCGGATCGTCTATGTCCGCCGCTAGCGCCGCCCCCCCGACGACCGAGTCGCGCTCGCCCGAAACCTGGAGTCGACGGCGCGAGTGGATTTCCTACGGCCGCCGCAATCCCACCCTGGTCGCGGGGCTGTCAATCATTACGGTCATCGTGGTCTTTGGCTTGCTGGCGCCCTTCATCATCGACCAGGACGCCACCCGCACCACGGCCTTCTCCAAGGACCTCTCGCCCAGCCTGGATCACCCGCTGGGCACCGACAGCTTTGGCCGCGACATGCTGGCGCTGATTATCGTGGGAACGCCGCAGACGGTGAAGATTGGCCTGATTGCGGGATTCATGGCGCTGATCATCGGGTCGGCCCTGGGGTTCATTCAGGGCTTTTACCGCGGTCCGATCGGAACCTCCGTGCGCGGCATCACCGACATCACCCTCACCATCCCGGCCCTGTTGATTCTCATCACCGTCGCCAGCCAGGTGCGTCAGGTCACCGTTGAATCCATGGCCATCATCATCGCCCTGTTGGCCTGGCCGGGCACCACCCGCGCCATCGGCTCGCAGGTCCTCAGCATGCGCGAGCGCGCCTTTGTCCCCATCGCCCGCTTCAACGGCATGTCGGGGATGGAAATCATCTTCAAGGAGCTGATGCCCAACATGCTCCCCTACCTGGGCGCCAGCTTCGTGGCCGCCGTGTCCACTGCCATCCTCTTCGCCATCGGCCTGGAAGTCCTGGGACTCGGCCCCCAGACCACCAACACCCTGGGCATGACGATCTATTGGTCGCAGTTGCACTCCGCCGTGATTCGCGGCCTCTGGTGGTGGTGGCTCTCGCCCATGGTGGTGATCGTCCTCTTATTCATTGGGCTGTTTCTCATCAGCCATGGACTGGACGAACTGGCCAACCCACGCCTGCGGCGGCGGGTGTAGCCGGGTCGGCGACGTTCAGTCGGCTGGTCGCTGACGCGTACGCCGCTTAGCCCGGAGATTCAGCGGCCGTCTCAATAGCTCACGGCAACTTCGCGCCCAGCCCGCGCCGACTCCCAGCACGCCTCGTTCACACGCAGGACGTCCAGCCCACCCTCGCCGCCGGAGTGGACCTCGTCCCGCCCCAGGATCGCGTCCACGAAGTTGTGATCGGGGCTGGACTGAGCCGGCAATTCGCCAATCTCCACTTGTTCCTGCTTCGCGTCGTAGTGCCGCAACTCGTCCACGGTGTTGTACTCGACGCCCCGCACCAGCAGCGTGCCCTCGCTGCCGTAGAAACCCATGTCCTCCGCCGCCGGAGCGGCCGCGTTGCCCACGTGCGCGAAGCTGCCGATGGCGCCGTTTTCGAACCTCGCGCTGATGGTCATGTCGACGTCCACGTCCAGGTCGTAGCGGTTCTCATGCGCCATCACCGCGCTGATCCGCAGCCCGGTGGCGTACATCACGCAGTCCATCAGGTGACTGCCCCAGTCGATCAGCTGCCCGCCCCCCGATAGCTCCGGGTCCTGCCGCCATTGCCCCCGCTGCTCCCAGTACCAGCCGTGATGCTGCAAGCCGGTTACGAACTGGATGCGGCCAATGGCGCCGGCCTGGATCTGCTGCCGGATGTAGCGATGGGCCGGCGAAAAGCGCCGCTGGTACGACACCATCAGGATCGTCCCCGCCCGGTCGCGACGCCGCAGCGCCTCCTCGCCTTCCGCAACCGTGCAGGTCAGCGGCTTCTCGGTCATCACGTGGCAGCCGGCGTCCAGCGAGTCCACGATCTGCTCGAAATGCAGCGCGTGCGGGGACCCGATTTCGACGGCGCCTGGACTGGTCTCCCGCAATAGCTCCCGGTGTGATGCGAACTCGGACACGCCTTGCAGCCCCGGATTCCGCTCTTTCATCCGCGCAATCGAGGCTGCGCTCGGATCGGCCAGTCCCACGATTACCACGTCGTCGATGTCCAGCAGCCGGGGAATGTGAGTTGACATAAAGTTGCCGCAGCCGATGATGCCCATCCGAATCGCCGCCATGCTCATCCTCCTGTGCGCCCATTGCCTGGCTGCTGAACGCGCCCCGTCCGTTCGTGGTGAGCCGGTCCGGAGTCTTCGGAGGACCGTGTCGAACCACAGCCCAGCCGTCGGCTACGCCCCCAGCTACTCCCGCGCTACTGCCCGTCGTCACCACCCGCAAACGTATACGGCCGCCCCATCGACTGCTCCCGCCAGCGTTCCGGTTCCACCGGCCGCGGCGGATGGGCGGCGATGAAGTCCTCGTCCGGCTCCACGCCCAGCCCCGGACCCGTCGGAAGGTCGTAGTGCCCGTCCACGATCCGCACCGGTTCTTTCAGCAGCCCCTCGATCCCGAAGTTGCCGCTCTCCTGGATCAGGAAGTTGGGCATCGACGCGTCCACCTGCGCCGAGGCCACGAAGTTCAGCGGGCTGAACGGGTTATGCGGCGCGACGGCGATGCCGTACGCCTCCGCCATGCTCGCGATCTTGCGCAGCTCCGAGATTCCGCCGGAGTGCCCGATGTCCGGCTGGGCGTAGGCCACGGCCTCGCGCTCGAAGAGCTCCCGGAACCCCCAGCGCGTGTACAGCCGCTCGCCGGTCGCCAGCGGTACGGTGGTCTCCTGCGAGAGTTTCTCCATCGCCCTGGTGTACTCCGGCCCGCACGGCTCTTCCAGGAACATCGGCTTGAACTCGGCGATTCCCTCCGCCAGCTTGCGAATCATCGCGAGGTTCAGCCGGCCGTGGGTCTCCACCATGATGTCAACGTCCGGCCCCACCGCCGCTCGTACGGCCCCAACCTTCGCGATGGCCTCTTCAAACTGCGCCGGTGACAGGTAATACCCCGCCGACGACAGCGGGTCGAACTTCATCGCGGTCCAGCCGTCGGCCACGGCGTCTCTCGCGCTCTGCACCAACTCGTCCGTGCTCGCCCCGCCGATCCCCCGGTAACAGCGCAGCCGCGTCCGGATCGGCCCGCCCAACATCTCGTAGATGGGCAGCCCGGCCGCCTGGGCTTTGATGTCCCACAGCGCGATGTCGATGCCGCTCATGGCCGACACGTAGACCACGCCGCCGCGCACGTTGTGCCACATGTAGTACATGCTCGACCAGACCTGCTCGACCCGTCGCGGGTCGCGTCCGATCAGGTAGTCGCCGATCGTCTCCACCGCGCCGGCCACGGCCCCGGGCATCAGCGAACACTCGCCGTACCCCACCAGCCCGTTGTCGCTCTCGATCCTGACGTAGCAGTAGTTGAAGGATCCCCGGCCGTAGTAGACCTCGGGATTGAACGTCAGCGGGGTAACCGATTGGATCTTCACGGGCGCGCTCGATTCATCGGCGGCCCTTGAACTGTTAACCCGAGGGCCGCATGGGCCGCGAGTACCCGGCCAGCCTATACCGCCAATCCGACATGGTCAGCCAGCGTCGAGATTCGACGCTACGGCGTGACCCGACGCTGGAACTCCTCCAGCCACGCGTCGACCGCGCGCTGGCTGCGCAACCGCACGACCTCGGTTCCGCGCGCTCCGGCCTCCTCCACGAGCCCGCTGTACGTCCTGTGCCGCCGCCGATGCACCCGCAGGTTCCAGAGCACCAGCCCGTCCCAGGTCAGCAGGGCATTGCGAATGGTCTCCCGCTGTACGCCCCAGAGCAGTTGGTCATTGCTTCGAATCCGCCGCAGCGTTCGTAGAAAAACCCGCCAGCAGGCTGTCCGCAACGGCAGATCCAGCCAGACCATCAACTCCACTCGCGGCCAGAAGATGTCCCGCGACCGCGTGTAGTTGCCTTCCACCACCCAGGCGTCGCCGGCCGTGGCCTGCCGAACGTCGGGCAGGAATTCGTCGTCCGAAGGCATGACCCAATCGGGATGGTGCCGCCAGTGCAGCGCATCGAGCTCCACGTGCGGCACGTCCAGGACTGTCGCCAGGCGGCGCGCGACGGTCGTCTTGCCGGAGCCCGACAGCCCGCAGACCCACACACGCCTGGGCAGCCTGTCAGACATCGTCGGGGTGGCGGAGAGCTATCCGCCGTTACAGTCCGCTCCGCTCAGGCGGTAGCCAGCCGGATCAGGCTGGTCAGTTCGCCCGACGCCAGCGCGTCCAGCCGCACGTGGGCCGCCATCATCGACTTGGCGAGGTCCGGAAGCGGGCTCAGGCGTGCCCGGCGCCGGTCGGCGTCGATCACCAGCGCCGGAATCCGGTCCAGGGCCAGCCGCCGTGCGGCCCGCATCGCGTCGTCGATCGGGTCCGACCCGGGCTCCAGCCCGACGTTGGCCACGCCGTCCGTTAGCAGGATCACGATCGGTTTGGTTTCGGCGTCGCGCGCCCGTTCGCGCAGGATCACCCGTCGCGCCAGGTCCAGTCCCTGCGCCAGCGGCGTGCGGCCGCCCGTGGGCAACTCCCGCATCCGCGCGTGCGCCAGGTCCAGGCTGTTGGTTGGCGGCACGGTCTCGTGCGCGTCGGTCTTGCGGAAGGTGACCAGCCCTACCCGGTCACGCCGCTGGTAGGCGTCCGCCAGCAGCGACAGCACGGCCGACTTGGTCAGCTGCATCCGACGCTGCGCGGCCATGCTGCCTGAGCCGTCCACCACGAACAGCATCAGGTTGCCGACCTTGCGCATGCGCCGCCGGATGCGAATGTCGTCCTGCGTGATGTTGGGCGTGCCGTCGCCGATCCCGCGCAACGCCGCTGCTCGGATCGTGTCCAACAGCGCCACGTCCGGCGGATCGTTTGGCTTCATGTGACGGCTGCGCACCGAGCGCCCGCGCCGTCCCTGCACCTCGTGCTGCGTTCGACGCCCCGAGCGCGGCCGTGTCATCGGCAGTCGCTCATGCGCCGCCACCGTCGGCGAATCCGGAATCGAGTCGGGATCGATCTGCCGCTCCGCGCCCGCCTGGGTCGGCGCCCCTTGATTCTGGTCCGACGCCGCCACGGTCTCCTCGCCGGTCGCGGACATTTGCCGCTTCTCCATTCCGGCCTCGGCGGCGTCGCTGCCGCTGGCCTGGCGCGAGGCGTCGAACGACTGGATGGCCTGGTCAAGCTCATCCGGATCCAGGTGCGGCGGCGTGAACGGATCGCGTCGTCGCCGGTGGGGCAGCGCCAGTTCGGCCGCCCGCCGGATGTCGTCGCGTGTGACCTCCATACGACCTTCCCAGGCTGCGATAGTCGAGGCCGTCTTGTGCATCACGATGTCCGCCCGGTGCCCGTCCACCCCCATCGCGATGGCGATGTGGATGATCAGCGACAACATCTCGTCGGCGATCGCCACCGAGGGCAGCAACTCCCGCGCTCGAATGATCTGCTGCTGCAGGTCGGCGCTGGCGTCCGTCCACTCGGTGAGGAATGCCGCCGGATCGGCGTCGTACTCGATGCGGCGGCGCACGATCTCGGCCCTGATGGTCGGATTGGTGTCGCCGCGGATTTCCGCCGCCAACCCAAACCGGTCCAGCAACTGCGGGCGCAGGTCGCCCTCTTCGGGGTTCATCGTCCCGACCAGGATGTATTCGGACGGATGCCGGAACTGCACGCCTTCGCGTTCGATCAGGTTCGTTCCCGAGGCCGCGCTATCCAGCAGCGTGTCCACCAGGTGGTCGTCCAGCAGGTTGACCTCGTCCACGTACAGCAGTCCGCGGTGCGCCGCCGCCAGCAGCCCCGGCTCGAACTTGCGCTCGCCGCGCGCCAGCGCCGCTTCCAGGTCCAGGGTCCCGATTACCCGGTCCTCGGTGGCCGACACCGGCAGATCCACCACGCGCACCTGCCGGGTCGTGTATTCGATGTCGCCGTTCAGGCGCCGCTCCCGGCACTCCTCGCAGACGTTCAACGAGCCGGGCGCACACCCGTAGGTGCAGGTGGCGACCTCGATCTCGGGCAATACCGCCGCCAGCCCACGGACCGCCGTGGACTTGGCCGTCCCGCGCTCGCCACGAATCAACACCCCGCCGATGCTGGGGTTGATCGCATTGAGCGCCAGCGACAGGCGCATCAGGTCCTGGCCGACGATCGCCGCAAACGGAAACGTCGCGCCGTTCGAGTGAATCATCCGGCCATCGTCGCACACCCACGCTTCGATCAGTAGTTCGCAGACACGAGTCTCCGGCTGGAGACTCGCCGACAAGTGCGGGCAGGCCTGCGGTCTCGAAGATCAAGGCCCTGTGGCGATGCCTGTCTCTGAATGTGTGGTCACTGTCGACACCAACGGCACGTGCGTCACCGACGGTGCGAATCCCGCGTTAGCCTCAAGCAGCCGAAATACGGATCCTCCGAGTGTCACAACGAGTAGTTCCCCGTCCTCGTCCATGCCAAACGTCGTGATGAGTTCGTCCAGGTCCACGATCTGGACCATGTGCCGGCCGCCTTCTGCATCTCCGCCAAGCGCCCAGACCCGGCCACTACAGAAGTCGCCCTAAAAATCAGTACCGTTGAGCCATGGGATCGTGAATCCCCGGTAAACTAAGCTGACAATTATAGCGCGATTGTCAAGTCGAAGGTCATTTGAGATAATTGGGGAACTGAGCCTTTTGGTGTCAGGGCAAAGGTTACAAGCTTAAGCTCTGTGATCTTCGAGGTCCTGCTCGTTTAGATTGATACTTATGCTGAAGTTTCTTTCAAAGCAATCCGCCGTTCTGCGAAACTCTGACTGGAACGAAGTACCGCTAGGCTTCAAGTTTGCGCCAATGCCGGACAGCCGGGACCAGATAAACTGGCTGACCGTCGGAGCACTTGGTCCGCCGTCGGCGCAGGTATTTCTCGGCCTTACCGGTAGCGATCCTATCCCCAACAGCTCAGCCATCATCAATGCCGAGCCAACGCGCTGGGCCAACGACCCGTCGTTTCTAGGTCACTGGGAGGGACGAGGCGCTCGGGCCATTGTTGACGCTATTAGGTATACGCCCTCCCACCTTGTGCTGCTAGCTGATCTAGTCCTTACCGACTTACTTTGCCTGTTGTCCGTCGTGTTACGTCCGTGGCGCGACGTACGCTTGCGTTTCTAGTGACCTGGCGACGCTTGGCGTGAATCTGTGCGACATGACCTGAGGGCTTGACGTTCTTGGTGCGGTTGCGGCGGAAGCGGCGATGAGATGTTGTCCAGACCACTGACGTGCCGGCCAGGCGGCATTTGGGTGTAGTTGAGTGACTAAGTGAAGCTTCAAGTCGCGTGTGCCGGAGGAGTGATGATTCGCGGAATGACTTCACTGGGTACGGCGATGCCCGTTTCGGATTCCACAAGTCTCAAGATCTGCCCCCCAAATCCCAGAACTAGCACCTCGCCATCTTCATCGATGCCGAATGACACGATCAGCGCGTCAAGATTAGCGAGCTCCAGAAAGGTGCGGCTATCCGGCCCTTCGCCCACCAGGGCCCAAATGCGCCCGCTGCACAGATCGCCAAACAGGTAGGCCCCATCCAGGTAGGGAATCGCAGATCCGCGGTAGACGACCCCGCCAATGACAGCGCAGCCGTGCGAGTGGTTGTACGTCGCAATCGGCAGCGTCGTGTCCGCGACCGCGTCACAGTTTTCTGAGGGGCCTCGTCGGCAGAGAAAACCTTCGTACAGCGGCCATCCCATATGCGCGCCCTTGGTAACGATCGACACTTCTTCTTCATACCCGGCACCGACGTCGGCCACCCATAGCTCGTCCGTCCGCGAGTCAAATGCCATCCGCCACGGATTGCGCAACCCCAGGGCCCAAATCTCGTGCCTGCTATCCGGATCCTCGACCATGGGGTTGTCGTCCGGGATGCGATACGGCTGCTCGGCGGTCGCCCCGCGCACGTCAATCCGGATAATCTTGCCGAGCAAGGTGTCCGTGAAGCGAGCGCATTCGCTGCACTCGAAGCCGTCGCCGATGCCCAGGTAAAGCATCCCGTCCGGACCGAACCGCAGGCTGCCGCCTTGATGCAGGTTGTACAGCCCCGGATGTTCCAGCATCACAAGCTCGTCTTCGCGCGTCGCCTGTCCATCGACCACGGGGAAGCGCGAGAGCCTGGCGCCCGGCTCTCCTCCCTCGTGTTCGCTGCGGGCCGTGTAATACACGTACAGATACGGATACGACTCGAACTCAGGGTCCAGAGCCACCCCCAGCAGGCCTTTCTCACCGGCCCGTGTCGATATCTTGTCTGTGATGTCGAGGATTTGCCGAGGCTCCAGACCGCCTTCATACACGGCGATCTGACCGGCGAGATCTGCAATCAGCAGCCCGCCGCCGGGCCACGGAAAGGCTTCCACGGGCTGTTGCTGCCTGTAGTCCGGTATGGCAGCCTCAAAGTTCAGGCTGTCGTAGGGCGGCGTTGGCACTGTTACAAATGGGTGGATCCAGCACGCGGCCTGGCCCTCGTTATTCAGGGCGCACGTCTGTCGATATCCGGCGCTCACCGATGCGAAAATTCCGTCCGGCGCCGTAAGCCGAACATTGCTGATCTGGCTATCCGCGCCCCAGCACTCCAGCGTGCCGTCAAGACGCGTTCCGCAGGTGTGATCATCCCCCGCGGTGATTGCATCGAATGGCGTGGCCGGGAAGTCCGACTGGCCCTGCGCATTCTCGCCCTGACAGAACGGCGTGCCGTCGCTCCGGAGTACGCACGTGTGCGCGGTACCCACCGCCAGATCTCGAAACGGCCCGGGCAGCGAGTCCGCACGTCCGTTGTCATTCTTGCCCCAGCACTGCAGGGCGCCGGCAATGGTCAGTCCGCAGCTGTGCTCGGCGCCGGCGCCGATCGCGATCAACGGCGCGTCGAGTGGTGGGGTTGCTCGATCGTTGGCGTTCCATCCCCAGCACACCGGCCCGTTCGCTCCAAGCGCACAGGCGTGATCCCAGCCTGCGTCCAGCGCCGTAAACCTCCCGGCCGGCGCTTCAAGCTTCATGTGGTTGTTATTTCCCCAGCAGGTGATGCCGCCGTCCACGCGAATCCCGCACGTGAATCGATTTCCGGCCGAAATCTGACTGAACCTGACATCGGCGGGTACGTCCAAATGCCCGTCGTCGTTGTTCGGGCCCCAGCAATGCACTTCGCCCCCGGACACGAGGGCGCACGTGTGGTCCCTGCCCGGCGACACGCTCGTGAAGACCGCCGGTGCCGGCGTTACCGTCGGAGTGGCCGCCCGCGTTTCGACCGCTGTCGGCGTCGGACTGGACTGGGTGGCCGGCGTTGGCGAGGGAGTGGCCGACCGCGTTTCGGTCGCTGTCGGCGTCGGCCTGGACCGGGTGGCCGGCGTTGGCGCGGGAGCAGTCCCGGACCCCTCGGATGCCTCCGGCGCCGGGCTGGATGTCGTCGTTGCAAGCGGTCCTGATGCTGGAGCCGTCGTCACGAAACGAGGCTCGGCGCGGCTGTCGGTCGCGAGCGCCCGCAACGCGATTGCCGTCGGCGATGGTTTCGCGGTTGCTGTCGGTGATGCGGTCGCTGCTGACTCACCTGCTGGTGCCGCTGCCGCTGGAGGCGTTGGACGCGACATTCGCGGCCGTAGGCTGGGCTGCTGAGCCGTGACCTCGTTGCGTGGTTCAGGTTCCGGCTGCGGGCTCTCGCCGCAACTACCAACGAGCAGCGCACCGAGAAACAGTCCTGCGACCGCCCCTGCTCGCCAGCGCTTGGTCCGCGGGCCGATGCCGTCGAGCGCCCGCGATACGTTCAGGCGCAATGGGCGCGGCTGGGTGCTAGGTGCGAGCCAACCAGCGAACTCGCGCACGGTTCACAACCCATGCCGCGAAGGCCAGCAGCGCCAGAGCCCCGATAATCTGCGACTGTTGCAGTCCCCACAGGACTTCCTGCTGATCGATGCGCAGGAACTGTAGTCCGAATCGCATGCCACCGTAGCCCGCCAGCACCGTCCAGAAGATGTACAGGCGGCCGATGTAGCGGCTGGCCAGCCACATGGTGATGCCGAAGATCGCAAAATCTCCCAACATTTCATACGTCGTGGCCGGATGCACCGGCGTCGTTTGGCCGATGGCATTGGGGTGCGTGTAGTAGACGGCCCACGGCAAATCGGTGGCCAGCGCGTGATGCTCGCCGTTGATCAGGTCGCCAAGGCGTCCAATCCCCATGCCCAGAATCAATCCCGGAGCTCCAATGTCCAACCCGCTGCGCACGTCCAGTTTCATCCACCACGCGGCCAGCGAGAGCGCCAGCGCGCCGCCCAGCGGAGCGCCCCAGACGGTGATGCCCCCGTCATTCAGCGCAAGGATTCGTCCCCAGTCGCTGGAAAACAGGTCCAGGTTGTCGATCACGAACAGGAAACGCGCCGCCACGATGCCTCCGCCCACCGCCCACAGCGCCAGCGTGGTGACTTGATCGCTGGAGATCGTCGTCCGACGCCCCAGACGCTGCGCCACCCAGATGCCCGCCAGGATGCCCAACACGGAAAACAATGAGTGCCAGGTAAACCGAAACGCCCCGATCTCGAAAAGGTCGGGATCCCAGGGAATGGCGACGGCAAGCATGGGTCGTCGGTCCGCGAAGTGTCGTCGGGGCCATGGTACTCGCCGAGTCGTTCTGCTGACCGCCCGGCCCGCGGCTTGGATGGGCTAGCCGGCCGAGCCCGCCCCAGGTGACCGATCCTGTAGTTCTGCCGCTACCTCAGCTGCCGGCCTGCCCAGCGTCAGGCTGTGATGCACGGCGACGTCCAGGTCCACTGTGCGAGCCTGCCAGTCTGCGGATTCCACGATCGGCGCCCTCCAGGCGTCGCGAGCCTCCAGCAGGATGTCCGGTTCCAGCCCCAGCCGTGCCGCCTCGTCGTTGAGCGCCGGCGTTCTCGCCGGGGTCGCCGGGCCAGCGTTGAATGTTGACGCCAGGCCCGCGAGGGCAATGGCTGCGTCCGCGGCTGTTCCGTCGTCGCCCGTTCCGGCTGCGATAAACGCCGATGCCATCGGAACCCGCCGCTCGGCCTCAGGCCAGGACGGGAGGGGCAACATCTCCCACTCTGAACGCCGCTCCGGCGGCAGCGCGGCCAGCCGCGACAATGCCCGGCCATGCGCAACCGTCAGAGCCACGCGCCCGTCCAGCACGGCCTCCCCCGCCGCACCCTGACCATCCCAGGCGCTCGGAGGCGGCGCCGTGTCCTCTCGCAGCCACTGATTCGCGTACCACTGCCAGGCATTCACGGCCGCCTCGTCCGCCGGAAATGTTCCAGCCGACCCTGCCACCGTCTCCAGTTCGGGCAGTCCCGCGATCACGCCAAACCCGTAGGTATACGTTTCGGGGTCCGTCAGCCGACGCGCGGTCTGCTCGAGCGCTTCGTACGTGGACCCCATCTCGGCGACCCCGGCCCATTCGAGCCTGCGTCGACCGGCCAGCAGGTACGTCGGATGCCCGCTCATGGGCAATCCCACGATCCCACGCTCGCGCCGACCCAGGGCCAGCATCTCCGCCAGGAACCCATGGTCCTCGCCCAGCGCCGAATCCATTGGCGCCAGTGCCTCCAGAGCATCCAGCGCCGTCACCAGACCGCCCGGGATCCCAACCAGCAGGTCGGGCAGGTCCCCGGCCGCCGCACGCGCCAGCAGTCGGCCGGGACTGTCACCGCCCTGGTCCAGCACCTCCAGCTTGAGATCGACGCTGGAAGTGACTGCGCCAAGGTCCGGCGGGCCGCCACCAGCCAATGCGGAACTGATGGCCGCGTGCAATGTCGCTTTCGCCGGTTCCGGCGCCGCTTCGGTCCGCGCCGCGACCGTCGGCGGCGGGGTGACGAAACGCGTCACGACCACCTCGCGTTCCACGATGACGGGTTTTTCGACAATCACCACGCGTTCGGTGTAGATCGGGCGCTCCACCACCACTTCGCGCTCCACGAGCTCGGGAACCACCACCACCCGCTCCACCACGATCGGCGCGCCGCAAGCGGCCAGGCACAGCGCGGCCCCCGCGGCCATCCCAACCTGTAGAACATCCCGTCGGCTCAGGCCGCGGCCCCTCGGTCCGATCGTCATGCGAGTTAAATCCGTCCGATATGTCAGGATTCAGGCGGAATCTGCTCCGTCGTCATGCGACGATGCTACGTGAGCGGGCGCCAGGCTTTTCCCAAGCGTCAGGTACGGGAGGACCCGATGCACGATGTCGCGATACTTGGTTCGGGACCGGCTGGACTGACCGCCGCCATATACGCGGCGCGCGCCAACCTCTCCACCCTGGTCTTCACCGGCGACGCCCTGGGCGGCCAGATCGCCACCACGTACGACGTGGAGAATTACCCGGGCTTCGAAGAAATCACCGGGCCCGACCTCACCGCGCGCATGCAGGGCCAGGCCGAGCGTTTTGGCGCTGAAGTCGTCTTCGACCAGATCACCGAGGTCGACTTCGACGGCCCGCCCTTCACCCTGACCGGCCGGTCCGCTATCTACGAGGCGCGCTCGGTCATCGTCGCCACCGGCGCCAGTCCCCGCCTTTTGGGCATTCCCGGCGAGCAGGAACTCTGGGGCCGCGGCGTCTCGGTGTGCGCCACCTGCGACGGCGCGTTCTTCAAGGACCAGCCCGTCGCCGTGGTCGGGGGCGGCGATAGCGCCCTCCAGGAAGGCCTGTTCCTCACCCGCTTTGCTTCCAGGGTCACCGTCATCCATCGACGCGACCAGTTGCGCGCCGGTCCCTACCTGCAGGACCGCGCCCGTGCCGAACCCAAGATCGACTACGTCTGGGACACCGTCGTCACCGGCGTCCAGGGCGATCAGGCCGTGCAATCGCTTCGCCTGAGGAACGTCCACACCGGCGAAGAATCCGACTTCCCCACCGAAGGTCTTTTCATCTTCATCGGCCACGACCCGAATACCGAGATATTCAAGGGAAAGCTGGAGATGGATGAGGACGGCTACATCATCTCCAACCGCTACATGCACACCAACGTGGAAGGAGTGTTTGTGGCCGGTGAGGCCCAGGACCACTATTTCCGCCAGGCCATCACCTCCGCTGGTGAGGGCTGCCAGGCCGCGATGGAGGCCGAGAAGTTCATCGCCCGTCTCGAGAGCCAGCAGCCCGCCGCGGCCGGCGCCGTCAGCGGATAGCGCCACGTGCTCCGGCGCGTGGACGCGGCGCGGCGGGGCGTCCTCCACCGCCTGCCGATCCCCGGCGGCACGGTGGCCGCCCTGGCGGTCTTTGGAGCCGTGGCGGCGGCCGTTGCCCTACTCGCGGTTCTCGGCACCACCTCGCCCGGTTCGCCGTCCGTTGAGCGCCGTACGGCCTCGCCGTATCCGGTGCAACTGAGCCCAACGCCTACGGCCGCCGCCACGTCACCCGCCCTGCCGCTGATCGACGGCACCACCGTCCGCCGTGCCGGCCGAGCCTTGGGGGCGACCGCCGGGCCGCGCCCAACCCAGCCGCCTGGGACCACCAGGCTGTCCGTGTATACGGATGCCACCGACCGGCTGCGTAGCCGGTTCGAGAGCGGCGCCGCCTACGCCAGTCTCATCAATGTGGCCCATCGGCGGGAGACGATTAGCAATGAACGACGCCTCGTGGCGCTGCTGGCGCTCGCCGATTTGGCCAGGGAAACGGAGGAGGACCTGCAGTCGCTCGCCCCACCCGGCATCGCCACCACGTACCACCTCAAGCTGCTCAATGTGCTCGGCAGCTACGCCGTCGCCGCCCGCCAGTACTGGCAGGCCACCGTGCGACCCACCATTGATACCGTCGATGCCGGCACCCGCCGCCGCCAACTCAACGGCGTCCTCGACGCCGCCTTCCGCTACAACACCCTCCCCAGGACCCCCCTTGACGCCGATGCCCTAGGCGAACCTTAGCCGCGCGGCATGGGAGTCTTTGGCGGCCCAGGCCAAGGTCAGTGCCTCAGACTTGGAACGCCTCGTGAACAAAAGGGCCGCCGTGAAGGTGGTGATACCAGTGCCGAACCTAATCACGAAGATCCGGAGGTGAGTGCCGGAGAAATGTATGGTAAATATCCTTGTCGCTTGGAGTCAAAATGCCCTCGGCGTTTTTCCTCCCGCCATCCAGTTCCGCCAAAACGTGGAGGTCACGCATGGCCAGCGACATCCGTTCCTCGCCGAGCGTCGTAAAGAGCCTGTAGAGCAGTATCCTCCCGTAAAGATCCGCACAATGCCGCAGTGGCTCTGCTCGACTATAGAGCACAGTACTCTTCTGCAGCGAAAGCTCATAAATGTTTGATTGTCCTTCCTCTGCGCACTTCGATCGAGCCTCCGTTTCCCACTCGTGGTTTTGATCCGCGAAACTACGCGATCCCTGCGAGTCATTAGCGAATGCGTTAATGAACTCTTGGGCGCTGCGTGCCAGCCATTTCGGATCAAGTAGGCTAGCTCTGGGATCAGGATGCTCATAGTATGCGTAATTCGGACCTGCACTCTCATCGAAATAGAGGCTCGCTACAATTTGGTAAATCAGATTAGTCCGAGTCTCATGGATCCTAATAATTCCATCCTGATTCACTAAGACCGTCTGTGGCCACAAGCCTGAAATGCCAGTGAGAGACGTTGGCTCATCTCTCCCGAAGTTGCCTGTAGGCCCTCGCGTCATCAATATCACGAGGTCATTGAACGGCAATGCCGTATTCACGATTCGCTCCGCGCCACGCAGTCCCTGGGCGAAGGAACTGAGGATATTAAGATCCTCGGATATCGGTCTATCGTCGAACACCCAGATTCTGAATGGCCCGGTCAATGGAAGCGAGAATGTCAATGACTTGGTGTGCTGATGCTCGAGTAGTCGGGCGAAGAGCGAGTTGTGATCGATCTGAAGATCGATGTCCACCGTGTGGTCGTTCACTCCCACCAGGCGCAGGGCATTGACTAGTGCTCGCTCTCGAGGATCAAGGCCGTCCGTGAACCACGGCGTGGTCACAAGCCGGTGGTGCCGGTCGGTCCTGTGCCCTTGGGCGTCAGTGTGGCTGGCAAAGTCCTCTAACGTTCCGATAACCCGAATATCGCTCGACCAAACTGGCGCATGCACGGTATTTGCTAACAGCTGCCTGGCGAAGTCCGGGTTCGTTAGAAACAGTCGACCGAGCGACCCAAGCGCGTCCTCTTCGTAACCTGCCAGTCCATCTCTAACCCATGGTGCGCGTGCCATGTCAAGCGCGAACTGTAAGTCTCGCTCTGCGATTCGATTCAGACTCCGAAGCGTGTCTGTCTCGTCGAATGTCAGATCGTCCCGAAGCCAAGTGAGGGATCGAAGAAGCTCGGCCAGGCTCTTGCTCTTCTGCGCTATCAATTGAAGGTATTGGAGGGAGTACATTTCGCCGCTGTACATATCGGTGGAGTTTGTTCCATCGGCAAACCAATCGGCGCTCGCCACGAACATTGCGAGATCGCGGTCGATGCCGTCAGTCAGCAGGAGACCATTGAGTGCCATCTGGTCGGGGTCTGAGATTCCGTCGACGAGCCATGGATAGGTGAAACAACCCAGCCATGGCATGACGAGTAGCAGCCGCTCGAGCTGACGACTTGATGCGGCGAGGTCGCCCACCGTCGGTCCGGCGGCATCAAATGCCCGGATGTAGCCGGGTCGGGCCGCGCGCGCGACGGTCGCCGCTTCGCATAGGCCTACCCATGCAAATGTCTGGCGAACGTCTTCGGCATGATCCTGCTGACAACGCTTCTCCGCCTGATCGCCAAACGCCCGGGTATAGATGCCCACGTTGTGATCGTTCCCCAGGTGCGCCTCAACTACGTCGTTCAGATACACGCACGTCGTCGGCCATCCCCCAGCGAACGGTGATGTCGTCGATGCCGCGGTGGCCGCGGACGCTGCTGTCACGGCAACTGAGGTTTCAAACGCCCAGGCAAAGGTCGATTGCACATCCGCGCGGTGGTCGGCCCGGCACGCCGCTTCGGCCTGGTCTCCATGGATCCGCTGGTAAATGCCCACGTTGCCGACGTTCCCCAGGTGCTGCTCGACAATGTCGTTCAGCTCCACACACCCCGTCGGCCACTGCGCGGCGGCGCTAGTTGCGGTGCTGGCCACGGCAGTCGTTGCCAGCACCAGTGCCACGAAGATCCGGTAGTGGCGCCACACGGAAGATGCCTTGTTGATCAGCTCAGGCAAGCGGCGAACAAGTGCGCTCGTGAGCGCCACACACACTAAGCGGTGGAGTTGGGGCTGTCGACGCATTCGCGATTGGCGACCTCATCGCCACGAGCCGCAGCGGCCGCTGAGCTGCTGATCGCAGCAATATTCACTGGTCCTTATCGATCCACGCCACCGAAGCCGAAAACGCAAGCCGTAGCCCCCGCAACCTCAAACCCAAGACCTTCCAGCGCCTCAGGCATCGCCGCGTCCCCTCAGCCCGCTTATCGCCACGAGCATCTGCCCCCGCGCTGCCGCCAGGCAATCCGATGGCACAACCGAACCGGAAGCTTGCGATGATGGGAGCAATCACTACAGACAGTCGGCGCGGTGTGCGCAACGCTTCGTCGCGTTGAGGACGGATCATCCCGATGGGCGAACTCATGAATAACCGTCTGGTCCGCGCGGCCGCAGTCGCCGTCCTGCTGGGCATCGCCGTCGCCGGCATTGCCTGGCTGTTCATCTTCTTCACCGGCGGCACCGGCGAGGCCAGCCAACCCATCTCCGCCCCCCAACTCACCCTCCCGCCGGCCACGGCTGCTCCGGCAACCGCTGCTCCGGCAACCGCCGCGCCGGCGACGGCAGCGCCTGCCACGGCCGCGCCGGCGACGGCAGCGCCTGCCACCGCTGTACCAACCACGGCGGCGCCACCGGCGGAGGCCACGCAGGCCCCGGCCGCGGCACAGCCCACCGGTGACGCAACCCTCTTCCGCATCGTTTCCGAGGAGTCAGAGGCCCGCTACGAAATCGACGAGATCTTGCGCGGCGAACCATTCCGTGTCGTCGGCATCACCGACCAGGTGGCCGGCGACATCATCCTGGACTTCGCCAACACCGCGGCTTCGCAAGTCGGTGTCATCCGGATCAACGTGCGTACCCTGGCGACCGATGAGGAACGCCGTGACCGCGCCACTCGATCCCGCATCCTGAATTCCGCCGAGGACCGCTACGAGTTCGTGGACTTCACGCCCACCGCGCTCGAGGGTCTCCCCGACTCGGTATCCGTCGGCGACACGGCCACCTTCACCATCGTCGGCGACCTCAAGATCCGCGACATCACCGCCGAGGAACGGTTTGCCGCCACGGTCACCGTGGTGTCCGAGGACCGCCTGGAAGGCACGGCCGAGGCCACCATCCTGCGCTCCACCTACGATCTGGCAGTGGCCGCCCCGCCCTTCGTCGCCGACATCGGCGAGGAAGTCCTCCTTGGCATCAAATTCGTGGCTACCGCCGTCGAGCAATAGCCAAACCGGCCTCTGCCGATCCCGGTATGGGCGCCCATTGTGGGTACCCTCTTCTGTGCGACGTCGTCAGGTGTTAAGGATCACCTGCGCCGTCACCTGCGTCAGCCTGCGCAACTCCGCGTGCGGCATCCACTCGTTCACCGAGTGAATGTCCTGGTACCCCGTGCCCAGGATCGCCGAATCGATCCCCTTCTCGTTGAAGTTCTGCGCGTCGCTCCCGCCGAATGTATGCACGAACCGCGGCTCCAGCCCGGCCGATTGGACTCCCGCGTAGGCGACCTGCAGCGCCGGGTGGTCGTGCCCGAAGTGCGTCGGTTTGAACCGCTGCTCCGTCTCGATCTCCACACGACCGCCAAACGCCGCCGCCCCCTCTTCCAGGGCCGTGCGCATCGCCGCCACCTGCCGGTCAAGCGCCTCCTGCGTCAGCGCCCGCGCCTGCGCCAACAGCTTCGCTTGCGGCGGAATGATGTTTCGAGCGTCGCCGCCCGAGACGATCCCAACGTTCGCTACCGTCAGCTCGTCCACCGGCCCAAGCGTCATCCGGTCGATCGCCCGCGCCATCATGCTCACCGCGCTCTTGCCGGTTTCGGGATGCGCCGCCGCCGCCGCGTTTCCGTGAAATGTGACGTCGAAATTGCACGCCGCCGCTTGCCGGTCGCAGATCACCCCCACCGGGCCGCCAAAGTCCAGCACCAGCGCCACGCGTGACTCCACGTCGTTCGGATTGAACGCCGCCGCCCCAAACTGCCCCACGTCCTCGCCCACCGTGAAGACCAGGTCGATTGGCCCGTGCGGCAGCCCGGATTCGTCCACCATCGCCACCGCTTCCACGATCGCCGCCACCCCCGCCTTGTCGTCGGCTCCCAGCACGCTCGACCCGTCGGAGTAGACCGCGTCGGCCTTCACCACCGGCGTCATCTCCGGCGTCGGCAGCACGGTATCCATGTGCGCGTTCAGCATGATCGGTGGCGAGTCCTTGCCCTTCGCCGGCCAGTGACAGATCAGGTTTCCAATCTGGTCCCGACGGCACACCACCCCCGCCGCCTCCAGCCGCGGCTGGATGATCGCCACCACCCGGTCCTCGTTCCCCCAGTAGCTGTCCACGCTCAGGATGTCCACGAACCCCCGCAGCAACCGCTCCCAATTCAGCGGCAGCAACGGCGTCGTCTGACTCGACTCGGAAATGGACACGGGATCAATCGCTCCTGGGGCGGTCGCTCGTCACACGAGCAGGTCGTTCAAGATCTTGCCCACCAGGTAGTGCTTCCGGTCCGGGTACCACCAGATGGTCCGACCCTCGTGCTCGAACAGGCTGCCGTAGGTCGCGACCTGGGTGTGACCTTCCGGAGGCAACTCCACCCCGTCGTTGTCCGTAAGCACCCGCGGCTCGCTGAACGCCAGCGGCTGCCCCTCCGCCGAGTCGCGCACCGTCCCGATGCTGAACCACGCCGGCCGCCGGTTCCGCTTCGAGTCGTGCGGCCCTTCGCCCCCGTGCGCCGTCCCCACGTTGTTGTGAAAGATCAGCAGGTACCGGCCGTCTGAGAGCCGGTATAGCGGACACGGCGAAATCGGATGCGGCACCGGCCGTCCGTCCGACGCGAACCGCAGCACCTTTGCCTCCGACCACGATTCCCCCGCGTCCTCCGACACCGACCACCAGGCGTACCCCGTCAACGTCCGCAGCAGGCAGATCATCCGCCCGTCCGGCAGGTTCTGGATCGACGGCTCCTGGGCGATGCTGTGTTCCGGGTCCCCCGGCTTCGGCACGCGGATCCCGTGTGGCGATTTCGGCCAGGTACTCAACCGCAGCCGCGCCGGATCGGACTCCGTCAGGATGTTGTCGAACCGCAGAAACCAGCACTCCGAGTGCCGCTGAAACAGGTGCGGCTCCACGTGGTACTCGGTGCTCGCCCAGCGCGTGAACCCGCAGACCACCTCGCCCCGCGGATTCAGGATCGGCGTCTGGTAGCAGATCCAGTTCTCCGGCGTATCGGGATCCGTTGGACTGATCGCCGACCGCTCAATCGGCAGGCTCAACTGCTCGCTCCAGGTCGCCCCCTCATCGTCCGAGTACTTGTACGCCAGCAGCCCCGTCGTGTCCTCCCGCACGTCCACCACGCCGATGTTCTTCGTATAGAACACGTACACCCGCCGCAGCTCCGGCGCCAGCACCGGGAACCCCCACGAGGCAATCCGCCCGTCGTCGCCGTCCGGCCCGTCCACAACCTGCGGCTCGCTCCATGTCAACCCGGCGTCGTCGCTGCGCGCAAACACCACTCGCTGATCCGGCTTGCCCTCGAACGTCGCCATCGTCCACACCGCCAGGAACGCCCCGCTCCAAGACCGCACCACCAGGAAATGCTGGTTCGTCCAATCGTTCGCCGCCCCGCCCCGCGGCACATACGCCACGTAGTCCGGCGACGTCCGCCGTGCGTCCTCGCCATACGACGACAGGTCCCAAGCGCTCAAAGCCAGTCCCTCACTCGTCTGCGCAATGCACTACGGCCACGTCCCACTGCGGAATCACCAACTCGAGCCCGTTGTCCTCGACCTCGATTGCGCAACCCGTCAGCAGGTCCATCGCCCCACCAATCCGCTCCCTCGGCCGCAACCGGCACCGAGCCTCAGCCCGCTCCACGTTGAACACGAAGACCAGCCACCCGCCCAACCGCGACCGCCGCACGATCGGTACCACCCGGTCGCCTTCCATCGCCACCAGCGGTGTCACGCCCGCCTCTTGCGCCAGCCCCCGCACCAGGTCCGGCTGTCCCACGTCCCCGAATCCTGCCGACAGCGTCAACCCGTACCACGTAAACCGCCCGTCCGCGCTCCGCACCGCTACCGTTTGACCGTCCAGCGACGCAATCCCCCGCGTATCCCCCAGCGGCTCCAGCACCGCGTACCCGCACGGCGAGGTAATCGCCACCGGCCCGTACGGCGTCTCCAGCACATTCCGCCCCCGCTCGATGTCATACGCCGTCACCGCCGAGACGTCCGCCACCCGCACACCAAGCTCATCGGCCAACCCGTCCGGCGGCCCGTAGCTCGACTGCCCGTCCGCCGAGTACATCCCGAAACTGCCCTCGGCCACCAGCCGCGGCCCGTCGGGATCGGCCAGCGTCCGCCGCACGTTCTCCCGCGTCGCCTCGTCCATCAGCGCCACGTTCGGCAGAAACAGCTGCCGGTACCCCGACCAGTCCATCCGCGGCGAGATCACGTCCGGCGTCAACCCTTGCGTCCACAGCGCCCGGTACGTCCCCCTCACGTCGGCCAGGAACCGGTCGTCCTCGTCGTTGTAATCGAACATCTCCTGCGACTCGGGGTGATAAACCACGCCCACCTCGGCCCGCGGGCACTCCAGCGGCAAGTGCTCGCTCAGCCCGTCGATCTGCTCGGTCGCCCGCGCCACCGCCTCGAACCGCTCGGTCGGCTGCCCGTCCAGCGCCGCCAGGTTGTACCCCGGCGACTCGAAGCTCATGTACTCCGGCCGGTACTGCCAGAACATCGCTCCCGCCGCCCCGCAGGCCAGCGTCATCCACAGCAGCGTCGTCAGTTCGCGTGGGTCCGCCTGCTTCTTCCAGGTCACCCCGCCCGGCGACATTCCCGCGTAGATCTCCTCGTTCCACCAGCGCCCGCGTTTCCCCGCGCTCCGCGACCAGTCAAAGCTGAACGCCCGATCCGCGACCTGGTACGGGTCCTCCACCGTCAGCAGGCCGCTCGCGGGCATCGACATCCCCCAGCTATCCGCCACCGCCGCGCACCGCTCGTCCCACGGCCTCGGATACCAGGCCCCGTGCGTTCGTGACTCGTGTACCGGGTCCAGCCGCTTCGTCTCGGCGATCATCCACTCCAGGTGGCCGGCCAGGTTCTCGTAGTGGAACTGCCGGTACAGCAGCATCTCCACCAGGCTCGCGTTCGAACGCGGCGGCTCTACGTCCTCCCAGCGACGGAAGCGACGCAGCAAGCGCTCGTTCAGCTCGTCCAGCGTGAACCGTTCCCGCAGCCACTCCTCGTAGCGAGCCAGCGTGTGCGGGCAGTAACAGGGCAGTCCGTCGGTCTGCCGGCTGAACGCCGACGAAATCGCAATCCCGTCCCACAGCCCCCAGATCAGCAGGCTCGGACGCGCGCGGTACCGCGTCACCACGTGCTCGATCAGCGCTCCGCCGAACTGCCGCCACAGCGGGTGGTCGTAGCAGTGAATCTGCGACCCCTGCGGCATCGCCGCGCTCGCCACCGGCGTGGCCGCCCGGCCGCGCTGGTTGACCACCCGCATGTCCGGGTAGTCGCGCGTCATCCACTCCGGCCCCGCCCCGTGCGTCGCCAGCGCCATGTCCAGCCATATGTACAGGTCGTGCTTCTCGGCCAGGTCGAACAGCCGGTCGAACTCGTCTAGCTCGTACTGCCCCGGCCGCGGCTCCATCCAGTTCCACATCGTGAAACTGCGCACGATCCGCATCCCCGAAGCTCGAATCCGCCTCAGGTCCTCGTCCCACACCTCCGGCTTCGGCGTCGGCGCCCGGTAATACTCCACCCCCACCGGAAACGGCACCCCGGGAATCCCGAATCCGTTATCGGCGGCCATGGAACGACACGCCTCCACCTGGCCGGAAGCCGCTACAACGTCTGCGACGACTTGAAGCGTCCCGCGCCGTCCTTCTCGGCGCCGGGGAAGCTATAACCGCCCGGCTTGCGCTTCTCCTCCTCGCCGCAGCCGGACCCGACCGCAAGCGTGGCGCTACCGACGGCCAGAAGCACAGCGAGACGGCGTCGCGAGAGCCGGACGCCGAAGGTAGCCGGGTCCGTGTGAAGGGCGGTTGCCTTCAGCCGGTCAGGTGCCTTCATCTCTTAACTCCTGTGCGAGTGCGTGGGCAATCAGGTCGGCGTTCGGTGCATGCACGTCGGACCCATCCATGCGCCCGGGCGGCGACCTGACCGGGGGCTGCACGGTCTACAGCGTACGCCGCTCGGCATTGCGTCTCTATAGCGCCGGTCGACGAGCCGGATATAGTGGCTATTCGGGCTACGAAACATCGGCCCGTCACCCGGGAGCCGCAGCCATGCTCCGCGTCGGAATCATTGGTCTTGGCGGCATTTCCCGGTCCCACGGCGACGCCATAGAAACCCTCCCCAATGTCGAAATCGTCGCCGCCGCCGACCTCCTCGAAGCCCCGCGGCGGGCCTTTTGCGACCGCTACGAAGTCCCCCGCGCCTACCCCAACCACATCGAACTGCTCAAGGACGACGAAGTCGACGCCGTGGCCGTCACCCTCGGCCATCAGCTCCACCACCGCCTCACCGTTGACGCCCTCAACGCCGGCAAGCACGTGCTCGTCGAGAAGCCCATGGCCCTCTCGCTCGAGCAGTGCGACGAGATGATCGAGGCCGCCCGCCGCAACGGCGTCAAGCTCATGATCGGCCTCACCCAGCACTTCCTCGGTCCCAACATGAAGGCCAAGGAAATCCTGGACTCCGGCGAGCTTGGCCCACTCATTACCGTGGTCTGCTACTCCGTCAAGAACTGGGGCTACGCCAACCGCCGGCCCCAGTACCGCAGCCGCTTCCACGGCGGCGGGTACTGGATGACCAACGGCGTGCACATGGTCGACCGGCTGACCTGGCTGGTCGGCTCCCAGGCCGCTCGGGTCAAGGCCCGCATCGGAACCAAGAGCCACTACCAGGCTGGCGACGACTACGGCGTCGCCTTCGTCGACTACAAGAACGGCGTCCCCGGCATCGCCATCGCCATCGGCTACCGGGATGGCGCGCCCAACTACCAGTCCGAAATCATCTGCGCGCGAGGCGGCGTTCGCTTCAGCGGCTCGGGCGACCGGTTCGTAGCCGTCGGCCGGGGCAACGAATGGATGCGCGTCCCCTTCGAGGATCCACCCGCCGGCATGACCGCGGAGTGGCGCGCCTTCGCCCGCTCAATCGAGGAAGACCTGGAACCGCCCACCTCCGGCGAGTGGGGCCGCCACATCATGGAAATCCTCTTCGCCGCCGAACGCTCGTCGATCACCGGCCAGCAAGTCACGCTTGCTGGCGGCACTCAATACAACGTGCAGACCACCGGCCAGGTCGTCTCGCAGGAGCACGGGTGGGTCTAGAGTTGTCGCACCGACCGCCGGCTTCATCGCCGCACCCACGCAGGGGAGCAAACCCATGAACGCACCCGACCTGCCACGAATTCTCGAACTCGCCGACAGCCGGATTTCCCGCCGCCGCTTCGTCATCCTGCTCGCCGCCTCCGCTGGAGGCCTCGCCGCCGTGGCCGGATGTGGCGGTGAGAAGAAACTCACCCGCGACAACTACGACTTCCCAGGCGCCAGGAAGGACAGCACCGGCAACTACCAGATGCGCAACGCTCAGTAGCTCTCGCTGATATCAAGTCGTTGACAGCGATCCCAACGCCAACCCCTTCTCGGTTTGCGGCCAATACACTAGGCTCGGTAACTACCGCCCGTCGCGCCGCGACCTGCGCGTTCTGGAGTGAATGAAAGTGCCCGCTCGACGCCAACCGTCCAACATCGACGCCAGCCCTATCCCATCCGGCCAACTCTCCCGTCGCCGGCTCGTCGCCCTGCTCGCCGTTTCCGCCGGGGCTCTTGCCACCCTCGCCGGCTGCGGCGGCGAACAGGAACTGACCCGCGACGACTACTCGTTCCCGGGCGCCGAAAAGGACGCCAGCGGCAACTACAAGATGCGCGGCTTCCGCTAGACCGAGAGCCCTCGCTCACCGCATACAACCTCGCGCGCACTTCGGAGACCTGGTTGCGCGTACAGTAGGACCGCGTTGAACCAGGTCGTGCGAGCCGGTCACATGCCTGCAACTGTGGCGGCCGTCCGGTGACGGGTTTGGAAAGCCGCACTGACTTCGACGCCGTCGTCATCGGCGCCGGCTTCTCCGGTCTCGGGATGCTCCACCGGCTCCGCGACGTCATGGGCCTCTCCGTCCGGGTCTACGAGACCGGCAGCGGCGTCGGCGGGACCTGGTACTGGAACCGCTACCCCGGCGCCCGCTGCGACTCCGAGAGCTACATCTACTGCTTCTCGTTCTCGGAGGAGCTGCTCCAGGACTGGACCTGGAGCGGCAAGTTCCCCGAGCAGCCCGAAATCCTCGCCTACCTCGAGCACGTCGCCGACCGCTTCGACCTCCGACGCAACATCCAGTTCAACACCCGCGTCACGGCCGCCAGGTTTCAGGAAGACACCAACCGCTGGGAGATTGAAACCGACCAGGGCGCCCGCGTCACCGCCCGATACCTCATCACCGGCATTGGCTGCATCTCCACCGGCAATGTTCCCCACATCGAGGGCCTGGACTCCTTCCAGGGCGACTGGTATCACACCGGCGCCTGGCCCCACGAACCCGTCGACTTCAGCGGCAAACGCGTCGCCGTGATCGGCACCGGCTCCAGCGGCGTCCAGTCCATCCCCGTCATCGCCCGCCAGGCCGGAAGCCTCACCGTCTTCCAGCGCACGCCTCAATTCACCGTGCCCGCCCGCCACCGCTCCGCCGACCGCCGGTTCATCGAGGAAGAGGTCAAGCCCAACTACCAGGAAATCCTCGAAAAAGCCCGCTGGAGCCAGGGCGGCGGCCCCCACGACCCCGTCGAGCGTTCGGCCCTCGACTACCCCGAAGCTGAGCGCAACCGGATCTACGAGGAGCAGTGGGCCCTGGGCGGCTACGACTTCATTGCCCGGTCATTTGCCGACGTCATGACCGACAAGGCCGCCAACGACACCGCCGCCGACTTCATCCGCAACAAGATCCGCCAGATCGTCAAGGACCCCGAGACCAGCCGCAAGCTCCTCCCCCACGACCACCCCTTCGGCGCCAAGCGCGCCCTCCTAGACACCGACTACTACGCCACCTACAACCGCGACAACGTCCACCTCGTCGACCTGCGCTCCACCCCCATCCGGCGGATCACGCCCACCGGCATCCAAACTTCCGAGCGAGACTTTGACTTCGACATCATCGTCTTCGCCACCGGCTTCGACGCCATGACCGGCACCTTCTTCAAGATCGACATCCGCGGCCGCAACGGCCTGGCGCTGCGCGACAAGTGGGCTGAGGGCCCCAGGACCTACCTCGGACTCCAGGTCGCCGGCTTCCCCAACATGTTCATGATCACCGGCCCCGGCAGCCCCTCCGTCCTCAGCAACATGCCCGTCAGCATTGAGCAACACATCGACTTCATCGCCGACTTCATCACCTGGATGCGCCAACGCGGCATCCAAACCGCCGAAGCCGACCCCCAGGCCGAAGAAGCCTGGGTCGCCCACGTCAACCAGGTCGCCGACACCACCCTCTACGTCCTCGCCAACTCCTGGTACCTCGGCGCCAACATCCCCGGCAAACCCCGCGTCTTCATGCCCTACCCCGGCGGCGTCGGCCCCTACCGCAAACGCTGCAACCAAATCGCCCGCAACGGCTATCCGGGATTCATCCTCCACAAACCACCAACCGACCGGCTATCCCCCGCCGAACCAGATTCCCGTCAGCCCCTGACCTGACCGGAACCAGGGATGACACCTGAACTTCATGCGCGCCGTCGGCTGCTGTCTCCGCTCGTGTTCCAGCGCCAGCACCAGCGCTTGGCTCAAAGCCAAGCCCTTGGCAGAACGATGGAGCCAAAGCCGCGGGTTGTCGGCTGTAGCTGGAGAAACTAGGGTTATGGACCGGCCAGGGAGGAATCGATGACCAGAGAGCGTACCCGTCCGAAGCCTGACAGTGCCGTGTCCGACGGCTCGGTCGAGAACCGTTCTGCTGCGAGTCTCGCTACCTCCCGTCAAGTGGCGCGAAGTCCTGTTTCTGAGGAATCCGAGGCGATCATCAAGGAAGTCTCGGTTCGTCGACGGACAGCCATAGAGATTCTGGCCAATCGCTGACGGCCACTACCGAGTCACCTGGGCCGACGCCGTCTGTGCCCATGACGAAGCGCTACGGGCAGGTGGCGCTCCTGGAATCCTCAGCCGACCAGCTGTTGAGTCTGCGATCGCCCGCCCCTATCACGGCTACCACCCGTCCATCCATGAAAAAGCGGCCGCTCTGGTTCACGGCATCGTGACCAATCACGGCTTTGTAGACGGCAACAAGCGGTCGGCCGTCTACCTGGTGGAATTGCTGGCAGTCAGAAGTGGATATCGCCTAGTGGTCGAGGACTTGGCGCTGGCAGATGTCGTGATTGCTGTGGCTCGTGGAGACTTTGGATACGAACAACTTACCGCGTGGTTCAAAGAACGCTTGAAGCCTGCCGCCAGCTGACTATAGGACCGGCCAAGGATAAGTCCCAAGAGATCAGGCTGTCTGTCGTGGCCATTGGAACACCGCCGCCCCCAACTCCACCTACGGATACACCGGCTCACGCACATACGGCCTCGGCCCGGCGTAAGACGAGAAAAACCGCTCGCCCCACGCCTGGCACGCCGCCAGCGACTCATCCGCCGACTGGGTCCCATACCACCCCTTCCAGGCCAATCCCTTGTGATGCCGCCACCACCTATTCCAGCCCGCAAACGGATACGGACTCCGGTTATCCGGCCGGTCCGCATACACCTTCAACCACTTCATCCCCTCCGGCGGCGGCGCAAGCGACTCCTGGTTGTTCAGCACGTCCCTATGCACAGGCACGTGCCCCCGCTCAATGGCGACTCGCTCTTGAAATGTCTCACCGGCGAGAAACTCGGCTAGGAGTACGGTCTCTTCAACATTCCCCTCAAGCTCCGCGCTGACAGTTACGAGGTTTGACCGCATCGACCACGAGTGTCCCGGTGGATTTCCCTCCGGCGCCGTCACCTCCGGCAACAGCGTCCAGGTAAAGCGGTCCTTGATCCACGATGCCTCGCTGCCCGTTGAGCCAACTCGATCGGAAGGCCAGAAACCGGCCTTTCCCGCGTTGAATGGATTGCCGAACTCACCAGCCAGTTCCTTGGCTTCACGAATCGTCGGGGATGTCCTGCGTTCGTGAACCTTGGCGACCAGGTACATCCATGCCTCCAGGGCTTCCGACCGATCAAACATGGTCTTCGTCAGACCGTCATCGAACGGCTTAATCAACCCGTTCGTGTACATCTGCGGCATGTACTGACCCGCATAGTCGTCCCTGACCCAGGTTCCGAATGACTCGGTCTCGGGATCGGTTATGCGCGCATCCCACTCCGTCCAGTCGTCCCATGTCCACGAATCCTCACTGTCCGGAAGTCGCACTTCCGCGCTCTCAGCCAGCGAAGCGTTGGCCAGAAACCCGCTGATCGACAGCTCGAACGGCAATCCAAACTGGACGTACTGGTCAAACTCCAACACCGTGCGCTGTGGGAACGAGTGATCGAATCCGTTATCGGTAAAGCTGTCGGGCACAAAGAAGTGTTTCTCCGGATAGTACGAGTCAAGTTTGGCCAACAGAGTGTTGATGTCGAGCAATCCGCCAACATTGCGAGCCCGCAGAAAGTCCTCTTGGGCAAGCAACACCAAGTGAGGCAGTGGCTCCGGATCGCGACTCCGAAGTTCCGTCTGAATCTGACGAGCATCACCTGTGTAAAGGGTAAGTGGAGGAGGCAGTGGCTTGGGACCTAGGAATCGAAGAAGTCTCTGGACAAAGGCACCAACCCGATCCACGCGAACGTTGATGTGCGGAAACACTCGGGCGAATCGATCCAGCCCCCAAAGCATCGCGGCGCCCGGCGGACCCGCAAAGTTGTCGGTTGCATATCGAACCTCGATTGGATACGAGTGCGGCCGCCGCTCGTTCACCACCGTCGCATCTTCCGGATCCAGAGCTCGATCCGCCGCTTCCACAATCGGCGTCCGACTACTCGCCACCACCCCGCCCATCGCCACCGCCCCGCCAACACCCACTCCCAACCGCCCCACCAACCTCACCACCCCCCGCCGCGAAACCCGCAACCCCAAACCCGTCCGCCGTCCCTTCACAGCCTTCCGTCCCTCGCTCACCGCTCTCCCCAATCCCACCTACTCAGAAACCGGCTCACGCACACAAGGGTCAGTGCCATCGTAGTGAAGCCGAATGCACTGCGCGCCTCGCATCCGCACCACCCCACGCGCCCCTACCGCGTTACACATTGGTATCGACACCCGCCGGCCAGGGACGCGCAATCCCAAGCCCCTCGCAACACCGCGACGGCCAACGCGTCTCCAACCCACCAACCAGCGGACACCGGGCGGCGGAGGTATCACTCTTGACCATGCAGCCCCCAACTTAATCCACCCACCCAACGCCCGCCAACCGAAAGCTCGTCCGGTACTTACCCGAGGATTCCAGGTGCTTCCTGACGCCTGTCCGGTCCTTCCCGTTACCCTTGGGCTGACAGGCACAGACGGCTGCGGGAAAGCAGCAGCCCAGGAAGACCGAGACCGATGACCACACATCCCGAGCTTCTCGAGCGAATCACCGTGCGCGCTGACGTCTTCGGCGGTAAGCCGATCATCCGCGACATGCGAATCGCCGTGGAGCACGTGCTCGGAATGCTGGCCGCCGGTGACACCGCGGAAACGATTCTCCAGGAGTACCCGGTGCTGGAGGCGGAGGACATCCAGGCCTGCCTGCTCTTTGCCCACCGCTCCATAGCCGGTGAGCAAGTCCACGAGCGCGTCCCAATCCACAACGCTTGAAATTCCTCCTGGACGCATGCGCCGCCTCTCGCAGCATGCGCACCACGCTCGCTGACCTGGGTCACGACGTTCAGTCAGCAAACGAATCGGCCCCGCATGCCTCCGACGCTGAGTTGCTCGCCCTCGCACTCGCCGAGCAACGAATCCTCATCACTGAGGACAAGGACTTCGGCGAGCTGGCCTTCGTTCGCCGCCTCCGGCATCCATGCATCATTCGCTTCACCGACATGCCCGTGGCAGAAAACGTCGCCGCCATGCGTCGGCTCCTTGACGACTACGCGGGCGAGATGCACGAGGGCCAGATGATCGTGGTCACCCGAAGTCGCGTGCGAGTACGTCACGGCGCAGCCGAGCAGGCGTAGCTACTGACGGACCGGACGGATTCCTTGGCCGCGTCTAGGGCTGTGAAGCCTTTCCGGTCCCTGCCGGCAATCTCCCTCACGCTCCGAGCATCCCGCCCAAGCTCCGCCACCACCCACCCCCCCACCGCGTTATACAGTGGTATCGACACCCGCCGGCCAGGGACGCCCAATTCCAAGCCCCTCGCAACACCGCGACGGCCAGCGCGTCTCCAATCCACCAACCAGCGGACACCGGGCGGCGGAGGTATCACCTTGACCCAGCATCACCCAACTGAATCCATCCACCCACCCGCGGCCCCGTGCGCCCTCACCCGCCGCCGCGCCCTGGGTCTGGCCGTGGCTGCCGGTGCCGGCGCCCTCGCCGCCGCCTGCGGTGAGCCTGAACTTCCTACCATCCAGCCCCCCGTCCTTCCGTCCACCCAACGCACCCAGGCCGCCGGCACGCAAGCAGCCGAATCCGCCGCCACGCCCCCACCCACCGTCGTCGTCACCGCCGGCGACCGTGCCCCCAGCCGCGAGGGCAGCCTCCCCCAGGCGGGCGCCAACCGCCCCATCTCCATCGCGCTGCCCACCTTCGCCGGCGGCAACTGGGACGTCGAACCCATCCTGCTCTCCGCCGAACTCGCTGCCCGCCAGGACACCGACGCCCGCTACAAGTTCTCCCGCACCCCGCTCCCCTCCAACTTCGGCTACCGCTGGGACTACGCGTCAACCGTTGACGACGGCTCCGGCAACTCCCGCACCGACCTCGTCATGCTCGAGCAGTGGGACCTCGCCAACCTCGTCGCCGGCAACAAGCTCCTGCCCCTTGACGAACATCTGACCAGCGACTCCACCTTCAATCCCGGCGCCTACTGGCCCGGCATTCTTGAGACCGGCAAGGTCCAGGGCGTCCAATACGCCCTCCCAGTCGCCGCCGCGCCTTGGATCACCATCGTCAACCGCGACGTCGCCGCCGCGGCCGACTACCAGATCCCGCCCCGCGGCGCCTGGGACGGCCAGGCCTTCATTGAGGCCGCCCTCGCCATGCACGGCGACCCTGAAGCCCCCGGCGGCAGCGACGCCCTCGGCCTGCTCCTCAACGTCGAACCCATGTGGGGCGCCCCCGACCAGCTCTGGAGCTACACGCCCAGCTTTCTCTTTCTTCAGTCGGCGTTAGGCGCCCTCCCCGACAGCCAGGGCACCTTCGCCCCCTTGCGCTCCGACCCCGCCAAGGCCATTGCCGAGACCTACTACGACCTCGCCACCACCTACGGCCTCGCCGAGAGCGCACAGAGCAGCCGCGGCACCCTCTGGTATCGCTACACCCAGGGCCGCATCGCCATGCTCATCATGTCCCTCGGCGGTCTCAGCTTCGGCTGGATGACCCGCAGCGCGGGCCCCGACAACGTCCTCTACCCCTTCCCCCGCTTCGGTTCGGGCGGCGCCCCCGTCAGCGTCTGGATGATGATGGGCATCGGCAACGGCACCCAGGAACCCAGAGTCGCCTACGACGCCCTCCGCGCCCTCGACCGCAACACCCAGCGCGTCGCCAACGTCCCCGCCCAGCGCCTGGAGCCCGACCAACTCCAGCGTCTCTTCGCCAGCTACAGCGACGAAGCCGCCCAGATGGTCGTTGACATAATGCAGTCCGCCAACTACGTCACCGTCGACCGACCCCAGTGGGGCGCCTTCGTCAACCAGCTCGACGCCGGCATCATCCGCGACGAACTCTCCGCCAACGAAGCCCTCACCAACCTCACCCGGCGCCTCGAAGAACTCGGCGCCCGCGTCTAATCCCGTGCCCCCGTCTGGCCACGCATTTCCCGGCTGACGAGATGACCACTCAATCGACGGGTCCAAAAGACCTCGGCTTCACCCTCACCTGCATCATCCAGGCCCCCGTCCACCAAGTCTTCACCGCCATTACCGACCAGCACGCCATCAGCACCTACTTCACCGACGCCCCCAGCGGCCCGTTAGCCCAGGGAACCACCGTCATTTGGCGCTTCGGCGACCTCGAAATCGACGTTCAGGTCGAAGAGGTCATCCCCAACCAACGCATCGTCTGCAACTGGCCCGCCGCCCGGGGCGTCGGCCACCGAACCCAATTCAGCTTCACCTTCCAATCACGCGCCGACAGCACCGTCATCCACGTCAGCGAAACCGGCTGGCGCTCCGACGCCCCAGGCCTCGCCAGCGCCTTCGACCAATGCTCCGGCTGGACCCACTTCTTCGCCAGCCTCAAATCCCGCCTCGAACACAACGTCGACCTGAAGCACTTTTACTTCGACGCCGATTGACCAGACCAGCGTGACTGGACCGGGAGCCGGGCGGTCGGGAAGGCCTTCAGCCAGGCAACGCGCGGCCCGCGGTTCGCGGCGCTGAACACCCAGAGTGTCCCGTGCGATCCCAAAGGAAGGTGGACGAATGCCCGACCGACAAGTCGCCGTCAAGTGGGATCATTGCGCGATAAGCGAGACCTCTGCCAGCGACACGTATCCGCCAGCGCCGAACCTCTCGGTAATTCGAACTGTCAGAGCCGTCACCTCGTCATCTGGCATATCCACCACGTTTTCGACGTCGGGTCGCAGCGGCTGTTGACGCACCCGCTCGAACGTCCCGCTCCCGCGCTCGATCGCAATCTCAACCTGGCGCGGCCACGACTCCAACGGCTCCTCGCTCGCGTTATAGAACACCACTCGCTCCAGCGCGCGTGGCGGGTTCAACCGAATCGTGATGTCCTGCGGCAACCGGGAGTCCGCCGACCGCCACGCCGGCGTCGACCCATCCACCACGCTGTCGATCAGCAGCGAAGCCGGATGCCCTTCAGCCTGGCTCGTAACCGCTTCGATATGCCCGCCCATCGACCCGAAGCCAAAGATCTTGTTCACCGACGGGTCGTCAATGACCAGCGGCTCATGCTCCGCGCCCACGAATCGCTGCTCCACGAATCCGTAGCCAATCACCGCCACCGGCAAGGCCAGCATGAGAGCCAGCGTCAACAGCGGTAGCGGAGCTGTGTCGCGCTCGCGCGTATGCACCAGCACCAGCACTAGCGGTGTCAGCAGGAGCACCAGCATCAGGACAACCGGCGAATCCAGGATGCTGTCCACCCCCCGCACCCGCAGCACGACATAGGTGATCGGCAACGACAGCGCCGCCGGCAGCAGGATCAGCCGGCGCCCCAGGTGCTCGAACGCGATCCGCTCGTGCGGGAATACCACCAGGACCGCAAAGCCGAGCACGAACCCCGCGAACGCCGGAATCGGATTCCGAACGTCTATCGACCAGACCACCAGCCACGCCAGGATCAGCAGGAATGAAGCCAGCGGCGCCGAACTTCCGGGCGCCCGTCCTTCGTCCAGCGTTACCGGCTCTTCCTCAAGCGAGCGCCCGGCCGCGTAGCGTCGCGGTCGGTAGAGGCCCGTGCGCGGTGGACGGGTTGCCGCCGGCCGCTCGGTCTCACCCGTCATCTGAACCGCCAACCCTCGGCTCGACAGCTACATTGAGTCGGCAAGCGTAGCGAAGCCGGTTCGGCGGCTTCGTCTCTACCGCGACCGCCATGAGCGAACCCAACAACCCGTCGAGACCGAACGGGCATGGAAAACTGCCGGTCAACCTGCCCGTCCACGAGCCCGGCGATATTCCGCTTCCGGCCGACTTCGGCCTCGACGCGTTCATCAACGCAATCGCCGCTGCCGAATCGGACGCCGCGCACACCAATCCACGCACCGCCGCCGAGCGCGTCAGCGCCGCCCTTCGAAGCTGGATCCTCGGCTTCGAGACCGACGCCGAGACCATCCGCCAACGACAAGACGTCGTCCGAACCCTCTGGGATCGTCCCGTGCTCGGCGAGGTGGTCCAGCACCTCGACGTCGCGCCCTACGACGCCAATCAGGAATCGCGCGGCGGCTACCAATACCACCTCGAACGTTTTGAGTCCTATACCGAGGCTCTCACCAGCCTGCGCGCCGCGCTCGATGGCCCACTCCCGAAATGGCTCGTCGCCGTGCGCGGCGCCTTGGACGACGCCGCGGCCGAAGCGTCCAGCGCGGCCCGCAAGCTCAATCCCCGGCTGGCTCTCGAGGTCAGCCTTTCTGGACGTGTACACATCTCAAAGCGGGAAAGCCTGCTGGGCGGAAACACCCAGCAGGGTCGGCTCAACTACACCTATGCGTTGATCAACGAGTCAACCGGAGAGTCCGTGGAGCGCCAGACTCCCGGCGGCTTCGGCGTCGGCGACGTGCTCAACCCCTGGGACCCCGCCCCCCAGCGCCGCTCCGCCTTCGAGCACCAGATGGACAGCGAGATCTTTCGTCAACTGACTCGCGTCGTGAAAGAGTCGATCTTCACCCGCGCCTACCACCTGTCGGGCGTGATCGGCGTTGATGAAGCTGCCGGCGTCGCCAAGAGCACGGTCTTTTTTCGTCGCACCTCGCGCGAGCCGTTGCTCAAAGTCATTGCCAACAACGCCCTCGGGTTCATACCCGGGGCGCCGAGACTCGGCTTTGCGTGGGAGAGCCTCAAGCCGTCGGTCGGAGAAGGAACGCTCTACGTCGAAATCTCCGCCGAGCCCACCGGCGCCATGCAGGACGAGAACACCCTGTTCCGCATCCTCGAAAAGGTCCGCTCCGATCACAACCTCTTCTACCTCCGCCAGTTCCCGCCGGCCATCTGCCGGTTCGAGCGCCTGCTGGTCACCCTCAAGGCCGTCGCCGCCGCCGTGCGCTTCTTTCGCGGCCTCCAGGCCCACGGAATCCCCGTAACCTTTCCCTCGGTCGTCGATCCGGCCTCGGACGCGCCAACCCACATCCACGGACTCGTCCCGCCCGAACTCGCTGTCCTCTCCGGTCACACCTGTGTCCCCAGCAACGTGGAATTCTCTCCAGGTCAACCCACCGTCCTCATCACCGGCGCCAACAACAACGGCAAGACCACCTACCTGGACTCCATCGGCATCACCCAGGCGCTTTTCCAGGCCGGCCTCCCCATCCTCGCGTCCGTGGCCGCACTCCAACCACGCGACAAGATCCTCTCCCACTTCATTCGCCCCGGCGACATCCAGGCCGGCGAATCCACCTTCGCCCACGAATGCTCCCGCGCGGTCCGTTTCGTCGAGCAACTCACCCACCGCAGCCTCGCCCTCTGCGACGAACTCTTCCGCGGCACCTCACCCCAGGACGGCTTAGTGGTCTCCGAGCTCGCCCTCCGCTGCTTCATGCGCTCCGGCGCCGCCGTCTTCTTTGTCACCCACTACCACGGCCTGGTACAGCGCCTCAACGGCGAGGACAGGCTGCGCTTCCTGGCCTGCAAGCTTGATCACTCCGTCGAACCCGCGCGCTACACCTACCGCATGCAACCTGGCGTGTCCACCGAGTCCGACGGCCTCCTCGTCGCCGCCCAGCACGGCTTCAGCGCCGAAAGCCTCGACCGCATCCTGGCCTATAAGGCCTCCAGGGGTGAGATCCCCGAATCGACCTAACCGCCCCGATTAGGCCCGCCGCAACCTCGGCGCCACCGCTAGCACCAGCAGCCCGGTCAGCACCACTACCAGCCCGGCCCCACCAATCGCCCAGCGCACCCCAACAGCCTCGCCCACGGCCCCCATCGCCAGGTGCCCCACCCAGCCAAACCCGATCGCAAAAATCCACCCCCCAATCACCCGTCCGCGCATGTCGTCCGGCACCGTCGCTTGCAGCAGCGTCCACTCCATGGCGTCAAACCCCGCCGCCATCGCCCCCACCAGCGTCACCAGCAAAATGGCCACCGTCAGATTCGGGCTCAGCGCCACCCCAAGCAGACCCAGGCCATATCCCAGCGTAATCGCCAGCAGCAGCGGTCCCTTCCGGCGAAAATCCCCCAGGAACGACAGCGCGGCAACCCCCGCCACCGCACCGATCCCCGTGGCGAATCGAAGCGTGCCCAGTCCCGACTCCGCCACGTGCAACTCGTCCCGCGCCATCGCCGGCATCACCGCCTGGTAGGCAAAGCCGAAGATCTCCACCACGATCGCCAGTCCCAGCAGCGTCGACACCGTCGGCATCCCCACCATTGACCGCAGCCCCGCAAAAGCGTCTCGGAAGATTCGGCTGAGGGGCTCCTGGACTTCGCGCGCCGCGCGCGGCACGGTCGGAACCAGCAGCACGATCGCGCCGCCCACCACCACGGCCCCCATCGCCGCCAGCAACGCCGTCGGGATTCCCACCAGTTCCGCCATCACCCCGCTCACGAGCGCCCCCACCGCCCCCACCGCGCGACCGCCCACGGAGTGAACTGAAATCGCATTCATCCGCCCGTGCCGCGGCACGATGTCGGTAATCAGCCCTTGCGTGGCCGGCGTCTCGAAGGAGTTCACAACGCCCTCGATCGCAATCAACACGAAAATCGGCCACGGGTTCGAGAATCCGCGCAACGCCACCACCGCCATCAGCGCGATTACGCACGCCCTGATCAGCGCCGCGACTGGCAGCACCCGGTTGCGCGGGAACCGGTCCGCCACCGCCCCGCCAATTGGCGCCGCGATGATGCCTGGCGCGCTGCGCGCCCCAAACGTCGCCGCCGACAGCAACACCGACTCCGTCTGCACCAGCACCAGCCAGCCCACCGCCAGCCGTTCCGCCCACGAGCCCAGCGCAATACAGTTCGACCCCAGCCACAACACGCGGTACGCGGGATTCGCAAACGCGTCGAACGCTCTCAAGGCCCTTATCCTGAACGGCGGACGCCAGTTGGCCGCCGCTCAGTATCCGGCTATCGTCGGGCGGAGCTTTCGCCGGCCCCGACGTCGGAAGGACTGTTGGCCCAAATGACCAGGCACGCCACCATCGACCAGCTTGACGCCGGGCTTGACCACATTCGCCAGTCGCCCGCCGACGGCGGCGCCTTGCGAATGATCGTCCAGCGACCCGCTGTCGACCAACGCGAGGTCGTGGCCGAGGGCATGCTGGATGTCGACGCCGGCCTGCTCGGCGATAGCTGGCTCACCCGCGGCAGCCCCCGCACCCCCGACGGCGGCCCCAACCCCGCCGCCCAGGTCACCATCATCAACGCCCGCCTCATCGCCCTGCTCGCTGGAACCGAGGACCGCTGGCCCCTCGCCGGCGATCAGCTCGTCATCGACATCGACCTGAGCGAAGACAACCTCCCGCCTGGTGCCCAACTTGCCATCGGCGACGCCGTGCTCGAAATCTCAGACGAACCCCACACCGGCTGCGCCAAATTCGCCCACCGCTTCGGACACGACGCGCTTCGCTTCATCAGCACCCCAACCGGCCAGGACCTCCGCCTCCGCGGCGTCAACACCCGCGTCATCCAATCCGGCCCCATCCACGTCGGCGACCTCGCAACCAGGCTCGAAAGCTAGCCACCTCGGCCCGTTCGCTGAGACGAGCGAATCGCCGCGTCGGCTAGTCGGTCTCCGGCGGAATCAGGGGTTCCAGCTGATCGATCAGCGCCGGCAACTCGTCCTGAACCACTCGCCAGAGGATGTCCAGTCTCACGTCGGAATAGGCATGCACAATCCGGTTACGCATGCCGACGATCTCCGACCAGGGAATGTCTGGATGCATGCGCCGCGTGTCCTCACCAATCCGGGATGCGGCCTCCCCAATGGTCTCTACTGACTTCATGACGGCCAGCTGGTGCAAGCGGCTGCGGTCAAACTCCTGATACGTCAGTCCGGCAACGAATTCTTGTGCGTCCCGCGCGTGCAGCAGCATGTCCAGCAGATACGCGGCATCGTCACGCCGCATAGACCACCTGGGCCGAGTCCAAAATCGACTTCCGCCGGATGTAGTTGCGGCTGCCTTCAACCGAACGTCGTTCGATCAGGTCCACGTCCCGCCCCATAATCGCGGCCATCTCTCGCTCCATGGCCGGCCAGTCTCTCCGCAAAGGCTCAGCCGCGGGTGCGAATTGCACGAGGATGTCCACGTCGCTCTCCGGCCCAAAGTCATCCCGCAGAATCGAGCCAAACAGCGCCAACTCCACGATCTGCCAGCGCTGACAGAAAGCCGCGATCTCGTGCTGCCGACCGTCAATTCGTGCATTCATACGTCAAACTCTACAACGACCTAACGGCCTCTCGACCCGGCTATCAGGCGTTCCCCTCCACCTGCACCGTCACGATGTCCACGCCGTGGAACTTCTGATGGCGCACCGCGCTCGCGCGGTAGCGCAACAGGCGCAGCGAGAGATCGTCCACCGTCGGCAGGCCGGCGTCATCGCTGAGAAACGCCAGTTGGTCCTCGATGTTCTCGTGTCGGGTAGTCGCCACGAACTCCAACTCAACCATCCCCTCCTGCGGCCGCGCCGCGACGACCAGGCGCGGTCGCTCCGAGCCCTCGGAAGCGTCCTCCTGCGACAGCAGCACGGCCAGCGTCTCTTCCCCGGCTGACCGCAGCCGCAGCGTTGAGGCGTCGTTCCAGCCCAGCCTCGACGCCAGACCGCCCAGGAAATCGTCGATCGCCGAGAGCGACGCCATGTCCAGCGTTACCTCCAGCCGCGAGCGGCGCGTGCTCGTCGCTTCCAGCAGCAGCGTCATTCCAATGGCTGCCAGGGCGCCAATCGTCACGCCGCTGCCCAGCAGCCCGCCCAGTTCCTCGCCAAAGAGGTCGCGCGTCACCTGGTGACCGTGCAGCCCCAGGCCCAGCGCGCTCGCCAGCGCCACCACCAGCACCCGCCGCGGGTCCAGGCCGTCGCGCATGATCGTCTGACAGCCGCTGACGAAGAGAATCCCCATCGCCAGCATCAGGTACGCGCCCAACACCGGTCCCGGGATCGTCAGGAGAATGGCTGCAATCTTTGAGAAAAAGGCCAGCGCCACGATCGCAATCGCCACGCCAACGCCCACCCGGCGCGCGGCGACCCCGGTCAGACTGATCAGCGACTGGCTGTACGAGGAATTGGACATGGGTGGCAGCGTGCCGGCGATACCCGCCAGCAACATCCCAATGCCGTTGACGCTGACCATGCCCTGGATTTGGCGGAAGTCGATAGCCCGCGGCTGTCGGCGGGAACTCTGCTGAATCACCACGCCGTCACTGATGGTCTTGATCCCGAGAACCAGGGTCAGAATCGCGAACGATGGCAGGAGCGCCCAGAATTCCGCGCCCGGTGTGAGATCGAAGCCCAGGTCCGGCACGGCGGGGATCCCAAACCAGTTGGCGCTGGCGATTCGGTCCCCATCAAGCACGCCGAATCCGGCCGCGACAGCGCATCCGACCAGGATGCTGATGAACGGCGCGGCCAGGCGCCAGCGACCGCTGGCCCGCATCGTCACGATCGCCGAGACCAGCAACGTCACGCCGGCAATCACCGGACCCGCCACCGGCGGGGCGTCGGCCGGCAGGTCCCGGACACTATCGAACGCGATGGGCAGCACGCTCACGGCGATCAGCATCGTTACCGTGCCGGAGACGGCTGGCGTAATGATGCGCCGCAGCGTCGGCAGCCACCACGCCAGCCCCACCTGGACCAGGCTGCAGACCACCATCAGGCTCGCGAACATCGCGGGCCCGCCCGCCGAAACCGCCGCCACCATGATCGCGATGAACATCGCCGCGGGCCACGTAAGCACAAGGTGGCCGGCGCCGAATCGGCCTCGCTGCATCGCTTGCAGCGCGGTGATGGCCGCACAGATCAGCATCGCGGCAAATACGCCCCAGGTGAGATAGCGGTCGTCCAGACCCGCGGCTCGAATCGCGATCGCCACCGTCAGCACGATCGGCGCCAGCCCCAGGGCGGCGCCCTGGAACCCAACCGCCAGGGCGGTCAACGGAGGGCAGGCCTCCTCGGGCTCGTATTGGACGGACTGTTCCGTGGTTCCGGCAGTCAACTACTGGCCAATCAACACTTGATTTCCCGGTAGTGTCAGCTTCAGGCAACGCTCAGCGGCAATCAACCTGGACCAAAAACCACCGTCGAATCTGAGGCTCGCTCCGTCCTCTAGCCCGCCTCGCCTAAGACGTTCCGCAAATCCACCGGCACCGGCACCCCTTCGCTCCAGACAATCCCGCCCAGGCACAACCCCTGCAGCGGCCCGATCACTGGACGCAGCCGCGTCGAGGGCTGCCCGAACGGGCGCAATGCATGCGTAATAAACCAGCGATCCTGCTCGTCGCTGAACACGCTGGCGCCGTGCCACGGCCCCAGCACCGTCCACTCGCCAAAGTGAAATGGGTCGTCCCCGCTCGCGTACTGCGTCCCCCAGAAATTCATCACAAAGATGTAGTACCGCCCGTCCCGCTTGAACACCCGCGGCACCTCGAACCCCGAGGGCCCTTGCAGCTTGTTCTCGATCCGCTGAAACGTCATCAGCGGCCCCCGGTCCTCCCAGTGCACCAGGTCCTTCGACTCCGCCAGCGCCAGGCACGAATCCCCCCACCGGTTCTGGCACACGAAGTACATAAGAAAGCGGCCTTCGTACTCAATCAGCCACGGGTCCTTGCACTCCAGCACCCCGTCCTCCGTCCACCCCGACCACTCCCGCAGCGGTATGAACACCGGCGAGCCGTCCCCCGGCACCTTCTCCCAGTGCCACAGGTCGTCCGAAACCGCCAGCGCAAACCTCCGGCTCGCCTCCGGCCGCGGTTGGCACGCGTACATCATGTACCAGCGCCCCTCGTGCTCGATCACGCTCGCCTCGCTGACCTCCGCGTGATCGCATTCCCCCGGCTCGCCCTGCAGCAACACCGGCTTCTGCTTCGTCCACACCACCAGGTCGTCCGACGTCGCGTGCCGCTTCTCGAGATTTTGACGGCCCGGCCACGCCCCATAAAACAGGTGCCAGCAATCCGGCCCCCGCACGATCGTGTGCGGATTCACCGTGTCCTGCCCCGCCCCATACACCTCCTTCATCGCACTGCGCTGAGCCAGGATCTCTCGACGGCGCGCGTTGGACGAAGAGTGCATGGCCGTGCTCCTTAACCGATGTGCCAGTCGCTGCCTTCGGCGCGCGGGCTACTCCCAGCGCACGGTGCTGTCCGCCGGCTGGTGGGCCGTACGAATAGCGTTGAACTCCTGCCAGGTCCGCACCACCGCCTCCGGCCGTGACCGGCTGCGCACCAGGAAATCCGATTCTGGCGGATAGCACGTCAGCGTCGTCTCCGGCAGTGCCTCGTCTGCCGCGGCGGATCCGTTGCCCGTGGCCGAGCCGTTCCGATCCATGGCCAGCGGCGGGAAGTTCGTCGGCAGGTCCGCGCTCTGGTAGCGGATGTCGATGCTCCAGCGGATCACGTCGCTGCGATTCGGCGTGGAGCGGTGCGGTGTCCGGTTCGTCAGCATTACTACCCCGCCGCGGTCCACCGGCGTGGCCACCACGCGTTCGCCCGGCAAATCCTCCTCCAGGATCTCCAGGTACGAGCGCCGGCCTTCTTCGCCCGGCTCCAGTTGCGTGTGCCGGACGACGCCGCCGTTATGCACCCCCGGCATTACCTCCAGGCACCCGCGCTCCACCGTCGCGTCCACAAAGGGCACCCAGACCGTCAGGATCAACTCGTCGTCGCAGACCGGCTCGAAGTAGCCCGAGTCCTGGTGCCAGGGCACCTCGCCGTGCCAGTGGCCCGGCAGCTTGGGCCGCAATCGGTAGACCGCCGATCCAATGATTTCCGGTCCAACTACCGACTCCGCCAGGTCCAGCAGCTCCTCGTTCGATACCAGCGCGAAGATTCCATGGCCCTGCAACTGTCCGTAGATCACCGACCAGTACAGGTCCTCGTACTCCTGGTGAATCATCCACAGCCGCGTCTCGAAGGGCTCATCGGCGTAGGTGTGGCTCAGATCCCCACGAGCCACCGCCTCGGCGGCGTGCCCGTCAATGGCCTCGGTGATCTCGTCAATCGCTGGCTGCAGACCCGCCGGATTCAGCGCGCCCGGTACCACCAGGTACCCCTCGCGCCGGAACGACTCCAGTTGCTCGCTATCAAGACGCATGACCGATTCCGGCTCGTCTACTTCCGCGCGCGCTGATTCTCGCCCTTCAATGCTCCCCTGTCACGTACCGGCGGTGCTATAGCGGACCGCTCACGGGCCTCCGGAACATCGCCGCCGCCATCCGCGGCGGCCACCACGAGACGTCGATCAACCACCGCACCAGCGACGGCGTCGCCGGATGGCCTTCCCGGCCCCGGCGTGCGAGTTCACCCGGCCAGACGTCCGTGTACAGCGCATACGTCGCCGCCACCAACGGCGGCCGTATCAGCTTGATCGCAATCCACACCTGCGCAGCCAGCGTCGCGGTAAACACCTCCAGCGCCGGCCCCGTCAACGTCAGGTAGAACCCCATGAACACCGCTGCTAACGGCACCGCAATTGGCCCCGCCGTAATCAGAAAGGTGGCGAACACCGGTCCAAACACACGCCCGCTCACCCGCCACGACTCCAACGCCGCCAGCGACCCCGGCACGTTCCCATGCACCGCGATAAACGGCGCCAGCAACGTCCGCGAGTGCACGTAGATCCCGACGCCCCCGATGACCGCGATCCACAGGACCGAGACCACAACACCCAGGAACGACTCCGCAAACGCCGTCCGCTGGTAGCTGATCAGCCCCAGCGTCAGGATCCCGACCGGCACCCAGAAAACTACCGTCGTGTGCAGGTTGGTCCAGATATACCTGGGTAGCCAACGGGTTCCATCATTCAGGTGGTGCCACAACCCGGGCCGCCGCCCCTCGTGCGCCGCCGCCACCGCCTTCATGAACATTACCGGTGCAACCGTGCCCGACAACAGGTTTAAGACGGTCGTCCCGGCCGTCCGCCCGAAACCCTCGGGCAGATCGGCCGCCGTTATCCAGATCACGCCGGCCGCGGGCAGCGCGAACAGCACCATGATCGCCACGATCACGAACGGCGTGACCCGCAGCGTCGCCAATCCCCGAGTTGCGTAGCGCGATCCCGCGCCCCAGGAGTTCCTCACGATGGTGTGCGTTGAACGGGAGTCGTCAAGTTCCTGCCCGTTGGTCCTGCGACCGACTCGAACCGTACCGAAACCAACTCTACTCCCTCTGTCCGCGTGCCAGAATGACCACCCTTCATACCCGGCGTCCACCCATGCAGGAACTCGCACGAATCCGGATTGATGCCTCCCCCGAGGCCGTCTTCGACCTCCTCGCCGACAACACCCGCCGCGGCGAGTGGGCCGAGGGAATGGAAACGTTCGACTACACCTCCGACTTCGACCCCGACAACCCCGTCGGCACCACCTTCACCCAGCGCATCCGCGAAGGTGGCCGGATCACCGAGTACCACGGTGCGATCACCACCTACGACCCGCCCAACGCCTACGGCTCCCAGGTCACCGGCGGCTCCTACTCGATGGTTGTCGAGTATCACCTCACCGCCGTCGACGGCGGCACCGAGGTCGTCAACGTCTGCGACGTCGACTCCTCGTCCCGGTTCGTCCGGATCATGGGCTTCCTCTTCAGCTGGTTCACCAGGTACCTCGGACGCAAGCAACTGCGCAAGCTCAAGGAACTCGTCGAAGCGGCCTGACCCGGCCGCCCACCGCGGCCGCTCGCTAGGCGAGCGGCGCGGTGGCGAACACGACGTGGAACGGCACGCAGTAGATCACCACGGTCTTGTACTCGCTCACGTCGGTCCCGCCCGGAACCTCGTAGTTCTGGTTGCCCACGTTCCCCTTCAGCGGTCCCAGGTCCAGGTAGTCACCCAGGTTCTCGCTGCTCGTAATCCCCTCGGCCTTCGAGATCAGCACGCTCAGCGCCGGGCCGTTGGTCACCATGAAGTCCTCGAACCGCAGGATGTGGTTGCCGTCCGGGCCGCGGAACATCGTGGCCGAGCCGGAACCCCGGTGAAAGTCGTCGGCATCCATGAACATCCCCATGGCCACCGCCGCCGGTCCAGTGTCAGGCATGGCCGTGGGCGCCGGCGCCGCCGTTGCGGCTGCCGTCGCTGCGGCGGTTGCCGTAGCGACGGGGGTTGCGGCCGGCATCGCGGCCACCGCCACCCCGGCCAGGCCGGCCGGCATCGGCTCGTCCATCATCGTGTCCGGCATCTGCGCGGCCACCTCCATCACCCGTTCCTGGACCTTGTCGCGATCATCCGGGCTCAGGGATTCGATGGTCTCGGTACTCGGCATGGCTGCGTCAAATTCGGCCTTCAACTCCTGCTTCTCTTCGGCCGGCATGCTTGCCATGGCCGCCGACGCTGGCATCTCGAACGGAAACGCCTCGTCCACCACATTGGTCACAAACAGTGGCGACACCAGCCACCAGCCCACCGCAACCGCCACGATGGCCCCCACGCCGCCGCCCGCCAAGATGATTCGCAGTCGCATCGACATGTCAGCGCCCTCCTGCCCTCCGGCCTGTGGCTGAACTCGTCATTGAAGCACCACAGCCGGCAACGCTCACTCCATTAATCTACTCTGCGCCGCCTGCTGACGTGATTTCCCCTACAAGTCGCAGGCGATGCCTCGGGTTGTAGGCCCGCGGGTCGCAGCGTCGACAACTCACCTGCCGCCGGCCGTAGCGTCGCAGGCGCGTCACCTCGTGACCGGCCGGACATCGATAAAGCCATCGGCCCTGCACCGCAAGCTGCACCGTCGGACAAGCCCGCGGACGCGCCCCGATTGCCCGCATCCGCTCGCGAAACCACGGCCCATGCGGCGCCTCATCCGGCGCCCTGATGAATTGCTCCACGTGCACAAGCTCATGTATCAGCACCTCGTCGCGCAGGTTGAACCGTGATCCATCCACCGGCCGATCGCCGGCCGGCCCCTCCAGCAGACGGGCGATTCGCACGACAAAGGCCGATCGTTCTGTAGTCGTCCGGACCGACCCAAGTTGGCGCACGGCGGCCGACGGGAGAAACGTGACGTTCGCCAGCGGCAACCTCCCCTCAAACAGCTCGCGGTTGAACACCTCCGCCCGTGCCTTCAGTTCAGCCATGAAACTGGCATCGGCACTGTGCAGACGCCGTGGCGTCGGGAATCGGTTCACTCCGCTTCAGCCAGCCTCTAGCCGCTTCGCCAGCTCCTCGTGCCCACCCTCGCGCGCATAGTTGGCCGCCGACTTTCCGTCATCCGACCGCAGCTCAACGTCCGCACCGTGTGCCAACAACGCCTCGACTGTGCCGGTGTCACCCAAATGCGCCGACGTGTGCAAGGACGTGTTCTCACGCACCTGGCGGTTATTCGCGTCCGCCCCCGCCTCCAACAGCAACCGAACGCAAGCGGTCCGTGTCTCGGCATTCGGCCCCGCCACGGCCGCATTCAACGGCTGGTTGCGCAGCGGGTTCTTGCTCACCGCCGTCAAATTGGCGCCTCGGCTCAGCAGCAGCCGCGTTGTCCCAGGCTGCCCCGCCCACGGCGCCAGGTGCATCAGCGTCCACCCATCCGGCGAATACGCCGTCAACAAGTCGGGATCCTCATCCAAGCGCTCCGCCAACTGCCTCACGTCGCCGACAATCGCCGCCTCAAACGCATCCAGTTCAGGCTCCGCCGCCAGCAACGCGGCAACCACCGCGTGCCGACCCATGAAGAAAGCCGTCTGGATCGGCGAGAGTCCCTGTGCACTCCTTGCGCGTGTAACCCCGGGTTCGCTGGCAACCCGAGCCTTCACCGCCGCCACGTCGCCCGCCTGTACGAGGTCAAAGATGTCGTCGGACATTCGGCGCTCGCCTGGCGGCTACTCGCGCGGCCCGTGTGCGACCCATCCGCCGTCCACCGTCAGGATGTGCCCGGTCACAAAACCGGCCTCATCCGATAGCAGGAAAACCGCCGCACCCGCAATCTCCTCGGGTACGGCCAGTCGCTTGAACGGAACGTGCGCAATCAGGCGGTCCATCTGAACGCTGTCCCGCTCCTTGCCGGCGTTGAACAGCGGCGTGTCCGTGTACCCGGGCGCCAGCGCATTGACCCGCACGCCGTGTTCGGCGAATTCCAGCGCCATCACCTGCGTCAGCATCACCACCGACGCCTTGGACGTGCAGTACGCCGCCCGCTGCTTGACCGCGCGTTGCCCATACATCGAGGCCACGTTCACGATCGACCCGCTGCCGGTCGCCACCATGTGCCGCGCCGCCGCTTGCGCGCCGAAGAACACGCCCTCCACGTTCACTTCCATCACCCGCCGCCACTCGGCTCGCGTGTGCTCCAGCGCGAACTGGCCGGAACCGGTCCCCGCGCTGCCCACCCAGCCGTCCAGCCCGCCAAGCTCCTTGACCGCCAGCTCCACCAGCGCTTCCTGGTCATCGTCCGCTGTCACGTCGACGATACGCGTCACCGCCCGCCGCCCCAGGTCCTGGATTGCGTCCGCGGTCTCGGCCAGCCCGTCGGCGTTGATGTCCCCCAGCGCCAGGTCGGCCCCTTCGGCCGCCGCCGCCAGCGCACAGGCCCGCCCGATCCCCGAGGCGCCGCCGGTGATCCCAATGACCCGATTCGCCAGCCGCATGCTCCGCTTCCCGTCCCGGTAGTGCCGTCCTAGCGCCGCTCAGCCTAAGTCACACGCGCCCGTGTGGCCTTTCGCACGACACGCCCGCGCTCTCACCCCCTAAGCTGAGGCAAGCGACCACGACGCGGATACACGGAATGAAGGCTCCACAACTGACCCGGCGCCGCGCGCTTGCCCTGGCAGGGATAGCCGGTGTGCTCGCCGCCTGCGGACCCGAGTCGGCGGAGCAGTCGGAAGCACCAGCCGCCGAGGACGACCTCGCCACCCGCATGTTCAAGACCCTCCGATCAACAACCAGCCTCGACGAACTCAACGCGGCCATCGAAGAAATCGGCTCCAGCGGCGACCAGCGCTTCGTCTCGGTCCTGATCGAAGTCCTCCGCGCCCAGGAAATCGGCATCCTGCCCGGCGAAGGGCCTGCGGCCATTCGGGCCCTCAGTCAGCTCTCCGGCCTGCCCGAACAACCCTGGCCCGATTGGGTCCTCTGGTACGCCACCACCGACCTCCAACCCCCGCCCGGCTTCCGCACCTGGAAAGGCCTGCTCTACAGCCGCATCGACGAAGAGTTCCCGTCCTTCTTCCGCGAGGACGCCCCCTCGCAGATCCGCGTCGAAGAAGTCGTCTGGGGCGGCGTCGCCCTGGATGGCATCCCCGCCCTGGTCAACGCCCGCATGCTGCCCGCCGCTGACGCCGACTACATCACCCCCACCGAGCTCGTGTTCGGCGTCGAGATCAACGGCGACGCCCGCGCCTACCCGCTCCGCATCCTCGACTGGCACGAGATGGCCAACGACGTCGTCGGCGGCGTCCCCGTGGCCCTCGCCTACTGCACCCTCTGCGGCGCCGGCGTGCTCTTCGATACCCGCGTCGGCGACGCCACCTACGAGTTCGGCTCGTCCGGCTTCCTCATGCGCAGCAACAAGCTCATGTACGACCGCACCACCTACACCCTCTGGAACCAGCTCACCGGCGAGCCTGTGCTCGGCCGGCTGGCCGACGGCACCATCGAACTCAAGCGCCTTCCGGTCGTGGTGACGCGCTGGCAGGCCTGGCTCGAGCGCCACCCCGACACCCAGGTGCTCAGCCTCGAGACCGGCCACCTGCGCGACTACACCCCGGGCAACCCCTACGGCAGCTACTTCGCCAGCCCCGAGACCATGTTCCCCGCCGGTGATCCCGCCCAGCGACTGCCGGACAAGGCCCGCATTTACGCCCTCCACATCGATGGCCAGCCCCACGCCCTCGCCACCGCCGACGTCGTCCGCGAGCGCGTCGTCAACGACCAGGTCGGCGACACGCCCATCGTGGTCATCGCCGCCGGCCCCGACCTAAAGGGCGTTGGCATTGATCGCAGGGCCGGTCCGGTCGTCTGGGACGCCGGCGCCGAAATCCGCGCCTATGAACGCGGCGACCAGACATTCCAACCCACCGAGGGCACCGAGCAGGTACACGATGCGCAGGGACGCCCCTGGCGCATCACCGAGGACGCCTTGGTCGGCCCCGACGGCCAGACCCTCAACCGCCTCGGCGGCCATCTCGCCTACTGGTTCGGTTGGGTCAGCTACTTCCCACGCACCACGCTCTACGGCGAATAACCTAGAGACGGCTCCGGCTAGAATCCGCCCGCCCGAGCACCGGAACTGCTTACGTGCCTGCCCAGATCCAAACCGCACGCGGCGTCACGGTTCGCCGGGTCACCTCGGGCCCCGCCAGCCACTTCTTCGGCTACTACGACATGCCCTCCTGGGACGCCTCGGGCCGATACCTGCTGACACAGCGCGTGAACCTCGACGTCGAGATCCCCACGGCTGACGACCCCGCCACCATCGGCGCCATCGACCTCCAGGACGACTGCAGCTTCCGCCCCGTAGCAACAACGAGCTCTTGGTCCTGGCAACAGGGCGCCATGCTCCACTGGCTCCCGAAACACGGACCGACCACCATCGTCCACAACGACTGCGATAAGGACCGCTATGTCGCCCGCGTCACCGACATTGAGTCTGGCGACTCCCGCATCCTCGAACGACCAATCGCCGCCGTCAGCCACGACCAGCGCCGCGCCCTCAGCCTCAACTTCGCCCGCCTGCGCGTCCGCCCGGAAGTCGGCTATCCGGGCCTCCCCGACCCCTGGGAAGGCGTCGATCACCCCGCTGACGACGGCATCTACCTGGTCGACCTGCACACCGGTGCCGCCGAGCTAAAGGTCTCCCTCGACCAGATCGCATCCGTGCGCCCACACCCCTCCATGCACGGCGCGGTCAACTGGGTCAACCACCTCATCTTCAGCCCCGATGACACGCACGCGATGTTCGTCCACCGCTGGTGGCCGCCCGGCGCCCCCCGCTTCCGCACCCGCTTCATGCTGCTGCGCATTTTCGACGGCTCGGTCCGCGAAATCTGGCCCACCCGCGCCTCCCACATGTGCTGGCGCTCGCCCACCGAAATCCTGTTCTCGGCAATCCCGGCGGACGTGTCGGACGACCCGGAGTCCAGGTCGGCGCCGATGGGCTTCTGGCTGCTGGACCTGACCACCGTCGACGCCCGGCCCGTCGGTCGCGCCGTCCTCCCGCCCGACGGCCATTGCAGCTACCGTCCAGGCGGCCGTTTCGTCCTCATGGACACCCAGCCGGAAACCGGCGGCTTGTGCCGGCTCCTTGTCTACGACGAAGACACCGAACGCGCCCTGGAGCTCGGCCGCTTCCACTCCCCGCCGCGCTACGCTGGCCCGGTCCGCTGCGACCTGCATCCGCGCTGGAGCCGCGACGGCCGCCAGGTCTGCATCGACTCCGTCCACGAAGGAACCCGCCAGATGTACGTGATCGACGCCGCCGAGGCGCTGGACGCCTGGATCGAGGAGGCCTGACCCATGCCCACGCGACCCGGCCGTGACGTCTTGATGGAAGTCCTCGAAGCCGAGGGCGTCCAGTACATCTTTGGCAACCCCGGTACCACCGAAGGCGCCATCATGCACGCGCTCGAGGACCGTCCGGACCTCAAGTACATCCTCGTGGCCCAGGAAGGCGTGGCCGTTGGCATGGCCGACGGCTATGCCCGCGAGAGCGGCCGGCCGGGATTCGTCAACCTCCATATCGAGACCGGCCTCTCCAACGGCCTCAGCCTCATGTGCAACGCCTACGCCGGCGGCACCCCCATGGTCGTCACCGCTGCCAACAGCTCCATCGGCAAAGTCGCCGAGGGCCGCACCGACCTCGTGGACCTCGCCAGCCCCTTCAGCAAGTGGGGCGCCGAAGTCACCAACGCCGATCAGATTCCGGCCGTCATGCGCCGCGCCTTCCGCGAGGCCAAGACGCCCCCCACCGGCCCAACCTTCGTCTCGTTTGCCCAGAACGCCCTGGACGAAATGACTGATGTCCGCGTCGCCCCCTCCGGCAACCTCAGCACCGTCCTCACCCCCGACCCTCGGGAACTCCAGGCCGCGGCCCGCTTACTGGCGTCGGCCGAACGCCCGGCCCTTCTCGTCGGCGATCGTGTCGCCCAGTACGGCGCGGTGGAGCAAATGGTCCGCGTGGCCGAACTGCTCGGTACGCCCGTCTACGGCGCCTCCTACCCCACCATGATGTTCCCCACCTCGCATCCCCAGTGGATGCACCAGCTCCCGCCCTACGTCGGGCTATATCGAGAAGCCTTCGCCGAAACCGACGTCCTCCTGGCCGTCGGCGCCCGCGTCTTCCACGACTTCTTCGCCCCCGCCACCGGCATCCTGGCCGACGACGCCCGCCTCGTTCACCTTGACATAAATCAAGACGCCATCGGACGCGTCGAACCGACCGACGTAGGCCTCTGGTCGGACCTTGGCATCGGCCTGGACGAGCTCTACGCCGCCGTCAGCGAACTCCAAACGCCCGCGCAGGCTGACGCGGCTAATCGTCGTGCCGAAAGCCTGGCCGCCGGCTACCCCGCCCGCCGCGCCTCGCCGCCACCCATGGACGGCGCCCGCCCAATGCCCTCAACCGCCATGATGGCGGCCCTCGCCGAGGGCCTCCCCGCAGACGTCATCGTCGTCGACGACAGCATCTCCTGCCGCCCCGACCTTCACGCCGCCGTCACCTTCGACCAGCGCCGCCGCGTCCAGGCCGAACGCGCCGGCGGCGCCATCGGCTGGGGCATGGGCGGAGCCCTTGGCGTCGCGCTGGCCGCTCCCGACCAGCGCGTCGTCGCCGTCATCGGCGACGGCAGCGCCATGCTCACCGTCCAGGCCCTCTGGACCGCCGCCGCCTACCGGATCCCGGTCGTCTTCTGCATCTGCAACAACGCCGGCTACCGCGTCCTCAAGCTCAACCTGCGCCGCTGGTTCACCGACGTCCTCCATGAACCCGACCGCCCCAGCCAATACCTCGGCATGGACCTCAACCAACCCTTTGACCTCGCCGCCATCGCCCAATCCATGGGCGTCCCCTCCGAACGCATCGAAAACCCATCCCGCATCGCCCCCGCCCTAACCCACGCCCTCCACCACCCCGGCCCCACCCTCCTCGACATCATTATCGACGGCAGCGTGTGAAGATAAGGACACACCTGATGCTATCTCTGTCCTGATGTGATGTATCGTTCACGATGGTCAGCATCTATGGCAGGTCGCATTCACTCGGCGCCTCAAGTGGGCGAGACCGCTCGCTGGCCTGAGCGTGCGGCGAAACTCCGGCTTTTGCCCTGGCGCAAGCAATCCCCCTGGGCGGCAAGCACACAGCCGTTACCCTCCCGCCTTCGCGACATCTCGCCGAGGCGACAATCCGCGCTGGACCCGGCCTAGCGCCAGCACTTCGAGATCCGCGAGTTCGTCCACGTCTGCTCGCGCAGTGAGTCGACAACACGCCTGCGACTGCGGCTCGCGATGAAAGTCCTTGTTGCGCTGGCTGCAACCCTGGCGCTGGCCGCCGCCTACGTAGGGCCAGACGCCGCAACTTCGAATCGGCCGCTCCACCAGCGGAAACTGGCGCTAGGCGCTGTCCAATCCACGCCGCCTTCGGATTCGATGCGCGTAGCAAGGCAGTCCCACCGTTCGCTGCAAGCTTCCGCCTCCGAGTCGGCGACGGCCTGCGCCAATGGCATTGCCGTACCGGAGCCCCAGGCCAATCAAGGCTTGGTCCACGACTGCGCGATCTTGCTCGCCGCCCGCGACACGCTCGCCGGCGACGCCGAACTGAACTGGAGCGCTGACCGCGACATGCACGACTGGCGAGGCGTCTGGGTCTCGCCCGTCGGTTGGGATACCCGCGTCGTTGCGCTGGAGCTTCCACTCAGCGGTCTGACAGGCACGCTCCCGCCGTCATTGGGCGAACTGGCTGAGCTGGGGGAACTGAACCTGCGCGGCAACAAGCTCTCGGGCCCGATCCCGGCCGAGCTGGGCGCGCTCGAAGTGCTTGACACCTTGAATCTTGAAGCAAACCGGTTGACCGGCGCCATTCCGTCGGAACTTGGCGGCTTGACGTACTTGGACGAGTTGTCGCTCGCGGCCAACCAACTGACGGGCGAGATTCCGGCGGAACTGGGTGCGCTCACGAACCTGGCCGAACTCAACCTGTCGCAGAACCAGTTCACGGGAGCTATACCAGTTGAGCTCGGTGCCCTCCCCAGGTTGCGCGTGCTGTCCCTCGATCAAAATCAGTTGACGGGAGCAATTCCGGTCGAGCTAGGTGCGCTCCCCAGATTGCGGGTGCTGACCCTCGGGCAGAACCAGTTGACCGGCGTGATCCCCACCGGGCTGGTTCAACTCGGTGGATTGGAATGGCTGGACCTTGCGGGTAATCAGTTGACGGGCGAGATCCCGCGGTGGGTGGGCACGTTGAGCGAATTGCGGCTGCTTGCCCTCGGGCAGAACCAGCTGACCGGCGACATTCCCACTGAGTTGGATCAACTCGGTGGCCTAAAGGGGCTGGACCTTGCTCACAACCAGTTGACGGGCGCAATCCCGCGGTGGCTGGGCACGTTGATCGAATTGCGGCTGCTGACTCTCGGTGGTAACCAGTTGACCGGCGACATCCCCACTGAGTTGGAGCAACTTGGTCGTCTGGGGTGGCTGGACCTTGCTCACAACCAGTTGACGGGCGAAATCCCATCTTCGGTGGGCAGGCTGACCAATCTGCAGGGCTTGTCTCTGGGCGGTAACCAATTCACTGGTGGAATCCCGGCTGAGTTGGGCGCGCTCGCGAATCTGGAATACCTGTATCTGCACTCCAGCGGTTTGACGGGCCCGATTCCCCCTTCGATTGCCGCGCTTGCCGAATTGAGATCCCTATATCTCGGCGATAACCAGTTGACGGGCGCGATTCCGCCGGCATTGGGCGACCTGACCAACCTGACGCATCTGGACCTCGCGGCGAACCGGCTCACGGGAAGCGTTCCTCCGGAGTTGGGTCGGCTCTCTGGTCTGGTTTCGTTGTCTCTCAGCAATAACGAGCTGACGGGCGGGATACCGGCGCAGTTGCGAGGCCTGACAAGCCTGCAAATGCTGCGCCTGGGAGCTAACCGGTTGACGGGAGGCATTCCTTCCGAACTTGCCGAACTGACTGAGCTTCGGAATCTGCATCTCTCGGGCAATGAGTTGACCGGTCGTCTTCCGGCCAGGCTGGGCGAGCTGTCCGACCTGGAAGATCTGTTCGTTGCGCGCAATCAGTTCGAAGGAGTGATCCCGCCGGAGTTAGGGGCACTATCGAAGTTGAAGACTCTTGACTTGAGCGTGAATCAACTGACAGGCGAGATCCCGGCCCAGCTGGGCGCGCTTGTCAACCTCGAATCGCTGAATCTGAGGGGCAACCGGTTGCGTGGCGAGATTCCGGCGGCCCTGAGTGAACTGACCGGCTTAACTTTCCTGGACCTTTCGGAGAACGAACTGACGGGTGAGATTCCAGCAGATTTGGGCGGGCTGGCTGGGCTCACGCGTCTGTACTTGGCGGAAAACGAATTCACCGGCGCGATACCTGCGGTGTTGGGCGCGCTAGTCAACCTTGAGTCGCTGGATCTCAGAGGCAACCGGTTGAGCGGCAGGATTCCTGCGGTCCTGGGCGATTTGACCGCCCTGATCTACCTGAACCTTTCGGAGAACGAACTGACGGGCGAGATTCCGGCGGAGCTTGGCGAGCTAGCCGGGTTGACGCATCTGTTCCTGGCGGAGAATGAATTGACGGGCGAGATCCCGGCGGAGTTGAGTTCGCTCGCCAACCTGGAAGCGCTCAATCTCAGCCACAACCGATTGACTGGCGAAATCCCGGCGTGGCTGGGCGAGTTGGCCCAATTGCATTGGGCGGCTCTTGCGGACAACCACTTCACGGGCGAAATCCCGGCAGCCTTTGGCGGGCCGGGCGACCTGACGTACCTGGACATCAGTAACAACCAGTTGACAGGCCTGATCCCCCAGCAGCTGCGGTCGCTCGGCAACCTGGAAACGCTGAATCTCAGCCGCAACGAGTTGAGCGGCGGAATCCCGGCCTGGGTGGGTGAGTTGCTCCGGTTACGGTCGCTAACCCTTGCGGACAACCAATTGACGGGTAACGTCCCACCGGAGTTGGGCGGCCTGACCAACCTGACGCGGCTGGACCTGTCGGTGAACCAGCTGACCGGCGCGATCCCGCCGACGCTCGGCAACTTGACCTCCCTGACGCACCTCGATCTGGCGACGAACCAGCTCACGGGAGGCGTTCCTCCGGAGTTGGGTCGACTCTCGAACCTGGCGTGGCTCTTGCTCGCCGACAACGAGCTGGCCGGTGAGCTGCCCCGGGAACTGCGGGGATTGACGAACCTGCAAACGCTGCACCTGGGCGGCAATCGGCTGACCGGCGCGATTCCGGCGGCGTTGGGCTCGCTCACGCGTCTGGAGTGGCTGAGTGTCGCGGACAACGAACTGACCGGCGCCATCCCGCCGACGCTGGGCAACCTGGCCGCCCTGACCCATCTGGATCTCTCCGTGAACCAGCTCTCCGGAGGCGTTCCTCCCGAGCTCGGCCGGCTCTCGGATCTGGCGTGGTTGTCCCTCTTCAACAACGAACTGACCGGCAAGATTCCGGGCGAACTACGTGGGCTGACAAACCTGCAATCCCTGCACCTGGGAGCCAACCAGTTGACAGGCACAATCCCGGCGGCGATGGGCGAACTCGCCGGCCTTGAATGGCTCTCCTTCGAAGCCAACCAGTTGACGGGCGCGATCCCGGCGGAGCTAGCGTCGTTGAGCAAGCTCCGGGAACTCCTGCTCTGGGAGAACCAACTGTCCGGCGCCATTCCCGCGGAACTCGGCGCACTGGCTGCCTTGGAGATCCTGCGCCTCGAAGACAACCAGTTGTCGGGCCGAATCCCCGTCGAGTTGGGACGACTCACCAACCTCAAGTGGCTTTCCCTCGCGGACAATCAACTCACCGGACCTGTTCCTCGGGAGTTGGAACAGCTCCCCAATCTGGAGACGCTCGACCTGAGCGGAAACGACCTGAGGGAGCCCGTTCCCATCCGCTGAGCCGTCCGTCCGCCAGCGGCTAGTCTCGCAAGTGTGATTCAGCCTGCTGGAGGAACTGTCAGGGAATCAGCACAACCTTCCCAATCGCCCTCCGCGCCTCAATCCCCGCATGCGCCACCGCCGCCTCCCCAAACGAATACGTCCCACCCACTACCAGCCGCACTCAGTCCGAGGCCGCTAGGTCCGGCGCCGTGCAAATCACCTCGTCCCGCCACGCGTTCAGGCTTGCATCCACGATTCGCCCGGCATGATCCGTCGCATGAACTCATCAAACATCGGCACCGTAAACGCAGTATCCCCGTGACTCGGACTCCACACCATCCCCTTGTTGATTAACTGACTTCGCGTCGGTCCTAGAGAAGTCGCGCGCCGTCCAAGCACCTGTGCAACTGCACCGGATCGGTGCGGCCCAGGCCCTAGCTCAGCCATGGCGCGCAGGTACCGTTTCTCGGAGGGCGTCAGCCGGTCAAACCTGACCAGGAAGAAACTCTGATCGAGGCCCGCGACAGCCAGCATCGACGCCGCTTCGACATCAGTTGACGTGATCGGCGACGCATCGGCGACATCCCACGTCTGCTTGCCCCACTCCTGGAGAAAATAGGGATAGCACTGCGTCTTCTCGATGATGAGGTCGAGGGCGCCCGGCTCGATCTGCACGCCTTCCGCCATCACCGGCTTGGCTATGGCCAGCTTGGCGTCGTCGGGCGACAGGGCCGCAATCTCCGGGAACTCGAACAGCCGTTCGGCGTATGACTTGGCCCGTCCCATCCGTCCCCGCACCTGGGGCAGCCCAGCCCCGATCATCGTTACGGGAAGCTGGCGTTGGGCCGCTCGATGTAGAGCCGTGATCAGTGCGGCCAGCTGCTCTTCTTCCACGTACTGGAGTTCGTCAATGATCAGCGCCACGCAGCTTTCACCCGCCCTCGCCGCCTCACCAACGGTCTGCAGGAGGTCCTGGAGATCGGTGTACAGATCCCCGTTGTCGGCCAGCCCTGGTTCAGGATCGAAATCGAGCCCGACTTCGATGTCTTGGTACTTCACCTTGAGCCCGTTGGCGAAACCGGCAAGCGCTCGCAATCCGCGCTGCGCCAGGTGTCGGGCTGCCGTCTGGCGGGAGAGTCGCAGAAGGGCCTGACGCAGTGGCGGCGCCAGGATGGACGGAAGCGACCGATCTTCAGGCGCTTCCACCGACAGCGCATGCATGCCCTGGACTTCGGCGTCTTCCCTGATTCGGTCCAGCAACACGGTCTTGCCGACGCCACGCAGGCCCACCATCAGCGTGCTCTTGCTCGGACGCCCAATCCGAGTCCGCGCCAGCGAGATTCGCGCGGCCTCGCGGACTTCGTTCCGCCCTGCCAACTCCGGCGGCCGCGTGCCCGCTCCCGGCGCAAATGGGTTCTGAATCGGGTCCATGGAAGAGTCTATAGCAAAATTAGCCGGTTTATGGAAAAACCATAAACTCCCTAAACTCGCTATAACCCAGCCGTTCCAGTCAGCGCCTGAACGAGGAGGAATGCCGCGAAGGCCGCAGGCGTCGCTCCACAGTCAGGGAGTGAGCACAACCTTCCCAATCGACTTCCGTGCCTCAATCACCGCATGCGCCGCCGCCGCTTCGTCGAGTGGATACGTCCCACCCACCACCGGCCGCAACCGTCCCGACTCGGCCAACTCAATAAGCTCCCGCATGATCTCCGGCGCATGCGCATCCGCGTTGCTCCGCCCGCCCCACCCGATCAGCCGCAGGTTCTTCACCCAGAACGACCAGAACTCCACCGTGCCCGTCCCCGTAAACGAGTTGGACCCCAGGCTCACCAGCCGCCCGCCCTCGGCCATTGCGCGCGGGCTCTGCTCAAACACATCGCCGCCCACGGGATCCCAGACCACGTTTACGCCTCTACCGTCGGTCAGTCGCAGCGTCTCCTCGATGACGTCGGACTCGAGCGAGTTAATCGTGTGATCGGCGCCCAACGACCGCACTACGTCCAGCTTCGCGTCGCTGCTCGCCACGCCAATCACCGCCGCCCCAAAGTGCTTGGCCAGTTGCACCGCCAGCACCCCGGTCCCGCCCGCCGCCGAGTGAATCAACACCGTCTCGCCCTCGGAGAGACCCGCCGCCACCCTCAGCGTGTGATACGCCACCGGCCCATAGTCAAACGCCGCCGCCTCCACCGGGCCAAAGTTCGAAGGAATCGCCGTAGGTCCAGGCGCGTCCCGGGTCCCCAGCGAAAGACCGCTGGCCGAAACCACCCCGTACTCCACGTACGAACCGGGCCGCAACCCTCCCGTCAGGTGCCGCTCGCCCACCGCCACGTTCTCCACGTCCGCGCCACACTCCACCACTTCCACGCAGGCCGTCCCACCCGGAATCCGCGGCAGCGGCGCCAGCCCGTACGCCGGCTCCTTCGGCGATCCGATCCGCCCGGAACCCCCATGCCGGATATGCAACTGGATGAAATCCACCGCCACCGCCAGCACCCGCACCAGCACCTCGTCCCTGCCCGGCTCCGGCGTCGGCACATCCGCCAGGTGCAAAACCTCCGGCCCGCCAACCTCGTCATAGACAACGGCCTTCATCGGACGCTCCTGCTATTCCTTCAACACCAGGTAGATCATCAGCCTCACCCTGGCGTCGGTCCCGTCTAACTCGCAATCCAACCGCAACCACCCGCCAAAGTCCCTCACCGCCAGCGAATACATCCCCGGCTCCGACATCGGCTCGAATCTCGACCCCTCGTCACACCAGAAGATCCCGTCCGGCGAAACCTGGACGCGGGCACTCAGCTTGGCCCCATCACCCTCCAGCTCCATCACGTTTATGAACCACCGCGCCTCCGAGGCCCATGCGCACTCGTACGGCTCCGTCTCAAAATCCTCATGAAACGTCGCGTTCTTCTCGATAACCGCTGTAAATGAATGCCGCATCCCCGCCTACCAGTCCGCCGAGATCACGACGGAGTCCATGTACAGGAAGTTCCGCACGTTGCTCGTCGTGCGCACGTCCATGCACAGGTTCAACAGCCGGCTAATGCCCCAATACCCCTCGTCGAACCGCAGCACCGGGATGTCCCGCAGGTCCATCGTCAGGTCATTCACCTGCAACTCCGTATTCCGCCGCGTCGACAGGTCGAACAGCCACCGCAGGTAGTGCCAGTTCACCTTCGTCGGCACCTCGTTGAAGCACAGCTGCTGGTCGCCCCCAGGTATCGGCGCCCACATGTCCGGCTTCGCCACGTGCACGTCATTCTGATTCGAGTCGAACCCTTCCCGCAGCATCCGCGTCGTCGGGTGCAGCCCCGTCTTGTACAGCCACCGCTGCGTGAACTCGCCCTCTTCGTTGGTGTTCTCGTACCGCAGCGCCGCGTGATAGCGGTCCCGCGGCTCGGTCCCTTCGCAGATGTCGTTCCACAGCGTGAACGACCCGAAGTGCGCCTCCGACGGGTGATAGTTCCCATCCCACGCACGCGCCCCCGGATCGTCGCCGCCAAACGTCTGCTCCGCCTTATACGTGAACCACGCCTCGAACTGCACCAGCCCGTCAGCCGCCGACGTCAACCGCTTGATCGCCACCGCCTGGTGAAACTTCCGCGGCCGCGTAGCCAGCTTCATCGAATACGTGCCGTCAACCGCCCCGTGTGATCCCATGTCGAAAAACGTACAAGTGCTCAGTTGCGCCGGCCGCATGTCCCTGAAGACCGGCTGCAGCTCGTTCAGATCGCCGTTGTGATTCCCAACCAGCTCGCACCACCCGTGCAGCCCATCGTCAAAGTCGTCAAACGCCAGGATTCGCGGCAGCGGATTGAAGCGGCTCAGCCGGATATCGGCATTCGCAAGTGCCACGCGCAGCCCTCGGTGAGGCGAACCCGCGCAGTATCGCAACTCGCCGCACCCGCCGCCTCCGGCCCCAGCTTCATTCACGCATCCTGCACCTGGATTAACAGGCGTTGAACACTGCCCGCGTCACCGCGCCAGCCCGCATCGCTCCTACGTATAGTTGACAGCCGGAAGCAGCCCGCCCGAGCGTCGGGCGTGCCTGGAGAACCACTGTGGCCCGGGTCCTGATCGTCGAGGACGAAGCAAGCCTCGCCCGCACCATCGCCTACAACCTCCGTCGCCAGGGCTACCAGGTCGAAACCGCCGCCGACGGCGAACGCGGCCTCGAACTCGCCCTCGCCAACCAGCCCGACCTCCTGGTGCTCGACCTCATGCTCCCCGGCATGGACGGCTTCGACGTCTGCCGCCAGATCCGCCGCCGCAGTGCCGTCCCGGTCCTGATGCTCACCGCCCGCGACGACGAAATCGACCGCGTCGTCGGCCTCGAAATCGGCGCTGACGACTACATGACCAAACCCTTCTCCATGCGCGAACTCATCGCCCGCGTCAAGGCCATGCTGCGCCGCCGCGAACTGCTCCAGGAAGAAATCCGCCACGCCGACGCCCCGTCCCGCGACTCCATCCAGGCCGGCGAACTCACCCTCTCCCGTGCCACCCGCCAGGTCACCCTGCGCGACCAGCCCATTCGCCTCAAGCCCAGGGAATTCGACCTCCTCGAATTCCTCATGCGCAACCGCGAACGCGTCTACTCCGCCGAACAGCTGCTCGAACACGTCTGGGGCGACCCCTTCACCCGCGACACCCGCACCGTTCCCGTCCACGTGCGCGGCATCCGCCGCAAGATCGAAGACGACCCCTCCAATCCCACCCGCATCGAAACCGTCCGCGGCGTCGGTTACCGGTTCGTCGGCTGATGCGCCCAGCCGGCGGCCTGCGCGCCCGCGCCGCCCTCGGAGCGGTGGCCGGCGTGCTCGCCACCGTGCTGATCGTCGGACTCGTGCTCGCCATCCAGGCATCGCCCGACGGGACCCCGGGCCTGGCGGGAGCCCTCATCCTCGCCGCCCTGGTCGGCGGAACCCTGGCGGCTGCCGTCACCGCCTCCCTAATCAACCGGGAAGTCCGCGCCCTCCGCCAGGTCCGCCGCTCCACCGAGAGCTTCCTGTCCCCCGACGGCCCGGAACCCTTCCCCCGCACCGGCGGCCCCGAAGTCAACGACCTGTCCCGCGCCATTTCCGACACCACCGACGCCCTCCAGGCCGAGTCCCGCGCCCTCGAACACGACCACGCCCGCCTCGAAACCGTCCTGGCATCCATGACCGACGGCGTCGTCATCGTCGAGACCGACACCACCGTCAGCCTCGTCAACCAGGCCGCCGCCGGCATGCTCGATGTTCGCCCCCGCATGGAGGGCCACGCCTCGCTCGCCGACGCCCTGCGCGACAACGACCTCGTCGAGTTCATCCGCGCCCCCACCTCCACCGATCAGCCCACCGCTCGCCTGCTGACCGTCGGCGCCACCGAACGCGAAGTCCACGCCATCGCCGTCCCGCTCGGCGTTCCCGGTCTCCGTCAGCGCCTGGTCCTCCTCCGCGACCTCACCGACCTCCGCCAGACCGAGACCGTCCGCCGAGACTTCGTCGCCAACGTCTCCCACGAGCTCCGCACCCCCCTCACCGCCCTTCGTGCGTTGGTTGAGACCCTGCAGGACGGCGCCGCCGACGACCCCGCCAGCCGCGCCGAATTCCTCCACGGCATCGAAGTCGAGGTCGAGCGCATGAGCCAGATGATCGCCGAGCTGCTGGACCTGGCCCGCATCGAATCCGGCATGGCCGATCTCGACCTGGCTACGGTGGACCTGAATCAGGTCGTCGCCCCCGCCGCCGACCGCCTCCGTGCCCAGGCCGCGCGGCACGAGGTCAGATTGGACATCGCCACCGACACCGATCCGCTTCCCGTCCACGCCGACCCCGACCGCACCGCCCGCGTCGTCATGAGCCTCGTCCACAACGCCATCAAGTTCACTCCGCCCTCCGGCTCCATTCGCGTCTCCACGCACCGCTCGAGCGGCGAAGCAATCATCAGCGTCTCCGACACCGGCTCTGGTCTGGCCCTCGACGAGCTCGACCGAGTCTTCGAACGCTTCTACAAGTCCGACCCCTCCCGCACCGGCGCCGGCGCCGGCCTCGGCCTCTCCATCGCCCGCCACACCGTCCGCCAGCACGGCGGACGCATCTGGGCCAAATCCCCCGGCCTCGGGCGCGGCTCAACCTTCAGCGTCGCCCTTCCCCTCCGGGCGCCCACTCCCCGGCCGGCCGAAGCGAAAGCTTAAGCATTCGTTCAACCAGCGTTCGCCCCGGCTAACCGTCTGCTCAGGTGGCCCCCATACAGTTCCTTACGTCAGTCGGAGCCGCAGGAGATGTCCCGACGTGAAGCAGCCAGCGCCCAGCGCCCAGCGCCTCGCCCGCGCCGCTTGCGTCAGCCGTCATCCCGGTCGCTCCCGCCGGCATCCCAACCTCGACAACCAGACGGGTTGTGGGCTCATCGGGAAATAGCGCCACCCCGATCCACACCCTCCCCTCCCCTCTTTGGCCGTCGCGTGCCCCGCACGCGGCGGCCATTCTCTTTGAAACCAATCCAAACGGCCGCCCGGTCGCATTCACAGACCGCTAAATCAACGCTAACCGCCCGTTTAACCACCTGTCCCGCCCGTTGAAGCACATCCCCTAACGTTTCCTCGGTCGAATCTGACCACATGGTCCTTTTTTGGAGAGGCAGGCCATTTCGTGAGTGCAATCAGCCGACGGCGCGTCCTTCGCGCAGCCGGATTCGGATCCCTGGCGGCCGCTGGCGCCGCCGTCTTGGCTGCCTGCGGTGAGACGCAGGTCGTCGAGAAGGTCGTAACGCAGACGGTCGAGGTCGAGAAGATCGTCGAAAAGGAAGTCCCGGTCGAAAAGATCGTCGAGAAGGTTGTCACCAAGGAAGTCATCGTCGAGGTCACGCCGCCCGCCGGCCCGATCTCCGGCACCATCCTGATCGACGGCTCCAGCACGGTCGGCCCCATCAGCCAGGCCGTCGCTGAGGAGTTCCAGAAGCAGTTCGGCGACGTCCGCGTTCCGGTCGGCATCTCCGGCACCGGCGGCGGCTTCAAGAAGTTCTGCGCTGAGGAAACCGACGTATCCGACGCCTCCCGCTTCATTAAGTCTTCCGAGCAGGAACTCTGCGACGAGAACGGCATTGGCTACATCGAGCTGCCCGTGGCGATCGACGGCATCGCCGTCGTCGTAAACAAGCAGAACGACTGGATCGGCGACAGCATCACCGCGGAAGAGCTCAAGACCATGTGGGCGCCCGAAGCCGAGGGCCAGGTCATGAACTGGTCCGACGTCCGTCAGGGCTTGCCGGACCAGCCCCTCCTGCTCTATGGCCCCGGCACCGACTCCGGCACCTACGACTACTTCACCAAGGCCATCAACGGTGAGGAAGGCGCCAGCCGTGGCGACTTCACGCCCAGCGAGGACGACAACGTCCTGGTCCAGGGAGTCTCCGGCGACGCCGGCGCGGTCGGCTTCTTCGGCCTCGCCTACTACGAGCAGAACGCCGAGATCTTGAAGGCCCTTCAGATCGACGGCGGCGACGGCCCGGTCTTCCCCACCACCGAGAACATCCTCACCGGCAAGTACTCGCCGCTGTCGCGCGTCATCTTCATCTACGTCAGCACCGTCGCCGCCGAGCGGCCCGAAGTACAGACCTTCGTGGAGTTCTACCTCAAGAACGCCCCGAACCTGGTCGGCCAGATCGGCTACGTGCCGATGCCGGCCGAGATGTACGACATCGCGCTGGAACGGTTCGCCTCCCGCAAGACCGGTACGGTCACCGCCCTCGAAGGCGTCAACGCCAGCCCCAACTCCGTGTTGGAAGCCTGGAAGGCGGGCGCGTAGTATCCCGAACGAACGCCGCGCGCGTAGGTCGCGAATCGGTGCCACGCCGATTCCGGACCCACGCCGCACATCCCAGTGGTGGTCGGCTGCAGAGCCGACCACCGCTGGCCAGACTCAGCGGCATTCGTCAGGGAGGCGCTTTGAATAACTGGAGGTCAGCGCCGCGCGCTCAGCCCACGGCTGACGCGGCGGCCCACCAACCCGACGGATTCGAGCTCGCGAGTTCTCGCCGTGACTCGCTCCGACGCAAGCTTGTCGAGCGAAGCGTCCACGTCGTGCTGTTCCTCTGCGCGGTCATATCCATCCTGACCACCACTGGAATCGTCATCACCCTCCTGGGCGAGACCATCCAGTTCTTCGGCGAAGTCCCCATCGTGGACTTCCTCACCGGCACCCGCTGGACCCCCCTGTTTGCTTCAAAGAGCTTTGGCGTCCTGCCACTCGTCAACGGAACCATCGTGGTGGCCCTGGTCGCCATCGTCGTGGCCGTTCCGATCGGACTCCTCACCGCAATCTTCCTCAGCGAATTCGCCCCAGCCCGCCTCCGCAGCGTCGTCAAGCCGATCCTTGAGGTTCTGGCTGGCATTCCCACCGTTGTCTACGGCTACTTTGCCCTCCAGTTCGTGACCCCCATCCTGCGCGGCATCTTTCCTCAGACCCAGATCTTCAACGTCGCCAGCGCCGGCATCGTCATGGGATTCATGATCCTCCCCATGATGGCCTCCATCAGCGAAGACGCCCTCCGCGCCGTCCCGCGCGACCTCCGCGAAGGCGCCTTCGCCCTCGGCGCAACCAGGTTCGAAGTCGTCAGCCGCGTGGTCGTCCCCGGCGCGCTCTCCGGCATCCTCGCCGCCGTCATCCTTTCGATCTCCCGCGCCATCGGCGAGACCATGATCGTGGCCATCGCCGCCGGCCTGCAGCCCCAGATGGGCTTCGACCTGCTCAGGTCCATGGAGACCATGACCGCCTACATCGTCCAGGTCAGCCTCGGCGATACCCCACAGGGCGGCATCGAGTTCCGCACGATCTTCGCGGTCGGCACCTTGCTCTTCGTCATGACCCTCGTCATGAACCTCCTCAGCGACCTGCTCGTCCGCCGCTACCGCGAGGCCTACGAATGAGCGCCCGGGCCACCGCCGCCGTCCCGTCCCCCGATGTCTGGCGAGCCAGTCAGGCCCGTCGCCGCTGGTCCGGCTGGCTTTTCTACGGCCTCGCCGTCGTATCGACCATGATGGGTCTGGTCATGCTCGGCGCGTTGCTGTTCGACATCTTCACCGACGGTGCCCGCCAGGTGGACTGGCACTTCCTCTCCAACTATCCGTCGCGTATCGCCGACAACGCCGGGCTGCGCTCCGCCCTGCTCGGTAGCCTCTGGATGCTGGCCTTCACCGCCATCATCGCCTTCCCGCTCGGCGTCGGCGCCGCCATCTACCTGGAGGAATACGCCCCGGACAACTGGCTCACCCGCTTCATCCAGCTCAATATCGCCAACCTCGCCGGTGTGCCCAGCATCGTCTACGGCCTGCTTGGACTTGGACTCTTCGTGCGCTGGCTCGCGCTCGGTCGAGTCGTGTTGGCAGGCTCCATGACGATGGCCTTGCTCATCCTGCCCCTCATCATCGTGGCTTCCCGTGAAGCCATCCGGGCAGTGCCGGACTCGCTGCGCGAAGGCTCCTACGCCCTGGGCGCAACTCGCTGGCAAATGGTGCGCCAAACGGTGCTTCCGTCGGCCGCCGGCGGCATCCTCACCGGCACCATCCTTGCCCTGGCCCGCGCCATCGGCGAAACCGCGCCCCTCATTACCATCGGGGCGCTCACCTACGTAGCCTTTGACCCCAACGGGCCGTTGGACATCTTCACCGTGCTTCCCATCCAGATCTTCAACTGGGTCTCGCTGCCCCAGAAGGAATTCCACAGCCTGGCGGCCGGTGGCATCGTCGTCCTGCTGGTCGTACTCCTGACCGCCAATTCCCTCGCCGTCTATCTCCGATATCGCATGCAGAGGAGGCTTCAGTGATCAACCTGCGCATCGACACGCGCGCATCGGACGTGGCGGTGTCGCCGTCGGAAAACGGGCAGTCCGACGTGATCCTGATGACCCGCAACCTCAACTTCTGGTACGGAAACACGCTGGTCCTGGAGAACATCGACTGCGATGTCCGGCCCCGCGAGGTCACCGCCATCATTGGCCCCTCCGGCTGCGGCAAGAGCACCTTCCTCCGCTGCTTCAACCGGATGAACGAGCTCATTCCAACCGCTCGTATTGCTGGTTCGGTCGTTTTTCGTAATCGCGACATCTACGACCGCGCGGTCGACCCGGTCGAAGTCCGCCGCCAGGTCGGCATGGTCTTCCAGAAGCCCAACCCCTTCCCCAAGTCCATCTACGACAACGTCGCCTACGGCCCGCGCGTCAACGGTTACAAGGGCGACATGGACGAGGCGGTCGAGACCTCCCTCAAGCGCGCCGCCCTCTGGGACGAGGTCAAGGACGATCTCAAGAAGAGTGGGTTGGCCCTGTCAGGCGGCCAGCAGCAGCGCCTCTGCATTGCCCGCGCGCTCGCCGTGCAACCCGATGTGTTGCTGATGGACGAACCCTGCTCGGCCCTCGACCCCATCGCCACCACCCGCATCGAAGACCTGATCCGCGAACTGCGCGAGCAACTCACCATCATCATCGTCACCCACAACATGCAGCAGGCCGCGCGCATCTCCGACCGCACCGCCTTCTTCACGGTGGCCGAATCCGGCGCCGGCACCCTCGTCGAGTTCAACGACACCCAGCAACTCTTCACCACCCCGTCGGATGAGCGCACCGAGGCCTACATCACCGGCCGCTTCGGCTAGGAAGAACCACATCATGTCGCCGCAAGCGCTCCGCTCTCGTGAGAACTTTGCAAAACCCCCTGCTGCCCAAAGGCGAGCCGGTTCTTGCTCCCTCTCCCTGTGGGAGAGGGTTGGGGTGAGGGTCTTCCGGGCAACCACCCCCGGGTCATGCACACGTCTCTATTGGAAGACGGCCAAGTGAGGAAGTCCCATGTCGCCGCGCACTGAATACGAGAGCCAGCTCCAGCACGTCCACGACGAACTCCTGCTCATCGGCAGCATGGTCGAAAAGGCCATCAAGCGGTCCATCGAATCGCTCCGCACCCGCGACGTCGAACTTGCCCGCCGGATCGTCGAGGAAGATGACGAAATCGACGAGCGCTACCTGGCGCTTGAGGAGCTGTGCATTGACGTCATCGCCCGGCAGCAGCCCATGGCCAGCGACCTGCGAGCGTTGATCACCGGCATGCAGGTCGGCTCGGAGCTTGAGCGCATGGGCGACTACGCCGAAGGCATCGCCAAGATCAGTATTCGCATGGGCGACCAGCCGCCGCTCAAGCCCCTGATCGACATTCCACGCATGGCCGATATCTCCATCGGCATGTTGCGCAACAGCCTCACGGCCCTCAACGAGCGCAACGACGCCCTCGCGCGCGAGGTCTGGCACGCCGATGACGAGGTCGACCAGCTCTACGACCAGGTCTACCGGGAACTGCTCACCTACATGTACGAGGACCCGCGCAACATCCAGCGCGCCACCTGGCTCGTCTGGGTCGCGCACAACCTCGAACGCATCGGCGACCGCGCCACCAACATCGCCGAGCGCGTCATCTACCTCACCACCGGCCAAACCCCCGCCCCCGACGAACGCTGGCCCGACGTCGGCGACCCCACCCCCCAGGACTCTGGCAGCCCACCCAACAACGGCTCAATGCCTGCCTAATTGCCATCCCACCCCCTTGGCCAACCAAAAGACTTCACTCGCCTTCCCGCTCTCTTCCGAGCGAGAAGGCGAGGCCACGAATCGCCGTCCGCGAGGGCAATTCCGGCAGAAGCCAGGGGTTACGCAGATCCCCTCTTGCTCCCTCTCCCTTGAGGGAGAGGGCTGGGGTGAGGGTGGCTGCCTGGGCCCGCAACCATGCCGAGGGCTAAGCAACCCTTCACGGTCAATTCGCCTCTTCAGCTTCCAGAGCGAAGCTTGTCTGGCCTCTCTACGCGTCGCGCTTAAGCGAG
>JAJDVX010000023.1 GCA_022825895.1 Chloroflexota bacterium | reverse complement strand
CGTTCGTCGCGGCGATCCAATCGGCGGTCTGGGAAGTTCGGGCGCATCGACGGGCCCGCACCTTCACTTTGAGATGTGGTTCGATGGACGTCGCATTGATCCTGGTCGGGTACTTCCGAGCTAGGACGAAGGACCCCACGGTCTTCTAAGCCGTGGGTCGCAGGTTCGAATCCTGCCGGGGGCGCCGCTCTCTCGAAGGGCCAGGTCTTCCAAACCTGTTACGGCGGACTGACGCCGGATGCGCGGGCCACGCCCCCAGGGTGGATCCCATGCGAAGTGACCTACGGCCTGTCTCCCGTCTCGACCCGACCGCCGACCGACCCGGACCGGACATGCAGCGGACCGCACCTCGACCGCTCGAGCTCGCGATCCCCATTCTGGGGCCCATGCATATGCCCCAGTCGCCGCTGCCCAGCCCGCCGCTGGCCGACCTGGCCGAGTCCTACCTGCTGCACCTGCAGGCGTCGCGCCGCAGCCCCGGCACCCTCACCATGTACACGCGCATCCTGGGCCGCTTCGAGCGGTTCTTGGCCGGGCAGTTGGGCCGGCCGCCGACCGGCGACGCGCTGACCCGCGACGCGGCGCGTCGCTACCTGGTGCACCTGCAGCAGCAGCCGCGCTACGTCGATATGCCGGACCGGCGCGGCGGCCGCCTGGCGCCGGCTACGCTGAACCAGCACGCGCGGGCGCTGCGCGCTTTCGCGCGCTGGCTGTGGGACGAGGGCTTCACGGCCGAGCACCGGCTGGAGCGGCTGCGGCTGCCGAAGGTGCCGCTGAGCGACATCGAGCCGCTGACGCCGGCCGAGGTGGAACGCCTGCTGGCGGTGTTCGATCCGCGCAAGGCCTACGACCGGCGCACGGCGGCGATGGTGGCGCTGCTGGTGGACACCGGCATGCGCACCGGCGAGCTGTCCGCCCTCCGCACCCGCGACGTGAACCTGCACCATCGCCCGCCCGGCCTGGGCCAGGCCAGCGACCCGCTGTTCGTGACGACCTCGGGGCGGGCGCTGAACCCCAACCAGGTCGGCCATATCGTGCGGCGCTTGCGGCGGCGCAGCGGCATCCCGCGCCTGTACGCGCATCTGTTGCGCCACACCTTCGCGGTGCACTTCCTGCGCAACGGCGGCAACCCGCTGACGCTGCAGCGGCTGCTGGGGCATGCGTCGCTGGCGACCACCAATCGCTACGTGACGCTGGCCACCGGCGACCTCGTGGCAGCCCATCGTCAGAGCAGCCCTCTGGACAATCTGTAACGGTGGGTCGATGTCGGTTCGGGTGCCCGCAAGCGGGTGTCGCCCGGCGACCGTGCGCGGTCGCACCGCGGCGCGTGAGCTTCGCTAACCCCTGCGTCGGCCGTGAGCCACCGCAGGGACCGGACGGACGCGCGCCCTGGCCGCCCGGCTTCGAGACGGCTGCCCGGCCCGCCCTCGCGACGGGCCGCGTCCGGTGGGGCTACGCATGGCCTGCAGGATCGCCGGCGTCTGCAACGTAGCGGCCCTTATGGCCCGTCGCGTCGGTCGGATGGCCTTGAGCCATGGTTGCCGGTTCCCGATGCGCGCGTCGAGCTCGGCGATGGGTGCCGGCGGCACCGGCGGGTGCGTCGGCGCAGCGTTTCATCCCGCCGTCGCGTCGTGCTTCCCCGTCCGGCAGCGCGGCGCCGTCGCTCTCGGCAGCGCGACCCGCCGGCCAGGAGACCCTGCGGCATAGGTCCGGCGGCAGCGCCGAGCGGTGATGGACTGCGGCTTGACCGGACGCCGACCGGACGCCCGCTCGACCGTCCCGCCGGCCGCGCGGATCCTTGCGGCCATGGTCGGCGATTTCATACCTGCGACCACCCGGCCCGCGGCCGCTCGCGGGGCCGCTCGACCCCACGGGGTCTCCGCATCACCGGACGCCGCTCCGACCCGCGCAGGTCGGGCTCAGGCGCGGCAGCGCCCGGCCCCCGTCCGCCCGGAGATTCCTCATCGCTCTCGGCCTCCGCCGCGCCCCAGCGTCATCCCCTTCGCGTGCTGCCCCGCCAACCCCTTCGCTCACGCCTACGTCTGGCGGGAACGGCCGTGGCCTCGGGCTTCGCGCCCGGTCCACCGGCGGCGCTTCGAGAGGAGCCGCCCTCCGAGCCACCCGGACCCCCCAGTTTTCTGGGGTGCGCATCGCCCAACGTTAGTCCCGGGTCCGTTTCTCCTCCAGATCTCCACACCCATGGCCTAACTCTCTGCTGCCCCGTGCACGCCCAGCGCCCCGTCTCCCGCCAACTCACCGTCCTGCGGATGCTCTATCTCCATCGATATCTTGCGGTCGACCAGATCGCCACCCTCGTCTTCTCCACGGCCAGTCGGCGTGCCTGTCAGGCCTGCTGCACCACGCTCCATCGCAAGGGCTTCGTGCACCGCTTCGAACTCGCTCGCGGTGGTCTTGGTGGGGGGCGGTCTCCGTACGTCTATGCCCTGGCCCCTGCTGGAGCTCAGGTCCTCGCCCAGGCTGACAACATCCCTGTCGTGGACATCCCCGTCGATCCCGATGCTCCCACCGCCCAATCCGTCTTCGTCCATCACCAGTTGGCGGCGAATCGCTGTCTGATCGCCATCCTCCGGGTGACCCGAGAAAACCCCACGATCCATCTCACTCGCTGGACCTCCGATCCCCACAGTCGTCTCCGCTATCGTCCCGACGGCACCCGCTCCTGGCGCAGCGTCCATCCCGACGTGATCGCCATGCTGCGCCACGCGGATCGCGACCACTGGGCCTTCCTGGAGATCGACCGCGGCACGCAGCCGCTGGCCCGCTACGTCGCCAAGGTCCGCCGGTATACGCGCTTCCAACGCTCCAAGGCCTGGCTGTCGCTCTACCCGGTCTTCCCGGCCCTGCGAGTGGTGAGCCTGTCGGCGCAACGGGCCGCGGGGATCGCCGAACTGGCGGCGGATGTGATGGACCAGGTCGACCACGACGTGTACTGGGCCCGGCGCCCCAGCGTGTACGTCGCGGCGACCGCCGAGGCGGAGCTCCTGGCCGACCCCTTCGGCGAGATCTGGCGCCCGGCCGACGGACCCCGCGACGCCCGCCACGGCTGGCTCAGCGACGGCCCGTGGGCGCCGGTCCCTCAGCCCGAGGCCGACTGACGCGCGCCGACCATCAGGGGCGGCGCCCCGGCCGTAGGCGCGGGTTGACCCACCGCGCAGCTGTCGGGTCCCACGTGGCGCCCGGCGCGACCATCGCGCTGAGGATCGGGTCGAACAGCGCCGCGGCCCAGGCATGCCCGACGGCCAGGGCCGGGTCGAGGCCGAGCTCGAGGGCGCCGCGGCGATAGGCATCGGCCCACGAAGGCGGCGGTCTCGGCATGGCCAGTGGCCAGGCCGGCATCGCATGCCGCGACCGTACCCGGTCCAGGGCCCGCCGCACCTGTCCCGCGGTGCAGGTCATGTGCGGCGCGTAGCGCGCGATGACCAGTAGGTCCTCAGGATCGGGGAAGCGGCTCGTACGGCCCGTGTACGCACCGAGGCGGGCCGTGAGCCGAGCCAGGCGGGTTCGAGTCGGGAGCCGCGGGGACCGGCCGTCCAGGGCATCCGGCACGCCAAGGCTGGGCCGCCACTCGATCTCGTCCGCGCGCGGATACGCGAACCCGACGAGCACGTCGACCTCGCCGAGGTCGCCATCGCGGTCGGCGGCCTCCACGGTATAGGCGAGCGCGGGCCCGTCGGCGACCTCCGGCCAGCGCGTGAGGACACGGACAGTGAGCTGCACAAGTTCGAGGCCGCGGTATGCCACCGCCCGGCGCAGCGCCGCGTCGACGGCCGCCTGGGCGTCGTCCATGACCATCTCGGCATCGTCCGGCGTGCTGGCCGGCCCGTCGTGCCGATACTCCAGCCGCCAGTCGTCGAATCGGACCCACCGGTCCGGCGCGTCGTCGAGCAGCCGCATGAGGAGCCGTTCGACGATGAACGCGCGACGGAGGTAGTCCACGGCGACGCCGGTGCGCACGGCGAGGCGCCGCAGGCCGTCGGCGATGGATCTGCGCGGCGGGTCGTCAGTTTCGAACCGCATACGCCGACGCTACCGGTCCGGCCGTGACCGTCCAGCGCTCGTCCGGTGTGCGGGCGCGGTGGAACGGCCCGGTCGGGTCACGTCGGGCGACGCTGGAGCTGCAGAGGCGACGCCGCACTGTGTCCCGTCCGGCTACGCTGAGGCGCATCCGAAAATCCCTGGCTGTCCATGTCGCGATTCCCCACCATCGTCGAGACCTATCTGGGCGACCTACGTCGCATTCGGGCGTCGGGTGGCGCCACGGGGGAACGGTCGAGCTACGGCCCGCTGGCGAACCTCATCAACGCTGTCGGCGCCGGACTGCGGCCTAAGGTTTTCTGCGTCGGCGAGTTGGCGGACCAGGGGGCCGGGCATCCCGACTTCGGCCTGTATGCCGCCCGGCAGGTCCAGCGCGGCGGCCAGCCGACCACCGGGCAGCCGCCCGAGCATGGCGTGGTGGAAGTGAAGTCGGCGGACGACGATGCGTGGCTGACAGCGGAGAGTGCTCAGGTCAGCAAGTACTGGGGACGGTACCGGTTGGTGCTGGTGACGAATTACCGGGACTTCCTGCTGGTGGGCGAGGACGCGCACGGCAATCCGGCGCCGTTGGAGAGCTTCCGGTTGGTAACGGACGCGGAGGACTTTGAGCGGCAGTTGCAGACGCCGCGCGCCTTCGCTCGGCAGGTTGGGATCGGACTGGGCGAGTACCTGCGACGGGTGCTGGCGCATCGGGGGCGGCTGTCCGAACCGCGGGACCTGGCCGACCTGCTGGCCTCGCACGCGCGGGATGCCCTGGCGCGCGTGGAGGCCGTGGAGGCCGAGCGGGGGGCCGGCGCATCACCACTGGCGGCGGTGCGGGCGGCGCTGGAAGAGGCGCTGGGCGTGCAGTTCAGGGGTGAACGAGGGGCGCGGTTCTTCCAATCGACGCTGGTGCAAACATTGTTCTACGGCGTGTTTTCGGCCTGGGTGCTGTGGGCGCGACAGAGACGGCCACCCGGCAGTGTCTTCAGTTGGTACGAGGCCGTCCGGCATTTGCGCTCGCCGGTGCTGCGGGCGCTCTACCATCAACTCTCGGATCCCGGTCGCTTGCAGCCGCTGGGTCTTGAGGAAGTGTTGGACTGGACGGCGGCTGCGCTGAACCGGGTGGAGCGAGAGGCCTTCTTCGCACGCTTCAACGAGGGAGAGGCCGTAACCTACTTCTACGAGCCGTTCCTGCAAGCCTTTGACCCGGCGCTGCGCAAGCAGTTGGGCGTCTGGTACACGCCGCCGGAGGTCGTGCGCTACATGGTGGCGCGGGTGGACCGGGCGCTGAAGGACGACCTGGGGATCGCCGACGGGCTGGCGGCGGAGAACGTGTACGTGCTGGACCCGTGCTGCGGGACGGGCGCGTACTTGGCGGAAACGCTGCGGCGGATTGCCGCCAACCTGGAAGGCCAGGGGCTGGGGGCGCTGACCGGGGCGCGGGTGAAGCAGGCAGCGATGGCGCGGGTTTTCGGGTTCGAGATCATGCCGGCGCCGTTCGTGGTAGCGCATTTGCAAGTGGACCTGACCATGCAGGACCTGGACGCACCGCTGGCCGAGGACGGGGAAGAACGGGCAGGGATCTTCCTGACCAACGCGCTGACGGGCTGGGAACCGCAGCCGCAAACGCGGCTGCCGATTCCCGAGTTCGAGGAGGAACGCGAGCGAGCGGACGAGGTCAAGCAAGACAAGCCGATCCTGGTGATCCTGGGCAATCCGCCGTACAACGGGTTCGCGGGCATGGCGGTGGACGAGGAACGAGAGCTCTCGGACTCCTACCGCACGACCCGACGAGTTCGGCGACCGGAAGGGCAGGGGCTGAACGACCTGTACGTGCGGTTCTTCCGCATGGCCGAACGACGGATCGCCAAAAAAACCGGCCAAGGGGTGGTGTGCTTTATCTCGAACTATTCGTGGCTGGACAGCCTGTCGTGTCCGGGGATGCGGGAGCGGTACCTGGACGCCTTTGACGTCATTCGAATCGACAACTTGAACGGCGACAAGTACCGGACCGGCAAGGTGGCGCCGGACGGGTCGCCCGATCCGAGCATCTTCTCGACGCCGGACGATCCGGTCGGCATCCAGGTGGGGACCGCCATCGCTACGTTGGTGCGCAAGGCGGAGCACGCGCCAGCATCAGACGTGTCTTTCCGCAATCTGTGGGGTCAGACCAAGCTCGAAGCGCTTACGGATACGGCGGATGCAGCACCAGACGCGCTCTACGGAGGAGTCGAGCCAGTCCTGCCACTGGGGCTGCCGTTTGCGCCGATAGCCGTCAGCCCGGAGTGGTTCGACTGGCCGGCGCTGCCAGAGTTGTTCCCGACATCATTTCCGGGAGTGAAAACCAGCCGCGACGCGTTCTTGGTCGACACTGACCTCGACCGGCTACGAGCGCGCATTAACGATTACTTCGACCCGGACCTGAGTCACGCGGAGATCGCGCGGCGATTTCCAGCGGCAATGCGAAGCACTAGCGGCTTCAACGCGACGGCGGTGCGCGATGCGCTGCTAGAACGCGGCGGTCCTGCGAGACGCGGATTTGTCCGGTACGCCTATCGGCCGTTTGACACGCGTTGGCTGTACTGGGAATCCGATGGCGGATTACTTGATCGGCCTCGCCCCGAATATCAGCCACATGCGTTTCCTGGAAACTTGTGGCTATCGGCCGTCCCTCGACTCAGGCAGGATGCAACCGAACCGCAAGCCACCTTCACGCCCAATCTGGCATCGCTTCACCTGATCGAATGGGGCGTCAGCATGTTTCCCGCGTGGCTTCACGAAGAGTCATTTGCAACCGACCCGCCGAACTCGCGCCGCCCCAACCTGACATCCGCTGCTCGCCGCTACCTCGATCACCTCAACCTGACAGTCGAGCACCTCTTCCACCACGTCTTGGCTGTGCTGCACGACCCGAACTACCGGGAAGCAAACGCTGGTGCGCTGCGCATGGAGTGGCCGCGCATCCCGTTGCCGCACTGGACCGAACTGTCTACCCGGACCGAGACAACAGACAGCGAACTGGCGGCCAAGGTCGAAGAGGCTTTCGCGACCCTCGTTGGTTCGGTCGCACGCGGGCGGGAGTTGGCCGAGCTGCTCGATCCCGAGACGCCGGTTCCCGGCGTCACCACGGGCCAGCTTCGCCCTGAGATCGTCACCATTGCGGTACCGGCCACGACGCATGGCCGCAACATGATCGGCGACGACTTCCGTCTGACGGCCGGCTGGGGACACTTCGGGTCGGGCCAGGCGGTGATGCCGGGCCAGGGTCGCGCAGTGGAACGCGCGTACACGAGCCCGGAACACCCGCACCGACGCGGCGCTCTAGATGTCCTAGGCCAGACTACCTACGATATCCACCTGAACGATCAGGCCTACTGGAGCAACGTACCTGAGAGAGTCTGGACGTACAATCTCGGCGGGTACCAAATACTCAAGAAGTGGCTATCCTATCGGGATCTCAAAGTGCTGGGAAGACCTCTCAAGCCGGATGAACTACAACACTTTATCGACTGTGCACGTAGAATCGCTGCTATACTTGCAATAGGGATGCAATATGAATCCAACTGAGACTGCAAAGTGGACAGCATACAAATTCTGACTTGCAATGATTAGGCGTGCACTTCAGGCCCTGCGGCACAATCGTTTGCAGCGTTCAACATATCACACTTGTTTTCCTTTTCTTGATAGCTACGATCTATGATTGACGATACACTGGAACGAGTGTTGGATGCCACTGGATATACCACGCGTGGCCAACCTGTCTCTGGAGTTAGCATAAGCGAAGAGGCTATACGGGGATATCGTGGAGAAGCCTTCAGGCCTGATGCCGTCTGGCAAGGTGCATCGGATCTCAGTGTCTACTTCAAGTCAGAAGACACGACACCTGACCAGGAGACCGTTGCAGCGTGGCGACGCGAAATATGGAATACCGGCTCAACGCCTCTCCTGTGGGTAGTATCCCCAGAAACCATTGACCTTTATAACGGCTTTGGCAAGCCATTGGATGAGAACGATGCTTCCCGCAATCTCATTCAGAAGTTCGAACACATAGACAGCTCACTTCGTGACTTAGATGCACTTGCAGGCCGCATATCGATGGAGACGGGCCAGTTTTGGGAGAAGGCTCCTCAGGTGAATCGTAAACACAGCGTCGATCAGCGCCTGTTATCTGACTTGTCGTCACTCGAGAGTAATCTGAAACATCTATCTATGCCTCAATCTGACGCCCAAGAGTTGATTGGGAGGTCGATATTTGTAAAGTACTTGGTCGATCGTGACATCATCACGTCACATCGGTTAAGCCTCATCTGCGGCGAGACGGATCTTGCGCAACTGTTGAAGGACACAGCGAAGACGAAGCGCCTATTTCGCTGGCTTCGCGACACTATAAATGGTGATGTGTTTCCAGACGAGGAAGACAAGACTATTCTACAATCCGCGTATCTGAGCGAGATTTCTAGATTCCTGCAGGGAATCGACCCAGCATCCGGTCAAGCCAGTTTTTTCCCATACCAGTTCAACATCATCCCAGTCGAACTAATTAGTGCGATCTACGAGCAATTCGCACATACTAGTTCCGACAAAACTGAAACACGAAGATCGGCAGCTAAGGAAACAGGTATATACTACACACCGCTCTCTCTTGTGTCACTTATTTTGGACGAGGTTATGTCGGATATAACCGGTGAAGAAACTGTCCTGGATCTTACGTGTGGATCGGGTGTTTTTCTTGTCGAGTCTCTCCGTCGTCTCGTGAATTTCAAATCGACCGGTAGTCGACCGACCCGTGAAATGATTCGTGCAACATTGGGAGACCAGATCTACGGCGTGGATATTAGCAAGACTGCAGTACACGTAGCGACATTGAGTTTATATCTATGCGCTCTTGATTTGGATCCAAATCCCTATTCACTTTCCGGTCTCAAATTCAAGCCTATCGTCGGAAGCAATATCTTGGTCGGGGACGCACGAGCAAAGGAAACAAAAGATCGGCTTCAGATGGAGTTGATGGAAAACACAGGTACGGACAGATTTGATTTGGTAGTCGGTAATCCACCCTGGACGTTTAAGGGCAAGGAGGGCACCGCAGCACGTGCGCTCACGAACACCATACGCATGCCGCGCCAGCCTCGCGGTGAGGCACTCGACTTTGTATTCCATGCATTCGATGTCACGCATTCGAAATCTCGCTTTGGAATAGTGCTAAGTGCCACGCCTTTCTTTAGCCGTAGTCGGACAGGCCAGAAGGCGGTCTCTAAGGTTATTGAGCCGCTTCTTCCAGTAACTTTGGTTAATCTGTCGAATCTTTCGAGTTGGTTATTTGACAATGCGAACATGCCAGCGTTAATCCTCCTAGGGCGGCATGGTGGGAATAGAGCTAAGCAATTGACGACCGTGCAGATTCCTTGGTTTTCTTATGGAAGCAAGAGCAGAAGCTTCGAGATATCACCGAGTGACGTCACCGAGTTGCCGCTCAGCGACTGGAAGCGAAATCGAGATCTTCTGAAAACGGCGTTTGTTGGCCAACGACGTGATATGTATCTCGTAGATAGGCTCATCAGCTCCTTCGACACTATCGCAGAACAGTTACATTCGATGGGCACGGAGTTTAGAGTGGGCCTCACCTACGGTGATCGCAGCAATGACGCAGGCTACTTGCGAGACTTGCCACTACTGGCCAAAGACGATCTCAAGTCCTTCAGTATTCCGGCGTCCCTTCCACGCTTTGGTGAATCGAGAGCTGAACGACCGAGAGATCGCAGTGTCTATCGGGCGCCCCTTATATTGGTAAAGGAGTTCTTGCTTAAGGACGAGCCGAGACTTGTCGTTGGCGTATCCGAGAGGGACTTGGTCTTCACGAAGGCATACTATGGCGCCTCTTTCGCTTCATTCTCATCGTGTAGTGGGAGCACCGCGAGAATTCTGGCTGGAATCCTAAGCTCTTCATTGGCATCGTGGTATTTGCTTATGACAGCATCAGCATTCGGCCTGTGGATGCGAAATCTACTATTGACTGACTTGACTCGCATTCCTGTACCCGATCTGCAGGACTGTGCAGAATCAAGTTCTGGCCGGCAACTTCTCGAGGTTTGCAGTCGTATCCAGGATAGCGCACCTACAGAGATGGACTGGCGCGAGCTCGATGCTGCCGTCTTGAGTCTCTACGGTTTAGACCGATCAGACCGTATAGTTGTGGAAGATGGCTTGCAGCGGGCCGGGTATCAATGGGATACCGGCCGTCTCGACTCCATGATTCCAGCAAATCACAGTCACCTTACCGCGTACGCACAAGCCTTCTTGGAGACTGTCGGATCGTGGCTGAGCACTCGAAATCGACAGACTATGCGGGCCGAGATTCTAGATCTTCCGACATGGTCACCGCTTAGAATCGTCAGTTTCGTTCTGCAAGATAGGGATCTTGAGTCTACGATCACTACAGTAGATCCTCATGGCACACTTAACGAGGTGGTAACCCGCATTGGGCTTCGACTCCACGTCAGGCTGTCGAATTTTGTCACAGGTAGACGTGAGCTGAGGGTCCATGGAGAACGTGAGGTAATCATAATTAAGCCTTCGGCTCGCCGTCATTGGCTGAGAGTCTCGGCACTTGAGGACGCGGATACGGTGATCTCCGAAAGCATCGCTGAGCCACGCATGTGAAGATTCCTCTCAGTGAGCAACTCGTCGGTGATAGGCCCATCGACCTCAGCGAAGACGTTACCGCAACTGTCTTGAGCATTATTGAAGACGGATGGTCTTATGCATCACATAGTGTCACGAGCGATACTGGTGAAGTCCTAATTACAGAATATCTTCGTGAGGGTATGCGACGGGTCGTGGAGACCGGTCATTTAGGGATTCCCCTGCGGGTCACTGTAATCGTCTCGCCAGGGTCCGAATCTCGCTCCGGTGAGTCCGTTATGGTCCCAGATGGTGTGACGGATATTCCTATGCTGTTTGTTGGTTTGCGGGCCACTAACGGCGTTCATGATCCGCATGCGATAATTGAGTGCAAGAGAATCTCATTGGAGGATCGACATCTTCGTCGGAGATATGTCGTAGATGGCATTGATAGGTTCCGCGCTGGCAAGTACGCCAGGAATCACGCCGTGGGATTTATGGTGGGATACATCGTCAGCGGGGATACGCATCGAGTTGTTGGAAGTGTAAACTCGTACCTTCACAGGACGTCTCGAGAGGAAGAAACACTACGACTTTCCGGCATATTGAGGCCGAGTCGCTTCTGGTCAAGCCGTCACATCCGATCATCTCCTTTGATTCCAATTGACATTTTTCACTCTTTCTTTAGGCTTCGGACCAGTCAAAACTGAGGCTACGGCTCGTCGAGAAGGGACTGCAGGAGTATGAGAATAGGACGGGAGTAGGTCGCGAAGGCTTGCGCAAAGAGCATGGCTTAGGCAGTCCCTCAGGTCGTCTCCATTAGGGGAGGCTATGGATTGTCGAGATCCGACGCGACGAGTCGTACTCGTACAGAGTCGCCCGTTATCGGGTCGAAAATCTGTCCTTGAGACGGATGGGGCTCAGCCTGTGATCCCGCGGTCAGGGGTGAGCGTGGCGTCATCGTCGGTACGGGCTGGGGCTCAGCGTTGGGTCAGCCTGCGCTGTGATCGTGGGAGCGACTGTGGTCACTGGACGTGCAGGCTCTGACGGATCCGACCCACTACGACCGGGTAGGGTCACGATGGCGGCGATCAGTGCACTGGGGGCAGCGAGGAGCGACAGAGCCTCGGCGTTCCTCCGTACGGCGTTCCGGAGACCGGCATCACATGACGTGTGGGTCTCCTGGAACCCAGATCGGCCCCGATGTCGGCGTATCTCCCAGCGCGATTGCAGGGAGCGTCGGTCACATTCCGCACAGAGAGGCTACGGGTTTCGATCCCGCTTCGTCTCGTAGTCAACACTGGGCTTGTGGGAACAGTCGTCGCGCCAGTGCCATCGGTTGGTTTCCGACCGGTCAATTCGGACAACCGAAGGGGCTCACGGGTTAACCCAACCGGTGCTTCCGCAGGAGGGTTGCGAGCCCGCGCCGACCCCAGCCCGTTTGCTGGGGTCCGAGAATGCGCCCGAGAATCCATGCCGGGATGGGATCGTTTTTGAGCGGGACCGTGGCGCTACGGTACGTAGCCCCACGGCCTGTCGTAAACCGGATGCCATGCCGGCCTGGCCGTTCCTTCCACTGTTCAGCGCGAAAGACCTTCAGCAGGGTCTTGGGCGAAACGACCATGCGGATTAGGCCAACACAGCCTCAGGTACGGGATGGGACTTTGGCGTCCACCGGGGTGTACTGGTGCGGTCGGTCACTTGGACGACGGGAGCCTGCCAGACAATGGGTGTGTCGTCCGTGGTCGTTTGGGGCAAAAGGAGCAGATTGATCTGGCGGTCGCGAAAGACGCGCTCGCGTTCCCCGTCTGCTTCAAGGCCATTCAGTTCCGCTACGACTAAGGCCTGCAACTCCTGAATCATCGTGGCACGGTCACGGTCGTACGTGGCCGTACCCAGTTCGAGGCATGTTCCCATCCACCAGTCCTCGTCGTGGCGATACATGAAGGTCAAGTGCACGAAGCCTGGTTGCGGGATCCCGAAGTTCACATAAAAGGCGATGTCGAATTCGTGTCCGTCTGGCACATTACAGCCCTGGGACACCAGATGGCCTCCTCGTAAGCGACTTGGTCGCAATTATACGCGCCCGGCACCTGTTACCCAGGAGACCGGGACCGTCACGAGGTCTAGGAGCACTGGTCCGTAGCCCTGCAGGTGGCGGAGGGCTCTCCTGCCGTCGGGTGATATGACCCACAACCCGTCCCTTATGCACGCTCCGCACCTAATTCCCGACACTCCTGTCGTAACACGCCTGAGAGTCCTCGCGGCTCCGGACGGGTCGCGCCGGGGTGGGCCTTGTGACAGCAGGGACTCTCGCCCAGCGGCCCCTGGTTAATTTGGGGCTGGCCGTCGGCCTCCTGGTCGACTGTGAATCGGAGGGCGTCAAGTACTACGGGCGCCTCAATCGGGAACTGGACTGATTCGAGTCGTGCGTGGAATACACCGCCTGCGCCGAGGCCATTCGGGCCCGTCGAGGCGCGACCGCCGAGCCCAGATGCTCCAGCTCCTCAACGACGGCATTTCCATCCGGGCGGTCAGCCGCACCACGACCATTGACCCCAAGAATCCAATGAAGTTGGTTTGGGAGGCCGGACGAGCCTGCCTGCTGGAGCATCACCGCCGGGTTAGTGACCTCTCCTGTGCGGCCATTCAGGTTGACGGAATATGGGGCTTCGTCGCCCAGAGGGGACTTCGCATTCCCCTGACGGAGCGCGGCCAGAGGGGGCGCGGGGACGTCTGGACTCTCGCGGCCCTGAACTCCGGCACTCGTCTGCCGGTGGCCTGGCTGAAGGGCACCCGGGATGGGGCGACGGCCGCCTATCTTGGACGACTCGATCCCAGGCGGTGCCGATCTCGGGACAGGCGCATCCTACGGTGCACCATGTCGCGAGACGTGGACGTTCTTACCAAGAACACGTGACTTCAGAATTGGCAGTCCGACTCCGGCCCGTTACTCGTCGCCTGCTCACCGAATTGCTTGTTGTGCACAGCAGCCAGTGCCCTCCGCACCACATACCGGTCTCGTGAGGCGGAGGCTGAAACGCGGGAGTTTCTTTCATTGGCCCAGTCGGGATTCTCCGTGAGTCGAAGTAGAATCTCCACGCTAGCGCTCCTGGACGGGGCAATGGCATGCACTTCGGCCGCAGCGATGTAACAGGATTGGTGCCACTCTCCGACGACGGGAGTCTGCCCGGCTCTGCTAGCTCCTTAATTCCGCTGCGGTTGCTTGACGACATGGATCCACCCCACCTCAATCAATCCCTAATATTTCGGACTCATGAGGGAGTAGCGTCAAGCCCCGTCGGCGTTGACTTCAGTACCGGGAGAACGGCGCGGGAAGCTTCAGCACCTAAGCATCATCCAACTCGCCGACAGCACGCTAGGCTGTATGATTGCAAATTGGTAGGATGCCAGAGCATGCATGGCAAACATATTTCCTACGGATCGCGATAGACTCCCTTGCGCAACAACCAAGGTCCTGGCGAATTTTTATGACGGAGATTATGCCTTTCGATGAAGCTATCGACGAAGCAATGGATCATGGTCGATCACGAAATGTACTACTAGGGAATGGATTCAGCATCGGAGCACACCAGCAATTCGCGTACGGGAATCTGTATGAGCAAGCCCGAAACGCCCAATTGCCGTCAAAAGTGGATGAGTTGTTTCAAGAATACGGAACGACCAACTTCGAAGCCGTTCTACAGCGTCTAGACACCGGAATCTGGCTTGCCGAACATTATGGGATGAGTCTGGTTGACGAGTTTAGCGAGATGAAGGACGACTATGAATCAACTAAGGAGGCCCTGATAGACTCTATTGCCTCCATTCACCCGGCGGCAATCACCGAATTTCGCGAGAGTAAACTAGAGTCAGCCCGACTCTTCTTGGATCAATTCGATACGATTTTTACAACAAACTACGATCTACTTGTCTATTGGGCCCTCATGTCTGGCGATGAAGAAATGACCTTCGAGGACGGCTTTGGACGCCAAGTTTCAGGCGGGGAAAATTATCTTGTCTTTCACGGGGATAAAATGGATGAAGATAAGGGATCACTCTATTTCCTTCATGGAGCTCTCCATCTTGCGACGGTAGGTGGCGACGTCCGTAAACTTGCATGGTCGGGAGCCGGAGTCCGAATAATTGAACAAGTGAAGGCAGGTCTAGATAACAGACAGTATCCATTAGTCATTTCTGAAGGATCTTCGGAGCACAAGACTGAAAGGATTCAAGGTAGCGGATACCTCTACCGAGCGTTCTTGGAATTCAAGGGCATAGAAGGTGACTTGTTCGTCTATGGTCATTCCCTTGATGATGAAGATGAGCATATTCGCAACGCAATAGCCCAGAATGTGGAGTTAGGGGTGGTTTATGTGGGCATCCATGGTGATACCGAAAGTTATTCGAATAGGAAGCTCAAAGAACGAGCATTTGATCTAGTTTCGCGGCGTCGCGAGGTGCTGACACGCAGAAGAGTAAGACGAAGGCGGCTACGGGTTCGCTTTTTTGATAGTGAGTCGGCTCACGTGTGGGACGCAGTTTAGACTCTTCAGAACATCGCCAATCTGGCTCTGGAGGTGAACGTCTTTGACACTAAAGTACCGGCAGTCGAGAGGGGCTCGAAAGCTCTCGCCGTGCGGCAAGAGCCTGTCCTGGGTAATTTGAGCGCGACTCGTGGCACTTCGCGGTGCCAAGTCCAATGAGACTGTCGTCGATTCGACCAGTCGTCCAAAAGGCCAGGCAGTTCACCGTCGACCTCAGAGGACCGACATTCGCAGCGCAGCAGGTCGTAGGAGTGCGCACGTGGCCCCTAGACAGGTTGTCGTCAGCTTCAATCTTCTCGGGTTGCACCGCACGCGTGCGGCTATCGGCGAACGTTGTCTCGTTTGGTGAGCGTCCAGGGCGCCAGTTGAGCAGGAATACGGAATTCTGCCTTCCCGCTGGCTCCGGGCACCGGCATCTTGAGACCATAACCGCCGTGTATCTGAAGGATGCGGATGCCGCAGGCCGCCGCCACGCCGATCTCCGGACGGCCACGGGCGCACCACCCGTCGCGCCGCGGCCGTCGGTCCTTCGCCGCCTACTACCGGTGGGTCGACGACGCCTTGCGCCATCGCGCCGACGGCTATCGCCTCCTCGACTCGCCGCTGGTCGGCCTGCCCGGCGTGCAACGGCTGGCCCGCCGGCGCTTTCGCCGCAGTGCCTTTGGCGACGTGCGCGCCGCACGGGCGCTGCTGCAGCAAGCCACGGAGCGGGCCTCGGAAATCCTGACCCCGCGGCAGGTCCTGGCGCTGCAACTGTATTGCGAGGGGCATCCCATGACCGCCATTGCGGCCCGGCTGGGCCTGCGCAGCCGCCAGCATTTGTGGGCGGCCTACCGGCGCCCGGCGGTGGAGGCGGTGACCCGCGAGTTCCTGGCGCTGGCGCAGGCGGATTTTCCCTCGAATTCCCCGTGAATTAACGTAGAATTCTCCAGCCATTGTTCCTGAAAGGGGGCAACGGCCTGTAGATCGGCCTCGAGGCCGTAACAAGTGTGGGATGGCTCGCGAGGGGCGCGTGTCACCGCGGTACTTCTAAGCTGTGAGTCGCGGACTTCGAGTCTCGTCTAGTGGGCATGGATATTTTATGATAAAGGATCCAAACCATTTGATCGTTAGCCTAGTTTGGCCGAGACTGATTCTGGTGGTGCTTGGCACGAATGGGGGCGATTGTGGCGGGGTCCCCTCGACGTTCAGGCCCTAGGCGATCGTCGCATCACTGGAACACGCCGGCCGTGGCTGTGGCACTCGTGTTCGTGGTTGGACTTACGATCTGGATCACGTGGATGTGCTCGCAACCCGGGCCGCCTCCATCTGCCGAACGGCAGCGGGCGAGTGCTGCGCTCGACGCATGTATTGGTGCCGAGGCGTATGGCCAGACCTGGGAGACGGAACAGATTCTGGGCTACTGGCCGGATGATCGCGTCGTGCTCTGTCTGGCGGGCAAAGTCACGCGTGTTTATCATCGCGTCGGAGGCGTTGACTTTGAACTATGTGCCGCGTCGGGCGGCCAACCACCGATCACCTGGCTGGAGTGCTGGACTATCACCTGGACCGAACCGCTGCGATACGGCGACATCGTGACGGTGATCGGTGTGGCCAAGCGTGCGGAACGGCCGGCCGGCGCGCCTGACGATTCGTACTGGCTCCAACCGTATGTGGACGCCCTGGCGGTGCGTGCGTCGCCAGGCCCTCCACCGATCCGGTCAGTCGGACGACTTAGAACTCGCGCCCCAGACGAGGCCGATCATCGCGCCAGTGATCGCACACGCGATGGGCACCGGTCCAGCCGAGACTTGCTCACCAAGCACGGCAGCTACGATCGCGCCGATCGTTGCACCAGCCGCACCGCCACCCATGACACCAACGAGTGCACGACCTAAGTGCATCGCGGCGGGGCTCGGAGGACTGTCGAACAGCCTGATTCTAGCGGTGGTTCCGGCGCCGGCACCAGCTGCACCTTGCTGAGCGTCAGGCAGCAAAAATCCTCGACGCCCCCACCTACTATCGTTCGTGGCAGAAGAATGAGACTGGACCGTATCTGGCCGGCATCATTCGTTGACGAATGTGGCAAGGAGGCGATTTGATGTCGCGAGAGTCACCAAATCGCACCCCGCATGACGAAGCGGTGTCAATCATCGAGCGACTCGTGACAACGAATCTGGGAGGAAATCTGGGAGCCACAGCAGCATGTAACCAGTGCAGCGAAGAACTCAGGATAAACCTCGTAGAAGGAGTTTCAAGCGTCAGTCGAGAGAAGCTCGTTGGCACAGTGCGCCCCGACATCAGCCTGCTCAATGAGAAAGGCCAGGCTGTGCGGTTTATCGAAGTGGTAGACAGCCATGCTCCTGAAGGGACCGTCCACGAGCAGGCTCTGCGTGACCGTACCGAGGTCGTGGAAGTCCATCTAAGGGCCGAGAGAGAGTTCGCGGGGAGAAGAAGGAATAGAGCCTTGGACGCGTCTCTGACCGTCAAGACGAGATTGCAGGAACTCGCCGCAGGTCGGATCGTCGTGGATGCCCACAACCTCCTTTGCCGAAAGCCCAAGTGCAAGGAGTGTGGCGCACCGCTACCACTGCGAACGATAACGATCAGCACAAAGGACTGCTGGAAGTGCGGCCAGAACGTCAACGTCGCTACGGGAGACAAAGACGGGGAGAGCCTTGAGCAAGACGATTTCACCAAGGATGAGATCGCGTTCGCTCGGAAGAACGGAGTAACACTCGAGCGCAGATTCAGCGCCACAGTTGGAGGAAAGTACCTGGCCAACGTCTGCACCAAGTGCGATCGGATTCAAGGGAACTGGTTTCTATACACGGACCCGTATCACGACAGGTTCAATTTGCACAAGGAGGAGCGAAAGGCATACGGACCATGTGACCCCTGTGCCACCCGCTTTTGCGTGACCCATGGCGAGTACATGGACTATCGAGGCACCAGACAATGCCCATTCTGCCTGGAAGAAGCGGAGAGAGTCATGTGTCCGAACACCCCGGACAGGCAGTGCTTCTACCCGCACAGGTGCGAAGAAGGCGGATGCTACTTCGTTAATCGGGACAAAGATCGACGGCACCAACTAGAGCAGGAGGAAATGCGACAACGAGAACGGGAAAAGCAGCGACAAGAAAGGCAGGAAGATCGTCGCGAACAAGAGAAGCGTCAGTGGGCACGGCTTAACGAATGGTTGAACGAGAGCCAGGGGAAGAGTTGACGTGCTCGACTTTGACGGCCTTATGGCGAGCTTGGCGGACAGACGAAAGGTGTTTCACTCAGAGGCAGACTTTCAGCACGCGCTGGCATGGTGTATTCAACAGGCTATGCCGGAAAGCCAGATTAGATTGGAAGTCGATGTCTTGCAGATAGAGCGCCGGAGAAGGTTCCTAGACATCTGGCTTCCGGTGGAGTGAATAGCTATCGAATTGAAGTACAAAACTCAGGGATTCGAAGCAGAGCAAGGCGACGAGTCATTTGTCCTCCGCAATCAAGGCGCACAAGACCAAGGGCGGTATGACTTCCTCCGGGATATTGAGAGACTTGAGTTAATGTGTTCAAAGGTGGGGCGGTGCAATGCCGGCTACGCGGTGTTGCTGACCAACGACTCCTCATACTGGAAGGTCCCCACGCGAAAGGACACGGTGGACGCCAATTTTCGTGTACACGAGGGGCGAGACATCTCGGGAGCATTGGCGTGGGCAACTAGCACCGGATCAGGAACGATGAACAGTCGAGAATCACCGATAGAGATACAGGGCTCTTATCGTCTTCGCTGGCAGGAGTATTCCATCTTCCCTGGGAAGCCGTACGGCAGTTTCCGATATCTTTCGGTCTCGGTAGAGCGATCGCGGGCAGCACCATGCTCGCAGCCGTTCCTTGACAATGGTTACCTAGGTGAGCCATGACAGCGAGTATGGATCAGTAATACCAGATCAGAGAGTCAGCACATAATATGTACTTAGGGTCGTCCCATAGTCGGTGTTCGCTCTGGGGCTCCAAGCAATCGGAAAGATGTCGACATAGCCGTGTTCGCCCACGGGAGGACGCTCGGGGACTACGCTTGGGCCGACAGCTGTTCGGTGGTCCGCGGGTATGTCGACGACGCCGTGAGCGGACGTATCGCTGTCTGGCACACGTTTCTTGGGGAGATGACCGGGGAGGGATCCAAGCCCAGCGCCACCTTCGAGGTCACCCGCGTGGGGTTATGCATCGGCTCTATCAGGAAGCGCAAGCAGCGCGATCGTACCGAACAGCAGCCCCATCCGGGCCCACCAGCGACTGGAGCGCCCCTTGGCGCGGGCAACGGTAGCGGTGAACACCCCCCGGGCGGCTTCCGTGAGCAGCGCATAGGGGGCCAAGGCGAGGTTCGCGAGACTGCCATTAGCGTGAGTCCATCCATCGTCGGTCTTCCTCCCCAGCGTGCCACCGGTCGCTCGTCTGCTCACGGGCACGGACACGGGATTGGCTTGATCAGGATGGTCCAGTCAATGTGCGGGTCGACGCTAAGGCGCACTTGGCCTTCGGGAATCGTCAAGTAGTCAGAGTCCGTGTGGCCGGGGCCTACTAGGATGATCCGGTATTCGCCGCCGGACCAACTGCCTCCTGACCGAGCCGTGTCATAGTTCACGCTCACGAGGCCCTCCTGGTCCGGCGTGGGGCGGATCAGTTCAAAGATCCAGAGCCCGGCCTCCATATCAATCACGACCTCCTCGCCGGCCGTGCCGTTCACGGTCCAGAGTTCCGTGACCCCTGACGATAGAGATAGGTCGCTCTCGCCAAGGCTGGGGTTCGTGTACCAGAACACGGCGTAAGTCGCGCCAAAGGCCGACCAGAACTGGCCGGCTGCGATCAGCACTGTCGCCACCGCCATGACCATGATGGCAATTCGAGTGCTTCGAGCTCCAAGCACCTGCATAGTTGACCTCCTCGATCAGCCGCCGGGCCGGGCTATGTGATCTCGCTCGGACACCAGAGCCGCCGAATGTCGATCGACCAAGCCCGGTCGCCCCGGACTTCAAGCCGCAGCGGGCCACCGGGAAACGTGCTGTCGTACTCCCGAGCTCTCGGCCATTCGTCCGGATCCACGATGGTCAGCACGTTCATGAAGCTCGTCCACGTGGCACTCGCGGCCGAGTTGTAGCTCGTGATCGCGATCGAGGCCTCGTCCGACGACCCGAGGAATTCCCAGACGCCGGGCCGGAGCGTGAAGTTCTTGCTCTCGCCGGCCTCGCCTTCGAGGTGGATGACGGTTTCCGCGACCACCGGCTCGGCCTCAATCTCGACATCGCGCTCGACCGTGTTTGTCGTGGTCGCGAAGGTGATCACGCGCATGGCCACGTTGACGGAGTTCACAATTTGCGTCAGCGCGATCAGGACCAGGGCCCCCGCAATTACCGCGAGCGAGATGCGCGTGCCTCGCGTTAGCATTGTTCTCCTCCGTAGCCGAGTGCGTCGAGAGACGAGACTGAATGTACACATTGCAGATTACGGTTACGTGACGTCTGGGCTTTCCCCAGATGACGGCTTATTGCATGTCAGTGTCTCCCGGGTTCACGGGCCGCGAGGAGACGAGGACGCTCACACGGGTGCTTCTGGAACGCGTTCGACGTAGCGCCTTCGCCGACGTGCCTGCGACGCGGACGCTCTTGCAGCAGGCGACCGACCGGGCGTCGGCGATCCTGACCCCGCGGCAGTCCCCGGCGCTGCGATTATTCTGCGACGGCCAGCCGAAGGCCGCGATCGCGGCGCGATTGGGCCCCCGCAGCCGGCACCACCCCTGGGCGGCCTTCCGGCGGCCAGCGATGGAAGCCTTGACCCGCGAGTTCCTGGCGCTGGCGCAGGCCGAATTACCCCCGAATTAACGTAGAATTCCCGTGCCATTGTTCCTGGAAGAGGGCAACGGCCTGCAGATCGGCCTTGCGGCCGTAACAGGTGTGGGATGGCTCGCGAGGGGTGCGTGTCACCGCGGTACATCCAAGCCGTGGGCCGCAGGTTCGAGTCCTGCCGGGGGCGCCGCCGTCTCGAAGAGACTGGCCGACCAAGCTTGTTTCGCGGGCTGAGCGCTCGATTCGCGGGTCACGCCCCCCGGGTGGATCCCGCGCGATGTGACCTACGGCCTGTGTCCCGCCTCGACTCGACCGCCGACCGACCCAGACCGGACATGCAGCGGACCGCACCTCGACCGCTCGAGCTCGCGATCCCCTTCCTCGGCCCTATACACCAGTCGCAGCCGCCGCCCAGCCCGTCGCTCGCGTTGACCACAGGAATGGACGCAGGGGACACCGACGCGTGTATCTACTCAGGGTGGCCCCCTGGCGGGGCGTTGCGTCCCCACGTCCTGCGGCACCGCGCCGCCGCTCGAGACTGCGCGACCGGTCCGTCGTGAAGATTCCGGCGGGTCAGGCCCGGAGGAACCGGCAACCCGTGATAGTGTCGGGCTCGACCTTCACCCGGTGCTCACGCACGACGTACCGGCGGATGCTGCGACGCCCCAACCGTGGCCGCGCTGCGAGCCGGTGACGGTCAACCATCTGACCCGCGATCCGGTCAGCCCCTCGGAGTTCGCTCAGCCAGTCCGCCGCGGAGGATCTGCACGCCGCCGTCAGCCCCTGCGATCCCACGATTGTCGGGCAGCAGATCGGGGCGCAAGACCTGTGGCGACGCCGCGACGATCAGTTCCCGCGCCCCGGCCAGATTTCCCACAGCAACCGATTGCTCGTATGCCGCCGCGACACCCGATAATTCCTGCTGCGCGAACAGACCGGCGAGGGAGGTTTGCTGAGTTCGTGGGGTCGGGGACGGGGTAGATAAGGCCGGACCGTAACCCGTGGACGAGTTGCCATGAAGCGCTTCTTGACACGCGACGCTACGGGCGGCGCTGAAAGACTACTGCGGTACGCGAGGAGTCTTGACCGCGACATGATGAGTCGCTGTCTGACCGCTCTTCTGCTGCTTGGCGCCATCGCTTTCTGGTGGGGCATCGTGGTCGCGCCGCGCCTCTTCAGCCTCGCGTTTCCAGCACGCCTTCCACCCGACGCCCTACCCTCCTGGACCGATCCGAACTGGGACGGCGAGGTGACGAATCTTGTCTCAGCACTCACGATGCTGGCTGTCTCGCTACAAGCAGGATGGACGTGCGTACGTCTAAGGCACCCAAGATCTAAGGTTGTCTCGCGCGCCGGTTGGGCGCTGGTGACTGTGACACTCGCGATGGTGGCGTACGCCGAGGTATCGGACGTGCATGTGCGGGGTCTCCAGAACATTGCACAAGAGTCGTTCGAATCTAATCCACGAGTCGCCAGCATCGTAAGCAACTGGGTCATTGTGCTCAGTCCGCTGGCTGTCGTGTTCGTGGCGGCAATGGGCGTCTTCCTTTGGCGCGGTGTGGACGACTCGTCGGCTCGATACGCGCTGATGGTCGGGGTGGTCGCCTGGATGCTCGTCCCCATACTCGAAGCGTGGCAGCGCTGCTCGTGTGGACCGGCACGACCGGGGATCCTCGTGGAGGAGACCCTGGAATTCGGCGGGGCCCTGTGCTTTGGCGTCGCGGCCATGATGGAGCGGCAAAGGTCGGCCAGTGTGTCGCTACTGCGGAGCTCGCGACTCAAGGCGTGGGTCGCCGCAGCCGTGATCGTCACGCTCGGTGGCAGTCTTTACCTCGCATTCGTTCTTCGACCACCGATGGCCGACACACGGCTTACTTCCCGTATCGGGTCATTTGATCTGCATTTGCCCGCTCAGTCTTCAGTTGTTCAAGAACTGGGAGTCCTGCCGATTCCGCTTTCGGGCATCGATCTGCGCATGTCGACGAACGACCCGCTCGGTCGCGCCGGGAGCGCGATTTGGCGCATTGCGGACGCTGGCACTGGGAGCCCGCAGCGCTTTCTGGCGCAAGGCCGCCTGACGGTCCCGGCCGGTGCCTGGCCCGAGTCTGTGGAGATCAGGTTTCCGGCGGTGGCCGAGGCGACGGCGCGGTCAGTGGCGATTCAGTTGGTCGCCGATGTCGCTTCGGGGGATGGCCTGAGGATCGGTGCATCGAATATCGACCGGTACGACCGCGGACGGCTGTGGATCAACGGCGAACTGGATTGGCCAAACCATAACCTTGAGTTTGTGCTGCGGGGTGCGCCAGAGCTGACGCCGAGCAAGCTGCGCACGCTCGGGTCTTGGCTGACATCGAATTGGCGTTTGCCGCTACTCCTGGCGACCCTGGGAGCCGGACTCGTGCTGACGGTTGTCATTCCGGCCGTGCTGTTGGCATACGCACGCTGCTCCTTGCAGACTTGGACCACGACTCGCTTGCGTTAAAGAAATGAGCCTCGCTCAGAGACCTCTAATGGAGGTTGACCTCAGGCAACGGATCCGAGCGGTGCTGATCGCCGCTGTGCTCGCAGTCATCACGACCTAGCGTCAGCATGAAAAGAGGGTACTTGGGGTCATCGGCTTCGTAGTTGTCGCATTCGTGGCTGCCGGCATTGGGGGAGCGTCGCGTATGGACGCAGGCGCGATCCTCGATGACGCAGCTACGTTGACAAGCCGTCGGCTGGGCTAGACCGAAGTAGACACCCCAAGCGACTGTGGCAAGTACTCGCATCGTGACCGTACGCACAGATACCTCTGCGCGTGCCCATCCCCGGCGTAGTCGCCCAGCCCCACACACCAGCTTCCAACATTGACGTCCACCCCAACGCGTGCGCGAAGTCCGGTGCAGTGGATCCCAACGCGAAGAGCTTCCTCAGCGCCGGAGACACATTGCGAACGATCACGGAGTCCTTCGGCACGACGATCAGGCTCCTGATGGCGGCAAGCGAAGTCTCGGACCCACACCTGATCCCCGTGGCGTGATGCTCTGGATCCCGGATTCGGCTGCAACACTGGCGGACCATGCCGCGCCCACGCCAGCACTCGAACTTCATGCAAGCTGCGCAGCAGCCGAGGCTGCCCGCGAACCGCCGGCAGCGGTCGGTCCACCGACGCCCGGTGGTGGAGGCAGTGACCCGCGAGTTCCTGGCGCTGGCGCCGGCGGAATTTCCCTCGAATTCCCCGTGAATTAACGTAGAATTCTCCTGCCATTGTTCCTGGAAGGGGGCAACGGCCTGTACATCGGCCTTTCGGCCGTAACAGGTGTGGGCTGGCTCGCGAGGGGTGCGTGTCACCGCGGTACTTCTAAGCCGTGGGTCGCAGGTTCGAATCCTGCCGGGGACGCCGCCACCTTGAACTGAGGTCCCTCCCACACCTGTTCGCGGGCGCGGGCCGTGCCCGCAGGGTGGATTCCATGCGAAGTGACCTACGGCCTGTATCTCGCCTCGACCCGACCGCGCCCGGACACGCACCGGACCTGTAGCGGACCGACCCTCGACCGCTCGAGCTCGCGGTCCCCATTCTCGGGCCCATGCACATGGCCCAGGCGCCCCTCCCCAGCCCGCCGCTGGCCGATCTGGCGGAGTCCTACCTGCTGCATCTGCAGCCCTCGCGCCGCAGCGTCGGCACCATCGTCATGTACACGCGCATCCTGGGCCGCTTCGAGCGGTTCCTGGCCGCGCACCTCGGCTTTGCGCCCAGCGCCGACGCGCTGACCCGCGATTCCGCGCGGCGCTACCTGGTGCACCTGCAGCAGCAGCCGCGCTACGTCGACATGCCGGATCGGCGCGGCGGGCGGCTCGCTCCGGCCACGCTCAACCAGCACGCGCGGGCGCTGCGCGCCTTCGCCCGCTGGCTCTGGGACGAGGGCTTCACGGCTGAGCACCGGCTGGATCGGCTGCGCATGCCCAAGGTGCCGCTGAGCGACATCGAACCGCCGACGCCGGCCGAAGTGGAACGGCTGCTGGCGGTCATCGACCCGCGCAAGGCCTACGACCGGCGCACCGCGGCGATGGTGGGCCTGCTGGTGGACACCGGCATGCGCACCGGCGAACTGGCCGCGCTGCGCACCGCCGATGTGAACCTCCACATCGGCGAGCTGCGCGTGGTGGGCAAGGGCGAGAAGGCGCGCGTGGTGGTGGCGGGACGGCGGGCGCTCAGCCTGCTGCGGCGCTACCTGCACCACCGCCCGCCCGGCCTGGGCCAGGCCAGCGACCGGCTGTTCGTGACGACCTCGGGGCGGGCGCTGGACCCCAACCAGATCGGGCACATTGTGCGGCGGCTGCGGCGGCGTAGCGGCATCCCGCGGCTCTACGCGCATTTGCTGCGGCACACCTTCGCGGTGCACTTCCTGCGCAACGGCGGCAACCCGCTGACGCTGCAGCGGCTGCTGGGGCATGCGTCGCTGGCGACCACCAATCGCTACGTGACGCTGGCCACCGGCGATCTGGTGGCGGCCCATCGCCAGAGCAGCCCGCTCGACAATCTGTAGGGGCGGACGAACCGCCGGGCGGGGTGGCGACGGCGGCGGCCGGCCCGGGTCGGCGCGCGCCCCCCCGCCCCGTGGCCGTGCCGGGCACTCTTCGCCAACCCCTGCGTCGCCCGACCATCGCCGCGGCGGGCGTTCCGTGACCGCACACGTGACGGTCACTTCGAGGGATCCGGCTGGCGCCTCGCCTGGAAGGCCCTGGGGCAGCGGGGCTGCGCATCGCCTGCAGGGGCGGCCCCGCCGACCGCCCGAAAGGAGAAGCGCCCCGTCGCATGGGTCGGCTGGCGCGGATCGACGCTGGGGCCGGTTCCCGTTGCGTGCCTCGATCTCGGAGACGTGCGCCAGCGGGACCTGGGGATGCGTGTGCTCAGCGTCGTGCCTCGCCGTCGCGTCGTGCCTCCGCGTCCCGCCAGACTGCGCCGTCGCCCTCGGCAACGCGATCCGCCCGCCGGGGGGCTGCGGCTTCGGTCCCGCGGCGCCCCCGACCGCTCATGGCCTCGGCCTTAACCGGACGCCGACCGGACACCGGCTCGACCGTCGAGCCAGCCGTGTGAAACCGTGCGGCCATGGTCGGCAATCGGCTATCGGCCACCGCCCGGCCCGCGGCCGCTCGCGGGCCGGCTCGACCCGGCGAGACTTCCGGCTCACCCTCTGCCGACCCGACCTGCGCCGGTCTTGCGCATGCGCGGCGTCGCCTGGGCACCGTCCGCCCTGAGATTCCCCATCGCTCGCGGCCCCCGCCGTGCTATGACGTCACCCGCTTCGCGTGTCGCTCCGCCAACCCCCGCGGTATGCCATGCGTCTGGCGGGACTGGCCCTCGCCTCACGCGGCGTGCCCGGTCCACTGGCGGTCCTTCGAGAGAAGACCTCCGCCGGGTAGTGGGTCACTCTGACCCCTAGGGGGATTGCTAGACTCTGACGGGCCTCACGGAGGCCGTAGGGACGGGGCCGGGGCAGGGTCTAGTGCTTCAGAGTCGCACTGTCCCCGGCCCCGGTGCCGGTTCCCCACGGCCTCGCGCATTTAGCCTACACGGTCAGTTCTGGCACCGTTCGTCGTATCCCCGGTCATTCCAGATGTAGCTGGCCAGCGGAAGCCATTCGGTGAGGTCCAAGTCATCGTTGCCTTGCCAGCCTGGCTGGTCCCTGAGGTCCACAAGAATCCGCGCCAGCGGTTGCAACCCGCGCGCGTAGGCCGACGTGAAGTCCACCGGTCGAAGCTCAGCTGCGACCAGCACTTCGGTCGTGAAAGCCAACACTTCGTCCCATAGGCAGTTATCGCGAGCCTGCCAACTGGGAACCGACGCATGCGACAGCTCGTGCGCGATGATCCCCGCCAGCAACGCCGGCTCAAGGTGACGCAGCTGACTGCTGACGCGGATGTTGCGGTAGCCGTCGTACTGTCCATAGAACCGGAAAGTTCCCGCGTCGGGAATGTCCGCCCAGCGAATCCAGACCGTGTGCATGAACGCCCCAGGCGAGTCGTCCCAGTGATACAGGCCGAACTCGCCGAGCAGCCCCTCCACATCAAGACCCTCGATCAGCTTGTAGGCGTCCACCAGTCCGTCATCGATGCCGATATACGGGCAGTCCGGCGAGCGCCGGAAGTTGGGGTCGCGGTCCATGTCCAGACAGACAACACGCTGCGGGGCGAGCGGACAGGCGTCGCTTTGCCAGTCACAAGCGTGCAAGCCGTACTCCACGCCCTCATCCGCCCCGCGGAGAAACCCGTCAACAGTCCCCGGCCAATCCACCTCACGCCCCACCACACTCGCGGCCACCTCTGCCGCCTTGGCCGCCGACGCTCCACGGGCTTCGGCAACGCGGCGAACGCGCTCATAGTCAGGATGCGTGGACGGGACTGGTGTGGCGTGGGGTGCTGGGGCTTGCTGTGGTGGTACCGGTGGCGGCGTGTTTCCAAATGCCCAACCGAAGGCGGCCCGAATGTCGTTGCCATGATCGATCTGGCAGAAGCGCTCCGCCTCTGCCCCGTACACCCGCTGATACAGCCCGATGTTGTGGTGGTTGCCGGCGGCGAACTCGAAGGCATCGTTGGCCTCAACGCAGGTGGTCGGCCAATTGGCGAGCACCGATGGGGCGATGAGCGCAAGCGCGACAAGGGCGGAGAGAGTGGCAACGATTAGGCGGCGCATCATGGGCCTCCTCTGAAACAGAGGCGGCCCCGATGTACGACCGCTGGACTGAATGACCTGGTCGTCACAGCAAGCGGTGCCGTGGCAGACCGGAAGGTGCCGGTTGTGGAGCGACGGGTGAACGACCCGCCGGCCGGTTTCCTGGCGTTGGCCACGCAGATGGGACCCGAGCGCGGCGAGCCTCGCATCCCTCGACGCAACCCAAAGGACCGTTGCTGAGGCCACCTGGTCCAACATTGGCCGTTCGCATCGGCGCGTCGCCTGGAGCATGGACGCCACCACGACGCTCACCCGCATCAACTGCCAGTCGACGTCCGTCGCGAAACGTGTCAATACACTCGCTAACGGGGCCGATCATCCAGAATGATAATCACCCGTACGTAACCAGACCGTTACGACTTGCCCGGGTTTCCGTTACTTTCCGTGAAGGGTCGAGAAGGAACCTTGGTCCTTCCATTCGGCACCGCGTCCGTTCGCGCGGTGCGATCGGGGATCTGGGTGCTCACGTCACCCCGTCGAGCAACCCCTAACGCCATTCGGATACGCGCGGGCGCGCCAAGCCGGAGCGCCGCGAGTGGTTCGCCGGGTCGAACGCATCCGTCTCGCCGCACCCCGTCAGCCGGGGATTTACGAGATCGTGGACGGCCTGCGCAATCCGGACCAACCGCCGGAGCGACTCCTGGAAGTCCTGCGCCGACCGAGGGAGATCTCCCTGGAGGAGCTGCCCCCGGCCCCGGCGCTGAGCGCGGACGAGCCTTTGCAGGCCGAGTCGATCGTCTGACGGATATCCGACGGCCCCAGCGTCAGGGCGTTGCACAAGGCCACGCCCATCCGGCGACGATGGGGCCCTGGCACAGCCGCAGGATGTAGTGTCGGACTCCGCCGGGCCTGTGAGTTGCCGTGCAAAGTTCCCCGACTGACGTCGTGGTGCGTCGCGCACTACGGAGATCACGACGGTGAATGGGTCGGGCGCGGCCACGTCGAACGTGCGGGTACCCGTTGGCCCCGACGACATCGAGACACGCTACCGAAGCCTTCACCGCAATCCGACGTGGTCGGTCAGGCCAGGCCGACAGCAAGTCGGACGGTGGACTCCGCAGGGCCTCTGTCTGGCCGTCAATGACCTCGAGGGCACGTCGGGCATCCAGTTCAAGTCGTTGACGCGTCCGTGCTGGGGTTGCGGGAAAATGCCACGAAATTGAGCCTGCGCGTGTCCACCGAGGGAGCTGCAACGACCGCAGACCGGGATTCGCAGCCTGCAGGTGGGGCAGATCGAAGTCGATCAGGATATGGCCGAGAATGACGTCAGCGTTGTCGGCAAGGCGGTCCGGCTTGAACAGGGCTCGGGCCGCGCCGGTGCCAAGAGCCGGTGAGGGACTGCTCGGTGGCAAGCCGCACCAGTCGAAGGGACGGATGCGGGCGTCTCGGACGCCGACCTCAAGGTCGCGGGCGAGGCATCGGAGCACGGAGCGTCCGTGGATGTTCAGCGGAGTCTCGGACATCTCATTGCTCGCGAGGCACGTCACGGACGCGTCGTAGGCCGCGCCCGCGTTGAAGAAGTGCAGAGTACCCGTCGCTAGGGCCAGCCGACTGTCCACTGGCAGCGGAGGCGAAGCGTCTACCGCCGCCGACACCGGCGACCCTGACACGATGGCTTTTGGTGCGCGGCAGGACGTGGATTGATCGTCGTCCACCCGGCTGGAGACGCCTAGGGATTAGGCCAGGGCCGACGTCTGCTCCGTGGCCCGTGCGCACGTGCGCGAGGCCGAGAGCGGACGCATCGCTGACAGGCACAGTGCTGGGGAGATGATCGCGGAGTGGGCAAGCCAATCGCCCCCTTCAAAGTCACCCCGCTATGAGGCTTTGGCCGCATCATCAAGAGGCACGACCGCGACCTGATAACTGAGCTACGCGCATTAGCGACGGCATTGGACCGAGTAATGGATGTGGACCAGCAACGCCTGACACGGTGCGACCGCACCAGCAATTCACGCGACTGTCCGCGCGCACGGAATGCTGTCTTCCTCCCGGATCCTGTGCTCTGCACCCTGAGCTTGGACTGCCGGTGTACCAGGAGGATTCGGATATGCCCCAGGCCGCGACCTCGTCGATCCCCGGGCGACCCGCCGCGGCCGGCGGTCGTTCGCCACCAACCGGTGGGTCGACGACGCCTTGCGCCACCGCGCCGACGGCTATCGGCTGCTCGACTCCCCGCTGGTCGGCCTGCCGGGCGTCCAACGGATGGCTCGCCGGCGCTTTCGCCGCCGTGCCTTTGGCGATGTGCGCGCCGCGCGGGCGTTCCTGCAGCAGGCCACGGAGCGAGCCTCGGAAATCCTGTCCCCGCGGCCGGACCTGGCGCTGCAACTGTATTGCGAGGGGCATCCCATGACCGCCATTACGGCCCGGCTGGGCCTGCGCAGCCGCCAGCAGCGGTGTGCTGCCAACAGGCTACCGGCGGCGGAATCCGGGCCTCGCGAGTTCCTCGCGCTCGCGCAGGCGGCATTTTCCCCGAATTAACGTAGAATTTCCCTGCCATTGTTCCTGGAACGGGGCAACGGCCTGTACATCGGCCTTGCGGCTGTAACAGGTGTGGGATGGCTCGCGAGGGGTGCGTGTCACCGCGGTACTTCTAAGACAGCGCGACAATCTGAGATACCCTCTAAGCCGTGCATCACGAGGTTGAGGGCAACGGCATCGGTGGCTTGCAAGCTGTTCGCGTTCAGGCTGCCAGACCTCTCGTATAGGCCCGCATTCTCGCGCATGAGCGCGTTCGGTCGGTGGCGCACGTTCTCTCGACTGGCCGACCGATGCTCCAAGATTCCGGTCAGCGCTGTCCGACGAGACTCGGTACCACCTGCGGCGACGCCAGCGTTTTGCGCGGCACGACACAAGACGTAATGGGAACCGTGGCATAGATGTAACTGCATGGTCACGCATGGGTGGTAAGAGTGCTGAAGAGGTGGCCACGTAAATGGGGCCATTCGTACTGTCGCTCAGTCGGCTCCAAGTATGCGGACGGGACTGTGCGCTGGAGAGGCTCGACGCGGTGACGCGCGCGTTTGAAGTGTCCGGCGCCTGCGGGTTGTCACGTCCGGGTACCCCGACGCGGCCCCTGGATCAGTTGGAGCCTACGGGCCGCGTGAGACTACAGGGCCGACGCAGTCTTCTCCCTCAATTATCCTGAGAGCATGGAGCCTTGCGGTTCAGCGTGCCAAGTGTACGGCTGACCGCGAACCAACGAGAGGCTGAGAAGTGTGCCCTGCGAATCTAGAGATTTCCCATGAAGCGCCGCCAATTGACGAGCCAGCGAGTCATCGCCGCAGCCGTCGTCGTGATCGCCCTCGCACTGGTTTGGCAGACCGTCCGGCAGGAACTCGGCTGGTGGGGATACGCCGGGTGGTTTGGCTACGCGCCGCTCGGCGCGACAAGTGGCGAGACCCTGACCGAAGTGACTGAGCTATGGACCGTAAACGGCGAAGGTCGCGAGCCGAAGGCGATCGACTTGGCCGCCGGGGTATGGACGATTGAGCTGATCCAGCCCATGCAGCCCGACGATGTCACGCAGCGCGTCGGCGTTGACCTGCACTGGGGGCGCGGCGGTATGGGCTGGGTGTCGGGCAGCCCGGAGATTGTCTGTGTCGGTCCTGGCTGCGAGGAGGCGGAGCCGCACGTGCCCGCGGGCCTGGTTGAGTTAAGCGTCGATACCGACGGATCGTGGACAGTGCTGTTGGAGCCGGTGTTTTGTCCGTAAGGCAGTTGCCACTACGCATTGGACGCCAGGCGCTCCGCATGGCGGTCTTCTTGGCGACCACGCTCGAACCTGCCGTGATGGTCGGTGCCGGCGTCATTCTTAGTCAATTCGCCCTTGAGTAGTTTGCAGCAATTGACCGAATCAGTACCTATTTAGCCTACTCCGACTACGACAATCTGGACCTTTATCGGATGCTCGAAGTCGTCGACGGCTCCGAGGACTGGAAGCTGCTGCACCAGTTGGACTACGGTAACTTAGCGGAATCGTACAGGTACAAGATCCGTAAAGAGACCGATAGGGACGTGCTGGTCGACCAGAGTCAGATTCGCCCGACGTTTCTGGACGGCGAGCGATTTGCGGTTCAGGAAATGCAGGGTTCTGGGCGAGTAGTTCCGGCCCGTGGGAGCTTGCCGATTCTGGTGTCGTTGAGATTCAGAACGAACTGGCGAGCCAGATTGCCGACTTCAACGTGCCGCGATCATAGTCGATGACGCGACGAGGGCCACCCTCGTCGCCCCAAGCGCGGCGAGTTCCACTTACCGTCTCAACCACCAGCTCGGCCAGCGCCCGCGACGTGCCGCCGACGGTCCGGCAGCTTCGCCACTACTGACACCTATGCCAAGACAGTCCAAGCTGGCCTGATGGACCCGAGACCCAACGACGCCTCACGCATGCGTCGCCCGAGTTGGTGCGTTGTCAAGTGTGCGTCGGTCTTGCTCGGATGAACACCTGGGACTGGTCGTCCGGCGTGTCGCCGTGAACCATGGACCGCGTGCCGACAATACGCTGGGCGAAACAGCCGGTTGGTCGGCGACAGGCGAGCTTTGGCGGGAATCCCCTCGGAGATCACTCCGAGGCCGAGCCGGGTGGACCGAAGAGTCGCGGCTCGCGGAATCCAAGGGCCGAGCCGCACCAGAATCCGACTGACCTGGGCGGCCGCGGCTCAGTCAGTGCGGCACGCCAACTCCCACGTCGGGATAGCATGGCCTCGGAACATGCCTCTTGTTCACCGGTTACTCGCGAACTCCGGGCGCTTCGGCCAGAGGAATCTTCGAGCTCAAGCAGACGGTGGAACTCCATGCGACTGTCTCTTGACGTCGGGACGGGCTGACAAGTGGCGTCAGCACCGCAGTCGGCTCCGCATCGCGCGATAGCGGTGTTGCCACCACGACACTGCGATCATCGCCGGCAGACCGATACGCTAGCAGGCGGTACTCAATCTGGTTTGGCGGTCTGAGCCTGACGATTAGTCGTCGGGAACTGGTTCGTTGCAACGGACGCCGGGCATGCTTTGCCGACAGTGGCCATCCTCTCCGACTTGTCGATGCCATTATGCAGGATTCAAGCCAACCGGCCGGTCGACGGACTCAGTCTTGTGGTGCACGCGGGCGGCCGGGCGGCACAAAGATTGAGGAGTTCGCGGGAGCTTCGGGGCAGAATCAATAGACGTTGGCGTGGTGTGCGTCGTCCAAGACCCCATGCGCCAAGAGTTCAAGCGTGACGTGTCTGGTGACCTGCGAGCTGGGTCCGTTCAACCTGGAGAAAAGGGGACAAGGCACCGGCGTTGTGTACCCGAGCGCGTCCGGACGACGTCACGTGTTTCCGGACGGCAGACGAATGCTCCGGACTCCCCCGTGGTTGCGGAATCGAGGTCGGTGCCCAACGGTACCCTGAGGGTATTGCCGCGCTACTTCACCGAAAGTAACGGAAACAGTGGCCAGATGTAACGGTTTCGTTACGAGTGCGTGCTATAAGGATCGCACGCTTTTGCCGTGGGGGGCTGCGTTCAGGTGTCTCGTAACCGGCTTCGACCGGCGAAGGATGCAAGGTTGTCGCGGTCCGCCGTCGGTACACGTCGATGTGGAGTCCACGGTACGAGCATCGAGCGAATACACACTGCCACCTGGGTCAACCTTGGCGCACTGACGGATTTCAAGAGGTCGGCAAGGGACGCGAATCTTGCTGCCCGCCGGGCCGGCACGACTGGCTCTGGCGTATCAGTCACCAATGTATGCCCAGTCAACATTCGAGGTAGCCAGTGCAAATGACAAGGCTATTGGCGCGAACAAACTGTCAAATGGCCGCGCTTTCAGTCAGCTGCACAGTCTTGGCGGCGGAGATCGGCGACCTTCTCGACGGCACGACCTGAGACGTTGGTGTCCGGGCAGCCAAAACCTCAATTCTCAATGGCAAGGGTCTAAGCGTGAGGAGTATGGCGGTTGCGTACTTGGTCGTTCGATCGGCACTGTGCGCAACCTATCCAAACCTTGGCTGTCGCTTGCAACCCTTCTCGCGTCCAACTGCTCCGTACCTGAATCCCGAACGCTTTTTCGCTGGGGGCTCCAAAGTTATCCGCCCGCGACGGAAGCAGCCGACAGGCACCAACGTTCACATCTTCGCAGCGTCGGCTCACGACACCGCCGTGAACAGCCGTCTAAAGGAGTTCGATGGGTCCTCTGGCCATCACATGCCAGGGAAACGGATGAACTGGGAATCGTCAGCATGAGCACCATCAACGTCTTTCTGGGCGGGTCAGGCAAGTACGTCGCCGAGGAACTGAAAGGGCTGCGGACACACTACGAACTGCCGCTGCCGGATTTCATCGCGTTTGACCTGAGCCGCGAGTCCACTCATACAGGCGCATTTGCGCTCGGGCACGATTTGCTTGCGCCGCACGAACAATTCGCCGATCGGGCAACGGACGACACGGCTCCGGCCTGGGAACGTCTGGGCGCAGGAGCCGGTTTGGATCCGCAGTCGCAGCTTCCCGGGCCGGATACAAGGCCCGAGGCTGCCGTGATGAGTCAGACGGCCCGCGAAATGCGGAGCGAAGAGCCGCCGGTCGAAGGGCTGTGGGGACTGCGGGCGGCCGGCCTACTAGCATTCGCCGCCTTCATGGACCCGGACGCGACTGGGCCTGAGGCTGACGCCACGCGGCGCTTCACTGATCGCATGCAATATGCGCTGCGCGCGGCCGGGCGCGACGGTCAACGAATCACAGTCAACATTGTCGCCTCAACGGCGGGCGGCACCGGCGCGGGCATGTTCCTGCCACTCTCGTTGTGGCTGGCTGAACACTCCTTGGCAACCGACCTCGAGACCAACCTGATCCTGATTGCTTCGAGCGCATTCGACAACGAGCCCCTGGATACCGGCGAAAACCAGCTTGAAATGCAGAGCAAGGGGCGCACCGGGACTTTCGCCATCATCCGCGAGCTTGAACTGCTGTACCAGCAGGATCCGTGGACTACGTTCCCGGTTCGGCGGTTCCCGATCGCCACGGGCAATGCGACGAACGACCTGCGCTACCGTCTCGGATCGCGACCCTTTCACCGCGTGTACTGGATGGGTCGCCGCTCGCGCGACGGCGAGGCCCGCAAGGACGACGTATATCGAGAAACTGACCCCCTGCTTCGGATACTCAGCAACGAGGCGGCCGTCAACGATCTGGACGGGATGACCGGGGCTTTTCCTCAGCGTCTGCTGCCGTCGGTGGTGACCGTGGACTATCCGCGGTTAGCGCGCGCCCGCCGCCTGAGCAGCCGCCTTGCCCAGGCGGCTCTCCGCCACCTCGTTCAGGGGGAGGACCGGCCGAAGCTTGGTCGCCGCTTCTTCGAGTATCCGGGGAACAACCCGGGGGCGTTTGGCAAGTTCCTGCAGGACAACGAGTCGAGGGCGTTGGCCGTCGCCAAGGGTGGCGAAACAACCATCAGACCGAGCGATATGGACAACTTGGTGAAGCCGTTTACCACCGTGACGTCCGCCCCCCTGGATTTCACCGGGATCGACACTGGATCGAACCGGACACGCGCTGGCTACGACGCCGGTGACGAGGACTGGCAGGCCTACTGTGCGTCGTTGACCGCTGCCCTCAAGCAGCGCTGGACGCAGCACGAGGAACACATCGAACAGCATGTGCGCGAGGAGATTCGAACCGAAGGCAATCGCTTTCGGGCTTATGTGACCGAGGTTGCCGCCGAGTACCTCAATCCTGAAGAGCAGACTCGCGGCCCCTACCCCCTAAGCGCACTTCAGACGCAGATCGAAGAGTTGAAGACCGATGTGGCCGCCGTCCGCACATTTTTTGGTCACGGTCGCGGCATCGAAGGCCGGCTGCCAGGTGGCTCAGCCAACCAGGCCAGGTACCAGTCAGCGGCGGGTATCAGCCGGCGTATTGCCGACCAGGAAAACGCCCTGCACCGCCCACCTGAACCACGGACGACGGGAGGGCTGACTCTCGGCAGCTGGCTGTTGCTGTTCCTCGTCGCAGTAGGGGTGGGTATCGGGGCGTATTTCGTGGTCGGCCTGTTTCCCGGAAACGCGAGTTTGCTGTGGTTGTCCGTGGTCGTGGCGTCGCTAGCCACGGCGGGCCTGATGTACCGGCAGTTGCGGGGATCTCGGAGAGACCCGCTGGCGCAACGTCGACAACGGGAGGAGCGGCGCTTGTTTCGCCTCTACGAGGACCGTGTGTTCGCGCACACCGGCCAAGCGTTGTTTAGTGCTATCACCGAGAGCTTTGTACCGCGCGCGCAGGAAGGCGTCGATGCGCTGGAATCCCGGGTCACCGAACTCCGTGACGTTTACGCGGAATTACTAGCCAACGCGCAGGCCCGAGCTGGCGAAGTGCATACCCAGCCCCTGCACTCGGTGGCGGAGGTCGGGCGCGATCTCTCGGATCCCGAGATTCAGACGCCGGAATTTCTCGGTGCGCTAGCCAGCCGCGTGCGCATCGATCCCCAAGCGTCGGATGACTCCCTGATACGTGACCTTAGCTTCTCGATCGCGGAAGGAGACGGTCAGGCGGCCACTGGCCTCGTCCGCCTGATGGCGGCCGACATCCGCGAGCGCCGGCGGCAGGCCAACGGCGAGCAGCTTGGCGCGGCCTCGCGAGGCGGCTTGGATCTCAGCGCCATCGACGCGGCAGTTGATAGCGCCGCCACCACCGCATTAGCTCGACACTTGCCGCGCACTCTCGACGAGGCGCTGCGCCGCGAGGCCGGTGACGCAGCCCTCGCGACCCTCGACGGGCACTTGGCCGCGCTCGTGCACAAGACGCCGAGCGGTACGCCCTTGGCAGGGCAAGACCGCCGCCGCAGCTCGGTTGATTGCAACGAATCCGACGCCACCGTCAAGCGTCTGTACGTTCCATCCGTCGATGTGCAGGGACTGGTCGTGAGCTGTGTCTTCGAAGCCGCCGGCGGCACGCTGGCCCGATCGGTACGAGACGAACTTAGCGAATGCATGGGATCCTTCAAGCAGCCTCTGGTCGTGCCGGAACTTGGCGCATCGATCGCGCTGTTGTCGCTGTGGGCGCCCAGCGTAAGCGACTGCCCTTGGGCACCCAACAGCATCATGGCGACGCAGGAAGCCCGCAGGGCGCACGACACCTATTACGGCGTGTCCCGAGACGCAAGGTCGCCTGGCTTTATTGGCGCAAGCCAGCGCAACTTTCACATCCTGCCGGAGTTGTCCGCCGCCGCCGCAATTGAGGCTGACGGGTATCCCCTGCAACCCCTGCTGCCCTGCGTGGCCGCCCGACTCCTAGGCAGCCATCCCCACGAGGAAGGCCCGACAATCCTGGAGCTGTTTTACCTGCTTCGCGTTGACGAAGTCATAGGTGAACAGGTCAGCCGCGACCGCGTGAGCAGCCGCCGCAGCAGTTGGGAAATCCGCAGCGGCGGCGCGGCCCTCCCACTCATTGAGCGGCCGCTGCTTGCCGGGACCAGCGCGCAGGACAACGCCTTTGGTCCTGGACTGCGAGTGGTCAACGCGTTTGACGCCTTCCACGATTTCATGCTCTTCGAGGGTGCTATGGCGGGCGGCCTGATTAGACAACAGTGGCAGGTTGTCGAGTTCAGCGGTGCGGAACTTCCGCTGGAGGCGTGGGCGCGGCACGGGAACGCGGAGCTTGCGAACCTGCAGCGCCAGTTCGTGGAGCGCTGGTGGGAAGTGGGAAGCCGCGACGTGGCGGATCTCGAACATGAGGCCATGCTGCAACTGCTGCGCCAGGACGTTGACTTGATGGACAGCGCGGATGCGTCCCGGGATTGGCAGCGAGCGGTGGAGTTCGTGCTCAGGTCGGGAAATAAGAGGCGGCGCGCGCTTGCCAGCAGCGCTTCGTAGCCGCACGACGAGGCGGACTAGCTTTCTGGTGCGAACTGGGGCGGTGGCTGTACTCGTTGCTGTCCTGGCGGCGACGATTCTGGCTGCGCCCACCGGCGTACTTGGAGACGCATCCGACGCCGCCGATGTAGTCCTGGTCATCGACCACTCGCTGTCCATGCAGGAGAGCGATCCCGAAGGTCGACGCATTGAAGCGGCTCGGGACTTAATCGACACGATCGCCGCGTTTACGGATTCGTTCGATGTGCGGGTCGGCGGCGTTGGGTTCGGCAGTCCGTACGTTGAAGGCGCGCCAGACGCCGCGCCGCGCATCATCCTGCCGCTGTCAAAGCCGGACGCTCTCGGAGTTCGCGACCAGTTTCGGCGTGACCAATTGGTGGGCGGCACCGACTTTCATTCAGCTCTCTGCCTGGCTTGGCGCGTGGCCGTTGGGATGCGTCCACCGTCGAGCGCCGCCTGTCCACCGGCTGATGTTGACGCCAGCCTGGGATCGGCGACGCCTGGAGACCCAGGCCGCGCCAAGGCCGTGGTGTTGATCACCGACGGCGGACCAGCACCCCGCGGTGTTGAACTCGCCCAGACCTTCCAAACGGCGGCGAATTGTCCGGCCAACGCCCTCGCCCAGATTGCCGTCACCGGGGACCGCGGCGTCTACATGTGCGGCCTGGCCGAGGCCTGGACTGCTCTGACCGCCGCGTTTCCTGTGGAGATGTTCGTCGTGGGCATCGACGCCCGCAATCAGTGGTTCCCCAGCACGGAAGCCTTCTGGCGCGCCATCACTCGCTGCGAAGGCGAGCAGGATTGCGCCCGCCGAGTTCTGCGCGTGCTGGATCCCGCCGGCCTCACGCGCGAGATCAGCAAAGCCGCCATCGGCGGGGTCACGAACCTGTGCCCCAGGGACGCTGGCGTTAGCAAGTGTCTGCTGCCGGCCGGGCTGCGCGAAGTCCACTTCGCGGTGACCAATGTCGGACCCGACGACCGGATTGTGGTCAAGAGCCCCGACGGGAGCGACGTCAGCGAGAGCGGTCAGGCCCAAGTCCGCGCCGTTGGCTCTTCCCAGCGCTGGCGCATTCAGGCCCCGGCAAGAGGTGCTTGGCGCGTCGAGTCCGCCCTCCCTGAACCCAACCTGTTCAGCCTGATGCTTCCCGCCCAACTTCAGCTCTTGCCGCAGCCCCAAATGCCAACCACGGACTCTCAGATCGCCTTCGTGGCAACGCTGCTGGATGACAACGCCCTGCACGTGGACTCCCTGCGTGGGGAGACCTTTGCGCTCGAGCTGGTGCGCGATGGCCGTGACCAGTCGCCCCGACAGGTCGGCCTTCGTTCCAGAGACGCCGGTTCATTGCTGGTGACTTCCCAGAACGGAGCCGACACGATTGGCCGATTGGCGGCCGGCCGCTGGACTGCGCGTCTATCGCGGCTGGTTGAGGACACGCAGACGGGCGAGACTGACCGTCTGGTCTTTGGAAGCGTCTCGTTCGTCGTCACCGAGCCGACGCCCACACCCACGCCATCCCCCACACCCACCCCGGTGCCGGTGCCCACACCTGCGCCGACGCCCACGCCGTCTCCCAGCCCCACGCCAACATTTACGCCGAGTCCCACCCCGACCGCAAGCGCCACGCCGACTCCAACCCCCACGCCCACGTCAACTCCACCGCCGACACCGACGCCAAGTCCTACGCCGACCCCGACGCCGCTCCCTGAGTGCGCGGCCGAATCTCCCAAAACCGCCAGCTTCGCGCCCGCCGACAATCGGCTTGACGCCTATCAATTCGGCTTCACCTGGGACAGCCGCCCGCGCTTCCGCGTTCGCAACGCCCAGGCGGCTGTGCTGGACGAACAGACCGACTGCCAGGCGTCAGCCGCGATACAGGCCCAGCTTCGCGTGACTGACCTCGCCGGGGTCGGGCCGGCCTGTCCGCGCTGCTCCGTTTCCCGCACCGCCCGACCGCCCGTGCGGCTAGAAGCCGTGCTCCCGATGCCCGAGACGCGGGACGCCCGCTACCTGCGGAGCGTGCGGATTCTGGTCGACGACGAATGGCAGGTGGTCGCCTCAGAAGAGTTCACGGTTCGGGTGCCCGAATGGGCGGCCGCGGAGCCGCTGTGGAGCCTTATCGCACTCATAGTTGCGCCCATAGCCGTTCTGGCGGTCGCATCGCTCGTAGCCACTCGCGTGGTGCGCCATCGACTGGACGTCTACGAGGAAGAGCCGACGCCCTTGCGCGACATCCTCGTTGTCGGGCCCGACGGCATGGGGGCGCCCATCGTGCGGCTTGGATTCCTCGCATGGCGTCGCGCGTACATTGAAGACGGCGGGGACACTGGCGTCTCCAACGCCTATCTTTCGCTTGCCGGGCTTGTTGCCGGGCCACTTGTAGCCCGATTCCACTCCCCACGTGCGTCCGAGGATTCCGTGGATGACATGCAGCCGCAGAACCAATTTGTCGTCGTCCTAGGAAATGTATGGGCCACTGTCAGTGGCGCTCGAACGCTCGCCGTCGGCCGTCGCCTCCACCACTCAGCATTTGAGGACGCCGACGGCCGCGAGTACCAGCTTCAACTCGTTCGACGCCTTGATTCTGACTGATCCGGCCAGACTTAGAGTCTTTCTGCTCGCATGCGAGAGTTAGGGCTATTGACGTCTGTTCTCAGCACCCCCCGACTATTGGAGGACCTGATAGATGAAGTACTTCTGAGCTGTTGTTGTTGCCAAGTGATAAGCGCCCAGACTTCGCAAGCCGTCCCAGCGGTTTATGTGAGATTCCGAACGAAACATCTCCGCATACAAATGCAACATAGAAGCGAATGGACACTTAACTCCGACAGGCTCAATGTCTCTAGCTGTGCCCAATTGGCGTGTACAAACGGGACATGCCCCGCGGCTCTTCAGAAGTCGCCACCGTCCGATACGTGCGGCGGCACCTCCGCGACTGGTGACGCCGCCAGTTTCGTGTGCGGTGCCAAAGTACAGCAGTCTCTCCTGATCTGGCCTGCACCTAACCGGGCAGCTTGATTCGGTCGTAGTGAAGATCGGCGTCAGATCGCGATAGTCCGCAAGGGCTGAATATTCCCGGGCGCCCAGCTCTCAGCAGACTAGAGATCTAGGCCTTGAAGGTTCGGAATAGGAGCATAGTCGTCGAGGGCTCTCAGGTAGTGAGCGCTGGCATTGGATGATGCCTAGGATCAGGGAACTGCGATAGCTGAACATCGAGGGCTCCTTCGGCGCTCGTGGTTGGCAGTTAGACATTGACAATGGGCCCGCTGCTGCAGGCGGCGGTTGTTGGATCCCTCACGTCACGACTGATTTAAGCGGACCACTAGGCCACTGGCTGGCGGCTGCATAAGGAGCTTGCGGCGTCGCTCGTTGGACTCGAGTCCGCCGGTGACTGGACGTGGCCGGTTGATGGACGCCTGACCACGCAATTCGGCGGGTGCACCTTCGCCATGTGTCCACACTTGGGGATTGATATCGCCGGCGCGCCTGGCACCCGGGTGGTGGCGGCCG
>JAJDVX010000020.1 GCA_022825895.1 Chloroflexota bacterium | reverse complement strand
ACCGCGACCGACGGTTGCTGGACCGTGCACTTCATGACCGACCAGCTGGCCACCCTCGACCTCCGGACGCCCGCCTAAATGTGTAAACCATGTGTCCGAACGTCTGTAAACCATGTGTCCGGTCTGGACAGTGGGAGAGGGTTGGGGTGAGGGTCTTCCGGGCAACCAACGACGGGTTGCGCAAAGGTCTCAACTCAGGTCGAAAACCCAGCCCCCGCCTACAACTCCATGGGTGCGCGCCCAGTGGGCGCCGGTGGCGCCTTCGGCGCCGTCGCCTTGCCAGCCTTCGCCGCCCGCCGCTGCTCCAGGCGCTCTTTCCTGGCTTCCTCGTCGCGGTAATTGCGAATCCAGCCGGACGAAAACTCATCCATCCCATGCACCAGGTTCGCCGCCAGTACCGCGTGGCGGGTCTCCTTGTGCGTCATGTCCAGGATCGCCGCCGTCAGGCCCGCCTCGATAGCCATCAGCAACGCCGCGGCGTTCAGCGGCCGCCGGTTCGGCAGCCCGAACGACACGTTGCTCAGCCCGATGCTCATATTCATCCCGTCCTCTTCGGCCAGGATGTGAATCGCCTCGATCAGCCCGGGCCCATACGTGTCGCTCGCCCCGATCGGCAGGCACACCGGGTCGATGATGATGTCCTCCGGCTTGATCCCATGCTCGCCCGCCGCCGCAATCAGGTCCCGCGCGTTCTCCACGCGCTCCTCGGCGGTCTCCGGCATCGCCGCCCCGCCCTTCGTACACATGCCGATCATCGCCGCGCCGTGCTCCGCGATCGCCGGCAGCAACTCGTCCATGTACTCGGCCTCGAAAGGCACCGAATTGACGATCGGCCGTCCCTCCGCCACTTCCAGACCCGCCAGCAGCACGTCCACCGTGTAGCTGTCCACACTCACCGGAACGTCAACCGCCTCCTGCACCGCCCGCACCGCGTCCCGCATCTTTCGCTCTTCGATGTCGTGGTGCGGATCCCCCGTATTCACGTCGATCACTCGAGCCCCGGCCCGCACCTGCCGCCTGGCGTCCCGCTGCACGTACGCCCAGTTGCCCGTGTCGTACGCCCGCTGCAGCCGCGGCTTGTTCGTCGGGTTCAGCCGCTCCCCGATCGGCGTAAACGGACCCTCACGGCTGACCACGACCTCCAGCCCGTCACGGCCTCGCAAAACAGTATTCACAGAACGTCAAACCTCACAACTGGCACGGGAAACCCAGGGCCTGGCTCGGGCGGCCAAAAAGCATACGCCCACCACCCTCCACCTTCAACGTCGTACAGGTCTAGACGGGCTCTCGAAACAACGCATCCGCCACCGCCAGCGCCCGCCGCGTCGCCCCCACGTCATGCACCCGCACCATATCCGCGCCCTTCGCCGCCGCCGCCACCGCCGCCGCCAGCGAGCCTTCCAGGCGGTCGGCAGGCGCCTGCCCGGTCAGTTCCCCGATGAACGACTTCCGCGACACCCCCACCAGCAACGGCAGCCCAACGTCACGGAGTGTCTCCAGATTTCTCAAAATCTCCACGTTCTGCGCCGGCGTCTTCCCAAACCCGACTCCCGGATCGAAGATCAGCGCCTGCTGCGCGATCCCCGCCGCCAGCGCCGATTCCAGGAGCTCCAGCCCCTCTCGGGCAACGTCGGCGGCCACGTCGTCATATCGCACCCCCCGGTATTGCCCGCCCAACTCCGTAATCACCGCGCGCGCCCGCCGGCTATGCATCAGTACCACCGGAACGCCCGTCCCCGCCGCAAGCTCGGCCATTTCCGGATCGTCCCGCAGCCCGCTCACGTCATTGATCGCGTCCGCGCCCGCCACGATGGCCCGCTCCGCCACCACCGCCTTGCGCGTATCGATCGAAATAGGCATCACCAGGTTGTGCGTTCGCACCGCTTCGATCGCCGGCAGCACCCGCGCCAACTCCGTCGCCGCGTCCACCGGCGCGGCCCCGGGACGCGTCGACTCCCCGCCGATGTCGATCACATCCGGCCCCTCGTCCACAAGCTCCCGCACCCGCCGCTCCAGCGCCGCTGGATCGGCCGCCACGCCGTCCCCGCTGAACGAGTCCGGCGTCGCGTTCAGCACCCCCATCACGTATGTCCGCGCGCCCCAGGCAAACTCGCGCGTCCCAATTCGCAGGCTTGCGGCCTTTTCTCCCTGCACAAGCACCCGCTGACAGGCGATACTAAGTACGACGCGACGGAGTATTGCACCAGGCTCAGGATTCCCCCCTTGAACTCCAACCTTGAAACCCACCCCCTAACGCGCCGGTCACTCATGCGCCTGATCGGCCTCGGCGCGCCGCTCGCCTTCGCCCTTGCCGCCTGCGGCGAGGCGGTTGCCGAACCGGAACCAACACCGGCGCCGGAAATCACCGAAGAGCCTCTGGGCGAAAACCTTGCCGCTCAACTGCCCGCCATGCCCGAAATGCGCGACGGCCGTACCGACCACCTCGAGCGCCGCACCGAAACCGGTCGATTCGACCGCGCCGTCTACTTCTCCGAGCTAACCCCCGGCCATGTCCTCAACTACTACCTGGACGAAATGCCCGCCCTCGGCTGGAAGGAACTCTCCCGCTCCGAGCTCACCGCACGCGGCGGCGAACTCGAGTACGAAAGCCCCAACGGCACCCAGCATCTCCTCATCAAAGTCGAACGCCGCGCCCGCGAAACCTCCTCCGCCGTCCTCGAACTCACCACCACCCGCCGCTAACGCCAGCCACGCCGGCGCTGAACGCCGCCTACTTCGGCTCCGCCACGTCATCCGCCGACATGTGCTTCACCGTCTGCCCCGTCGCCACGAACGTCCGGCTCACCTCCGGCTTCCCGTACGTCCACACGATCCGCATCTGCGTATCGCCGTCATTCCAGAACCGGTGATGCGCCCCTTCCGGAATCCACACGTGATCGAACGGCTGCAGCGTCAGCTGTTCGCCGTCGATCTCCGCCGTCGCCACCCCCTCCACGCACGTAATGCACTCCTCCGTGTCATGAAAGTGCAGCGGCAGACCTGCCCCCGGCGCCATGATCGTCATGCCCGTCGAGACGTTCTGCGCGCCCTTCGCCCCGCTCATCAGCGGAAAACTCCGCACCCCGCCACCCCGATCGAACACCTCCGCCTCCGACTCCCGAATCAACACGCGCCCCATCACACTCTCCCGCCGATTCCCGGATTCCCGCCAGCCTAACCAACCGCGGTGCACAAGCCTCGCCCTGGCGTTGCCGCCTCGTCGCCACTGCGTACACCGCCTCCAGGGCCCTCACGACACCGTTGCGATTCGCACCTAAAGGTGCGATCATCGGTCGATGTCCAGTCGCGAGTTCATTCTTCGAGCAAGGAGGTATGCGCGTCGAAGAGGTCAAGACTTCCGTTTCGATCCGGCTCACGGCCAAGGCAGCCACGGTCGGATCTACGTTGGTTCCAGGTTCACCACGCTAAAGAAGGGCGAACTATCCAGGGGACTCGTTGCCGCGATGCTGCGTCAGCTTGAGATCGACCGAGAGGACTTCTAAACCATGATCTACGAATACCCCTGCATCCTTGAAGCCGATGAGGATGGCGGCCTTGTTGCCACTTTCCCGGACGTCCCGGAGGCCGTCACCGGCGGTGCCGACCGGTCCGAAGTCCTGGCTTTGGCCGAAGATGCGCTCGCGACCGCCTTGGCCGGTTATGTGCACGAGAAGCGGGACATCCCGGAGCCAAGCGCGACGCTCCCGGGTCAGGCACGAGTGCCGGTGCCCACCGTCGTTGCCGCAAAACTTGCGCTCTACTCGGCAATGCGGGACCAGCGCATCACGAAGGTTGAACTTGCCCGCAGGCTTGGCCTCAGCGAGTCCGCCATTCGCAAGCTCGCCAACCCTGACCACCGTTCGCATGTCGGCCAAGTTCAGCGTGCGCTTCGTGCTCTGGGCCGAACGATCAAGGTCGAGGTCACCGCCGCCTGAGCGCATCGCAGCCACGCCTACGGATCCTCACCGCCACACCGCCGCTACAAACCCGCTCGTCGTAATAAACCCATGCGGCCCCGGCAACCCCTTCGCCAGCGCCCCTGTCAATCGCATCGCCGCCGAAGTCTTGGGCCGTCGCAACGCCGCCTCAAACTCCGTGGCAACGTCCACCGGCTCATCCCGCACCACCACCAGCCGCACGTGCACACCCGGACCCCACACCTGCAGCCCAAACCGCACCGAATCCAACCCCATCGCCAACTCCGACTCCGCCGCCACCACCGTCACCCCGTCCCGCGGCGAATCACGTTCCGCCAGCCCCATCAGCGCCCCCGCGCCCAGCCCTGTGAGCGCGCCCGGCCTGCCCGTCTCCAGCACCCGATCCACCACCTCCGGCCGCCGCGCCTGCGCCACCTCCCCAACTGCCGCCAGCCCGTCGCCCAACCCCGGCGCCAACCAGAACAGCTTCTGTTCAATCCACGCCGCCCGCCCGCCGTCGGACCGAAACGGCCCTCGCCCCGCCGCCCCATCCGCCATCAGCCGCCGCGCCGCCCGCACGGCCTCATCAAACTCCGCTTTCGGCAGCGCCTCCCGCACCTCCAGGAACTCCGGCAAATCGTCAATCGCCACGTCCCCGCCCGGATACACCTCCACGTCAATCCCCAGGTCCGTCCACGTCAGCGCCCCGCCCCGGTACTCAACCGGCGTCGTCACGTTGCAATACCAGTGCACCCCCGGCGCCTCCGCGTGCATCACGTGCCACCACGCCCCACGCCGAAAGGTCAGGTGCTCCCCGTGGTCCGAAATCCACAACTCCCGCCCCGGCATCTCATACGCCGTCCCCTTCGGCACGTGCACGTCCAAGCGCTCACCGTCCGACCGCGACACCACCCCCGCCACCTGCCACGCCGGCACGTCGCTATTCCACCGCAACTTCCGCAGCCGGATCCGATCCCCAACCACCCGCGCAACCCAGGTCGCCATAGCCAAGAATTCAGAAAATCAGGCGGAGCCTGCGTCCAGCTCCGCCACCCGCGCCAGCGCCTCGTCCCATATCGCATCCGGAACCCGCGTCCGCGCCTCCCGTACATTCGTCTCAATCTCCGCCGCCGTCGCCGCCCCGCTCAGCACCGCGCTGATCCCCGGCCGATCCAGCACATACCGCATGTTCAAGTGACGAAACTCAATCTCCCGCTCCCTACACCACTCCCACCATTCGGTAGCCCCGCGCACGTCTTCGTCCGGAAAGTAGCCATATCCCCGCATCTTCGCCGTCTCCCGCGGGTCCCCCTTCGCCAGCAGTCCCAGCATCTGCGGCGAGCCCAGCAGTACCCCCACGCCCGCCGCCGACGCCTTGTCGATCAGCCCCGCCGCCTGCCGGCGCACCAGGTTGTAATCCGCAAACGTCAGGATCACGTCCACCCGCCCCGCCTCAATCGCCGCCTCGTGAAACGGAATATCCCGCGCCCCCAGCCCCACATAGTCCAGCAGTCCCTCGTCCCTTAGCCGGTCCAGCGCGTCAAACCCGTCCCCTGTCGCAAACACCGGCTCCATCGTCGGCGGATCGTGAATCAGCACAACCTCCACCCGATCCCGGCCCAGCAACTTCAAACTCTGCTCCAGCGACCACCGGATGTCGTCCGCCACATAGCTATACCGACGCTCCGCGTGCGTTCCCACCTTTGTTGAGATCGTCAACTCCGGCGCCTCCACCTCCGCCAGCGCCATCCCGATTCGACGCTCACTCGGCGCATACAGCGGCGAGGTATCGATATGTGTAATCCCCAACTCCAGCGCTCGTTGCACCGCCGCCACCGCCACGCCATCCAGCCGACGCGTCATCGCCGCCGGGTCATCCATCAGCGGATCCGTCCGCCCGCCGATAAACGCCGCCCCCAGGCTGATCTCCGTCAACTCCAGCCCAAACCGCCCCAACCGCCGCCGCGGAATCTCCACAACACACCCCGACACTCCACGCCGCCGGATTCTAGTCCCACGCGCACACCCGCTAACCTCGGCACACCCCCGCTCGTGGTGAGCCTGTCCTGAGCTTGTCGAAGCGGCCTGGCAGGCGTCTTCGCCTGACCGTGTCGAACCACATTTCGGCGTCCGCGCGCCGTTTCTAGCGCTGCGGTGTCGTCAGCTCCGGAAAATACGTCCCATAAAACCCGCGGTCCCTCGTCAGAAAACTGTCAGCCGAAGCCAGCGCATGCGCCCCAATCAGGAAATCCGCCATAATCCGCGCCCGCGGCCCGCCCGCCTGCCGATACCGCATCCACCGCACCCCCGCCTCAAACGCCATCGATGTATCGATCGGCGAGACCATCGCGTTGACCGTTCGCAGCGACTCGTCCAACGCCGTCCGCTCGGCAAAAAACGGAACCAGTTCCGCATACACGATGTCGCAGACCAGAAGCGCTCCCCGGTCATACGCCGTACTCAGCGAATCCGCTGACGCTGGTCCGAAGCGTGGATCAGGACCAAAGACATCCAGCAGCACGCTGGTGTCCACCGCCGTAATCACCGTCCGCGGACTTCCTCGATATACGCATCCACGTCAATGCCCGCGCCGCCCAGCACGCCGTACACCTGGTCCACCGGATGCTCTGCCGCCGTCCGCTTCTGAATCAGCAGACCCTTCGCCGTCGGCACCACCTCCACCTCAACGTTGTGATGCAGCCCAAACCGATCCCGCAACCGCTTCGGAATCGTAATCTGCCCCCGCTCCGAAATCCGCATGACACACCCGGTATGAAAAACCTATCCAACAAATCATACCCCCGCCCTGAGCTTGCTGAATCGGGAGCTCGACCGAATCCGCTCTCCGCCATCCCGTCGTTCCCGGCCGGGACCCAGCACTCCGATCAGTCCCAGTGCAACGCGCCACCCATGGCAACCCATCCAGACCAAGACCTCCCAACCTGCCCGTCCCATCCCAAATCCTGCGTTCGGGCCGGATTCCTATCGGCCTCTTCCCAGCACCCAACCCCGGGGACCCCGTCCAGGCCACCACCGTCGTGCCCCTCGGTGGACCACTCCCGTCCCCTCTTCTCTCACCGCTCATTCCTCTAAGCTCACTCCTTCTTCGCCGTCCCCCGCCGCCCCAATGGACATTCACCAAACCACCTTCCCCCTTACCCCCGCCGGTCCCCACCTCCCCGCCCTCCTCCTCCAACCTCACAACCCCCTCGCCCTCATGCTCTTCGGCCACGGCGCCGGCACCCCCATGTGCGCCCCCCTCATGCACCAGATGGCCGAAGCCCTCGCCGACCAACGCATCGCCACCTTCCGCTACGACTACCCCTACAGCCACCGCCTCCAGGACGGCTACCGCGAAGACCTCATCGACCCGCTCGAAGTCCTCCTCCAAACGACCCGCGCCGCCGCCGCCGCCGCCCACGCCCTCGCCCCCGACCTCCCCTTCTTCCTCGCCGGCCGCTCCATGAGCGGCCAGGTCATGTCCCTCCTCCTCGCCGAGGAACCCTGCCCCCACGTCCGCGGCCTCATCTGCTACGTCTACCCCACCCGCTGGCACGCCCTCCTCCGAGACACCCTTGACCACCTCCCCCACGTCCCCGTCCCGACCCTCTTCATCCAGGGCGCCCGCGACCCCGAGTACACCGACCTCCACGAACTCCAAACTGTCATCGACCAGCTACGCTCCCAATCCGTTCGTGGTGAGCCGGGCCATTGTCTTCGGCGCACCGTGTCGAACCACATCCCGGCGTCCCCGGCCGGGACCCAATACCCCGATCAGTCCCCGCGCACCCAGGCCACCCCTGGCGCCCAACCCATTCAGCGGCATTCACCCAACCGCCACGCAACCCTCCACGTCATCCCCAGCGCCAACCACTCATTCAACCTCCCACCCGACTCTGAAAGAACCCAGCAGCACGCCATGGAAGAAGCCGGCTCAGTCACCGCCACCTGGATTTACGAGCAGATTGAACTGGCCCGCTAGCTACTCGTCGTTGCTACGTCCGCGCGGAGTCTCTCGGGCAGGCTATGCGACTCCTTGATTCGCAGCTCAGCGTAGTCGGCGGACACGACCGTCTCGCGCCACATAGAATCCCGCAGCACTTGACACCTAGCCGATGCCCCATGCCTGACTTCCGAGCCGTCGTCATCACCGACAGCACCCACGACCGCGGCGGCCCCTCCCACGGCCTCCACCGCACCTTCGACCGCCACCCCGACGTCCAAACCGTCGCCCTCGCCGACCCCTCCGACGACCACCGCGACCGCTGGCTCAGCGAATCCGGCGCAACCACCGGCTACGCCGATTACCGCGACATGCTCGCCGCCGAGTCCCCGGACATCGCCATCATCGCCATCCACCGCTACCACCAGGAACGCCTCGACGCCTTCCTCGACACCATCGCCGCCGGGGTCAAGGGCATCGTCATCGAAAAGCCCATCGCTTCACAGCCCGCCCACGCCGACCAGATGGTCGCCGCCGCCGACGCCGCCGGCGCCCGCGTCGTCCTCGCCCACCGCGGCCGCGAAAACCCCGCCATTCGCGAAGTCAAGCGCCAGGCCGCCACCGGCAAGTGGGGTCCCCTTGTCCAGATCAAAGCTCGTGGAAAGGGCGACCACCGCTGCGGCGTCGTCGATGCCCTCGTCCTCGGCACCCACGAGCTCAACACCATGCTCTACTTCGCCGAGGCCAACCCCATCGCCTGCTGGGGCACCGTCCTCACCAACGGCGCCCCCGCCCAGCTCAGCGACGCCGCCGACGACGCGATGTACGAATCCGGCCCGCAGGTCGGCGACCGCGTCTACGCCCAGTACACCTTCCCCAACGGCATCATCGGCTCCTACGAATCCCTCCCCATCGGCGACGGCTCCAACGGCGGCGACGCCCTCGGCTGTGATCTCTTCTTCCGTAACGCCGTCGTCACCACCCGCGCCAAGCCCGACGCCGCCATCCACATCTTTCCCCAGGGCGACATCTTTCCCCAGCCCGAACTTGGCGCCTGGGAGCCCCTCCTCCCCACCGGCTGGACGCCCCCCGCCGACGACCCCGGCGCCCCCTACTGGGCCGACTGGCCCGGCCGCGAATCCACCGCCTGCAGCAACCGCACCATCGGCGCCGAACTCGTCCGCTGCCTCCGCGAAAACCGGGCCCCCGTCGACGCCAGCGGCATCCACGACGCCGCGGTCGTTGTCGACATGATCATCGGCCCCCAGCGCAGCCACCTCGAAGGCCGCCGCCTCGACCTCCCGCTCGAATCCCGCGGCAACCCCTGGGAGGGCTGATCCGGCGAACCTGACACCGCCCTTCGGCAGCCAACCCAATGGGAGCGCCCCGTGCCCCTCGGCGCGCTAGCCCTCGTCCTGATCTCCGCGGTTCTTCACGCCAGCTGGAACCTGATCGCCAAGCACAACCGCGGCAGTTCCCTTTTCTTCTTCCAGGCCCTGGTTGCCGCAACCGTCATCTTTCTTGGCCCGTTTATCGTCCTGCTCATCCAGAACCCCTTCCCGCCCGAGGGCTGGATCTGGATCATCCTCACCGGCATCATCCACACCTTCTACTTCGGCACCCTCGCCACCGCCTACCGTCGCGCCGACCTCTCCGTCGCCTACCCCATCGCCCGCGGCCTCGGCCCCGCCCTCGTCCTGGTCGTCGCCGTCGGCGTCCTCCGCGAACCGGTTTCGGCCCTCGGCGTTACCGGTGTCCTCGCCGTCGTCCTCGGCATCTACACCATCAACCTCCAGCGCAACCAACCCGGCTCCTGGCTGGCTCCCATCCAGGCCCTCACCCGCCCCGAAGGCCGCTACGCCGCCGCCACCGGTGTCTCCATTGCCGCCTACACCCTGATCGACAACCAGGGCGTCTCGGTCATTCACCCCCTTGTGTACATCTACTTCATGTACGCCCTGTCAGGGCTTGGAGTACTCGTGATCTTTGCTGTTCGCCCACCCGACTGGAGTGCGCTTCGTCAGCCCAGACCCTGGGCCCAAGCCGTTGCCCTGGCCGTGCTGTCAATCGCCGCCTACTCACTCGTGCTCACCGCACTGACCATGGCTCCCACGCCCTACGTGTCAGCCGCCCGCGAACTCAGCATCGTGATCGGGGCAGTCCTCGGCATCCTCTTCCTCGGCGAACCGCTGCGCCGCGAACGCATCGGCGGCGCAGTCCTCGTGGCCGCAGGTGTCGTAATGATCGCCGTCGCCTGACCTACGAACGCTCCAATGCCACCGTGATCTCGTGGCCGTCAGTCCGCACCACCACATCCCCTGCCAGATCGGTTCGAAACACCTGCGCGCCCATCCCACGCAGCCGTCGCAACACATCATCCCGCGGATGGTTGAACGCATTACCGAGCCCAGCCGAGATGATCGCCACTTGCGGCTGCACGGCCGCCAGAAACTCATGCGAACTCGACGTGCCCGCCCCATGGTGCGCAACCTTCAGAACATCGGCCTCCAACCCGGAAGCTCGTGCAACGAGGTCTCGCTCGGCGGCCTGTTCGATATCGCCGGTCAGCAGAATGTCAGCCTCGCCGAACCGAACCTGCAACACCATCGACTGGTCGTTATCGCCACGCGCAACGTCCGGCGAAGCGAACAGCACTCGGAGCGATACCGCCGGATGCCAATCCAGGAACTGGCGGTTCCCAGGCCGTTCGATCGCCGCTCCGCTCCGGTGGGCTGCGGCCTCGATGACCGATAGCAACGGGTGCGCGTGGCCTTTCGCGGCCATCCAGACTGTCGATACCGGAAGTGCCTTCAGAACGTCGGCCGCGCCGCCGATGTGATCGGCATCCGCATGCGTGAGGGCCACGGCGTCCAGACGTTTGACGCCCAACCGTGCGAGCCTCGGCAGCAGAACCCGCCGAGCCGTCTGGGGATCCGGGCCGGCATCAACCAGCAAGGCTCGCTCCCCAAAGCGCAGCAAGATCGAGTCGCCCTGTCCAACGTCAAACACTCGAAGCTCGAGTTGCCCGGCGGGCAGCGGTGGCGGTGTCGAGCGTTTGGATGGGCCACCCACCGCTTGACCCAGCACCACCAACGCGACTAACAGCAGCAGCCCAACGATCGCCACCGGACGCGCTGCTGGCCCCGGGTGCGGAAGCCGCGGCAACCGGACGACGGGCGTCAGCCCTTAGGCGCCCTGCCCGCGGTCATCTCAACCGCCTCGCCCAGGGCTTCAAGAGACCCAACTCAAAGGGGTCGGACGTGACCGTCGCCCAGAACGACCCACTTGTAGGTCGTCATTTCCTGTAGGCCCATCGGTCCGCGCGCATGCAGCTTCTGCGTACTAATACCGACTTCGGCTCCAAGACCAAACTCGCCGCCGTCGGTGAACTGAGTAGAAGCGTTGACGTACACCGCCGCCGCATCCACCTCATCGGTAAAGCGCCGCGCGTTGGCATGCGAGTTTGTCACAATCGCTTCGGAGTGCCCGCCGCCGTGCCTGCGAATGTGAGTGATGGCTTCGTCCATGCCGTCGACCAGCGCAACCGACATCCGCAGCGACAACCACTCGGTATCGAAGTCGTGCTCCCCAACCGGCTCAACCCGCGCATGTTCGTCAAGCAGCCCGCTGACATCGGGACCAGCGTGCAGTTCCACACCACGCGCGGCCAGTTCTCGAGAGATTGAGGGCAGAAACTCTGCAGCGACATTCCGATGCACCAGCAGCGTATCGAGCGCGTTGCAGATTGAGGGACGGCGAGTCTTGGCGTTGACCACGATCCGCTGCGCCATTTCAAGGTCGGCGCCGGCGTCCACGAAGGTGTGACAGACCCCCCAGCCGGTCTCGATGACGGGAATGGTGGCCGTCTCGGTCACGAACTCGATGAGGCCGGCCCCCCCGCGGGGCACGATGACGTCGATGTGTTCACGATCTCGCAGCAGGTCATTGAGTAACGCACGATCGGGATCGTCGATCAACTGAACCGCAGCGGGCGGCGCCCCGGCTGACTCGGCCGCTTCGCCGATCACGCCGGCTAACGCGATATTGCTGTGCAGCGCCTCGCGTCCGCCCCGCAGGATCACGGCGTTTCCCGCCTTGAGGCAAAGCGCCGAGATGTCCACCGTCACGTTGGGCCGGGCCTCGAAAATCACGGCAACAACGCCAAGTGGAACGCGCCGGCGACCGACCTCAAGCCCGTTCTTGAGGCGTCGGGCGTCCTCCACGCTGCCGACCGGGTCGGCAAGTCCAACAACAGTTCCAACGGCAGCGGCAATGTCAGCAATCCGTTCCGGGGTGAGGGTGAGCCGGTCGATCAGCCCGTCAGCCATACCGGCCTCACGCGCCGCGCCAACGTCGATCTGATTGGCAGCCAGGATTTCGTCGGTCTGCGCCGTTAGCCCAGCGGCCATGGCATCCAGAATGTCGTTCTTGACGCCGGTTGGCAGGGTCGCCAGAACTCGGGCGGCATCGCGCGCCCCGGCGCCGATGGCAGCAAGGTCAATGGCTGGACGGATTGGCGTTCCTGTCGTCATTGGGCTCACTCGGCGTCGCGGTCGATCAGGACCAGATTGTTGCGGTGCACTGCCTCATCACCGCTTGAATTTCCGAGGATAGCGCCGATGGACGTTGAAGGCTTGCCACAGATCCGGACCAAGTCGCTTGCGGGGTAGTTCGCAAGACCGCGCGCGAAGACCCTTCCGCGCGCGTCAATCAGGCTGACCAAATCACCACGCTCAAATGCGCCCTGCACCTGAATAATGCCAGCTGGAAGCAGACTGCTGCCGTTGCTGACCAGAGCCTGACGAGCGCCGTCGTCCACGACGATGGAGCCGCGCTGCGCCACGCTGGAACTGAGCCACCGAGCGCGGCTGGACCGGCGTGGACCTTGACTGGCAAAGCGCGTACCGAGGCGTTCCCCCAACTCAAGTCGCACGATCACGTCTGGTACGTCGCCACCGGCGATGACGACATCGACACCGTCGGCCGAAGCCTCGAGCGCCGCCTGCAGCTTGGATCGCATGCCGCCGAGGCCACCCTGCGACGCCCCGCCTGCGATCTGTTCGAGTTTCGCACGCGGCATGTCGCTGGCATCCGGAATCAGCTCCGCCGCGGGCTCGCGTTCGGGATCTGCCGTGTAGAGTCCGGCCGTGCGAGAGAGGATGTATAGCCGATCGGCGCCGATGAGCTTGGCAATCAGGACCGACAGCCGGTCATTGTCTCCAAACCGGAGTTCCTCCGTCGCTACCACATCGTTCTCGTTAGCAATCGGCACGACGCCCGCGTCAAAGAGTCCGGTCAGCGCATTTCGGGCGTTCAGATATCCGGTGCGATTGTGCAGATCGGCTCGCGACAGCAGCGCCTGCGCGACAGTCATACCCGCCTCCGCGAAGCACTCCGAGTAGTGGGCCATCAGGGGCGCCTGCCCAATAGCCGCCAGCACCTGACGCGTAACCAGCGCGTTGCCAGTCAGCGGGACGATAGAGCGACCAACAGCCACCGCTCCGGACGTCACGAAGGCAACCTGCGTCCCCTGCAAGCGAATGTCCGCGATCTGCCGCGCCATGTTGGCAATAAACGCGTGATTGATTCCAGAGTCACCCGCCAGCAGGCGAGTGCCGCACTTAACGACGATTCGACGGGAAGTGCGCGACATCAACCAGAGTTCCCTAGCCTGCGAGGATCGGCGGACAGATTGTAGTCAGGCGCCGCCAACTCCCCATAGTCTCGCGCCTATAATGGCGGCCCGCGGCTCTGGCGCCGGTCGCCGCATGGCTGCAGATAAGCGAGACGATGGACCGATACGACACCGATAACATACGAAACGTGGCCCTCGTCGCCCACAGCGGCGCGGGCAAGACCTCGCTGGCCGAGGCGCTGTACTACGTCACCGGCAAAGCGTCCCGGCTCGGGCGAGTCGAAGAGCACAACACGATTTCCGACTACGACCCGGACGAGCACGAGCGGGGTATGTCCATCAATCTGGCTGCCGTCGCCTGTGAGTGGAACGGATTGAAGATCAACGTCATCGACACGCCGGGCTATGCCGACTTTGTGGGCGAGGTGATTTCGGGCCTCAATGCAGCCGATGCCGCCGCTGTACTCGTCGACGCTACATCGGGAATAGAAGTCGGAACGGAAATCGTGTGGCGTCTGGCTTCCGACCTCAATCGCCCGCGCCTTCTGATCGTGAGTCGTGTCGACCGGGACAACGCCGACACCGAGTCGGTCGTTGACGATCTGCGCGAGCGTTTCGGCGCCAACGTGGCTCCAATTCAGGTGCCAATTGGCGATGGTTCCGAATTCCGGGGCGTGGTTGACCTGCTGGACGGCAAGGCGCGCATCTTCGCCGAAAACGGGTCGTCGATTGCCGAGGTTCCGGACGATTTGGTCGACATGGTTGAGGAGGCCCGTGAGCAACTGGTGGAGGCCGTGGCATCGACCGACGACGACCTTCTGGAGCGGTACCTGGACGGCGAAGAATTGGAGCGCGCGGATCTCGAACGTGCGCTGCGGGTCGGGATAGCGAACGGCGACATTTTTCCGGTGCTTTTTACCGCGGCGACCAATCTCAAGGGCGTGCGCGAGGCTATTGAGGCGCTGGCCGCGCTGGCGCCATCGCCGGCCGAGCGGCTCGAGAGCATGCTGGACGGCAACGCCCCACAAATCGACGGGCCGGTTGTGGCCCAGGTATTCAAGACGCTTGCCGATCCTTTCGTCGGCAAGGTCTCGATGTTCCGGCTGTTCGCAGGCCAGATTGACGGTGACGCGCAGCTCGTGGACCAACGCACCGGCCGGACCGAACGACTGGCCAACATTCAGTTCGCAGTCGGCAAGGATGGGACCCCTGCCAGGCAGATGTCGGCCGGCGACATTGCCTTCGTCACCAAGCTGGACGGTGTCACGACCGGCGACACGCTGACCGCGAACTCGCAGTCGACAGAGCTGCCGGCGTTCGACATGCCCCGCCCGCTGTTTGAGGCGTCAATCACCCCGGAGACGTCAGCGGACCTGGACAAGATGGGAACGGCCCTCGCTCGCCTGGTAGAAGAGGACCCATCGCTCCAGACCTACCGCAACGACGAAACGGCCGAGACGATTCTGGCCGGTTTGGGCGAGTCGCACGTGCGCATCAGCCTGGAGCGCGCACGGCGTAAGTTTGGTGTCGGTCTCCAGGCCGACGTTCCCCGGGTGGCCTACCGCGAGACAATCCGCAGAACCGTCAACGCGCACGGCCGTCACAAGCGCCAGTCGGGAGGGCATGGCCAATTCGGAGATGTCCACATTGAATTCTCGCCGTTGGCGCGCGGTTCGGGATTCGAGTTCGAAGACCGCGTTGTCGGCGGGCGAGTCCCGCGCCAGTACATCCCGGCCGTCGAAAAGGGGCTGAACGAGACGATCAATCGCGGGCTGCTCGCTGGATATCCCGTGGTGGACCTCAAGGCGGCGCTGTTTGACGGGCAGTACCACTCGGTGGACTCGTCGGATGAGTCGTTCCGCATCGCGGCGCGGCTGGCCTACGAGGATGGCGTTCCCAATGCGCACCCAGTGATCCTGGAACCTATCCTGAAGCTCGACATCCTGATTCCCGACACCAATACAGGCGACGTGATCGGCGACATCAGCTCGAAGCGAGGCCACGTACTGGGCATGGCGCCGGCCGAAGGTGAGCCCGGATTCTCAATCGTTGAGGTCGAGGCGCCGGAGGCTGAGGTTCAGCGCTACGCGACGGATCTGCGTTCCATCACGCAAGGCCGCGGCCGGTTCACGCGCGAGTTCGTACGCTACGAGGAAGTTCCACCGAACATTCAGGAACAGATCGTCGCAATGGCGGCGCGAAAGCGAGAGGAATCCGGCTAAAGGGGCCCCAGCCCGAACGCCCTATCAAATGAACGCTCCGGAACGCGGCTTCCTGAATGACCTCGTCGAGGCGCCAAGCCCGTCGGGCTACGAGCAACCCGTACGTCGTGTCTACCACGAATACACCGAAGGATTCGCCGACGTCGTCCGATCGGACGTGCACGGTAATGTCATCGCGACACGCAACCCTGATGGCAATCCGCGGGTCATGTTCGCCGGGCACTGCGACGAGTTGGGCTTCCAGGTCAATTACGTCACCGGCGAGGGTTTCATCTACTTCAACACAATCGGAGGGCATGACGCCGGCGTCATCCCGGGCCGCCGTGTCGTGATCCACACGCGAAACGGTCCTGTCGCAGGCGTGACGGGGCGACGGGCGATCCACCTGACGCCGGTCAGCGATCGTGGCAAGCCGGCCAAGGTCGAGGACATCTGGATCGATATCGCAGTAGCCGACAAAGACGAGGCGCTGAGCCTGGTACGAATTGGCGACCCGATCACCTATGACGTCGGTATCCAGGACCTACGGAACGGCGTGGTGGCCGGGCGGGCCCTGGATAACAAGGTGGGCGCTTGGGTAGTCGCCGAGGCACTTCGGCGAATCGACGGTGCGCAGCTGCAAGCGTCGGTTCATGCCGTGGCCACGGTTCAGGAAGAGATCGGGCTGCGCGGGGCCGAGACGAGCGCGTACGGCATCAACCCACTGGTCGCAGTTGCCGTTGACGTGACCCATGCAACGGATCATCCAAACATCAACAAGAAGACGGCGGGCGACGTGACGTTGGGCGGTGGTCCCACGATTTCGCGAGGGCCGAATTTCAACCCGGTCGTGGTGGAAAAGCTGATCGAAGCCGCCGAGGCCCTGGACATGCCGGTTCAGATGGAAGCGGCGGGGCGCGGCACGGGAACTGACGCCAACGCGATCCAGCTCACGCGGGCCGGCGTGGCGACGGGCCTGATCAGCGTGCCGCTGCGCTACATGCACACGCCGTCCGAAATCGTTGCGCTCGCCGACGCCGACGCGGCCGCCACGTTGCTGGCCGAATTCGCAAACCGAATCTCAGCCGACGACGACTTCACACCCTAGGTACGTCAGACCCGACAGCGCTCGGCTACTCGCCGAGGTGGAATTGTGGCTCTAGGCCGCGGGCGTGCGCACGATCTTCGCCGGTACATCCTGCACGGCGCGCTCGGCCCAGAACGGGTCGGCGGTGAACAGGAAAACCTGCCGGTCGCCCGGCATGCTGGCCAAGGCCGCCAGGCCGCTGGTAGTCCGTCCGGGATCCCAGTTGACGAACATTTCGTCGAGGAATATCGGTAGCGGTTCATCGCCTTCGACTAGGTCGACCATCGCCAGCCGCAGCGCAAAGTAAATCTGTTGGATCGTTCCGCGGCTCAGCGGCGTGTCCACATCCTGAGGAAAGTCCTCGCCGGTCCGGCGGACCTGGAGCCTTACGTCCCCCGACGAGGCGTCATCCACAGTTAGCAAGTCATAACGCCCACCGGTGAAATGGCGCAGGTGGGCGCCGGCGGCCTGCAAGAGCGGCGCCTGGTAGCGCTCGCGATACGAGTGCTCGGCCATAAGGACTACCTGGCGCAGCAGAGCCAGCCGGTCGTGCTCACGCCGCACAAAGTCCAGTTGCTCCTCGGCGGCCTGAATGGCTCCCATGATGTGCGCAGGTCCCGGCTCGCCGGCCACCCGGTCTCGTTCGGTCATCAACTGGCCTCTTTCGGCCGCGAGATCCTGTCCGGCAGTGCGCAGCTCTTCCGCGCGCAGACGATGTTCGACGCGTTCGGCGTCGCTGAGGCGTATGGGCTCACCGGAGGAGACCAACTCCTCAGCCTCCGCGATCCGCTCGCGCCAGCCGGGTGTGTCGCGCTCCAAGTCAGCCAGAACCCGACGGGCTTCGGCGCGGAGCTCCAAGGCCTGCCGAATTCGGCCGAGTCCCACCGCAGGCTCGGCCCCATCGGGATCAAGAGCGGCCAGGGCGACGTCAATCTGCTCAAGTTCGAGCATTGCGGCTTCGCGTTCTTGATCGCAGCTCTCGAGGCGCTGGCGTAACTCGGCAAGCTCCGCCGTAGCTTCAGACGCGGCACGCTCGGCATCCAGCGCGACATCCAGCGCACGCCGTGTAGCTGGGGCGGCCTCGACGGGATCGGCAGGCAACTCGATCGCGAGTGTCTGGCGCAGGCGTTCGACCTCGGTTCGCCAAGCCGTTAGTCGCTCGGCCACCTCATCTCGATTGCTCATGATTCGCCGCGTGTCCTGGATCGACTGGCGCATCTCTTCCAGATCGCGAACCACTCCGTCGTCGGGAGATTCGCGGTGAACAGGCGCCACTGGCACTTCGGCAATCACCGCAAGGAAGTCGGTTCGTGCAGCCTGAAACTCAGCTTCCGCCGTGTGCGCTGTTTCTCGAACCGTAGCTTCAGCGTCCTGAGAGGCTGCCAACCGCTCGACGGCAATCTCCCGCCGAATCGCGGCATCGCGCTCGGCCCGGAGACGTGTGATCTCTTCCGCGATATCGACTCCAGAGTCGAAACCAAGCCCACGAAGCTGAGCTTTCCAGTCGCTACCGCTCGCCGGGACGGACCGCCGACGTGCCACCATGGCACCGACGGCGGCAGCGAGCGTGACTGCGCCCAATACCGCCAGGAGCGTGCCGAACGGGCCGCCCATGACAAAGCCTCCTGCCAGCGCCGCAATACCCGCGAGTCCAACGGCGACGAGCAATGGAACCGGGAAGCCTCCGGGCACTGACGGGCTACGGGCTGCAAGTTCCCGGGCTGCTTTGGCCTCGCCGAGCACACGCAACCGTTCGTCGAGGTTTGCCGGGCTGTGCGTCGATACCGAAGCCTCGACGACCTGTTCCAAATTCAGGCGTTCAGCCGCGGCGCTGCGAAGCGCCTCCGACGCGGCGTCGAATCTGCGTTGGGCTTCACGTGAACTATTGAGCCGACCACGCAGTTCGGCCACTGAGAGACTGAGAATCGCGTCGCTTGCGGTCGAATCGACCTGCTCCGAGACGAGGGCACGCACTGCGACTTCGCGCAGGGCGCCGTCGCGGCGCTGCAGTTCCGCGTTCATGCTGTCGATTCGATCCTGATCAGCGCGAGCAAGCGCAAGTTCGCGGTCCTGGCGTTCAATCGCTACGCGGGCTTCCAAAAGACGCCTGGTTGGGTCGTCGATCTCGACCACCTGTTCGCAATCCTCGATTCCTCGCAGGTGTGTCTTTCGGGCCTTCGAGAGTTCGTCAAGCCGCTCGATGACAGTACCGCGACGGTCCGGGAGGTCGTCGGGCAAGTCGCCTTCCGGCAGCAGGTCGTCCGCCTGAGCTGTCAACTGCTCCATGCGTTCAACTCGCCCGACCAGCGGCGCCAGCGTGGCGTCTCGTTCCAGGGCCAACTCAATACACCGCAGCTCACTGGTGTGACCGGCAAGCTCCTCTGCGATTTCCTGGAGTCGCTCGTCGGCGGCTTCAATCTGCGCTCGCCGCTGAGCGGCCTCGCGAAGACCGTCCCGCAAACTTCTGATCTGGGCGGCGATTTCACGAGCCGCCGGCCGGCCGCGACGGTCAGGTCGCCAGAGACGCCGACGTTCGGTGTCAAGCGCGCTCACTACTTCACGCGATGGACGCAGAAAGTCGTACGAGCTACCGCCTAACACCCGGTCCTGAACGTGTTGCCAGGCCCGCGCGTCCAAGCCCAGCGCTTCCTCCTGGGTCAACGCGTAGACATTCTTGAACACGTCGCGCGTCATGAGGCCAACTGCGGGAATCGGCCGATTGGCCAGTCGCTCCTCAGTCTGTCCGTGGATGATGCGGCCCTCGGGCCTTGACGTAAGCCTGCGCGCAATTCGAATCTGCTCGCCGCCGCTCAACTCCACGTCCAGCCGGCCGTCGAGAAAGCGACCGTCCCAGGGCCTGTACGGATGCGCCTCGGCCCTGGCGGGCGAAAAGCCAAACAGGGCGCTGGCAAAGAACTCAAACAAGGCGCTCTTGCCGGACTCGTTGGGCCCCAGCACCACAACCACCTCGTCGCCCGCCATACCCGACGCGGTCCATTTGTCAATCGGCCCAAAGGCGCCGATTGACCATCCGTCGATCCTCACGCCGAGTCTCTCCGCAAGAGACGCTCCGCCGCGGCTGCGTCAAGTCCCTCAACAAGCCGGCGAAGGTACTTCAGACGCTCGCCGTCGTCGGCTAGCTCGTCGCCACGAGCCAACTCCGAAGGAGCGAGGCGGGACAGGAGCGCGTTGTCATGGCATGCCTGCCCAATCAGGTCCAAGGCCTCGCCAAGCACGTGTCGCTGGCCAACGTGGCGACTCAGATCAATAGGCGGAGAGAGCCCAGCATCGCGAACCTCAACGTCCAGCGCGCCGAGGGATTCGCCCAGGTACTCGGCCAGGCCATCGCGTTCCTCGTCGCTTCGAAGCACCGCCGTCAGCGGGCAGGAACCCGATAGCTCCACTCGCAAGATCCAGTCCTGGCCAGGGAGCACGGGCTCGTCGACTTCGAGTAGGTCATCGAACGCCGCTCGCACCGCCGCGTGGACGTCGCCGATGGCGCGAGCTTCACTCAGGTTGGTAACCGACAGCCGCTCCCAGCGCACCGGAGCGAGCGGCTGAAAGCGCACGCGTGGCGGTTCGGGCGGGTTGAGGTCAACGACCAGCGCGCCTTTGGCGCCGACTTCGCCAAAATCGCGTCCTTGCAGGTTGCCCGGGTACCAGGCCGGGGAGTCCTCGCGGAGACGCTGCCGCTTGTGGATGTGTCCCAACGCCCAGTAGTCGTAGCCGGGATCCAAATCGGACAGGGCGGCGGGTGCGTAGACGTTGCCAGCTTCGTCCGCCGCCGCACCGATCGCGCCGCCCACGTCGGCGTGTAACACCCCAACCGCAGGTTGAGGCCCCGGCGCCGGCGGGAAGGTTGACGCGAGATTGGTCGACTCATGGGTCGTCTGATGCCCGGCAGCCACGATCCAACCGACACGCTCGCCGCTTCGATTGACTGGGATCCTTCGCGCTGTCCGTGAACTGTGCAGGTGAAAGTTGGCTGACGGCCAAGCGATGTGGGTGGCGCGGTAGTTGGTACGACCAGGGTCGTGGTTGCCTGTGGCATAAACCACGGTCACGCCAGTATCAGCCAGTCGGGCCAGTTCGCTCGTCAGAACACGTTCGGTGGCGATGGTCAGCCATTCGTTGTCGAAGAGGTCGCCGGCTATCACCAGAGCGTCCGCTCGCTCTTCGAGGGTGAGGTCGACAAGAGCGCGGAAGGCTTCACGGCCCGCGTGCTGGAGCCTCTGGCGCAACGCCGCGTCGTGCCGGCGAAACGGAGTGTCCAGATGGATATCTGCCGCATGGACTATGCGCACTCGACGAACACTCCTACCGTCACTGCGCGCGGCGCAGCAGCGACCAGATGGCACTCCAGACGCGAGGTCGCATCGTTCAACGCGACCCGATACCTCACCACCTCAAGCTCCCGGTCACACGCCGATGGCGTAGCCATCCCGCCGCGGATCGGCGCCCCCCTGGAGGGCGCCGGAAGTCGGGTTGCGGCTGGCGCCTTGCATGCCGCCGACGGACATGGTCCAGGGTTCGGTGGCTTCCGCCCCGTGGCCGCAGGCGCAAAGGGAGTCGATCACACTCTGATCGATACGCGATTCGACAAGCACCAGGTCGCCATCCATCAGCCGCATGCGCGGGGCTTCGATTGCCGCCTGCACGTCCAGTCCAAAGTCCACGTGCTGCACCAGGGCCTGCGGCTGCGTCTGGCAGATGCCGTAGCTGCCCGGCGTGCCCAGTGCCAGGACCGGTTCGCCATCGCGTAGCGAGATGGTGGGCGCAATTGGTAACGAGAGCGGCGCGCCGGGGTAGAGGTGATTCGGGCTGAGCGGGTTCAGGTCGCCCCATCGGAGGAGATCGTTGGTCAGCACCCCATGGCCCTGGACCACGATGCCGGAGCCGAAGCCGGCGCCAAGGCTTTGAGTCAGGCACACGGTGTTGCCGTCGGCGTCCATCACGGAAAACGAGGTGGTGTGCTCCAGCATGGGATCGGGCTGCGAGCCAGGCGGCGGCGCGGCTCCGATCTGCTCCGTGGGTCCGCTGCTGGCCTCGGGGGAGTCCAGCAGGCCGCGCAGGCGATCCAGATTCTCGTCTCCCAGGATTTCTTCAACGATCTCTATTGGCGCATTGGCGTGGCGGAAGCGGGCTCGAGATGACAACCGAATAGCACGGATCATCGCGTCCAGATGCTCCGGGCCGTTGCGTTCGAGAGCGCCGACGTTTAGATGTGAGATGAGCCCGAGCGTCATCAACATCTGGAAGCCCTCGGAAGGCGGCGGGGCGCCGTTGACTTCCAGATCGCGGTACTCGATCTGAATCGGGTCTTGCCATTGGGCCTCGACGGCGGCCAGGTCATCCATGGACAGTGCGCCGCCCAGCGCCTGGATCTCGTTGACCAGCGCCTCGCCAAGGGGACCGTGGTACAGGTAGTCGGGGCCCTCGCTGACCAGGGCCTCATACGTGTCGGCCAAATCGTGTTGCTGCAGCATCCAGCCGGCGCCAGGTTCCTCACCGTCGTCCAGGAAGATCTCCGACCAGCCGGCGAAGATCTCCGCAATGTCGTTCAGTCGGCCGCCAATCATGTGGGCGTTGCCCTCGCTGACAGGGAAGCCGCCACGCGCGAGATCAATGGCGTCGGCGAAGACTTCGGCGGTGCTCTTCGTCCCGTACGTATGCAGCAGCTTCATCCATCCGGCCAGGCTGGCCGGCGGCCCTACACCGTGCGGACCTCGGGTCAAGTCGTCGTAACGCCGAGCGATAGAGTCAAACTTCAGCGGCACGGCCGGGGTAAAATCAAGACAGCACACGCGACGCTCGGCGGCCACGTAGGCCATGGCCGTGCCCATGCCGGCGAGCCCGGACATGTAAGGCTCGACCACGTTGAGCGCAGCCGCAGTGGCCACGGCCGCATCAAACGCGTTGCCGCCATTGGACAGAATGCGAGCGCCCGCTTGCGCCGCCAGAGGATGTGCCGCCGCAACTACGCCGCGGCGCGAGGTGACGCTAGGACGCCGTCCAAACATGGGCGTTCAACTCCTTGTCATGGGTGAAAGAACAGCGCGGTGCGCGCATCGCGGCATCGTGGCACATCCGGCGAGCGCTTGTGCCGCTATTGGCACGTTGCACGGGGTCAATACGCTTCCGCCAAGTCCTCCAGCGCCTGGCGATTCAGGACGTCAATTCGCTTACGACCAATGGCGATCAGGCCGGCGCTCTTGAGTTCGTTCAGTGCCTGCGTAGCCGTCTCGCGCGATGTGCCGACGCGCTCAGCCAAGTCGTTGTGGGTAAGTCCCGTAACGCGGGCGTTGGCGTTTGAGGAGAGACGCAGAATCAACGTGGCGAGTCGAGCGGTAAGTGATTTTAGAGCCAAATCTTCAAGCTGAGCCTCAGCTTCGCTGAGGCGATCTGCCAGAGTCTGCATGATGCGAACGCCGACAGTGGGGAAGCGACCGATCAAGTATTCCAGGTCTCGGCGGCTGATGACGCACAACGTCGATTCTTTCAGCGTTTCGGCGAACGAGTCATGGAGTGCCTGTCCCAACAACGCCATCTCGCCAAAGAACATGCCTGGCTCGATGTTGGAAATAACGAATCGTTTTCCATCGGGAGATATTCGGTAGATCTGAACATGACCAGTTTTCAAGAGGAACAGCATCTCCGACTTCTCATCGGGCTGGTATAAGAGTCGTCCGGGACCAACGGTGGACATTCGAGTGTTGCGCTCCACCTCATATATCTGCGCGTCGTTCAGGTCTTGGAAAACCTCTACCTGCTGCAGATAACGTCGCTTTAGTGCGCCTGGATCGGGGTCTTGGCCGGGGCGTCGTCCAGGATTCCGCCTAGCGTCACGCATTGCTCTCCGCCCGAGATCTTTTGCGTCGTCAGGCTCCCAGGCGCTGGAGCTCTCCGATGAGCCTGGACTGACGACCCGATTGCGTGGTTCATATGTTGGCACAGGAATCCGGCTGGCCGGCGCCGGCGATGCCCTTAACCCGCCGAGGCCGTCACTCCGGCGCTCGACCAAAGGGCGCCGCGTCGCTCATCCCGGCGAGATCCACGTACTCGGCGGCCTGCCGATCACGTCGCATGGCAGCTACCAAGGCCTCGACCGAGTCAAATGCCTCCTGAACGCGCAACCACGCATGAATGAATGTGCGCAAGCCGCGGCCATATATGTCGCGGTCGAAACCCAAGAGATGAACCTCGAACAGGCGGGAGCGGGAGTTGAAGGTGGGACGCGTTCCCACGCTGATCAATGCCGAATATGGCTCTGGATCGCCGTCCACGAACGCCGCACCGGCATAGACACCGTCTGCCGGTAGAACTAGCCACTCGGGAAGCTCGACGTTGGCCGTGGGAAATCCCAATTTGCGGCCTCGACCGTCGCCACGACTGACCATGCCGTACAAACTATGACTTCGGCCCAGAATCGCACGAAGTCTGTCCACTTCGCCCGAAGACAGTGCGTTGCGAGCCTGAGTGCTGGAAATTGCGCCGGGCGATCCCTCGTAGCGCACGGGCACGTGTTTGATTCCAAGCCGCGGCGCCAGGCGCGCGATGACGTTCGGCGTTCCTTCGCGATCTCGTCCAATGGCCGCTGTTGGACCGGTGACGAGCGTGCGCAAGTTCAGCTGCTGCTTTAGGTCACCGAGAAAGTCTTCGGCAGAACGGCGCGAAAATTGCTGATCGAATCGCATAACGACGATGTCATCCACTCCGGATGACGCCAGCAGAGCGATCCGGTCGTCGAGCGTGGTCAACAACTGACGGGGTTCGGCCGGCCGCAATACCCATTCTGGCGGGGGCCAAAGGGTAACCGCGATCGCGCGGCCGTCCCGTTGGTCGGAAGCTACCTGGCAGGTCGCTCGCAGCAAGGCTCGGTGACCTCGATGCATACCGTCAAAGCGCCCCACCGTCACTGAGGCACCGCCCGCGGGAACGAACGATTCGTCCTCGCGAAAGACGCGGACGCGGCGCGCACTTGTGTCACCCGCCATTACGCTGGATTCCATACGATGCGGGGCGACCAGGAGCCGTCTTGGCCGTTTGCGAGGCCAAGAAAGCTGCCATGTCCGTCGTACAGACGGTGCAGTCCGTCGGCCATCCGAGGCAACGGGCGCCCGTGGCCGAAGTCAATGCGATCTCTGGCGCTCAGGACGGCTGACGGAAGGTGTTCGACCACGGTGTCGGGGGCGTAGAGCAGTGTGTTGAGGAAGCCGTCTCGGGTCGCGACGGAAAGCTGCCACATTTCAGTCGCGGACCTCAGCGTGAATGGACCGACGCGAGTACGGATGAGTCCAAAGAGCGTGGCGCCACAGCCGATCATTGCCCCCAAATCTCGTGCGAGCGCGCGAATGTAGGTGCCGGACGAGCACTCGACCTGAATTCCGGCAAGAAGGGCGTCGTGCCAGCCCGAGCCGCTGCCAAAGCGCAGGCGCCCGTCGGCCATCCGCACGCCAATGCGGCCGGCCGCCACCAAGTTTAGTGTGCGAATGTGAACTTGACGCGGCGGCAGCTCCACGCGCCGACCAGCGCGAGCCGACCGATAGGCCCGCACGCCATCAACGTGGAGGGCCGAGTACGCCGGCGGATGCTGTTCGATTTCGCCCACGAATGCCGGGAGCACCTGTTCGACAGACTTCAGTTCCGGAGACGTACGCGGCTCGGCCGTCGGTTGCGTTTCCATATCGTGGGATGGAGTTTCGACACCGAAAAGCACGGCGGCCACGTACGACTTTGGCATTTCCAGGACAAAGCTGCTCAACCGAGTGGCACGCCCCACCGCTACGGGTAGGACACCCCAGGCCAGTGGATCCAGCGTGCCGCAGTGCCCTACGCGTCGCACGCCAACGGCGCGGCGGACTCGTCCCACAGCTTGCGTGGAACTTGCGCCAATTGGCTTGAAGACGTTGAGGAATCCGCCGTGTGGCGACATCTGGCGGTCACGGGCCATCGTCAGGCCGCGCTGCGAGAGCTTGCGTCCCGTGGTCGGCTGCAGGGCCGTCGGTTTTTCGCTCGATCATTGAGCTAGCGGTCGGCATCTGAGGATCAAGTTGAAATTGAATACGCGGGATGCGATACACACGGATTCGACTCGCAAGCTCCCGGCGAACGTACGTCGCTGCCCGCTGCAACGCGGCCACCGATTCCTTGATGTCGTGGGTGTCACCAAGCGGGGTTACAAACACGACGGCGTTGCTCAAGTCCGGCGAGATCGATACGCGCTGAACAGTAACGAATCCAATCGCCGGGTCTTCCAGGTGGCGCTCAAGAAGGCCGCTGATCTCACGCGCGATCTGAGCTTCAATCCGTTGGGCACGGCGGGTCTTGATGATGCGGCCTCCGGTGCTACGGGAGACGTTCTTCGGTGTGGCTGGCCTCGATGATGTCCGCGAGTTCGATCTTGGTTGTCGTTTCTATTGCAAGACCGCAGTCAAAGCCCTGGCGCACCTCGTCCACTTCATCCGAGAAACGCCGTACGGTGAGGATGTGGCCCGTGCCGATCTCCTCGCTGTTTCGCAGAATCCGAACGCGCGCACCGACGTAAACTCGACCTGAGAGCACCATACCGCCGACAATCTGGCGCATACGTTCGGTTCGGAACTCGCCCCGGATCTCGAGCCGACCGTCGACGACTTCGACCTCTTCAGGCTTGATCGAGCCCTTGAGCGCCGCATCGACATCGTCGATCAATTCATAGATGGTGCGATAGGCACGTACGTCAACACCCTGTCGCTCAGCTTCCGCTGCGGCGGTGGCATCAACACGCGAATTAAAGGCCAACACGAGTCCCTTGGCGGCGGAGGCGAGGTTCACGTCCGACTCCGTAACCGAGCCAACGCCCTCAAATACGACCATTGCTCGTGCCCGATCATCGCCAAGTTGGTCGATTGACTTGACCACGGCATCAACAGAGCCGGCCGTGTCAGCCTTCACGACCAGGTTGATCTGCTGGAGACGGCCTGCGGTCATCTGGGCGGCGAGCGATTCGAGGCTCAGCCGCATGGCTTGGTCACCGCTTCCGCGGGCAGGAGTACGACTCCGTTGGCGACGACGCTTTCGCTGCCTGGCGACGACGTTCAAGGGATCGCCGACGTCTGGCATCGCGTCCAGTCCCATGACCTGGACTGGCGTGGAGGGCTTGGCTGATCGGAGTCGTCCGCCGCTCTCGTCGAAGAGCGCCCGTACGCGGCCGTTAATCTCACCCGTCGTGATGGTGTCCCCAACCTTCAAGACGCCACGCTGAACGAGAACGGTGGCAATTGGCCCCTGGCTGTGGTCCAGGCGAGTCTCGATAATCGTTCCCGCCGCTGGCCCGTCGACCGGTGCTCGCAGTTCCTCCAATTCGGCCGTCAAGTTGATGTACTCGAGGAGTTCGTCGATACCCTCTCCCTTGAGAGCCGAGAGAGGAATTGCCACCACATCGCCTCCAAAGTCCTCGACTACGATTTCATGCTCGGTGAGCTGCTGGAGCACTCGATTCGGGTTGGCGGACGCCAAGTCGATCTTGTTGACCGCGATGATGATCGGGACGCTGGCTGCCTTGGCGTGCCCAATGGCCTCCACCGTTTGCGGCATGATTCCGTCGTCGGCGGCAACCACGATCACAGCAATGTCGGTGACGCCCGCTCCGCGCGCGCGCATTGCCGTAAAGGCCTCGTGACCAGGAGTGTCGATGAACGTAATGGCACCGCCGTTTACCGACACTTGATAGGCCCCGATGTGCTGGGTGATTCCCCCAAACTCGCTGTCGACCACGTTGGTACTGCGGATGGCGTCGAGGAGCGTGGTCTTGCCATGATCGACGTGACCCATCACGGTCACCACGGGCGGACGCGGCTCGCCATCCGACGGCTGCGTGGAATCGCGCCCACTCGGTTTTCGCGCGGCAACCGGGGTAGCGTCGTCCTCTTGAGATTCGTCGGTGATGGCGACCCCAAGATTCCGCATGACCGCGCGTGCGGTATCGCGATCAATGGCCGCGTTAATGGTCGTCAGCACGCCTCGATTGAGCAACTCCATGATGATGTCGGTCGGCGGCACTGCGGCGCGTTCCGCAATGTCGGCAATCGAGGCTGAAGCCGGCATCGCGACCTGGCGGAGTTCGACGGCCGGCGCCTCCGGCACCTCGGCCGGTTGCTCGTCGGCCGGAGGACTCGGACGCTGCTGCGGACGGCGGCGCGCGCGTGGGCGTGGCGGAGGTCTACGACGTGTGCGGCGGCGGCGCGCCATGTTAGCGAGCACTCCCGGTGAGCCGAACCAAGCGTTCACGCTCAAATTGCTTGATCAACATATCCGCCTGATCACGATCTATGGAAGCCTCCAAGTGGCTGCCCAGGATGCCGCGCGCAAGCGCCACCTGCACAGAGCCGCCGTCGACGGAGAGATAGGCACCGCGCCCATCGACGCGACCCGTCGGATCGCAGCGAATGTCGCCATCGGGCGTTCGCACAATTCGGATGAGGTCACGTTTACGTCGCCTTTTGCGCGTGACGATGCAGGTGCGCGTCGGCTCACTTCGGGCGATGGTTAACTCCCGGATCCAGCGACGCCGCGCCCCACGTGCTCCGCCATTCTCGCCGAATCGGATTCCGGCGAGAGCCCGGGTTCATCAAGTGGTGCATCCACATCGTCCTGCTTCGCCTCTTCGTCCGGGGTCCCGTCGGGCTCGGCAACGCCCAAAGCCTCGGCGGGCTCCGACGCATCTCGAATCGTGATCTTGAACCCCGTGAGCCGAGCTGCCAGACGGGCATTCTGACCTTCGCGTCCTATTGCGAGCGACACCATGTCCGTCGGAACAAATACATCGGCCACGCGATGGCTCAAGTCAACATGGACGTTGCGCACTCGAGCCGGACTGAGCGCGTTGGCCACATACACACGCGGTTCATCGTCATACAGAATGATCTCGACCTTTTCCTGTCCCAGTTCGCGGAGAACGTTTTGGATGCGCGATCCGCGCATTCCCACAGCCGAACCAACGGGATCAAGCCCCTCTTGTCGCGAGCGCACCGCCAGCTTGGTACGCACGCCAGCATCGCGCGCAATTGCCGCAATGTCGACCAAACCGTTCTGAATCTCAGGAACTTCGCGTTCAAAGAGCCGGCGGACAAAATCCGCGTGCGCGCGCGAAACTCGCAACTGCGCACCGCGGCCGCCCTCGGCCACTTCGAGTAGCAGCACGCGCATGCGCTGCCCGGAGCGGTAGAACTCGCCGGCCACTTGGTCGCCCGGGAGCATGATTGCCTCACCGCGCCCGAGATCCACGAAGACTCCCCGATTCTCGACGCGAGTCACGCGCCCCACGAGCAAGAGTCCCTGGTGCTCAATGAAGTGCGTATAGATCTCCAGCCGTTCAGCGTCGCGCAGGGCCTGCTGCATGGCCTGCCGCGCCTTCTGCGTGGCGATGCGCCCAAAATTTGGCGGCGTGATGTCGATCTGGAAGATCTCGCCGAGTTCCATGGTCTGGTCGTAGCTTCGGGCCTCGGCCAGCGAGATCTCGTGGACATCGTCCGAAACGACATCGACGACGGTTTTGTTCGCGTAGACGGTTGAGTCGCCAGTCTCCGGGTCAATCTCAATGTCGATGTCGTCGTAGTCGCTGTTGTAGTCCTCGAAGGCTGACATGATCGCTGTGCGCAGCGCGTTAACGACTGCCTCAATCTGGATGCCCTTCTCGTCGGCAAGCTGTTGCAGCGCCAACATGAAGTCACTGCGCACGGGATAGCCTCCTCAGGACGTTTGGACCGCTTCCCTCCCCCGGGAAAAGGACGAGCCCTCGCCCGCCCATGACAGACAGTGCGGCTACGCTCAGTCTAGCACTGCTCGCCGGCACTCAGCGAACTTGCCGAGAGGCGTCTCGTTTGAAACTACAAAGTCCAAGCTAGAGGCCGACTTGCTCCGACAAAGTGCCGTCCAACCCCGTTTACGCCAAGAGCTAGATCAGCCGATCTTCTTCAGCGTCGAAGACATACGCCTCGTCCACGGGGACCTTCGCGTAGACGGTGGTATTGCGGTCCCATTCCTCTTCAAGCGGCCGCTTGGCGATCACGCGGGAGCCCGCGAGATCAAAGGTGACTTCCTTACGCTGCTCGGAAAAGTGGCTCTCGACCCAGTACACGTCCACCGGCACCGAGCCCTCGACCTGGTGATGACTCAACTCGATCGACTCAGGTCGAATCCCGAGGTTTATGGAATCGCCTTCCCGCCGCCCAAGGGCATCATTCCGGAGGTCCACGAAGTGTCCATCCACGCGCACACCGCCGCGCTCAGCCGTGGCCGGCATCAGATTCATCGGCGGAAGGCCAACGAATCCAGCGACGAACATGTTTGCCGGATTGTCGTAGATTTCGCGATACGTGCCGAGTTGCTGAATCTTTCCGGCCTGCATGACGGCAATTCGGTCGCCCATTGCCTGGGCTTCGGTCTGGTCGTGCGTCACGTACACGGTGGTGATGTTGAAGCGGCGCAGTAGTCGCTTGATTTCTACGCGGGTCCGGCTGCGCAGCTTGGCATCGAGGTTGGAGAGCGGCTCGTCGAAGAGAAAGACCGTCGGGTCGCGCACGATGCAGCGGGCGATCGCCACGCGCTGTTGCTGACCGCCGGACAACGCCTTGGGTCGACGATCAAGAAGCTGATCGAAGCCGACACCCATGATCTGCGAAACGATCTCGACGCGCTCGTCAACCTCTTCCTCGCGTTTGTGCATCTTGAAGAAGAAGCCCAAGTTCTTCTTGCTGTGCATATGCGGGTAGAGGGCGTAATTCTGGAAGACTATGCCCACGCGCCGTTCCTTGGCGCCCAGCATCGTCCAGTCTTCTTCGCCGTACCTGATGGTCCCGCTATTCGGATAGTCCAGCCTGATAAGACCGGCAACCACACGCAGCATGGTGGACTTGCCGCAGCCCGACGGCCCCAAAATGGCAATCGACTCGCCGTCATGGATGTCGAGGTCCACGCCGTCGATGGCATGAATGTTGCCGTCGTGGTAGTTGGCTTGGCCTACGAGGTCGGACTTTTCGTCGTCGGGCGTGCCGCCGGTCTGGCCGAAGATCACGGCCGCTGGGTCCGAGTCTTCCTTGAAGATCACACGGGCATCTCGAATCTGCACGTCAGCCATCAAACTCCTCCAAGCCTGCCGTCAAATGAGAACGGGGTCGTCACAGGCCTCGCCCCTCCAGCTCGACGCCGAACGCGTGGAGCCTGTCTTGAGTCATTCGTATCGCCACAAGAGCCAGGGTGCTCGCCAGGAGGAACACCGCCGGGAATATGAGCAGGATACTGAGCACGACGCTGGCAATCACAACGATGAAGAAGGCGACTGACGACCCCGGCGCGCTGAGCGCCATGACTGCCGCGTTCCGGAACAGGTGATATACGGACATGTCGTAGCGGATGAACATCGGGAAGAGGTAGGCCTGGGCCGCTGTCCACAGGACCACGAAGTAGAGGGAGAGGAATCCAAAGGCCTGAATAAGCAACTGGCCGGTCCCGGTGTAGAAGATAAAGCCCACGATCAATCCGTAAAGCAGACACATGTCAATCACGAACAACATCCAGGCGCGTACGAAGTTGGACCGAAAGCCCTGCCAGAAGTCTCTCAGCTCAATGTTCTCGAACTCGATGTGGCGATGCGCGACATGGAAAAGCGCGGCGATCCCCGGCCCGGCCAGCGCACCGCTGACCACAGTCCCGCCGACGATGAACACAAAGTACTGTACCCCGGTGACCGTCGCGTCTGCCTGCAGCACGGCTTGCTGAAGGGCAAAGGACCCAGGGATCCCGACAATCGGAACCAGCGGCACGATCGTGAGGAACCAGAGGAAGTTCCCGACCAACGCGAGCGAGCGAAGGTCGTAATAGACCTGGGCGAACGCCCACCAAGTGTGTCGAAAAACGTCAGCCACGGCACCCTGCTACCGAAACGTACACAGCCGTCTCGCCTGCTTCGCATAGTAGCGGAGACTCGGGCTCGGGCTGCGTTTGAGTCTCACCCGTGCCTCGCGGTCCTGACGTGCCGTTCAGGCCGGAACTCGCGCTGGCAGCCGATCGATCATTTCGCGCAGAAGGAGCGTCGTTCGGCTCGTGCTTCCACAGCATGAGCCGACCACCGACACTCCCGCGTCAATCCAGCGACGGGCGAAGTCAACCATTCGTTCCGGCGGATACAGGTAGCAAACACGACCATCAATCAACTCGGGGACGCCGGCATTGGACTGGGCCATGAGAGGGCGGCGGGGAGCGGCGGCCAACATCTGGTCGAGAACTTGCGTCATTTCTTCGGGACCGTTGCCGCAGTTGCAGCCAACGACGGCCGCACCCGCGTCTTCGCACGCACGCATACCGTCGGCGGGGGCCACGCCCATCATGGTGTGCAGGTTTATGTCGTACGTCATGGTGGCGAATACGGGCAGCCCTGTCGAAGCCGCTGCCTGAATGGCGATCTGGACTTCGCGAATGTCACTGAACGTCTCGCAGAGCAGGAGATCTACGCCGCCAGAAGCCAGTTGCTCCGCCTGAACTTGAAAGGCCTCGGTCATCCGGTCTTCGGTTACGTCGCCGAGCGGCTCAAGAAAGTCGCCGCTTTGCCCAATGTCGCCAGCAACCCAGGCATCGTCGCCGGCGACCGCCCGGGCCTGCTCGGCCGCGCCACGGTTGATGGCCTCAGACTGCTCCACCAAGCCGGCCCGCTGCAGTCGGATGAGGTTGCCGCCGAACGTGTTCGTCGATAGCACGTCGGCACCAGCGTCCAGATAGGCCTGGTATACCTCGGCCATGCGCTCAGGGAAGCGCAGCGTGACCTCCTCGGGCGCTTCCCAGTCACGTTCAGGCAGGTCATTGAGGATCGAGCCCATCGCGCCATCAAAGAGCAGGGGGCGACAAGCAAGCGCGTGAAGGACGGCGTCGGACGCAGATCTGTCAACAGCCATGGGGTTGCTCAGTCCCGGCCAGTCGGGCTCGGGCTATGGACCGAATATAGCAACGATCAAGCGTCCGCTCGGTTATGCGTCGGCGTTCACAGCAGCCTGCGCCGCGGCGGCGGATCGATTCACCTTGGCCAGGGCCGGATAAAGGTCACGGTAGCGGTCATAGGCCGCGGCCAGCGATCCGGCCGAGGCGGCGTTTGGCGAAACTGTGGTGTGAGACACGGCCGTCGCCGAAACCGCCTCGTCGACGGAAGCGAATTCTCCGGCTGCCACGGCACCCAGTCGTGCCGCGCCAAAAGCCGGTCCGCGACCTTCCGGTTCTATTCGCAGCGGGGCGTCGAAAACGTCCGCCACAATCTGCCGCCAAATGAGGCTGCGTGCTCCTCCACCAGCCAACTTGAAGCGATTGACCGATGCGCCAACACCCTGAATTGACTGAGCGGCGTCTCGCAGACTGAACGCCACGCCTTCCAGTACCGCCCTGACAACGTCGGACCTGCGATGCGCCGTCGTGAGGCCGACGAGCGCGCCACGGGCGTTGACGTCGAGATGCGGAGTGCGTTCGCCCTGCAGGTAGGGCAGCCAGAGAAGGCCGCGGGCTCCCGGCGGCGAGTGTTCCGCCTCGGCAACTAATGCCGAGTAGTGACGCCCTGGCAGAAGAGTGTCTCGAAGCCAGCGCAGCGATAGACCGGCCGCCTGGGTTACGCCCATCAGATACCACCGTTCCGGCACGGCGTGCGCGCCGACCTGAACCCGCCCATCCGGCGCCGCGGCGTAGGCCCGGGCCGCGGCAAACACGACGCCGGACGTCCCAATGGTCACGGCAGCATCGCCTTCCGCCACGATTCCAGCAGCCACCGCACCGGCTGGCTGGTCGCCCGCGCCAGCCGCGATGGGAATGCCGGCGGGGAGGCCAAGACGGTCGGCCGCGCCGGACGTCAGGCGGCCCGCTTCTCGCGGCGACTCCTCAACTTCGGGCAGCCACGATTGCTCAATCTCCAGGAAATCGAGCATTTCACTGGACCAGCGTCGCGCGGCGGAGTCGAAGTAGCCAGTCCCGCTGGCGTCCGACACGTCAGTCCAACAGTCGTCCGACAGACGCAGCCGGATAAAGTCTTTTGGCAACAGAATGTAAGCGGTGCGCTCGAGCAGGTGAGGCTCGTGCTCGCGGACCCAGACGACTTTCGGGGCCTGGAGTCCCTCCAACGGCAGGTTGCCCGTGTATTGGATGAGGGCCGGGATTCCCAGGGAGCGTTCAAGTTCACGTCGCTGCGGCCCGGTTCGCAGGTCGCACCAGAGAATCGCATCGCGTAATGGACGACGGCGGGCATCGAGCAATGTGAGGCCGTGCATCTGACCGGTGAGCCCGATAGCGCGAACGTCACCAGGTCGTGGGGCGCGCGAGGCCACCGACGCCATGGCATCAAAGGCCGCCGCTTCCCAGGCATCCGGCGACTGTTCGGCCCATCCCGGTTGGGGCGTTTGCAGTTCGTAGGGGGTTTCGTGAACAGCGTGGATTTTTCCTGAGATATCGGCCAGTACGGCACGCGCCCCGGTCGTACCGAGATCCAGCCCGATCACCAGGCCCGCGCTCACGTGGGTGGCGTTGAGGCAGCGTGAAATGGCTCCTCAAACACGTCGGCCGGCTCCACGCGCACGCCGGATGCCGCCCGCCGAAGCGAAAACGCGGATGCCGCACCACGCTCGACGATTCTCTTGGCCATCCATTTCGGGTCGTTGTGCAGCACGATGATGGTTCCCCCCAAGCCCGCCCCGGCCAGCTTGGCGCCGCGAGCGCCAAGCGTGATTGCCTGCTCAATGAGGGCGTCGACCAGGGGACCGGATCCGCCAACGGCGGAAATGTGGCGATGTGCTTCGGTCATGGCCGCTCCTACGGCCAGCCAATCCTGCGCCAAGACGTAGCGCTTGGCTTGACGAGCAATCGTCCCCAGGGCGTGCATCGCGGCGCGCACCTCGCAGTCGCCTTCAACCCAGCGCGCCCGCAAGGGTCGGTGGGTTTCGCCGGAGTCTCGCTGACGCCCAGTATGTGCCAATACAAACGGTAGCGATGTGTCGGGGGCCAGCAGGGGCTCGACCGTTGCCAGCGGGTCGACGGTTGGGCCGCGCCAGTGCTCCTTGTCCCGAAAGTCCATGCAGGTCAGACCGCCGAACGTGGTGGCGTAGAAGTCCTGAAAACCGCACGTAACACCCATCCGGCTGAACTCGACTTCGCGAGCCGCTTCGGCAAACTCATGCAGCGGGGGCTCACGCCGCAGCCACAGGTTGGTGGCATGGAGCGCCGCAACCAGCAGCGCACTGCTGCTGGAGAGGCCGGCACTCGGCGGAATCTGGCTCCAGCATCGAATCTCGGCCCGGACGTTCTGCATTCCCTGCGCCAGTACCACCGCCTTGAGGACGTTCAAATAGGTTGAACGCCGCGCCGCCAGGAGTTCGGACCGATCCATTTGCGCCGCGGCCGCTCCAGTTGGCGGCGGTATCAATCGCAGGTCGTCCGGGGAATGCACCGTGAGATCCAGGGCCGCATCCAATGCCGCCAGCCGAAGCCTCGGCGCGGAGCGAATGGCAACGAATGCCCGCCTCGGAACGGCGATGGCGATAACGGTTCCGCCGTACATGTCGCTCGGATTGCCGAGAAGCCCGGCCCGCCCGGGAGCCGACGCTACGACTGGCAGACCAGCGGTCACAGCCGCTGGCCAAGCTCGCTCAGGTACTGCCGAACGCTGGCTCCGTACTGCGGGTCGGCCAGGGCGAAGTCAATGAACGCGCGGTAGTACGACTCAAAATTCCCGATGTCGTAGCGGTGCTCGTTGGCCGAAAGCGGAACCACTCGAACCGGCGGCGATTCGCGCGCCAGAATTGCGATGGAATCGGTCAACCAACGCTCGCCCCCAAGGCCGGGCCTGGTGGCCTCAATGGCATCAAAGACCTCGGAACCGAAGACGTAGCGCGGCACGATCGCGAGATCGCTCGGCGCTGTTCCCACGGACGGCTTTTCGACCAGGTCCGTAGCAATCAGGCCTCCATCGACTTCACACACGTCGACGATTCCGTACCGAAACGCGTCTTCCGGCGCGACCTGTTCCACCGCAACGGTGCCGCTGGCCTCGCTCTGCCTGTGCGCAGCCATGAGCCGCGCGACCAAATTGCCACCGCGAATAATCGTGTCGCCGAAGGCCACGACAACGGGTTCGCCCGCGGCAAAGTCTCGCGCCAGACCAACGGCGTCGGCAACTCCACTGGGTGTGCCCTGGCGCGTATAAAACACACCGCGAATGCCGTCGGCAATTGGCAGATCAGCCGAATCAACACGTCCCGCCTGATGGAGCAACCGGCTGAGTTCGGGATCGGCGTCGAAGTGGTCTTCGATTGCTGCCTTCTTGCGGCCGGTAATCAACAGGATTTGTTCCACACCAGCTGCGCGAAGCTCTTCAATTACGTACTGGACGACAGGCTTCCGGCCTACCGGGAGCATCTCCTTGGGCTGGGACTTGGTTGCAGGAAACAAGCGCGTTCCGATCCCTGCAACCGGAACAACGGCTTTGCGAACGGGTCGGGCGGTAGTGACGGCGTTCACTGGATTCCGACGGAGCGGACCGCAAGCGAGCGGACGCTAGCATACGCACACCAACGTTTGCGCTCGCCGCACGTCACGCGCGGCGTCGTCTGGCGATCTGATTATGGCAGCCGTTGGATGGAACCCGTGACGTGAGGCGCGGCTGCGAAATGAGGTGAGTCTGCGTGCGTCGTGCACTGGTGCTCGGCCTGTGGATGCTCGTGGCCCTTGCCGGCGTGCTTGTGGTTCTCGGGGTGTTCGCTACCCGCGGCTCCGTCGATATCTCGGATCTGGCACGTCTTGAGCCCGATACCCTCGTGAGCGCGCGGGCAGAAGCAAAGCTTGGGGCATTTGGCCAGACATCCGAGCAGGCCCGTCTTGCGGGCCGTCCGATCCCGGCGCAGGTTGCCTTTACCCAGGACGAGTTGACCGCCCTGTTGCGTCAATGGGGCAGACAAGAGCACGGATTCGGCTCAATCACCGAGTTGCAACTTTCGTTCCGGCCCCGCACGCTCACGCTGACGGGCGTCCTGCAGTCGGTGGGTTTGAGCTTCCCGTTTCGCCTGGACGTCGCCGTCGCGACGGAGAATAGTCAGCGCACCGCTGAGATCACTCGATTCCAGGTGGGCGAAATGTACGCCCCCGGATTCGTGCGGTCACTTGCTCTTGCACTGGCCGAACGCACGCTGGACGCCGGACTGCCACGGCTGCCGATCGCCATCGAGACGCTTGTGGTGACCGATGGGGAGTTGCTGGTCTCCGGCGCCGCCGTTCCTTAGACCACCGAAGTTGCCGGTGCTCTAGCGCGGGAACGCTCCACGGACTCCACCATCTACCGGCAGGATGGCGCCGGTGGTCTTCGACGACCGATCGCTTGCCAGGAACAGCACGGCCTCCGCCACGTCGTCTACGCCAATCGGACTTTGCAGGAGATTCCTGCGACGGTAGAAGTCTTCAAGTTGGTCGACGTCCACGCCGTGTGCGGCCGCTCGACTTGCCCGGAGATCGCGGCTCCACAGCCGCGAGTCAGCAAATACCGCGTCCGGATTGACCATGTTGACCCGGATTCCGTGCTCTCCGTTTTCGATTGCGAGGACACGTCCCAGTTGCAGCTGCGCGGCCTTGGCGGCGCTGTAGGCGCCAAAGTCGCGCCCGGGGTCAAGAGCGTTCTTGGTGCATACCAGGATGACGCTGCCGCCGATACGCTGCTCGCGCATGGCGCGAACCGCTGACTTCGTGACGAGGAAGTGGCCTGTCGCGTTCACGTCAAGGCTTCGCTGCCACGCGTCAAGCTCCAAGCCGGCAATTGACGCGGCGTCGGCAATGCCAGCGTTGGAGACCACGATATCGATACCACCGACCGCAATTGCCGCCCGCCGCATGGCTGAACTGACCGCGGACGGGTCGGTTACGTCCAACGCTAAAGGCTCGGCCGCGTCGCCGGATTCGCATATCAGCCCAGCCACCTGCCCAGCCCCAGTCGCGTCGATGTCGGAAACAAGAACGTGGGCACCCGCCGCAGCCAGAACCCGGGCGGCTGCCCGGCCGATTCCGCTTGCCGCGCCGGTTACCAGCGCCACGCGTCCGGCAAGCTCCCGATCGGGCGGCGCCAACTTGAGCTTGTACAGCTCCAACGGCCAATACTCGATGTCAAAGAAATCGCGCACCGGAAGTGCCGCGTAGCCGCCCATTGATTCGGCGCCCTCGATCACGTTCATGGTGTGTCGGTAGATTTGAGCGACGGCGTCGGCCTCGGCTGCCGTGCGACCGGCGGTAAACATGCCGACGCCGGGCACCAGCACGACCCGAGGTCCGGGATCGTGTCTGAAGTCGTGGTCCGCATCCGCGTGTTCAGTGACATACGCGTCGTAGGCGGCCTCATAGCGGGCCACGGCTTGCGGCGCGTCCGCGGGGTCCGCTGACGGCAACACCAAGGGCAGGCGCTTCGTTCGAAGCACATGGTCGGGTGTGGCAGGACCTTGTTGAGAAAACCGGCCTAGATCCGGCCGGTCAACAAAAGCACGGATCCGTGGGCTGGCGTCAGATCGGACGATCGTGTGGCGACGACGGCTCAGCAGGCCGCGGAGCGAGAGAGCGAGACTGGAGACATCAGCTTGCGACTGGATCGTTGGCATTCGCGGGCCGAACCAAGCTCGAGCAATCCGTTTTTCGGCGAGTGAAACGAGCTCGATATGACGTTCGTAAGACTCTTGCGCGGTCTCCCCAAAGGTCACGAGCCCATGTTTGTCGAGGACGAGCCCGCTGATCGACGGGTCTGCGTCGTAGACACTGGCAGCCGCCTTCGAGAGTTCGAATCCTGGCTTAACGTAGGGAACCAGTCCGACAGCCCCACCCAGGGCGTCGCGTACACGTGCGGCACCGTCGGGCTGGTTTGTGAGGGTGAGAATGGCGTCGGCGTGGCTGTGGTCGACCCATCCCAGTGGAATAAATGCGTGCAGCAGCGTCTCGATTGAGGGACGAGGCGCGCGGGTGTCGAGCAGCGCCAGCGTGACCAACTCAACCATAGTGTCGTCGTCCAGGGTCTTGCGTTCGCGTAGCAGGAGTAGATCGTCAAGGGCGAGCGGGGCAAATCCGTCTCGCCCGATCGAGGACAGGTCGGTTCCACTGCCCTTGATTGTGAGCGTCCGCCGCATGCCGCCTCTCGGGTCCGGCCGCAAGTGCTTGACCGAAGTGTTTCCGCCGCCGAAGAGAACCAGGGAAGGCTCAGAGCCCAGCAGGCGAGAGGTGTATACGCGCAGCGCTACCGGGTCGAGGCCAGCGACGGCGTCCGACGACCAACGTGAGCGCACCGTTATGGATTCCGGTTAGTCGCGCAGCGGGGCCGTGGGTTCGAGCGTGACGGTCTTGCCGGCCTCAGCGGCTATCGCGCAAAAGAGGTCATAGGCGGCATCAAGCTGGACCTTAGGGTCGCCACCGTCGGTGCTGCGAACCACAATGTCAACCGGCAGGCCGTTCACACGCGACTGCCCCACGTACGCTTTCAGATAGGCCACGGGCACTTCCCGCATCACTCGCTGCATGAACGGCGAGGTCTCGGATTCGAACGAGTCGATGAATACACGCATCCGAGCAGTCTGGGAAGAGAACAATCCGTGCAACACCGGCTGGATGTGCTTCTCGAAGCACCCCTCTACCTCGCGCGGCGGGCCCGGCATCGACCAGATGGTCGTCTCACCAAGAACAGTCGAGAAGCAGGGCGCCCACCCAACCGGGTTGAGGTGCACGGTGGACGCTCGAGGGATTGAACCCATCTTGAGACGAGGCGGAACGGAGACCTCTTCGATCGTCATGTTTCGGCGGCGCGCATAGTCCTCGATTACCTCGAAGGGCGTATGCACAGCACTTCCGGCGACTGCGGCGATTGCGTCGACCGTCATATCGTCAGGGGTTGGGCCAAGTCCGCCGGTCGTGAGAATCACCCGGGCCTCACGTGCGACGGAAGCTCGCAACTCCGCGATCAGCGCGTCCAGGTCGTCGGCAAGCGCGGTGATTCGGCGAACGTCGCCGCCGGCAACTGACACTTCGCCGGCAAGCCAGTGAGAGTTCGTGTCCAAAACCAGGCCGGAAACGAGTTCCGTTCCGATCGAGAAGATCTCAACGTCGTCGTTCATAGCGCCCGCCGCTGCAAGTTGGAACCGGAGAACATTCTAAGTTGAACCGCGGCGCTCGGTGCTAGCCTTCCGCCCGGCACATGGACAGGTTGGACGAGGAATGGGTGCCGACTGGTACGCACAGCGCGGATTCTCGCCCGAGACGGTACGGATTGCACGCTCCTGGTATTTGCAGCACCTTCCGAAACCCGGCGACCTCCTTGACGTCGGCTGCGGACGAGGGGAGTTTCTTCAAGTGGCGGCGGAGGTCGGTCACCGCGTCGTTGGTATCGATCACGACCCGGAAATGCTGGCGCAAGTTGGCAGTCTGCCTGTGCACCAGAGGGACGCGCTGGACTTTCTGCAGAGTACGCCCGACCGCTACGATTCGATCACGGCATTCCATGTGATAGAGCACCTGGCGGTTCGCGAGGCTGAAGCCTTTGTGCGCCTTGCGGCCGACCGGCTGCGGCCCGAGGGCCGACTGATCATCGCCACTCCGAATCCGGGTAGCCTGCCCACCATCGCGCACGAGTTTTGGCGCGACCCAACGCACGCCCGGCCCTACGACCGGGAACTCATCGAGTACTTGACGATCGGCGCCGGACTTGAAACTGTCGTCGCAGGGATTAATCCCGAGTCACCACGCGGCCTCCCGGTCGAACTGGCCGACCTTAGCCTGACGCCGCCCTCGAAGTCTGACGATGCGCTCCAGCCGCCCGACGCACGAGCGTCCCGCTGGATCGCCGGGCGGCTGGCCGGCTCGACCTATGGCCGCGACCTGGAGCGGGCCATTCATGAAACTTCCGACGGTCTGCTTCACACCCGCCAGGAATTGGCTCGCGTCGCCGGCGTGCTGCGACGTTTCCTTGAGGTGGCCTACGAGCCCTGCGAGCTGTTCGTCGTCGCCCGACGGCCTTAGGACGCCGGCTGCTGCCGGTTTGCGAGTTCGACCTGGGGCCCTGCTTCGGGTGGCGGGAGTGACTCGCTGTGGCGCATCAGGTCGGCCGTGTAGGCGTGGATCAGCGGAACATTGGGCTGAAGCACGAACGCGCCGTTGTCGGCGATCACGGCGCGCACCAGGTTGTCCTCCGGCCGGATTGCGCCCGACACGGTCCGAGCGGCCCCTATCCGCATCCCCAGCTTGGCCATCGACGGCACCAGATCAGGCGGCAGGTTTGATTCGAAGGCGTTGCTGAGTTCGCGCACAAAGGCTGGCGACTCGACAAGGGTCTGAGGGGAAATCACCTGCTCAACCAGGGCCAGGAGCATCTGCTGCTGACGCACTTCACGAGCAAACGCTCCGTCCTGATGCCGTGTGCGCACATAGCGCAGCGCCATGTCGCCGTTGAAATGATTGGGCCCGGCTTCCACGTGAAACGGCTCAAAACCGGTGTCGGTGGCGTTGGGGTAGTTTGGATCGTAAATCGTTGATTCAACGTCCACGGAAACCCCGCCAAAAAAGTCGACCAGGCGTTTGAAGCCGTTAAAGTCCAGCGTGACCCAGTAATCCACCTGCACGCCGAGGAGGTTTGAGACCCGACGGCTGAGGGCGTCCGGGCCTTCCTCCTGGAAGACGGAATTGATTCGAAACGGGTCGGTTCGACAGTTCGCCACACAAATGTCACGGGGAATCGACACCAGGGTCGCGGCCCGCGCACGCGGCTCAATGTGGGCCAGAATAATCGCGTCGGTTCGGCCGCCGCCCTCGCCGGGACGCCGGTCAAGCCCGAGAAACAATACGCTGAAGGGCTGGTCTTCCGGCCAGTCGGCAATGAGATCCAGCGGGCTTGGCGGCTCCGGCGTCGGAGTCGCGGCAACCACGGGCGACGGAGTCGGCGGAAAAGTTGTTCGGCCTGTCACGATCGGCGCCGCCGACTGCGGAGGGGAAACTGTGGCGGATGGCGTTGGCGGCGCGGTCGTCGACGTCCCGTCGGACGACCGGATCCAGACCAGGGCACCGAGCACGGCCACTACGACGAAAACGACGCCGGCGGAAGCGACGCTGATTACCTCGGCGCGACGGAGGCGGTGCGCGCGTCCCGACGGTCGCCTGCGGCTAAGGTCCGATGACATTGCGAAGTTGCGGCGTTATGTCGAGCAGAATCCCCACTATACGACAGCCAGGCAGTCCACAAATCAGTCGGTCTGCCCGACTTCGGTCGTCGGTTCCGAGTAAAGAGCGTAGCGTCGTAAGGGAGCGTTACGCCGTCGGGATTACTTCCACGTCCACTCGGAATCACCGAGTACGCTGAGCCTGATGACCGTGCGCTCCGGGTTTCCCGAATGCAGTTTGCCATTGTCGGATACGGCAGGTCCGGTCACGCGCTCCGATCGCAGATTGAGTCGCTGCCCGGCGCATCGGTCACTTGCGTTGTCGACGCTGACTCACGTCGGGCGCACACAGTTGCCGGCCGATTGAACGTCACGGCCTGGAGCGACAACGCCAGCGTCGCGTTGCGTCGAGCGAAAGCAGACGCCGTGTGCATTGCGGGGCCGCATGCGAGCCGTGCGCAGCTGGTGCAAAGCGCGCTGGAACAAGGGCTTCATGTCTTTATTGAGCCGCCCGTGGCCCTGCGTCTTCCCGACGCGCAGCAGGTGTTGGGGTATGCCCGGGCAGCCAGGACAACAGTGGCCGTTAACTTCTGGATGCGTACGGTCTCCGGAGTGCGTCGTATGCGCCGCCGCATTCCGCGTCCCACGTTCGTTCAGGTCGAGGCCGTCGTCCATCCGCTGTCCGAGTCCTCGAGAGGGATGCCCGAGCACGGCGGCGTGATGGGCCTGTTCGGAAGTCACGCATTGGACCTGGCCGGGTACCTCATGCAGTCGACGCCCCGGTACGTCCAGGCCATGGGCGGACGTCACACGCGACGCGCGGCCCTGGCGGACACCGTGACGGTGGGAATCCGCTACGCGAACGGAGGACTTGCTCGTGTGATTGTGGGTGAATTCGGCCGCACGCGCGCCTGCGCCCCTTGGCGCGCATATGCGACCGACGGCGCCGTCACGGCGACCGCGCGAGGCAGCCTGCCATGGGACGAAGCTGCGACGGGACATGCGTCAACGGTTGAACGAGATTGTTCGCCAGGCGCATACGCCGGGCAGTTCGAGGGTGTGAGGGCATTCGCGAATGCCGTGGCGGGACGAGGCAAACCGCTTGCGGTGGCCGACGACGGAGTGCGAGCGGCTCAATTGACCGACTCAGCTTATGAATCGATGAGTTCGCGGCATCGAGTCTCGATCGCCGTGAAATCGCTACCGGATACGATCCGACCGGTCTACGGTAATGATTCCGTCGCGAACCGCCGAAACCACAGCTTCCGTTCGTGAGCGAACGCGCAGCTTGGTGTAGACGCTGCTGAGGTGGGCCTCGACGGTCTTGGCCGAGACACCCAGCGAGGTCGCCGCTTCGCGATTGGACGCACCTTCCGCAACGAGCCGCAGCACGTCCAGTTCACGCATCGTGAGCGGCTCGGCGAGTGTTCGTCCGCCGCTGGATTCAGGCGCTGCTATCGGAGATTCCTGAAAGACGGTTCGCCCGGCGCGTACCCGGCGAATCGCATCCGTGAGGCCGACGGTGTCCAGATCCTTTAGCACATACCCCGCAACTCCCGCCTCGCGCATGGATTCGACATAGTCCGCCTGGCTGTAAGCCGAAACGACCAGAACTCGGGTCGCCGGCGCAACATGCGCCAGGCGACGAGCCAGGGAGGGACCGCCGCCCGGAATGCGAAAGTCAAGAAGACAGACATCGGGTGAACACTCGCGGCAGGCACGCTCCGCCGCGGCCGCGTCACCGGCAAATCCAACAACGTCAATATCAGGCACATTGGCCAGGACCGCGGCGGTTCCCTCACGGACCATTGCGTGGTCGTCGACCAGGAGGACGCGAATCGGGCGTCTGACGGTCACGGGCGAGTAACTTCCGTTGGGTGCAGCGGCGCCTCCACAGTCAGGACAGTGGGCCCTCCGAGCCCGGAATCCACGTGCAAGTGCCCGCCGAGCCGGCTGAAACGCTCCTGAAGGCCAACCAAGCCTAAGTGCCCCATGGCTGCGTAGGCCGTGAGATCCGACGAGGCGGCGAAACCGCAGCCGTTGTCTTGAACCGATAAACGAATCGCGTCTGCCGCGAAGGTGAGTCGAATCCGAACCCGCGACGCCCGCGAGTGCCGCAAGGCGTTGTTCAGTGCCTCCTGGGCCGCACGGTAAATGTTCGTCTCGACGTCAGTGTCAGGTCGCTGGGCGTCGGGGGTGCCGTCAATCTGGAGGTCAATGGTGAACGGCGCGGCACGCCCGGCTTCGTTCGCAAGCCACCGCAGCGCGGCTTCGAGGCCCAGGTCATCCAGGATCGGCGGGCGAAGACGTTCGCAGATTTCACGCAGGTCACCGGCGACGGTGTCGACTAATCGCAGGAGAGCCTCGCGGCTCCGGTAGGGCCCCGGCGCGGCCGAGCGAAGCGCGCGCTGGAGAAGCACCAACTTCTGCAGCGGCTCGTCGTGCAAGTCGCGCGAAATGCGCTGCCGCTCCGCCTCTAACATGCCGTTGACTTGGTCGTACAGGTCGCTCAGCGTCTGTTGGCTGTCCTGGAGACGCCGCGCCGTCTCGTCCAGTTCGCGGAGTCGATCCTGCAGCTGACCCCACAGATCCACCCGAACCATGAAGCCGGCGAGCTGACTAGCCAGTGCATCCAGCAATTCGGCATCAGCCTGGCTGAGTCCGAACGACTCTTCGCGGATCGAGGCAACAACGTAGGCCACCACCGCCTCATCGATCTTGCACGGAACGACGACGGCGGCGATTTCCGAGCGTCCGTCGCCTCCCGCGGCGACGACGGCCGACCGCACCTGCGCGTCGTCGGGCGTCGGGGCAAGACTATTGAATGCGATGGCCGCAAGGTCGTGCGGCGAAGCTGCGCGAGTCACGGCAATCCAGTCGAGGCCGATGGCTCGACGCACGGGGGCTAACACCAACTCGGCGAGTTCGTCGACCGACGCCGTGGATGCCAACGCACCGCTGGCCATTCGCATCACCCGCTGCGTGTCGTAGCTATCCTGATACACCCACCCGGACAACGCTCGAAGAACCAGCCAGCGCGCGAATGGCATCGTCACGCCGATGCCAACCAGCGCCGCCGTCAGAGTCCACACGACCGGCAACGTCCCCGCTCGATCCGTCAGGTAACGACCGATCACGCCGACGAGGAGCGCGTAGAACGTAAAGAGCAGGATCCAGGCCGCGCCGTGTAGAAATAGCGTTCGAAGCACGCGCTGGAACCGGATGCGCCAGGTCGGCACGGCCACGTGGACGACCCCCAGCGCGGTTGCCGCGATGGCCAGCATGGAGACGGAGTAGGGAAGGATCTCGGCGCCGCTCACGACTGCCGGCACAAGGGAGAGCGCCGTGGGCGGCAGCGCGGCGGTCAGAAACGTTGCCAGCAACACGCGGGCCACCCGCCGGTCACGGGGAAACGTGATATCCACAAGCGTGACCATGCACTTGGCGAGGAGCGCCGTCAGTCCCAGCGCCGGAAGAAGCGCAAGCGTGACCCAGGCCGCGTTATACAGTTCCGGTTGGCCCTGAAATGACGCCACCAGCACCGCGATCGGACCGGCGAGTGCGGTGACCGCCAGTGCCGGAACGAACGGCACGATGAACGCTGGTCCACGTATGGGACAGACCGACGCAAACCACAGCAGGGCGACGCCCGTCGCGCCAGTCGCCGCAAAGACCAGCAGTGTCAGCCAACCTTCGGCGTCCGGCGCCACGGACCCCAGCGAAAGGCCAATGGCCACGCCAAGCATGGCGGCACTTGCCGATACCAGCACTCGGCGTCGTCCATAGAGGGCGATGACCGCGCCACCGGCTGCAAAGATTGTCGCGAGCACGAGGGTGGTAGCGCGCATCGCCGGATCAAGACCTGGGATAAAGATCGCGTCGCGGGTTCCTGAATCGGCAAGCGCCCCTGTGCCGATAGCAGTGCCCAAAGCTACGGGCCGTCCAATCGGCGCTCCCGGGTCGCCGTCAGAAACAATCATTTCACCTGCGCTAAGGCCGGCGCGCCAGGCCGGCCCGCCCGGCGTCACGCTCTCAACCAGCCACTGACCATGCTCGGCCTGGACAACCGTCGCCCCATGCTCCAACGGCTGCATCGCCACCGTGAGGGCCAGCGTGAGCGCCGCGACCCATAGCGTAAGTCCGAGCGCCACGAGAACGACTCGGCGAGGCCTGATTCGCGCCAGACCACCGCGACGACGATTCTCCGCGGCGAGCCACTCGCCGAGGCTCTGGCGACGTGTGCGACTGGGTGTTCGAGCCAGCGGCCTGCCCCCGTGACAGCGCGCACGCTAAGCATACGCCCGGAACCCTGACGTACGTGGCGACAACCCGGCGTTCAGCCAGTCGAATCCGGCCAAGCCAGACCAGCCCGTTCGCTCGTAAGCGATCAGGCCAAATGATCGTTCCTAAACGGCCAGCGCCTCCATGGCGGCCGGGGCCGCGTCGCCACCGGCGAAGCCGCAAAACTCCTCGTAGTCGATCAGTTCCGTGATCGTCGGCTGGTCGCCGCAAACCGGGCACCCTGGATCACGGCGAAGTTTCAACTCTCGAAACTCCATCTCCAGGGCGTCCAGCAGCAACAGGCGTCCGGTCAGGGGCGTCCCCACGCCCCCGATCAACTTGAGGACTTCGTTTGCCTGGATCAGTCCGATCAGGCCCGGCAGAACTCCAAGCACGCCGGCCTCCGCGCAACTCGGCGCCATCTCCGGAGGCGGCGGCGTTGGATAAAGGCAGCGGTAGCAGCCGGCGCCAGGCTCGAACACGGTCGCCATGCCCTCAAACCGCATCACGCTCCCGTCCACCAACGTCTTGCCGAGGAAGTAGGCGGCGTCGTTCGCGAGATATCGTGTTGGAAAGTTGTCGCAGCCATTGACCACGATGTCGTACGGCTCAAGGATTTCGAGCGCGTTGTCGGACGTCAGCGGCTCGTCGTAGCGCACGACCGAGACGTCCGGATTCAATCCTGTGAGCGTGGCTTCCGCCGAGGCTGTCTTGGGCATGCCGACGCGGTCGTCGCGGTGCAGGATCTGCCGCTGCAGGTTCGAACGGTCGACGGTGTCGAAGTCCACCACGCCCAGCGTGCCGACGCCGGCGGCGGCCAGGTAATAGAGCACGGGGGAGCCAAGGCCACCCGCGCCGATTGCCAGCACCTTGGCGTTCATAATCTTCGCCTGCCCCGCCGCCCCGACTTCGGGCAGCAACATGTGGCGGCTATAGCGTTGAACTTGCTCAACGGTGAACACGATTCGAGACCCTTCCAGGTTGTGCCGGTACTCAGTGTCCGGCGGGTGGCTCCTCGGTTTCGTAGCCGGCCTCGGCCCACTCGGTCATCCCGCCGGCCATGTTGTACGCCTCGGTCACGTTCAACGCCCGCGCCATCTGCGTCGCGACGGCGCTGGTCTGCCCAACGTTGCAGATGAACAGCAGGGGTTTTCCAGACGGGATGACCTCGGCGGGGCGCGCCAGGATGTCGTCCAGCGGCACATAATCCGCGCCTGGCATGGCCGGCGCGTGAAACTGGGTGCGGACGTCCACCACGTCCACCTCACCGTTTTCGATCATCTCCTTCGCCTTGTGAATATCGACGTCGAAGTCAGGCGATCCAGGCAGACCCATTGTTTGGCACCATTCGGGAATTCGGTCTACGCTCAAGCATCGCGCCGCGGCGCGGTCAGGTCAACGCGAAGGGCCTGAGTCCTGCAAGTTTCATTACTGACCGCAAGGGATACCGCAACGCTATGATCGGACACGCCCTCGTGCCGACATTCCCGTGAACACCACCGAACTCGCATCCCAGCTTGCAACAACGCCGGTGCCGGACGACGTCAGCGAAGTCCTGCGTCGCCGCCTGGACCAGCTCGACGGGAGCCTGGACTCGGGGGATCGAATAGCGCGCGCGTTGCGCCTGCCCTGGGCCGCGGCGAGCGCTGCCCGTCCACAGTTCGCGGTCCTGCACTCCGACCTCGTCGAAGATCTCGCGATTTCCGAGCCGGTCGCCGACCTGATATGCGACCACCTGGTCGTGCGCGAGCACCAACTCGAGGCGGAGCCGGACGTGTCGGGCCCGCGCGCGCTGCTCTGCCTGGTCGGTCCGCCCGGCGTTGGCAAGTCGTACATCGCCCGGCAGATCGCGGAGGAACTCGAGCTGCCGAGAGCGACGATCCGGCTCGATCGCCTGGGATCCCCCGACGAGCTATTCGGAAATGCGCAGGCTCCAGGCGAGATCATGGGGGCGGTCGAGCGGCTCGGCCAAACCGAATTCGTCCTGGTTCTCGAGGAACTCGACGCAGTTGGAGGAAGCTGGCCCGCGGCCGCGTCTCAGAGCCAGACCGCGAGCGGGAATTGGTCGGCAACTCGCGCATCCCTGCTCAATGCCCTGACCGACGCCGACACGAGACGGCACTTTCGCGATCGCTTTTTTGATGTCCCATTCGATCTCTCGCGCGTTCTGGTTGTCGCAACCGCGCGCTGGCTGCCGGACATCCCGCCGCATGAACGCAGCCGGCTGGACATCGTTGAACTGCCCGGATACGTGGACGATGACAAGATCGCCATCGCACGTAACTCGCTGGCGCCAGCCGTGCTTAGCGAATACAACGTACCGCTGGACAACGTCACCATCGAGGATGATGCGCTGTCCGCGCTCGTCCGCAGCTACACGGTCGAGCCTGGCGTGGACGAACTTGACGGGTTGCTCCGTCAGGTCGTACGACGCGCGTTGAGTAATCGAGCCTTGCGCGGCGATAGCGGACCGCTTGACATTGCTATCGAGGACTTTGGCGCCACGATCGGGCGGCCGACGCGACTGCGCGTTGATCGCCGCCGCCGCGAAACGCCGGGACAGACCGCCGCTGCCGTCGTGCGGCGCGGCGGTGGAGTGCTCGGACATGTTGAAGCCGTGCAAATGCCGGGCTCCGGCCAGATTCGAATTTTGGACACGGCGGGCGCGGACCTTACGGCACGCTACCGGATCGTGCCCTCATACGTGCGCTCGCGCCTCTCGGATCTGGGCGTGTCCGCCCGGTCGCTCGAAGAGTTCGACACGGACCTGATGCTGCCCGCGAGCGAGCTGCCCGGCGACGAAGGCTCGCTCGCCCTCGCCGCGGCAATCGCCATGGTTTCGCTCATGCGCGACCGGGCGGCGGACCCTGAGTTCTTGGCCATCGGCGGTATGACGGCACACGGGCACGTGCGCCGCGCCGAAGGAGTACAGGCCAAGATCCTGGCGGCTCATCGCAGCGGAATCCGCCGCGTCGTGCTTCCGCGCCAGAACGAGCACGACCTGGACAGCATCCCGGTACCGCTACACGACGCGATCACCTTTATCCCCATCGACGAGGCTGGCCAGGGCATCAACGTCGCGCTTCGATAGGATTCCGTTTCTGCGCGGTTGGCTCCCAGTCGAATGGCCTGCGGACGATGGGTCGCCTATCCGCCAAAGCTGTTGGGCGCCTGCCCGACCGCTCCTGGTCGCGCGCGAAACAAGCTGCCCGCCTCCGGCTCCGACGCCTCGGAGATTCCGCGCGCCGCCGAGGTCACGTAAAGGTCTCGCAGGTCAGCTCCGCCGAAGGCGCAGCTTGAGGTCTGACTCGCCGAGAACCGGACCACGCCCCGCTCGCTCCCATCCGGCGCGTAGTGCGTCACGCGCGATCCGCCCCACACGGCCACCCACAGGTCGCCGTTCGCGTCCACCGTCATTCCGTCCGGAAACCCGAGAGATGGATCCACGTCGACTAACGTGCGGCGGCCGGTGATAGCGCCGTCGTCAATGTCGTAGTCAAGGACATCCACCCGCCGGGTCAGGCTATCGATGAAGTACATCAGGCGGTCGTCCGGACTCCAGTCGATCCCGTTCGAAATCGACACACCGTCCAGCATCGGACGCACACTGAGGTCCGGGTCCAGCCGGTAGAGCGTGCCCAGGCCCGCCGGCCCGGCCTCGTCGTAGGCCATCGTGCCCGCCCAGAAGCGCCCGTGCCGGTCGCACTTCCCGTCATTCATCCGCATCCCCGGATCGTCGGCCTCCACCTCGGCCAGCACCGTCTGCGAGCCGTCCGCTTCCAGCGCGCGGAATCCATCCGCGGCCGCCAGCACCAGTCCCCCGCTCGCCCGCACCGCAACCGCTCCTACGTCTATTCCGACATCCATGCACTGGTTCTGCCCGGCCGCTGGATCGAAACGGTGCACGGCCGCCCCAGTTATGTCAACCCAGACTAGCGTCTCCGTTCCGGGATCCCAGATCGGCCCTTCGCCGACTTCAGCGCGCGTTCGTACGACCAGTTCGGATTCCATGGCTCAAGTCCCCGGCATCGCGGCGCACTACTCGCGCGCAGTGTATGGCGATGGACACGCTGCTAACTGATTGCCGTTCGTATACTCAACCCCTACTCAACATGCCGCTGCCGCTGCGGGAGCCTTCTGTGACGCTGATTTCCAGCCTGTCCGCCCGCGAAGTCCTGGACTCGCGCGGCAACCCGACCGTCGAGGTCGAAGCCACCCTGGAGAGCGGCGGCCGCGGCCGCGCCATCGTCCCGTCCGGCGCGTCGACCGGTGAGCACGAAGCCCACGAACTGCGTGACGACGACGCCCAGCGCTACCGCGGCAAAGGTGTTCGGCGAGCCGTCGAACACGTCAACGACGTGATTTCCCTGGAAATCGAAGGCCAGGATGCCGTCAGTCAGGCCGCCATCGACACCCAACTCCTCGCGCTGGACGGCACCGCCAACAAGAGCTCGCTCGGCGCCAACGCCATCCTCGGCGTGTCCCTGGCCGTCGCCCACGCCGCCGCCGATGGCCTGGGCCTGCCGCTCTACCGCTACCTCGGCGGCGCCGGCGCCACCACCCTGCCGGTTCCCATGCTCAACATCATGAACGGTGGCGTTCACGCCGCCGGCAGCACCGACTTCCAGGAGTTCATGGTCATGCCGGTCGCCGCCGGCTCCTTCACCGAAGCCCTCCGCACCTCGGTCGAGATCTACCACCAGCTCCACGACGTGCTCACCGAACGCGGCTTCGGCACCAGCGTTGGCGACGAAGGCGGCTTCGCACCCAGCCTGGGCTCAAACGCCGCCGCCTTCGAGGTCATCCTCGAAGCAATCCAGCGCGCCGGCTACGAAGCCGGCCGCGATGTATTTCTCGCCATCGACGCCGCCGCCTCCGAACTCATGGACGACCAGGGCCGCTATGTACTCGCCCAGGAAGGCCGCACGCTTACCGGTGCCGAGCTTGTCGACCTGTGGACCGAGTGGGTCGACCGCTTCCCCATCGTCTCCATCGAAGACGGCCTTGACGAGAATGACTGGGACAGCTGGAGCGCCCTCACCGAAGCCATCGGCGACCGCGTGCAACTGGTTGGCGACGACCTGCTCGTCACCAACACCGACCGCCTCCGCCAGGCCATCGAACGCAAAGCCGCCAACTCCATCCTCGTCAAGGTCAACCAGATCGGCACGCTCAGCGAGACGCTCGAAGCCATCGACATGGCCCACCGCGCCGGCTTCACCGCCGTCATCTCCCACCGCTCCGGCGAGAGCGAAGACACCACCATCGCCGACCTCGCCGTCGCCACCAACGCCGGTCAGATCAAGGCCGGCGCCCCCGCCCGCACCGACCGCGTGGCCAAGTACAACCAGCTGCTCCGCATCGAGTCCGACCTCGCCGATGCCGCCCGCTACGCCGGCTCACGCGCCTTCACCAACATTCGCCGGAACTGGACGTGACCCCAGAGGAGCTTCGCCGGCTCCTGGCCGACGTTGCGACCGGCGCCCTTTCGACTGACGACGCCTTTGAACGCCTCCGCACTTTCCCCACCGACCACCTCGGCTTCGCCCGCGTCGACACCCAGCGCACCCTTCGCACCGGCATCCCCGAGGTCATCTACGCCGCGGGCAAGACACCGTCCCAGGTAGCCGAAATCGCCGAACGCCTCGCCGCCAGCGGCGCCCCGCTCCTGGCCACACGCGTCACCCCCGAAATGGCAGACGCCGTCCAGGCCAGGCTGCCCGACGTGCAACATCACAAGACCGCCCGCATGCTCACCGCCCCCGGCCGCCAACCCCTCCAGCGTCTAGGCCACGTCACCGTCGTCTCCGCCGGCACCTCCGACCTGCCGGTGGCGGAAGAAGCCGCCATCACCGCCGACGCCCTCGGCGCCCACGTTGAGCGGGTCTACGACGCCGGCGTCGCCGCCATCCACCGCATCCTCGCCGAACGTCCGGCCCTGGACCGCGCCGACGCCATCGTGGTCGTCGCCGGCATGGAAGGCGCCCTCCCCAGCGTCGTCGGCGGCCTCACCGACCGGCCAATCATCGGCGTTCCAACCAGCGTCGGCTACGGCGCCGCGTTCGGCGGCCTCGCCGCCCTCCTGGGCATGCTCACCAGTTGCGCCCCCGGCGTCTCCGTCGTCAACATCGATAACGGCTTCGGCGCCGGCGTCCAGGCCACCCTCATCGCCCGCCGCGCACCCGAATGACAACCGCCTACTTCGACTGCCAGGCCGGCGCCAGCGGCAACATGATCCTGGGCGCCCTGCTCGACGCCGGCCTCGACAAGACCCGCCTCCTCGCCGAACTCCGCAAGCTGGACCTGCCCCCCTGGGAACTCCGCGACGAACGCGTCCAACGCGGTCTCATCCAGGCCCGCCTCGTCGACTTCGACATCCAGGATCGCGGCGGCCACCACCACCCCTACCCCGACGTCGACGCCCGCATCGCCGCCGCCAACCTCGATCCCAAAGTAAGCGCCCACGCCCGCCAGGTCTTCCGCCGCCTGGCCGAAGCCGAGGCCCACGTCCACGGCACGGCCGTAGACGAGGTCGAGTTCCACGAAGTCGGCGCCGCCGACTCCGTCCTGGATGTCGTCGGGGCCGCCGTTGCCTTCGACCTGCTGGCCATCGACCGCGTCGTCGTATCCCCCATCAATACCGGCAGCGGCTGGGTCGAGACGGCCCACGGGCGCCTACCCGTCCCCGCCCCGGCCACCACGCAATTGCTAGCCGGCAGCGGCGCCGTCGCCTACGGATCGGACGTCAAGTTCGAGCTCCTCACGCCCACCGGCGCCGCCGTCCTCACCCACGTGGCGGACGCCTACGGACCGTTGCCGCCCATGCGCGTGCTCGAGACCGGCTACGGCGCCGGAACTGCCCGCCTCGGCATCCCCAACGTCCTCCGCGTAACCCTCGGCCAGCCCGTCGCGCCACACCAGACCGACACCGCAACCGTCATCGAAACCAACATCGACGACATGAACCCCGAGGTCTACGAGTACGTCTCCGCCCGCCTCTTCGCCGAGGGCGCGCTCGACGTCTGGACCGCCCCCATCGTCATGAAAGGCGGCCGCCCGGCCACCCAACTCTGCGCACTCGGCTCCAACGACACCGTCGCCGCGCTCATTGATCTGATCCTGACCGAGACCACCACCCTCGGCGTACGCGCCTACCAGGTTCAGCGCACCAAGCTGCAACGCGCCAGCTACAGCGTCACGACACCCTTCGGCGACATCGGCGTCAAGGCCTCCTACGTGCACGGAGCACTCCGCGACGCCGCCCCCGAGGCCGCCGACTGCCACCGCGTCGCCGCCGAACGTGGCGTCCCCTGGCGCGACGTGTACGATGCCGCTCGATCCGCCGGTCGCGCCGCCGCGCCCCCCACGCCCGATCCCGCGGATTAGAAGGCGGAACCAATGCCCCAACCCGATGCCCCGGTCGTCCCCAGCGCTCAGGGCGACGTCGTCCGAGTCACCGAAGCCGCCGTCGGCTCCGTTCGCGCCGACCGCGTCGTCTCCCAGCGGGCCACCATGCGCCACACCCACGCCCAGCATGTCGTAGCCGACCGCTCCGTCATGCTCATGAACCGCACCGACCAGTTGCAGGTCACCCGCAGCGCCCTGGGTGGCGCCACCTCCGGTCGAACCCAGGTCCGCAACGCCGCCATGGGCGTCAACGTCAGCGGTAACGCCCGGCTCGAAAACGTCGCCGCCAGTTGGGTCGTCGCCGGCAACGTGCAAGCTGACCGCGTCCTCAGTCTGGCCGTCGTCGGCGGCAACGTCTCCGGCAACGTCCGCAGCCTCTTCGGAACCCGCGCCGCCATCGCCTTCGGCATTGCGCTGGGCGCATCGTCGCTAATCGCGCGTCTGATCGGCCGCCTCCTGCGCTAGCCAGCCCAAGGACTTGCCAACCCGTTCGCGGTGAGCCGGGCCGGAGTCTTTCGGAGGCCCGTGTCGAACCACACCCGCACCCCAGTCGAATCGACTCCCTTTAGGTCAGAGCCTCCCTAAGGCAGTGGCAACTCCACCGGCCGCCCCTCCGCCGACGAAATATCCGCCGCAATGCACGCCTCATGCGTATTAATCGAATTCGCCAGGCTCACGTGCGACTCCTCACCCCGCTCAATGCAATCCAGCAGGTGGGAAACCTCGCCCTGGAACGGATGGTGCGACACGTCGCCGCTGTCCGGCAGCACCGTCGGAATCTCCGCGTAGTCGGTCTGGCCCGGCAGCGTCCGGCTGAAAATCCGGTTGTCCAGCATCGTTCCCTCGTCGCCGTACAGCGAGATCCGGAACTTGTACGGTGCGGCGTCGTCCAGGTTCGACAGAGCCTTCCCCAGCGCTCCGTTGGCGAATTTGCAGATCATCACCGTCGTCCCCGGGTACTCAAACCGGTCGCTGCCGCTCACTGCGTACGCGCTCACCTCCACGATGTCGCTCTCCGTGAAATAGCGCAGCGCGTCCACCGCGTGACACCCCGCGTTCAGGAACGACGACCGCCCCTGCGCCGCCGTTCGCGACCACTCGTACTGCGCATACCAGGGCCCCAGCCCATGCACGTAGTCCACCTCGGCCATGAACAGCCGTCCCAGCGCCCCGTTGGCTAGCTGGGCGCGAATCACATCAAACAGCGGATTCCACCGCAGCACAAAACTCACCACCGTCCGCACACCGGCTTCGTTCACGGCATCGCGCATCGCCCGCAGGCTTGCCAGGTCCAGCGCCGCCGGCTTCTCGATCAGCACGTGCTTCCCCGCCTTCGCCGCCGCGATCGTGTTCTCGGGATGCAGATCGTGCGGCGTGCAAACCGCCAGGATGTCCACGTCGTCCCGGCTCAGCACCGCGTCCAGGTCCGTCTCGATCAGCGCGTCCGCATGACCTGTTGCCTGCGCCACCCGCTCCGCCGACTCCGCCCGCCGGCTCGAAACCGCCACCACCCGTGCCCGCGCATCCGCCGCAAACGCCCGCACATGCTCCGCCGCCACCCATCCAGCCCCGTGCACGGCAACGCCATGCGTCTGCACGCTCAAGCCTCCGAGAACCTTTCAGGAATTCTACTGACAGGCCCAGCCCCGCATAATCAGCCCTGAGACAAGCCGGAGAAGCAGTGTGTTTGAGGAAGAATTCCGCACCTACGACATCGATGCGCCGGAAGTCCGCGCCCTGCAACGCGCAATGCCGCAGGAGACATTCGCGCTGGTGGAAGGCCTGATGGGTCGCTGGCAGCAAGCCGGCATGCCTCTGCGCCCCGCCCGGCGCGGCTTCGCCTTCCAGGCCCCGCACGGTGAACGCCTGACCACCGTCGCCTGGGTCTACGCCCCAGACCGCCGCCACCCGGTGGCGCGCGTCGAGGTCGCCCTCGATCTCCTGCGGCGACGAGGCGTGGACGCCGAGCAGATCGACGGCTTACGCGACGACCTGACCCGCTTTCCAACCCACGTTCCCGGCGATTCCGAATCGCTGGTTGAGCTACCGCTCACCGTTGAGTTGGGCGGCGCCGACATGGAACGCCTGGCCTCGGCCCTCGCGCAGTTCGGCCTCTCGCTCGCTTGACCGCCGCTGACGTCGGTACCAACCCACCGCCGGCGATAACCACCCGCTGGGCCACCATGGCTGTGGTGGCCAGCGGGGTCTTTATGGCCACGCTGGACGCCAGCATCGTCAACGTCTCGCTGCCCACCCTCGTCCGCGAACTTGACGCCCCCTTCGACCGCGTCCAGTGGGTCACGCTGGCCTACGTCATCGCCATCACCAGCCTGCTCCTGCCCGCCGGGCGGCTGGCCCAGATGCGCGGCGCCAAGCGGCTCTATCTGGTTGGTTTCGTCGTCTTCACCATTGGCTCCCTCCTCTGCGGCCTCGCGCCGAACGCCGGAGCGCTCATCGCCTTCCGCGTCATCCAGGGCATAGGTGGCTCGATCACCCAGGCCCTGGGACCGGCCCTGGTTGTCACCGCCTTCCCGCCCAGCGAACGCGGCAAAGCCATCGGCTTCATCCTGTCGGCGGTATCGATCGGCCTCGTCAGCGGTCCTGTCGTGGGCGGTTTCATTCTGGGCTCGCTGGGATGGCCGTTCATCTTCCTGCTGAACGTCCCTATTGGCGTGGCGGCCATAGCCCTGGGCGCTCGAATCCTGCCCGAGGGAGCGCAAGGCACCGGCGGCCGCTTCGACTTGCGCGGAGCCGCCCTGCTCACAATCGGTCTGACCCTCCTGGTCGTCGGCCTGAATCGGATCCAGACGCTCGGAATCGCGTCACCCGTTGTCATCGTGCTGGTCGTTACGGGCATCGCGCTGCTGCTCACGTTCGGATGGTGGCAAACCCGTACGCGCTGGCCGACGATCGAACCAGCCATGTTTCGCGTGCCGGATTTCACCGCCGCGATGTTGGCCGGCTACCTGGCGTTCGCCGGCGCGGCCACCCAGATCCTGTTGCTGCCCTTCTACCTCCAGCGCGTGCTGGAACTTCCGGTCCAGCAGGTCGGCCTCCTCATGGTTACGGTCCCAGCCCTCATGGGACTCCTCGGCACGCCCTCGGGAATGTTGGCCGACCGGACCAGCTCCCGTACCGTCGGCGCGCTCGGCATAGGCCTCGTCGCGGTCGGGCTGTGGCTGCTGACCACGCTCGCGGCCGACACGGCGCCGTGGGCCGTGGTTCCGCGACTGGCCGTCATCGGCATCGGCATGGCCATGTTCAACAGCGGCAACGCCAGCATGCTCATGGGCTCAGCCGCCGCCGAGCACCGCAACCAGGCCAGCGCCGTCCTGGCCCTGGCCCGCAACATGGCGCAAGCCACGGGTCAGGCGCTTTGGGGCACGATTTGGGCGTCTATCGTCGTGCTGCAACTCGGGGTAGCCGGACCGGACACCGCTGCCGGCCCGGACACAGTCAACGCCTTTCGCATCGTTTTCGGCGCTGCTGGCGTGGTCGTTCTGCTGGGAGTGTTGGTGACCCTGGCGCCGCTCTCTGGCCCAAAATCTGCGCGCTAGGAGAGTCGACGCAGGTCAATCACCTGGGCCTCGTCCGTCGGTTCCAGCGTGGCGGACGGTGCTGCACCCGGACGCAGCGGATCTGGCGATCCGTCCGGTCCAACGCCGCGCAGCCGTTGTAGCAACGCAATACCCTTGCGCGTGTCGCTGGCAATGCGCGCCGGAACCTGGGTCCGCAGCCGTCGCCGAAAGCGCCAGTATGTGAAGTCCTTCCAGTCAGCCCAGTGAAGTCGTCCGACATCGGCAAGCCCGCGCTCGGTCCGGTAGCTCGCCAGCAATTCGTGAAGTGTCGTGCCATAAACAACCGGATTCACATCGATCGAGGTCCGATCAAGCGGATGGGCCTTGGACGCTTCGAGCTCCACGGCGTGCACGACGGCCTCCTCCACGTCAATGCCGTAGAAGTGGTTCAGATATGCGCGATAGCGGGCTTCGCCCAGGGCGCTGGCAAACACATGGTTGGGCACGTAGATAGGCGGACGTCCATGAAACCGTAGCTCGTTCCGTTCGGACCGGGGCACGGCATCACGTCGTGTCGCGGCGATGCGATCGATCAAGAGCACGAGATCCAAGGCCTCGCGAGCAATGAGATAGGTGAAACGACGCCCCTGGTGAGTTTCCGCCGCCAGCCGCCACTGGCCGCACGCGCGCAGTGCCGCCAGGAACCAGTGCGAACCAGCTTCGAGCTCAGCATCGAAGCGACGAATGGGATCGGGTGGCGGGTGGCGTAACTCGTCGGACGAATTGACGACCGGATCCAGCGGCTGCTTGGACTGTCCGTTCACCTTGGTGCGCTTGAAGTCATGCGTACCATGCACGCCAATCCTAGACCGTGATTGGCGGCGAGATACGTATGCGATATCGGGTCCACTGTGACGGCGCCAGTCGCGGCAATCCGGGCGAGGCCGCTGCCGGGGTTGTCATCTGCGATAGATTCGGCGCGATCGCCGGACGCATTGCACTTCGCCTGGGTGTGCTAACCAACAACCAGGCGGAATACCAAGCCGTTCTGGCCGGCATGCGGTTGGTTGAGCAGCTTCAGCCCAGCGAAATCGAGTTTCGGCTCGACAGCGAGTTGGCGGTGCGACAGCTGTCTGGGGCTTGGAAGATCAAGAATGCTGCTCTTCGCGATCTAGCCACCCGGGTTCACGCGGCCGCCCCCAAGAACGTGCCTGTGAGATACGTGCACGTGGCGCGGTCTGAGAATTCGTTGGCTGACCGGCTAGCAAACTGGGCTCTCGACCGCACCTCGCCCGACATTCCGAACGAGTTCTAGGCCCTACAGCACTTGACGAGTCGGTCATCCGCCTTCGGCCATGGTGGGGGTAGGTGGATTGTTGTTGACACGCGGTGGGGAATATGCTTCACTTCTGAGGCCAAATGACCACGAACGTGGTGATTGGTGGGTTGTAGTGGGGAACAAAGGGGTAGGCTTCGGCCGAATAACGGTGCATGGCCAGCTTCAAGGGGACCTATGTCCACCAGATGGACGCCAAGGCACGCCTTGCGTTTCCCAGCCGACTTCGCGCCCAGATTCCCGAGGGGGGAACCTTGACCGTGAGCGCCGAGGATTGCCTCACGTTTTACCCGGCCGGCCTATGGAGCGACGTGGAGCGCGAATTGGCCACGCTGGATCCCCTGAATCCCGACGCACGCGATACGAAACGACAGATATTCGGATCCGCCGAGGACGTGTCCTTCGACAAGCAAGGTCGGATTCCGATTCCCGTCCACCTGCGCGACCACGCCGGACTGACCAAGGAAGTGGTCGTCATGGGTGTGGGTGACGTGATTGAACTATGGGACGCAACGGCCTGGCAGAAGCGGCACGTGCGCATCGTCGCCGATGCGTCCGACATCATGCGGCGCGCCCGCGGAGGCGTACCGCACTCCCCTTAGGGTGTTCTGTGTGGGGCGCGGCGCCTCCCCCGCGCCCCACACACACCGAATCTCGTGATCCCAGGCGCTGGTCGGCATCAGCCGGTGATGCAAGACGCCATCGTCGATGCGCTACGGCCGTGTCTTGGTGGGTTGATCGTGGATGGAACGGCCGGGCACGGCGGCCACACCCAAGCCCTTCTGGAGGCGGGCGCCGAGCGGGTTCTGGCCATCGATCTGGACCCGGACGCAGTTCGCTGGCTCTCCATACGGTTTCAGGACGAAACGCGGGTTCAGCCGTTGCACGCCAGCTATTCCGATCTATCGCAAGCCATCGGCGCCGAACGCGCGGCGGGCGTCTTGCTGGACCTTGGCGTGTCGTCCAGACAGTTGGAGACGCCGGCGCGTGGTTTTTCGTTTCGGCTGGAAGGTCCGCTGGACATGAGGTTTGACTCGACAGCCGGTGCGCCGGCCGGGCAGCTGGTAAACCGCCTCCCCGAGGCTGATCTGGCCGCCCTCATTCGAGAGTACGGTGAGGAACGGCGGTCCCGCGCCATCGCACGTCGAATCGTCGCAAGTCGTCCTATCGAAACCACCACCGAACTCGCCCGCGTTGTCGCGCGAGCGTTTCCCGGACGACGTCGTCGTCATCCCGCCACGAGGACGTTTCAGGCGCTTCGTATCGCTACGAATGACGAGCTTCAGGTGCTGCGCGAAGGTCTGGCCGGTACGCGCCTGGCGCTTCGTGCCGGCGGCCGGCTCGCGGTAATCGCCTTTCATAGCCTTGAGGACCGGATTGTCAAGCAGACATTTCGCCGGTGGGCGCAAGAGGGTCTCGGCGAAGTGCTGACACGGCGGCCGCTTCGACCCAACCGGTCCGAAACGCAGCGAAACCCCCGTGCGCGCAGCGCCCGGCTGCGTGTGTTTGTCGCGTTCGGGAGCAACTGATGGCCCTTCGACAAGAACCGTTGCTTCGCGATTCAATCTGGCCGGCCCGAATCGCGCGGAGACTTCCAACGGCGATTCCGCTGTCGCGCCTGGTTCTTGTCGTCATCATCGCCGCGTTCGTTCTGGCCATGGTCTGGGTACAGCAAACGCAGACTCTGGTTCGGCTCGGCGGCGAGATTCAGCGTTTGGAGCGTCAGCTCGAGACGGTCGAACTCGAGCGGCAACGAATCCTGGCCGAGTTGGCTGAGCGCAATGACCTTTCCAGGGTCCAGCGAATCGCGTTTACGGAACTCGATATGCGCCAGACTCGAAAGCCGGTCTTCACAAGGGCTCGGCCGCTTCCGCCCGGTGTCTCATTTGACCTCCCACTGTGGGCCGCTCCAACACAGCGGCTGCTCGAGCCGCCATGGTGGGAAGCCGTAGTTCGGGAAATCAGTGCACATACGTCGCGACTCGCCGAGTAGCCCTAAGTTGGCGAACGAAGCTGGAGAGCCGCCCGACCCCACGCGGCGGCTCATTGTCATGCTGGGTGGGGCCGTGGCCGCAGCCGGCGTCCTTGGCTGGCGTCTCTACGACTGGCATGTCCAACAGTCAGCCGAACTCACGGCCCGCGGGGCTAGCGCGCTACTCACGCGAAGCGAGATAAACCCGAGGCGCGGCAGCATTTATGACCGTGACGATGCCGTCCTGGCCATCAGCCGAGGTGCCGTACGGGTGGTAGGCGATCCGCTTGCCATCCACGAGACGTCCGATTCATTTGAGATCGCCGATCGGCTTAGCGCGCTGCTGGACCTGGACTCAGCCAGCGTGGCCGAACGCCTCGGTAATCCAAGTCTTCGCTACACGGAAATCGCACGGGGTCTCGTTGGCGAGCCGGCAAAGGCCGTCGAAGCCGCGATTCTCGACGGCCAACTGCCGGGTGTTCGACTAGATCCCGATCGAGTTCGCGTCTATCCCAATCGAACACTGGCCGCACATGTCGTGGGCTTCGTTGGCGAAGGAACGGCGCGTCCCGGCGAAGTGGTGGGACAAGCCGGAGTGGAAGCCTGGTATAACGATGTGCTGGGCGGACAGTCCGGACTTGTGAGTTCGGACATTGATCGACTTGGCCGACGGATCCCAATTGGCCGGTACGCGCTTCAACCGCCTCGCCACGGCGCACACGTCGTATTGTCGATTGATCGGACGATCCAGCACATCGCCGAGCAGGAGCTCGAGGCCGCGATCGAGCAGTTCGGCGCGACGGCAGGCACCATTCTCATCACCAATCCGCGGACTGGTGAAGTGCTGGGGCTTGCCAACAGGCCAACCTACGACCCAGGTCGCGTTCACTCCTATCGTGAGTTCGGCCCCGAGTTTGCCAACCGCGCGTGCAGCCTGATCTATGAACCGGGGAGCACGTTCAAGCTGATTACGATGGCAGCGGGACTCGACATCGGAGCGATTCGACCCGACACCACCCACAATCTGCCGGGCACCGTCAACTACTTCGGGCAGGAGTTCAAGAACTGGGACGAGCGAACGTACCCGGCGCAGACGATGGTCAGCGTGCTGCAGCACTCCAGCAACACTGGCACGATTTTCGTCGCGGACACCATCGGCGCCGACAACTTCTACGAATACATTGAACGCTTCGGCTTCGGCACCCGAACCGGAGTTGACCTGGCCGGCGAGGTACCGGGCATCGTCCGACGCCGAGGTGACCAGGGCTGGTTTCTTCCTGACCTTGCCTCGAATTCGTTCGGCCAGGGGATATCGGTCACACCATTACAACTAGCGACCGCCGTCGGGGCCATTGCGAACGATGGGGTGATGATGCGACCCCATGTGGCGCGCGCCGTCACCCAGGCGGGCGGACGCCGCGAGACGATTGAGTCGCAGCCGATTCGACGAGTGATTTCGCGCGAGACAGCCCTGACCCTCATCAAGATGATGGAAGCGGCGGAATCTGGCGTGCTGAATAACCTGGCCCGTATTCCCGGATACCGAACCGCCGGCAAGACCGGGACGTCGGAGATTGCATCGAGCGGTCGATTTCTCGAAGACACATCGATAGCGTCCTACGTGGGATTCGGCCCATTGGAATTGCCCCGCGTACTGGCCCTGGTTGTCATCGAACGGCCGCAGGAAGCGTTCTTCGGCGCCCACGTCGCTTCACCCACATTCGCCCGTGTGATGAGCCGAGTCTTTGCTCACCTTCGCGTACCCCCGCGAACCGGGCCGGCATGAGTTCGAGAACCGGCCAGTGGCTGGCAGGGCGGCTACCAAACTGGCCTTCGCGCGACCCATACCTGCTGCTGCTGTCGTTCGTCTTGCCGCTCGGGGGTGTCGTGCTGGTGGCCAGCGCCCGGGTGCCAGTGGTCCTGGGCGCAGATTCGGTTTTTGAACGTGTGTCGGTCCAGCAAATGGTGCTGGCAGCCGTGGGCGTCGCGCTGGCGTTGACGCTTAGTGCAGTGAATTACCAGCGCTATGCGCGAATTGCGCCAGTTGCGTTGGTGGGCATGCTCATTGCCCTTGTCGGTGTGCTGTTTGTGGAAGACGCCACCAGCCTGTTTGCGGCCCGCCGCTGGTATCGCGTGGGCGACTTGACCGTGCAGCCAAGCGAGTTTGCGAAGGTCGCCATGGTGGTCATGCTGGCCGCGATGGCCCAGCAGTTCGGAGGCCGAATCCGCGAACTGCGGGTTTCTATCCTGTACATGGGCGGCGTCGTGGCTCTGGTGGTAATCCCGATTGTGTTGGAACCGGACTTGGGCGCCGCCATAACCATTGCGTTCGTCGGCTTCGTAATGATCTTTGCCGCAGGCGCCCGACTATGGCACCTGCTTTTGGGCTTCGCGTCGTTGGTTCCCGTCGCGTTTGTGTCCGTGACCCAAAACTCCTATCAGCGCGAGCGTCTCTTGACGTATCTCAGTGGAGACCCGGATATCAATCGAACCGGCTACCAGGCGGCGCAGGCGCAGATCGCCATGGGATCGGGGGGCATCACCGGTCGTGGGCTCGGCCTGGGAACGCAGAAGTTCCGGCTGCCCATCCCAGATTCCGACGCGGTATTCGCGGTCCTTGGCGAGGAGTTTGGGCTCGTGGGCACCGGGCTAGTGCTGGTGTTGTTTCTCGCGCTCTTCGTTCGCGGGATTCAGATTGCGGCTGCCACCGAGGACGTGTTTGGCCGGTTGTTGGCTATCGGAATCGTGACGCAATTGTGTTTCCAGGCCTTCGTAAACATGGCGGTCGTAACGGGCCTGACACCGGTGACGGGCATCACCTTGCCGTTCATCAGTCGCGGGGGCTCGTCACTTCTGGCCTCGATGATCCTGATGGGCATCCTGATGAATGTGGCCCGCCAATCCGATCTGGGACGAAGCACGTGAGGCTTGTGCTGGTCGGCGGCGGCACGGCCGGTCACATTTTTCCCACGATCGCCGTCGCCCGGCAGTTGTCCGCGCTGTCTGGGCCTGCGGTTGAACTCAGGGTCGTCTGCGGATCCCGGGACCTCGATCGCCTGCTGTATCGGGATGTCGATCTCGACGTCGTTCCGCTGCCGGCCCGTGGAATCGTCGGTGTTGACTGGTGGCGGTTGCCGTGGCGCGGCTGGCTGCTCATCCAGTCACTCCTTCTGGTTTGGCGCGAATTCAGCCGGCGGCGCCCGGACGCGGTGGTCGCCAGTGGCGGCTACGTCAGCGCACCCGTGCTTCTCGTCAGTTGGTTGCGGCGCATTCCAGCAGTGATCTTCTCGGGTGATGCCGCTCTGGGCTGGGCCACGCGTGTTATGGCCCCCCTGGCATCTGTCGCCACGATCGCGTTCGAGGAAGCTCGCGGTCAGATCTGGCGCACCCCGGTCGAAATGGTGGGGTACCCCATTCGCAGCGCCTTTTCGTCACCCGACGCGACAACTGGGCGCACGGCGCTTGGTGTTCCCGAGACCGACCCCCTGATTCTCGTGATGGGCGGGAGCCAGGGCTCCCACGTCATCAACGAGGCGCTGCGCGCAGACTTGTCGTGTCTCCTTGAGAAAGCCCAGATAGTTCATGTCAGCGGTCAACGCGACTATCAAGCCCTCGCGGCCGCACGCGACCAACTGCCCGCGTCACAGCGCGGACGCTACCGTCTCCACGACTTTATTCACAGCGGATTCGCCAACCTTCTGGCCGCGGCAGACGTCGTCGTGAGTCGGGCCGGCGCCACCTCAGTCGCCGAATTGAGCGCGGTGGGTGCGCCTGCTGTACTCATTCCGGGACAGTTCGGGGCCGGGCATCAGGTTGCAACTGCCACAGCTATGGCGACGGCCGGTGCCGCGGTGATGCTCTCTGAGTCGGACCTGAAATCCGGTCAATTGGGCCGGACGCTGCTCAATCTGCTGAACGATCGAAGCCGGTTGGTCCGCTTGAGTGAGGCCACGCGGTCACGGGGACGGCCGCGGGCGGCAAGGCAAATCGCCCAGATCGCCCTTGGGCTGGCGAGCCGGGACTCGACGGTCGACGGATGATGTCGCCACAGGTCACGGACCCCAGCGTGCGCCACGTCCATATTGTGGGCATCGGCGGCAAGGGAATGAGTGCGATCGGCGCGGCGCTGCTTGACTTGGGCAAGACCGTGAGCGGCAGCGACTTGAAGCACTCGCCGCAATCGAAACGACTGGAGAGTCGCGGCGCCCAGATCGCCTTAGGGCATCGCTCTGAGAACATCAGCGACGCCGACATCGTCATTCACTCATCGGCGATACGCGTGGACAATCCCGAGCTCGTGACCGCTCGAGCCCAGGGAACCGCCGTTGGTACGCGAGCTGAAGCCGTGGCAGCCCTGTTCAACACTCGCTGCGGAATCGCTGTCGCGGGAACCCACGGCAAGACCACCACATCAGCGCTGACTGCGACGATCCTGCAACGCGCAGGTCTGGCGCCCTCGTTTCTCATTGGAGCCGACATTCCGTCGCTCGGCGGAGCCAATGGGAGGATCGGCGTCGGGACGTGGATGGTGCTGGAGGCGGATGAATTCGACGACGCATTCCTCGCCTATAGGCCCCGGATCACCGCTCTGACGCACCTGGAACCCGACCACCTGGACCACTTCGGCACCGTCGACCGAATGGTCTCTACGTTCGAGCAGTTTGTCGACCAGTTGCCCGCCGATTCCGCGCTTGTCGCCCGCTGCGACGTACCTCTGCTGCGGCGCGTGGCTGAGCGGCATCCAGGCGCGATTTCGTGGTTTGGACCAGGAGGCGACTGGCAGATTGAGCACTACGCCCCGGGCGCGCCAGGACCAACCCTCCACGTGCGAGGCCCGGGAGAACACCTGAGGCTCAGCCTGCCAATTCCCGGGCGCCATAACGCCTTGAACGCGTTGGCCGCAATGGCCACAGCGAACTTGGCCGGGATTGAAGGGTCCGAAGCCGCGCGAGCGCTGGAGCGCTACGCCGGCGCCGAACGCCGGCTAGAGCTTCGGACCAACAGCCAGGGCATAGCCGTCATTGAGGATTACGCCCACCACCCGACCGCCGTGCGCGCCAGCCTGCAAGCCGTGCGCGAACTTGAGCCGCAGCGAGTGCTCGCGGTGTATCAACCGCTCTTGGCGTCGCGGACGCGAGACTTATTTGACGACTTCCTCGACGCCTTTGGAGATGCCGATCAGGTGTTTCTGGCGGACGTCTACTCGCCGCCAGGACGCGAAACGGCCATCGGCATCAATTCACGAGACCTGGCTCAGGCAATACGCCACCCAAACGCCCGAGCGCTTCCCAGTCTCGATGAGATTGCCGAACGAGTTCTCGAAGAGGCACGTGCCGGTGACATAGTCCTGGTCATGGGCCCGGAGTCCGTGACTCCGCTGGCCGATCATTTGGTAACGCGCCTGAAACAAGCAACGGTCAAATGAGCGCGGATGCGAGATTCCCTTCGACGCTCCGCGTTCGCGCGCACGAGCCCATGAAGCGCCACACATCGTTTGGCGTGGGGGGCCCGGCCGACCTGTGGGTTGAAGTGCGCAGCCTTCCCGCGCTGCGCCTGGCCCTGGAGACCGCGAATCGCCTGGGGATTCCTCGCACTGTCATGGGGCACGGCACCAACACCCTCGTAGCCGACGCTGGGATCGACGGCCTGGTGATCTACAACCGCTATCAGGATTTCAACGCGCACCCGGCCAACGATTTCGTGCGGGTTGCATCGGGCCACAGCATGGCGCGCCTCGCCGGGCGATGCGCGCGCTTGGGTCTTGGCGGCTTGTCGTTCGCGATCGGCGTCCCGGGCACCGTGGGCGGCGCCATCTACGGCAACGCGGGAGCGTTCGGATCCGACGTTGCCGCCGTTCTGACGTCCGCCCGCGTGTGGCGATGTGGTCACGAAAGTGAAGTCCCGGCATCGGACTTTGACTTTGGGTATCGGCAAAGCAACCTCCATGACGACGACAAAGAACCCGTTGTGCTGGCGGCGAGCTTTCGCGTCCAACCTGCCGACCCAGCCGTGCTTCGCCGCGAGTTGCTGGCCTTGGCGCGACGGCGACGCGCCACCCAGCCTCTCGGACAAAACGCGGGATCGTTCTTCATGAATCCGGATGGGGATTACGCAGGACGGTTGATTGAGGCGGCCGGCCTCAAGGGCCACGAGCTCGGCGGGGCGTTTGTTTCGCCTATCCACGCAAACTTCCTCTCGGCCAGACCCGGCGGGACGGCTACGGACGTACTGGACCTAGCCATTGCAGTGCGTGAACGCGTGGCCCGGGCAAGCGGCGTCCGGCTCACACCCGAAGTAAGGCTCCTGGGCCGCTGGAACAGTCACGCGCGGGCGTTGTTCAAATGACCGACCAACGCGGAGGACTCTTCACCAAGGCGTTGTCGCTGGTTATCGCCATGATCTCGTCAGGTGTCCTCATCTGGTTTCTCAATTCGCCCGTATTTGACGTTAGAAACGTCGCCGTACACCGGGCGGATTCTTCGCCGCCTCCAGCGGTCGATCCGGCCAGCATCGAGGCCGCCACTCGTCCCCTGATTGGCGAGAACGTGTTTCGCATCGACAGCAACGCGCTGCGGCGGCAAATCCGGAATCTTCCGGGAGTGGCCGACGCAACGGTTCGGGTAGGGATCGACGGCCGGGCTACGGTGACGGTCGCCTACGAGGCGCCGGTGGCAAACTGGGTGACAAACGGTCAGAGCTTTCTGGTCAATGCGTCAGGCGAGGTCCTGGCGGAGCAGTTCGAGCCAAAGGTGCCGCTCACGATCGAGGACGACTCGTCGGCTCGTCTGGTGCCGGGCGACGTGGTGAGCGTGGGTGCGCTAATAGCCGCGCATCAACTACAGAGCAATTTGCCGCTGCTCCGGGTCATACCCAGCCACATTCGCTATTCAGCCGGCCAGCTGACCGTGGTTGACCACGCTGGGCGGGAGCTCGGTTTTGGTGATACGTCGCAACTCGACGCAAAGCTCGTCGCGCTGCATGCCGTGCTTGAGCAAGCAAACCGCTTGGGCGAGCGAATTGCGAGCGTGGACCTCCGTCCGATCGAACGACCCACCTACCGCACCGTGGACGCGCCGCCGCTCGCCACAGGCCGGAATCCTCGGGCGCCGTAGCTGTGTTATGTAAACTGTCGCTTTTCATGCACTCCGTTTGGCCAAGGATGGGAGCATGAGCCGCAAACGGATATTCGTCGGACTGGACGTCGGAACCACCAAGACCTGCGCCGTGATTGGGCAGGAATACCGAGGCGCGCAGTTGCATGTCCTTGGCGTCGGCACCGCGCCGTCGTACGGTCTCAAAGGCGGGCAGGTCGTTGACGTCGTGCTAACCGTTAAGGCCATTGACGAAGCAATACATCGCGCCGAGAAGGCCGCGCGAGCGCGCTCGTCGCACGTCGTTACTGGAATCGCCGGCGGCCACCTCCAGTCTCACAGCCAGCGTGGCGAAGTTCGCTTGCCGTCCGGTGAGCGCGAGGTGCGCGAACGCCATGTCGGGGCGGTCGTCCGCGGAGCGACCATGTTGAGCCTTGCCGAAGACCGGGAGGTCGTGGCGGTCATACCCAAGACGTTTGCAACCGACCACCTCACCGACGTGCTCGATCCGCGTGGACTCACCGCGCGCCGGCTTGCCGTCGAAGCTCACGTCATCACCGGAGCCACAAACGCTATGGCGAACTTGGAGCACTGCGTGAGCCAGGCGGGCCTGTCAACGCAGGGCCGCGTTCTGCAGCCTCTGGCCTCCGCACGCGCTTGCCTGATGCCGGAGCAGCGGCGCGAGGGTGTGGTGCTAATCGACATTGGCGGTGGAACAACCGATGTCGCCCTATTCGTCGATGATGCGTGCTGGCACATTGCCGTCATCCCGATTGGAGGCGCGCTGGTCACGGCCGACATTGCCCGAGGGCTCCGGTTACCAACCAAAGTCGCCGAAGCAGTGAAAGTCGAACATGGCAGCGTCGGATGGCCCGTCGACGAAGACGATGCAACCGTCGCCGTCCCGGGGTTCGACCACGGCGCGCCGGTGGCCGTTCGCCGCCGCGATCTTGCCGAGGTCATCACGGCAAGAGTGGAGGAGTTGCTGCACCTCGTACGTGATGAAATCACGCGCAGCGGGTATTACGACATACTGCCGGCGGGCGCCGTGCTCACAGGCGGCGGTTCCCGTCTGACTGGCATCAAGGACTTGGCCAGCACGGTCCTGGACATGCCGGTCGCCACGGGACGACCGCGAGCACTCTGGGGTCTGGGCGATAACCTTCGAGCACCAGAATTCAGCACCGGTGTCGGCCTTCTGCTCTCGGCCGCCGCGGCTGAAGAAGCAGACGGCTGGGTGACGGCCACGAGCCTCCGGCACCGTGGTGTCTTGGACAGGCTGGGTGGATGGATGCGTTCGGTCGTCTCGCCAACTGTCAGGTGAAAGGCGAGTTGCGGTGATTCAGTTTGGGCATAATGGCGTTACAGTTGTGGCGCCGCACCGAGAGCAGTCTGGCCGTCCAATGTTGGCGCGCCTGGGAAGGGTGAGTGGACATGGCCGAAAGTGATGGCCGCGGTGGAAGTCGAATCACGCGGCTGACGGGCGCCGATGGCGAGCCGCATTCGGCACCGGCAGGTCGCGTATCAAGGCAGCCGGTCGGCGGCGACTCGTTAGCGGAACTCAAGGTCGTTGGCATCGGTGGTGGCGGCAGCAATGCCGTCGATCGCATGATCGATGAGCATGTGCAAGGCGTCGAGTTCATCGCCGTCAACACGGACGCGCAAGCGCTGGTGCGCTCAAGTGCGCCCACACGGATTCGCGTTGGCGACAAGGCCACCCGCGGACTTGGCTCAGGCGGCCAACCGTCCCTTGGCCAGAAAGCCGCCGAAGAGTCCTTGGATGAGATACGCGAAGCCGTGGAAGGCGCCGACATGGTCTTCATTGCCGCCGGCATGGGCGGCGGTACCGGCACCGGCGGTGCACCCGTTGTTGCCGACGTCGCCCGCGAAACGGGTGCGCTCACGGTCGGTGTCGTGACTCGACCGTTTGATTTCGAAGGCACCACGCGGGCTCGTTACGCCGAGGAAGGTATTCGAAACCTGCAGGAGCGCGTCGACACTCTTGTGATGATCCCCAACCAGCAACTCTTGGCGGTCGCCGACCCGAAGATGTCGGTCACCGAAGCCTTTGCGTTGGCCGACGACGTGCTGCGCCAGGGTATCCAGGGCGTATCCGACCTGATAACTCAGCCAGGCCTAATCAACCTCGACTTCAACGACGTGCGTGCCGTCATGACCGAATCCGGCACAGCCTTGATGGCCATTGGCGAGGCCCAGGGTGAAGACCGAGCAACCGAAGCGATTCAGCAAGCCCTCAACAGCCCGCTGCTCAATGTGTCGGTGGACGGCGCGCGCGGGGTGCTTCTGAACTTCACCGGTGGCCCGGACATGACCCTTCACGAAGTCAACGAAGCCGCCGACATCGTGGCCAAGGCGGCCGAGCCGAATGCCAACATCATCTTCGGGACGGTAATCGACGAGGCCATGGAGGGTCGTCTCCAGGTCACGGTCATCGCGACCGGCTTCCAGACCGGCAGCGCAGAGGCGCGCCCGACCAGACGCCGCACCTCGCGACACTCAAGTAGCCCCGTGGTTCGCGAGCTTGATTTCTCGAGCCGTTCGCGCGAATCGAGCGAAGTGGATATCCCAGCCTTCCTTCGTCGCCGCTCGGAAGGGCGCTAACCCAAAGTCTCGCCGGATCATGACACTGGCCGATGCCGCGGGCAGGGTCACCGCGAATGTGGCGGCCGTCCGCAGACAGATCACCAAAGTCTGCCTGGAAACCGGCCGCTCGCCGGATTCGGTGACACTGGTGGCCGTCTGCAAGACATTCGACGCCGCAACGGTGCGTTTGGGCCTGGCCGCGGGGCTAACGGATTTCGGCGAAAACCGGGTACAGGAAGCGCAGGCCAAGATCCCTCAGGTCGGTGGCGGGCGCTGGCACCTCGTGGGACACCTGCAGCGCAATAAGGCCCGCGCGGCAACGCAACTGTTTTCGCTCATCCACTCGGTGGATTCGGTGCGCCTGGCCCGCCGCCTCGAAGCCGTGCGGAACGGCCAACCCTGCGACGTGCTGATCCAGGTCAACCTCACAGGCGCGCAGACGCAGGGCGGCATCGAGCCTGCCGAACTATTGCCGCTGGCATCGGTCCTCGACCGCGAAACGGACCTGACGCTGCGCGGCCTGATGACCATTGGACCGATGGGTCCGGATCGGGCAACCAGCCGCACCTGTTTTCGCCGGCTGCGCCAACTACGCGACTCCCTGCGAGGCAGCCTGCCCAACCAGCCGATCGCCGAACTCTCCATGGGCATGACGGACGACCTCGACGCGGCGCTGATGGAAGGCGCCACGATCGTGCGCGTCGGACGCGCTATCTTTGGCACGCGTTCCCCGACTCCAGGTCCCTGACACATCGTGCTCCCGGCACTCGTTCAACTTCTCGATTGGCTGGTGACAATCATCGTCTTTGCCATCATCGGTCGCGCCATTCTCTCGTGGTTCGTCCGCGACCCGTCCCATCCGATCATGCGACTCCTCATCGACGTGACTGAGCCGGTTCTCGGTCCGATTCGCCGGGCGCTACCGCAATCCTGGATGATCGACCTCTCGCCGCTGATCGCAATTCTGGTCATTCAGGTGCTCTGGAGCCTTGTGCGTTCACTCGCCCTCGGGTGAGCATGCGATGACAGAGCCTCCACATGCCGACCACAATTCGACTCCGCGTCCGAGCAACGCCGCGAGCACAATCCACGGTCCTCAGGCAACGAGCTGACGGGTCACTCGCCGCCCGAATCGCCGTGCCGCCCAGCGATGGCCGTGCGAACCGCGCGGTGATGGATTTGCTGGCAAAGTCGTTGGACCTGCCGCGGCGCCCAATCAGCATGGAACGCGGCAAGCGCGCTCGCGACAAGCGAATCGCCGTCACGACCGACAATCCGACCGCGGTACAAGCGGCTGTCAATCGCCTGCAGGCCGCCGGATGATCCAGCGTCCGAGGGGAACCGCCGACCGCCTGCCGGATGTGGCGCCCGCGTGGCGCTTGGTGTCCGAGACCTTTCAGCGCCAGTGCGAACTCCGCGGCTTCGCCCCAATTAGCACGCCAACAATCGAGCGAACCGAGTTGTTTACTCGAACCACGGGCGATGCAACAGACCTTGCGCAGAAGGAGATGTACAGCTTCCAGGATCGCGGGGGCGACTCACTGACGCTGCGGTCCGAAGGCACGGCCCCCGTCGTCCGCGCGTACGTTCAGAACGGACTGCACAACCTGCCGCAGCCCGTGAAGCTCTACTACCTCACCTCGATATTTCGTTACGACCGCCCGCAGGCCGGTCGCTATCGGGAACACCACCAGATTGGCGCCGAAGCGCTCGGGGACCCCAGTCCCGCTGTTGACGCCGAGGTGATTGACCTGCTCTGGTCAACGTATCGCGCCCTGGGGATCGACGACCTGCGGCTTGAGTTGAATTCGCTGGGAGACCCGGACACCCGCCCCGCATATCGACAGGCGCTGGTGGACTACTTCACGCCCCTGGCCGACCGCCTGGACTCCGAGAGCCGCGAACGTCTGACATCCAACCCACTAAGGATTCTCGATTCCAAAAGCCCGGCGGTCGCTGACCTGTGCGAAGGCGCGCCGCGCTCGCTGGACTTTCTCGGCGAACCTGCACGCACTCACTTTGACGCGCTCCAGGGACTGCTGCAGTCGCTCGAGATTCCGTTCGCCGTCAACCATCGACTGGTGCGTGGTCTGGACTACTACAACCGCACGGTCTTCGAGTTTGTTCCACCCGACGCTGGGTCACAGAGCACGGTCGGAGGAGGTGGACGCTATGACTATCTGGCTGAACTGATCGGAGCGAACCACGTGCCCGGCGTTGGCTTTGGCAGCGGCATCGAACGCGTGCTGCTCAGCCTCGAGCGCTGCGGCACGACCGCGCGAGCCCCCCGAGCCCCCGAGGCCTACGTTGCTCCCCTGGCGGACGCTGCCGTCGCGGACGCCATGCGCCTGGCTCGCCAGCTTCGTCAAGCGGGCGTCGCCGTCGAGTGCGGCTTCCGCGCGACCAGTCCGCGCTCGCACCTGCGCCGCGCCAGCCGATCGCAGGCGCGTCTCGCGATCCTGATCGGCGCACGCGAGCTGGAACGGGGCGTTGTAGCGCTCAAGCCGCTCAACGGCGCCGCTCAAGTAGAGGTGCGTCACTGCGACGCCGTACGTCGGATACAGGATATCCTGGCGGGCGACCCGTGATCGCCGTCGTCGATTATGGTGCGGGCAATATCCATAGCGTGGCGCGGGCGCTCAAGCGCGTGGGCGCAGCATTTGACGTCACGGCCGAACCAGCCGCCGTGGCCGCTGCCGATGCCGTCATTCTGCCCGGCGTGGGCGCTGCGGCGGACACGATGCGCGGTCTGCGCTATGCGCGCGTGGACGATCCGGTTGTTGCCGCCATCGCACGCGGCGTCCCCTACCTGGGAATCTGCATGGGACTCCAGGTCCTGTTTGATCGCAGCGAAGAGGACGACGACACACCGTGCCTCGGCGTGCTTCCGGGCGATGTCGTCCGCTTTCCTGAAGGCTTGGAAGTTCCACACATGGGTTGGAATCAAGTGCGGCAGGTTGAGGACTCTCCGCTGTTCGCGGGTGTTCCGCAGGACGCCAACTTCTATTTCGTGCACTCCTACTTTGCTCGGCCTTCGGATCCCGCCCGCGTATCCGGCACTACCGACTACGGGCTGGAATTCACGAGTGTCGTACGTCGCGACCACCTCTACGCCACCCAGTTTCACCCTGAGAAGAGTGGTCTTGTTGGACTTCGAATCTACGCAAACTTCATTCGTCTGGCCGGCCAGACGCCGGCCCCAGAGTTCGACTGACACATGGATATCTATGCCGCCATCGACATACGCGGAGGTAAGTGCGTCAACCTCATCCAGGGCGACTTTGCTCGCGAGACCATGTTTTACGAAGATCCACGCGAGGCCGCTCGCTCCTTCTTGGACAGCGGGACTGATTGGCTCCACATTGTGGATCTCGACGCCGCGCGCAGCGCGGCGCGCGCCCACGCCGCGCTCGTAAGCGAAATCATCCACCTCGCGGGACCCGTTCCCGTGCAGGTCGGCGGCGGAATCCGAGACTTAGAGGCCGTTCGCGAAGTACTCAAAGCCGGCGCGGCCCGAGTCGTGATTGGCACCGCCGCCGTGCGCAATCCGGGTCTTGTCCCTGCCGCCGTCGAGGCCTTCCCAGGTCGCATTGCCGTTGGCGTCGATGCGCGCAACGGCCAAGTCGCAATCGAAGCGTGGGCTGAAGACAGCTCGATGACAGCAACGGATCTGGCCGCGACCGCCGCGAAGACGGGCGCGGCGGCGATCGTTTTCACGGACGTGAACCGCGACGGCATGCTGGCGCAGCCGAACTTCGAAGGCACCGCGGCGTTGGTTTGCCGCCATGGCCGACAGTTGGACGTCATCGCGTCCGGCGGGGTGCACAGCCCGGCCGACGTCGCGCAGCTCGCCGAAATCGGAGCCGCCGGGGTGATCATTGGACGGGCGCTGTACACCGGAGCCGTCACGCTGGCCGACGCGCGACGCGCTGCTCGGACCTGACCAATGCTCACGCGCCGCGTGATTCCGTGCCTGGACGTGAAGAATGGACGCAACGTCCGCGGCGTTCGATTCTCCGCCGACGTCGACGCCGGAGATCCGGTCGAACTGGCGGCCCGCTACGACCGCGAGGGCGCCGACGAGCTCGTCTTTTACGACATCACCGCATCGGCCGAGGGCCGCAACATCATGGTCGACCTCGTGGAGCGCGTGGCCTCGCAGGTCTTCATTCCGCTTTCGGTCGGCGGAGGCGTCCGAACGATCGACGATATGTATCTGATGCTGCGCAGCGGCGCCGAGAAGGTATCGATCAACAGCGCAGCCCACCGCGATCCTGACCTGATTCGTGCCTGTGCCGACAGGTTCGGATCTCAGTGCGTCGTGCTCTCAATCGACGCGCTGCGCGATCCAGAAAGCGACCCACCGCGCTGGACGATCTACCTAAACGGCGGGCGCGTTCGCACCGAACTCGATGCCGTAGAGACCGCCCAACGCGGACAAGACCTCGGTGCCGGCGAGATCGTCCTGAACAGCATCGATGCAGACGGAACGCGCGAAGGCTACGACGTCGAGTTTCTACGCGCCGTCACCGAGAGCGTATCGATTCCAGTCGTCGCCTCCGGCGGGGCGGGATCGTTGGAGCACCTGCGGGATGCGGTAACGCTCGGGAATGCCCACGCCGTCTTGGCAGCGTCAATATTTCACTTTGAGGTTTACAGCGTGCGCGAGGCGAAGGAGTTCATGGCCGCATCGGGCATCCCGATGCGGCTGGACCCCTACCGATAGCCCGAGGCTGTCACGGCAGGTTCCACGCGCAGACCATAAACCCCGCCGCTCAAGGCCAGCATCCCGCCGGCGAGCTTTCGAAGACCTGCCAAGCGCTTGAATCCGCACCCTGACCGTAGCCGCCTACGACTTATGTCGGTGTCTCGGCTATTCGTCCTCGGCCGAGCCGCGAATCAGAGAGTAGATCCAGTAGAGGAGTCCGATGATGAGACCTCCAAAAGAGACCCCGATCACGAGATAGAAAACAACTGTCTGCATTCCGGACTTCCTCCAGTTCGGCCCGTGCATAAGGGCTGGGCTGGCTCGGACGTACCGGCCCTGCCCACACGTCAGACGGGGCCGCGCCCGAGATTATGCCTAACATCTCCCATTTGCGCATACCGCCACGCCACGCCGCCGACCGGAAGCGACGTTGAAGAAGCCCCGACCTACGTTACGGGGCGGTTGGGTGACGGCTCGTGACTTGAGCCACGCGCCTCCGGAGCGAGAACCCGGGAGTCCGGTGCCGCATGCACGTGCGTGCGCACCTTGCCCAGCACCACCACGCTCAGCAGGAAGTAGAGTCCCATCAGCGCAAAGACTGCGCGAAAACCATAGCCCGGTGCAATCTGGTTCACCACGTCGAGCGCGATTCCGGCCGAGAGCGTTGCCAATGCGTCCCCACCGGCGGTAGCGACGTTGGTCAGCCCCATGTAGAGCCCTGCCGCGCGCGCATCTGGAACAAGATCAATCGCCGCGGCCCAGTCCGCGGCCGTGAACAGACCGAGCCCGACTCCCAGGAGGGTGGCAAACGCAACAACCTGGACGAAATCCTGCGCGAATACCAGGAGGACAGCCGAGCCCAAGCCTAGGCACGAACCAGCGGCCACCAGCCGCAACCGGCCGAATCGGTCAGACGCCCAACCCGCCGGGATGCTTGTGAGCACCGCCAGGATCAACACCGTGCCCAGCACGATCGTGGTCTTGCCTTCTGGACTGTCGTCGCCGAGGCCCTGGCGAAAGAAGAGCTGGAGGAAATTGTCCATCGACTGCAGTCCCATGAAGAACAGCAGGCGCGATCCCATGAGCCACACAAAGGCCCGCTTCCCTCGAAGTTCCCGAACGCGGCGTCGCACCTCCTTCCAGACAGGGCCGTACGATTCCGGAGGTGGCGGCGGCGACTCCTTCACGAAGACCCAAGTCATCAAAGACATGGCCGCCAGCACGATGGCAATCGTCAGCAAGGCCAGGAGCACCTGACCTTCGGCCAGGAATTGCCCGGCGACCGCGGCGCCGAGAATCGTGCCGATAAGATTCGCAATGCCAAAGAATCCCGACGCCCTGCCCCGGGCAGACCCTGGTACCTGGTCGGGAATCACGCCCTGGTAAGGCCCGTGGGCAATGTTTCCGCCGACCTGCACGCCGACTACGGCGAGAAACAGCAACCAGTAGTACGGCGACAGACCAATGACCACTAGGAATGGAATGACGACGAGCACGCCGGCGAGCATGAACGGACGACGCCGACCGATCCCGAACTGGGCCCGGTCGCTGACCGCACCCGCAAACGGCTGCACCACAATCGCGATGGCCAGGCCCACGAAGACGACCGCACCAATGGCCGTGCCCTGAACATCCGATCCCACCATGTCGGGAATCACGGCGGGGAGGACCTGGATGTTTATGGCCCCCCACATGAACGAGAGGCCGACCCAGAACAGGCTGATGCGCGTGAAGAACCAGCCGGTCGGCCGCGCTGCGGGACGTTGAGACTCCGTGCTCATGGCATCGAAACTCGCAGCGGGACTCGAAGAACTGTCAGGCCGTCACTGCCTGCCGTTGCGAGCACGCTCAGTCCCCAGCCGCCTGACGGTCAAGGCTAGCCGAGGTCCCGCCGAGGGACCAGTCGCACGCCTGTGCAACTCGCTTGTCGAGCTGGCGTCTGTGTCGGCCAACCGCCTCACCGGAAGCAAAGGCCCACGGTCCGCGCTCGTATAGACTTCGCGCATTGTCGCCCGCGAGACTGCCCGTGCCCACCAACCCCATTACGTTTCTTGTCCTCGGTACCGGCCGCATGGCCCACCGGCACGCGGCCGCCCTCGCCAAAATCCGCGCCCAGCCGGAACTCGTCGACGGCGAGGAAGTCCCGGTGATTCTGGGTGTTTACGGACGCACGCCCGAGCGTCTGCGCGAGATCTTCCACGCGTACAACGCCGACTTCTCCAGCGACCATCTGGAAGGCTCCGTTGGGCGATTCGACGTGGATGTGGTCGACAACTGCCTCGTTAACCGGCTGCACTTTGACCCGCTGATGCAGGCCATCGGCGACGGCAAGCACGTATTCACGGACAAGCCCCTCGGCGCCACACTGGAAGAGTCCGAGGAGCTACTGGCGGCCGCTACGGCGGCCGGCGTCCGCCACGGCATCATCCAGAACATGCGGTTCCAGGGCGGACCGCAGGCGGCCAGGGCCATTCTGGAATCGGGCGACCTGGGCGACGTGTTTCATGCGCGCGTGGTGTTTGGCTACTTCGTCCCGCCGCTAGTGGCCAACCGGCCGCCCTGGTTTTTCAAGCGCGAAGAGTCTGCGGGCGGCGTGGTACATGACATGATGGCGCACTTCTACGACCTCCTTGGCTGGCTGGTGGGCCCCATTGCCAGCACGCACTGCCTGACGTTCGAGGGCATCACCGATCGCGAGGACCCGGAGTCTGGGCCATTTCACAGCGATGTCGAGGACTCCTGCGCGGTCAACCTGCGCTTCGAAAACGGCGCCATTGGCCAGGTCTTTTCGAGTTGGGTGCGCCGCCGCCACGAAGACGTGCCGACCATAGAGATCGACTGCAGTCGCGGCGGACTCCTCGTCACAGCCAATCGCTGCTGGGTGCAACGCGGCCACGGTCCGCTCTTCTCCTACGACCCGGCCGCCGAGCAAGGCGATCCCCTGGACGGCTGGGACACGGTCCCGACGGTCGCCGTCGACCCGTTCGAAGTTCAGCTCCGCGCCTTTGTACGCAGCGTCGCCACCGGCGCCGGATACTCTCCGGACTGGAACGAGGCGCTACGCACCCACCGCTGGGTTGATGCTGCGTACGAATCGGCTCAGAGTGGACGCGAGGTGTCGATCCAGCAGGACTAGACGTTCCGTCGGCGGTCTCAGTCCTGCTTGGGAACTAGCTTGACAACGTCGCCTGGGAGAACCACGCCACCGCGCGTGACGATGCCCAGCATGCCGCGACGGCCCCGCAATTCCTCCTGGAGACCCGGCCGTAGGGCATCCATCTTGTAGCAGGGCGCGCACGGATGGGAGATCAGCACTTCGGCGTCGGTGCCGAATCGAAGCCGATCGCCTTCGACTAGTTCGGCCGCGTCCAGACCGCGAATGGCGATGTTTTCGCGGATGTCTCCGGCGCGGAGCTCGAAATGGTCCAGGGTCTCGACGTCCATCACCAGGACTTGATTTCGCTTATCCGGTCGCGCGTGCCGGTCGCCTTCAATACCAAGTCCCTCAATCAGGTTGAGGCTGGACATCTCTTCATTGCGACCTGGCTTCGGCGACACTCGAACCCAGGCCACGTGCGGTGGCAGGCTCACGGGGAGTCGAGAATCCGTATCAGGGCGGCGTGCGCTTCGCGCCACACGTCCGCGCGATCACGCCCACGGCCAGCGTCGGTACCCGACAGGTGGGGTTCAAGCGATAAGTAGGCCACCTGCTTGGGATCGGCCGCGCCCAGCACATCGGCCAATTGACCGTCGCCGGCGCCTGCGGGCGCCCAGTCGGCGATCTCGGTGTCATAGTCCTTCACATGGACCATTCGCGTTGCCGCGGCAAGTACGGGCCACCCCTCGTCATACGGGCGTACACCAGCCCGCACAAAGTTGCCCGGATCGAAGCACATGCTGATCGGTGCGCCCTCCAGCGCGAGGAACTCGGCGCAGGCGGCGGGCGTGTCGTCGTACAGATCGTGTTCGTTCTCCAGACTTAGCGTGAGGCTCGGATCGAGTGAAGCCAAGTGCTCGGCAACCCGCTGGAACCTGCCGAGCGCCGCTGGGCGGTCAGCAGGCAGCGGCCCGCCTTGCACCGGCTGAAACCCGAAAACCCGAATGTACGACGCATCCAGGACCTGAGCCGCGCGCACCGCGCCTTCGAGCTGCCGAAACTGCGCCTGCAGGTCCGAATCCAACGGCGCCTTGCCGACCGGTGAGCCGATCTGCGAACAGCCCATCCCGTGGTCGTCCAGCATCCGACGCATGACGTGAAGGTCAGCGTCCGACATTTCGACGATGTTCTTCGTATCGCCGCCCGGCAGCTGGATTCGGCGCGGCTCCAGCGCGTCGACGCCAAGGTCGGACATGACGCCAAGTTGCACCGACAGTTCGTCGGAGATTTCGTCGCCGAATCCGGATACCCTGAAGCGCATGCATGCATTGTTGCATCGAATCGTCGGCACCGCGACGCGGTCCGCAGCAGGAGGAAGCTGACGTGCCGGCGATAATCGGCGTGACCTCGGGCGACGCCTTTAGCGAGCGCTCAGCCGAAGGCGTGCCGAATCGGCCTCATGCCGCGCTGAAGCAGGACTATTTGGATGCAGTCGCAGGCGCAGCCGCGATTCCGATCGTTATCGCTCCTGAGGCGACGGCGGCCACCGACGCGGTTGTGTCCCGCATCGACGGTCTTGTGCTCGTCGGCGGCATAGATGTGCACCCCGCCAACTACGGTGAATCAGTGCTGAACGCCACCGTTCATCCGGGCCCGGAGCGCGACGCGCTGGAACTGGCCCTCCTGCAATCCGCGTTCAAGCGCGACCTGCCGATTCTGGCCATCTGCCGGGGTCACCAAGTTCTCAACGTTGCCCGCGGCGGATCGCTCTGGCAGGACCTTCCGACCCAGCGACCCGATGGCTTGCGCCACAGCCAGCGTGGCGATCCGCACTCGCCCGGCCACACACTCACCGTGGCAGACGGATCCCTGCTTCGCCAAATCGTCGGCTCCGAGCACCTGGAGGCAAACTCGTTTCATCATCAGGCGATACGCCAACTCGGTCGGGGGCTGCGACCAACGGCGTGGAGCTCCGACGGCCTGATTGAAGCCGTCGAGGATCCAGCCCACCGATTCGTGCTGGGAGTGCAGTGGCACCCGGAGGAAATGTTGGACGCCGCCCCCCACCGCGCACTCTTCGCCTCGTTCGTGCAAGCGTCAGAAGAGCGAGCCCGGGATTCGGGCTGACTCCCGTCTACAATATGCGCAGGCCGAGGTGGCGGAATCTGGTAGACGCGCTAGCTTGAGGGGCTAGTGGCCTTCGGGCTGTGCGGGTTCGAATCCCGCCCTCGGCACCCGCAGTTCTTGTCGCGCACGAGTCAATGACCGATCGAATGCAAGGCTCGTAGAAAGCACTGCAAGGAACCATGCGCAATGCCACCGAATTCGGCGCCGTCCGTCAGAGCCCAATTCAGTCGGCCGGCAGGTGCGCGAACTCAAGTGGTGCGCAGGACGCAGCGCAGCGGTGACAGCGCTGTGAGGCTAGCCACCATAAGAAGCCTCGACCGCGGGCGGAATGTCCGTCGCCTCATCGTCCTTACGTCAGCAATTGTGGCCATCGCGCTGCTCGCCTGGCAGTCGACCGGCACAGCTCTTGGGGCTGCACCGCGTGTCTCGGTGATAAGGATCGACGGGACCATCGATTCACTTACTGCCGGGCACATCGAACGGACGCTTGATCAGGCGCACAACGACGCCGCCACGCTCTTCGTCATTCAACTGGACACACCGGGCGGTCGACTTGACTCCACGCGTGAAATCGTGGAGCACATGCTCGAATCGGAGATTCCAATCGCGGTCTACGTATCGCCAGCCGGCGCCAGGGCTGCTTCAGCTGGAACTTTCGTATTGGCCGCCGCCCATGTTGCCGTGATGGCTCCGGGGACGAGCGTAGGGGCGGCCACTCCGGTTGGCTCGGGAGGCGCCGAACTACCCGCGACCCTCTCGCGCAAAGTCAGTGAGGGTACGCAAGCCTTCATTCGGAGCATCGCGCAGGTCCGCAATCGCAACGCTGACGCCTTGGAGGCCACCGTCTCCAGAGCCCTGGCGTATTCGGCCCAGGAAGCAGTTGAGCAGGACATCGCCGACCTGATCGTTCCCGATATGAACTCGATGCTCGAGCAGCTACACGGACGTACCGTCGAAACCGCGACTGGCCCTGTGGTTATCTCGTCCGCGGGTGGGAAAGTCAGCCGGGTTGACCGAACACTGCTCGAACGTGCCCTTGACATCCTCGCGAACCCCAACGTTGTCCTTGCGCTGTTTCTCATCGGAGGAATCGCCGTTCTTGTGGAGGTCTCCGCTCCCGGAATGCTGGCGCCGGGGATCGCCGGAGCAATCGCGCTCGCCCTGGCATTTGTCGGCTTCTTCAGCCTGCCTGGCAGTTGGGGCGGACTGCTGCTTATCGCGGTAGCGCTCGGACTCTTCTACGCCGAGGCGTCGGCGCCTGGATTCAGCCTCTTCGGCGCCGGTGGGCTGGTTGCGCTTGTCCTTGGTTCGGTCTTCCTCTTCGGAGACACCTCCGGTCCGTCGGACTTTCCGGAGCCGAGCTACATGGTGAGCCCAATCATGATCGCGGTCGCAGCCGGGCTCACGGCCGTAACCTGGGTCCTGTTCATTCGGTTTGTAAGGGTCGAGGGTGGAACGTCAAGCGGATTCCAGACAGAGGACCAGTCACAGTTGGAGGGGGCGTGGGGTGTGGCACTCTCCGATCTCGAGCCGTCCGGGCGAGTCAGAATAGCGAGCAAGGAGTGGGCGGCTTCAACCGATCCGGGCGTCTCAATTCGTAAAGGCGACGAAGTCCGAGTCACGGGCGTCTACGGACAAGTGCTCAAAGTTGAACGCCTGCTTCAGGAACGCAAGCGGTAAGTCGGGCATACTTGAAGCCTAGAGCGGAATGACAGGAGTCAACCCATGGCTGGCTTTCACACGGTAGGCCCAAATCACGCGTTAATCGTCTCTGGCGGAAGTGCGCAGCCCAAACTGAAGGTCGGCGGCCGGATGTTCGTGCTGCCGATCTTGCAGAAAGCGCAAATCATCTCGCTGGAGGTAATGACCCTCCAGGTCAACACCGCCAGGGTCTATACCAAGGAAGGTGTATCGGTTTCCGTTGACGGCGTGGCTCAGGTGAAAGTCGGGCGCAGCGAGGAAGCCATTCGCACCGCCGCCGAGCAGTTCTTGGGCAAGACCGCGACGCAGATCGCCGAAGTCGCCCTGCAAACTCTAGAAGGTCAGCAACGCGCCATCCTGGGCACGATGACAGTTGAAGACATTTATCGCGACCGTGTGGCGTTTGCGGAGCAAGTCCGCGACGTAGCGGCAACCGACATGACCAACATGGGGTTAGAAATCGTCAGCTTCTCGATCCGCGACATTCAGGACGAGCAGGGCTACCTGGAAGCCCTCGGCGTGCGGAGGACCGCAGAGGTCAAGCGGGACGCCGCTATCGGTGAGGCCCAGGCCGAACGCGACGCTGGTATCAAGGAGGCCGGAGCCGATCAGCAACGGCAGGCTGCGCGCTTCCAGGCCGACACGTCGATCGCCGAGTCCGAGCGAGATTTCCAAACGCAGAAAGCCGCCTACGACCAGCAAGTCAACGCCCGGCGGGCCGAGGCCGAGCTGGCTTACGCACTTCAGGAAGCCAAGACTCGCCAGCAGATCCGCGGCGAGGAACTGCAGATCGAGGTTGTCGAACGCCAGAAGCAGATCGAAGTCCAGCAGCAGGAGATCATTCGGCGAGAGCGCGAACTGGACGCCACGGTCCGGCGCCCGGCCGAGGCCGAACGCGATCAGTTGGAACTGATTGCCGAAGGCAACCGGCGGCGCATCAGGGTCGAGTCGGAAGCCGAGCGCTACAAGTTGGAGACGGTCGCCGAAGGCGAACGCACCCGGATCATCGCCGAAGCCCAGGCAGGCGCGGAGTCGATCAGGCTGCGTGGCCAAGCCGATGCCGACGCCATCAGGGCGCGTGGTGAGGCCGAAGCCGACGCCATTCGAGCCCAGGGTCTCGCCGAAGCCCAGGCAATGAACAAGAAGGCCGACGCCTGGAAGGAGTACGGCCAGGCGGCCATGATCCAACAGCTGTTTGACTCGCTGCCCGACGTTGCGGGCGCGGTTGCGCAGCCGCTGGCCAAGACTGACAGCATCGTAGTGATCAGCAACGGCGGCGACGGCAACTCAGGCGCTGGGGCCAGCAAGGTCACGCAGGACGTTTCGTCGACGATTGCGCAGCTTCCCGCGCTTGTGCAGTCGCTGACGGGCGTCGATCTGATCAGTTCACTGAAGAACCTGCCAGGCATCGTGTCGGACGAGTCGCCTCAAAACGGCGCTGTCGAGCAGGAGGAAGTGGCGCCCGAAGACAGGGAATAGCCGAAGGTCGCAATTGACGGCAGGTACGGGGCACCGAGTCCCCTCCGTCGCGTGGCGTCCTAGAGCTGGTCGAGTTCGCCGTCGAGCATTAGGTGCCCGGCTGTGAATTGGCGCTTCCGGATCGCCCGTCGGACCTAGCGGCCTCTCCGCCGCCTGGCTTACGTCGACGCTCGCAGCGGCGCTTTCCTCGAAGCGACTCGGCTCGAAGCGTTCGCGCAGCCCGAATGGCCGCCGCCGGTCGATCAGGTCGCGATTGATTGCCTAGCGCCTGTTGTCCGGAGTGACGCCACGTCTCGCAGGGCATCGGGCAGGTTCATCGTGTTACGACGCGCTGTACATTCGAGACGGATCAGCGACACAGTGCTCACCACGGTGAGTTTTGATGGTGTGACCGTAGCTGAGCCGCGTGACCGCACCCTCCTGCCGGAGGAATCCGTCGACGTCTGCTTCGAAGAGTTCTCGCGCCTTGTGCATCAGGTCGTGGCCGCCGAGGAGTCGGGCGACCGCGTTTCCGACCTCGCCGATCCGAACGAGGCCGACACCTTCCATGCGCTGACCGAGCCGGTTGAAGTCGCTGCCCGGATGCCCGGGCAGCGGCGGGCAGCCGGCGCTGACGAGTGGCGCGAGCGAGCCGTCGGCACAGCGCATCCTGGTCTCGATTCGAACGGGCTTCCGATAGGGAACCTCCAGCTCAACCTCGCAAAGGTGGACTGCCGTGAGGTTCTGATAGGGGACGCCGAGCAGCAGGTACTGGCCGTCGCGGTCGAGGATCTGCCGCATGGGACTGTCGGCGTCCCACGCCGTCTCACCACCAGAATTCACAATGGTCTCCGCAAGCGGACCAATAGCGGCGATGCTGTGCTGGAGGTGAATGCTGCGGAGCGCCCGAGGATGCCGCCGGGCAGCTTCCGAAATCGCACCCATGAGAGACGGGGTACGTAGCGGATCGAACACAAAGCCCCGCTCTCGGGCTATTGGATAGGTAAAGGTGGGGACCACCAGCGTTCCTGCCCGTCCGAGCGTTTCGAGCAACGCATCCACCACCGTCAACGCGCCGCCGAGAACGTGGCCCATGCTGCGCAGGGAACTATGGACCATCAGCAGTCCGCCCCGCGGCAGGCCGAGACGGCAGAAAGCGCTGACGAGCGACGCGCGATCAAGCGGCTGGGTGTGTCGCCGGCGCTCAGGCTCGGTCGTCATCGAATTGCAGCCGGCGCAGGTGCACCGCGGCGCCGGGTTCCTCGTACGGTAGCCAAGCCAGATTAGCCGCCTGGTGTCGACGACTGTCGGCAAGGTCTGCACCAAGCGAGACGCCACGGCTCGGGGCGCCAGCCTGTAGTGGCTTGACGAGCACCGGGCGTGTGACGGTCAGGCAGCAAGAGCTCGTGCGGCGCGTTCAACAATGGGGCTAAGCGAGTCGCCGGTCTCGGATACCCAGTCGACGATGCGGCAGGCGAGGCGTGCACGGATGGCGGCGTGGGCCGGGTCGGCGATGAGGTTAATCATTTCATGCGGATCGGCATACAGGTCGTACAGCTCGGAGTCGTCAAGCAGAAAGAGGTTGAGCTTCCAACGGTCGGTACAAACGGTCTTGATGAACTGCTGCTGGTCTTCGAAGTGGGAATAGAACTCAGCGAAGATGGCGTCGCGGGGGCCGGGAGCCTCCGATGTCCAGGCGCAGGCGAAGCTGCGGCCTTCGCCGGGATCAACCGAGACACCGCAGAGTTCGCCGAGCGTGGTCGGCAGATCGATCGTGCTGAAGAGCATGTCGCTGGCGCGACCGCCGTCGATACGTCCAGGCCAGCGGACGATGAAGGGGATGCCGAGGGACTCCTCGTACATGGAGGGCCCCTTCTCGATCATGCGGTGAGCGCCCAGGCTCTCGCCATGATCGGACAAGGCCACAACAATCGTGTCTTCGGCCAGGCCCTCGGCTTGCAGGTGGTCCAGCATTCGGCCGACCTCGGTGTCCACGTGCGCCACCAGCCCGTGATAGTGGGCAATCAGGCGGCGCCAATCCGCGTCCGTCATGTTGCGCACCCACCGGTGCTGGACGGACGTACGCAAGGTGCGCGGTTTGGTGGACAGGTCGTCGGCCAGCGAAACCGGAAGGTCGACCTCATCCGGTGACACCAGGCCCGGGAAGTCGCCCGGCGAGATGATGGGCGGGTGCGGATCCTTGATCGAGCAGCAGAATACCCAGGGACGGTCGTCGCGTGAATCCAGGAACTCGATGGCCCGATCGACGGCCCACGACGTGCGGGCGTGCTCAACAGGGATGGTGGACCCACCGGACGGGAAAACGCCGCTGGCCAGCGAGCCGGAGGCGCTATTGCGGCGATGTTCGCGGTGAAGGGTCTCGGCCAGCCCGTGGCGCTCCAGATGCTGGATGTAGAAGTCGCGGCCGTCCTTCCAGTAGCGGTAGGTGCGCCAGAAGTCGGTCCAGCCATGGTGCGGAATCTCGTCGTCGCCCATGTGCCAGGGGCCCGTGTAGCCCATGCGGTAGCCGGCGGTCTTGAAGGCCCTCCCGAGCGAGGGCACAGATTCCGGCAGCGGCGTGCGATGCACCAGTGGGCCGACCTCGGCTTGCCACTCCGCCGGGAACTCCGTTGAGTCGCCAACGCGGTAGACGCCGTGCTGATGCGGGTAGCGGCCGGTAAACATCGAGGCGCGCGCCGGGGCGCACTGCGGCAGCGGCACGTAGGCGCGGGTGAGCCTGAGGCCATCGGCGGCCAGCCGGTCGAAGTATGGCGTGCGCGCGGCCCGGCAGCCGTAGGAACCCAGGGCGCCACGTTGGAGCTGGTCCATGAGCACGATAAGAACGTTGGGGCGCGGTGCCGCCACGGTCCACTCCCGCGACCTGCATCTGCGGACGATTCAGCCTGCCAGACCCGAGAGCTTCGCGCGGGCAGCCAATGCGGGCAGGCCGCTAAAGGGTCCCGCAATCGTCGGCAATTCGCCGCATGGTCGGTGGCAAATCGCTAATCTTGAGCCTGTGACCACTCCAGGCTTTTGGCTCGTCGTGGGTTCGCTGATCCTCGTTGAAGCCGCCATCATCGTTACCGCGCTGCGCATGCGGGTGCAGCCACTGGCGGCGCGTAGCGTCGTTGGCGGGCGGCCCGCGGAAGTGGTGTGGACGCTGCTTCCGGCGCTTCTGATCGTTGCGCTGGTCGTGATGTCAGTCGGCGCCAGCTAGAACCGAAGCGTCCCTTGAACTCGACCCGTCCAACGCCCTCGGTTCACGTGCGCCGCGCCGGCCAGTGGGCCGCCGCCGCGGCGATCCTGACCATTGGTCTGATTGCCTATGGATCGTGGGTGCGGGTTTCCGGATCCGGCCTGGGCTGCCCGGATTGGCCGCTGTGCGAAGGCGTGGTGGTCCCTGAACTGGAGGGCGCCACCGCCATTGAGTTCGGCCATCGCGTCTTTGCCGGCGTGACCATGCTGGCTGTTGTAGTGGCCACGTGGTACGCGGTTCGAGGTCGGGCCGCCGACCCACTGGCGCTAAAGCTGATCGGCAGTGCGCTGGCGGCCATCCTGATCCAGGCCGTGCTGGGCGGGATCACCGTGCTCACCCATCTGGACGGCATGGTTCGGCTAGCTCATCTCACTTTTTCGCTGCTAACGCTGGCTCTTCTGACCAGCGGCGCGCTGCGCGCCCTGGACGTGCCGGGCGTGGAGCTACCGGGCGTACGCCGCACGCGGGCCGTGCTGGTTGCCACCGCGTTTGTGGTTCTGCTCGGGGGCACGATTGTGGGAAGGAACGCGAGCGCCAGCTGCCCGACGCTGCCCTTTTGCGACGGCAACGTGGGTATGGAGGCCCTGGGCCTTCACATGCTGCACCGCATTGCCGCGTCGGCGCTTGCGCTGACCGTCTACCTCACGGCCTGGCAGGTCAGGAAGCGCGGGGGATCGCGGATGGCCGTGCTGCTCAGCTATGGCGCGGTGCTGCTGGTTTCCGCGCAGATTGGCATTGGCGTCGCGTCCAAGGCCATCGGCTTGTATCCGGAACTGCGCGTCCTGCACCTGACGCTGGCGGCGCTGCTGTGGTGGGTCGTAGTCATCCACTTCGGCCTGGCGCTGAAGCACCGCGGCGGCTGATGGGAGCCCTGGCCCGCTACCTGTTCCCGCTGGCCAAGCCACGCATCGTCCTGCTGCTCGTCTTCGTTGCTGCCGCCGGTGCGTGGAAGGCCGCCGCCGGTCAGCCTGAGCCCGCGACGATGCTTGCCGTGATCGTGGCCGTCGCCGTATCGGCCGCCGGGTCCAACCTGATCAACCAGGGACTCGAAGCCGACATCGACGCGCTCATGCGCCGAACGCGCGGGCGCGCGGTAGCTTCGCGTCGCGTCAGCGCGGTCGCCGTCATCGCCGCCGGCCTGGTCCTTGTCGCAGCGGCCGTCGTGACCCTGGCGGTCACGACAAACCTTGTGGCCGCGATCCTTACGCTGGCCGCGGCGGTGACGTACGTGTTGGTCTACACCGTGGTGCTAAAGCGCCGGTCCTGGAACAACATCGTGATCGGCGGCGCGGCCGGGGCTTTTCCGCCGCTGATCGGCGCGGCGGCGGTCTCGGGCCAGGTCGACGCGCTCGGGCTCTACATGTTCGCCTTCATTTTCTTCTGGACTCCGCCGCATTTCTGGACGCTCTCGCTGTTCCTGCGAACGGACTACGCCGCGGCCAGGGTCCCGATGCTTGGCGCAGTCGCCAGCCCCCGCGATACGGCAACCCAAATCAAGTTGTACATCCTCCTGCTCACCGCGCTGGCATGGCTCCCGCTGGCGGCGGGCTACGGCGGACTCGCCTTCGGGGTGGCGGGCACGCTGCTCGGCGCCTACTGGCTCCGCGCCTCGTGGCCGCTGCGTAACGGCGCAAGCCCTGACCAGACGCTGGCCGCCTACAAGTTCTCCCTGCTCTACCTCGCCCTCGTGTTCCTGGTCCTGGCGATCGAGCCGATGCTGCCGTGGTATGCGTAGCGTGTGGGGCAGTCGGGACTCGCATTAGTTCCTGCTCACGATCGTTCAACCCTTACGCGCCCGACAATTGCGATGATCGGAACGGCAATCAGAACAACGGCCGCGGCCACCAAAAAAGGCGGCCCTGTTGAGTCGTCGTACAGCCCGGCCAGCCGCCCGCTCCCTGCCGACCCCAGGGCAACGCCCAGCGAATAGACCGCATAGAAGATGCCAAACGCCATGCCGCGACGCGCGGCGCCGGCGGCTTCGGTGACCAACGCAGTGGCCGCGGGGAAGACCAGCCCGTAACCCAAGCCGAACACCGCCATACCCGCCGCGACCAGGCCATAGCCCTCGGAGACGCCGAGCAATGCCAGTCCCCCAGTGACACCGACCAGACCAACGAGCAGCGGGATGAAGCGACCGAAGCGATCGCTTGCACCACCAATAGGACCGGCCATGACGAGTATGGCCACCAACGCAAAGATGGCGAAGCTGTAGCCGGAACGAGCGGCGGATTCGCCCTGGTTTTCCAGAACGAGCGGCAGGTGCGCCACGAGCACCCCAACGCCAATGGTGACGGCGAAGAGGGTGATATTGGCCAATAGCATGAGTCGCCCGAAGGGCGTGGCGCCGTCGTCCGCCGCGCTTTGCGTAACACGCCGCGCAGCCTTGTATGGCAGTCGGCGCGTGACGGCCGCAAATGCAACCAAGGTGATCGCAAGCACCGCAGCGTCAAGAATGAAGACCGAATTCGCACCCCAGGCATCCCGAAGCAGGCCGGCGGCGGGCGGGCCGATCATGGCCGGAATGGCGATCATGGCCCCGGCGAAGCCCATGGCACGGCCTCGCTGATCCGAGGCCACCCAATCGCCGATGATGGAAAACGCACCGGGCGTCAGCGCGGCCGCCCCGAGGCCGTGGATTCCGCGCGCAATCAGGAGTTGCTCCGGCGACCGCACGAACACGTAGCTGAGGACCGCAAGTGCGGTGATCGCCAAACCGATGATGATCGGGCCACGGCGACCCCACCGGTCAAGGACAAACCCGGCACCCAGGTTGCCGAACAGGTTCGTGATGGAGTAGGCCGCCACGACGATGCCGACGAGCGCCGCCGACGCCCCGAGGTTGCGGGCATGGGGCGCCATGGTTGGGAACTGCACGAAGAGATCGAAGAAGGCCGCGAACACGACCAGCCGCGCGGCCCAGATTGAGTGACGCGTTACGCCGTTCGAGGTAGTCGCTCCCGTGGACGCGGAAAGTCCAGATGCTATGACAATAGACCGTCGGCCAGCACCTCCAGGACGCCATCGTGTTGGCGCATGTCGCCGCTCAGCCCGCGCTCAGTACCCTGAACCCAGCCCCAGCACACGAGACTTGGCTCAATGGCTCTGTCGGATGTATCGCACGAACCGCCTGGCTACGCGTGCCCGTTTTGCGCGATCGCGGGCGGGGCGGAGCCGGAGTTCACCACGTGGCGCGAGGGGCAGGTGTTCGTGCAGATCGCGAAGCACTGGGATCCGGGAGGGCCGGGACGAGCCCTCGTGATTCCCACGGCTCACTACGAAAACATCTACGCGCTGCCGGATGACCTTGCAGGCGAGATTGCCCGGATGGTGCGGCTTGTCGCAACGGCCATGCGGCGTGGCTATCCCTGTGACGGGGTGGCCATCCGCCAAAACAACGAGCCGGCCGGCGGGCAGGACGTGTGGCACCTGCACACGCACGTGGTCCCACGACACAACGACAGGCCGAATCCGGAATACGGGCATGACCTGGCGGATAGCTGCGAGCGCGCGCATTACGCGGCTCTCTTGCGGCAGAGCCTGGAAGCGCTTGTCTAGACGCCTGGCTCGTCGCGCGCGGGGCAGCCTCCGAGGCTAGCAGCTGCTCTGCCGCCTAGAGGATCTGGTCCAGGAACAGCTTGGTTCGATCTTCCTGGGGGTTGTTGAAGATCTGGTCGGGAGGTCCCAACTCGACGAGGGCGCCCTCATCGAAGAAAGCCATGCGGTCGGCGACCTCGCGGGCGAAGCCCATTTCGTGCGTGACGCAAAGCATGGTCATGCCGGTTGCCGCCAACTCGCGCATGGCGTCCAGCACTTCCTTGATCATCTCGGGGTCGAGCGCGGAGGTGGGCTCGTCGAAGAGCATGATCTGCGGCTGCATGGCCAGCGCGCGAGCAATGGCGACGCGCTGCTGCTGGCCGCCTGAAAGTTCGGCGGGGTACTTCTGCGCCTGCTCCGGAATGCCGACCCGTTCCAGGAGCCGCATGGCCAATGCCTCTGCTTCGCTGCGGGGCAGATGCCGAACGCGCTGCGGCGCCAGGGTGATGTTGCCAAGCACTGTGATGTGGGGGAAGAGGTTGAACTGCTGGAAGACCATGCCGACCTCGCGGCGAATGGCGTCCAGGTTGCGGACATCGTTGGTCATCTCGATGCCGTCGATGACGATGCGGCCCTGTTGATGCTCTTCCAGACGATTGATCATGCGGATGAAGGTGGACTTGCCGGAGCCCGACGGGCCGAAGATGACGACCACTTCGCCGCGCTTGACTCGCATGCTGACGTCGCGGACGGCGCAGAAATCGCCAAACCACTTGTGGACGTTCTCGCAGACAACGATGTCATCGCGCTCTTCGAGCGGGCGGGCCAGGATTTCCGCCTTGTCCGCGGGGATATCGACGGCTGCGTGAACTCCGTTGGTTTCCGCCATGGCTGAACTCCTCCGCGGTCCGGGCTAGCGCCGACCGACGCCCAGGACGCCCTCGATGCGCCGGCTGATGAATGACATGCTGAAACAGAAGACCCAGAAGACCAGGGCAATGAAGAGGTAGACCTCGCGTCCGTTGTCGATGAACTCCTGGTTGCCCTGAACGCTGACGCGGCCCATCTCCACCAGGTCCAGCATGCCGATGAAGTAGACGAGGCTGGTGTCCTTAAACAAGCTGATGAACTGGCCGACGATGGCGGGGATGATGTTGCGCAGGCCCTGGGGGAGGGTAATGAGGAGGGTGTTCTGCCAGTCGCGCAGCCCCAGGGCTCGGGCCGCCTCGGCCTGGCCGGGGTGCACCGCCGCCATGCCGCCGCGCACGTTTTCGGCCATGTAGGCGGACGAGAAGATCGTGATCGTGATGCCCGCCAGGTAGACGCGGTCGATGTTCAGGTCTTCCGGAAACGTCAGCGGCAGGATGTGGCGGGACATGAAGAGCAGCGTGATGAGGGGTACGCCGCGAATGACCTCAATGAAGATCACGCAGGCGACCTTGAGGATGGGAAGGCTGCTGCGACGCCCCAGCGCCAACCCAATGCCGATGGGCAGCGAGCAGACGATGCCGAAGAAGGCCAGCAGCAGGTTGATCATCAGACCGCCGAGGTCCTGCGGATTGACCGGATCGAGGCCCGGCACGCCGGCGATGCCGAGGATCAGGATCATGGTGAGGACCAGGGCAACGAGCGCGGCGATGACTTTGCGCCTGGGCGTGGAGAAAATGGCGGCGCGCTCGAGGGCGGGGGACAGCGCGCTGCCGGCCAGTGCTTCCAGGCGCCCGGGGCTTACGTCCGCGGGTCGAGGGGTCAGGACGTAGCCGAGGCCGATAGCCGGGAGATTCAGCAGCAGGAGTGCGCGGTGGTCCGGGGCCATTTCATGCGGGAACACACCCACGAACAACATGACCGCGCCAAAGCCGAAGGCGAAGCGGCGCGCGGCATTGGGCCAGGCGCGCCAGGCCATGCCCAGGAGCACGCTGATCAGCAGCAAGCAGATGCACAGGCGCCAATAGCCCTCGTAGGGATACAGACCCACGATGTAGAGGGGTGCGCGGCTGATGATGACGGTCCAGTCGGCCTCGACAAAAACCCAACTGCCCAGGTTGAAGACGAACCAGACGAGCACGACCGCCAACACAACCGTGACAGCGCCGTTGCCCCGGGAGCTAAAGAGGTTCTGCCGTAGCCAGCCCAGGAGTCCGACGGTGGTGGCCGGGGGAAGCGGGGCGGGAGCGGCGCGGGCGGTCATTTGCAAGCCCTCAGGCGCCCTTGAAGCGAATCATGCGGTTGTAGAGGTTGCCGAGGAGGGAGTAGAGGAGGCTCATGGACAGGTAGCTGACCATGACAATCATGAAGAGCGAGATGGCAGGCGCGATCTGCGTCATGGTGTTGGCCACGCTGACCAGGTCGGGGTAACCGATGGCGGCGGCGAGACTCGAGTTTTTGGTGAGATTGAGGAACTGGCTGATGAGCGGCGGGATGATGACGCGCAGGGCCTGGGGGAAGGTGACGTGCCGCAGGGTGAGCATCCCGGAGAGACCGACGGAACGCGCAGCTTCGGTCTGGCCCTTGCCGACGGATTGGATGCCGGCTCGGACGATTTCGGCGATGAATGCCGAGGTGTAGATGACCAGCCCGACCAGCAGGGCCATGAAGCTACCGCTGAGTTGGGCGCCACCCTGCAGGCGGCCGAAACGCCCCTCAATCTGCGGGATGTCAATCGCCAACGGACCCAGTATCAGAAGGGCTACGAGGCTGAGTCCGACGGCAATGACTGAAGCCGCGAGCAGCGGATAGCTCGGTTGGCCTGTCTCGATTTCGCGACGACTCAGACGTCTGAAGGCATAGACGGCCAGCGCAACGCCTATGGCGGTGATCAGCGCCCACGGCCAGAATCCAGCCTGGGCCTCAAACCAGGGCAGGAAGAGGCCGCTGTTGTTGATGAAGATCGCGTCGGCGATGACGTAGCCCTCAACGACCCTGGGCAGCGTGAGCACGATGGTCAGCCAAAAGAGCAGTTGCACGATCAGGGGAATGTTGCGAAAGACTTCGATGTAGGCGAGGGCAATTCGGCTCAGCAGCCAGTTGGGCGACAGGCGGGCCACGCCAACGAGGATGCCGATAGCGGTGGCCAGAATGACGCCAAGCACGGAGGCGCGGACGGTGTTGAGTCCGGCCACGACCAGTCCGTACCAGTACGAATCGGACGGCTGGTAGGGAATTACGGCTTCGCCAATAGGAATCTGGGCGGCGCGGTTGACGAAGGTGAAGCCGAAGGGGATGTCGCGCGCCTCGATCTCGCGGGCAACGTTGAGCAGAAACAGGGCAATCGTGGAGAGCACCACGACCGCGGAGACAATCTGCACAATCCAGCGCAGGGCGACCACGTTGCGCCAAATCGGGACGCCTTGGACGTAGAGCAGTCGCGTCACGGCGCTGTGCAATCGCCCCCGTCGGTGTAAGCCCGCGCCAGCCTACAAGAAATGCCCTTAAACGTTTCAGGGGGACGCTTGCGCGTCCCCCTGAGACCGCGGCGAGCAAGCTCGCCGGTTGCCGCGATTAGCGCAGCGGCGGTGCGTAGATCTGGCCGCCCTTGGGGCAGTCCGTGCACGGGGCGTTGGCCCAGAGCGCGTTGCGGCCGCCCTCGCGCGGGAGGTCGATGCCGCCCGGCCCAAGGTTGCGGTCGTAGATCTCACCGTAGTTGCCCACGGCCCTGAGTACGTCCTGCATGAAGGTTTCGCTCAGGCCCAGGGTCTCCTGCCCAAAGCTGCCTTCGGTACCAAGCAGTCGCTTGGCCTTGACGTTGTCGCCGCCAGCCACCTGCGCGTAGTTCGCGCTGGTGATGCTGTATGCCTCGGCGTAAATCAGGCCGGACATGACGGTCTTGACGATGTCGAACCACTGCTCGTCACCGTGCGGAACCACCGGACCCAGCGGCTCCTCGGAGATGGTCTCCGGAAGGATCACGTGGTCCTGCGGGTTCGGCAGGGCGCTGCGGAGCGCGGCCAACTGCGAGCGGTCGTTGGTGAAGACGTCGCACTGGCCTTCCTGGTAGGCCTCAAGCACCACGTCCGTGTCCTCGAACACCTGCGGGTTGTACTCCAGGTTGTTCTGACGGAAGAAGTCGGCCATGTTCAGCTCGGTCGTGGTTCCCGCGGTCACGCAGACCGCGGCGCCGCCCAGCTCGAGGGCCGAGGAAACGCCCAGATTCCTAGGAACCATGAAGCCCTGACCGTCGTAGAAGGTCGTGTGGACGTAGTTGCCCCACTGCGCGTCGCGGGAGGTTGTCCACGTCACCGTGCGGACAAGGAGGTCAACTTCACCGGACTGGATGGTCGGACCACGCTCAGCGGCGGTGATGTAGTTGATCTGGATCGCTTCGGGGTCGCCCAGCACGGCCGTGGCGACGGCGCGGCAGAGGTCGATGTCAAAGCCGACGTTGCGGCCGGCCGCGTCCAGCGAACCATAACCCGGAACGTCATTTCGGCTGGCACAGATGAGGGTGCCGCGTTCCTTGACGGCGGCGAGACGGTTGACGACTACAGTCTCTTCCGCCTCTTCTTCTCCGCAGGCCGCGATTGCGGCGATGGCTAGCGCAAGGGCCACAACAACCAGCCCCAGCTTCAGATACTTTCTACTAAGCCGCCCCATACGATCCTCCACTCCAGCCGCGTGGCTGTCTCCGGCACACGGCTGGCGAGTGTGCCCGAAGCCTGTATGAAAGGCAATTCACGCTTGGTCGATCAGGTTTGGCGCCCGCACGGCGGGCGCCGCCTCACCCAGTCCGGCATGCCGAGGCTCAGCCGTCGATCACGCCTGCAAGTGCGCCCGTCTCGACCATGTTGTCCCAGTGCCCGCGGAACGTGGCGTTCCATTCGGACGTGCCCGCGTGCACCATCATTTCCTCGAAGTGATGCGGGAACACCACGACACCGTCACAGCCGGCGCGCAGGGCCACGTCGGCGGCGATCCAGTTGCGAATGATGCCGCCCAGCACGTACGGCTGATTGGCGCGCCCGCGCACGACCTGGACGATGTCGCTGACGATGGCGCGCGCGTCCGCGCCCGAGTCGATCAGCGGGCCGACAAATGGGGCGATGTAGGTCGCGCCAACCTGCACGGCCGCCACGGCCTGGCTGGCCGAGAACAGGGTGGTAACCATCGACTCCCGACCCTCGGCCTTCATGCGGGCGATGGCCCGGAAGCCCTTGCTGGTGCTGGGAATCTTCATCACGACGCGCTCGGACAGCGCCTGGAATGGGGCGGACGCATTGACGATGTCCTCGGTGGTGTCACCGTCCACTTCCACGACCACCGGGCCATCGTTGTCGAGCTCCAGGTAGCGCTCGATCACGCCCAGCATCGGACCATAGGTGTCGACCAGGCCGTCCAGCACCAGCGTATTGGTCACGATCCCCACGGGGTTGAACTCGAGATAGTCCTTGATGACCTCCGGATCACCTTGAAACCAGATGCCCGCCTGTCCCGGATAGCCCTGCACCATCGGATTGACCTCCCCGCGTCAGCCACCCCGCATCCTACGTCTACAGCGCAGGGGCGCGCCTCGGGTCGCTAACCAACGCACGGTCCAGCGGCGGCGCGAAGCCCTGCCTCGGTGCAGCTAGCCCTTGGCGGCCACGTCGTCGGGATGCCCGCTGAAGTCCGGGCCCGTGTAGCCGGCCAGTTCCTCACGCGGCATGTAGTTGCCATAGCCGTGATAGACCCCGCGCGGCTGCGCGCACCAATACACGGCGTTGGCAATCACGTGCTGCACTTCGGCCTGGTGGTAGATGGGCAGCGTTTCGTGCCCCGGCCGGAAGTAGAAGATCTTCCCGTTGCCGCGCCGGAAGGTACAGCCGCTGCGAAAGACCTCCCCACCCTGGAACCAGCTGATGAACACCAGCTCGTCAGGCGGCGGGATGTCGAAGTGCTCGCCGTACATCTCGCACTGCGGGATCTCGAAGTATTCGCCCAGGCCCGCCGCGATGGGGTGCGACGGATCGACCACCCAGATGCGCTCGCGCTCGTCGGCCTCCCGCCACTTCAACCAGCAGCTGGTGCCCATCAGGGACGAGAAGATCTTGGAGAGGTGGCCGGAGTGCAACACCACCAGGCCCATGCCTTCCCAGACACGCTTGCGAACGCGCTCCACAATGGCGTCGTCCACCTCGCCGTGGGCCGTGTGCCCCCACCAGGTCAGCACGTCGGTGGCCGCCAGCACCACGTCGGTCAGCCCGTGTTCCGGTTCGTCCAGCGTGGCGGTGCGGACCTCCAGATCGTCGTGCGTGGCTAGGGGCCCGGCGATCGCGCCATGAATGCCGTTCGGATAGATCGCCGCGATCTTGGCGTTGCGCTGTTCGTGTCGGAATTCGTTCCAGACCGTGACGCGGATCGGGTCCGCCATGGGGCGCTCCTCGGGAGATCGGATGGCCACCGTGCCACTGGCATCCTACGCGCCCAACCCCGATTGCGCGTGGAACTTCGTTCGTGCGTTAGGACCTCCGAAGTCGCACAATCGGGGCCGCACGCGCTTGGGACCTTCCACGCATGGCTAACTTCGCGCCCTCGAACGATGTGTCCGTGGATCAGGCTGCCCTGAACGCCCTGGCCGATCTGGCGACCCCCACCGTCACCGCGGCTCTGGGCAAGCTGGGCTTCGACTTTGCCTACGCGACGGGCATCAACCCGCTGGCGCCTCCGGAGGGCGGCCGCATGGTGGGGCGAGCGCGCACGCTGCGATTCATCCAGAAGCGCGAAGACCTGGTGAAGGCCCAGTACGCCGACCTGGAAAGCTCACCCCACCGCAGCGCCCTGGAATCGATCGAACCCGGCGAAATCATGGTCATCGACGCGCGCGGCTGCCTGGAAGCCGCCGTCGTGGGCGACATCTTCACCCGGCGCGTCCAGGCGCGCGGTGGACTCGGCATCGTGATCGATGGGGTCTGCCGCGACATCACGGCCATACGAGAAGTCGGCCTGCCGCTCTATGCGCGCGGGGTGCACGGGCAGGGCATTGACCGCCGCCTGATGTCCGTGGGCAGCCAGGAGCCGGTGCAGATTGCCGAGGTCGCCGTCATGCCCGGCGACATCGTCCTGGGCGACGGCGACGGCGTCGTGGTGATACCGCCGCACGCGGTTGACGAGGTCATCGCGGAAGCCTCCACGCACGAGGAATTGGAAGTCTGGATCCGCGAAGAGATCAGCGCCGGCCGCGGCAGCCTGCACACCCACTATCCGCCAAACGCCGAAGTCCTGGCCGAGTTCCAGGAGTGGCTGCGAGCGCAAGGCCGCGACCCGCTGGGACGCGAGTTTCGACTCTAGGAAGGCGCCGACCGACATGCGCATCACCAACATCGAGACCTTCGTCTGCAGCTACGCCTTCCCCGAGGCCGACCGCTGGTACGCCGGCGGACGCGGGGAACGCGAACCGCTCGCCATGCACTTCAACGCCATCGTGCTGCGCGTGCACACCGACGAGGGCATCACCGGCCTGGGCGAGATCATGCCCTGGTCCGACATCGACACCCGGATTCGCGCGGTACGCGATGTCGTGCGCCCCCGGCTGCTCGGTCGCAGCCCTTTCGACGCCGGCAAGCTGACGGTGTTTGGACCCGACCTGGACACCAACCTCGCCCTGGCCGCCGCCAACGTGGCCTGCTGGGACATCGTGGGCAAGGCCACGGATACGCCGGTCTTCCGGCTGTTGGACACCGAGGGCCTGGCTCAACCTCGCCTGCGCTGCTACGCCAGCGGCGGCGTGGGCTGGGCCTGGTTCGACCGGCCCAACCAGCTGATCGAGGAAGCGCTCGAGCACCAGGCCAACGGCTACACGGCCATGAAGCTGCGCATCGGAACCTCCTGGGCCCGTTCCCACGTCACGCCGGCCCGCTTCCTGGACCTGCTGGGCCGCCTGCGCCACGCCGTCGGTCCCGACTTCGAGCTGATGCTCGACGCCAACATGCGCTTCAGCCCCGACGAGGCGGACGACGTGCTGGAACTGGCCCGCGGGCTGCGCGACCTGGACTTTCGCTGGTTCGAAGACCCGATCATGCGCGCGGAAGACGACGCCTCCTACCGCGGCATCACCGCCGAAGCCACGGACGCCGACAGCGTCGCCGTCTACCGGCGGCTACGGCAAGAGTCCGGCGTGCCGATTTCCGGCGGCGAGACGACCTTCGATCCCCGCGTCGTACGACGCCTGATCGATAGCGACGCGCTGGACATCGTCAACCTGGACGTCACCTGGGTCGGCCTGGACCAGGCCCGCCGCTTCGCCCGCTGGCTGGAAGCGCGCGGCAAGCTTTGCATTCCCCACAGCTGGACCACCGGCATCTCCTTCGCCGCCACTGCCCACTTCGTCGCCGCCATCCCCAACCGCTACACCCTCGAACACCAAACCATCAACAACCGCCTCATGGACGACCTGGTGATTGACCCAGTGTTGCCGGTGGACGGGTACGTAACTGTTCCCGAACGCCCCGGACTGGGAATCGAACTGAACGAGGCGGCGGTCGCCGGCAGCTTCCAGCGGATCGAAGGAGACATCCTGACGAATTTGTAGCGCTGCTTGTCCGACCTTGGCTGAGACAACTCACATGCAGCGTTCGTTCTTGTCTTGCCACGATGACTTGCCTACTTAGGATTACTTGCACAAAGTAGCAAGTCGCTCTATATTGACAACCATGCAAGTGCCCTCGGCAAGCCAAGCCATTCGTCAAGCGACCGAGCGGCTGTCAGAAGTCCTCAGAGTTCCGCACGGTTCGGAATCTATACGTTATGACGAACCCGCCGAGGCAGGCGCGCTGCGCCTGAATGCCGTCTTCACAGCAGGGCCGCACTCCTTTGCGCTGGAATGGAAGGGCTCCGGCTCGCTCGGCCAGGTCGCTCTTGCGGTGGACACGTTGAAACAAGCGACCGGCGATTCAAGGCGCTCGTGGATTCCCCTGGTTGCCGTTCCCTACATGGGCAAGGTGGGCAGGTCATACTGCGAACGAGCGGGCGTCGCATGGATGGACCTCTCGGGAAATGCCGGAATCGTCGCTCCCGGTTTGTATGTCCAGATAATCGGGCACCCCAATCGGTACCGGCGACCAGGAATACCCGAAAGCGCATTTGGGCCGAAGGGGTCGCGTATCGCCCGGTGGCTTCTCATGCATTCGACGGCGGTCCTTCGGCAACGAGAACTTGCGTCAGCCACCGGTCTGGATGAGGGCTATACCAGCAGGGTCGTACGCAAGCTGATCGAGAACCGGTTCATATCTCGCCAGCGCAAAGGGATTGAGGTCCGCGACGCGGACCTGCTGCTGGACGCTTGGCGCGAGGTATACCGTTTCGACAAGCACACGTTGCTGCCGGGCCACATCGCGGCCGTATCGGGGGAAGGTCTCGCGCACGCCGCCGCCCAAACACTTGCCGAGAACGACGTTCCCTACGCGATCACAGGGCTCGCGGCCGCGTGGGCGTGGACGCGACACGCCAGCTTTCGGCTGCTTACCGTGTACCTGCACGAGCACCCTTCGGCGAAGCTCACAACCTCGCTGGGGTTCCGCAAGGAATCCCGAGGCGCGAACACCTGGCTGGTAATGCCCAATGACGAGGGTGTCTTCCATGGGGCACAACAGGTGAACGGCATACGTTGCGTCCACCCGGTCCAGGCCTACCTCGACCTGAAGGATCATCCGGAGCGCGCACGAGAGGCTGCCGACGAGCTTCGTAGCCGGCGCTTGTCGCCGGTCAGCGATGCTCAGTAAGCCAGCGACGCTGGCCGGGTATGGCAACGACGACCTCGGCCGAGTCCGAAGCGCCTGTCTCTACGTCGCTACGACGCTTGGCGACATGCTTGATGACATCGTCGTTGTTGGCGGCCTCGCACCATCCTTGCTTGTCAGCCAGAGCAGGCCGCCTCCAGGAGTCGACGCCCACGCGGGGACGAAGGACCTGGACCTGGGCCTCTCCTTGGCCATTCTGGAAGAGGATCGATACCGGGAACTGAGCGCGCGGCTGCGAGACGCAGGATTTGAGCCGGACGTCAATGCGGACGGCAACCCAACCAACCAGCGCTGGCGGGTGCAACGTACGCAGGACATCACGGTTGACTTTCTGATCGCACCAAGCCTGAGTCGTGACTCAGGTGGAACGCTGCGCAACATTCAGCTTGGCTTCGCCGCCGTGATCACGCCAGGCCTCCACCTGGCCTTTATCGATCGTCGGAGGGTCAGGGTGTCAGGGATTACAACCACCGGTGAAACGGCCGTGAGAGACATCTGGGTCTGTGGGCCTGGCGCGTTCCTGGTTCTCAAGGCTCTGGCGTTCAGAAATCGCGGCACGAACAAGGACGCCTATGACCTCAGCTATGTATTGCGTGGAACAGGTATTGAGGAAACCGCAGATAGCCTGCGGCAGCTTGCCGGCGACGCTTACGTCGAGGATGCCCTGGCAATCATCCAACAGGATTTCACGTCACACGATGGTCTCGGCCCGAGACGGGTGGCACAGTTCCTGGCGAACGGTCCGGCCGACGACATCCAGGCCGATGTCGCCGGCGACGCGCTGGCCTTGCTCAGCCGCATTGCATAAGGCGGCCTTCCCGCAAGTAGAACCTGTCGCGTCGTGAACTCTGACGAGCCCAGCCAATCCGGCACACATCGAAACACAAGGCGATCAACAACCGCCTCATGGACGACCTGCTCATCGACCCCGTCCTGCCCGTGGACGGCCACGTAACCGTTCCCGAACGCCCCGGACTGGGAATCGAACTGAACGAGGCGGCGGTTGCCGGCAGCTTTCACCGGATCGAAAGAGACATCCTGACCAACCTATGACGAGCCGTTTGTAGCCATCGGCCAACTGTCAGTCGTTCAGATAGTGCCAAAAAGAAGCTGCGTCACGCCAGCATTCGCAGAAGCTAACTGTCGGGCTCACCGACTTCATCCACTTCAAGCGTTGCATCGGCGGCGTTCAGTGCAAGTGCACGAGGCTTCAGCACTTCGTGGAATCTCCTCAGACGTTCATAAATCCACTCCTTGGCTTCCTCGCGCTGAGAGTGGCTACGAAAGTCAAGATCGTTCTTGATTTGGACTCGGGCACCTTTTTCTGTTGGGTGGACTATGCCAGATCAGTTCTTCACCGACTTCTTCTTCAATAGATTCACTGTCGTTCTCAAGCAGTGAGAACCAAGCCTTCGCATCATTGCCGTCAAGCGCCAATTCGACTCGCACAAATGGTGGAGACGTTGAGATGACGCATGCGAACGTCATCCAAGATCTGCCAAGTGAACTGTACAGCCAATGTCGAGCTCCTGGGTTCTGACATCGAATGCCGTCCCCACGCGACTTCAAAAACTCGTCGAACTCAATCCAGAATTCAAGCTGTTGGCGCTGTGTCTCAGAGATCTCACGGCCTTGGCCCGTGGCGACTCGTAGCGTCTTTGTCCAATCATTCGGCTGAGCGACGACATTGAACTTTGGCGCGATCGGAGAATCGCCAATGCGCCAGAGCTCAATCTCCAACCCAAAGAAGTTGACGCTTTGATCTGTCTTCAGGTTTAGCCAGTCGAGAGCCGTACGGTGTTCGTCTGTGAAAGGCGCCGCAATCCAAACCACGGTGACGGCGTCGAGGCCAGCCGCGTATGTCAGCAACTGACCTAAGTGATTGTGATTCGTCCGCTCGAGTTGGTTCTCGATCAGGACAAGCGCACCGTCAGAGGAGCCATCAGCCGTATCTCGGCAGACGATGTCGGCGCGATACGGTCCAACACCTGCCTCTGTCGACTCGACATCCAGCTCGAGACCAAGCGTTTCGCCAAGCAGCGTGATGTTGTCCGGCTGTGCCAGCCACGGCGTGAAGTCCTCCGGCTCGCTTTGCCAGACCTGTCTCAGATCGACAGGCTCCAACCGAGCAAGATCAGTCGCAGCCACTAGAGAGACTCCGAATGCGCCAGGCCATTACAGTGACACCCATCTTGCGCCGCCTTTGGACGACTCCACCGCGCGGTAGATGAATTGCATGCCGCGGAGCCCGTCGTGCGCCGTGGGGAAGTCGTACTCCTCCGTCGGCATCGGATCGCCGTCGAGGTGGCGGCGGATGGCGGTGAGGGCGCCAACGTAGATCTGAGCAAAGGCCTCCAGGTACCCCTCCGGATGGCCGGGCGGGATGCGGCCGGCGGCCGAGGCGTGGACATCCAGGTAGCCCTGGGCGCGGCTGAAGGTCTGGCGCGGTTCGCCCAATCGCCAGACGTCCAGGTAGTTCGGGTTCTCCTGCCCCCAGCGGATCGCGCCGTGCTCGGCGTAGACGCGCAGGGTGATGCCGTTTTCCTCGCCGGTGGCGATCTGGCTGGCCGTCAACAGGCCCTTGCCGCCACCCTCCAGCCGCAGCAGGGCATTCACGTCTTCGTCCAGCGTCCGGTCGGGCAGAAATGTGCTGAGGTCCACGCACATCTCACTCACCTTCTCACCGGTGACGTACTCGAGCAGGTTGAACGCGTGAGTGCCGATGTCGCCGATGGTGGCGCCGATGCCGGAGCGGGCCGGGTCCAGCCGCCACTCAGCCTGTCGCATGCCCAGTTTTTCGTGCGGGGTCGCCAGGAAGTCCTGCAGGTACTCCACGATGACCTTGCGCACCCGCCCCATCTGGCCGGAACGGAACAGCGCACGCGCCTGCCGGACCATGGGATGGCCGGTGTAGTTGTGGGTCAGGGCAAAAACCAGGCCGGACTCCTCGACAATCTCCACAAGTTGCTCTGACTGCTCCAGCGTGTAGGTCATCGGCTTGTCGCAGACGACGTGGATCCCGGCTTCCAGAAACGTGCGGCAGATGTCGAAATGCGAGACGTTGGGCGTGACGATGCTGACGAAGTCGATACGCTCGTCGGACGGCAGCGCCGCCTCGGCGGTGGCCATTTCGGTGTACGAGTCGTAGACGCGGCCCGGGTCCAGGTAAAGCTCGGCGCCCGTTTCCCGGTTCAGGTCCGGGTCGCGCGAGAACACTCCGGCGACCATCTCGGCCTGCTGTTCCATGGCGACAACCATGCGATGCACCGGGCCGATGAAGGAGCCCGGGCCGCCGCCGACCATGCCCATTCGCAGCTTGCGGTTCCACGAGTCCATTAGCGGAGTCCTTTCGGGCGATCCCTGGCGGCTAGTCCAGGCCCAGCAGTCGGCGGTTGGCGTCGGCATCCATGTCGCCGCCGGCAAAGTCGTCAAAGGCCACGTCGGCCGCGTCGATCAGGTGCTGCGCGATGAATGGTGCGCCCTCGATCGCGCCTTGCTCGGGGCTCTTGACGCAACATTCCCACTCCAGCACCGCCCAGCTGCGGTATCCGGCCTCGGTCAGCAGAGTGAACACCTGCGTGAAGTCCACCTGGCCGTCGCCCAGCGACCGGAAGCGCCCGGCCCGCCCGGCCCACTCCTGGTACCCGCCGTACGCGCCAACCCGTCCGTCCGGGCGAAACTCGGCGTCCTTCACGTGGAACGCCGTAATCCGGTCGGCGTAGCGGCGAATGAAGTCCAGGTAGTCCAGCTGCTGGAGCACAAAGTGGCTGGGGTCGTAGTTGATGCAGGCGGCCTCGTGGTTGTCGGTGGCGTCCAGGAACATCTCGAAGGTCGCACCGTCGTAGAGATCCGATCCGGGATGAAGCTCGTACGCAATGGTCACCCCGTGGTCACTCGCCATGTCCAGGATCGGCCGCCAGCGGCGGGCCAGTTCCTCAAAGGCCGTCTCGACGACGCCGGGTGGCCGCTGCGGCCACGGGTAGATCATGTGCCAGGCGAAGCCGCCGGACATGACTGGCAGCGCGCTGACCCCGAGGTTGGCCGAGGCCTTGATCGACTTGCCGAGCTGATCCGTCGCCCACTCGGTGACTTCCGACCCGGAGAGGCCGGGCGGGTGGAAGACGGAAAAGCCGTCCGCATAGGCCGGATGCATGGCCAGCACCTGGCCCTGCAAGTGGGAGGCAAGCTCGGTGACCTCCAGCCCCAGGTCGGCCAGTCCGCCCAGGTAGTCGTCGGCGTACGCCTTGGACTCAGCCACCTTGTCCAGGTCGATCACGCGCGGGTCCCACGTGGGGATCTGCACGCCCATGTAGCCAAGGCTGGCGACCCAGCGGCCGATGTTCTCCAGGTTGTCGTAGGGCGGCTCGTCGCGCAGAAACTGCGCCAGCAGGATGGCAGGGCCCTTCATCGACGCCATTCGGGCCTCCTTTGGCTCGGGTCCCGCGCCTTCTCCCCGTGGTTCGGGTTCGCGGGACTCGTGGCGGCACGGGGTGGCCGCAGTGTGGACAACCGCGGCTTCGGCTTCAAGTGGACTACCCGCGACCGCAATGCTGCTGCGACCTGAACTCGTTGCTATTGGAACCTTGGCCCAACAAGTTCCCGCGAGCCAAGGTGCCAGGAGGGCCGAGCGATCCAGTTTGACGCTTGACCTGGTCGTAGAATCGATGGATTGGCAGCCGCCGTGCTGACGCCGAACACCTGGATATTGTGGCTACGCCTGAGCAGACCGTCCCAGAGACGCCGGACACGACCGACGGTCACGAAAAGACTGTCTACGTACTCCATGGCCAGGAAATCGCAAGCCGCAGCCGTCGCTTGGGCGCCTTGGCAATCGACGGCGCCATTGTCGGGCTGATTGTCTTGATGCTATTCGTAGGAGCGGTCGCAGGCGACAACCCCCAGATGCCGCCAGAGTCCGCCGGCCTGCTGACCGTCGCTTTCCTGATCTTCTATCACATCCTGGCGTGGACGGCCTTCAGCGCTACCCCGGGCAAGATGATCCTGAAACTGCAGATCGTCGATCGCAACGGCTGGCGAATTGGCATTGTGCAGTCGATCGGACGACTCTTCGGCTACGGCATATCGACTCTCTGTGTCGGCCTTGGTTTCGTATGGATATTCGTCAGCCGTTTTGGACGTGGCTGGCATGACCATATTGCCGGGACGTATGTCGTTTACCTGGGTCCTAAAAAGTCTAAGACCCGGGACATGGCCGGAGACCTGTATCAAGATCTCATGGGCGGACCGCCGAGGAAACGAGACTTCGCCGTGAACCAGTCAGCCGAAGCTGCGACTGGATCGTTAGCAACCCAGGACTCGGGGCACGCGGCGCTGCCTGTGCGACGCGTCGATGTCGACGACGCCAAGCAAGGCAGCGCGGAGCTACCAGTCATTGGCGACTATCCCGTTGCCAATTTCACGCGCCGCGCGATTGCCTTCGGACTCGACGTTTTCGCATCACTTGTTACTTCGATTGCTGCCCTGTTTGTACTGTCAATTTGGATACCGCAGACTCCTGGCGATTTGCCCGGGGAAGATGTTGCGAGGCAAGACGCTATCAGGATTGCCGTGATCGTCTCCCTGACTTTCGGTTATCTTGTATATCCGGTGATTTCCAACTGGATGTTCAGATCCACCATTGGCAAGAAACTCATGCACCTGCAAGTCGTCGGCTTCGACGGACAGAATGCCGGTCTTTCGAGGCTCTTTGCAAGACACATATGTTACGTAGTATCGGCCCCACCATTACTCATGGGATTCATCTCAGTTTTGTTCGATGAGTCCTCGCAAGGATGGCATGACAAGATAGCCAACACCTACGTTACCTACACAGGCGCTGGGCGCGTGAGCGACCAGCGCAAATCGCTGCGTCCACGCACCACCGGAAAGGGGCGGCGCCGGAGCGATTGGCCAACGGAGTAGCAACGGACAATCCGAAGAGCGGTTTCGACCAAGTCCTGACAACAACCGTACGGGTGCGCCGTGCCGAACCGCACCGCCCCACTGCCCGGCACTCACGTAGGCTGCAAAGTCCGAACCCACGCCTGCTAAGGCGGCCAAGCTTGCACGATAGTTCGGTTTGACCCACGTCCGCTGCCCCGGTTGTAGCTGCACATCCGGCCAGCGAACGCTATAATTCCACCCCGCAGTAGCGGCCCGCACGCTGAGTTGGAGGCGACGAGTGGCCACGCAGGCCGACCGACCAACAGCAAGATCCCCTGAGGAGGATGGGAGAACGACCAACCAGCCGTCGCTTGGCGGATATCCATTGGCTCGCCTTCGAACGCGGTTCGATGCCAACCTGCTTGACCTCTGCGTCTTGCTTCTCGTCATCATGCTGGCCAGTCTGGCATTCAGCCTTGATCACTCAAGTCTGCTCGAATCAGACTTCGCAATCTATATCGTTCCATATTACCTATACTATGCAATAATCTACTTTGCGTCATTCTGGTGGGTATGGGGAGCAACGCCAGGGAAGCTTATCTTTGGTCTACGTGTTGTCAACGAGGCTGGCGGTCCAATTGGCCTTGAGCGTGCGTTGGTGCGAACCGTGCAGATTCCACTTTGCCTGGGGTTCTTTTGGGCAACGTTCGACGAGCAGCGACAGGGTGTTCATGACAAGATGGCGGGAACATACGTCATCGACAAACGCGGTAGTGATACTTCGATCAAAGATCGCACATAAGTGTCACCACCCAAAGTGCCTCCTGATCGCAATCACATCAAGAACGATGCTGTCCATCCAATTGGTCAAACGAGAATTGAACACGGCATAATCGCACCAACGCCTAGCATTTGATCCTTAGATTATGTCAGTGCAAACTATCAGGACTACTCATTCAGTCTACGTGAGCGTAGTGGTCTCATCGGGTAATGCACACACCACCGATTCTCCACCTAAGTAGATCTAACAGTGCAACAAGAGTCTAAAGGGCACCCAGAGCAGGCTCAACCGCTCGCCGGGGAAGAACGTATAGAGGATCATGAGCCCGCTGCAAGTCTTTCGTTCGGAAGCCGATCAAGTGATACGATTCAATACGCCGAAGTGCGCGTACTGCGACGGCGGTTCGTGGCCTTCATTCTAGACGTATTCATCGCTGCACTTGTATCGGTATTTGTGCTGCTCTTGGTCACCGTGGCACTAGTGTTCTTCGAGAAGTTCGACGATGACGGAGTCATCGAGGTTTTCTTTCTATCATCCTTGATCATCACGTATCTTGCTTATCATCTCTTCTATTTGACAGCCTTTGGAGCTACACCGGGCAAGCTTCTACTGAAGCTGCGAGTTGTCGATTCGTACGGTCGCGAGCTTAGATTCCGTAGGTCAGTGATCAGGCTTCTCGGCTATATCGTTTCGCTATGCAGCCTTTGCCTCGGGTTCTTCCACATCATCATTGACCCGCTTGCGCAAGGCTGGCATGACAAGATCGCGGGCACCTATGTCATCTACGAAGGTAGCTAGCTTGACAAGGAACGATGCGAATCGAGTGGCGCCGTCACTAATGTGGTCCGAAGGGAGATCGTCTCCAGGCGCTGGAACGCGATCGACCGCGCTTCTGCGTCGGAGGAGCCAGCATATTCGGCTTCGTCGGCTTGGTCACGTACGCTAGTGGCCGTGACTGAACTATTCGACGCAAACTGCGCAGTCGGCATGGTCTCCCGCCCGGGGCCGGCCGGGGCGTTTCTGACGCCTGACGACCTGGCGGCGCACCAGGCGCGCTTCGGAATCGGCAGAGCGCTGGTGTATCACTCGCTGGCGCTGGAAGAGCACCCGACTCCCGGTAACGAACTGCTGATGCAGGCTATAGAGGGTCACGCAGATCTGGTCCCTTCGTGGCTCGCACTCCCGCATCACACGGGCGAGTTCCCGAAACCCGCGCGATTTATCGAGGAGTTGCGCTCGGCCGGCGTGCGGGCCGTGCGAGTATTTCCTGACCAGCAGCGGTTTCTCACTGACGATTGGGTGTCGGGCGAACTCTTCGCGGCGCTGGCCGGTCAGGTACCCCTGTTCTGGCACATTGACAGTCTGGACACGCCGACAGCCCGTGAGCTGTACCGCGTTTCCACAACTCATCCCGATCTGCAGATCGTGATCTGCGACGTGGACAAGATGATCAACCGCACCGTCACGCCGCTGATGCGGGAAGCGCCGAACGTCTGGCTGGAAACCGGCGGGTATCGCACGCACCGGGGGATCGAGTACCTGTCCAGCGCCGTCGGCGCCGACCGCATGGTATTTGGCACAAAGCTACCCTGGCAGGCGGTCGGCCCACCGCACGCCGAACTTATGTACGCGGATATCGACGACGACGCACGCCGGGCCATCGGCTCGTCGAACCTGGAACGGCTGTTGGCCATGGCGGCCTGGTAGCGCCGTGTTTGGCCACGTCTGGCGCCATCACGCGCCGCACCCGCATCACCACCAGCCGGATCCGGTTGCCGCCGACGCGTTGGCGGGCGAGCCGGTGGAGGACTTCATCATCGATGTCCACAGCCACCCGGGTCCGGGCACCAACTTCTTCTACCAGGGCGGCGGAGTGGGCGACCTGCTGCGAGTCATGGACCGTACCGGTGTCGACTACTCCTGCTTCAGCGCGTATACGGCCATCGGGCCGGACTGCGTGCGCGGAAACGAACTGGTCGCCGGGGCCGTGCGCGATCATCCGACACGGGTGATCGGGTTCGCGGTTCCCAACCCGAACTACCCTGAACTGGCAAAAGAAGAACTGATTCGTCGCGTGGACGAGCAGGGGTTTCGCGGCATCAAGATTCACTCCACCACCCACGAATACCCGATTCACGGCCCCAACTACATACCCGTGTACGAGTTCGCCGACGATCACCGCCTGCCAATCCTCAGCCACACCTACGACTCGCCGGCGCGCATCCGCCAGTTGGCCACCACCTATCCCAACGCGCGATTCATCTGGGCGCACGCCATCTGGCAGCACATCCGCACGCCCGATCTGGCCTTGACGGTGCGCGACTTACCAAACGTGTTTTGCGAAATGTCCGGCTCCGGCAACCGCCGGGGGCAGATCGAGGCATTTGTGCGCGTGGCCGGGGTCGAGAGCGCCGTATTCGGATCCGATTACCCGGTGCTGGGACAGACCTGGCAGATGGGGAACGTGGCGCACGCCGACCTGACCCACGAAGAAAAGCGCATGATCTTAAGCGAGAACATTCGAGGCGTGCTGGGCCTCTAAGTCGGCGGCAGGGCTGAAGCTGACCCGTGACTGCGCGCTCCAGCGCCGCTACTCCTCGTCAGCATTCGACTTCATCGGATCGCCAGCTCGCACTCGCTCCCCGGCAAGCAAACGCTCCAAGTCGGCCAGTGGCCCCGAATACGCCGGGTTGTCTGCCAGATTGCGCGTTTCCCAGGGGTCGTCCACCAAATCGAATAGCTGACGATGTGTTTGGCCGCCCATGCGCGTTTCAATCAGCTTCAGACTTCCACGGCGAACCATGCGCTGGGTGGAATCGTCGGGATCGAGATCCTGGCTGCGCTGGAAAGCCGAGAAGACGCAGTCACGCAGGCCGGCATCCCGTCCGCTCAGGACCGGAAGCAGGCTGATCCCTTCGCATCCGTCCGGCACCGGGACGCCGGCCAGGTCGAGGATGGTCGGGAAGACGTCGTGCAGGTAGCAGAGCCCCTCGCGACGCTGCCCGGCTGGGATTCCCGGACCGCGCAAGATCAGCGGGACGCGCAGGCTGTGATCGTAGACGTTCTGCTTGCCCAGCAGGCCGTGCTGGCCTACAGCCAGTCCGTGGTCCGCGGTGTAGACCACGATCGTGTTTTCGGCATGGCCTGAAGCCGCCAGCGCCTCCAGCAGCCGGCCCAGTTGCGCATCAAGATGGCTGATCATCCCGTAGTAGTCGGCGATGTGGCGCCGAATCTCGTCCGGATCGCGGGGATGCGCCGCCAGCGACTCGTCGCGCCCGTGCAAGTGTCCGTTGTCATAGGGATGCATGCAGGCGAAGTTGGGCGGGAGCTCGATTTCATCCGGCGGGTACATCTCAGCGAACTCGGCGGGCGGTGTGCGCGGGTCGTGGGGCGAGGTAAACGCCGTATACATGCAAAACGGCTCGTCGGTGGGGTTCTCGTGCAGCAGCCGAATCGCCGTGTCGACAAACATCTCGGTCGAGAAGCCGTCACCAACAGTCATCGATTCAGGCGGATAAACGCCGTCCGGGTCGAACTCGTGCAGCGGCACGGCGTCGTGGTCCGACATCCCGCCGAAGAAGATGCTGCCGCCGCCGTCGAAACTGCGGGCAAAGAGTTCCGGCTCGTTATGCCACTTGCCCACGCCGTAGGTGCGGTAGCCGGCGTCGCGTAGCAACTGTGGAAACGTGGGAATCTCAGGGTCCATCGGGTAGGGCGAAACACCCGCTGGATTCGGAGCGAAAACCCGAAACAGCGAGCGGCCGGTCATCAGCATCGCCCGGCTGGGCATGCAGACCGCGTTCGACGTCGACCCCATGATGTAGGTGCTGGTCAGCGCGGTACCGGCGGCGGCCAGGGCGTCCAGCGTCGGCGTCCGGACCGACGGATTGCCCAGCGACCCGATGGCGTCGTGCCGGTGATCGTCGGCAATCAGGAACAGGAAGTTCGGCGGCATGGGCCGGGACCTTGGCAACGCGAGGACGGCTCAGCGTAGCGCGGCCCCTCAAGTAGACGTCGGTCGCCTCGAGTACTCCGCTCGTCAGGCGTCGCGTTCGGTCAGCCGCCGACCGCGCCGCACGACGATCTCCGAACCATCCGCCAGGAAGGCCGATGCCGGCTCGCGGCTCAGGGCCGGGGCAAATGCGTCGCCGTACAGCCGTCCGACGTCGCACGCCAACTCCACCTCGGCCGCCGGCGCGACCCGCCAGCGCGGGTGTTCGACCTGGTATTCGAGGGTCGAACCGTCCCGCTGAACCGCGTAGCCCCAGTAGTGCTCCGTGATGAACGCGGCCTCGGATGCCGGGTCCTGAATCCGCCAGCCACCCAGTCCCGAGAGCGCCAGGCGGTGCCACGCGCCCTCGAACCGCCATTCGTACCGCGCCGAGACGCCGTCCACCGCATGCCGCATCGGCAGCGCAATGTAGTTCTCGTTGTAGACCACCCGCGCCACCCAGGCGATGGCGCGCCGCGGAACGATCTCCTTGATAAACACGACCCCGCGCCGCACCTCGCCTTCGACCTCGCGTCGCACATAGAACCGGAGATTCACCTCCAGGAAGTTGGAGTGAAACGGAACCGGCATCCCCATCAGCCGCGTCTTCAGAAACCGGAACCCAACCACGCTGACGAAGCAGCGGCCGTCCCACAGATCGAGCTCGGTGCCCACGGGCACGAATGGCAAGAGCACCTCAGGCTCAATCTCATAGTTCAGCAGAGCCAGGTCGCGCCACTCGGCAGTGAGGAATCTGCGTTCTGTCATGGCTGATGTACCCGCCTCGCCACGCCCTGGCCAAGCCACCCGGTCACTTCGTCCCAGCGTCGCTCACAAGTCATCGCCGTGGGCGACGTATCCGGGTAGCGTGTCCCATTGCGTCCTATCGAACCAAGACTAGTCCGAAGTGGGCGGACGAGGCTGTCCGCAGTCTCAGAGGGACTCTCTCCCTAGAAGCCCTCCGACCGGGCGGGCGGCAGTCGGCCGTTCGTCAGACGGCCGGCAATAGATGAAAATGCGGCTCGAGGCCCTCTCCCGGAGTCCCAGCATGCCTGCGCAGCGCCCCAACATTCTGTTCATTACGACCGATCAGCAGCGCGGCGACGCCCTGGGCGTCGCGGGCCAATCCTGGCTGCAGACCCCCACGCTGGACGCGCTGGCGCGCGACGGCTATTACCTGACCCGCTGCTACAGCGAGACCCCCGTGTGTGTTGCCGCGCGAACCACCTGGATGACGGGTCAGCATCCGTGGGCGCACGGGGTCTTTGGCAACTCGCGAAACGCAATGAACCCGGAGAACACGCTACCCGGCGTGCTGACGCGGCACGGCTATCGCACCCATGGCGCCGGCAAGTTCCACTTCACGCCCGATCAGCGCGCCTTGAACGGCTTCGAGAGCACGGTGATCTGCGAAGAAGGCCGCATGCCGGAGGGTGACGACTACCACCACTGGCTGCAAACGACGCCTTGGGCCGGCCTGGAGCGTGCCCACGGCGTCGGTAACAACGACATCTTTGCCGCGCCATCGCCGGTCCCGGAATCCCACTACGTATCCACCTGGACCGCCAACGAGGCGATCGGCTTTCTCAACCGACACCAGGCAACCGAGCCTGAGCGCCCCTTCTACCTGCATTGCAGCTTCACCAAGCCGCACTCGGCCTACGACCCTCCGCGCCCCTATGATCAGATTTATTCGCCCGGCGACGTTCCGGAGCCGTGGCGCAACGGCAAGGACATGACGGAAAGCCCGCCGCAACTGCGACTCGCGAACTTTCAGTACACCTGGCACTCGCTGGGGTCGGAGCAGATTGCGCTCGCACGCGCGTTCTACTACGGCAATATCACCCACCTGGATCACTGCATCGGACGCCTGCTGGGCGTGCTCGACGGACTCGGTCTGCGCGACGACACGGTCATCGTCTTCAATTCCGATCACGGCGACCTGATGGGCGACCACAACCTGTTCTTCAAGAGCAACTTCTACGAAGAGTCCACGCACGTCCCGCTGATCGTGTGGGCGCCCGAGGCGATTCGAAACGAACTGGACCTGGGCCCGTCGCGCCGCATTGACTCCCTCACCAGCCAGGAGCAATTGATGCCCTTCATGCTCAGCGCCGCCGGCGCCGAGATCCCGGCGGACGTCGGCACGGCTCCGCCACTGGCCGACGTCATCGCCGGTCGCCACCCGGGGGAGCCGGTCCACGGCGTCTTCGGCAACCAGGAAAACCGCCAGTTGGCGCTGATCGAGGAGCGCTATAAGTACATCTGGTGGGCCAACGGCCGCTTCGAGCAACTCTTTGATCGACAGTCCGACCCAACCGAGCTGACCAACCTGGCCGGCGACCCGGCCTATGACGATGAGCTTGGGCGGATGCGGGCGGACCTGGTGCAAATCGTCCGATCGCATGGCGGTCACTCGGCACTTGACGCGGACGATTTGCGCGGCAGCGACTACCAGGAGTCAACAACCAGATTCGGGAGGCCGAATCCCCAACCGTGGGGGCGGCGGCCGTACTGATGCGAGCAGGAGCACTCGGCCAGAGCGCTTGCCTGCTGCAAGCCCCAACTCCGGCGCGGGTTTCTTGCATTCGCCAGGTTCAGCCAGCCTCTGGCCTATCGAGAGGGCAGATCTTGTGATGTTTACGGCCGCGTTCAATCCTGACCTGCCAAAATGGGTGACCGGACGGTAGGAACGCGTGTCGATGCACGAACCCTCCTCGGAGCCGTCAACCCAAGCTGCGTCCGATGCTTGACCAGACAGTGTTGGACGACGTAATTCAGCGCGTCGTCGAGGTAGCACAGCCCGAGCGGATCATTCTCTTCGGGTCCGCCTCCCGAGGGCATTTGAGTCGAAACAGCGACGTGGACTTACTGATCATCAAGGACGCAAGCGACCCGATCAGCCTTATGGCACGCATCTACCGACGGCTGCACGGGGTCGGAGTCGCAGTTGATGCAATCGTCGCCACCCCCGAGGACGTCGAGCGCTACAAGGACTCGCATGCGCTGGTGTTCAAGCCCGCATTGCGGGCTGGAACGGTGGTCTATGAGGCCCCCTGAACGCTTTGCTCCAGATGATCCCAGGGAATGGTTAAACCGAGCCAAAAGCAATCTCGCCTTGGCCAAGAGTCGAGTTCCGAACGCCTATCTCGAAGACCTGTGCTTTGAAGCTCAGCAAAGCGCCGAAAAGGCAATCAAGGGGGTGCTAATCCGACGTGGCATCGAGTTCCCCTACGTCCACGACCTTGCGCAGCTCTTGTCGCTGCTTGACGGCGACGGTGAATCAGTTCCGCCAGAGATTCTCGAGGCTGCCGGACTTTCTCCATTCGCCGTGATCACCAGGTATCCGGGAACCGCCAGACCAGTGACCGAGCAGGAGTACGAGAGAGCGATTGCGACAGCCGAAGCAGTCGTCCAACGGGCGGACCGACGGCTATGACCAATGCCGACCGGCGCTGCTCCAGAATGGCTTGGCAGCTGCGGACGCGTCGCGTGATTCCGCGGAGCGGAGAACTGGATGTGGCGGCGTGCCAATGGACGACAACCAATTGAATCGCGAGTCCGCCAAGCACGGATTCCTTGGTGTTCTACGAAGCGGTGACTCAGCCGAGATGCGGACGTTGCTGGCCTCGGATTCGTGGCTGCGGGAGCACATTGACGAGCCGTGGGGGTACTTCGACGCGCCGGCGCTTGTTGAGGCCAGTTCGCGCGGGGATGCGGACATGATGCGGGTGTTGGTGAAGGCCGGCGCCGACGTCAATGTGCGGTCGGGCTGGGAGCCCGGCGGTTCCGGGGTGCTGGACGGAGAGCACGTGGAGTTGTGGGTGAGAGAGTGGCGCGCCGACGGTACGCCGGTTATGACCGATCTCTTCGACGAATTCCTCAGCCGCGGCCTGCGGGTTGACGCGCATGCTGCTTCGAATCTTGGTGATGCGGCCGTGCTGCTCCGGCTGATTGAGGAGCGGCCGGAGTGCGTGAACGAGCGCGGACGCGACGGAGCATCGCCGCTGCACATGGCACGCACGCCGGCTATCGTGGATCTGTTGGTTAATCGCGGCGCCGACGTTGATATGCGGGACATTGACCACGGCGCGACACCAGCCCAGTGGGCTATTGATGAACCGGCCGTATGTCGACAGCTCATTGAACGCGGGGCCACGCCAGACATCTATGTCGCGTGCGCGCTTGGCGACATTGACGTAGCGGATCGCGTGCTGGCGGCAAACCCAGATGCCCTCGGATCTCGCAGCAACCACGGCCCCCACATGGCAAACCGGCCGCCCGGGGGGCACATGTACATCTACCGGATGGGCGTCGGGATGCGCCCTCTTCCCTTCGCTAGCGCGTTAGGCCACGATGAATTCGTTCGGCAGTTACTCACGCGGGCCAGTCCGGCGGAGCAACTGATTCATGCGGCCTGGACCGGTGATCGTTCTCGTGCGCTGGCGCTGGTGGATGCGCATCCTGACCTCGTCGCTTCGCTTGCGCCCGACGAGGCCCGCGCCATTAGCGACGCCGCCTGGAATAACTACCGCGACGGCGTCGCACTCATGCTCGAGATTGGCTTTCCTGTCGATGCCCGAGGCGACGACAACGGCACGCCGCTGGACCGCGCGGCGGTGCGGGGCTATGCCGACATTGTGGAAGTGCTCCTTGGGCACAACGCGTCACTAGGCGTCACGAATGACTATGGAGGCACGCCGCTGGGCGGCGCGATCTGGGGCGCCGGCAACTTTCGCGACCCCTTGGGCGACTATGCGAGGACTGTTGACCTGTTGGCAGCAGCGGAGCCCAATCTCAATCGAATTGGAGATGATGGTCAGACGCATCTGGACCGGACCCTGGCGATCGGACGCCAAGACGTGGCTGATGCACTCAGGCGCCACGGCGCGCGCGAAGCGGCCGAACTGAAGGACGGCTAGCCCCTTGAACGTCCGGGAAGTCGTCGGTTCGTTCGAGGTCTCGGCCGAACGCGGCTGTGTGTCGTCCGTACTGCTTCGCCCACCCGAGGCGCGGGCGCTGTTGGTTCTGGGCCACGGCGCCGGAACGAATGCACGGCACAGCTTTATGGAGCACCTGGCCACGGCACTGGCGGTCGCGGGCGTCGCGACGTTTCGCTACAACTACCCCTACTCTGAGTCTGGACGCGGCGGCATGGACGGAGAACGCGTGCGCCTGGCCACGGTTCGAGCGGCGGTGGCCGCCGCCAAATCGACCGCACCCGATTTGCCCACGTGTGCGGGCGGACATTCGACGAGCGGCCGGATGACTACGCTGGCCGCCTCACAGGGGCTTATTGACGGTCTTTCCGGAATCGTCGCCTACGCGTTTCCGCTGCACCAGCCGAGGCGACCGGACACCAAGCGAGCCGAGCACTTGGCCCAAGTCGACGTGCCGCTGCTGTTTGTGTCAGGTGACCGCGACCGCATGGCTCGGCTGGATCTGCTTCGCGACGTGGTGCGCGACCTTCCTGCCGAAGCACAATTGAATGTCTTGAAGGGTGCGGATCACGGCTTTAAGGTGTTGAAGCGCTCGGGCCGAACGACAGGCGAGGTGCTGGCCGAGGCCGCACGGGTTACAGCGGACTGGATGGCCAGGCAAGCCGAGCTATAGCAGGCAGCCGCGAAACTTCGTTAGTCCGGCGGCAAGCCTCATGTCAGATGCGAGAGGCAGTTGGCCATGACATATGGTCTCGGCGGAGCCCCTCGCCAACGCCGCTCCCGGGGCTCCGCAAGGGAAGGAACACCAGCCATGGCCACCGAGCGACCGAACGTCGTCTTGTTCATTAGCGATCAGCAGCACGCCGACACCATCGCCGCCGGCGGCGTGGAAGGGATTCGCACGCCGCATCTCGACTGGATCGCCGGCGACGGGGCGCTGTTCGACCGAGCCTACTGTCCCTATCCAATCTGTTCGCCGTCACGCATGGCCACGCTTTCGGGGCTCTATCCGCACACCAACGGGATGGTGGCCAATCACCAGATGCGTCCGGGCTGCGATCTCATGCGCTATCCGGAAGGCGTGCGCAACCTGGGCGACTATCTCGGAGACCTTGGGTACTTGCGCGGCTATGCGGGCAAGTGGCACCTGGGCAGCGGGGCGGCGCGGCCGGGATTTCCCGACTTCTGCTCGCGTTCGGGAGATATCGACGTGGACCGGCGTGCGCAGAACGAGGTCCTGCGGCTGACACAGCAAATCGGCGTCGAAATCGGCGGCAAGGAGCATGGGTTCGAGCCGGATCCCGCCGTCTATAACCGGAAGACCAGTGTGGGGCCATCGTTACTTTCGCTTGCTCAGCATCCCGCCTTCTTTCACATGGACCATGCATCCGACTGGGTGCGAAGCCGGAAGGGCGACGATCAGCCGTTCTGCCTGGTCTACTCCTGCCACGAGCCGCATCCGCCATATACGTCACCGGAGCCGTTTCACTCCATGTACGACCCGGATGATTTGGACATCCCGGCGACCCGGCACGACCCGGCCGGCCCGGCGCTGGTCGCACACCGCGACGCCGAGCAGCTGAAGGTCATATCGGACTGGACTGATGACGAGGTCCGATCGATGCGGGCGGCCTATTGGGGCGCCGTTTCGTATGTGGACCATCTGGTTGGCCGGCTGGTTACGGCGTTGCTGGATGCCAACAAGTGGGACAACACACTCTTTATCTTCTTCTCGGACCACGGGGAGATGCTCGGGCATCACGGGCTGGCCGCCAAGGGCGCCGTGATGTATGAGGACCTGGTGCGGATCCCGCTTGTGATTCGACCACCCGGCGGGCTCGGGTTTGCGCATCGCTCGGCTCGGGTCGTTTCACTTGTCGACCTCGTTCCCACCATCGTCGCCATGTGCGGCGGTCAGCCGGCGGACGTGCTGCAGGGCGTGGACTTTGGCAATCTCGTTCACGGCGGCGACGACCAGGTCAATGAGGGCGTTGTCGCCGAGTTTCACTCGGTCAACTGGACCGATCCGCTGCATCCGCTGCGTATGTGGGTAGACGAGCGCTGGAAATACGTGGAATCGCAGGACGACAGCGACGAGCTATACGACCTTCGCGACGACCCGCTGGAACTTCAGAACCAGATCGCAAACCCGGATTACACGACCCAGATCAAGCGCTCGCGGGACGCATTGCGGCGTTGGTGCGATGCCACGGGAGATGCGTGGCCGGACGTCGTGCAACCCCCGCCGCGACCCGCCACGCTGGCCCAACCGATTGTGTAACCGCCAGTCAGCCTAGGTTTGCTGGTGCTTAGACGCCCATTTGACGACTGAGATACAGTAATGGCTGCGACGAATCATTGAGCGCCTTAACTCGCTCAATTCGGAACCAGGGAGGGACCGATGCGTCGACTGATTTCACGTAGGCACATGTTGCGTGGTGCCGCCGCCGGCGTAACTGGAATAGCCGGTGTGGCTGCCCTGGCAGCCTGCGGCGAAACCCAGGTCGTCACCAAGGAAGTCCCGGTCGAGACGACCGTGATCAAGGAAGTCCCGGTCGAGAAAATCGTCCGTGAGACCGAGGTCAGGGAAGTCCCGGTCGAGAAGATCGTGACCCAACAGGTCGACCGAATCGTTACGCAGACCGTCGAGGTCGAGAAGGTCGTTGAGAAGGTCGTGACGGAGACGGTCGAGGTCGAGAAGGTCGTCGAGAAGGTCGTCGAGGTAATGGTGGAGGCGCCGCCCGAAACTCGCACCGTCAAGATCGAGCACGCCACCGACCACACCTCCGGTCCACGCGGAGCGGCCATGCAGTGGGCGATCGAGCGATTTGCCGTGGAGCGCCCGGACATCAAAGTCAAGTTCATCCCGCAGGACCACATCTACTACGAGAAGATCGCCGTGGAAGCCGTGGCGGGCACGCTTTCCGAGACGAACCTGCTCAACGGTGTGTCGTTCCAGCAGTTCGTGGGAGCGGGCATTTGGCTGGAGATCGACGACATCCTGGCCAAGAAGGACGGCTACGACCCGTCGAACTACTGGTTCCAGCCCGACATCTACTCGGACAACATGGACCAGAGCTATCCGTACGACGCGACCCGTTTGCAGGGTCCGCTGTACGGAATGCCCTATCAGGGCGCGATTGGCGGCTTGATGTACAACATCACGCTGTTTGAGAACGCCGGCGCGAACCAGCCCACGGAAGGAATGCGCTACAGCGACCTTCTGGAGGAGATGAAGAAGGTTCGCGACCCCGACAACGAAATCTGGGGTATCCGGGCCACCCGATCGGAGCAGTTCCAGGTCTTCCCGCAGATGTACGGCTACAACAACGGCCAGGCGCGGGTTGACGGACCGAACGGCCACCAGATCTGGGGACCGCCGTTGGACGAGGGGTGGCGGGGTTGGCAGGACATTGTGGATTACATCCACACCGAGAATGTGTCCTACACGCCTGAAGAGCGCAGCGGGCTCTCAGGTGAGTTCGGCAACCCATTTGCGGCCGGCAGGCAGGCCGTGGATATCGGTGGATCCGTGTACGGCACGGGCGGCAACATCCCGAGGATTCGTGATCGATTCCAGTGGTCACTCGGCCCCATGCCCTGGGGCGAGAACACGGACCACGCCAATTTCGAGTGGAACGACCAGCCGCACATCGTCGCCGGCACGGCCACGGTGACTGGCGTGGAAGAGCAGGCGGTGGACTGGGTCTACTTCCTTGCCGGACCAGAAGTGCAGGGTCGAGTCGCGATTGACCGTGGTCACCTGCCGACCTGGAAAGACGTCGCGAACTTCCCGGAAGCAGTCGCTGGACCGCCGGAAGGCATGCACTACCTCTACTCGTACATTGCCAATCCGAACTTGCGCGCGATGCAGTGGTACGTTCCTGGCGGCTTTTACTCCGAGGTTCGCTCGCTGTGGCGTCCACTCCTGGATGCTGCGCTGGTGGGCGAAGCTTCGGCGCAGGAGTCGACGGAACGAGCCAGTGAGCAGGCCAACAGTCTGCTTGCTAAGTTCCAGGAGCAGTTGAACAGCGGCGACGTCAAGCGCTAGAGCTTGACCCGCTGTTGAGACGAGGCTCCCGCTTCGGCGGGGGCCTCGTTTGCTTTTTGGCGCTCAGGAGCCAGAGCGGACACTGCGGGGTAGTGTTTGCGAATGACGATTTCCCCGCTGGTGGCTGAGGGCGGCGTCAGGCAGTGGCGCAGCCTGGCTCTGCTGACACTGGCCGAGTTGCTGGCACTGGCGCCGTGGTTCAGTGCCGTCGCGGTTGCGCCGCTTATTCAAGCAGAGTGGCAGCTCACGACCGGGACAGCCGCTTGGCTGACGCTGGCCGTGCAGTTGGGGTTCGTGGCTGGAACGCTGGTAAGTGGCGTTCTGAATCTGCCCGATCGATTTAACGCCTCAAGGCTTTTCGCGCTCAGCGCTGTCGGCACCGCTCTGACGACTGCCGGCCTTGCCGTGATTTCCTCTGGTCCCCTTGACGGAGCGGTCCTGCGTTTCCTGACTGGAGCGTTTCTGGCGGGTGTTTATCCACCAGGTCTGAAGTTGGCTGCTACGTGGACCCGACGTCACCGAGGGCTGGCGCTAAGCCTGATCGTGGGTGCGCTGACGGTCGGGTCGGCGAGCCCTCACCTGGTTCGGGCGTTGCTGGATGCGTCGTGGCGGCCGGTGGTCTTGGTGACGGCGGGGCTGGCGCTGGTGGCGGGACTGCTGGTGCTGGGCGGGGTTCGCCAGGGGCCGTTCGCGGCGCCGGCAGCTCGGTTCAATCCTCGGTTCGCGCTGGAGATTGCGCGTGCGCCGGGGCTGCGGCTGGCGACGCTCGGGTACTTGGGCCATCAGTGGGAGCTTTATGCGATGTGGGCCTGGATACCGCTGTTTCTGGCGCAAGTTGTAGCAAGCGAGGGCGGGGAGCCGGAGTTGGCGGCCGGGTTGGCGTTTGCGGTGATTGCGGTGGGTGGATTTGGGGCGGTTGTGGGTGGTCTGGTGGCTGATCGCGTTGGGCGGTCGGTGACGGCGGCCGGGGCGATGGCAGTGAGTGGGAGCGCGGCGTTGGCGGTGGCGCTGCTGGTTGATGCGCCGCTATGGGTGCTGGTGCCGATTATGTTGGTCTGGGGGTTCAGCGTGATTGCGGACTCGGCGCAGTTTTCGGCGGCGGTCTCGGAGTTGAGTCCGGCTCGGTACGTGGGAACCGCGCTGACGATGCAGATTTGCATTGGATTTCTGCTGACGTTTGTGAGCATTCACCTGGTTGGGCTGCTGGTGGATGGCGGGCCGCATTGGGCGGCGGCGTTTGCGTTGCTGGCGTTGGGGCCGGTGTTTGGAGTTGTGTCGATGCTGGCGCTGCGGCGGCGGCCGGAGGCGGTGCGGATGGCGGGTGGCCGACGCTAGTAGACGGGCGGGCCGGGGTTGTAGCTGGGTGGCGCGAGTCCGGGGACCATGTGTTCATGGGGGCGGCCCGTGATGAGTTGCCTGCCGTCAGTGAAGCCTTCGGGGCGGTCGCGCAACTGCTCGATCAGGCGCTGACGCCAGGGGATGAGATCTGCCTGCGATGAGAGGTCACGTTCCTCAAATTGGTCGTTGCGGACGTCGAACAAGAGCTCCTGGCCGGTCTGGCTCTCCCAGATGTACTTGTGGCTGTCGTTGACCAGGGCGTGCCAGCCGCGGGCCCATTGCTGTTCGGCAGGCGGAGGTTCGTTGTGCGTCGTTCCAAGCGCCAGTTCGGTGCGGGCGCCGCTGGCATATTCCAGGTGAAGCGCGTCGCGCCACGCGACAGACTCGCCGCGCACCAGGGGGACCAGGCTGCGACCGGTGACCGAGGAGGGGATGTCAGCGCCAGCAGCGTCGATGAGGGTTGGCATGACGTCCTGAAGCCCTACCGGCTGGTCGAGAACCTGGGCACGCGGGGCGCCCCAGGCCTCCGGCGGGTTGATGAGGACCGGGATGCCGGCCGAAGCTTCAAAGGGGTAGCCCTTGGCAATGTGGTAGTGGTCGCCCAGCATCTCGCCGTGGTCGCTGACGAAGACGACCAGCGTGTCCTCCAACAGGCCCTTGTCGCGCATGTACTGAAAAAGGCGGCTGAGCTGCATATCAATGTGATTGATCATTCCGTAGTAGGCGGCACGCATGTAATGCATGGGCAAGGGATCGAGATTCATGCCGCGGCGGTAGAAGCGCCGCTCGGAGCGCACCTCGGGGTCAATGCCGCGATCCGGACCCTTCCACGGCTCCACCCAATCGCCGATAACTGGATCCGGCAGTTCCATGTCAGCGTAGCGGTCAAAGAAAAACTTGGGCGGGGTGAATGGGGGATGGGGGTCGATGAAGGAGAGATTCAGGAAGAAAGGCTGACCGGGGTCGCGTCGTTCCAGGAAGTTGATGGCGCGGGAGACGCACCAGAAGGTGTGGGTGAGTTCCTCGGGCAGGTGGTTGGGGCGACCGATCCAGCCGTTGGGGGTGGCGCCGTGGGCCATAGCCCAGCGATTCAGCGGGATCTCGCCGTGTAACCAATCCAAATAGTCGTTGCCCTCCCCGCGGGTGGAATCCGCCAGTTCCATGGCATCGAAGCCGAAGCGGCGGCGGTGTGGGTAGAGGTGGATCTTGCCGATCATGCGGGTCTCGTAGCCCGCGTTGCCCAATTCGCCAGCCAGGGTGGCTTCCGGCTCCCAGGGCATGCCGCCGGTCATGCCCACCATGCCGTTGACGCAGGGCGCCTGGCCGGACATGAGGACGCGGCGAGCAGGGATGCAGGCGGGGGACTCGGTGTAGCCGCGACGGAAGCGGGTGCCGGTGGCGCCGATCCAGTCCATGCTGGGCGTCTGCAGGACCGGATGGTCGGCGATGCCGAGCGCGTCGTTGCGCTGCTGATCGGTCATGATCAGCAGGATGTGGGGCTGCTTGTCGGCCATCACGCGCCCCGCTAGAGCGCCGGTCGCGGGACGGTGATTCCCGGCGGGACCTTGGTGGGGACCATGTGCTCGTGGGGCTGGCCGGGGATCAGGCTCTGACCGTCGGTGAAACCCTCGGGGCGGTCGCGCAGCTTCTCGATCAGGTGCTCGCGCCAGGGAGTGAGGTCGGTCTGGGCTGACAGGTCGCGCTCCTCGAGCGGGTCTTCGTGGAGGTCGAAGAACAGTTCGCGGCCGGTCTGGCTCATCCAGATGTACTTGTAGCGCGTATCGACCAGCCAGTGGTTGCCGTCGATGTAGCGGTACATGCCGGAGTGTTCGCCGTGCAGGTAGGTGCGCCAGCCGGCGTCGTCGCCGCGCATCAGCGGCAGCAGGCTGCGGCCGCTGACGGACTCCGGGATCGGGGCGCCGACGGCTTCGAGGATGGTGGGCATGACGTCCTGCAGGCCGACGGGCTGATCGCAGACGACCTCGCGGGGCAACCCCATGCGTTGGGGCGCGCGGGCCAGGAAGGGGACACGGGCCGAGGCGTCGAAGGCGCGGCACTTGGAGTACATCTGGTGGTCGCCCAGCATCTCGCCGTGGTCGCTGACGAAGACGATGAAAGTCTCTTCCAGCAGGCCGTTGTCTCGCATGTACTGGAAGAGGCGGCTGAGCTGCATGTCGATGTGGTTGATCATGCCGTAGTAGGCGGCGCGCAGGTTGTGCATGGCGCCCGGGTCGATGGGTCCGCGCTGGCCGTAGGGACCCTTTTCGGCGGGGATGCCGCGGGGCGGGCCGTCCCACGGCTCCATCCAGTCGCCCATGGCAGGTTCGGGCAGGTCCATGGCCGCATAGCGGTCGTAGAACCAGTCGGGCGGGGTCATGGGCGGGTGGGGATCGATGAAGGAGACGTTGAGGAAGAAGGGGCAGGAGGGGTCGCGTTTTTCGAGGTACTCGATGGCGCGGGAGACGCACCAAAAGGTGTGGGTTTTCTCCTCGGGGAGGTGGTTGGGGCGGCCGATCCAGCCGTTGGGGGTGGCGCCGTGGGCCATGGCCCAGCGGTCGAGGGGGAATTCGCCGTGGAGCCAGTCGAGGTACTCGTTGTCGTCGGCGCGGGTGGAGTCGGCGAGTTCAAGGACATCGAAGCCGAAGCGATGGCGCTTTGGATGGAGGTGGAGCTTGCCGACCATGCGGGTTTCGTAGCCGGCGGCGCGGAGTTCGCCGGCGAGGGTGGCGGGCGGATCCCAGGGGGCGCTCATGAAGCCGACCATGCCGTCCTCGTCGGGCGGCCGGCCGGACATGAGGACGCGGCGGGCGGGGATGCAGGAGGGGGACTCGGAGTAGCCGCGGCGGAAGAAGGTGCCGGAGGCGCCGAGCCAGTCCATGGCGGGCGTTTGCAGGACGGGGTGGCCGTCGATGCCCAGGCAGTCGCCGCGCTGCTGGTCGGTGATGATGAGCAGCACGTTGGGGCGGCTCTGATCCTGGCTCATTCGGGGCGTCCCGTGGGCAGGCAGTGCCTGACGGTACCGCCTGGGGGCGGGCGGCTCAACCCGGACGGTTGGCGACGAGGTGGGAGCGGCGTCGGAACGGGCGGAGAAGGCGCCCCTCGCGCGGGTAAGAGTTTTTTCCAAAAAACTCTTGAGGCGCCGCGGGGCCTGCAAAATCCCGATGCGGGGGGTACCGGGGAGCCACGGTCGGAATCTGGGGAAGCAGGCTTGGGCGGCGGGCACGAGGGAACTCCGAGAAGGCTTGCGAGAACGTCAGGCCTAGTGTACACTTACCGAGCACAAACAGCAACTCAGAGTTCGGTCGAGGGAAGCGATCGAGGCTCTGAGTTTGCCAATGGCTGGATCGATTTGGCGCCGGTTCGCTGGGATTGGAGTCGGTTCGCGTTCGGGGGAAAGGCGTGTCGCGTTCAATGCCGGATCGACGGTCAAGTCAGCCGTGAGCCGTAGGACGGGCAGCGTCTACGTCAAGCTTCCGGCAGGCCGACCTCAGCTCATCCGCCAGCGCGCCTCGACTCGCAGTAGCGGCAGAGTCCGCTATGAGACGGGCGGCGGGAGCCGTTCGATGATTCGGTCGACCTTGCGGTTGACTTCGCGGATTTCGGTCCGCAGCTCGCGGATGTCGGTATGCACTTCCGTCCGTAGTTCACGGACGTTGGCCTGCATCTCGGTTCCCATTTCGCGGACATCGGTCCGCAGTTCGCGGATTTTGTCCTCGCAGCCGGCCAAGCCTTGCTCGACCATGCCGAGGCGCATGCCGATGCGCCAGGCTGCTCCGCCAATGGCGAGGATCAGCGTGCCCCCGACGGTGATCATGGTAATGATGACGGCTGTGGCGTCCGTGGCGGAACTCCTTTGTCGGGTAGCCACGTTCCGCATGTGCGGATCGCCAGTTGGTCGCTGGCAACCGTGGCTCGGAAGGTTCGCGAACCCGCCGCCCACGGCTCGTTGATTGTTTGTATCAGGCGGCCTTCGGGCTCGTCAATCTGGTGGGATCGCGCATCGCGGGATGATGGGCGGGTCCACTACGCGGGTGGTGGAGGGAGTCGTTCGAGGATGCGGTCGACTTTCCGATTGAGTTCGCGGATATCGGTTCGAATTTCACGGATCTGCGACTGGCAGCCTGCAAGGCGCTGTTCGACGGCTCCCAGCCGACTGCCGAGGCGCCAAGCCGCGCCGCTGACGGCAAAGACGATCGTTGCTCCGACCGTGACCATGGCGATGATGATGGGTGTGGCGTCCGTGGCGGTTCTCCTCTTTGAGTTGCCACTTTCCGCGCATGCGGGTCGCCAGTTCGCCGCTGGCGGCCGTGGCTGAGATGGTTTCGCGAACCGACCGCCCACGGCTCGTTTGGAATTTTTAACAAGTGGGGTTCGTGTATGTCAATCAAGCGGACTGGAATGCCAGCATAGACATGCAGCGTGCCTGTTGGTTTCATGCGGACGGAAGCAGTGCTTGTGGAGCCGTCCGTATACCGGCACCTGCATGACTTACAGAAGCGCTATAGACTTAGAAGACACCCCGAAATACGTCCAGCACCAGGCTACACATTCATGTCCTTATTCATTACTATCATCGGAAATCGCCTCAATCTTCGGGGTGACGACTTCAATAAACTCGCAAATCGTCTTGGACAACTCGCGGGCGAACGATTCATTTTGTACATCACCGACGCGCGACACATGAAGCTCGCTGTTAGCAAATCGCTGATCTTCGAACACCTTAAGGCCAGTGAGTCTTTGCTCCAGGTCTTCAATCTCACAGTCCCAGAAGCCCAGACCCAGCCATGCACGCCATTCATTTGAGCCTTCGTCTTGCCGGACCAGGTGGATGAAGTAGGACATCTTCCAGTTGCCCCAATACGGACGCGAATACCACAAGTGCCAATAGCGCCACGAGGGTTACCACCAGCCCATCGGCTCGTCTTGTCCGGCCTTAGTTGGGGACCCAATTCGGCAATTGATCGATTGGACACTCCTCGAAGAAAGCGTGTGATTGCATCACCCCTATTCTTCGCGAAAGTCTGAGCTAACTTGCTCATTCCTGGCCTTACCGGGATATTGTCACCAGAAGATTCACCGATACCAATGATGTAGTCGTCAACGCCCGGAACGGGAATGACTGTACTGGCCTGCACGTAGAGCGGCCCATCGTCGCCATCCTGATACGGCGTCAGTTGAACGCACGAAATCAGGTTGTCGCCTGGCGCCTTCTCATTCAGCCAAAGGGCGGCGGAGGTTACTTCCGGGGCGAACCGATGGCTGGCCAAGATTATGCGCTGGTCATTGTTCAGCGAGTTCAGGTCGTCGGCGTTGAGATGCTGGAGGAGTCTGCTTGTGGCATCGTCTTCCGATGTACCGATGTATTCGGCGAGCATGCGAATAATGTCGTCGGCGCTGGCGTGTTGGATGTAGCTGGCGTATTTGATGGCCTGCCAGTGAGCGTCGGCGCCGGAGTCGTCTCGCTTTAGTTCAATGACGACGAGCCTGCCGTCGGCGTCCACGGCGAGGAGGTCCAGGCGATCGTCGGTTCGGTCGAAGCCACTGAATTCCTTGCCGATGATGAGCAGGTCTTCCCCGAGGATGCCGGGGTTGGCGGCGACCCATTCCTGGATGTCGCGGCGTTCCTGAAAGCCGAGGCTGGCGAATTCGACTTCGGCGATCTTCTCGGATTCGCGGTTTTCCGGGTTGATTCTGAAGAGTTGGGGTTCGGCGCTCATTTAGCTTTCTTTCGCATGTCAGGTATCTATGGCCGCTGAGGATTGGGCGATCTCGCTCCGTTCAAGGAGTGGCAATCCCCAAGCATTGGGGAGGCGAAGCTTACGGGGAGCGGTTGGAGGCTGCCAAGAGGCGTTGGGTGAGGGTGGCGGTGGTTCGGTGGGTGAGGATGAAGATGGCGGCGGATTGGGGGGTGATGCCGGAGAGGGTGTCGGTGACGATGCGGTCGATGGACATCGGCGGGTCGGCGGTGATCGACACTCGGCTGGCGCCTCCCTCCTGAATCGGAGGCAGGCAAAGTCAGGTCCGGGAGGAATGCAGCGAACACAGCTCGGCGATTCCGAACAACTGGCTCCAAGTCTGCTAGAGGTGAGGCAGAGTTTTCTCGGAAACAGAAGGATGCGCCGGCCAGCGCCACGTGAGACGCATGACCGAAATCTACTCTTCGATTTGCCGAGTGCGTCGAGTTCGAACGAGCGCCACGGAGCCGATCAGCGCGGCCGCGAGGAGCGCTAGCAGCACGACTAATGGCCACTGCAGGGAGGTCCGTTGCTCAGAAGCCGGCGGCGTCGGGATTGTCCTCTCGGCTTCCAGTCGGGGCACCGGCGTCGCGCCTTCTAGCGTGGAGGATTGTGTCAGGGACCGCGGCGTGAAAGTTGGGGTTTCCTTCCCATTGGTTGGCACCGGCGTTGGCGACATCATCGCGGGAGTCGTGGACTGATCTTCGCGTGGTCTCGGAGCATTCCTTGTCTCTTGCAGGATTTCGGGGATGGGCGCCTTCGTCCCGGAAGTCGGGGACCTGCCTTTACCTAGTTCGGCGAGGTCTTCACTTTTGTGCTCTAATAGACCCGTGAGACTGGCAACATGATTGTCGTCGTAAACGAGGTAATTGCGTCCAAGAGCGAATGGGCGAAGGCTACCCGCACACGATGTGCCCGCATATGACTCCAATAGCCCTACGATATACGTTGTCTCGTACAGCGGTCCTTTCCACACTGTATCGACCTTAAATTCATACACTTCATCATTCGGAACTCGGTGTACAGCAACGACTTTACCAGCGAATACATACGTGGACTTTTGCAGTTCTACGGTTGGAGATCCTGGTCGTGTGAATGAACAGGCGTTGGATTCGCGTGCGAATAACAAGAATGCAGTGCTTGCCAAGAGGACGATTAGCACGAAGCGAATGACGAGGGTCGTCGAGGGTGCCAGGAGGCACTTGCGGGCGACCATGGAGTGACTCATCTGACGACGCGCTTGCTGGTGACCTTATCGAGAGTGATTGACTAATGCAAATCAAGCCTTGTTAAGTGGAACGGCAATCCAAGACTTCAATGACAGAACTGTCGATGTGCGGGCTGCCAGAACGATTCCGTTGCTCGGCAGGGCGGCTGCGACAGGGGGCTACGCCTGAACCAATCGGAATGGAGTGGAATTGACGTTAGTGCGGTTCGAGCCGCGCCGTTGAAGGCACGTCCACTACGTCGAGCGGTTGGAGGCTGCCAAGAGGCGGTGGGTGAGGGTGACGAGGGTGGCGGCGGCGAGTTGGACGAGGATGAAGATCAGAGCGGATTGGGGGGCGATGCCGGCGAAGGTGTCGGTGAAGATGCGGCCGATGGCGACGGCGGGGTTGGCGACGCCGGTGGATGAGGTGAAGTAGTAGGCGCCGGCGACGTAGGCACCGACAGCGCCGGGCAGGTAGTTATAGGACCGGGTGGCTACGAGGGTGAAGATAAGGCTGAGCAGGCCGACGGTGGCGACGAGGTCGCCGAGCCAGGTGATGGGGGCGTCACGGACGGTTCCGGAGATTTCGGCGGGGGGCAGGCCAAACATGACGTTGGTGAGGAGGGTGCCGGCGATGCCGCCGGCGACCTGGGCCGGGAGGTAGCTGGCGGCTTCACGCCAGGAGAGTTGACCGACGGCCGCGGCGGTGAGGGTGACGGCGGGGTTGACGTGAGCGCCGGAGACCGGGCGCAGGGCGGCGATGATGGCGGCCAGGGCGAAGCCGGTGACGAGGGCGTTCTGGAGGAGTTGGAGGCCGGGGTCTTCGGTGAGGCGTTCGGCCATGATTCCAGAGCCGACGATGGCGATGAGGAGCCAGGCGGTGCCAAAGAATTCGGCGAGGGTTCGGATTTGGAGGGACGGGGGTGTCTTCATTGAGTGACTGGGAGTTTGCGAGGTGTCCAGTCCACTCGGACGAAGAGGCGAGGCAAGTGGGGTGGGTTGCCGGACCCTCGGCATGGTTGCGCGCCTATGCAGCCACCCTCACCCCAGCCCTCTCCCTCAAGGGAGAGGGAGAGAGAGGGGCTCGGCATCGCCGTTGGCTCTTGCCGAAACCGCCCTCGCGGACGCCGATTCGTGGACTCGCCTACTCGCTTAAGCGCGACGCGTAGAGAGGCCAGACAAGCTCCGCTCTGGAAACTGAAGAGGCGAGTTGAACGCTGAGGGTTGCTTGGCCCTCGGCATGGTTGCGGGCCCAGGCAGCCACCCTCACCCCAGCCCTCTCCCTCAAGGGAGAGGGAGCAAGAGCGGACGCAGCTTGGGGCGCGAGGGACGGTTTGCAGGGGTCTCTCAAGGGAGAGGGAGAAAGAGGGGCTCGGCGTTGCCTTTGGCTTTTGCCGCAACCGCCCTCGCAGACGCCGATTCGTGGACTCGCCTACTCGCTTAAGCGCGACGCGTAGAGAGGCCAGACAAGCTTCGCTCTGGAAGCTGAAGAGGCGAATTGACCGTGAAGGGTTGCTTAGCCCTCGGCATGGTTGCGGGCCCAGGCAGCCACCCTCACCCCAGCCCTCTCCCTCAA
>JAJDVX010000037.1 GCA_022825895.1 Chloroflexota bacterium | reverse complement strand
TGGCGGCGGCTACGGCGGCGGTGGTGGCGGCTACGGCGGCGGTGGCGGCGGCTACGGCGGCGGTGGCGGCGGCTACGGCGGCGGCCGTGGCGGTGGCGGCGGCTACGGCGGCGGCGACCGCTACTAGGCGGCTAGCTCCGTCGGGCCACGAGCCCGACTGACATCTGATTCGGAAGCGCCGGCACGTCCGGCGCTTCCGGCGTTAAGCGACGCCCAGGTCAGCCAGGCGGGGCGGTTCGCCCAGGTAGTAGCCAACATCCACCAGCGCGCGCTGCAGCTCACGGATGTTGACGTGACGCGGCGGCACGCCTTCGGCCACGGCGCGGGCGGCCGCCATGCCGGCAACGCCGCCCGTGACCTTGGCGATCCAGCGCCAGCGCAGGCTGGCCGTCCGGTCCCGGCCGATGGAGCGTCCCGCCGCCAGCATTCCCTCCACGCCTTGCGGCAGGAACTGGCCGAGCGGCATGTCGAAGTGGTGGCCCTCTTCGCGCTCCCGCAGGTTGACGAGCTGGCGAGTCCGGCCGCCCTTGCGCACTTCGTCGTCATAGCGGTAGAGCGTGGTCAGCACGTGCACCACGTCGTCGAACCGCCGCTCGGCCACGATGTCGTCGCGGCTGAGGGTGTAGTCGGGAACGATCGTGCGGCTCCAGCGCGTGCCCATGTAGGGCGCGATCTGGCTGACGCGGGCGTTCTCGAATCCGGGCACATGGCGCTTGTAGAACTCGATGGTGTCATAGGCGTGCAGCCGGGCCGAAGACTCGATGGTGGACCGCTGCATGGCATTCAACGCCGATAGCGTGTGATCGGGCCAGCGCGTTTCAATGGTCGTGACGTCCTGGTCGTGCGTGGCGAAGGGGATCTTGTAGGCGTGGGCGCCGCCCGGGATTGAGGCCACGTACTTGTACTCGCCGGACTCCCATTCGGCCATCATGAACGGCAGCAGTTCGCGCGGATAGTTGGCCCACACGCGCTCCAGGGCGACGAACAGCACCTCATCCACCCAGCGCTCTTCCTCGTCGCTCAACGGCTTGTCGCGCTCGGCGGCCCGGAACTCCTCGTAGGTTTCCCAGTCCACGTCCTCGACGCGGAAGAAGAGCCCGAAGCCGGCTTCGGCGCTGGCGTAAGCGTCCTCGGTTGCGGCGCCGGCCGCGGCGGCCACGTCGGCTTCACCGGTGGTGTCAATGACGACCTTGGCCCTGATGGCCCGCCGGCCCTCGCCAGTCTCGAAAATCACGCCGCCGACGTGGCCGTCCTCAACAATCGCTCCGGCCACCGTGGTGGAGAGCAGCAGGGCAACGTCCAGGTCGCGGAGTCGCTGAAGCGCCAGCCGCTGGAACTCGTTGCGGTCGATGACGGGAATATGCGCCATGCCGTCCCAGCGCCAGGGAACATTGTCGCCGCCGCTGATGAAGTCGAAGGTCTTGATGCCGCCGCGCGCGTCCAAACGGTCCAGGAAGTCGCCCACCTGGCCGCCCAGCCCGCGGTCGTGCTGCTGCGGCGCTTGCCAGAGGTCGTGGCGCGAGCCGAGCCCCGGCCCGTAGTTGCCGCCCACGGCCGAGTACTCATCCACCAGCGTGGTGCGCGCCCCCGCCGCCGCCGACTCCAGCGCCGCGTAGAGCCCCGATATGCCCGCCCCGGCCACCAACACCTCCGTGTCATGCAATACCGGCACCTCACGCGCAGGCTCATGGATCACGTCTGTCACGGCGAACCTCTCTCCAGTTCTTCGGCGTCGTCGCGGGTCAGGCGCCGAGGCTTGTCTGGCCGGGCACGGTAGCAGAGCGAGGCTCGGGACAGGTCGAGGATTCGCGGCTGCCAAAGCTTCCTTTGTAAGAGAAGTCTCAACAGCGGTTGCTCGCATGCGTCATGATCTGCCGGTTGCCAGGCAGAGGCCGGCTCAGGGCGGGCGCCGACCGGACAGACGACAGGAGAAGGGGATGACGAACGGTCCGGCGGTCCTGGTGGAAGGACTGGGCAAGACCTATCCAGGGGGCGTGCGCGCCGTGGACGGGATCAGCTTTGAGGTGGAACGCGGCGAGTTCTTCGGATTCCTGGGGCCGAACGGCGCGGGCAAGACCACCACCATCAAGATCCTGGCCACGCTGCTGCCCAAGACGGAAGGGCGCGTGGAGGTGGCTGGCCTGGACGTGACCCGCGATCCAAAGGCGGTGCGGCAGGCCATCGGCGTGGCGCTGCAAGAGGTGGGGCTGGACGATCTCTCGAAGGGTCGCGACTTCCTGGAACTGCAGGGGCTGCTGTACGGCCTTTCGCGTGCCGAGGCCCGGGAACGAGCCGCTGAACTGCTGGAGCTTGTCGGCCTGTCATCGGTGGCTGACCGGCGGGTGGGGTCCTACTCCGGCGGCATGCGGCGGCGGATCGACCTGGCCGGAGCGCTCATGCACAACCCCGGCGTCCTCTTCCTGGACGAGCCGACCACGGGGCTGGACCCCCAGAGCCGGATTGCCGTCTGGGAACACCTGGAAGAACTCAACGCCCGGGGCGTCACGATCTTCCTGACCACCCAGCACATGGACGAGGCCGACCGGCTGTGCCGGCGGCTGGCCATCATTGACCACGGCCACCTCGTGGCCGAAGGCTCACCCGCCGCGCTGAAGGCTGGCGTTGGCGGCGACATCGTGCACGTGGCCTTCAATTCGGACGATTCAGCCGACGACCGTGTGGACGCCGCCCTGGCGGCCGTGCGCGACCTGCCGGGAATCCGGCAGGCGGACTTCGCGGAGCGTGGCCTGACCGCCACTGTCAGCGACGGCGGCGCCGCCGCCCCCGCCATCATGACCGCCTTTCAGGACGCCAATCTGTCCATCGCCAACCTATCCATCACCCGCCCATCCCTGGACGACGTCTTCCTGCAACACACCGGCCGCCAGATTCGCGACTCGGACGCCGACGGCGACGCCGAAGACCGCATGTGGAGCCAGTGGATGGGCGTCAATCGGAGGTAATGCCAATGCTGATCTTGCGCGAGAGCTATTTCATCTACGTCCGCAACCTGAAGACCTGGCTGGCGCAGCCCTGGATGATCGTGGCGGCCGTGCTGTCGTCGGCCTTCATGTTCCTGTTCTTCGGCGAGCCGCTGCGCGGCATCACGGCGCTGCCCGGATTCCCGGCCGACGACTACCAGGCCTTCCTGGCCGCCATGGTGATCGTGATGGCGGTGGTCTTCAGCGGCAGCGACATGGCGATGGTGCTGCTGACCGACATGATGTCGGGCTACGTGGACAAGCTCCTGCTGTCGCCCGTGAACCGCTTTTCGATCCTGCTCGGCACCCTGCTGATTGGCGGCACGCGAGCCATGGCGCAGGTGCTGGCGATCATCCTGGTGGCCTCCGCCATCGGCGTGCGCTTCGAGGGCGGTGTCCTGGGCATCCTCGGCGTCATCGTCGCCACCACCTTGTTGGGCGTGGCGATGGGCTGCGTGGGCCTGATCGTGGCCATGCGCACGCGCAGCGTGCAGGTGACGGTCAACAGCTGGCTGCTGTTCATGCCGCTGGCGTTTCTGACCTCCGCCTTCATGCCGCGCGACCTGCTGACCGGCTGGTTCCAGGTAGCCGTGGGCCTGAATCCCATCGAGTACATCATGGTGGCGGTGCGCGCCGTGATCATCGAAGGCTGGGTCTGGGACAGCATCCTCCCCGGAATCTGGATCCTGCTGGCAACCACGGCGGTACTGGTGGGCGCGGCAACCTACGAATACCGCCGGGCGACGAACTGAGGATTCCGCCTACAGCGTGCAGGTGCCCTCTGAGGCCCGAGCCATCAGTCCAGGGTCCCTCGGCCGGCTTACTCCTGCATGCCGGCCGAACCCGACTGAGGTTCGTTGTGTTTGCCCTATGCACAGACTTGCCTGATGTACGGTAGAACCGTACACTTCTTTACGTGATCGTCCGTTCGGTTCGGCACCGGGGACTTCGCCGCCTAATCGAGAACGATAGTTCACGGTTCCTGCGACCAAGTCTGGTCGACCGGGTACGCAAGATCCTGACGGTTCTGATTTTGGCGGACGACATTGAAGAGTTCATCGCCGATGCTCCGCCCGGCTGGCGGATACACCGGCTGACCGGGGATCGGCAGAGCGCGTGGAGCGTGTCAGTCACCGGCAATTGGAGGATCACGTTTTACGAATCTGACGGGTACATCGATCGCTTGAACCTGGAGGACTATCACTGATGACTAGCGACGGTCTCACCATAAACATGACCCCTGCGCATCCCGGCGACTTCGTCCGGACGGAGGTCATCGAGGACTTGGGACTCAGCGTGACCAAGGCAGCCGAGATCCTGGACGTGCGGCGGGCGACGCTCTCGGACCTGCTGAACGGACGCGCCTCGCTCTCGCCGGAAATGGCGCTGCGCATCGAGAAGGCATTTGACGTGCGTATGGATCTGCTGCTGCAAATGCAGGCGTGGTACGACGCCGCGCGAATGCGCGCCCGTACCAGCGAAATCAGCGTTCGCCGCTACCAGCCCGCCTGACCACCGGTGTCTCCGTGCTTGGCCGCCAGTCGATGAGGACAAAGATCGTACGGATTGGGAAGTCGCATGTCGTTTCCAGCCCCGCGCAGTTCATCGAAGAGGCGCAGTTCGGAGACGAGGTTCGGTTGCGCGTCGTTGCTGAGGAGAATCTGATCCGGGGCGTGGCGACGCCACGCGCCGGATGGGGCGAAGCGTCGGTTCGCCTGCGAAGACGCGGCGAGGACGGGCTGCTTGACGAGCCACTGCCTACAGACTTTGATCAGACCGAGTGGAACTGGAGTGATTGAACCTCGGTCGACGTGAAGCCTCCGTGTGCCCAAACACCCTCGCCAGCCTGCTTTGACTTACCTCGCCGAAGGGACGTCGTGGCCTACCCGGCCGCGTACGCCGTCACCGCCTCCAACCTGTGGCCCAATCGGTCTTCGGCGGTCTCCAGGTCGTACTGGCTCTGCAAACCCATCCAGAACGCAGCCGAGTTCCCGAAAAAGCGCGCGAGCAGTAACGCCGTCTCGGCGGTGATAGCCCGCTGGCCGTGCACGATCGCGTGAATCCTGCGGGGATCGACACCTATGGCCTTGGCCAGCCGGTACTGGCTGAGGTTGAGGGGACGCAGAAACTCCTCGTTCAGAATCTCGCCCGGGTGGATGGGAGGAAGCGTGGCGGGACGCGGCGAAGCACTTGAAATCCGCAAGCTCGTTACATCCGCCATTTCACCCTCCGTGATAGTCCACGATTTCTACCGCATAGGCGTCGCCGTCTTCCCAAACAAAGCAGATGCGCCACTGATCGTTGACGCGAATGCTGTATTGCCCCGTCCGGTCACCAGCAAGCGCTTCCAAACGGTTTCCTGGCGGTACGCGCAGGTCGTTCAGACTCGCGGCGTTGTTCAAGATCATCAGCTTTCGTTGAGCGCGACGTTGGATGTCCCGGGAGAACTTGCGGACGTGCCGCCGCCGGGCAACCGCCTCGCTGTCCTTGTCCCGAAAACTCCCTATCACTTGGGATCGTAGCGCGTGACGCTATTAGCGTCAAGGACAAAGGGTCGGGAGTTGGTCCGCCCAGCCGCCCAAACCAGTGACCGGCGCGAAGCGAGCGCTACTTGCCTCCCAGGCTGACCGTCTGCGTCTGCCCCGTATCGGAAGCCCTCCGGGCCGCCCAGGCGGTTTCGTGCATCCAGAGGGCGTCGTCGGCGCTGATGGGTGGTTCGCCGTTGCCCAGGCAGGCCTGGAAGAACTCGTGCTTGAACTGGTCGAACCCGCCACTGACGCCGGTATCCGTGAAGCTGAGCCGCCGCTCGGGCGCGGTAACGCCGGTGCCCTCGCGCGTGAACCACTCGAAGCCGTCGTCGGACTCCGGGCTGAAGCGCAGCCAGCCACGGCTGCCCCAGATCTGCAGGCCGTCGTGCTTCTGGGAGGAGGGGGTCATGAAGCCGCCGCTGAAGGTGCCGACCATGCCGTTGTCGAACCTGAGGCTGACGGCGTAGGCGTCCTCGGCGTTGATCGGCTCACCACCCACGTTGTCGGCGAAGCCGGCCACCTGGCGCACGTTGGCGCCGGTGATGTAACGCATCAAGTCCAGGTAGTGGCAGCCCAGGAAGATGAGATGCCCGCCGCCGCGGTCGCGGTCGTACATCCAGCCGTCGGCCAGTTCTTCCCAGAGCCAGGTGCGCGGATGCTCGGCCACGTAGTGCACCTGCATGCCGAACAAGCGACCCAGCGCGCCGCTCTGCACCACGCCGCGGGCTTCGCGGACCCCCGCCAGGCCGCGCATGTTGAAGGCCACGCACAGGTGGGCCGATGATCGGTTCGCCACTTCGACAACGCGCCGGTAGTCCTCGATGCGTCCGCAGGCCGGCTTCTCGTGAAACACGTGCACGCCGGCTTCCAGGCAGTCGATCAGCACCGGCGGCATCTTGCGGGGTTCCATGGTCACCAGCACGGCGTCGGGCTTGTATTCGTCCAGCAACCGCCGGTGGTCGGTGAAGCTGGCGACAAGCTTGTCGCCCAGGATCGCCGCGGTGTTGACCTCGCGCCCGTACTTGGTCCAGCCGGGCGGCGGGCCCGAGCCCGGCTCGTGCTCGCGGGCCTGCCAGTGCGGATCCGGCGAGGACCCGGTGATGGGCCGAAAGACGCCGGCAACCTGGCCGGTGGCGTCGGCCACGGCGACTTCCCCGACTTCGGGATGTTCGGCGCAAACGTTGATCAGGCCGTCCAGGTGCCAGCCGGCCGGTTCGGCAATCAGGCCGACGCGAAGCGTGTCAGACATAGCGAGATCTCAGGCGTGGCAGTGAGGCCGGATTGTAGGTTGTCGGCAGCGGCCGCCTCCTAAGGCGAACGCTCGTCTACGGCGAGGCGGCGACCCTGGAACGGCGCCGGCGCCGGCTGCGACCACGCGGCCTGTCCGACGAACCGTTGGCCGACGAGGTCCGCTCTCGGTCCGCCGGCGGCCTGCTGGCGCGGCGATTGGCGCTGAGGCTTTCGCCGGGCAGCACCTTGAGTCCACCCGCGCCGACCGTCGCGGCGGCGGCCAGGTCGCGCGCTGTCTGTCCGTTGGTTGCGCCGTTCTCGCCTTGAATGTCTCGCCAGGTGCGCCTGACCAGCTTGCCGCCCAGGATGCGTTCAATGGCATTCAGGGCGCCCAGGTCCGCGCCGCTGACCAGCGTGATCGAGCGGCCCAGGCCGCCCATACGGCCGGTGCGGCCGGTGCGATGGGTGAAGAGGTTCGGGTCTTCGGGCACGTCATAGTTGATCACCTGCCCCAGGCCGGCAATGTCCAGCCCGCGCGCGGCCACGTTGGTGGCGACCAGGACGTCAATGCGTGAACTGCGCAGACGCTCGATCACGCGGCTGCGCGCCTGCTGCGCCATGGCGCCCTGGATCGAATCCACGCGCATGCCCAGGTCCTTCAGCCGCGCGCCCAGCCGCGACACCTGGTGCCGCGTGCGCCCGAAAACAATCGTTGGCGTACCGCGCGTTTCGTCCAGGATGTGCTGCACGGCCGCCAGGCGCTCGACTTCCGGCACGATCCAGACCTCGTGGTCGATGTCGGGCCGGTCGTCCGGCTCGGTGTCCAACTCGATCCACCTGGGATCGCTGAGTTGACGCTCGGTGATTCGCCGCACCCACTCGGGCACCGTGGCCGAAAAAAGCGAGGTCTGCCGGTCCGCCGGTGTGTGGCGCAGGATGGCTTCCACCTGCGGTGCCATGCCGATGTCGAACATCAGGTCGGCTTCGTCCAGCACCACAACGCGGATGGACTGGGTGCGAAGGCTGCCGCTCTCAATCAGGTCCAGCGCGCGGCCAGGCGTGGCCACAACAATCTGTGCGCCGGCGTCCAGCGCCTTGCGCTGCGGTCCGTAGCTGACGCCGCCCAGGATTCGAACCACGCGCGCGCCCAAGCGCTCGGCCAGCGGTTCGGTAACGGAGGCAATCTGCTCCACCAGTTCGCGGGTGGGTCCAAGGACGAGAGCCTGCTGGTCCCGGCGGTCGGCGTCGATACGCTCCAGCAGCGGCAGCACGTAAGCCAGCGTCTTGCCGGATCCGGTGCGGGCCTGGCCCACAACATCACGTCCGTCAAGTAGGAAGGGGATGCAGGCGGCTTGGATGGGGGTGGGATCGGTGATGGACTGGTCGGCGAGGTCGTCGGCGAGGTCTTGGCGAACTCCGAGGTCAATGAAACTAGCGATGGGAAGTGCTCCCTGGATCAGGCACGCAAGCTCAACATGGCGATAGGCGCGCAGTTTCCGATGTTCGCGCGCACGGCTTTTTCTGCTGCGCGCGGTGGCTGGTTATGTTTCAACCATACCCCAAAAGCCGTCGCGCCGGGTCCGGTACAGATGAAATGGCCCCGGCAGCGCGGGGCGGACGGATGCCTGCTATCCCTCGTCCGTCCAGACTTCCTGGAGCGCGAACCAACTCGGGTAGGCGCGTCGAATCAGCACCGTCAACGCGTCGGCCATGCGCTGGACACCCACGGCGATGCCTTCGGCATTGGGCTTCAGATCCGAAAGTTCGACTTGATCCAGGAACTCGACAAAGACCGTGCCGTCGGGCTGGCGCTCGATGGCCGTTGGGAGCATGGGCGCGCCGTTGCGCAGAGCCAGCCAGACCGGACCGACCGGCAAGTGAGCCGTTCGGCCGCAAAGCTCCACGTCCACACCAGGCCCCGCCACTGGCCGGTCGGCAACGAGCCCAATGATGTCGCCGTTGCGTAATGCTCGCAGCAACGGACGGGCCGCGTTCATCGGATCGTAGAGCCGCGTGCCCGCCCCGCGCCTGACCCGATTCGTCAGCAGACCCAGCCAGGCCGGCTCCACCGATTCGCCCGCGCTATGAAAGGCGCCGTAGCGGCGGGCGCACTCCGAGGCTGCCAGGTCCCAGTTACCCGCGTGAATGCCAAAGAGCACCACGCCGTTTCCCCGGCGCTTGGCCTGCCGCAGCGTCGTCTCGTCAACGACCAGCCGCCGTCGCCGCCCCCAGAGATCCGGCCAGTGCATGGTGAAGAACTCCGCCTGGTACTGCCCGTAGGCGGCGTACACGCCTTCGGCCAGCGACTCGATCCGCGAGTCCGGCGCGTCGGACCCAACCACCACGCGCAGGTTGGCGCGCAACCGGTCGGCGCGGGAACCCGCGCGTCGGTAAACCACGCGGCCAAGCCGCGCGGCCAGGGCGTCGACCAGTCCGGCCGGGATCAGCGCCACCAGGCCGGTCGCCAGCAGCGCCAGGCCGTAGAGCGTTGTGTCGCGGAGAGATCGCACGCGGTCAGTCACTGGCGGAAGTCTGCTCGGTCGCTGACCAATGGTCGCAGTCTCGGGAGGACCCGACGGTTGGGCCTTCGAATCCCCGAGTGTCAGTCAACTACGACCAGGCGGCGAGCAATCCGGTCATCAGCACGACACCGACGAGGTGGTAGGCGTTGTTGAAGGCCCACAGGCGCACGCCGCGCCCGGCGAACAGGTACACGCCGAGGCTGGTTGTGGCGATGACGCCGACCAGGAGCCAGATGCCCAGGATCGCGCCTTCGCCAAACCCGGCCGCGCCCGTCATCTTGACCAGCAGCGCCAGCACGTAGGACTGCACGAGCGCGCCGATCAGCGTCAGCCCCATCGCGGGCCCCGACCCGCCGCTCTCGGCAATTTCCTCCTGAGTCATGCCGACCAGACCGAGCCAGATGTCGCCCAGGCCGTACTTGGGCGCGTACCACCACATACCGAGCGCCATGGGGATCAGCGCCGCCACCACCACGGCCACGTAGTTCAGTTCGCCGGTCCAGAGCGTCATGTCGATCTGCCTTTCCTCGCACGCGGGCGCACCGTCGCTCATGGTGTAGTTGGCGCCCACGCCATGCGTCAAGCGGCGGCGGCTCTCGCCTCCCTTTTTGGACCGATCCCTACCGGCGCAACCGCGCGACGCCGAACGCGGCCTTTGTATCCTGTCCGCCGGCTGGATGCGTGCCCACGGGCCGTCCGGCCTAAGACGCACATTCACCACGAGCCGCGGCTGACGGGCGGAGCGCAGCTCTTCCCGAAAGGTTGTGGTGTGGAGCCCCGCTGGCTGTCGGCCGTCATCGTGCGCTGGTGGTGGGTGCTGCTGATCGGCCTGGCAGCCGGCGGTTCCGCGGCCTGGGGCGTCGCAAAGCTGGTCAATCCCACCTACCGCGCCGCGGCCACCATCGTCGTCAACCAGTCGGCCGCGCCCGGCACGGTGACCTATAGCGACGCGCTGCTCAGCCAGCAACTGGTTAAGACCTACGCCCGCATGGCCACGCAGCGGGTCGTACTGGAGCAGGTTGCCGACGAGCTACAGCTGGCCGTCGGTCTTGACGAACTCGACGAACTGCTCAGCGGCATCGCCATCTCGCAGACCCAGTTGCTGGAGATCCGGGCCGAGACGCCGGACCCGGAACTCTCGCGCGACCTTGCTAACGCTGTGGCGCGCGTCTTCATCGAACAGCAGCAGCCGTTCCTGCCACCGGGGCGTGCGGAGCAAGTAATTCGCATCGCGCAGCCCGCAACGCAACCCAGCGTCCCAATCGCTCCCCGCCCGGTTGTCAACGCCGTGCTGGGAGCGCTGGCCGGCCTGCTGGCCGCCGGGGCTATCGCAGCCGTGCTGGAGTACCGGGACGACACCGTCAAGTCGCCTGACGACCTGGAAGCGCTGGGCCTGGCTCCCCTCGGTGTCGTGGGCGTTCTGAATGGTGGCGAGACCGGTACACGGAGCGCCGGACACCTTGCGCCCCCTGCGGCGGAGGCCTTTCGCAAGATCCGAACCAGCATTGACCTTTGGGGCCTTCCTCAACCCGTCCGCCTGTTGATGACAAGCGCCGGTCAGGGCGAAGGCAAGTCGACGACCGCCGCCAACCTGGCCGTCGCATTTGGGCAGTCGGATCGGCGCGTGGTTCTGGTGGACGCCGATCTCCGGCGCCCGCACCTACACACGCTGTTCGCCCTGCGCAATACGCGCGGCCTGACCAGCCTACTGGTGAATCGGGAGGCGGCGGCGTGCGACGCGTTGCGCTCCACCGCGTTCCCCAACGTCTCGCTCGTTCCAGCCGGCGCGTCGCCGCCCAACGCCGCCGAACTGCTGGCCTCGGCGCGGATGCGCGACGTGCTGGACCAGATCGCCGGACTGGCCGATGTCGTCATCATCGACAGCCCGCCCGTGCTCGGCGTGTCCGACCCGGTCATCCTGGCGGCCACCGGCGGGGCCGCGGCGCTGGTCGTGCAGTCCGGGGTCACGCGCCCTCGATCGCTGCTTCGAGCGCGGGACGCGCTGCTCAAGACCGACGCCGTGCTCCTGGGCGCCGTTGTCAACGCTGCGCGGCGACGGATCGAGTCGGATTACCACGGGGACTATGCGTACGGCAACGGCGCCCCCGACCCCGCCGGAAACGCAGTCGGAGACCGGGCGGAGCGTGCCTGAGGGCGACGATGGACTCGGGTAAAAACACGGCTCCGATGCGAACGCGTCGCCGACAGGTGGCGCTGGCGGCTGTACTCGTGCTCACCGGATCGGTCATCGGCTTCAGCGCGCGCTGCGCCGTCGCCGCGCTGTTCGTCAACGTCGGGCACCTGGCGGTGTTGCACGGGGCGGACGACCTGGCCGCTTCGGCATTCGACGCCGCGACCACGGTCGATCCGGCAACGCCGGCAGCGAGCAATGTCCGAATCTCGCGGGCGCTCCTGGGCGGCGACTACGACGTGGCGGCCGACGAGCTGGTCGAGTTGCGAGCGCTCAATGGAAGTCCGCGCGGTGTCGCCAGCACGTCGAGCGTCCTGCTGCACCTGGAAGCGATCCTCGCCCGGAGAACTGGCGACGCCACGCGCGCGCTTGCGCTCATTCGCAAATCAGTCGCTGGGGCCGGCGTCAATGCTTCGAACGCCGCCCTGCGGCTCCTGGACGAGCTTTCGCAAGACGTGGCCGACCCTCCCTACGGTCCCACGCTGGCGACCATCGAGCTTCCGGTTGATTCGCGCCGCGACACCTGCGGCGACGGACGCCGCCTGGCGCAGGTCCGGCTTGCGCGTAACGACATTGCCGCTGGCGGCTCGGTACGCGCGGAATTGGGCTGGCTGGATTCCGCCGGTCGCCCCCGCGAAACGGACTCGCGCCGCTTGCGCAACCTGGCGCCCAACGGCGCGTTCACCTGGGGCGTAACCGGTGCCGGCCTGCCGTTGGGTTACGTCGCGCATCCGGATCCGACGTCTGGGGTGAAAGCCCCATCGGGCGACGTATACCTCGGATTCGCCGACCTGGACGGCCAACCGGTCTCCGCCCTGGTCATGGACAACCAGGACGGACCCGTCCAGACATCCCGTCTCCGCAGCGTTTGGATTCCGGCTACGCCCGGCGCGTGTTACCTGTTCGCCACCGAGGTCTGGGTCGGCGACGGCCAGCCGCACTTCGGGTTGTACCTGCGCGCGCCCGGTCGAGCCGACACCGCGGTCTTCGGTCTGCAGGGCGGTCTGCCGGACGGCTGGCGGCGCGAAGGGCGGTTGCTGCGATTGCCGCCCGACGTCGAGGCCGTCCAGGTCTTCCTTTGGAACTACCGCAGCAGCGGCACGATCGCGTTCTCCGTGGCCTTCGTGGCCCGGATCGATGGCTGAGAGACCTGGAACGTCAGTGTCGCGGGCTGACGTTCCCCAGCGCGGGAAATCCCTCGTCTCCTTCATCGTGCCCGCCTACAACGAGGCCCATCGCGTCGCGGACATCCTCGATTCGATGGACCGTCAGACGAATCCAAGCATTGAGCTCGTATTCGTGGATGACGGATCGACGGATGAGACGCGCCGGCGGCTTGTCCGGGTGGGCAGTGTCCGGCCGGTGCGCACGATTCGCCACCCGCTGCCGCGCGGCGTCGCCGCCGCCCGCAACAGCGGCGCGCGCATTGCGACGGGCGACATCCTGGTGTTCATGGATGCCGACCTGACGCTGCCCAGTGACTTTACGGACCGAATCCTGGCTCACTTTGGTGCGGGGGCCGAATACCTGCTGGTTGGGTCGCGCGTGGCCGACCGCGCTCGGGCGCCCTCGCGCTACCTGCAAAGCGAGCATGAGCTGGCGCTGGCTGAACCCGAGCCACAGCGCAGCTCGCAAGCCTTCTCCGTTCGCTCGCAAGTAATCCAGTCGGTGGGCGGGTTTCGTGAAGACCTGCCGCGTGGCGACGACTCCGAATTCGGCGAACGTGTAATGGCTGCCGGATTTCGACGAGTCGAGGACCTGACCATTGAAGTCCTGCACGACCGCCCGAAGACCTGGGGCGCGTTTCTGGCCCTGCAGCGCCGACGCGGCCGCAACTTCGCCTACAGCCGCCGCAAGCGGCGACGTCACGGTGTCGCCCACCTGTTGGCGGCGTCAATGGCCCGCACCGTCCTGACGGCCGTCGAAATCGTCACGCTGGCCGTTCCGCTGCACCGGGCCCGTTGCCTGGCCGCGCGGTCGCCGCGTGGACCTTCCGACCTGGCGATCTTTGCGTTACTGGATGCCGCGGCTCGCACGGCCCGCGCCCTCGGCGTCTGGCAGGGCGTGCACGAGGTGCTGACAGGCGTCTACAGCCCCCGCTGAGCCCGACCACCGCCCATCAGCTTCGACGCGCAGGTAACCAACGCCAGCAAGCCCAGACCTACGACCAGGGATCTGATGGCCTGTACGTACACCGGGATGATCTCGGCGTTCACAAAGATGATCCGCCAGAACACCGCCAGGTACAGCACCGCGCCCACCGCCGTGGCGCCCGGCCGGTCCACCAGCCAGCCGTACAGCAGCCGGTACAGCAGCCCCAGCGCCAGGCTGCCGATCACCACGCCCGGCAGGCCATGGCGCAAGTACAGGTCGCCGCTGTGCGTCATGCCAAACGACGTTCGATTGCCCTCCACCCCTCGGAAGGCGCTGCTGACCTGGGGCGAGAACGGCGCCGGTTTGTCCGGCCAGATCGCTCGCGGCACGAACGCAAAGGCGGGTATCAGCGCCAGGTCCGCGCCCGTGACTTCCAGGTCCACGGCGTCGCCGTTCGCCAGGATCGACGCCACGATTTCACCCGAGGTGTGCCGGTTCGCCAGCGTCCGGAGCGCCGCGTGCAGAAACTCGCGCGGGCCGGCCTTGACCAGCTCGCCGGCCAAAGCCACGGGAGCCGTCGCCAGGCTCGCCGCATCCGTCGGCCGCTCAAGCGCGCCCCGGTGGACCCGATCCCGGTAGATCGTCACCGCGCCGAACATCACGACCACCGCCGCCGCAACTGCGAGCGCGAACCGCAAGCCGCCCAACCGCCGGACCCGGTAGTTGTAGAGCCCCGCCAGGCCCACCAGCAGAAACGCAAATACGTGCTTGGCGCCGAAGGCCACCGTAAAGACCCCCTCGATTGGCGCGATCACCGCAAGCACCGCCGCCGCGACGCCTGCCCGTACTCGTTCCGGTCGAAACAGATAGACGCCCGCCAGCAGCACGGCGAACTGGCTGAAGCCGCCGATTTGCAGCAAAAGGTTGAAGTCGTCAGTGAGCCGCTCTTGAAGGTCAAGGCTGGCGAACGTAGCCCCCCGGTCCAGCAGCAGCACGCCGCGGGCGATCACGCCAACCGCATAGATCAGGCCCAGGACCATCCACGGCGCCTGCGCGGGCAAGGCCACTGGTATCTGCGGTATCCGCCCAACCGCGCGTCGCCACCACGGCGCGTAGTAGCCGGCGTACGTCAGCGTCAGCGCCAATATGGCCAGGGCCACCGCCGGCCCCCGCGTGTCGTCGATGTTGACGAAGATGAACGGTTCCGCCAGGTCGCTCCCGGCCTCGACCAGCAACGTCCGCATGCCGAAGTCGAGAAAGAAGAACAGTCCGATCGGCACGATCGGCTGGAACAGGTCGCCGCGGCTGATCAACGCATGTACGGCGGGCGCCAGCGCCAACACCGACAGCCCCACGGCCAGCGCGGAAACTGCGGACCCGGCGGGCAACGCGCCAATCAGGAGCGCGGCAGCCGCCCCCGCCACCGCGGCGCCCGCGACGGCCAGCAAGGCGACCAGGAGCCGGCTCGAACGGCCCATGCCTAGAGTCGGCGCCCGGCGCCGACCAATGACGTCCGCCCGGCTTGCAAGCACCAGCGGGCGCCTCCTTGGAGCTAGGCCATTCGCTCCACTTGCTCGCGCGAAATCTCGTGCCGCAGCGGTTCGCCGGCAAAGTGGCGGGCGATCTCGTCCACCATCCGGCCCATCTGCCGCGCTCGCGTTTCCAGCGTGAAACCGGCGATGTGGGGCGTGAGGACCGCGTTCGGCAGGTCCCGGAACGCCGAGTCGGCCGGCAACGGCTCGTCGTCGAACACGTCCAGCACCGCATCGATCTTCCCGGCGGCCAATACGTCGAGCAGCGCGTCCTGGTCCACCAGCCAGGCCCGCGCGCAGTTGACGAACAGCGCCCCCGGCTTCATCAGGTCCAGTTCCCGCCGTCCGATCATGTGGTGCGTCTCGGGCAGGATCGGCGCGTGCAGGGTCACCACGTCGCTGGTGCGCATCAGCGTGTCCAGGTCCGCCAGTTGCACGCCCAGGTCGGCGGCCCCCTGCTCGTCCACAAACGGGTCGTACAGGACCACGTCGGGCGTGAAGGCCCGGAGCAACGGAATCACGCGGCGTCCCACCATGCTGGCGGCCACCACGCCCACCCGCCGCTCGGCCAGCAACCCGCCGACGTTCGAACCGCCGCTGGACTGTTTCCAGCCGCCGGCTCTCAGCGTCTCCTGGTGACCGATATATCCGCGCAGCCCCAGCAGGATGGCCCCAATGGTGTACTCCGCCACCGCCTCGGCGATCACGTCGGCCGCATGGGTCACGCGGATACCGTTGTCCCAGGCCGACTCGTCCACATAAGGCCGGACGGTCCCGGCGGCGTGCGCCACGATCTCTAGGTTTGGCGCGGCGGCCAGTGCCTCCAGGTCAAGCTTCGGACTGCCCCAACCGGTAATGACGGCCCGCACGTCGGGGTCCAGGTGCTCCATCAGGTCGTCTTGTGTCCAGGGTTCGTCGCCGTCGTTGCCGACCACGTGGGCGGCCAGCGTTTCCAGGCGGGCCTCGTCCTCGGGTTTCAGGGTCATCTCGCGCAGCGGCCGGTGCACGGTGACCACGATCGTTCCGGTAGCCATGGGGCGGCGTTCACTTCCTCGGCGTGGGGTGGCGCAACATACCGCGCGGACGGGCAGCGCTCATTCCGTGGCCGCCACCGTGGCGTAGATTTCGCCCAACGCCCGCGCCGTTCGATCCCAGCGAAAGCGTCGAGCCAGCGCCAGTCCGGCAGCCTGCGCGCCGCGGCGCCTCTCGTCGTCCTTCAGCAGCCGCGCCGCGGCTGCCGCCAGCCCGCGCGTGTCCGTGGCGTTCGCCTGCAGGGCGGCGTCCCCGGCGGTCTCGCGAAACGCGGCGCAGTCCGAGGTGACCGCCGGCGTTCCGCAGGCCATGGCCTCCAGCGCCGGCCAGCCAAAGCCCTCCCAGTGCGACGGGGTCAGCAGGACCTGGCAGCAGGCATAGAGCGCGGGAAGGTCCGGCTCGGGCATATAGCCGGTTTCCGCGATCCGCGATTCCAACCCCAGGCTTCGCGCCAGCCGCCACTGGTCCGTGGTCAGGCGCTGGCCTGCTTTGACGAAGCCGCAGTCGACGTCGTGCGTTTGGCGCAGGGCGTGCACGACCCGCAACGCGCCCTCGATGTTCTTGTAGGCATCGGCGCCTCCGACGTGCAGCAGCAACGGGATCTCCGGCAGTTCCAGCCGTTCACGAAGCCGGGCCACGCGCTCCGCCGCCGGAGCGCGAAAGTGGTCCGCCACACCGCTGTGCACCACCTGCACCCGCGCCGGGTCGCAGTCCAGGTACCGCTGCACGTCGTCGGCCGTGGCCTGGCTGACGCAGACGACGCGGGCGGCCCGCCGGAGATGGCGAACGGCATAGCGAAAGGCCGTGAGAGCGACGCGCGACGTTCGCGCGCCCGGAATCCGACCGTCGGCCATGCGCAGCAGCATCAGGTCGTGACAGGTCACCACCGTGCGCCGTGGCCCCAGCGTGGCGGCCAGGTGGGCGTACGAGTGGTCCACGATGTGATGCACGGTGGCCGATTCGCCGGACACCCGGCGTGGGTAATCCGCGTAGCGCACCCGGTACTTGCCCACGTTCTCGGCCAGGCGTCCGAATGGGCTGTCGTCATGCTCCGGCCATGGGGGCGGTGTCACCGTGTGTACGTTCAGCGGCGGGTCCAGGTACCGCAGCGCCCGCTCCAGCGTCCGGCCATAGCGGTCCATCGAGGGCCGGCACTCGCTGGGATTCACGAGATAGAGGTTGACGCGCGGCCGCGCCCTGGAACCCTCATCCGATGGCCGCTGCGCGCTCATGGCTTGCGTGCCAGGACTTCCCAACTGGTTGCCCAGACCTGATTCAGCACCGGCAGCCGCAGCAGCCAGGGCGCCGCCCTGATCAATCCCAGCCGCGCCGCCAGCGGTAGCGGCCCCATGCGATCCACCCGCTCCACCTCGAATCCGGCGTCCAGGAACAGCTGGCGAACCGCCGCGCGGGTGAAGCCACGGCGGTGCGTGTAGTCGTTCCAGACCACGCGCGGCCGCGCCATCGGAATCGACGCCAGCGCCAACCCGCCGGGCCGCAGTACCGAGTGCATCTCGCGCACGGCGTCCCAGGGACGGTCCAGGTGTTCCAGCACGTCCCTGGCAATCACAGCGTCGAACCGCCTGCGCGGAAACGGCAGCCGCCGTCCCTCGTCGGCATCCCAGGCCACGACTCGGCCGTATCGACCGGCGCCTTCAAGAGCCCCTCGGTCGTGATCGACTCCGATCACGCGCACGCCGCACGGCGCCGCGCGCGAGACGCCGCCTGGTCCGCAGCCCAGGTCCAGCACCAGCCAGACGGACCCCAGGCGTCGAAAGTACTCGCGCACGAGTTGGGGCGGCGCCCCGGTTCCCCGATAGTACGCGCGCTTGCGAACCGGCGGCGCCGACTGGCCGTTCATGGATCGCGGCGTTTCGCCGGCCGGGTGCGGACTTGCTCCAGGCATCCCGCCAACCGTCGCGCCACCACCGCGTGCGTGTAATGGCGTTGGACACGGACCCGACCTCGCGCGGCCAGGTGTTCGCGCAAGGCGGAGTCCTCGAGCAGGCGCTGCAAGGCGGCTCGCAGCCGCCCGACGTCGCGTTCCGGAACCACGATGCCGGCATTGCCGATCACGTGCGGAATCTCGCCGGAGTCAGTCCCCACCACCGGGCAGCCCGCCGCCATGGCCTCGATCAGCACGTGCCCGAACTGCTCGGCCCAGTCCGCGGTCGCATGGGACGGCAGGACGAGTACGTCCAGCGCGGCCAATAAGGCGCTTACCCGGTAGTGGTCGGCGTCCTCGACAAGCCTCAGTCGCCCGGACAACTCGGCGTGTCCGAAGCGCATCTTCAGCTCATCGCCGGATGGCCCCCGGCCGACCGCCAGGAACGTCCAGTCAAGGCGCCCGAGCCCAATCAGCGCCTCCGCCAGGTCCAGCACCCCCTTTTCGGGAATCAGTCGCCCGGCAAAGCCGAGGACAACGCCGGACAGCCCCAATTCGCGTCGTACCTGCCGCCGGGTCTGATCCGGCCGATCCGGCGGATCGACGCCAACCTGTGGCATGCGGTGGATCGGGTGGCCGAAGCCTGACGCGCGCAGTTGCTCGCAGGCCGCCTGGTTCCCGGCAATGGCCGCTCGGGCCGCGCGCAGCGCGCCACGCTCCAGAATGCGCAGCGGCAGCGCCCGCCGGCGGTTCGGCGGGCCGCCCCACGCGAAAAACGTGAACGGTGGACACCCCGGGAACAGCCGGGCCAGCCAGCGGCCCTGCAGGGCCAGCAGCGAGTGCGGCTCCTGCTCGACCAGCACGACCTCCGGCCGGAAACGCCTGGCCGCCGGCACAAACCGCGGGTCAATGTGAAAGGTCAGCGTGCCGTGCCCGCGAAGCAGCGCCCGAGCGACGAGCAGGCGCACGCGCGGATGCGTTGGCGTCTCAGGCTCGACGCGGCCGAAGTGCGGATCCAGCCAGCCGTTCGGGACCGCCAGCAGGACCGCATGCCCCGGCGACAAGTCGGCGAACGCTTCCCACTTCCGCTGGTTGAATCGCCGCAGGTAGGTATGACTCAGCACCAGCACGCGCACCCGCCGCCACCCTTCCCTGCGCCGGGTGGCTGCGTGTGAACCTAACCGGAACCGGCGCGCTCGAGACTTCGTGACTACTGCGTCTCGGCCCGCCGTGGGAAAATGCGCGCGCGTAGCGCGCCCCGCCGCGCAGCGCCCATACGGTAGCGGTCTTGTGCCCGTTCTGTCTCCGGCGGGCTGTCGGAGATGCAGAGCAGGCAGGGCTGGCGGAGCGCGCCCGGGCTCGAATCATCGCGGGAGACCCTGAACGAGCGGCTGGCCAGCCATGCGAACGCCCGATATCCACGATCTGCTGAAAACCCGCTTCGGCTACGACGAGTTCCGCCCGCTCCAGGCCGAAATCATCCAAACCGTGCTTGATGGGCGCGACGCCCTGGTGCTGATGCCCACCGGCGGCGGGAAGTCCCTCTGCTACCAGCTACCCGCCCTGTGCCTGGACGGTTTGACGTTGGTGGTTTCGCCCCTGATCGCCCTCATGAAGGACCAGGTGGATGCCCTGCGCGCCAATGGCGTGGCGGCAGCCTTCGTCAACAGCACGGTCCCGCCGCACGAAGCTCGCGGCACGCTGGCGGAGGGCAGGGCGGGCCGCCTGAAGATCCTCTACATCGCCCCGGAACGCCTGGCCGTGCCGGGCTTCCGTGAGTTTCTTGGGTCAGTTGACGTCAGCCAGATCGCGATCGACGAAGCCCACTGTATTTCCGAGTGGGGCCACGACTTCCGTCCCGACTATCGGAACCTGCACGTGTTGCGCGAGCGCTTTCCCGCCGCGCCCGTCATGGCCCTTACCGCCACGGCCACCGCCCAGGTCCGGGACGACATCGTGAGGCAATTGGCGATCCCGCAAGCACGGCAGTTCGTGGCCAGCTTTGACCGCCAGAACCTGACCTATCTCGTCCGCCCCAAGCGCGGGGCCTTCGAGGCGCTGCTCAATCTCCTTCGACAGCATGCCGACGGCTCGGCCATCGTCTACTGCCTCTCCCGCCAGAACACCGAGGACCTGGCGGCGGACCTCGGCGACGAGGGCATCCAGGCGCTGCCCTACCACGCCGGCCTCGATCCGGCCGTTCGTCGAACGACCCAGGAACGGTTCATCCGGGACGAAGTCCGGGTTGTCACGGCGACCATTGCCTTCGGCATGGGCATCGACAAGCCGGACGTGCGGTTGATCGTTCACTACCACCTGCCCAAGACCCTGGAGGGCTATTACCAGGAAACGGGACGCGCCGGCCGCGACGGGCTGCCCAGTACCTGCGTGCTCTTCTACGGCGCGTCGGACCGGCACGCGCTGACCGGCTTCATTGAGCAGATCGAAGACGAATCCGAGCGCGCGCGCGCTCGGCACAAGCTGCAGCGAATGATCAGATACAGCCAGTTGCAAACCTGCCGCCGTGCGTACCTGCTCGACTACTTCGGCGAGGCCTATGACCAGACAACCTGCGGCGGTTGCGACGTCTGTCGCAGCGAGCGCGAGGAGTTTGACGCCACCGAAATCGCCCAGAAACTCCTCTCGGCCATCATCCGCACCGGCGAACGCTTCGGCGCCGCGCATGTGATCCAGGTCCTGCGCGGCGGCCGTGGCCGTCGATTGCGGGAATCGGGGCACCACCGTCTGTCGGTGCATGGCATCGCCCGCGACTATGAACGGGACGAACTGCACGACATCGTAAGCCTGCTGGAAGACGCGGGGCTGGTGGGACGAAGCGCCGACCGCTACCGGTCCCTCGCCGTGACCCCGAGCGGTCGCGAATTCTTGCGCCGGCGCGAGCCGCTGACGCTCACCCGCGTCAAGCCGCTGGAGGACGATGCTCCCCAGCCGCGGCCCGGGCTCGATCACCTGGACTTCGACCGTGGCTTGTTCGACCGCCTGCGCGACCTGCGTTGGCGGCTGGCGCAGGCCCGAAACGTACCGCCCTACGTGATCTTCGGCGACCGGTCGCTCCAGGAAATGGCCTGCTACCTCCCGCAGAGTCGGGAAGCGTTTTCGGGCATATCCGGCGTCGGCCGCGTAAAGCTGAACGAATTCGCCGACGACTTCCTGACCGTCATCCGCGATCACGCCGAACCTCTCGGCCTGGCGGAGCGTCCGAGAACACGACGTAGGACCGGGCGTGACCGGGCGACACGACGCCAGGGTTCGACCTACCGCCAGACGCTGGACCTCCTGCTGAGCGGTCTGTCGATATCCGAGGTCAGCCAGCGACGGCAACTGACCGAAGCCACGATCATGTCTCACCTGGAACGCTTGATCGCCTCCGGCGAAACGCTGTCGCTGGAGCGTGAACTGCCGCCGCAAGAGCGATTGACTCGCATTGAGCAGGCGTTTGCCGACACGGAATCGTGGAACCTCGCGCCGGTCAGGGATCTTCTGGGCGACGATTTCTCCTACCAGGAACTACGGCTCGTGCGCGCCTGGCTGGACCAGCAAGGCCGAATGCCGGGTGACGGCTCGGACAGCAACGCCGAACGGCCGCCGGCCTGACGCACGGCATTCGCCATTCGTGCGAAGCTCGGGGCGGACACCCCGCCGCCCCGGTTGACGACGCGATGATCGACCTGCTGGAAGACGAATTCGGAGACATCATCGGCAAGGCCCGCTTCGGGCTGAACCTCTCGGCAGAGGAAGTCGCCGGGCGGGTCGGCATCTCCACCGACGATCTCGAGGTGCTGGAAGACTGCGCTCGCAGCCCGACCACGGCTGAGAACGACGCCCTGGCAGCGTTGCTGAACCTGGACCCGGTGCGCCTGCTGGCCGTTGCCCGGGACGCCTACGTGCCCGACCCGGTGCCGCTGGACCACGGCGGCGCGAGCATCCGCGTCATTCCCTATCCACCCATGCGCGTATATCAGTACGTGGTCGGGGACGTCCAAACCGGCCAGGCCGTCATCGTCGATCCCGGCGCCGTGCCGGACCGGATCCTGGGCGTTCTGGCCGACGAAGCATGGACGGCGGCCGCGGTCCTCGTCACCCACGCGGACGCCGATCACATCGACGCGCTACCGGCGATTCACGAGGCGCTGAACGTCCCTATCTGGGTCCACCCGAACGAACGGCCGCGAATGCCCGCACTCGAAGGAGCCGACATCCGCACCTACGACCACGGCCAGCGGTTCCAGGCCGGGCCGTTCGAGATCGAAGCCCGCCGTACGCCTGGACACGCACCGGGGCATTCCTCGCTGGTGCTGCGCGACCTGGTGCTGGTTGGCGACGCCATGTTCGCCGGCTCCCTGGGACGAACGTCGCTTGGGCCGGCCCACTACGCCGAGCACCTGGCGGCTGTTCGCACGCAGCTTCTCTCGCTGCCGGATTCCACCCGCCTGTTTCCCGGCCACGGACCGCCAACAACGGTCGGCGAGGAGCTGGCGAACAACCCATTCTTCGCGTCGTGAGCCGCGAATAGCCGAACTTCCCCCAAATAGGCGAGAATAGGCGGCGCGCTCCAGCGACGGGTTGCCTGCGGCTACGAGCCCCTCATGTTCGCCTTTGACATCTCAACTCGATTCGCAGGCTCCACCCTGCTCTTCCGGTCGCTGTCGTTGGACGACGCGCTCGCGGCGCTGGCGCAGACCGAACTGACGTACGTGGACCTGTGGGCCACGCCGGGGGTGCTTGAGCACGTGAATCCCTTGAGCGACTCCGCGGATGAGGTGAGGGTTCGCGTGGAGGATCACAACCTCCGGCCCTCATCGATCTCGGCGTATGCCACGTTCGGAAGCGACCTGGTCGCGCGGCTGGAGTTCGCGGCGGCTATTGGCGCCCCGTTGGTAATCGGGACCGCGCCGGTGCGCGAGTACGAGCGGCGTGAGGCCGCTGACGACGTGCGGGCGCTCGGTCGCGCCGCGCAGGACCTGGGCGTAACCCTCGCCCTGGCCAACCAGGTTGGAACCTGGCTTGACGAGCCGTCCGAAATCGCCAGCTTCCTGGACGACGTGGGACATCCACGCGTGCAACTAAGCCTCACCCCGCCGCACGCACGGTTGGCCAGTACCACCGTGCGGGCCGTAGCCGACGCCGCCGACGGCCGCGTGGGCCATACGTGCCTCTGGAGCGTCAGTCCCGCCATGCGCGACGCGGACAACCTGGGCCCTGCCGAGGACCAGGCGCCGGGCCACGGCACGGTCGACTTCCGCGCGCTGACGTCGATGCTCGATGAGCGCAATTACTTCGGCATGTTCACGTTCATCTGGGGCAGCACGGAAGACGTACCCGCCGAGCAGACCGTGGCCGCCATCGCCGCCGCCCGCGCTCACGTGCTGGACGTTTCCGCCCCATCCTGATTCCACCGGATCGGCGCCGCGAACATGGGGTGCGTTTAGCCCTCGTGCTACGCTTGCCGCCGCTCACGAGATTGTGAAACGGTGCACAAAGCCCGGCCAGGCGTGACTCTCGCAAACGGGGACGCGAATCGTCCCGTCCTGGGGCAACGCAGCACACCTTTGACCTACCGCCGTCGCATCCACACCGCGCTTCTCCTCCCGGCGTTGGCCGTGGCCGCCTTGGCCGTGGCCGCCTGCGGCGTGACCCCCCAGACCACGCTCGAACCCACCACGGAAGCAGCCCGCACCGCGCGCGACCTGCTGATGTTCGTCTTCTGGGCGATGGTGGTCACCTTCGTGCTGGTCGAAGGCGCGCTGCTCTATTGCCTCATTCGCTTCCGCCGCCGCAGCGGCGACGGCATCCCGCCGCAGACCCACGGCAACACCCCGCTCGAGATCGGCTGGACCATCGCGCCGGCCATCCTGGTCGTGGTGATCGTCGTGCTCACAGTTCCGGCAATCTTCTCCAACGCCCGCGCCGCCAGCCCCGACGCCCTGCGGGTTCGCGCCATCGGCCACCAGTGGTGGTTCGAGTTCCAGTACCCCGACATTGGGGTGGTGACCGCCAACGAATTGCACCTGCCCGTCGGCCGCGACGTTGAGATTCAGCTCGAAAGCAACGACGTGCTGCACAGCTTCTGGGTCCCGAGTCTGCGCGGAAAGCTGGACATGGTGCCGGGCCGCGACAACAAGTTCACCATCAAGCCCGAAGTCACCGGCACCTTCCCCGGTCAGTGCGCCGAGTTCTGCGGAACCGCCCACGCGCTCATGAAGTTCTATGTGGTCGTGGAGACGCAGGCCGAATTCACCGCCTGGGCCGAGACCCAGCGCGCCGAGCGCGTTCCACCCGCAAGTGACCTGGCCAGGCAGGGTGAAGAGACGCTGACCCTCGGCGGCTGCGTGGCCTGCCACACCATTCGCGGCACCGACTCGGCGGGCATTCTCGGACCGGACCTGACCCACATGGGCAGCCGCCAGTACATCGCCGCGGGAATCCTCGAAAACACGCCCGAGAACATGCGCGCGTGGCTCAGCGATCCGCAGGGCGTCAAGCCCGGCAACACCATGGTGATTCCCGAGCTGACCACCGAACAGCTCGACGCGCTGGTGGCCTACATGCAGGGCCTAAAATAAGCATGTATATGCGACGCGGCGCGCAGGCGCCGAACGGAGGGTGACCGGATGGCGACGGTAACGGCGACCGCCCCTGACACCCGTACGTTTGCCGGTACGGCCTGGAGTTGGATCACCACGGTCGACCACAAGCGCATCGCTGTGCTCTATCTGGTCACCTCGCTCGCCTTCTTCATGCTCGGCGGGCTGGAAGCCCTGCTCATGCGCCTGCAGTTGGCCACGCCGGAGGCCGACGTCGTGTCGGCCGAGCGGTTCACCGAACTCTTCACCATGCACGGCACCACCATGGTGTTCCTGGCGCTCATGCCGCTCAGCGCGGCCTTCTTCAACCTGCTGGTGCCGCTGATGATTGGCGCCCGCGATGTGGCCTTCCCGCGCCTGAACGCCCTGAGCTACTGGATCTACCTCTTCGGCGGCATCTTCATGAACATCAGCTTCGTCGCCGGCGGCGCGCCCAACGCCGGCTGGTTCGGTTACGCGCCGCTCACCGACACGGCCTTCGAAGCCACCCACGCCATCGACTTCTGGGCCTTCGGCCTCCAGATCCTGGGCGTCTCCTCGATCCTGGCCTCGATCAACTTCATCGTCACCATCATCAACATGCGCGCGCCGGGCATGACCCTGAACCGCATGCCCATGTTCGTTTGGATGAGCATGATCACGGCCTTCCTGATCATCTTCGCCTTCCCCGCCATCACCATCGGCCTCGTCCTGTTGATCTTCGACCGCTACATCGAAACCAGCTTCTTCATTCCCGAAGGCGGCGGCGACCCCGTGCTCTGGCAGCACCTGTTCTGGGTCTTCGGTCACCCCGAGGTCTACATCCTCATCCTGCCAGCCATGGGCATCGTCTCCGAGATCCTGCCCACCTACTCGCGCAAGCCCCTGTTCGGCTACGCGGTCGTGGCCTACTCCGGCGCGGCCATCGCCCTGGTCGGCTTCGGCGTCTGGACGCACCACATGTTCACGGTCGGCCTGGGCCCCATCGCCGACACCGCCTTCGCGATCTCCACCATGGCTATCGCGGTGCCCACAGGCGTGAAGATATTCAACTGGATCGCCACGCTTTACGGCGGCTCCATCAGCTTCAAATCGCCCATGTTGTTTGCCGTGGGCATGGTCTCCATGTTCATCATCGGCGGGCTCAGCGGCGTGATGCTCGGATCGCCGCCCATCGACGCACAGGTGCAGGACACCTACTTCGTGGTCGCCCACCTGCACTACGTGCTGTTCGGCGGCACCGTGTTTGGCTTGTTCGGGGGCATCTACCACTGGTTCCCCAAGTTCACCGGACGCTTCATGCACGACGGCTGGGGCAAGGTGCACTGGCTGCTGATGCTGATCGGATTCAACCTCACGTTCCTGCCGCAGCACATGCTTGGCATCGACGGCATGCCCCGTCGCGTGCACACCTACGCCGCCGACATGGGCTTCGACCTCTGGAACATGATGTCCACGGTCGGATCCCTCATGATCGGGTTCTCGTTCCTGATTTTCATCATCAACGCCCTGCGCTCCATCCGTCACGGCGAACCATCCGGCAGCGATCCCTGGGACGGCGGCACCCTGGAGTGGACGATTCCCTCGCCGCCGCCCGTCTACAACTTCGCTGAGATTCCGGTCGTCGATGGCCGCTACCCCGCCTGGGACATCAAGCGCGGCGGCGGCCACACCGGCGCGGTGGCCACGGCCCCCGAGGCTGACGCCGAAGCCGACGAGCCGGACATCCACATGCCCAACCCCTCCTACTGGCCCATCGTGATGGCCGCCGGCATGGTGCTTGCCGCCTGCGGCCTCATCTTCCACCAGGCCTTCATCCTGCTGGGCGCGGTCCTCTTCGCCATTTCGCTGATCGGTTGGATCGAGGAACCCGCCGCATGACCGCGGACGCTCACGCCCACCACGAGGAGCACCACTCCTCCACCGGCCTCGACAACCGCAAGCTCGGCATGTGGGCCTTCCTGGGCTCCGAGACCATGTTCTTCGGCAGCCTGATCCTGGTCATGCTGATCAACAAGCACAACACGCTGGGCGGGCCGGGTCAGGAAGTCCTGGACCTTGTCCTGACCTCGTTCACCACCTTCGTGCTGCTGACCAGCAGTCTGGCCATGGTGCTGTCGTTGGCCGCGTTCCGGAACGGCTCGCTGCTCTGGGGTCGCATCTGGCTCGGCATGGTCATGCTGATGGGACTGATCTTCCTCGGCGGGCAGGTCTACGAATTCACCGAGTTCGTGACGCACAAGCACCTCACACCCTCCACCAACCTCTTCGGCGCCTCCTTCTACACCCTGGTCGGATTCCACGGCGCCCACGTCGGCATCGGGGTCCTTTGGCTTGGCACCGTGTTGGCCTATTCCTGGCGTGGTCGCTTTCAGCCCGGCATGGACATGTGGGGCATCGAGCTGGTCGGGCTGTACTGGCACTTCGTGGACCTGGTCTGGGTCGCCATTTTCACCCTCATCTACCTGATCTGATGAGCGACACCCACGCCGCGCACGGCGGCCACGGCGACGACATGGCGCACGACGCCGAGCATCGCCACGGCTACACCAAGTACCTCGTCGTCGGCGTCATCCTCACCGTCATCACCATCGTCGAAATCATGATTCCCAGCATCCCCGCCATCGCCGACGCCTTCACCCGGCCCGGGGTGGTGGGCTCGCTGCTGGTGCTCTCGTTCGCCAAGGGCGCGGGCGTGGTCGCCTACTACATGCACCTGCGCGACGACAACCGCCTGTTCACCGCCCTGTTCATGTTCCCCTTCAGCATCGCCTCCATGATCGTGCTGATCCTCTTCCTCTTCTTCTCCCTGACGGGCGGCTAGGCTGGAAGGTAGGAGCTAGCGCGCACTGCCATCGCGGCATGTGCGGCGGTGCGATCGGCCAACACGGTAGGTGAGGAAGCCTTGAAGTGACCTTCTACCTCATCCCTGAAATCACGCTAGGCGTCGTCGTGCTGGTGGGCGCGTACGCCTACGCCGTCAGTCCCTGGAATCCCGATCGGCCGGGACGCGTCGACCCGTGGCGCATCAGCCTCTTTGTCATCGGAGCGGCAATCTTCTTCGCGGCCCTGCACCCGCCCGTCGACACCCTCAGCGCCGAGTTTTTCAGCATCCACATGGTCCAGCACCTGATGGTGACCTTCATGGCGCCGCCGCTGCTGCTGCTGGGCATCCCGGCCTGGATGGTGACGCCGCTGCTCCGCCGGCCGCTGGTGCGCGTCGCCTTTCGCTGGATCACCCGGCCCCTGGTCGCCGGGCTCCTCGGCGTCGCCGTGTTCTGGGGCTGGCATCTGCCGACGCTCTACGAGGGTGCGCTGAATGACCGGATCATCCACGACACCGCGCACGTCACCATGGTCGGCTCGGCGTTGCTGATGTGGTGGCCGGTGGTCAGCCGTGTACCGGCCGCCCCCGCCGCCAGCGTGCCCATCCAGATGTTCTACCTGTTCTTGCTGACCCTGCCGTCGGGGCTATTGAGCTCGCTCTTCGTCTTTGCCGGGGAACCCCTCTACCCGGCCTACCTGCTGGCCGCCGATCCCGGCGGACTCTCGGCCCTTGAAGATCAGCGGATCGGCGGTCTGATCATGAAACTCGGCGGCACTCTCCTGCTCTGGACCGTCATCACCGTCAAGTTCTTCCGCTGGATGTCGCAGACGCCGGGCGAACGCGAACTCCTGGGGCGAGCCCCGAGACGCGGCTAGCTGCCCGACCCCGCCACAATGCTGGCCCGCGCCCCGCGCACCGCATGCCCCGGGGTGGGATCCAGCGCCTCGTGCGTGCCGGGCTCAATGTCGGCTTCCAGGTAACCCGTCTGTCCCGGTCCGATCCGCGGGGAGTTGACCACGCCGCCCGGCAGCCGAACCTCCAGGCTGTGCGTGTACGCGCCAATGTTGGTTATCGCGAATCGCACCCGCGGCGCGCTCGTACGAATTACCGGCGGCAGGATCGCAAAGTCCCCGATCTGCACCGCCAGCTCCTCGCAGGTCGGCGGCGTACAGGTTGTTTGCAGCGCCGTCACCGGATCCGGCGTCGGGTTCTCGATCACGGTCTGCATCGCGCCCACCTCACAGGCGGCCAGCACAACGACAGCGGCAACCAGCGCGACCAGGCGCGGCGCACAGGCGCGGACTCGGGACATGCGAAGACAACGATCCGTGGGAACTCGGGGTTGATTCAAAGCTTAGGGAAGCCCCCCACCGCGCCGCAACACAATTGAGCGCGCCCGACAGTCAGCGCGTTGAAGCCAGGAACTGACAGACCCGTCTCAGGTCCAGAGCCTGTCTACGGCAACCAGCACGCCGCCCAGTGCCGCGAGCAACACCGTCAGCCGAACGGTCAGGCGCGTCTCGAGCGCGCGCAGATCCGCCTTCGTGGCGTAGTGCCGCAAAGTGCGATCAAACTCGTTGCGTAGTTCGCTGCGCTCGTGGCGCAATTCGCGTCGCAGGTCTTCCAGGGTCAACGGCCCGCTGTCCGCGGCCATTACACCAACTCCATCCCCGCCCCGAAACCGCCCCATCACTTCAGCCATCGTATCTACGGTCGCCGTTCACAGTTGCATCCGACCGGCTCAGAGTCACCCAGCCTCGTCCCGCATGAACTTGCCTGCAACCACGCCCTCCGATCGGCGTATACTTGCGTAAGCGGTGACTTGCGCACCGCTGGGTCGGACGATGCGACGCGCGGGCGTTTTCGGCACAAGCGCCTACCGCTTCGACAGGCGAACCATCCCTGTCCTCTTTGCAGACGCAACCGCGCGACATCAGGCCGTCGGGAAACGCGCACGCCCGCGCGGCGGGTCCTCGTGTGTCCTGAGCGGTGGCTATCCGGCGGGGTTGAGGGGTAGATTCAGGGAGCGCCGGGCACCCAACGCGCCGCAAGCGCGTCGGGACTTGCCGTAGCAGGGGGATGGTGAATGATCCGTGGCGGTTGAAGTCGCACTACATCTGAACGAGGAAACGCTCGAAAACGCCCTGGCCGAGCTTGTGGCCCTGGGCTCGGACCCGGGCTTTCTCAACAAGTCGGAACTCAAGAAAGTCCTGCCCGACGAGACCCACATCACGAAAGAAGTCGAGACCTGGTTCCGCATGCAGCTGGCCGAGGAAGAGATCGAGCTGCGCGACGAAGAACCGGAAGACACCGAAGGCAACGACGCCTCCAAGGTCACGACCATCCAGTCGCGGCGGGAACGCGACCTGGAACTCGAGTCCGCCAGCCAGGACACCGTGCGCAGCTACCTCAACGAAATCGGCCGCATCTCGCTGCTCACGGCCAAGGAAGAAGTCGACCTGGCGCAGCGCATTGAGCGTGGCGACGAGTCCGCCCGCGAACATCTCATCACGGCCAACCTGCGCCTGGTAGTGAGCGTGGCCAAGAAGTACACCGGCCACGGCATCCCGCTGCTCGACCTCGTCCAGGAGGGCAACGCCGGCCTGATGCGCGCCGCCGAGAAGTTCGACTGGCGTCGCGGCTACAAGTTCAGCACCTATGCCACCTGGTGGATTCGCCAGGCGGTTACCCGCGCCATCGCCGAGCAGAGCCGCACGATCCGGCTGCCGGTGCACGTGCACGAAAAGCTCACCAAGTCCTACCGCGTGCAGCGCGACTTGCAACTGCGCCTGGGGCGTGAGCCGACCGACGACGAGATCGCCCACGAGATGGAGATGAGCGAAGAGCAGATCGGCGAACTCAAGCTCGCCGCCCGCCTGCCCATCTCGCTCGAAACGCCCATCGGCGAGGACGGCGACACCGAAATCGGGCACTTGATCCCCGATGACGACGCCGTGGAGCCGGTCGAGGCCGCCACCTCGCAGATGCTCACCGAGCACCTGGAAGGCGTCCTGGAAATGCTGGACCCCCGTGAGCAGAAAATCCTGCGCATGCGCCACGGCCTCGACGACGACACGCCGCGAACGCTGGATCAGGTCGGCCAGGAATTCGGCCTGACCCGCGAGCGCATTCGCCAGATCGAGTCCCAGGCCCTTCGCCGCCTGCGCCACCCCCGCCTCGCCCGCAAGCTCAAGGACTTCCTGACCTAGGCATCCGCGGTATCGACTGAAGCAACAAGCCCCGCCGGCCACTGGCCGGCGGGGCTTGAGAGTTTCCTGGTGGGTGCGGGCTAGAAGCCGCCCATGCCTCCCATGTCGCCCATGCCACCCATACCGCCCATGCCGCCCATTCCACCCATACCGCCATCAGGCGGCATGGCGGCGGCGGGCTTCTTGGTCTCGGGCGCGTCGGCGATCAGCACTTCGGTGGACAGCAGCATCATGGCCACGCTGGCCGCGTTCTGCAGCGCGCCCCGCACGACGGTCAGCGGGTCCACGACCCCGGCTTCCCGCAGGTCCTCGATCTGCCCGGTATTGCCGTTCCAGCCCATGGCGCCGGACGCGTTGAGCACGCGCTCCACGATCACGTCGCCAACCTCGCCGGCGTTGGCGGAAAGCTGCCGCAGCGGGGCCGTCAGGGCGTTGCGCACGATGCGCGCCCCCATGGCCTGTTCGCCCTCCAGCGTTTCCAGCAGTTCGTCCACCGCTGGAATAGCCCGGACGTAGGCCGTACCCGCGCCCGGCACGATGCCGTCGGCCACCGCCGCCTGCGTGGCGGACAGGGCGTCTTCCACGCGGTGCTTCTTCTCCTTCAGCTCGACCTCCGTCGGCGCCCCGACGCGGATCACCGCCACGCCGCCGGCCAGCTTGGCCGCGCGCTCTTCCAGCTTTTCGCGGTCGTAGTCGGAGTCGGTCGTATCGACCTGCGACTTGATCTGCGCAATGCGCCGTGTGATGTCCTGGCGGCTGCCGGCGCCCTCCACGATCGTCGTGTCGTCCTTGCGGACCACGATCCGCCGCGCCTGGCCCAGCACGTCCAGATCCAATTCCTTCAGGTCCTGGCCCAGGTCCTTCGAGATCACCTGGGCGCCCGTCAGGATGCCGATGTCTTCCAGGATCGCCTTGCGGCGGTCGCCGTAGGCCGGGGCCTTGATCGCGCAGACGTTGATCGCGCCGCGCACCTTGTTCACGATCAGGGTGGCGAGCATGTCGCCTTCCACGTCCTCGGCCACGAACAGCACGTCGCGACGCCCCGACTGCACGATCTTCTCCAGCAGCGGCAGCATGTCCTGCGCACTGCTGAGCTTGTCGTCCGTGACAAACACCGAGGCGTTCTCCAACTCGCAGGACATCGAAGTTTCGTCCGTGACGAGATAGGGCGAGATGTAGCCGCGGTCCAACTGGACGCCGTCCACCAGTTCGAGCTCCAGCGCGTTGGTGCGGCCCTCTTCCACCGACACCGCCCCGTCCTTGCCCACGCGGTCCAGTGCCGTGGCGATCTGCCTGCCGATGGCCGGATCGCCGGACGAAATGGTGGCGACCCATTCCATCTCCTGCGGCTCGCTGATGGCGCGGCCCTGCGCGTTCAACGCCGTCTCGGCCGCCGCCACCGCCTTCTCCATGCCGCGCTTGATGATCATCGGATTCATCTCGGCGGCAACCGCCCGCAGGCCGTCCTGGATCATGCGCTGGGCCAGCACGGTGGCCGTGGTGGTGCCGTCGCCGGCCACGTCGTTGGTCTTGGTGGCCGCTTCCTTGATGAGCTGCGCGCCCATGTTCTGGAAGGCGTTCGGCAGGTCTACGTCACGGGCGACGGTCACGCCGTCGTTGGTGATGATCGGCGACCCGAATTTGCGCGCGAGCCCGACGTTACGTCCCTTGGGCCCCAGCGTTACGCGCACGGCGTCGGCGACCGAGTTGACGCCGTTCAGCAGCGCGCTGCGCGCGGTTTCATCGAAAATCAGGTCTTTAGGCATTCCGGCCGGACTCCTTCGTGGCGGTCTCGCACTCCAGCGGTTGAGTTAGATGAAAAAGGCGCAACGCGCCAAGCGGCGCGCTGCGGCGCACCGACGTTCGGTCCCCAATTGTAACGCAGGAACGGCCCGCAGTGGGCACGAAACACCATTCGAAAGGCCGACCGACCACCCCGGTTGTTCCCAAAACCTCGGTCCTGCAAGACGCCGGCGTCCAGGGCTGACCGCCTGCTTAGCGCCCCTTCCAATACGGGTTCGGGGACCAGTAGCGGCGGTTCTTGATGCCCAGGGCGAAGGTGGCCTCGGTGCTGAAGCGGATCGACGAGGTCAGCCGCGTCAGCGCGTCCTCGCGAGTCGCCGCGCCCATGGCCCGGTAGTCGCGGCCATCGATGACGGCGTTGGCGTTCCAACCCGACATGCCCTCCCAGACGCTGACCTCAACTTCAATGTCGTCAAACTCAATGTACGTGACCTCGCGGTCGTCGCTTGTAGACGGGTCGGATGACACGGCAGTCCAGAAAGTGGCGAAACGGTTCGCGATTATACGGACGCGCCGGCATGGACCGGTGGCCGCGTCGAGCGTGACAATGCAGGCAAGCCGCTCTCCGGACGCGCCTGCCGCATGACGACGGACATCTTCTTCCAGATCGTGACGCCGAAAGAGGCGCTGGCGCGCCTGTTCGAGCGCCTGCCGGCCGCTGCTCGCCAAGAGCGCGTCGGCTTGGGCACCGCCCTGGGACGCATCACCGCCGCGCCGCTCATTTCGCCCGAAGACAGCCCGGCCTTCGCCCGCTCGGCCATGGATGGCTACGCCGTCCGCGCCGCCGACACCTACGGGGCCTCCGAAGGATTGCCCGCATTCCTGACCGTGGACGGCGAGGTTCCGATGGGCGCCGCCGCCGAACGGCCCCTGCAGCCCGGTACCGCCCAGTTGATCCACACCGGCGGCATGCTGCCGCCCCAGGCCGACGCCGTGGTGATGGTGGAATACACCCAGCCGGTCGACGAGACCTCCGTCGAAGTCCTGCGCCCCGCCGCCCCCGGCCAGCACGTCATCCAGGCCGGCGAGGACCTGGCCGCCGGCGACCAACTGCTGCCCGCCGGACACCAACTGCGCGCGCAGGATCTGGGCGTACTGGCCGCTCTTGGCATTACGGAAATCGAGGCGGCGGTACGCCCTATCGTTGGCGTGCTCTCGTCCGGCGACGAGATCGTGCCCGCGGGCGCCCAACCGGCGCCCGGCCAGGTTCGCGACGTCAACGCCACCACCCTCGCCGCCCTCGCCCGTCAGGCCGGTGCCGAGGTGCGCGAGTTCGGCGTCGCGCCCGACGACCGAACCGAACTGGAACGACTCGCCCGCGCCGCCCAGGACGCCTGCGACCTCGTAGTCATTTCGGCTGGCAGTTCCGTCAGCACCCGCGACATGACCGCCGACGTGATTGGCAGCCTTGGCCTGCCCGGCATTCTGGCTCACGGCATCGCCGTCAAGCCCGGCAAACCCACCATCGTCGCCGTGGCCGATGGCAAGCCCGTGTTTGGCCTGCCCGGTAACCCCGTTTCTGCCATGGTCGTGTTTGGGCTGGTAGTGGCTCCGACCATTCGGCGACTGCTCGGAGCCGGTCCTGCCTATGGACCGCCCCGGCGCCGCGCGCGCCTCACGCGCAGCCTCGCCTCCCAGACCGGACGCATCGATTTCGTGCCAGCGGCGCTCAGTCAGCGCGATGACGAGTGGTTGGCAATCCCCGTCCTTGGTCCATCTAACCTGATCGCCACCCTGGTGCGCGCCTCGGGTCTTATACGGATTCCGCTGGACGCCGGCGGACTGGCGGAAGGCGTCTGGGTTGATGTCGAACCCTTCTGACCCGGACCAGCGCGCCGTCTACCTCTACGACGTGCCCCTGGCCACGGCACGCGAACGCTTGGCCAAAGCGCTGGCCGAACTCCCCAGTTGGCCGCCCCGCCGGACCCTCCGGCTGCCGCTGGACCAGGCCCTCGGCCACGTCACCGCGGCGCCCGTCTGGGCCGCCCTATCCAGCCCGCACTTTCCGGCTGCCGCCATGGACGGCGTGGCCGTAACCGCCGCCGGCACCGTCGGCGCCGCCGAGACCTCACCGCGGCGACTCAAGCTGGACACCGACGCCATCTGGATCGACACCGGCGACGCCATGCCGCCCGACACCGACGCCGTGATCATGATCGAGGACATCCACGACCGCGGCGACGGCACCATCGAAATCACCGCCGCCGCCGCCCCCTGGCAGTACGTCCGGCCGATGGGCGAGGACATCGTGGCCTCGGAACTGGTGCTCCCCCAGGGCCGCCGCCTGGAGCCCCGCGATCTCGGTGCTCTGGCTGCCGCCGGCCACTCCGAGGTGGACGTGGTCGAGCCACCCCGCGTGGCCGTTATCCCGACCGGCAGTGAGTTGGTGCCCGTTGGGCGTACGCCAGAGCCCGGCGAGCTCATCGAATTCAACGGCCTCATGCTCGGCGCCCTCGCCGAGACTTGGGGCGCCCAGGCGCTGCGCGGCGAGATCGTGGCCGACGACTTCCACGCCATCCGAGCCGCCACCGAGACCGCCCTCGAATCCGCCGACATCGTCGTCATCAACGCCGGCTCGTCCGCCGGCCGTGAGGACTACAGCGCCCGCGTCATCGCCGACCTGGGCCGCGTCTTTGTGCATGGGGTCGCGGTCCGGCCCGGGCATCCCGTAGTCCTCGGCGTCGCCCGCGGCAAGCCGGTGCTTGGAATCCCCGGCTACCCGGTCTCCGCCGCCCTCACGTTCGAACTCTTCGTCCGACCGCTCATCGACGAATGCCTGGGCCGCCCGGCCCCGCAGCGCCGCACCGTCAAGGCCATCACCCCGCGCCAACTTGTCTCCCACGCCGGCGACGATGAGTTCATTCGCGTGCGCGTCGGTCGCGTCGGCGACCGGATCGTCGCGGCCCCGCTGGAGCGTGCCGCCGGCGTCATCATGTCGCTGGTGCGGGCCGACGGGCTGGTCACGGTCCCGCGATTTTCCGAGGGCATCGCGGCCGGGTCGGAGGTCGAAGTCGAACTCCTGGGAGAGGCCGAGGGCATCGAGCACACCGCCGTCGCCATCGGCAGCCACGACCCCGCCCTCGATCTCCTGGCCAGCGAAGTCTTCCGCCGCTCACCGCCCATGCGCCTGGCCTCCACCAACGCCGGCAGCTACGGCGGCCTGGTTGCCCTGCGCCGCGGCGAGGCCCACCTGGCCGGCTGCCACCTGCTGGACCCAACCACCGGCGTCTACAACGAGACCGATGTGCAGCGAGTCCTCCCCGGCCGCGCCGTCACCCTGGTCCACTTCGCCCAACGGGAACAGGGCTTAATCGTTCCAAGCGGAAACCCCAAGGACCTCCGAACGCTGCATGACCTGGCCCGCCCCGGCATCCGGTTCGTCAACCGACAGCGCGGCGCCGGCACCCGCATGCTCCTGGACCACCTGCTGGACAAAGAAGGCATCGACCCATCCGCAATTGAGGGCTACGACCGCGAGCAATACACCCACCTGGCCGTGGCCGCTGACGTCGACAGCGGAATGGCCGACGTGGCGCTGGGCATCCGCGCCGCCGCCCGCGCCCTTGGCACCGACTTCATCCCCGTGGGCATGGAGCAATACGACCTCGTCATCCCGTGCGAGCACCTGGACCACCCGCCCGTCGCCGCCCTGCTGGACATCCTCCGCGATCCAACCTTCGCCGAAGCCGTCCGAGCCATGGGCGGCTACGACACCTCACGCATGGGTGAAGTCATGGCCGAATTCGGCGGGGATCGCTAGCGCCCAATGGCCCAGCCGGATCCCCAGGTCACACATCCCGCCGAGTTACCGTCGGCCGTGGCCGAACGCGCCGCCAGCCGTCGAGGCCTGGGCCTGCTGACGGTCACGGCAACCGTCGCCGCCCTCGTCTTCAGCATCATGCTGGCGGGCACGCGAACGACGCCCGAGTCGGCCCCGACCTTCACAACAACACTCGGCACGTCGCCCGTTCCCGAAGCCACGGGAACCGTCGCCGTGAACACGCTCTCTGCGGACGACTTGGCCGCCCAGCTACCGGGAATCGGCTCCGTCTACGCCGCGCGAATCGTCCACGCACGCACCTTCTTTGGCCCGCTGCAATCCGCCGCCGACCTGCGCGCGCTCGGCATCCCCGACGCCACCGTTGACCGCGTCCTGCCGCTGATTAGCTTCCGAGTTCAGGGTCGTCCGGGATTCGGGTCCAACGCATGACGAACAGCGCCACCACCAGCAGCGCCACCTCGATCACGATCGGCAGCAGCACACCGACCTCTCGAACCCACGCGATCACGCTGATGGTGATGGCGCCGAAGAAGAGCCAGAAGACCCGGCGTAGGTTGCGTCGCAGCGTCGGCGTCAGTCGCCGTCCGCGCAGCGCCAGCAGCGCCATCGTGCCGACGAGGACCCCCTCCACGATGATCGGCGCCGGTCCCGATTGCAGCGACCACACGAAGACGATCAGCGTGATGAAGAAGATTGAGAACATCGCGGCGAACAGTGCGCGTATCTGGCGGCGATCCATGGGTTTTTTCGGCGCAAAGGCTGGCGTCGAGAATCATACGGGGCGGGGCTGGGGCCAGGCGCCCTGATCGCCGGCGCCAGCGGCGCATTTCTCGCTGGCGTGGCCGCAACCGCCTGGTGGGGCGCGCCTCCGGCCTGGCTTACCGTGATCCTTGCGGTGGCGATTCTCTCGGCGGGCGCGGCCCGCCCGAAACGCCTGGCCGTCCTGCTCATCCCGGCCGCTCTAGCTCTAGGCCTCGCTCGCGCCACTCACCACCAGCAAGCGCAGGCACCCCTGGTTGTTGCGCCGGAAGGCGTGGAACTCCGTCTCGAAGGCATGGTCGTCGACGTACACCCCGGCGCCCGCCGAACGCTGCAAGTCCAGCGCGCTTCCCGGTCCGGTAGCGAATCTGCGTCAGCCGCCGGCCTGGTGGAATTCTTCGCCCCCGGCGGCGCGGCCCCGGCGGGTGCCCACGTCGCCCTAACCGGCGCGTTCGAACCCTCCGAGCCACGCGGCTCGCCGCAGCTTCGAAGCACCGACCAGACCTTCGCCGGACGCCTGGATACCCAACAGGTCCGCATCCTCTCGCCCCCGCCGGATTCCAACCCACCGTGGCTCACCAGGCTGCGCGATCACATCGACCGCAGCGTGCGCGGCGTTCTCCCCGAACCGCACGGTGCCCTGCTGTCGGCCATCCTGGTCGGCAAGCGCTCCAGCCTCCCGGGCGACCTGCGAAACGACTTCCTGGCCTCCGGCCTGATCCACGTCGTCGCCATCTCCGGCTTCAACATCACCCTCGTCGCCCTGGCCGTCCGCCGCATGGCCGGCTGGCTGATCGGCCGCTACAGCGTCCTGCTGGCCATGCTTGCCCTACCCCTTTACGCCGCCCTGACCGGCGGCGAGCCCAGCGTCGTGCGCGCCACGCTAATGGGCGAACTGATCCTGCTGGCCTGGCTACTGGGACGGGATACCGACGCGCTGGTCGCCCTGGCGGTGGCGGCGCTCGCGATCGTTCTCGTCGACCCGTCGGCCCTGGCCGACGTCGGCTTTCAACTCTCCTTCGCCGGCACGCTCGGCCTTGTAATCATCGCGCCGGGAGTCTCGGAGTGGCTTACAGCCCGTGCCCGCCTGCCCCGCCTCGCCGCCGAGCCTTTGGCGGTCACCGCCACCGCCAGCCTCATGGTCACACCGATCATCGCGCACACCTTTGAGCGCCTGCAGCTGGCCGCGATCCCCGCCAACCTGCTGGCCCTGGCCGCGCCGGTCTGGATCATGCTCACGGGCGCGCCCGTCGCCATCTGGGCGGCCGCCGGCTGGCCGTTCGGCGAGGTGCTCGCCTGGGCCGCCTGGTTGCCGCTGGAGTACCTGGTCCAGGCCGCCCGCCTGGCGGCCGAATTGCCCGGCGCCTCAATCCCAATCCCCGGCTTCAGCCTCGGACACGCCGCCGCCGTTTACGTGGCAATCGCCCTTCTGGTCGCGCTCGGCGGACGCCAGCCCTGGCGCATCCCGCAAGTCCGCACGCGTCGCATTAGATCCCTGGCCGTCGGTCTGGGCATCGCCGCGTTCGCCCTGCCGCCCCTCCTGGCCGTGGTCGTCGCGCCGCGTCTGTTCCACGACCCGGCAACCCGGCTCACCGCCGACTTCGCCGGCGACACGCCCACGGTCTACGCGCGCCAGGCCGATGCAAGCCTCGTCGTCGTGGGCGATCGCCTGCGACCGTACGTGCTCGACGCCGCCCTGCCCGCCTGGGACTCGACCGTTGACCTGCTGGCCATGCCGCGCGCCGACGGCCGCGCCAGCGCCACCGCCCTGGCCCTGCTGTCGGAGCGTCCCGTGGCGCTCGCGGCGGCGCCGAAGCTGCACGGACTGGGACCGGCCCTCGTCTCGCCGGACGGAACCCGCCGCGCACGGGTCGACGCAATAGGCAATGCGTCCAGCGGCGGCCTGACCGTCGAACTTCTCCACGATGAAACCGGCGCCTGGACGAGACTCTCGACTACAGACCTCACGGTCCTGGTGGCGCCACCCGCTGCCGCCCGGCCACCTCCCGGCGCGTCAGCCGACGTCCTGGTCCTCACGCGGCGCAGCACCCTCGGCCCCTCCGACTTCCGCTCCCTGGGGACAGCTGGGATCCGCCTGCTGCTGATTCCCCATCCCACTCGCGCCGAGACCGCGGCGGTCGCCCTCAACCCCGAAGGAGAACCGAGCACTTGCGAGGTTGTTTCCGGCGCCATCGTCTCGATCCGATCGGACGCCGGCGAAATCGAGGTCCGCCAGCCAAACTGAGACCTCTCGCGGGGTACGATCCTTCGCGGTTCGGCCACGGAACGGGGTGCACCGGTGCATTCAGCGGTTGTCGGCGGCGGGGCCATGGGCGCGGCGATCATCCGCGGTCTGATCGCCCGTGGCGGGCTCGAGCCAACCGACCTGACGGTGGCGGAAGTCGTAGCCGAACGGCGCTCTGCGCTCGCCGAGGACTACGGCATCGGGGTCACCGCCGAAGCGGACGCCGCCGTCTCCGGCGCGGGCCTCGTCATCCTGGCCGTCAAACCCCAGAACTTCCAGGACCTCGCCCCCGCGCTCCGCCCCGCCCTGGACGACGCGGCGCTCGTCATCTCCATCATGGCCGGTGTCACGCTCGAAACGCTGCGCACCGGCCTCGGCACCGATCGCGTGGTCCGCGTCATGCCCAACATCGCCGCTCAGGTCGGACGCGGCGCCTCGGTCTGGACTGCAGATAGCGGCGTCACCTCGGCCGACCGCAACCGCACGCGCGCCGTACTGGGCGCGCTGGGCATGGAAGTCGAAATCGAGGACGAGTCGCTGATCGATGTCGCCACCGCCGTCCATGGCAGCGGTCCCGCCTACGTCTACCTGCTGGCCGAAGCCTGGATCGACGCCGCCGCCGCGCAGGGACTCGACCGCGACATGGCCACGCAACTGGTTCGCGAGACAATCGCCGGATCGGCGGCCCTCTGGCAGGCCACCCGCAGCCACCCGGCCGCCCTGCGTGAAGCCGTCACCTCGCCCGGCGGAACCACCGCGGCCGCCCTCGAGGCCCTGGACGATTTCAACCTCCCGGCCGCCATGCGCGCCGCCATCGACGCGGCAACCCGAAGGGCGAAAGAACTGGCCTAGACACGGCGGCGCCTGCCTCTGCTAGCGTGCGCTCGAACTCAACCGGAGACCCAGCCCCATGGCCGCCACGCTCACTGACGCCCAACTCGACGAACTTAGGACCTTCGACTCAGCCACCATCGCCAACGCCATCGAGCCCTTCAAGGTTCGCGACCAAACGCTCGGCTACGTCGGCAGCAACGTGCGTGCCCTGTTTCCCAACAAGCGCGAGCCCATGGTCGGCTACGCCGTCACCGCCAAGGGCGACAGCACCACCTACGCCCGTCGCCGCGACCCCGCCCTGCAATTCGGGCTCTGGGAAGCCATGGACGCATCCCCCAGGCCGTCCGTCGTCGTCATCCAGGACTCCGGCAACAACCCGTCCAAGTCCTGCCACTGCGGCGACGTGATGGGCACCCTGATCCGGGCCCTGGGCGGAATCGGCCTGGTGACCGACGGCGGTGTTCGCGACCTTCCCGAAGTTGAAGCGCTTGGCCTTCACTACTTCGCGCGAGGACCCGTGGTGGCGCACGGTACGGCCGTGATCTACGACGCCGGCGAACCCGTGGTCATCGACGGTGTGCCCATCCAGACCGGCGACTTGCTGCATGGCGACGTGAACGGACTGGTCATGATCCCCGCGGAAATCGCCGGGGAGGTGGCCGACGCCGCCCGCGAGATCATCGCCGACGAAACCCGGCGCAAGGCCTACGCCGACTCGCCCGAGTTCACGATCCAGGGCTACCGCAAGCTGCTCGGCTTGTAGCGCCGCGGCATCCCCGCCGTGGCGCCCGCCGACAGCCGCAAGGCAAGGGCGGGGGCGGAGCCATGGGCTCCGTCCGGTCGCTAGACATGCGAGTCGCCGTGGACGCCGTTGCCGCGGGCTCCGGCCTGCTGTCCGGCGCCGGCCCCCTGCGCCACACCACGGTAAATCTCGTCGCCGCGCTCGCCGACCTGGCGCCTCGCTCAACCTGGCACGTCCTCTGCCCGGCCTTCGCTTTCCTCGACGAACTCGCCGGTCGCCGCAACGTCCTGATCCACCCGCTGGGTGCGGCCGTCCGTAATCGCCCCATCCGCATCCTCTACCAGCACACCGCCTTCGCCCATGCCCTCCGTCGCGTCCGTCCGCACGTCACCCTGCACACCGTCAACGTCTCGCCAGTCACGGGTCCTCGACCCCGCGTCGTCATGCTCCGCTCCCTGCAGTGCTTCACTCACGCGAGCCAGTTCGGCTGGCTGCGACGCCGCTACTTGCAGTTCGCGATCCGTCGCTCGCTGCACGCTGCCGACCGCGTCGTCGCCGGATCCTCGGCATCCGCCCACGACGCGCTGCGCCTGCTGAACCTCGATCCGAACCGCCTTCGCGTCATCCCCCACGGCCTCGCCCCGCACATCGCCGGCGCGCTCGACAAGCCACAACCGGCACGCCAAACGCAATGTCCCTACCTGCTCGCCGTCTCCACCCTCTACGGCCACAAGAACTATCCACGCCTCTTGCAAGCCTTCGCCTCACTCCGCCGACGCAACGCGATACCGCACGAACTGCATATCGCCGGCGCCGACGCCGATCTCACCGCCGCAGACCTGCGAAACATGGCTCAGAGGCTGGGCGTAGGCGACGCCGTCAAGCTCCTCGGCCCTGTCCCCCACGACCGCATCAGTCCCCTGTACCAACAGGCCGACGCCCTCGTCTACGTCTCTTTCGCCGAAACCTTCGGCCATCCGCCCCTTGAAGCCATGGCCCTCGGCTGCCCGGTCATTGCTTCCAACACCACGTCGATCCCCGAAATCACCGGCGACGCGGCCGAGCTAGTCAACCCGACCGACGTGCAGGCCATCGCCTCAGCCATCGAACGCGTCGTCACACAGCCGCGCCGCCGCGCCGCCCTGGTGGCCCGCGGCAGGCAGCGCGCCCCGGACTTCACCTGGCCCCGCACCGCCGAACGACTACTGGCGGTCCTTGAAGAGGTTGCCGAATCGCCGGCATCCGGCCGTCACTAGCGCGCTGAGTTACTTCGCCGCTCAAGCTCCCCAGCCAGCCGCATCGCCGCCTCCACCCGGTTCGGTCCCTTCTTGTTGTAGAAGATCACGTAGCTGGCCGTCTCCGGCCCGTGCCGCCCCATTACCAGGTCCGCCAGTTCGCCGATCTCTGCGTCGGTGTAGACGTGCTCCGCCCGCAGCGCCCGTCGCTCGCGAGCCGAGACCTCGCCGGCATCGTCGCGGCCCATGAAGCGATAGTAGGCAACGTTCGGGGCCGTCAAGTCACGTACGGGTTCAGGCAGCCCGGCAGCCGCCGCGCGAGGCTCGTCGGGAATCATCATGGCCATGCCAAGCGCCCGCAGACGCTCCACCGTCTCGGCACCACGTTCACCCTCCAGCCAGCTCGCATGCCGAAACTCAATCGCAACCGGATCGTCACCCAATCCATCCCGCAGGGCGGCCAGGTGCTCGTACGTCTCGGGTCGCGGGCGCACGTTCGCGCCCAACTGCACCAGGAATCCGCCAAACTTCCCGGCCTCCCGCAGCGGCTGCACGCCCTCGTACTGGTTCTTGATGTACTCGGCCGCGAGCCGCGAATCCCGCGGCCGGTTCGCCACCGCCCGATGCGCCTTCACCAGGAACCTGAACGCCTCCGGCGTCTGCTGAGCCCACTGCGCGTAGACCGACGGTTTGATACGCCGATAAAAGCTGGCGTTGACCTCCACTACCACCAGCCGCGACGCGTAGTACGCCAACCGCTCCCCCGCCTTCGTCCCCCGCGGATAGAACCCCGTGTGGTCCGACCAATTGGCCGTACCGACCCAAACGCGACCGGCGCCAGGCTTAGGCATCAGCGAGCCTGTCTCCTCGGAGCGGCGTCACACGCCGCGCGTGCTCATGGGAAACCGCGCGGAGGAGATTCCGACGGCGCGTCGGAGGAACGGCCGCCAACCTTCGCCGCCGGCCGTGGCGGCAGGGGGATGCCCACGGCCCTCAACAGCGCGTCCGGCACTCAGCCGACCGCTGGCGGCGAATCGCTGGCGAACGGGTTGTAGGGGGTTGCCGCGCCGCCGGAACCTCCCTCACACGGTCAACGCAATATACCGTACAAAAAGCGAACGTCAAGCTCGAAACCCGCGTTGCTCTCGCCATTGCTACGATGCGGCACCAGCTTCAAGGTGAACCCCATGGCCCGTCCCAAGGTTCTCGTCACCGGCGCCGCCGGCTACGTGGCGGCCCAGATGCTGCCTACCCTGCGCGAGCGCTACGACTGCACCCTCATTGACGTCACCACAACCGGCCGCGGCGGCTTGGAGGTCCCCGGCGTCCAGGTCCAGAGCATGTTGGACGACCGCGAAACCCTCCGCCCGCTCTTCACCGGCTGCGACGCGGTCATCCACCTGGCCTTCATTCGCCGGACCGAGGACGTGCGCGAGCACTTCGAAGGCGAGATGGACAACATCCGCATGGCCTACAACGTCTTCCGGCTGTCGCTGGAGGAAGACGTCCGCCGCGTCGTGATGGCCAGCTCCAACCACGCCGCCGACTTCTACGAGCACCTGCTGCGCAGCCGCGAGATGGACATGCTGCAAGCCACCAACGACATCCGCCCGCTGTCCGACAACTACTACGGCTGGGCCAAGGAGTCCTACGAGCACCTCGGCTTCGTCTTTGCCACCGGCACGCTGGGCCGCAAGCTCCAGAACGTCCACATCCGTATCGGCGCCCCGCGCCAGCTCGATCCCACCGAGCTGTCGGGCGACATCCAGGGCTATTCCGTCCGCCGCAACCTGGGCGCCTACATCAGCCCGCGCGACCTGACCCAGCTCTTCGTGAAATCCATCGAGACCGAGAACATCGACAACGAGTGGGGCGTCCCCTGGCAAGTCTTCTACGGCATTTCCGACAACACCCGCTCCTTCTGGGGCCTGGAGAACGCCCGCCGCGTCATCGGCTACGCGCCGGAGGATGATTCCGAGGTCACCTGGGCCCGCGAGGTGCACGACAACCTCACGTCCAAGGGCGTGGTCGGACGCGTCGGCCAGGCGCCATGAGCATGGATCTGCCCGTTGAACGCCGTTGGGAACGCTGCCGCCCCCAGCAGATCTGGGACGCCCTGGCCGAGTTCCCCTGCGTCTACGTGCCGTCCGGACCCCTGGAATGGCACGGCCGCCAGAACCCGGTCGGCCTGGATGCCGTCAAATCCGCCGCCATCTGCAGTCGCGCCGCCGAACGCACCGGCGGGCTGGTCTATCCCACCGTCTTTCTCGGCGCCTGGGAGGTCCCGTGGCCGCTGGGCATGCCCGCGGCTCCCGACCTGATCCAGTCCAACACCCAGACCATCCTCGACTACCTGGCCCGCAACGGTGCAAAGGTCGTCATCTGGCTGGGCGGTCATGGCGGGAGCGAGGACTACCTGGCCTATCGCCGCGCCGCGCTGAACGCCATGCGGCAGTCCGACCTCCTGGTCCTCGCCGCCGTGGACGCGCACCTGCTCAGCGACTTCGAGAAGCCAATGGACCACGCGGCCGCCATCGAAACCTCCATCATGATGTACCTCGAACCCGAAACCGTGGACCTGGCCGCCCTCGATCCGGCCCCCGATAAGTGGCCGGAAGGTGTCGGCGGCGACGACCCGCGCACCCACGCCAGCCCTGAGAAGGGCCGGCACTACGCCGAGACGCTGATTGATCGCATCACCGAAGCGGCCCGTCGCCTCGTGGCGCTGGACGACCCCGTCGAGCGCCGCAAACACCGCCAGTGCGTCGCGCAACAGGTGACCTTGGACGACATGGTCGTGTACTGGCGCGCCTACCTGGCCTCGGCCGATTCGCCCGGCAAGACACCGGACGAGTCCTGGAACGAGCACCTGGAGGCATTCCGCGTGGGCGACTACGACCGCGCCCTGCAGGCCGGCGGCAAGTCGATTGAGGCCGCTCGCCAAGCCACCGCCGGCCGCCGCCCCGCCGGTCGCGAAGGCGAACGCTACGTCTGATTTCCCCACAGGCGGGTCCGGTCGAATAAGATAGGGCCGCCCAAAAGAGGCGATACCGCACCGACCCAAGCATCCCGGCCCGCTCTAGCCGCGCGCCGCACTGTCGACACCGACCAAGGGAGCCACACGACCGCCATGGCAAGCGACAAGAACCTCGACGACCTCGGCCTGACCCACACCGGCGAAATCCACTGGAACCTCAGCACCGCCGCGCTGTACGAGCACGCGGTGCGAAACGGCGAGGCCGAACTCAGCAACTACGGCCCGCTGATCGCCATGACGACCCCGCACACCGGGCGCTCGCCCAGCGACAAGTGGGTCGTGCAGGACGACGGAAACAAGGACGAAGTCTGGTGGGGTCCCAACAACCAGCCGTTCGACGAGGCCAAGTTCGAGCCGCTGTTCGCCCGCGCCTGCGCCTTCGCCCAGGGCCGCGACCTATACGTGCAGGACCTCTACGCCGGCGCCGACTCGCGCTACCGGCTGCCTGTGCGCTTCGTCACGGCGTATGCCTGGCACAGCTTGTTTGTCCGCAGCTTGTTCATTCACCCCACGGCCGAGGAACTGGAGAACCACGACCCGCAGTTCACGGTGGTGAACCTGTCGCCGTTCCAGGCCGACCCGGCCGTGGACGGCACCGGCACCGAGACCTTCATCGTCGTCAACTTTGCCCGCAAGCTGGTCGTGATCGGCGGAACGCGCTACGCCGGCGAGAACAAGAAGTCCATCTTCACCGTCATGAACTACCTGCTGCCCCAGCAGGGCGTGCTGCCCATGCACTGCTCGGCCAACGTCGGGTCGGACGGCGAGACGGCCCTCTTCTTCGGCCTCTCGGGCACCGGCAAGACCACCCTCTCCATGGACCCCGACCGCCCGCTCATCGGCGACGACGAGCACGGCTGGAGCGACGTGGGCATCTTCAACTTCGAGGGCGGTTGCTACGCCAAGACTATCAAGCTCTCCGCCGAGAACGAGCCCGAGATTTACGCCACCACCCGCCAGTTCGGCACCGTGCTCGAAAACGTACCGATGGATCCCGTCACCCGCATGGTCGACCTCGACTCTGAAGAGATCACCGAGAACACCCGCGGCGCTTACCCGCTGACGCAGTTGACCAACGTGGTTCCCGACGGCCTGGGCCGCCACCCGCGCAACGTGGTGTTCCTGGCCGCCGACGCCTTTGGCGTGCTGCCGCCCATTTCGCGTCTCACGCGCGACCAGGCCATGTACCACTTCCTGCTGGGCTACACCGCCCGCGTGGCCGGCACCGAGCGCGGCGTCACCGAGCCTGAGGCCACCTTCAGCGCCTGCTTCGGCGCCCCCTTCCTGCCGCGTCCCCCCAGCGTCTACGCCGAAATGCTCGGTGAGAAGCTGGACGAGCATGGCTCAGACGTCTGGCTGGTCAACACCGGCTGGACCGGCGGCCCCGCCGGTGAGAGCGACCGCATCTCGCTGCCCTACACCCGCGCCATCCTCGGCGCCGCCCTCTCGGGCGCGCTCGACGACGTGCCCTACGTGACCGACGAGGTCTTCGGCCTCCAGGTCCCCACCGCCTGCCCGGGCGTCCCCGACGACGTGCTGAACGCCCGCGGCCAGTGGTCCGACCCGGCCCGCTACGACGCCCAGGCCACCGAACTCGCCGCCCTCATGCACAACGCCTTCAAGCCCTTCGCCCCCGGCGTCTCCCAGGCAGTCCGCGACGCCGCCCCCCTGGCGGCGCGATAAGGGAGCCAGCTCAAAGGACGGCTCAATGAGCGACCAGTACCTCGCCTTCATCGGCACCTACACCACCGGCGCCAGCGAAGGCATCTACACATATCGGTTCGATGCGGGTACCGGTGCGCTCGAGCGCCTGAGCGTTATCGGCGGCATTTCCAACCCGTCGTGGGTGGAGGTCTCGCCGTCGGGCCGGTATCTCTACGCCGTTGGCGAGGAGACGCATGGCGTCATCAAGGGCTACGCCATCGACCCCGCCACCGGCGCCCTGACCTACCTGAACGAGCAGCTCACCGGCGGCGAGGTCCCCTGCCACATCAGCGTGGACCCCACGGAGTCGTATGCGCTATTGGCCAACTACGGCAGCGGCAGCGTGGCCATGCTGCCGATCCAGGCGGACGGAAGCCTGGCTCCGCTCACCGGCTTCGTTCAGCACGAGGGAAACAGCATCCACCCCGTGCGGCAGACGGGTCCGCACGCCCACTCGATCATCCTGGACGCCACCAACCGCCTAGCCTTCGCCCCGGATCTGGGCATCGACAAGCTGCTGGTCTACGACCTCGACCTGGACAACGGCACGCTGGCGCCCCACCACGTCCCCTGGGTTCGCACCCCGGCCGGCGCCGGACCGCGTCACTTCGACACCCACCCCAACGGCCAATTCGCCTACCTCATCAACGAACTGGCGTCCTCCATCACCGTCCTGCGCTACTACGCGGACACGGGCGTGTTCGGCGAAATCGAGACCGTCAGCACCCTGCCCGACGGCTTCGACGGCGAGACCACCTGCGCCGACATCCACGTCGCGCCCTCGGGCAAGTTCGTCTACGGCTCCAACCGCGGCCACGACAGCATCGCCATGTTCGCCATCGACCAGGTCACCGGCCGCCTCACCAGCCTTGGGCACGAATCCACCCAGGGCCAAACCCCCCGCAACTTCGCCATCGACCCCTCGGGAACCTGGCTGCTGGCCGCCAACCAGGACACCAGCACCATCGTCACCTTCCGCATCCACCCCCAAACCGGCCACCTCCACCCCACCGGCCAGGTAACCAACATCCCCAACCCCGTCTGCATCAAACTCCTGCCGGTCTGAACATCGCAAGGGTCGGTCGGTTTAGCGTCTAAGTTCGAGATTCGCGGCTCATTTGCCCGTTCTTCAACTCGCTGCCCGTCGGCGGGTAGAACCGGCTCGGACTAGACCTCGGTCAAGCAGACAGGCCCTGAGCACAGCCCTGACTCGTCGATGCAGCACCTTGCCGAGAAGGACACCAAGTGGTTGCTACGACCCACCAGCGAAGACCCGCATGAAGCCGTCGATGAGCCCGAGGTTGAAGTCAAAGCTAAGGGCGATGGGCAAGGCATGCTCAATCGAAAAAGTGGCTAGGGGTCCCGATCCGCCGATTCCAAGGAGTGAATCACTTGAAAGGGCCGGATTGAGAGTCCATGGCGGCGAAGGAACGGCGAGCGAAATAGCTGTTGCCAGGACACCCAGGAACACCGCGACGGCGACGCCGGCGGCCAGTATCGCGCCAAGCGTTCGGCCGTTGCTCAGGCCCAGCGATTCGCGAACGGCTAAATAGGTCCCGATCAGCACCCAACCGGCGATTAGCGTCCGGAAGCCGGAGTCAAGCGACGGAGGAAGTTGCCATGCCACAAAACCCCAGCGTGCAACATCGGTCGCAGGATCGGTGGCCAGGCCGATGATCGGTACGAAGGCGCGAACGAGGACCGGCGTGAGGATGAGGAACAGGCCCGGCGCCTGCGCAAACGCAAGGCCGCGTGCGACTGACCCGTACCGTGGCGTCTGTCTGTCGCCTGAGACCAGCCGCCCGCCAATGATCCACAGCGCTGCAGCCCACACGGGCCAAGCGGCCAGGTGGACGGCGGCGTGCAGCGCGGCGATTGGCAGCGTCTCGTCGATAAACGTGTGCCACAGGAGGAGCTCGGTTCGACGTTCAAATGGCACGACTCTCAACACAGACAGCAAGGTCCGGCCGCTTTCGCCAAGACCCGCGCCTGCCGCCGCAAGCACTACGATGACCACCGCCTGCCGCGTGCTCGCGTTGGGTGCCGATACTTCGCGGTAGAGGTCTGAATCCAGGCGCAGAGCGCGAATCGTTCGGCGAACAAAACCGCCGCCGCTTCGTGTCTGCACGGTCGGCTCCGCTCGGTGCCCGGCGTCCCGTCCAGCGGGGTGATCGGTGTTATCCACTGATAAACGGGAAAAGGCGGAACAGATAGCCCATCACCGCGCTGCCGAAGTCAAGACCCAGGTTGAAGTCGGACCCTGACGCAACGTCAAAGCCCGAGGGAACCCCACGCCAATACGCGGTTGCGTAGTCAAGGTTCCCGCCGCGAGATATCGAGTTGACCGCGGCCCCCACCAGCACCGCGACGATGCCGGCTCCAACGCCGACGCCGCACAAGCTGACCAGGGTGCGGCCGTTGCCCAGTCCCAACGCCTCGCGCGTGGCCAGAAAGGTCCCGATGAGGACCCAGACGGCGACCACGCTCCAAACACTGGAGGCCAGCAGCCCCAACGGCGATTTGCCCACACCGTCAGGGTCGACGCGTCCGAGCCAGAAGGCTCCGGCCAGAATCGGAATCACGACCACGAGTGCGACGGGCGTCTGCGCGAAGGCCAGGGCACGGGCCACAGGCCAGAATCCCGGCGCCCGGCCGTATCGGGCCACACGCCGGCCAATAGCCCAGACTCCGGCCGCCCACACCGGCCAGGCCATTACCTGCGCAACGGCGCTAAACAGGACCATGACGCCTGCTTCGGCCATCGGCGAGTCCATCCCCACGAGCGCTGGTTCGTTCCGTTCAATGAAGTGGAATGTCCTGGCGCCCCATGCAATGCCTGAAGCCGCGGAAGTGAGGACAACAATCAGTACAGCTTGAAAGGAGCTGTTATCTGCGGTGGCGACTTCCCGGTACAACGTCGGATCCAGCCTCAGGGCCCGCAACAGCCTGTTGCCGAAGCCGTCCCCCATCGCCGCCTGCCTCGCTCCCGCGCCGCCTCTGCCGCTCAGTCTGTCACGCGCCGTCGCCGAACGCTGCGTGGCTTCGCCAATCCTTCGGGCCCTGCACAGTGCTGCTGACACCGACGGTTTCGCTCCAGGCGTCGATCAGGCGGCCACGCCTGCCTCACCATCTTTTACCATTAGCCCCTCCGGCGCCCGGCACTACGCCGCCAACCAGGACACCAACTCCATCGTCACCTTCCGCATCGACCAAGAAACCGGCCACCTCCACCCCACCGGCCCCCAAACCCAAATCCCCAACCCCGTCTGCATCAAACTCCTGACGGTGGCGCAGTAATCCCCAACGCGTGTAGTCGACGAAGATTCAGGCCTTACTTCGTCCGTCCTATGCCTGTCAGATGTCCGGTCTGGCACCCATCTGGGAGGCAGAGGAGCCGGTCGGTCTCGAGCTAGGCAATAGCCTCGAACGCAGCAGGCAGGACAAGACGGGTTACGGCGCGCATGAGGTCAAGTCCCAGGTTGAAGTCAAACACTCCATACGAGACGGTCGCGACGGTGGTGCCCAGCGAAAGCTGAGGCAACAAGGCCCATATGGTGAGGAAGCTGATCGCGGGTCCCAATAGCACCGCAATGGCCGCTCCCACACCGAACAGCGCGCCGAGCGTTCGACCGTTGCCTAGCCCCAACGTCTCTCGAACGGCAAGAAAGGTGCCGACGAGCACCCAGACGAAGATCAGAGACCGAACCGTGCTCCAAAGAGTCGTCGGGATCCAAAAGATAACGAGGCCTGAGGTGAAGAAGAAGACGCCCGGAGACTGTGCAAATGCAATAGCGCGAGCGACTTGCCAGAACCCCGGCGCCTCGCCAGCCGGCCTCCTAAGTCGAGCACGAACGAACCAGAGCCCCGCGGCCCACACCGGCCATGCGGCCATGTGCGTAATGGCGATGAGTCCGGCACTGCCGACACTCACCCACAAGCCCTCGGTGCCGGCGGCCACAGCCGCAATTAGAACCACCAGCGCCGCCTGCCGGGTGCGGCCGCCGGGTCCCGCAACCTCGCGGTAAAGCGTCGTGTCCAGCCGCAGGGCCCGCAGCATCCGGCCAATCAAGCCGTCGCCCATGGCCGCCGCTTCCCCCTCAGCGCGCAGCTTCTAGCGATCAGTCTGTCATGCGAAAACTTGCGCGGCCCGCATTTGAGTGGCTCCGCGCCGAGAATCGGCTCGGCGACCACAGCGGTCTCGTCCCGAATCCATCATGCGGCGGGGCCGGTGCTCCCAGGTAAGGCCGTTGCGTTACCCTCCGTCACTCCCTCGAAGTCGGGAATCCAGGCGCCGGACCTCCTGATCCGAAACGAGTTACGCAAGGGTCTGCAATGGACGAAGTAAAAATCTGGGCGCTCGATGGTGATTCGAAGGTCACGCCCTTGGTGTCCAGGGACCAGACGGACACGGAATCCTTGCTGGAGGAGACGCTCGTCAGGAACCCCGACCTGCTGATTCCGGGATTGAGGCTCGTCGGCCGGCAGACGCCGACGGACGGTGGGCCGCTCGATCTGCTCGGTGTGGATGAGGACGGCCGGCTGGTCGTGTTCGAGTTGAAGCGCGGGACGCTGTCGAGGGACGCCGTTGCGCAAATCATCGACTACGCCTCCGACCTGGACGCCAAGACCGACGTTACATTGGCCGAACACATCGCCGCCAACTCCGGCGTGGGCGGCATCGAGGCCATAGAGGATTTCGAGGAGTGGTACGGGGAGAACACCGACGGCCAGAGCCTCGACTCCCTCAGGCCGCTGCGCCTGTTCCTGATCGGCCTGGGGGCCGACGAAAGGACGGAGCGGATGGTGAGATTCCTCGCCGCCAACACCAGCATGGACATTTCGCTGCTCACGTTCCACGGCTTTGCCTACGACGGCAAGACCCTGCTTGCCCGGCAGGTCGAAGTGGAAGCAGCCGCAGAACCCGGCCCTCGCCGGCGAAGGCGACCGACCGCGGAGGAGAGAAGAGAGCGGCTGAAGAAGAAGATAGAAGACTCCGGCGTGTCGGAGACCTTCAGCGCCGTGGAGCGCATGTTCGAGACGAATTGGCCCGGATTCAGCACAAACCCGACGAGCTTGGGACTAAGTATCAGATTCAAGAACCGGTCATTTGCGCGCATCGATCCATGGAAGGGGCACGTGACGATAGTCTTCTTCGGCCGCGCAAAGACACTCTGCCTGGACGACTTCAGGCAGCCGGTACAGGAAATCCGATACGAGACATACCCGAGGAATCGAGACCCGTTGGATCCCAGAGCCGAGCTCAAGTTCCCATTCACCGCCGAAGAGTGGGAGCAACACAAGGATCGCCTATCCGCGCTGACCAAGGCGGTGTACGAAGCCTGGAAGAACAGCGACCAATAGCAATCCGCGGCCGCTGCGGCTGAGGGCGGAGGCTAGGTCGCTTCGCCGATCCTCCGAGCCTGCTCGACAATGTTCACCCCCACCGTCTCGCTCCAGGCGTCGATCAGGCGGGCGAAGAGTTCGCCGGGGTGGCCGGTGCCGACCTGGGTGCCGTTGACGCGGGTGACCGGCAGCATGCAGTAGGGGGTGCTGCTCAGGAACGCCTCCTCGGCGGTGAAGACGTCGTAGAGGGTCAGGTCGGCTTCACGGACCTCCACGCCCAGGTCCAGGCTCAGGTCGCGGACGGTCGAGAGGCTTACGCCGGCCAGGCCGGTGCCGGTACGCGGGGTCAGGATCGCGCCGTCGGACACCACCATGAAGTTCGCGCCGGTGGCCTCGGCGATGCGGCCCTCGGTATCCAGCAGCAGCGTGAAGGCGCCGGGGGCCAGGGCGTTGACCTCCTGTTCCGCCAGCGCCAGGAACATGCGGCTGCGCGTCTTCATACGCGGGTCCTGCGTGGAGATGTTGACCTGGCGGATCGAGGGCGTCACGCAGTGCGCGCCCTCCTCGTAGGCGCGGTACCAGTACTTGAAGCCCAACTCGTGCGTCCACACCAGTACCGACGGTCCGGCGTCGCCGCGTCCGACGTCCGGGAACTGCGGGTGCGAGCCGCGGGTGATGTTGTGGAAGATCCAGGTGTCGCTGCCGTCAGGCAGGTCCGGCCGGTTGCGCTCCACGACCTCCAGGGTGACCGCGGTCAGCTCTTCGGATGTAAGGCCCGGATCCAGTCGGCAGTAGTCCAGCGAGCGGTAGAGCCGGTCGATGTGCTCCTTCAGCTTGAACGGCTGCCCGCCGAAGGTGCGCGTGGCCTCGTAGACGATCTCGCCGTAGATGATCGCGAGGTCGTTCGGCCAGTAGCGGGCCTTTTCCAGCGGGACGATCTCACCGTTCGAATAAGCCCAGGCGCTCGCGCTCATATCAAGAAATCCCTACCGGCGACTCGCGCGAGGGAGCCTAGCACCGGCTACCTGGCGCCCAATGTTTCACGTGAAACTTTGGGAATGGGTGACTACTCGGGCAGCGGCTTTCGCAGGCGCCAGAACACGGCGTTGATGGTTGCGTTCACGGTGCGGGCGTAGAAGGCGTACGGGCCCGCGCCGTAGATCACCCCGATGTCCGCGCCTCGGTCACGTAGGTCGGCAAGCGCCCTCTTGAGCAGCACCGTGCCCACGCCCAGCTGGCGGACCTCCGGCGAGACGCCCATCGGACCCAACCGTTCCGGCGCGGCCACGTCGGTCACCGCAAAGCCGCAGAACTCGGCGTCCTTCTCGGCCATCCACAAGGTGGGCGGATCGAGCTTCAGGCCGGAGGTCGCCAGGTAGGCCCAGCGACGCCCGACCGGGGCCGTGGCCAGGGCGCTGGGATACTCGAACTCGCGCGCCACGTAATCCCACGCCTGCTGGTAGTCGTCCATCGTCACCCGGCGCACCCGTAGGCCGTGGTCACGCTCCAACTCTTCTTCCTTCTCCGAGGTGTCCAGCGGGGTGTTGCGCAGGTCCACGTCCATGTCCATGCCGTCGCCCGCGCGCTCGTAGCCCCGCGCCTCCAGGAAGCACAGCGCCTCCGTGTAGCGCAGGTCCAGGCCCTGCATGAAGCGGTTGTTGCCGGCGATGATCGCCACGGACTCGCCGGCCCCCAAACCTGCCAGCCGGTCCTCGATGTGATCGAACAGCCGGGTCGCAATGCCCTGGCGGCGCAGGTCGCTCGCCACGGCAAACAGCTTTACGCCGCCTGCAGTCTCTAGCTCCTCGCTCGGCGGCGCTCCGCAGGCCAGCCCAACCAGCCGATCCCCTTGCCAGACCGTTGGATTCAGGTCGGGATCGAAGTCCGGATCGTCGAGGATGCGGTCCTTGAGAATGGCCTCCGAGAACGGCAGGTAAGCAATCTCGCGCTGGCACAGCGCCGCCGCCTCGGCCAGATCCACGGCCCGCAGCGGCCGCATCTCCAGGCTGGTCATAGCTCGGCCATCCAGCGACTCAGCGTCCCGAACTCACGCTCGGCCAGCGTACGCCCCGTCGGCACGCCGGGCCCGACTTCCGACTCCACGATCAGGTGTCCGCAATATCCGCGCCGCTTCAACTCCGCAAGGATTGACGGCCAGGGCACGTGCCCCTCACCCAGCGCCCGCTTCGCAAACCAGCCGGGACCCAGCCGGCGGCGCGGCGCCTCCATGCGCTCGATCCAGGTGCCGATGTGCTCGAGGTAGAGGCGAAACGGGTAAGCCCCCAACTCGGTGGCGCCGACGATCGAGTGATCCTTGACGTGCACGTGCAACAGCCGGTCCCACACCGCCCCCACGCAGCGAGCCCCGAACGGCGTCGGCGTCTGCATCAGGTTCGCCGGATCGAGAATCAACCCGACCGCCGGCCGATCGATCTCGTTCAGCAGCCGATTTGCGCTAGCCGCCGACTCAGCCAGCGACCCGTGGTGCATCTCGATCGCCACCATCACCCCCAGGTCGGCCGCCGCCTCGGCGCACCAGCGCAGGTGGCGCGCCGCCCGCGCCCAGTGTTCCGGCTCCGCTTCCGGCGCGGCCACCCACCCCGGCCAGACCCGCACGCTGCGAGCCCCCAGCACGGCGGCCCACTCGAGAAAACGGCGGGCTGTCTCTCGCGCGGCCAGCGCATCCGCCTCGTCCAGCAGCGCGAAATTGCCGGCGTGCGAGGCGATATTGGCAATCTCCAGCCCCTCGAATAGCTCCTTGAGAAGATCAAGCCGCGCGGCATCCGCATCGGGCGGCAACTGGTGACGCGTGCCACGCAGCTCCACGCTGGCGTAGCCGATCTCTCGCGCCGCGGCGGCGAACTCGGCAGCCGGCGCGTGGTCAAACAGCAGCCCCGACAACGCCAGCCGCATGCCATCCCTCCGTTTCCGGCGGCCAATCTCCAGCCGCACCGTACGTCACCTCAAGCTACCCGTGTCCTGACCCGCGGCGGCGCTTACGATGCAGGGAGATGATCTGGAACTCCGACTCAACGTGCGCCCACGCCTGAAACGACGGTCCTTCCTGGCCGCCGGCCTGGCGCTTGGCGCCGGCGCCCTGGCCGCCTGCGGCGACCCGCCGGCCCTTCCGCCATTGCCGTTTGCGGACACCGACCGCGGCAACGTGACCTACCGCACCGCCGACGGCATCCAGGTCGTCGCCACCTTCACGCCGCCGGACACCGCGCCGCCCTGGCCATCGGTTGTGCTCATGCATCAGTACCAGGGCACGCGCGCCCAGTGGGACGAGATGACGCCACACCTGTTGGCCGCCGGCCTGGCCGTCCTGGCGCCCGACGCCCGAGCCCACGGCGAGAGCCTGCGCCGAGTCCGCCCCGACGGCGGCTACGACTTTGAGACCGACAGGGCCAACACGCTGGACGACTGGCCGGCCGACGTTGCCGCCGCCGTCGACTGGCTGACCGCTCGCCCTGATATCGACTCAGACCGCATCGGCGTCGGCGGCGCCAGCGTGGGAGCCAACACCGCCTGGATCGCGTCGTCCATCGTGCCCGCCGTTCGACGGGCGGTGGCCGTCAGCGGACGCTTCGAACCCGGCCGCCTGCTGATGGGCGAGAACATCCCCAACTTCCAGCCCCGCGGCGTCCTTTTCCAGTCGGACCGCGAAGAGTCCCTCCAGTCGCAAGCCCTCTACAGCCGCACCGCCGAACCCCGCCAGGTCTCCATCTACGACACCCCCGGCCACGGCATCCAACTCCTCAAGCACGACGCCCCCCGCCGCGACTTCGTGTCCTGGCTGGCCGACGGGCTCTAGGCAGCAGTCTGCGCATTGGGCCGTGGGCGGGGCACTGGTTACTTCGGACTCATGTGCCGCGGTGGCACTCGCTCACACTAAGCTTGTCTCCCACGGCGGAAATCAACGATTGGCCGACGGGCGGGAATGCTAGGACTGCGGCAGCCGAGGTTTCGTGCGGTGCCCTGGCGACTGTTACTACTGGGTCTGCTGACAGTCGTCCTGACAGCCTGTGACGGCACGTCTGTTCCAGAACCGGTGCCCACCCAGACCGCAGACGCAGCGGCCACGCCAGCGCAAGCGGCGGCGGTCACGCCGTCCCCGCCACCTGCCTTGACGCCAGACTCGCGCTCAGAGGCCACGCCCTCGCCTTCACCAGCTTCAACCCCGGAGCCGCGTCCGGAAGCCGAACCAACGCCATTGACGGTGGCAGCCGCCACCCCCGAACCCACGGCAGGTCAGGAGTCCACAGCCGGCCCGTGTGCCGAACCAATCGACGAAGTCCGCTGGCTCAGCAAGGAGTTCTGGGCCGCGGCAACTGTAGCCGTCGTGCAAGCCGCGTTGGACTGCGGCGCGAGCGTCAGCGCCGGGGGCGACAATGGCCCCACGCCGTTGCATCAGGCAGCCGCGTTCAGCGCCGAGCCGGCCATCGTCGGCGCTCTGATTGCCGCTGGCGCCGACGTTTCGGCGAGAGTCGACCGCGGGTTCACGCCTCTCCACGTGGCCGCCGTGAGCAGTCCCGAACCTGAAGTGCTCGGCGTCCTGCTTGACCATGGCGTAGACCCGAACGTGCGGGACGATCGCGGCTGGACGCCGCTGCACGCCTGGGCCGTTTTCGGCTCCCACCCGGAATCGCTTGAATTGCTCGTCGAACGCGGCGCCGACCTGGAAGCAGGGAACGACCAGGGCTTGACCCCGCTGCTGCTGGCGGCAGCCAATAGCGAGCATCCGGAGAGAATTGATGCTCTCCTTATTCTCGGGGCCAATCTGGACGCACGCGGCTATAGCGGCACGACCGCGCTGCACCTGGCGGCGGCCCTCAACCCTGAGCCCTCCATGGTCGAGTATCTGCTGGAGCGCGGCCTCGACCTGGAAGCACAGGGCGATGACGGACTGACCCCACTGCATTGGAGCGTATTGGTCGACGGCAAACTCGCCGTGGTGACCGCCCTGCTGGATCACGGGGCGAACCTGGACGCCCGCGCCGTCGAACAGCTCACACCCCTGCATGTGGCGCTCACATATGCGGCGGATCCAGATCTGATCGAACTGATGATTGACCGTGGCGCAGACCTCGAAGCCAAGGTTGAAGGTGGCATCACACCCCTGCATGCGGCAGCCGAGTTCGAGGATCCGGTCTACGTCCAGCTTCTGCTGGACGCCGGTGCCAACGTGGAAGCACGGGACGACGATGGTTGGACGCCCCTGCACTTCGCGGCCGGTGGAGAAGCCCTGGCCGTCGTAAAGGTCCTGCTGGACTCGGGCGCCAGTTTGGAAGCACAGGACGAGGACGGCTGGTCGCCCCTACATTTCGCGGCCTACTTTGGAAGTGCAGACATTGTTGCCCACCTCCTCGAACGTGGCGCCGACCTCGAAGCCGAAGACAACGACGGCGCAACGCCGCTTGACCTGGCGGAGGCCGCCAACAATCAGGCCACCGCTCGCGTGCTGCGGGAACATGCCACGGGGACCTAGGCCGGGCGCCGGTCAACCTGCGGTGTGGCTCGGGCTGCTCGTCTTCGTTGTCGTAGGGCTGGCCGCGTGCGGTGGCGCCTCAAAGCCCGCGCTGTCGCGCACACCGGCTGCGTGCCCTGTCCTCCCGGAGTCGATCGGCGAGATTCGGGAGGCCTGGACGACTTCAGAGTTCTGGGCCTATGCGGCTGTGCCCCTTGTCCATGCGTCAATGGACTGCGGATTCGACATCGGGGCGACGGATGAAGACGGCTGGACGCCGCTGCACCTGGCGGCGGCGTTGAATCGGGATCCGGCCGTGGTCACAACTCTTTTGGCCTACGGCGCGGACTTAGAGGCCAGGGACGACTTCGGCAACACACCGCTGCATTTGGCCTCATCGTTCGAAAACGAGGTAGCCGTCGTCGCGACATTGCTTAAGTACGGCGCCGACATCCAGTCCAAGGATGAATTCGGAGATACTCCGCTGCATGAGGCGGTCGAGAATGGCGACCAAGCCATGGCTGAAGCCTTGCTAGAGCACGGTGCCGATATCGAGGCGAAGGACGACTTGGGTCGTTCACCGCTGCAAACGGCAGTACGTGAGACCAGGTCAGCCATGGTCAAAGCTCTGCTGGACTTGGGTGCCGATATTGAGTCGAGGGACGGCTTCGGCGATACCCCGCTGCACAATGCGATCGAGAGTGGCGATCCAGCCGTCGTTGCTGTGCTGCTGGAGCACGGCGCGGATTCTGAGGCTAGAGACGGCTTCGGCGATTCGCCGCTGCATACATCTGTAGAAGAGGGCAATTCGGAAGCCGTCCGGATGTTGGTGAAATACGGTGCCGACATTGGCGCATACGACGGTCTGGGCGATACCCCGCTGCACAGTGCCGCGGGTAAGGGCAACGCAGCTCTAGTCCAGGTGCTCTTGGACCTCGGCGCCGACATCGAGGCCAAGGACAATCTCGACAACACACCGCTTGAAACGGCAGCCCAGCACGGCGACCGCGCCACCATGTCCGTACTCCTGGACCGAGGCGCGACCGTCGGCGATCTCTACTGGAACGAAGCGAGCCTGCGACTTCTGATTGACCAGCGAGAGTCGGAAAGCCGACCGACGACACCCAGCACTTAGCCCGGGTCGGCGCTCGTTCGCCGAATCAGCCAGCCGAGAGCGGTGGCCTTGCCGCTACCCGCAGTCGCTGTAGCCGCAGGACACGCACTTCATGCAGCCTTCGGCGTAGTGGAGCTGGCTGCCGCCGCAGGAGGGGCAGGCGCCCACGAAGCCCTGATCGCGCGCGGCGGCCTCAACGTAGGTCTCGGCTGCCGGCGCCGAACCGCTGCCGAAGGTCGGCGCGCTCTGGGGAGGCGCCGTCGCGACCGTCGCGGCTGGCTGTTCGGCCGGGTCGGACGTATACGTGCCTTCGCCCTGCAGGTCCACCATCGGGACGAAGTCACCGTTCTCCACGTCGATCCGCTTGGCCATCGCCTGGGCGATGCCGTCACCGCAGGAGAGCACGCGTTCGGGGCCAAACCCGGCGGGCCGGTGGCAGGTGATCCCCCGCAGGGTCTTCTGTACCTCTTCGACCGGCACGCCCGAGCGCAGCGCCAGCGATGCCAGCCGGCCGATAGCCTCGGTCTGCGCGGCGGCGCAGCCGCCGGCCTTGCCCAGCGTCGCGAAGGTCTCGAACGGAAGCCCGCGCTCGTCGTCGTTGATCGTGACGAACAACGGACCGCAGCCCGTGCGGATACGGGTCGTCGTGCCGTGAATCTGATCGGGTCGCTCACGCTCGACCGCCGCGACGATCGGCAGCGGAATGTGCTCGGCATGGTCGTCCGAGGCGCCGTTCGCTGCCGGCGTCGGCGACAACTTGGGCGCATGGCCGTTGCTGTGGCCGTTGACCGGGGTAGCCGCCACCGGCGCGGGAGCCTCTTCGGCGGGCGCCGGGGCCTCGGCGGCCTGCGGCTCGTCGGTCTCGTCGCGCCGCGTCTTGTCGCCGGAGTCGCTGGTCGTCAGCACCTGGTAGTCGCGGCTGCCGTCGCGGTAGACGGTCACGCCCTTGCAGCCCAGTTCGTAGGCCCGCCAGTAGCCGCGTTCCACGTCCTCGCGGGTGGCCTCGTGCGGGAAGTTGATCGTCTTGGACACCGCGTTCTCGGTGTGCGCCTGGAACGCGCTCTGGATGCGGATGTGCCATTCGGGCGAGACGTCGTGGGCCGTCACAAAGATTCGGCGGGCCGATTCGGGCACGCCCTCCAGCACCTGTCGAGCTTCGTCCGGCGTCTCGTCGGTGATCCGCAGGCTGCCGTGGTTGGCCTCGATGGCGTCCACCAGTTCTTCGCTGAAGAATCCGCGGCGGCGCGCGTAGGTCTCGAAAATCGGGTTCACGTAGCGCAGCGTGGTCGCCGCGTTGTCGTCGCTGTCGCGCATCACGTTCTTCCAGAAGATCAGCGCAAAGAGCGGTTCAATACCGCTGGAGGCGTCGGCGATCATGCTGATCGTGCCGGTGGGCGCGATGGTGGTCACCGTGGCATTACGCCGCTCGCCGTGGCCCTTTCGGTCCCAGGCCGAGTTGATGAAGTTGGGGAACGCGCCGCGCGCGGCCGCCAGTTCCTCGGAGGCGCGCCGGCCTTCGTCGTTGATGAACTGCATCACGTCGCTGGCCAGCGCCTCGGCTTCGGGGCTGTCGTAGGGCAGGCCCAGGTGGAAGAGCACGTCGGCCCAACCCATAACGCCCAGCCCAACCCGACGGTTGCCGTGCTTGACGATGGCGTCGATTTCCTCCAGCGGGAAGTTGGAGGCCTCGACCATGTCGTCCAGGAAGCGGACCGACAGGTGCACGTCACGCCGCAGCGCCTTCCAGTCGATGCGCGTGCGGTCCTCCGTGAGGTGCCAGTTGAGGTTCAGGCTGCCGAGCACGCAGGCCTCGTACGGCAGCAGCGGCTGCTCGCCGCAGGGGTTGGTGGTGTCCTGCAGCGCCACGTCCGGCGTGGGATTGGTGCGCTCCAGGCGGTCCAGGAAAATCATGCCCGGTTCGCCGTTCAGCCAGGCGCCGTCGACCAGGCGCTCCCAGACGTCGCGGGCGCGCAGGCGCTTCGTGACCTCTTGGGTGCGCGGGTTCACCAGGTCATAGTCGGTGTCGTCCCGCACGGCCTGCATGAAGGCGTCGGTAATGCCGACGGAGATGTTGAAGTTGGCGATCCGGCCGTCCTCGGTCTTGCAGCCGATGAAGTCCAGGATGTCCGGGTGATCGACGTTGAGGATGCCCATGTTGGCGCCGCGGCGGGTGCCGCCCTGCTTAATCTCGCCGCAGGAGTAGTCGATCATCGACATGAAGCTGATCGGCCCGCTGGCCACGCCGCCGGAGCTCCGCACAAAGTCGCCGCGCGGACGGATGCGGGAGAAATTGAATCCGGTGCCGCCGCCGCTCTGGTGAATGATGGCCGCGTGCATGTCGGTGGTCTTGATGCTCAGCAGATCGTCGTCGATCGGCAGCACAAAGCAGGCCGCCATCTGCGCATAGCCCTGCGGCTTGCCGGCGTTCATCAGGCAGGGGCTATTGGGCACGAAGCGCAGGCCGCGCAGCAGGTCGTACATCGAGCCCACGATCTCGTCGTGGCCTTCGGCGTCCACCCAGCCCCGCTCGCGCTCCACGTCAACCACGCCGCGCACCACGCGGTCAAAGAACTCGTCCGTGTCTTCGATGGGGTGGTCGACGCGGTCCTTCAGGAAGTAGCGCTTGCGCAGCACGGCCAGCGCGTTATCCGAGAGATCCGGATACGTTGCGCCGTGCCTATGCATAACGCGTCTTTGATGGGACCGAGAACCTGTAGCTCGGTCGCCACCCTCCCCACGTGGCGGAAGGGATCTCCACCAGCGATCCATCCTCAGTATTACCACGCTCAAGTTCGGTGCGAATTTGTCCCAATCCTTCGCGAACCAGCGCCTCGTGCGCCCCCCAGGTGCTTGCGGAGTCCTGCGGGAAGGCCACACCCATCGAAAACTCCGTTTCCGCGTGCCGCAGGCCGAAGAGGACCAGGTCATAGGCACCGGTCGACGGAATGACCTGCGCGAAATCTATGGCGAACTGCCGACCGTCGCGCGTCCGATGCAGTTCGCCGAGCAGTCTGATCACCGCCGCGCTCCTAATCTGAGTGCACGTCCCCACCCGTGCGCCACGGCATCGTGAATGAGGCGGTCCGTTGCCTCTAAGCTGCGACCCAAGCCATAGATCAGCGAAGGCCGCATACCACATATAGGTGGGGTGGAATCTTGGCATCCCATATGCTGGGTGTCAACCCGGCTTATCAACACTCAGGCAACGTCGGCTGTCCACAGTCCCGCCTGACGAGGCGTGGGGACGTTCAAGGGCTCGTCACTCCCTCCGTCCCTTGAAGTGGGAGCGGGCGAACGGTGTTCCGCGCAGTGATCGACGCCACGGACGGGCGCACAGGTTGTCCACCGCTCGTCCACACTCCGGACGAGCGTCCGGGAAACGGATCGTTAGCCCGCGGCGGTCTGCAGTTCGGCGATGCGGCTGTCGCGGCCGACCACGATCAGCATGTCGTCCTTCATCACCTGCTCGGAGAGGCCGGGGGTAACGATCAACTCGTTGCCGCGCTTGATCACCAGCACGTTCACACCAAACCGGGCGGCCAGGTTCAGGTTGGCCAGCGACTGGCCAGCGAATGGGGTGCCGTCAATCTCGGTGATGCCCAGGTGCGGCAGCAGTTCCAGGTAGTCCAGCATGCCGGGCGTTGAGACGCTCTGGGCCAGGCGCACGGCCATGTCCCGTTCCGGAAAGACCACGCGGTCCGCGCCCACCCGTTCCAGGATCAGCCGGTGCACCTCGCTGGAGGCCTTGGCGAAAACGCGCGGCACGCCCAGGTTCTTCAGGTGCGTCGTGATCAGCACGCTGGCCTCCACCTCGGCCATCGCCACCACGGCCAGATCCACGTCGGTCGCGCCCACCTCGCGCAGGACCGCCTCGTTGGTGGCGTCGCCCACCACGGCCTGATCCACCACGTCCGTGGCCATCTGGACGGCCTGCTCGGATGTGTCGAGCACAACGACTTCGTGCCCGGACTCCGCCAGCGTGCGGGCCAGGCTGCTTCCGAACCGACCGAGACCGGTCACCAGGATCTGCATGGGCACGGCCGGCGCCTAACCGACCTTGATGGCCTCCTCCGGATAGTGGACCAGCGGCTGATGCTCGCGCGTGACGAGCGCCTGGGCAAGCGTCAGGGCGCCCAGGCGGCCGACGAACATCGTTCCGATCAGCACGAGTTTAGAGGCCACGGTCAGATCGGCCGTGATGCCGGTGGAATAGCCGACGACGGCAAATGCGCTGACGGCCTCGAACAACAGGTTTGACAGCACCGTTTCGGAACCGCGCTCGGCGATGGACATCAGCACGGTAGCCAGGAGCACAGCGACACCGGACAGCCCAACGACCGCCAGCGCGCGCATGACCGAGTGCTGGGCAATGCGCCGGCCGAAGGCCTCTGGAAAGCGGCGACCTCGTATGTGCGACACCATCGCGATGAAGAGCACGCTGAAGGTGTTGACGGTGATCCCGCCGGTAACCGCGGCCGAGGCGCCCCCGATGAACATCAGGACGATCAGGACGATCAACGTGTCGGTGTGGAGACGGCCCATATCGATGGTCGAGAAGCCGGTCGTGCGCCAGACCGCGTGATTGAGCGCGGCGTTCGACCGCAGGCCAAGGTCGTCCTCGGGTACCGCGCCGCCGAAATCCGGCGAAAGCACCAGTAGCAGCAGGAATCCCGCGATCAGGAGGGCCGGCATGGCCGTCAGCACGATTCGTGATTCCAGCCCCAGGCGCCGCCACAGCCGCCGGCGTATCACGTCGAAGATCACCATGAACCCGATGGCGCCAATGATCGCCAGCGCCGCCAGGATGCCCACCGTGGTCGGATCGTCGACCAGCCGCGCGAAGCTGTCGGAGCCGGGCTCGATGTCGAACCCCGCGTTGGTGAAGGCGGAGACGGCGTGAAATATCGACCACCAGTGCGGATTGTCCACCGACGCGTCGTCCTGCACGCGCAGAAAGAGCAGCACCGCGCCCACGCCTTGCAGGAACAGCGTGAAGATGGCGATGCGCCAGAAGAGCCCTTTCAGGCCGCCGGGTTCACCGCGACCGATGTGCTGGCCGAACATCAGGCGTTCGCGGGTGGACGTGCGCCGGCCCGCCAGCGAGAAGATCACGATGGCGCCCACGATGAAGCCCAGGGCGCCGACCTGAATCAAGCCCAGGATTACGATTTGGCCAAACAGCGACCAATGGTCGTGGGTCGAGACGACCGTCAACCCGGTGACGCACACAGCGGACGTTGCGGTGAACAGGGCAACCAGGAAATCCGGTTTCTGACCTTCGGCCAGGGACAACGGCAAGGCCAACAGCCCGGTACCCACCAGAATCAGGCCGGCGAACGCGACGATGAGGATCAGGCCCGGCCGAAAGGGACCGCGGCGCGCCAGGGTGGTGTCCACCTCCAGGCTCATGGCCACCCGCCGCGGCACGCGAACCACGCGGTCGCCGGCGCCCAGCGGCGGAGGGGCGCCATGGTGCCGGCGCGGTCCCGGCGGCATCAGACGCCTTCAGCCCGTCCTCGCTCAACCTCTGAGCGAGCCCAGGCGCGATCCAGTTGCGTCAACCTGCGCCACATCACAGCCGGGCAGTGTAGACCCGCGTTGACGCCGGGGCGGAGCGGCCCCTAGGCTTCGGCGGCCCGCCGCCGGATCCGAAGCCGTATGTCTGAGCCATCCTCCGTTCGCGTTGCCATGATCGGTGTGGGCGGTATCGCCTCCATGCACCTGGCCAACCTGTGGCGCATGCCGGAAGCCGACGTGGTGGCGTTGGCGGACATTGATCTCGCGCGGATTCCGGACACGCTGCGCCTGGCCGCCGCCAGGATGTCACCGCCGGTCGAGCCGCCCGCCATTGAGTCCTTTGATGACGCCGGCCGGATGCTGGCGGCCGTTGCGCCTGATGCGGTGTTCATTTCGGTTCCGCCGTTCGCGCATGGCGAGGTCGAGTACCAGTGCATTGAGGCGGGCGTGCCGATGATGGTGCAGAAGCCGGTTGGACTGGACATGCCCACCGTGCGCGGGATTGAGCGCGCCATCGCCGCGCGCGGCCTGATCACCGCCGTCGGCTACCAGACGCGCTACAGCCAGGCGGCCGACACTGCGCGTGAGCTGCTGGCGGACCGAACGGTGGGCATGGCCATCGGCACCTACCTGGGCGGCATGCCCCGAACCGCCTGGTGGCGCGTGCAGGCGCAGTCGGGCGGGCAGGTGGTTGAGCAGGCGACCCACGTGGTGGACCTGCAGCGCTATCTGGTGGGCGAAATCGAGAGCATCCACACCGCCGCCGCGACGCGACTGATGACCGACGCGCCCAATCTGGACATCGCTGACGTCTCGGCCGCCACGTTTCAGTTCGCCAACGGGGCCGTCGGCACGCTGCTGAACACCTGCGGGCTGAACGATGTGCCGGTCGAACCGTGGGACCACGGCGTCACCATCGTGGCGCGCGACCTGTCGATGTGGGTGTGGCACGAGGGCGGACGGATCGCGCGGCCGGGCGAGGTCCGCGAATTCACGAACAGCGCCGACGCCAAGTACCTGTTGGACGAGGCCTTCGTGCGGGCGGTGCAATCAGGCGACGCTTCGAACATTCGCTCGACCTATGCCGACGCCGTGCTCTCCCTGCGCGCCACGCTGGCCATCGAGGAGTCCGCGCGCTCCGGCTCACCCGTGCGTCCCGCCGACCTGGGCTAGAGGACGCGTTCGGCCAAACGCTTGCCGGTCGTCGCCTATTCGTAGGCGAAGTTGGCGCGCACAGTGGCCCGGATACGCAGTTCGCCGGCTTCCACCGGGACCGCGGCCGCGGCGGGCGCGGCGGCCATTGGCCGGGCCAGGGCGAACTCGCTGCGCGCCACCGGCACGTAGATGCTGTCTTCCTGCAGCGAGATCAAGCCGCGCACGCTGCCGCGCAGGGCGTCGGCCACCGCGCGCGCCTTGTCGGCGGCGTCCAGCGTGGCCAGCCGCAGGGCTTCGGCCTTGGCCGGCCCGTCGTCCTGCAGCGTAAAGCTGATCGACCGCACGCTATTCGCGCCGGCGCTCAGCGCCGCGTCGAGAACCCTCGATGTCAGGTCGATCTTGTCGATCGTGACGGTGACGGTGTTCGCTGACCGATAGCCGACCGGGTCGGCCGATACGGTGCGCTGTTCGGGCGCCGCGGGCGGGAAGACGGGCGAGAGGCTGAGGCCGGTCGTCTGGATTAGGATTTCGTTCTCGTCCGAGCTGACGTCGCGGATGGCCTCGATGAGTTTTTCGGCGGTGGAGTTCGCTTCGTCGGCCGCTTGCGCGGCAGTCTCGGCCGAAGCCTCGACGCCCAGCGTGACGATGGCGCGGTCGGGGGGCACCACCACTTCGCCCTCGCCAACGACGTGCAGACCGAAGGGTCGCTCGCCTGGCGGGATCAGCGTCGCGGCGCCGCCCACGTCGACCGAGCTTGGTTCCACGGAGACGTTCGGGTCGCCGGCCTGGAACTGCCGCAGGGCCAGGAAGCCGATGACGATCAGGATCGCGACGATCACGAAGATCGTCAGCAGCTGCGCCTGCCAGGGGGCGCGCCGGTACAAAGCAAACATGCGTCAATCCTAGCCGGTTTGACCTAAACCATTCGCGCGAAGCGCCGACGACCTGCGTATCGGGCCGTCGGCGCTTCGCAGCGCAGGAGTCGGTTTAGCCGAAGCGGCGTTCGACCTCTTCCCAGTTCACGACGTTCCAGAAGGCCGCGATGTAGTCGGGGCGGCGGTTCTGGTAGTTGAGGTAGTAGGCGTGCTCCCACACGTCCAGGCCCAGGATCGGGACGCCGCTTCCGTCCATGAGCGGGCTGTCCTGGTTCGGCGTGCTGGTGACGGCCAGCGAGCCGTCGCCCTGCTTGATCAGCCAGGCCCAGCCGGAGCCGAAGCGGGTGGTGGCCGCCGCCGCGAACTCGGCCTGGAAGTTCTCCAGGCTGCCGAAGGCCGCGTCCACGGCCTCGGCCAGCGCGCCGTGCGGATGCGGATGGCTGTTGCCGCCGATCACGGTCCAGAACAGCGAGTGGTTGGCGTGGCCGCCGCCGTTGTTCTGCACGGCCGTGCGGATGTCCTCCGGCACGGCGCCCAGGTTGCTGATCAGGTCTTCCACGCTCTGCGCGGCCAGGTCGTCGTGGCCTTCCAGCGCGGCGTTCAGATTCATGACATACGTCGCGTGGTGGCGGTCGTGGTGGATCTCCATCGTGCGTGCGTCGATGGTGGGCTCCAGCGCGTCGAAAGCGTAGGGAAGGTCGGGTACTTCGTAGGCCATGCCGCAGGTCCTTTGCTAGCGTCGGCGCCGCCGGCGATCCGGCGGGTCGAGGGCTTGATTCAATCCTAGCCCGTTGCGGGACGCTGCTAAAGCGGCAGGCGGGCCAAAAGGACCGGAAATCCATGACGCTCACCATATAATCAGGCGCGCCCGCGTTCCCGTGGGCGGTTGTCTGTCTGTTCTGGACATGCACGTGTTTCAGGGGGAAGTGTCGGAACTGGTAGACGAGCGTGACTTAGGATCACGTGGAGATTTCTCCGTGAGAGTTCGAGTCTCTCCTTCCCCACCCGCCCCGCGACTGGCCGGTGGATTTCGCCCAGAGGACTGGTATGCCCGCGACCGCTGAGAAGCTAGAAGGCAGCCGCGTTCGGCTCGCGGTCGAAGTGCCGCCCGAGGACTTGCAAAGGGAATACGGACGGGCGATTCAACGGGTAGGACGCCGAATCAAGATTCCCGGCTTCCGCCCCGGCAAGGCGCCGCGCCGCTTGGTCGAGAACGCCGCCGGCGTGGGCACGGTGATGCAGGACCTGCTGGAGGCCGTCGTGCCGCGGGCCTACACCTCGGCCCTGGACGAGACCGGGGTGAACCCGATCGACCAACCGGAACTGGACGTGCCGGAACTCCCGTCGCTGGACGCGCCCTTCCTATTCTCGGCCGAGGTCGCCATCGCCCCGACCGTCGAGTTGGGAGACCTGGACGACGTGTCGCTCGACCTGTCGGTTGACGAGGTGTCCGAGGACGAGATCGAGGCCGAAATCGAGCAGTTGCGCACCACGCAGGCCGCCTGGGAACCGGTGGAGCGGCCCGCCGTTGCCGAGGACATGGTGCAGACGCGCATTCAGATCGTGGGCGACGGGATCGAGCCCGAAGAACCGCAGCCCTACAACGTGCTGGTGGGCAATAACGGCTTTCCCCTGGGGTTCGATGGCGCCGTGACCGGCACGGTTGCCGGTGACCAGGTGTCGTACGACGCCCAAATCCCGCCGAACGATCCGAACGAGGCGTTGCGCGGCAAGGACGTGTCGTTCGAGATTCAGGTGGACGGCGTCAGCGAGCGGCAGTTGCCGGACCTGGACGACGAGTTTGCGCGCAGCGTGGGTCCCTTCGAGAACCTGGAGGCGATGCGCGAACGCATTTCGAGCTCGCTCCGTGAACGCAAGACGCACGAGGCCCAGCATGAACTGGAAGAGCAGGCCGTGCAGATCCTGGTGGAGCGCGCCACCTTTGAAATCGCCGACGTGCTGATTGAACGTGAAAGCGCCCAGGTGCTGAGCGAGCGCACGGACGCGCTGGTGCGCCAGGGTGTTCCCGTGGATACCTATCTCGCCATGCGCGAACAAACGCGGGACGACTGGGCTGAGGAAGCGCGTCGCGAGGCCATCAACCGCATTCACCGGGGCCTGGCCCTGGACGCCTACGCGGATGCGCACGACATCACGGCCGAGGTTGACGAAATGCAGGCCGAGGTTGACCGCGTGGCCGAGTACTACCCGCAGGAACGCCGGAACCTGATCCGTACCAACCTGATGCGCGACGAAGCGCGCCTCCGCGTGGCGACGACCGTTCGTTCTCGCAAGGCGCTGCAGGCGCTCGTGGCCGCGGTGACCGACGGCGCGGTGCCGCTGCACGATCACCACCACCACGACGACCCCCCGCCCGAGCTGGCAGCTGCCGCCGAGGCGGAGGATGACCCCGACGCCGAGCAGGCCTAGCGCCGACGGTAGGGAAAGGACTTTTGCATGGGCATTCTTGTCCCGTACGTCATCGAGCAGACCGACCGCGGCGAGCGCGGAATGGATATCTACTCGCGCCTGTTGCGCGACCGGATCATCTTCCTGGGCACGCCCATCGATGACGCCGTGGCCAATACCGTCATCGCGCAGCTACTGCTGCTGACCAGCGAGGACGCCGAAGCCGACATCAACATGTACATCAATTCACCGGGCGGCAGCGTGAGCGCCGGCCTGGCCATCTTCGACACGATGCAGTACGTGCCAAACGACGTGGCTACCACCTGCGTGGGTCTGGCCGCCAGCATGGGGAGCGTAATCCTGGCCGGCGGCACCAGCGGCAAACGGTCGGCGCTGCCGCACAGCACCGTGCTGCTGCACCAGCCGTCGCAGGGATTCGAAGGTTTCGTGCAGGCCGCCGATCTGCAGATTCGAGCCCGCGAGATCGGCAAGGTCCGCGACCGCATCGAACAGATCTTCGTGGACGCCACCGGTCAGCCGAAAGAACGCATCCACGCCGACTCGGACCGGGACTTCTACCTGACGGCCGAAGAGGCCAAGGAGTACGGACTGATCGATCAGATCGTGACTCCGCGCTCGGCGAGTGTGGGCCAGGACAGCAACGGCTCGGACTAGGCGACATGGCCCGACCTCGGTACCCTGCCGGGACCTTTGTCCCTCGGAGTCGATATGGCGCGTAGTCGCTCCAACCGCGCGAGCTACCGCTGCTCGTTCTGCGGCAAAACGCAAGACCAGGTCCGCCGCCTGATCTCAGGCTCGGCCGGGGTTTACATCTGCAACGAGTGCGTCAACCTCTGCCGCGACATCATCGACGAGGAACAGACACGCGAGCCCAGCCCGCGGGCAATGGCGGGCCGCATTCCCACGCCGGAGCGGCTCTTCGAGTTGCTGAGCGACTACGTGATCGGGCAGGACCGGGCCAAGAAAGTCGTCTCGGTCGCCGTCTACAACCACTACAAGCGCGTCGCCGCCGGCGCATCCGACGACGACTTTGAACTGCACAAGAGCAACATCCTGTTGCTGGGACCCACCGGCGTGGGCAAGAGCGAGATCGCGCGTACGCTGGCGCGCATTCTCAACGTGCCGTTCTGCATCGCCGACGCCACCGCCCTCACCGAAGCTGGCTATGTGGGCGAGGACGTGGAGAACATCCTGGTGCGCCTTTTGCAGGCCGCCGACTTCAACGTCCCGCGCGCCCAGACCGGCATCATCTTCATCGACGAGATCGACAAGGTTTCCCGCAAGGCCGACAACCCCTCGATCACGCGCGACGTCTCGGGCGAAGGCGTGCAGCAAGCGCTGCTGAAGATCATCGAAGGCGCCCAGGTCAACGTGCCGCCGCAGGGCGGACGCAAGCACCCCCACCAGGACTTCATCCAGATGGATACGCGCGACATTCTGTTCGTCTGCGGCGGCGCGTTCGAAGGACTGGACCGGATCATCTCCCGACGCATCGGCCACGCGGCCGGCGTGGGCTTCGGCAAACGCGCCCACGGCGAAAAGGCCGAGAGCGTGATGCACGAAGTCGCATCAGACGACCTGCTCAAGTACGGCCTCATTCCCGAGTTCGTCGGCCGCCTGCCGGTGGTGGCCGCGCTGGACGAATTGGATGTCGAAGCGCTGGTCCAGATCATCTGCGAACCCAAGAACGCCCTGCTGCGCCAGTTCCAGAAACTGTTCGAAATGGACGGCGTGGAGCTTGAGATCACCGACGACGGATTGGAAGCCATCGCGCGCCGCTCGCAGGAAACCAACACCGGCGCCCGCGGCCTGCGAACCACCCTGGAAGACCTTCTCATGGACACCATGTTCACCCTGCCGTCCAAGAAGGGCGTCAAAAAGGTGGTCGTCACCCGCGAAACCGTCGACTCCAACAGCGCCCCCATCCTCGTCACCCAACCCGGCCACGCCGAAGCCCAGCAGCAACAGGCCGAAGAATCGGCCTGAGGAAGGCGCCGCGCCCTAAGTCCAGTCCCACTCCGGCGGCTTGTTGAACGGACCCACACTGTCAGCAAGTCCCACAGGAAATTGACAGTTCGGTAGCAGCGTGTGGTCGAGCAGCGTGTAGGAGGTTGCAGCCGCTTGCATCCGCCGGCTGCGGGCACGGTGGGGGCTCACCACGTGCACTGGGAGGCTAAAAGTCTGACGCACGAGGCGAATAGGCTCGACCAGATCGGTGTCATTGGATAGCACGAAGGCGGCCTGAAAGTCGCGCTGCGCGGCATCGAGTACGAGGTAGGTCGCAAGATTGACGTCGGAGCCTTTCTCCTCGACACGCTCCACACGTATCCGCTGGAGAATCCCTACTACCGGATTAGTAAGCGGCATCCAGTGGCGATTGCGAACGAACCTCCCCTTGTGAATCTCGATCTCGGGGAGAGTGCGCAATGCACGCTGGTACGTCTGTTGGCGAATGTCCTTGTGCTGATCGCTCGGCGAAGGCTTTACGTCGGCCGTGAAGTATCGGATGCGGTGCAGCGTGTGACCAGGCCCGAGAAGGCGCAAGCAGAGTTCTCGTAAATCAAGCCAGCGGTACGGTGTTCTTCGAAGCGCACCGTAATACAGATTGAATCCGTCCACATAGACGTTGGTGCGCAGAGCCATGTCGTTAAAAATTTCAGGGGCCACCCGGAGGTGGCCCCATCCCAGCCATCGAAACAACTGGGGGGATCAATGGCTTCATTATACAAGCCCCTGATCTGTGGAGGCACGGATCTCTCCGAAGCCGATTGTCTGGTCTCGTCCCAAGTTCCCCGTACACTCACGCGCCATCCTGCGAACCGGAGCCACCCCCATGCGCGCCGTCGTCCTCTCCTACAGTCATCACGGGTTTGGGATGGGCCGCACCGCCGTCCAGCTTGGGCATGAGATTGTCGGCGCGTTCGACCCGCTGGAGTCCGAACGCACGACCATGGCCGAGTCCTTCGGCTGCCCCGTCTTCGACACCGCCGCCGAGTGCCTGGAAACGGTCAAACCCGACGTAGCCCTCGTCTCCGGCCGCCACACCCTGGCCCCCGGCTACCTGCAGGCCTGTGTCGATGCCGGCGTTCCGAGTCTGTTCGACAAGCCCTGGGCCGACTGCGCCGACCGGCTGCGACCCGCCGTCGAAGCCGCCGAGGCCGCCGGCCTCTGGGGCGCGCTCACCCTGCCCACCCGTGAACTCAAGGTGTTCGACGTGATTGGCCAATCGATCGCCGACGGCACCCTCGGCGACCTGGCCCACTTCCACAGTCGCCTCAGCACCTCAACGCCCGCCCGCTACGACAACATGCCCTCCGCCTGGCACAACGACCCATCGATCTCGGGCGGCGGCTGCTGGGCGGTGGAGTGCCAGCACGGCATCGACATCATGCTGGACGCCATGGGCGGTCAGCCGGCGCAAGCGGTGGCCGGTGTCATCTCCAACGCCATGTTCCAGCGCCCGTTCGAGGACTACGCCGCCGGCCTCTTCCGAGCCGCTGACGGCAGCACCGGCTTGGTCGAATGCAGCTACGCCTACCCGCTGGGCGACCATTCCGGCGAGTACGTCATCCGTGCCGTTGGGACCAACGCGATCATCCTCGGCCAATACAGCGCCGACCTCGTCGGCCAGGTACAGGTCCACACCAGCCAGGGCGTTACGGTCTATGACGAGTCGCCCCGCTCCGACATCATGGCCACCATCATGGGCCGCTCGATTGAAGCGTTGGAAAACGGCGACCCGCCGCCCATCCCCCTCCGCCAGGCCGTCCGCGTCCTGGAACTCCAGGACGGCGTCTACGACCTCGCCCGCCAGTCCTCCGCCACCAACGGCCCCCACCTCATGGCCGCCCCCGCCCCCCGCCCCACCTGAGAGACCGTTACCAAACGTCCCTCGTTCTCGTTTGCTCGCCGGCTCTGACTCCCTCTCTTTGGAGACCTTTGCCTAACCCGAGGAACGAGTGTGCAATGTCAATATCCTCAAGCGGTCGCCGTTCTTTACCCTCTCCTGGGGGAGAGGCAGATTCGGGCGTCTTCGGCCGAAATCGGTGAGGGTCTTCCGCGCAACCAAGCCGTGGCTACGCAAAGATCTCGCCCGAGCAAGACCCTGAACGAGCCGTCTACCAGTTCGTCACCGACCCGTCGGGCCGCGTCAGGTGCGGGGCCTCCCAGTGGCTCACGGGGAGTTCCTTGACCACGTCCAGGTCGATGTCCACCCCCAGACCGGGCGTGTCCGGCACCGGGTACCAGACGCCGTCCAGCTTGTGCTGAACCGGGAATAGCTCGTCCGAGTAGAGCCGGCCCAGGTCCGGTCCGCGGTCCTCCAGCCAGGCCCAGTTGGGCACCGCGGCGCCCATGTGCACGCTGGCCGCCGTGCAGACCGGACCCAGCGGGTTATGCGGCATCAGGTCGATGTAATGGACCTCGCACCAGCCCGCCACCTTCATGGCCTCCGTGAACCCACCAACGTTGCAGATGTCCACCCGCGCAAAGTTCGTCAGGCCCTGCTCGATGTAGGGCGCGAACTGCCACTTGCTGGAAAACTCCTCGCCGATCGCAAACGGCACGTCGGTCATCGTGCGCAGCGTGGCGTAGGCGTTCGGGCTCTCGTCGCGGATCGGCTCTTCCAGGAAATCGATGGTTCCCGGCGGCATGCGCTGGCAGTACGAGGCCGCCTCGGCCACGCTCAGCCGGTGGTGATAGTCGGGACCCAGCACCGGCCCGGACCCCACGGCCTCGCGCAGCGCCGTGTGCCACTCGGCGGTCACGGCCACCGACTCGCGCGGCTCAAAGCGGTTGCTGCCGTCGCTGATCCCCGGACCGTACATGGAGGTGCGAATGCACTCCCACCCATCCGCCACCAGCCCCTTCACTTCCGCGATCAGGTCGTCCAGGTCGCTGGACCGCGTGGTCACAAAGCAGGGCACGAAGTCCCGCTGCTTACCGCCCAGCAGCTGGTAGACGGGCACGCCCAGGCTCTTGGCCACCAGGTCGTGCAGGGCGATGTCGATCGCCGACATCGCGGAAGTCAGCACGCGCCCGCCCTCGAAGTACTGGCTGCGATAGACCTCCTGCCAGATACGTCCGATCCGCCGCGGGTCCTGGCCGATCAGGAACTCCCGGAAGTGCGACACCGCCCCGCCCACCGCCAGGTCGCGGGTGCTCAGGCCCGCCTCGCCCCAGCCGTAGAAGCCGTTGTCGGACTCGATCCGCACGGTCTGCACGTTGCGAAAGCCCGGATTGAAGGCATGAAACTGGATGTCGGCGATTTTCATAACGGCGCCTCACGCGGTGGCGAACGGCACGCCTCATGGTGCCAGCCGAAGGCGCGACTCGGAGCCCGAGCTGCTACTCGGCGATCACAAACCGAATCTCGCGCGGATTCTGAACGACGCGCGATGCGTCAAGGACCTCAAAGCGCACAACCTCACCGGCGGCATCGAAATCGGCGATCACGCCCGGCCGAACTTCGTCGCTCTCGTCGATAGCCGACTTGCGCAGGCTGATCACTACGGTGTCCGCCTCTGGGTCATAGGTCACTCTCATGACCGTTCGCTCCAGAGCTAGACCGTTGCAAAGCGCCCCTCGTCCTCGAAGTTGTGGCGACTCTTCAGCCTCTCCTGGGGGAGAGGCTGAATCCGGCCTTGTGGCCCAGGCTGCGCGCAGCCTGGGACCCGCGCTCGATCGCGCCCTTTTCCCCACGACGCCACTCCCACGTCACAGCGGCCGCGTCCCCAACCCGCCCGTCTTCCGTGCACCCGCGTCCCCCTGTCATTCCGAACGCAGCGCAGCGGAGTGAGGAACCTCGCCCTCTCTTTGAGGCCCCCACCCCGTTCGTGGTGAGCCGGTTCGCAGTCCCTCGGAGAACCGTGTCGAACCACACCCCGGCGCCCCCGCCCTTCGTTTCGCACGGGATCCCATCTTCACCCTCTCCTGGGGGAGAGGCAGATTCGGCCGTCCCCGGCCGAAATCGGTGAGGGGTCTTCCGGTCGTGGTCTCCACGCCCGCAAGCACGTTCGGATGCAATCAAATGCAGGCCGCGCCGTGCTTCACCCTCTCCGAGGGGAGAGGCAGAATCGGCCGTCTTCGGCCGAAATCGGTGAGGGGTCTTCCGCGCACCCAACTTTGGGTTGCGCAGGGGTCTCTCCGGTGATTCATATGGCCGCGAAGCGTCTTGTTCATCGCGCCCACCGCCCTCAGAAGTTCGTCACCGACCCATCCGGTCGAACCGTATGCGGGGTTTCGGTCTGCCGGGAGGGAATCTCCTTGATTACATCCAGGTCAATCTCCACGCCCAGCCCTGGCCCGTCCGGCACCGGGTACCAGGTGCCGTCCAGCTTGGGCTGGACGGGAAAGATCTCATCCGAGTACAACCGGCCCAGGTCAACGGTCCGGTCCTCCAGCCAGGCCCAGTTCGGCACCGCCGCGCCCAGGTGCACGCTGGCCGCCGTGCAGACCGGCCCCAGCGGGTTGTGCGGCATCAGGTCGATGTAGTGCGTCTCGCACCAGCCCGCCACCTTCATGGCCTCCGTAAAGCCGCCGACGTTGCAAACGTCCAGGCGGGCGAAGTTGGTCAGCCCCTGCTCGATGTAGGGCGCGAACTGCCACTTGCTGGAGAACTCCTCGCCAATGGCGAAGGGGATGTCGGTCATGGACCGCAGCGTGGCGTAGGCCGCCGGCGTCTCGTCGCGGATCGGCTCTTCCAGGAAATCGATGGTCCCCGGCGGCATGCGCTGGCAATAGGAGGCCGCCTCGGCCACGCTCAGCCGGTGGTGATAGTCCGGCCCGATCACGGGACCCGGCCCCACCGCCTCGCGCACCGCCGTATGCCACTCGGCGGTGATCGCCACCGACTCGCGCGGCGAAAAGACCTGCCCCTCGGTCTCCCAAAGGCCCCACACCAGGGTGCGGATGCACTCCCAGCCGTCCGCCACCAGGCCCTTCACCTCCTCCACCAGGTCGTCCTGGTTCCGGGCGTTGGTGGTGACGAAACAGGGCACGAAGTCCCGCTGCCTGCCGCCCAGCAGTTGGTAGACGGGCACCCCCAGGCTCTTCGCCACCAGGTCGTGCAGCGCGATGTCGATGGCCGCCATGGCCGAGGTCAGCACCCGTCCGCCTTCGAAGTACTGGCTGCGGTACGTCTCCTGCCAGATGCGCCCGATGCGCCGCGGATCCTGGCCGATCAGGAAGTCCCGGAAGTGCGCAATGGCCCCGCCCACCGCCAGGTTCCGCGAGGTCAGGCCCACCTCGCCCCAGCCGTAGTAGCCGTTGTCCGATTCGACCCGCACCACCTCCAGGTTCCGACGGCCCGGGTTGAAGGAATAAAACTGGATGTCGGCAATCTTCATGGCAGCGCCTGGCACGAGAGCGGACAACACCCGCCATGGTGCCAGCCGCCAGCCCGAAACGACCGCCGCCCGCCCCTACTCGATAAAACGCCTGATCCGGGTCGCCACCTCAGCCCGCTCCTCGTAGGGAATCACTTCAGAACGCTCCTCACCTCCGACGCGCCGCCGCTCTTTCTCCCTTTCCTGTCCGATCTCACTTCTCACTTCTCTCCGCTCACTCCTCGCCTTCAGATGAGGGATCCTCCGATCCTGGTCTCGCCGCTCTTTCTCCCTCTCCCCGTGGGAGAGGGTTGGGGTGAGGGTCTTCCGCGCACCCAACGACGGACTACGCAAAGCTCTCTCGTTAGCCATGACCGGTCCCTTCTCGGGATTCGCCCCTCCGTCATCCTGATAGCGGGGCACGACGTGCATGTGGACGTGCGGAATCTCGTGACCCGCCCCGACGCCGTTGTTCTGGTAGATCGTCAGGCCGTCCGGCTTGAAGGCCCTGGTCACGGCCAGCGCCGCGCGACGCGTATCCCGCATGATCGCCGCCGCTTCCTCGTCCGAGAGGTCAAGCAGCGTCGGCGCGTGCCGCTTGCTGATAACCAGCAGCCGCCCCGGGTGCTGCCGCCTCGGCGCAACAAAGGTCAGCGTCAGATCGGTCTCCGACACCACCGCGCACCGAACGCCCCCTTCCGTTTCGCGACCGGCCACGTTGTCGCAAAACGGACACCGCTCCCGCCGGGGCTCCGGCAACTCGAAATAGCTCATCCCCGAATCCTACGAGCCAGCCTCGGCGACAGCCGGAGACGAATCCGGGACAGTTGCGTCGTCCTCGATCCTGCTGGATGCGAGGAACCACCGTTCGGCCAGGTCCAGCGCCTGCCGGGAGCGTTACCGGCCGCCCCGGACATTCAGTCGCGGGCGGGCACGTTCAGGTTCGGGACGGCCAGTCGGGGTGTTTCTCCAGGAAGGCCTGGACTTCCAACTCGTCGTTGAGCTGGTTGAGCTTCAGCGGGTCAACGCCGGGGCGAAAGCCACTGCGAAACGGCCGGACACGAAACACCGGCCGGTCCTCGTCCACCTGCGCCGCCAGGCCGCGCCGCAGCGTCTCGTTTACGACCTGGTCGAACGACACACCAAGCCGCTTCGCCCGCTGCTCAAGAGCATCGGCGAGGTCGTCGTCAACAGTGAGAGTGATTCGCATGCAGACATCACAACGTCAATGACGTGGAGTGTCAAGGTGTCTGCTCAAGTCGGCTGGAACTCTGCCAGCGACGGTGTTGAGGACGAAGTGCTACCGGCTGATCGAAGACGTAGCGGCGACGGGGCGGGATATGTGATCACGAAGCGGGGGCGGCCGGTGGTTCGCCCTTCGTCGCTTGCGTCATACGATTACGTTCGGATGGAACTGACTTTGACCCAGGCTTGGGTGCCAAGCGTGCTAGCTACTTCGACCGTAACCTTCTCCCTCCAGATACCATGATACCCTTGATGCTCTGCCGCAGGTCAACGTCTGCGGCACGCAGTCCAGGCTAAACGTCAGGCGCCGGACGGAATCTTGTTTCGTCGCTTGCAAGTATGGGGGTTAGCATGGTTGATTTCAATAGACTTAGAAACCGGCGGCAGAGGCCTAGGGCCATCGATCCCAAAGAAATCTTCTTACGTCTCCCAAATCCCCCAGGTATCGATGACCTCTGGAACAGCCAAGCCGAGGCACTCAGGCAATGGCACGCTCGACGTCATGAACGCGACGTCGTGATAAAGCTAAACACGGGTGGCGGAAAGACTCTAGTCGGCCTCCTAATTGCCCAATCACTGATTAACGAACATGAAGGACCTGTTCTCTACTTATGCCCAACAAGGCAGTTGCAAAATCAAATCCTTGATCACTCTCGACAGTATGGAATCAATGCCGTGCCATATGTCAGCGGTGCCGGCCAACGACTATCGGACGAGTTTCTCAGTGCCAATGCAGTCATGGTCGCCACATATCATGCGCTCTTTAATGGCCGCAGCAGGTTTGGTATCTCGGGATCGACAAGAGGTCACGTCGATTTAAGAGGCATTATTCTCGACGATGCACATACTGCTTTCTCAAGAATGCGAGAGATTTTCTCTCTTACTATTGACCGGGACGATTTCGAGGATCTCTATGATGAAATCACAACTTTGTTTCGCGGTGACTTTGTACAGCAAGATCGGCAGGGCACGTATGATGACATACTCGCGGGGAGAGAGAGTCACATCCTCGAAGTCCCATACGTCAGCTGGGCAAGTCGGTCAGATGAAATGCGTCGAAAGCTCTCTGATGTAGCAGATTCTGACTTCGCACTTGTATGGCCGTTGATTCGCGACTCATTCAAACTTTGCCATGCTCTGATTAGCAGGGATCGAATTGTAATAACGCCATTCTATCCAATGGTGAGTTTATTTCCTAGCTTCGTCGGCTGTCCGCATCGAGTCTATATGTCGGCGACGGTAGCAGATGATAGTTCGATTGTTAGAACGTTTGATGCCGATCATATATCGGTATCAAAGCCTATCTCTCCCTCGTCCTTAGCTGGCGTTGGGGAGCGAATGATCTTGATTCCAGAGATTGTGGGTTTAGAGCCTGATGAGGCAGGGGATATCGTAAGAGAGATGGCGGTGGAAATTGCTTCAGATTCCGGGGTCGTGATTTTGACGCCGTCGACGGCGACTGCTCAGTTGTGGGATGGCGTGGCTTCTGTCGCTGTTTCGGATGCGGTTGCTGGTGCAGTGAACGCTCTCGTCAGACGCGAGAGGAATGGACCGTTTGCGTTCCCTAACAGATATGACGGAATTGACCTTCCTGCTGATAGCTGTCGTCTCTTGATATTGAGTGGGTTGCCCCGCGGAACCAATGACTATGACTTGTTTATGGCCGCTGTATTAGAGGGAGGAGAGGGCATTAATGTCAGCATGGCCCAGCGAGTAGAGCAGGGTATGGGGCGGGGAACTAGAGGCAGCGGTGATCACTGCGTAGTGATTCTTCTCGGAGCAGACTTGGTCGCGTGGGTGAGTGTTGCTCGTAATCTGGGATTGATGACTCCCGCAACCCAAGCACAGATCGAAATTGGAATTCTCATTAGTGAAGATGTGAACTCGGCTGACGGCATGCGTGACGTCATCGATCAATGCCTCGACAGATCGCAAGAATGGACCCAGTTCCACGCTGAGAGTCTTGCCGATGCGACCCTAGAGTCCAAAGTGGACGTCTCGGGTGTCGCAGTTGCCGCAGTAGAACGGCGTTGTTTTGCTTCGATGCAGGCAGGTCATTATTTGAGAGCTGCACGGGTCATTCAGAGGTTCTGTAATGACGATAATCAGCTTGACAACAAGATTAAGGGTTGGCTCTTACAGCTCGGTGCCCGATCAGCACACCTGGCTTCTGACACTTCGATTCGAGAAGTGTTACAGCGCGCTGCCTATGCCAATAACAGACGTGTCGATAGACCTATGTCAGGCAGGAGTTATACGGCGTTACCAAGACCGAGTAGCCAGTCTGAGGCGATTTCTAGATACATTAGAAAGTTTGCTCTTTACCGAGGAGCAGTCATGGAACTGGAGCGTCTCTCGGCTCACTTAGTTGCATCCGCCACTAGTAATCAATTTGAAGAGGCGCTCAAGCAATTCGGGGAATTACTCGGATTTGTAACCGAGCGGCCCGATAGCGAACAGGGTATCGGTCCAGATGTGCTCTGGATTCTTAGTCATAACCTTGCCTTGGTACTGGAGGCTAAGAGCAAGAAAAGGGCGGACTCTCGTCTCACCAGATCCGAGCATGGTCAGCTACTGGAGTCGGAAGAGTGGTTCCAAAGTCAGTATCCAGATATCCGTGGTGTTCGTGTTGTAGTCCATCCAAACAACCTGGCCAGTCGATCGGTGACTGTAGGAGACACATTGTCAATGACGCTGTCGAAACTCGATGAGTTGGTGGGATCAGTGCGCTTGCTTTTTGATGAACTCTGTGCTGACGAGACGCCGGTTGCTAGCCTAGTACCGAGGTGCGAGGTAAGGCTTGAGGAATTGGAGTTGACGCCGGATAGGTTAGTGGAACGATTTCTGGTTCCATTTGTGGAAGATAGTGATAGGTGATTCATCTATAGAACCTCGAGTTGTCGCTTGCAACGTAGCAACCCTTGACTCCACGACATCTGCAGTAGCCACATTTAGATATCTATCTGAGATCTGTGAAGTTGCAGGAAATAATCGTGATTGTTAACTCTAACTTAGATCTACATGAAAAGTCCCTGCGAACTGGGCGTCGAAGTGAATCCCTGTTGACGAAGTCGATTTGATCAAATGAAACGGCTGTAGTCTTGTCCAGAGTGCGATGCACAATTGTCTAGTAGGTAGAAAGAAGCGCTGGTGTGGAGGCTTCTAGCAAAGAAAAGATTGGTCACTTCGGTTTTGCCGTAGACGGTCGACTGTGGGAGGGCGTCGAGGGCACCGACGATTTGGCGGTTCTCTTGGGCCACTGGTTTCGAGTTCGCGGCTGCCGGTGATCCAGTCGCCCCAGCTGCGCATGAAGAATCCGTCGAATGTCGAGCGCCCGACGCCTAAGCGACCTTGAGCACGGCTCGGCGGATGCCGGGCTTGGTGGACGCCGGGCCAAATGGCCTCACCCCTCGCTACCCTGTCGAGAGGCGGCCGCCGACCCTGGGTGCTGCTCAGGGCGCATGATGCAAGGGTCGCCTTTGGAGGGAGCTACGCAATGGATCTGGTGAATGGGGTGCCGCGGAGTCCGTATGAGTCGATGCATGGGATCGTGTTTCTGCCGCGGGCGATCGACAAGGTGCGCGCCGAGATCGCCGGCAAGCTGGGGGACTACATTTCGCGCACCTTCTTCTCCGGAATGCTGCTGGAGTTCCTGGGGATCGAGCCGCAGGACTTCGTGGACGCCGTGGCCGCGAGAGAGAGCGACGAGGAAGTCTGGGCCTGGGTCAAGGCGCGGATGCGGCCGCGGTCGGCCACCGAGATCATGGCCTTCAACCGCGAGATGATGATCAGAACGCCCGACGACGACGCGGCGCGCGAGCGCTACTGGCAATTCATGGCCGACATCGGCCAGTCCCACCGCACCGACGTCACCCGCCAGTTCGACCGCCTGGACCTCGACGAGGGCCGCGACGTCCCCCTGGGAGGCCGCCAATAACCCCCACCCCTCCGATCCGCGGCCGCTCCCCTTCCCTCTCCGGTCCGCTCTAATCTCTCACTTCTCTCCGCTCACTCCTCGCCTTGTCCAGACCGGGTTGACACATTTGCGTGCCAGGTGGACACATTTGGGGTGATCTGGCCCGAAAAGTGGACATATTTGGCCGAAAACGGGACACATCCGGGCAAAAACTGGACACCTGGCCCAAAAAACGGTTTACACCTGCTCGGGCCCACGGACGCCCCGCAATCCAAACCGCCCCAACCCCCAACAACCCTTCGGACCACCGTAACCCACAACCCCGTCGCCCCTCGCCTTGCCGTGCGTAATCATACGGTGTACAATAGGTGCCCATACCCATATCCCGCCCTTCGGAGCTTCTCCTTCACATGCCCCTCCTCCGCCTGCCACCCATCCTTTTCTGCCTGCTATCTCGCCTCCTCCTTCCCACGCCCCCACCCCACCGCGCCCTCGCCCCCAAAATCCGCCAAAACTGTCTCTCGCCAGCCCGACCCCTCTGGGGTCGGGCTGGCGAGAGACAGTTCCCCCTTCATCCCCCGCTGCGCGCCCGGATCGCCAATCCACCCACGGCACGGCCATGACCGCCGCAGCCAACACACTCAGGCGCAAAGCCTGACCAATGTCGATAACACGTCAGCAAACCAGAGCCGAGCCAGTCGCGGAATCGGCGCGCATAACGAGCCTCGACCTGGTTCGCGGCGTGGCGGTGCTGGGGATCCTGCTGATGAACGTCGTGCACTTCGGATTCGGACGCATGCCCTACCTGAATCTCAGCGCGGGCGGTTCGGAGTCCTGGTTGGACTGGGTCGTGGGCATTGGCGGCGAGATCTTCGTTGACCAGAAATTTATGGGGATTTTTTCGCTGCTCTTCGGCGCCGGCATCCTGCTGTTCATCGAACGAGCCGAGGCCAGGGGCGGGCGCCCCGTCCTGCTGAATCTCTGGCGAAACGCTCTGCTGCTGGGCATCGGCATCCTGCACAGCCTGCTGTGGGAAGGCGACGTGTTGATCGTCTATGCCGTATCGGCCCTGTTCCTCATCTCCCTGCGGAAACTTCCGGGTCCTGGGCTGATCGGCGTCGGCGCGGGGGTCTTCCTGCTTTCCGTTCCCGTGCTGCTCGTGAATCAAGCCATCACCGACGCAACCGATGTCGCGCTGAGCGGCTTTTGGACACCGTCCCGGGGAGACGAGGTAGATTTCGCCGGACTCAACGGCGCCGTGCTGGGATTGACACTCCTCGGCTATTTCCTGCGCGGCCTGGGCATGATCCTGATGGGCGCCGGGCTCTACCGCCTGGGTTTCATGCAAGGGGCCTGGTCGGCCAGGACGTATCGGGTGGTGGCGGGAGTAGGCATTGGCGTCGGCCTGCCGCTCGCCTCGATAGGCGTCCTGATCACCGCGTTGGGCGACTATTCCAGGGACGTGGCGTTCATCGGGCAAGTCCCCAATACGCTGGGCACGATTCCGGCCTCGCTGGGTTATATGAGCCTGATCATTCTCTGGAATCGAGGCTTGGACAGCGCCCTGAAACAGCGCTTCCGCGCCGCCGGCCGCATGGCCCTGACCAACTATCTGTCTCAGACGGTGCTGGGCGTGCTGATTCTCACGCTACTGCTGAGCGATCTTTCCGTAAACCGGGCCGGCCTCCTGCTCTTTGTCCTGGCCGTCTGGACGTTGCAACTGTGGTGGTCGCTGGCCTGGATGCAACGGTTCCGATTCGGCCCGGCCGAGTGGCTGTGGCGGGTCGCCACCTATCGACGAAGTCAACCCCTGCGCCGAACCTGACGCCGCAGACTCGGACCTACCAGATCGTGAACCCGCCATCCACGATCAGGTCGTGGCCCGTGACGTAGGAGGCGGCGTCGGAAGCCAGGAAAACGGCCGCGCCCTGCAGTTCATCCACCTCGGCCATGCGGCCCAGCGGCGTGTCGCGATTCCAGATCGGCTGGGCTTCGCGGGTGCGCGGAGCGTCGGCCATCTCGGTGCGCGTGTAGCCGGGACTCAGCGAGTTGACCCGCACGCCGTGCGGCGCCCACTCGGCGGCCATGGACTTGGAGAGCTGCACCAAGGCGGCCTTGGACGAGTTGTAGTGCGACTGCGGCTGCGGCCGGTTCGTGATCCGAGCCGAAATCGACGCCAGGTTGATGATCGAGCCGCGCCCCGCCGCAATCATCACGCGAGCCTCCGCCTGCGAGCAGAGAAAGGCACCTTTGACGTTGGTGTCGTAAATCCAGTCCCAGTCCTCTTCCGACATTCCGACCGCGTCCACCCAGTTGTTCACGCCGGCGTTGTTGCAGGCAATGTCCAGCCGGCCCCAGTCGTCCACGATCCGGTCGACCAGGGAATCGACCTCATCCGCCTTCGTCACGTCAGCCGTCAGCGCCTGGGCGCGCTGGCCGGTGGCTTCAATGGCGGCGGCCGCCTCGTCCAGCGTTGCCTGCGTGCGCCCGCAAACGGCCACGTCGGCCCCAGCCTCCGCAAACCCGATTGCCAACGCCTTGCCGATGCCGGTTCCGCCGCCGGTAACCAGGGCGGTTCTGCCGCTCAGACTGAATTGATCCAGGACTCCCATTTGCCAACCTCAGACCGGGGACGCCGCCGTCGCAAGCGGCGTGCGCAAGCCTACGAGGCTAGCTGCCTCCGCCGGCGGGGGTTGCCTGCTGGCTTTCGCGTTCGGCCTGGTTGGAGAGCGCTTGCTGGCGCAGCTTTTCGCGCTCTTCCTCACTCATGTAGTCGTCGCTGCTGGGGCGCTGCTTGGGGAAGGCGTAGCCGCCGGGGGCGTCAACCCGGCTGCCGCAGGCGCCCAGGGCCGTCAGCCCGAGCAGGGCGACGGGCGCGAGTCTCAGGATGTTCCGACGTGACGTCATTGGACTGACTTTGGCTCGTTAGCTACCGGTTTGGGGAGTCGGAGTGTAGCCAGCGGCGGCCTGCGCTTGCAGCTTGGCGCGCTCTTCCTCGGAAATGTAGTACTGGTGCCCATCGCCAACCCTGGGGAAGCTGTACCGCCCCGGCGCATCGGCATCAGAGCCCTCGCACGCAGCGAGGGCTCCTGTACCGAGAGCGCCCAGCACCACGGGCACAAGGCGAATAACGCGACGCCTGGAGATCACGGATTGAGTCCACCGGCCAGTCGTCAATAGTACCCCGAATCACACGGGAGGCGGACGCAGGACCCGGGCAAGCGTGGGCGAAGTTGAATGAGTCGATGTGGACCCGAGTGCGGGCGATCGACGCACAGTGCGTCCGTGTTCAGATTCGACTTACGTCCACAGCCGGTCCGCGGCTACGGCGATGGCGACCGCGGTACCCACCGAGCCGATCATCAAGCCGATCATCCACCTGATCAGGCGCGACTCAAGCGAGTGCAGGTCCGCCTTGGTGGCGTAGTGGGTCACAATCTCGGTGCGTAGCAGCTTCATTTCGAGGCGGAAGTCTTCCCGCGTCTGGCTCATCTCGGCCCGGAGTTCTTCCCGCGTCTGGCTCATCTCGGCGCGGAGTTCTTCCCGCGTTTGGCTCAACTCGGCGCGGAACTCATCCCTGACACTTCGAATCTCTTCCCGTGTCTGGGTCAGCCCGGCCAGAAAGTCTTCCCGTGTCCGGCTCAGTTCAGCCCGAAACTCATCCCGCGTCCGGCTCTCCTCAGCCCGGAACTCCGCCTGTGTCCGGCCCAACTCGGCCCGAAACTCGTCCTGCGTCCGGTTCAACTCGAACCGCAACTCGTCCTGTGTGATTGGGTGCGCGTCAACCGTCACGTCCCTGATTCCTTCGTACGCCGGGCGATCACCCGGCATCTCGGCGGCTGGACCCTGATTCCGGGTCGCAGCCACGTCGGTACCAAGCGCGTCCCACCCTTCGCACGGCTGGGCCGCTTGACGCGCACTCAGATCATAGCTGCCTTCGTGGAGGGTCCGACGTCCCTTTTTTGGAGCCGCTCGCCGGAGCGCAAAGGGAATCGCCAGTCGCGGGAATTGACGGCCATGCGCGTGGCTGGCACGGTCCGCATGGCTGCTCGCCGAGGTACCCGCCAGGATGTTGCGAGTTGGAATGATTGGCTTGGGCGGCATCGCCCGTTCTCACGCCCAGGGCATTGCCGAGTTGGACGACGTGGAGATCGTGGCCTGCGCCGACCTGATCGAGTCGACGCGCGCCGAGTACATGGATACCTACGACGTCGCCAGGGGCTACGCGTCGCACACCGAACTGCTGGAGGACCCCGACATCGACGCCGTGGGCGTGGTGCTGGGTCACCACCTGCACCACCGGCTGAGCGTGGACGCGCTGAACGCCGGCAAGCACGTACTGGTGGAGAAGCCGATGGCGCTGACGCTGGAGCAGTGCGACGAGATGATCGCGGCAGCCCACGCCAACGGCGTGAAGCTGATGGTGGGCCTGACCAACCACTTCCTGCCGGTGAACATCAAGGCGAAGGAGATCCTGGACTCGGGCGAACTGGGACCCCTGATCACCATCGTGAGCTACATGTCCAAGAACTGGAACCACGCCAGCCGGCGACCGCAGTACCGCAGCCGCTATCACGGCGGGGGCATGTGGCTGAGCAACGGGGTGCACGTGGTGGACCGGGTGACGTGGTTCATGGGCTCGCAGGCCGCGTCGGTGTCGGCCTCAATTGGCACACGGGCGCATTACCAGGCAGGTGACGACTCGGCCACGGCCTTCATCCGCTACAAGAACGGGCTGGCGGGAGTGGCGGTGTCGGTGGGCTTTGCCGACGGCGGACCGATCCACGACACGCACGTCATCTGCGCCAACGGCAGCCTGAAGTTCGCGCACAGCGCCTCCGGTCGCGGCCTCTGGATCGGCAAGAACAACACCTGGGACGAAGTGGAGTACGACTACTGGCCGCAGAACATGCGGCTGGAGTGGGGACGCTTTGCCGAGGCCATCGCGCAGGACATTGAGAGCCCGGTACCTGGCGAGTACGGCCGACACATCATGGAAATCCTGCTGGCCGCCGAGACCTCGGAGCTCAGCCGCAGCGAAGTCCTGCTGGACTCGGGCGAGAGCTGGAATTCGCAAGCCGCGGGCGAGCCCGTGCAAATTCAGCACGGCTGGGTGTAGCCCGATGAGCGCCCTGGAACGACGCCGCCTGGGTCAAACCAACCTGTACCCGACCCGCCTGGCCCTGGGGGCGGCGCACATGGGCGGGATGGTGCACGCCATCACCATTCCCGAGGTGCGCGCCACGCTGCAGCGCATGTATGACCTGGGGGTGCGCTGCCTGGATACCTCGCCGCTCTACGGCAACAGCCAGGAGAACCTGGGCATGGCCATGGAGGGCATGGACCTGCCAGAGCTGCTGATCTCCACCAAGGTCGGCTCCCATCCCAGCCGGCAGTTCAGCTACACGGCGGAGGACCTGCGATGGTCGCTGGATGACAGCTCGCGGCTGCTGGGTCGCCAGAAGCTCGACCTGGTGCTGATCCACGACCCGCCCGCGATGGACCCGGTGATGGCCGCCGGCGACGGCTTCGACACGCTGGAGGCCCTGCGCGACGAGGGCCGCCTGGACGCCATCGGCCTGGGCGTGCGCGACCTGGACTTCCACCGCCAGGCCATCGACGCCGGCCGGGTGGACGCGATTCTGACCTACGCCGACTACAGCCTGGTGCGCCAGACGGCCGCACCGCTGATCCGGCATGCCAAGGCCAACGGCGTGGGCGTGATCCTGGGCTCGCCGCAACTGCAAGGGCTGCTGGCGCACGGCGACCCGATGATCGCCCTGAAGGTCCGGCCCAACCTGACCGACCTGTACCCGCCCGAGGACATCCAGGCCGCCCGCGATTGGTACGCCTGGTGCCGCGAGCGCCAGGTGGACCTTCGCCACCTGAACATGCGTTTCGTGCTGGCCAACGGCGACATAGACGTGGTCCTCACTGGCGCCGCCTCGGCCTACGAAATGGAAACCAACGTCCGCGAAGCCACCTCAGCTATTGCGGCCGACATCTGGGCCGAGGCGCTTGAGCGGGTGGCGGAGTTGGAGGAGTTGGAGGAGCAGGCGGGCCAGGTAACTGGATAGAGCCGCCGAAACGCCGCGAGTCGGGATGGCCGCTACTGGTTGAACCCGCGCACCCGTATACGCTCGTTGGTGTCGGCGGTTGTGGCCTTGACGGTGACCATGTCTGCCGTGAGTGTTGCAACCCCTGATTCGAGCGTTGTAACCCTTGATTCGAGCGCTGCAACGGTAGACACGAGCGTTGCAACGGTAGACACGAGCGTTGCGACGCTAGATGCAAGCGTTTCGACGTTTGATTCGAGCGTTGCAACGTTTGATTCGAGCGTTGCGACCCTGGATTCGAGCGTCGCGAGGCGCTGATCCATGCGTTCCAAGATGTGCAGGACGCTGTTCATCGTGTCGTCGTCCGAATGAGCGCGCTGCTCAAGTCGCGTAATGCGAGCGTCAATCGTCGTCGCGGACATGGTCCCGTCTCCTCGACTGGGCCCGCCCGGACACCCTTAACTCTTGGCTCAACTGTAGCATCGTCGGACTCTCGAAGAACGGCATCGATCGCCACAGTAATTTGCCCTTGGCGCACGAGGTGAACCCAGCTGCCCGCCGGGCGCCAGGGTGGAATGCCCGCAACCCCTGACCGAAATCAATGAGCCGACGGGTTAGACGTCGGCTGCGGACCTACTGATCCACCACCGCCCCATCGGCCCCTAACCGCGTGTGAATCTCGCGAGCTTTGTAGGGGGCGTTCTGGGCGGCGTCGGGTTTAAGGGTGACGCCGATGCCGGGGCGGTCGGTGAGGCGGATGTAGCCCTCGCCATCGTGCGGGTGGATGCCCTCGACCATGGCGCTCTTGGGTGGCACGGTCTCGCCCAGCGGTAGCTCCTGCAGCGCGAAGTTGGGCACCGCGGCGGCCACCTGCAGGCAGGCCGCCGTGCTAACCGGGCTGAGCGGGTTGTGCGGCACCACGCCCACGTGCCGCGCCTCGGCCAGGGCGGCGACCTTCTTGCTGCCGGTGATCCCGCCCACCATGCACACGTCGGGCCGCACGTACTGCACCGCGTCGCGGCGCAGGCACATGTCGAACTCCCAGATGGAGCTGAAGCGCTCGCCGGTGGCGATGGGGATGTTGATCTTGGAGGCCACGTAGGCCATCTCGTCCAGGTTGTCCGGCGTGACCGGGTCCTCGAAGAAGTAGGGGGTGTACTTCTCGATGGCGCGGCCAAGCTGGACGGCCTCGGTGGGGGTCATGCGGCGGTGGATTTCGACGCAGAGGTCCACCTCGTTGCCGGCGGCCTCGCGGTAGAGCCGCACGGCCTCGGTGGCGTCCTCGATCTTGTCGACGTGCGTCTTGAAATAGATGACGTCGCGCTCTTCGTCCAGGAAGGGCGAGAGGTGGCCAACGGCCGTGTAGCCCTCTCTTCGCGCGTTCGCAACGCCCTGCACCAGGGCTTCGCGGGTGTCGCCGAGGACGTGGTAGTAGACCCGGCAGCGGTCGCGCACGTGGCCGCCCAGCAGCTGGTAGACGGGGACTTCGAAGTACTTGCCGGCGATGTCCCAGAGCGCGATGTCGATGGCGCTGAGCGCCCCCATCACCGCCGCGCCGCGGAAGTGGCTCCAGCGGTACATGTACTGCCAGTGGTGCTCAATCCGCAGCGGGTCCTCGCCAATGAGATAGCGGCCCATCTTCTCGATGGCGGCGGCGGAGGCCTCCAGGAAACCCCACGAGCCTGACTCGCCCAGGCCCACCAGCCCGTTGTCGGTATGCACCTGCACCAGCAGGTATTGGTCCAGGAACAGCGGTTCGACTTTGGTGATCTGCATGAATGCTCCAGGTAGGCGCCGGGAGCCTGCATCGTACGCGCCCCGAGCGGCTGTGGCAGGCTGCCGGTGCTCGGATGGCAGCCCAAGGCGGACGGTCGCATGCAAGCGCAAGTCCTGGTCAGTCACTCGGTCGAGACGATTCAGATGGAGACGATTGAGCTGGGCGACCCGGGCCCCGACGAAGTCCTGGTGCGCCACCACGTCACGGCCATGTCGCCGGGCACGGAGCGGGCATCGCTGCTGGCGCTGCCCAACACGCCCTCCCAGATCTGGCCGCGCAACGTGGGTTACAGCGCGGTAGGCGAGGTTGTCGCCGCCGGCGCGGGCGTGGACCTGGCGCCGGGCACGCGGGTGCTCACCCGCGGCCGGCACGCCACCGCCGACCTGGCCCCCATGCGCGACGTGTTCCTGGTCGACGACGACGTGCCGGACCAGGAGGCGGCCTTTCACACCATGCTGCGCATCAGCATGCAGGCGGTGCGCAAAGCGCGCGTCGAGATGGGCGAGACCGTGCTGGTGATCGGCGGCGGTCTGATCGGGCAGCTGGCCGCGCAGTTCGCCTACGTGGCGGGCGCCGGGCGCGTGGTGGTGGCCGACCTGGACCCCTCACGGCGCGAAATGGCGGAAGCCGTGCCCTGGCTCGAGTCCATGGACCCAACCTGCGAGGACGCCCGCGCCGCACTGGCCGAGAGTCACACGGGCGGACCGCAGGTGGTGATCGAGTCCACCGGCTTCCCGGCGCCGATCAACGACGCCTTCATCCTGGCCGGACACCTGGCGCGGGTGGTAATCCTGGGCAGCACCCGCGGATCGACCGAGCAGGTGAACTTCTACCGCGACGTGCATAAGAAGGGCCTAACGATCATCGGCGCGCACGACTCGATCCGTCAGCCCGACGCGGGCGACAACCCGTTTCTCAACGCGCTGCCGGTGCACTGGTCGCCGCGCCGCGACATTGCGGTCGCGTTGCGGCTGGCCGTGGCGGGCCGGATCACGCTGGACCCGCTGATCACGCACCGGGTAAAGGGCGGCGACTTCACGGAGATTTACGACTTGCTGTTCGACTTCGAACCGTCGCTGGTGGGCTGCCTGTTCGACTGGCGGTAGCCGGAACGCCCCAGCTCAGGCGTCGTCCAGCCGCCGCACGTAGTGGATCTGGCGGGCGACTTCTCGGAAGCCGAAACGCGGGTAGAGGGTCTGGCCCTGGGCGTTCTGCACCAGCGTCTCAATTTTGGCCACGCGCATGCCGCACGACCGCAGGTGCTCGAGGGCGTGCTCGATCAGCCGCGAGGCCACGCCGCGCCGCCGGTAGCGGGCATCCACGGCCATGTTGGGGATCTGGCCGATGCCGGCCCCCGGCTGCGGATTGGTGGTGATGTAGCCGATGACCTCGCCGTCCAGCTCGGCCACGAAGTGGTCGGACGGCGAGGCTTCCAACTCGGCCTTCACCCCCGCCCACTTGCGCGTCTCCCAGAGCGGCTCGGTGTCCAACCCCAACAGGCGGTCGGCGTTCTGGTCGATGCTGACGCCGTCAAATCCTTCCAGGGTCAGCTCGCGGATGCGGTCGTTGTCGCGGCGCTTGTAGCCGCGGATGGTGATGGGCAGGTCGGGCTGGGGCATCTGACGATCTGCTTCTTCAAGGCTCCCTGAGCCTATTCGTAGCCATTCCTACCGTCGAACGGGGGGCGGGCGTTGTAGCGTGCCTGGCATCCGATCTCACAGGACCCGCCCACTTCATGCGTCAGGAACCGACAGCTCTCCTCGCCAACGACGAGGAGCTGATTGACCCCGATCCCTTTGCGATCGCACTAGGAATCATGGGCGTGGTGGCGGGCGGCGCCGCGTTCCTTGAGACCCGGCGAGCGCGCCAATTCCACGAGCGCACGCAGCGCGACCGCTTCCGAGCCGCGTGGTTTGAGGCGCGTCGGACTCTCATTCACTTTCAGCAGGTGCTCGCGGAATTTGAACTGTTCATGCTCGAAGACGGCTACGGAGGAAAGTCCTTCCGGCTTGGTTCCGTTCAGTTGCGGGTCGATCACTATCGACACCGCGCGCTACGGCGCATTCATGCCCAGACCCTCAACACGGCGACGCACTTAGCGGACGATATCGACGACCTCTCCGAGTTCCTGGGGCCAGAAGACCAGGGACGCGTCGATCACATCAAGGCGCGGCTGGCCGAGATGGCCATTCCGGAGAGGTTCGGTCAGGTCATCTTGCTCGCTCGCGAGGGGCTGGCTCTCTTCAATGAGCTACTTCAGTCGATCGATCAGCGCGAGCGATTTCAAGGGGACGGCTAGCCTTGCAGATGCCGAGAGATTGACCGGGCGTTTTCGGCATCGTACGCTCGATCCAGGTGAGAAAAGGTAAGTTTGGCTAAGGCAAAGATTAGGTAAGTCTGAGGTTTCCAGAGGGGCGCCGGGTTACTCCCGGCGCCCCTCTCGGCGTATTCAGAGCTATCGCGCGGCCTCGGCCCAGTTAGCCGTGGCCACCCCGCTGCTCAGGCGCCAGTCGCGCAAGGCATCCAGCATTTCGCTTCGAGTCTGCGCGGCAGCAGGATCGTTCCAGAGGTTGCGCTCCTCGACCGGATCGTTCCGCAGGTCGAATAGCTGCCCTTCGTCTTCGCCGAGGAGATGCACCAGCTTCCAGGTGCGGCTGCGCACCGCCGTCACCAGGTCCACGTGCAGGCCGTTGCCGTCATCGCGGCCTTGTTCGGTGAAGACGTAGTCGCGGTGCGGCGGGTTGCCGCCTTCGAGGGCGGGGAGGAGTGAGCGGGCCTCCATGTTCGGGTCCGGCTCGCAGCCGGCCATTTCCAGGATGGTCGGGCCCAGGTCGAACCACTGGACCAGGTCGTCGATGCGCCGGCCGCCGGCAAACCGATCTGGCGACCAGACGATGCACGGCACGCGGGTCACCACGTCGTACATCGTCCACTTCTGGATGTGGCCGTGGTCGCCCAGGCAGTCGCCGTGGTCGGAGGTGAAGATGACCACGCAATCGTCGGCGTAACCATTGCGCTCCAGGGCGTCCATCAGTTCGCCCATCTGCGTGTCGATCATCGTCACGTTGGCCAGGTAGTGCGCCCGCTGGCGGCGCCTCGACTCCAGCGGCGGATCGACGATGTGCACCACCGAGTCGTGATCCACTTCCGTGTTGTGCTCGCGCATGACCCGGAGAGCTTCGGGCTGGCCGTCCAGATCGGCTTGCGAAACCGGCTGGATGGGCAAGTCGCGGTCCAGGTACGGCGCCAGGGCCTCGGGCGTGGGGTCGTAGGGCGGGTGCGGGCCGGGAAACCCGACTTCCAGGAACAGCGGCCGCGTGGTGGGATAGGTGTCCAGCCACCAGAGCGCCAGGCCGCCCACGAAGTTGTCGCTGTGCATGTCGGCCGGCAGGTCCCAGGTGAAGGCGCCCATCGCGTCGCCGTAGTCGGGCCGCTGCCGGTACAACTCGCGCTGCTGCTTGACGAGGCCGCGAGCCGCCAGGGCCTTATCCCACTCGTCGAAGTAGTAGCGGCCGTCCAGGAAGCGGTCCTTGTTCTCGACGACGTAGCGCTCGTGGAAGCCCAGCGGCGTCTCGAAAGGGACGGTGTGCATCTTGCCGACATTGACGCAGTGGTAGCCCGAGGCCGCCAGCTGCTCGACCCAGGACCGTCGCCACTCGCAGCCGTTGCGCAGGACGCCGGTGGTATGGGGGTAGAGACCGTTGAAGAGGCTGGCGCGAGCGGGGACGCAGGAGGCGGCGGTGACGTGGCACTGGTCGAAGCTGACGCCCTCGCGGACCAGGCGGTCAAGGTTGGGTGTGTCGACGTGGGGATGGCCGAGCGCGGCGATGGTGTCGTAGCGCTGCTGGTCGGTGATGACCAGGACGATGTTCGGACGCGCGGCGGCGGCCGTGGGCGGCATCAGGCGGCGGCGAAGAGCTTCCAGGCGCGCGCGTAGATCTCGGCCGCCTGCACGACTTCCGCCATCGGCACAAACTCGTCCGCGCTGTGCGCGTAGGCAATGTCGCCCGGTCCGCATAGCACGCTGGGGATGCCGGCGGCGGCCAGCGTGGCGGCGTCGGATCCATAGGACACGCCGATCACGTTCGCCTCACCGCAGACGTCGGTGACGGCGTCGCGCAGCACCTGCACGATCGGGGCGTCGGCCGGCGTGTCCAGCACATCCCCGAACACGAACGGCGCCTGCACCTCCACGCGCAAATCGGGATGGCGGCGGCGGGCAATCTCCAGTACCTCCGCCAGTTCCGCTTCCACGTCGTCCACCGACTCGCCGGGGATCTGCCGCCGCTCGATGATGGCCTCGCAGCGGTCGGGAACCATGTTGAAGGACGTTCCGGCCTTGATGATGCCGACAGAGAAGGACGAGTTGCCGACCAGCGCGTGCGTGCGTCCGGCCAGCCGCCGGCCGTATTCCTCCCGGAGGACGTGCAGGACGTCGGCCATGCGCAGGATGGCGTTATCGCCAAGCTCGGGCGTGGAACTGTGCACCGCGGTGCCATGCGTGATCAGTGGCCAATAGCGGCCGCCGCGGTGCGAACGAACCACCTCCAGGCTCGTCGGCTCACCGACGATTGCGCCGTCCACCTTGACTCCCGAATGCGGCAATGCCTTGGCGCCCGCGCTGCCGGTTTCCTCGTCCACGGCCGCGGCCACGGTGAGCGGACCGGCTGGACTGGATACCCCGGCAGCCCATTGAAGCGCCAGCAGCATGGCCGCCAGCGAGCCCTTGGTGTCGCACGATCCGCGGCCGTGCAGCCGGCCGTCGTCGTCCATGTAGGGCTGGTGGCCGTTGGTCATGGGGCCCAGCGCCACGGTGTCCATGTGCGCTTCCAGCATCAGGTGCGGACCGGCGGCGTCGGGGGCGATGGTGCAGATCACGTTCTCGCGGCCCGGGAAGACTTCCTGCCGGGTGATCCGCGCGCCGATCGAGCGGGCGAATTCCTCGACCACGTCGGCCATCGCGGCTTCACCGGTGCCGCCTTCCACGTCCGGCGTGATGCTGGGCGTGGCGACCAGACGACTCAACAGGTCGGTGGCTTCGCGTTCGGTTGTGACGTGGGCGCTCATGGGCGCGTCATATTGGCACCCAGGCACGGCTGGCGGCCAATCGCCGCGCCTGCTCGAGCCTGCACGCCGTCTAGGCCGGGTCGTCGAAGAGGCTGGCTGGGAGTTCGAGGTCCACGAGACGGTCCTCGAGCTGGCTGGTGACCGTGGCCTCGATGGTGTACATGTTCACGACGGTCTGGATCAGCGGCATCACCGGCTCGGCAACACCCTGCGCCACGTCCGCGAAGTTCTCCATCTGCAAGCGGTACATCTCGGCGCCTGAAACGGGTATTTCCCGCCATTCGCCGTTGCCGTACTGGTGCTCGATCACGGGCTCGGCGTGCGGGCGCCAGGCGCGGCGGATGAGCAGTCGGCCTTCCCTTCCGGCGATGTGCAACTCCTCGCTGATGTGGGCTTGCCGGCTGCCTTCCACGTAGCCCACGCAGCCGCTGTCGTATTCGATCAGGCCGAACTGGCGGTTCAACGTGCCGTAGACCTCGCTCATGCTCCCGACGCACCACACGCGGGTCGGCCGGGCGGCGACAAGGCTCTTCGCGTCGGAGCCGAGCGTTCCATCGGGGTTCGACCCTTTGCCGGTGCCGCGTCCACCCGCCCCCATGGACGCGAAGTGGTTTACCGCGTTGATGGCGTAGCAGGTGATATCCCAGGGTGAGCCGCCCAGTCGCTCGGAGTCGCGCCGCCAGTTGCGGTTCGGATCGTCGGGGCTCTCTTCTTCGTAGTCGAGCGTGCTGAACTTGGAGCTGACGGAGTCGACCTGGCCGATGGTCCCCGCGGCCACCTGTCGCTCAAGCTCGGCCACGAACGGGTGGTGCCGGTACATGAAGCCTTCCATCAGGTATGCGCCAGCGTCCTCGACGAGTTGCGCGAGTTCCAGGGCTTCCTGCCCGTTGGCGGTTAGCGACTTCTCGCTGAGGATGTTGCGGGCGCCGGCGTTCAGGCAGCGTTCAACCTGTTCGCGGTGCTGGTTGGGCCAGGTGGCCAGCACCACGCCGTCCAGGTCCTGGTCGCGGATCATCTGTTCGTAGTCGGTGTACCAGGCCTCGCAGTCGTAGGTCTCGGCCCATTCGCGGGCCACCGACTCGCGGATGTCGCAACACGCGACCAACTGGAGCTTCTCGGACTCCAGGCCGGCGCGACCGTGGCGGGAACTGATCCCGCCGCATCCAACCACCCCGATGCGAAAGGCCGGGAGATCGCTGGCTGACATTGCTCCACCCCCTGCGAGAGATCAGCGCGCCAGGCGGATGCCGCGCGGGCCGCCGACCGGTTCGAGCGGCATCATCGCAGAATGCCGGGCACCCCATGGAACAAACCCGAGGCTCTGGACTCTCGGGGTGGGGCCGGCGAAGCCGCGCCCGAATGTTTCACGTGAAACATTCGGGCCCGCCGGGGAAGCGCGCTACTGGTCATCCAGGGGCTAGCGAGCCGAGCGAATACGGATTACAGCGAGCGTGGCGACTACGCCGTCCAGTGATCGAACGGGTTCTTCCCGTCCGGCAGCGGCAAGCCCACCCGCGCGCCCTGCATGTGCGAGGCGTGGGCCAGCATGGCCATTTCCAGGTAGAGCTTCGCGTTCGGCAGTTGCACCAGGTCCCACTCCGGCTGCTTGCCCTCCAGCATGTCCATCATCGAACGGGCCATGCGCCGGTGCGACCGCAGCCACTTGTGGCGGTCCGGCGGCGGTTCGGCGGGGACGACCTCCCAGCCGTCATCATCGATCAGTTCCGGGTTGGCCCTCGGATGCAGGTATATGTCGGGACCGCGTCCCATCGGCCCCGGCAACGAGATCGTGCCCTCCGTGCCGTAGATGTCGACGCGATAGGGGTCCGAGGCCCCGTCGCCCTGGTAGGACTCGAAGTCGGCCGCGACGCCGCCCTCAAAGCAGTAATAGGCCTTGAGGCCGTTGCCGGCCACCAGCCCCATGCCCTCCCAGCCGGGCCTGAGGTCGGATTGCTCGCAGGTGCGGCCGTCCTGGGTCAGGTGGGCGCTGCACCACAACGGGGCGCCGAAAAGCTGCCAGAGGAAGTCGAAGAAGTGGGGATACAGGTCCAGGAACATCTCGTCCCCGCCGTGCTCGCCGTCCTTGCCGAAGACGCGGACGAGGCGCGGCTCGCCGATGCGGCCCGACTTGACCAGGGGAATCGCCACCCGCTGAATTGGCGGATGCCCGCGCCAGGGATGCGCGACCACGCACATGACGGACGACTCGTCGCAGGCCGCCTGCATGGCGTCCACGTCCGCGGGCGCCGTGGCCACCGGCTTCTCCAGGTAGACGTTCGCGCCCGCCCGGGCGGCGTCGATCACCACGTCGCGGTGATCGCCGACCTCCCGGGAAGCCACGACGGCGATATCGGGCTTCTCTCGGTCCAGCATTTCGCGGTAGTCCGCGTAGGCCGCGCGCGCGCCGGTCTTCGCGGCCGTCTCGGCCCGTCCGTCGTCGTCTGGATCGGCCAGCGCCGCTATGTCGGCGCCCTCCACCCCGACGAAGGCCATGTCGAGATAGTGCCCGTAGTTGCCATGCCCGGTATGCCCGATGATCCCGACTTTGAAGCTCATGCCGGTGTGCTCCCTGGGGGCCGTCCGAGGCGCTGCGGCCGGCAACCGGCGAGACTCGCCGCGGATGGCGTCGGCAATCGGAGCCTATCGCAGCGCGGCGATGGACCACCGGCCCGCGGCGCCTGAGTTTCGGCCTTAAACGAGCCGTCGGCCCGGCGTACGCCGGGCCGACGGTGTCTCACCCGCAGAAGCGGACGAGTGTCTGGCGCTTAGGACGTAGGCGGCAAGGCGTCGATCCAGGCCTTCCACTCGTCGTACTCCGCCCTGGTGTTCTCGAGAACACGGTCGGAGGTGTTGATGATGTGCTGCATCCCCTCTTCGATCGACATGTCGCCGATGAAGGGCGGGTCGGCCGCGCGGAAGGACTCGTACCACTCCCACCAGTTGGGGTGGCCGTTCTGCCAGTGGTGGTGGTCCGTCTTGTCCATCCAGGTCTTGTAGTACCCGTGGTTTTCGGGCGGCCCGGCCTTGAACTCATCGGACTCGATCACCGTCTTGAGCATGGGCAGCGAGCCGCGGTCAATGGCGATACGACCCTGGACCTGCGGACCCGCGAAGAACAGCAAGGTCTCCGTGCACTCTTCCACCAGGCCGTTCCTCTCGGCCGTGGCCGTGCAGTACTGGCCCTGGTTGGTGAAGTGATGCGGCGCGCCACCGCGGTCGCCCTCCTCGATAGGTCCAAGACCCCAGGAGAAGCGGTCCTTGATGCGCGGGATGGTCCCGCCGACGCCGCCACCGGTCCAGTACGTTGCCATCTTCCCGGCCGAGAACGGGTCGCCGAATTCACCGGCGATCGACTGGAGCTGGTCGAACGGCGGCGCCACGGCGTCCGTCTGCACGCTGTTCACCGCGTAGGCGAAGCCCCGGTCGCCACCGTCGTTGAAGATGTCCCAGTGCAACTGGTCGGGGGCGCGGTACATGTGATTCCCGCTGTTTTGCAGCGCGCGCGCCCAACTGCCCCAGACGATCCAGGCATTGGACGCCATCCGCAGACCCCAAGTGTTGGTTTCCGGGTCGCTGGCCTGCATGTACATGTCCCAGGCCTCGCGCTCCAGGTGGAAGGAGCCTTCCACCGGCATCGGGATGCCCTTCTCCTCCAACAGCGTGAAGTTGAAGATCTTCCCGTTGATGTTGCCCTGGTAGGGCATCCCAAACTGGGCGACCCCGCCGTATCCCGTGGTGTGCGGGGCGGGGCGGGAAACCCGGTCGTCGTCGAACTGACCAACGGTCATTTCGTCCGGCGGGGCGTACCACTTGGTCGGGTCCCAATCGGGGTGCTTGCTTAGCGCGCCGTCGATGCGGGCGAAACCGCCGCGGTGCACCCAGGTGTTGAAGAACCCGCCGTCCAGCAGCGCCAGTTCGGCCTGCGTCCCGGCCGCGATGTGGATCGAGAACGAGTCGACGTACAGGTGGTCCTGCGGCTCGAACTTGATGACGATGTGCGGAAACTCCGCGTGGAACTTCTCCAGCGCCCAGCTCATCGCCGCGCCGCGGGCGCCGGACGAGTGGTCGTTGGCCAGACGGATGACCGCGCTCGGGCGCTGCGGCATCGCCTCGACCTCGACAACCTTCTCGACTTCGACGACCTTCTCGACCTCGACGACCTTCTCAACCTCGACCTGCTGGGTCACGACCTTCTCGACGACCTTCTCGACTTCGACGACCTTCTCGACCGGAACTTCCTCGCGGACGACGTTCACCACCTCTTGGGTAATGACGCGCTCGACCTGCTGCGTCACGATCTTCTCGACCGGGACTTCCTTGACTACGACCCGCTCGACGGGGACTTCCTTGGTGACGACTTGCGTCTCGCCGCAGGCCGCCAGCGCGACGGCGCCGGAAATCCCCAGGGCGGCGGTACCGCCCATGCGAAGCATCTGTCTTCGTGTAACCATTCCGTGCGTGCGCTCCCTCCCGGCTGGCCCCTGTCCAGCGACCCCACCGCCCGCATCGCGCTGACGCGGTTCGTCAGGCTCGCCACTTCAAGGGCGAGAAAGTAGGGCAGACTAGCGAGCGAGGCCGAAACAGGTCAAGCTTGCGGGCTTGTTTGCCCTGTCTCGCCTCGCCGCCCCCACCAGGATTGTCCATGCAGATTCACTTCCAGGAACCGCGCTTCTTCAATCGTCTGAACGTGCGGAATGCGGAACGCCCGGTCATGGCCCTGAACCTGGGAGGCGCGGACAAGGATCTGTTCCTGATGCGTCCCTGCGTGCATCCCCTCTATACCCCGGCCGGGTATCCCGTGACGGAGATGGGCGCGCATAACTTCCCGCACCACAAGGGCATTTGGATCGGCCACGCGAAGGTCAACGGGCTCAACGTCTTTCACGACCTTGTCGATGCCGGCTGGATTGTGCCGGTGGACATCCAGCCGGAAGCCAGCGCTGGGCGTGCGCGCATCGACCTCAAGCTTGAGTGGCGCGACCGTCGGGGAACAGTAGTCGCCACCGAGCTCCGCTCGCACGAGATTCGGCGCGAAGGACAGGCGCATCTGCTGGACATGGTTTCAACGCTGCAGGCGTCGCATGGCGCGCTGGAACTGGGCGTGGATAACCACGCATGGGCCGGTCTCCGCCTGATTGACGCGCTCGACCAGGATGACGGCGGCGTGATGCGTGACTCGGAGGGGCGGCAGGGCGCCGACGCGATCAACGGACATCCGGTCCGCTGGGTTGATGTGCGCGGATCGATCGGCCAGCACGCTTGCGGCGCCGCGCTGATGGCGCATCCCGCCTCGGCGCCGGTCCCCACGTTCGCGCGCTTCTACGGAACCAGCCTGCTCAACCCCACGATGTACGAACCGCTGACTATCGCGGAGGGCGACTCGTGGACATTCGGAACGCGGGTTGCGGCCTATGACGGATCGCCCACGCCGGCCGACCTGCAACGCTGGTGGTCAGGGGCCGGCCGGGACCCCGCCTGACGCCGGCGCGGCTACAGCCGCTCCGCGTGCTCCAGCTTCAGCACGAACATGGCGGCGCCGCCGACTTCAACCTCGACCGGAAGCGAGAGGTCGATCTCGCCCGTCCACGGCAGCGTCACCAGTTCGGTGCGCGTGATGCAGGTGCCGGCGGTGATCTCTTTGAGTTCGTCCAGACGCGCGGCCTCCAGCGCCACGACGAATACGGCGTTGGTGGCCTGCAGAAAGCCGCCGGCGCTGGCGACACGGGTATGGGCAATCCCGGCCTCGCGCAGCGCGGTGGAATACTCGCCCGCGTCGTCGTCCTGAACGACGCACAGCACCATGCGGTCGTAGGCCAGGGGTTCAGCCATCGCGTGCGTACCTCGGCATTGGGCTCATAGGCGCGCAAAGGCGTCCACGCGTACCACGAATACGATGCCGTACGTCGATCCGCGCTTGGATTGCCCGGAGGCGTGCGGCGCCGCCCCGCGGATTTTCTCGATCACGTCGTCAACCTGTTCGGCCACGACGCCCACCATGAACACGGCGTTCCCCCGGCGCAAGAAGCCGCCCTGGGCGTCAATTCGGGTCGCGCGGTAGCCGGACTCGACAAGTATCCGGGTCACACCCTCGGCGTCGTCTCGATGGACGACGGCAAAGATCAGGCGCTGAACTTCGTCTTGCGTGTCCGCCACCGCGCGCGAACTCCTAGCCGGTCTGCCTACTCACCATAACGGAGCGGTTGGCCATTCTGCTAGGTCAACGCTGGCGAACAGGCCTCGAGGCCCGTCAGGAAGGGTCGGCGGGATCAAGCGCATCGAGCACGAACCGGCGGTCGTCCGGCGGGAGATCAAGGTCGAGCGCCAGCGCCCGGGCCTCGGCCGACATCTTGGCCCACGTCTTCCGCAGGATGTCCACCATTCGGTGATCGGGCTGGCGGCTTCGGAACTCGCCAAGCTGCGTCTCCAGGAAGACCAGGCAGAGCGCGTCTTCCAGGGCCTGCGCGTCCGGGTCGCGCCGCAGGTTCTTCTTACGCACCAGGTCCTGTGCGCGTTCGATGGCGGCCGCCTCGTAGCCGGCTTCAGTCATTACCTCGCCCAGCGTGGCGGCGTGCAGGTCCTGCAGCGCCTGCCGCCAGCGCAGGTAGCCGCGGCGTCCCTGCGGATACTCGCGACGCGGGATGGCCCAGCGCCGCACGTGGTGACCATGGGCCGCAATCCGGAGCGCGTCGTCCGCGTGCGGGCGCAGTCGTCTGATCCAGTTGGAAACCATGGCGGCGTGGGTCAGTTCCTTGGGCCGGGCTTCGCCCAGAATCCGGATCTGGTACGGATCGTCGCTGTTGATCTCGTCGATTCGATCCAACGCTTGCTTCAGTCGCGCTGCGGTCATTCGCCCGGCCCACTGAGTCGTCGACTCATTGTGACGCCACGGCCTGCCCGTCGCCACCAGCACCTCAGCCCCGGAGCGTGGCCGCGACGCTGCCCGGATCGAGCGCGAGGCCGGAGCGGTGCCTCCACGTTCGCGGGCCGTCGCTCCGTCGTATGCTGATCAGGCTCAGGTCCCTGGAGTTGCCCCATGGCGGTTCGTACTACTGAGAAGCCGTTTGTGGTGGCGCCGGACGACGCGCCAACGCTGGATGTCTCGCCGGAAGGCGTCGGAACCGTTATCAAGCACGATCTGGTGGCCAGCCAAGTATCGCCGCCAAATTTTGCCATGCGGCTGTTCGACGTCGCGCCGGCCGGCGCCACGCCCTATCACCAGCATCCCTGGGAACACGAAGTATTCATCGTGGAAGGCTCGGGCGAGCTGAAGACGGCCACGGGCGCCGAGCCGTTTACCGAGGGCGAGGCCGTCTACGTGCCGCCGGACGCCATGCACCAGTTCCGCAACACCGGCGAGGGCCGTCTGAAGTTCATCTGCATCATCCCCAACAGCGGGGATTGCTAGGCGGCGCAAGGCGCTCTGGTACCCCCGAGGGAAGTCGAATCCCTGTCTCCACCTTGAAAGGGTGGTGTCCTAGGCCTCTAGACGACGGGGGCCGGGCGTGCAGGCACGGGCTGAAGTCAAGCCTAGCACCGGGGGCGCGCCTTGCGGCCAGCGCACCGGAGGCCGCACACTGGCCGTTCAGCCCCGCTCCAGCGGCCGCCTTCGGCACGGCCGCGCGGTCGAGAGGATCTCCCTAGATGGCCAAAGTTGTTGCCCGCCAGGTGGTACCGGGTTCGCAGGAACTCGTGTGGCACGTGTTGTCGGATTTTGAGCGAATGTCCGATTGGTTGCCCGGCGTGTCGTCAATCGAGCACACCGGCGGGTCGCCCAAGGGCTTCGGGCGTGAGCATCTGGCCCGCATGGACGACGGCCTGGAAGTCCATCACCGCGTGGTGGCGTGGGACAACTCGCGGCGTATCGCCTGGCGGATCGTGCGCGAGGTTCGCGATGGTCGCGAGGTCGGCTCGCTCCACAACGTCCGCACAACCATCGACCTCCGCCCCAGCGCGGCCAACACGGAAATCACCCTCACCGGCACCTGGTCCGGCGGCGGCCCGCTGGGCCTGATCAAGTCGTTTACCAGCCGCGGCCGGATCGCGGCCGAGTTTGAGCAGGCGCTGGCCAACCTGGACAAGCTGATGGCCGACGCCGCGGGCGGCGAATAGCGCGGGAGTTGTTCGAGTCGGCGCGCCAATGAACGAATCCATGTCGCGCGTGTCCGGCGATTCCGCCCTGCTCGCGGCCCGTCAGAAGCTCGCGCAAGCGCGCGAGTTGCGGACCGGCAGCGACATCATGCAGTTGCGCGCGGCCACCGATCTCCTGATCGAAGCCGCCGAGGCGTTCGACCTTGCCGTGCTCCCAATCGAGTTCGGCGCGCTGCACCTGGACCTGGCCGACACGCTGAGCCTGCGGGCGCGCCTGGGCGATCCCGACCTGCTGGCCGAGGCCATCGATAGCTATCAGAAGGCGATCGTCGTTTTCAACCGCGACGAGTTCCCGGAGGCCTACGCGCGGGCATTTCACGGCCTGGGCCTGGCCAACTGGGCCGGTGGGCAATTGGAGTCGGCCCGCTGGTGCTTCGAAACGGTGCTGGAGGCGCTCTCACCGGACGTATCGCCGCTGGATCACGCTCGGGCGCGGGCCAACGTGGCGGCGGTGCTGGCGGCGTCACCGGACGCCCGCGACCGGGCCCAGGCGGTCGGCGCCTACCACGCGCTGCTCGAGAGCGTGTCGCCTGACGAATACCCGGCCGAACACGCCGAATTCCTGCTTGGCCTGGGCCAGACCCAGCGCGTGCAGATGGAAGGCGACCGGCGCGCCCACCTGGACGCCGCGGTGCGGGCGTTCCTGCGGGCGGCGGACCTGGCGAGCGCGGGCAACCGCGACGACCTGCGTTCCGCGGCTCTCGCCGAAACCGCCCTCACGCAGGTCGAGCTGACCTCGCTCGACCCTTCGCGTTTCGAGCGGGCGCGGCGGGCCTTTGCCACGGCCCTGGCCGAGGCGCCGGCCGAATCGCAGCCTGACCGGCACGCCGAACTCCGCCTCGGCTTTGGCCGGCTGTGGGCCGGGCGGTTGCCCGGCGGCGGCGAGGCGTCCCGGGCTGCGGCCCTGGAGCAGTTCGAGGCCGCGCTGGCGCTGGCGCCGCAGGTGACATCCACGTCGATCGTGGCGCCCGCCCTGATCGAAGCGCCGCGCGTGATCGTGGAGAGCCCCGCGCCCACGCAGCCGCGCGTTGCGCGCGCCCTCGAAATCAGCCGGCATGCGCTGTCGGCCTGGCCGCGCGCCCAGTACCCCACCGAATACGCGCGGGTGAACCTGACCCTTGGGTCAGCCCTGCTGGCCTCGGCCGCCGGCGACCGGGCGGCAAACGTCCGCCAGGCCATCGAAGCGTTCGAGGCCGGGCTGGACGCCATCAACCGTGAAGCCGAACCCGTGGCCTACGCCTCGCTCCAGGTCGCGCTTGCCGAGGCCCTGGCCGCGCGGACCGACGGCGACCGGCCGGACAACCGGCGGCGCGCCGCGGCGGCGGCCGATCGAGCGCTGGAGGCTTCGGACGAGGACCGCGCGCTCGTCGCGCGGGCGCACCACCTGCTTGGCCGCCTGGCGCTGGAGCGGAGCGCCGTTGAGCCCCGGGCCCTGGCGGAAGGCGCGGCGCACCTGTACCGGGCGCTGGAGGATCGGCCGCGCGACTCGGAACCGCTCGCGCATGCCGAGACGCAAATGCTGCTGGGCATGGTTCTGGCCTCCCAGGCGGCGCGCGGCAAACCCCACGTGCTGCCGGCGGCCATCGAGGCCTACCGCGCGTCGGCCGCGGCCTACGACATCCAATCCCACCCGCGCGAGTCCGCCAGCGTTCACTTCAACCTGGCGGTCGCGCTGATGCAGCCGGGCGCCGGCGCCCAGGACCTGCACGAAGCTATCCGCAGCTTTGAGATTGCCGCGCAGGTGTTCGACGTCGCCGCCTTCCCGCAACAGCATGCGATGATCTCAGGCAACCTCGCGCAGGCGCGCACGCGGCTTGAGGCTCTGGCATGAGCACGCATCCGGTCGACGGTCTGGATGTCGATGTCGCCGTCATCGGCGGCGGGCCGGCCGGGTCCACGGCCGCCACCCTGCTCACTCGAGCCGGGTTCCGGGTGGCCGTCCTCGAACGCGAACGATTCCCGCGTGAGCACATCGGCGAGTCGCTGCTGCCCATCGCCTTCCTGGCGCTCGACCAGATGGGCATCACCGAGAAAGTCCTGCGGGCCGGGTTCGTCCGCAAGTACGGCGCCACCTACATCTGGGGCCGCTCCCGCGAACCCTGGACCCTGCGCTTCTCGGAAATGATCGACGACGCCTTCTTTGCCTTCCAGGTGCGCCGGGCGGACTTCGACAAGATCCTGCTAGACCACAGCGAGGACTGCGGCGCCACCGTCTGGGAGGAGACCCAGGTCACCGACGTCGCGCAGGTGGGCGGTCGCGTCACCGGGCTGCGCTGGCGCGGCCCCAACGGGTCCGAAGGCAAGCTGCAGTCCCGCTACATCCTCGATTGCTCGGGCCAGTCCTCGCTGCTGGGCACGCGCTTCAATCTGCGGGAGTTCAACGAGGAGATGCGCCACATCTCCCTGTCCGGCTACTACCGGGGCGCCCGCAAGCTCTCCGAGGTCTACCCCGACCTGACACTCAACGACGACGGCAACCTGCACATCGTCTCCAGCGAGGCCGGCTGGTTCTGGCACATCCCCCTGGCCAACGAGATCAGCAGCGTCGGCTTCGTCACCGACCCCAGCCACGTGCGCGGGATGAAACCGCAGCAGCGCGTCGACTTCTTCCTCAAGAACGTCGCCATTACCCCCGAACTGCTGCGCCTGTTGGAGCCGGCCGAGTGGATCTCCGAGCGCGTGGAGATGGACAGCGACTGGTCGTTCTTCTGCAAGTCCTTCCATGGCCCCGGCTACCTGCTCTGTGGCGACGCGGCGTGTTTCGTGGACCCGGTGCTCTCCACCGGCATCGCCCTGGCCATGAACGGGGCGATCCGAGCCGCCCTGACCCTTACCGCCGCGCTGCGCCAGCCCGAACTGGAACCGCTGGCCATGCACTGGTACGACAGCGAGTACCGCAAAACGGCGCAGGATTTCCTGGAACTGGCCCTGCACTGGTACCACGGCGAGCGCAACCGCGACGACTGGTTCTGGCAGGCCCGGCGCATCGTCGATCCGTCGCAGAGCTTCTCGCTGCAACAGGCGTTCTCGCTGATCGCCGCCGGCGTCTCACGCAGCCCCGGCGCCACCAGCCATCTCAAGCTCAAGCACGCCGGCGGCTTCAGTCCGGAGCAGCTCAAGATCATCTACCAGAACTTCGAACTCGAACTCAGCGACGAGCAGCAGACGCAACTTGAGGAATACCTCGAAGAGGAACGCCAGGCCCGCGACTATCAGCCGGTCACCGTCGAGCAACTGCTCGGCGGCGTCCCCACCTGGATGGACGGCGTGCAGTGGCAGCCCTACATGCTCAACGACCAGGAAGACGTGCTGCGCCCGGCCACCCTGGTCGAGATTCCCGACGGCGACAGCACCAAGACCCACTTCCTCTCCATTGCCGCCACCTCGCTGCTGCGATTGATGGATGGGTCGCGCACCGGCCAGCAGATCGTGGACGACGCGATCGAAACCTGGGGCGCCGCCGTCGGGAAGTCCGCCACGGCCGTCCGCGCGCTGGTTGCCGACACCTTGCGGGAGTTGCACGAAGAAGGCGCGCTGACCGTCGCCTGAGCCTGCTTTGACGCGGTCTGGAACTGCCCACTACGGTACGTGGCGCTTAAGCTGTGACTGCGGCTCCGGTGCCGCACTACTTGCGGGCGGCTGAATGCCTGGGAGAGCCATGCGACGTGTGATTCTCGCCCTGTTAAGCGGGCTGCTCCTGCTCGTGCTGGTCGCTCCGGCGCACGCGATCGACTGCGACGGCATCGCGCTGGACGACGGGTGCCTGTTTACGGCGACCGGCAGCGATACGGCCGAGCCGAACGACGGTTTTGCCGTCACCAACGACAACGACGTCCCGATGTGGGCGTTTGTCCGCGGCAAGAGCCTGCAGTCGATCGGGTATCCGATCAGCCAGCGCTGGGTGGAGGGGCCGTTCACGTTGCAGGCATTCCAGAAAGTCATACTGCAGTGGTCGCCCGGCGAGAGCCGCATGAACTACTACAACACGCTGGATGCGCTGGCGAACAAGTATCCGGACGTGCGACTGCCGAATGTTCCCCTGCACCAGGTGTTCTATACGGCCGGCTTGAGTTTTTCCGAGGTCAAGGACGTGCACCTGTCGATCCTCGAACAGAATCCGAAGATCCAGGCCGCCTTCCTGGCCGAACCGGACTGGCTGAACCTCTTCGGACTGCCGATTCGCTACGAAGAGCGGGAGGTCAATGGCAACCCGCAGGGTCTGCAGTTGCTGCGCGCGCAGCGCATCGTCTTTGAAGTCTGGAACGTCCCGGCGCCGGGGACGACGGTGGGGGCCGTTGGGCGGCAGAACGTTCCGGACAAGGTCAAGCGGCTGTCCAACGTGATCATCCCCGACGCCGCCAAGGCCCCGATTACGGCCACCATGGTCTCGAGCCTGCCGACGCATACTCTGCCCACGCCGACCCCGGCCCCAACGCCCGCGCCCACGCCCGCGCCCCAGCCCACACCCGCGCCTGCCGCTCCAACCCCAAGCGGGCCGCGCACGCTATATGCCGCCGAGCGCGTGGACTGCCGTGCGGAAAACGACCAAGCCTTCGGCATCGTCGCCCGAATTCGCGCGTCGTCATTCGACCTCTTCACCAACCTCCGGACTGACAACAACATCGCGGCCGAGTTCTACATGATTGATGGCGGCAATATCGATGTTATTTACCTGGGACCACATCTCTTCGAAGGCAAGAGGTCGTACTTTAGCTGGGAGCGCTTTCGGGATCCGAACTGGACGACCATCAAGATTGAGGACAATGCCACGGGCATCCCATTCGATCGAAGCCTCTACAACGCGCGGCTCGTCTACCAGGGCGGCAGTATTGCCTTCTACATCAACGGTGCGTTGAAACACTCGGAGGCCGGACTTCCATACTCGTCATTCACTCTGGGCTTCGGTTGCGTGACCACCCTTGGCGAAGGTGATCCGCACGTGACCTTCTCAGGTCTGCGCGTCGTCGGTTCGTGACGCTTATGAATTACGAACGTCGACGCTTTGCGCTGCCCAGCGTGACTTCCGATCGCACGGTCCTCCGCCGCACGTGACTCGCACCGGACGCTAGCGCCTGAATCTCGGGTCCAGGCCGCGTGGCGCGCGGCCCGGGCAGTAATCCGTCGAGGGTTGGCAACCGGCCGTTGAAGGATCGATCCGGCACCCTGTGGCTTGAAACCGCCGCCGCTGTAGGCACCCTGCAGGAACTGCACGAAGAAGGCGCGCTGGCGGTCGCCTGACCGGGATGCCCTCAGTCCTCGGTTGTACCTGGGCAAACACTCCAGCTAAGCCTGATCGGTGCGCTCGGATATAGCCGTGGCGCCGCCGGATTATCTGTGCAGCCGCGATCAAGCCCTGAGAATTAGCCGCCGCTGTCCGTCGAACCCGGCTTTAGGTGGCGTGGGAGAACATCTCCGCCAATTCGTCCACCATCTCGCTCAGAACCGGGAACTCCTCGCGGGTCAGCGTGGTCAGCTGATCGCGGCCGGTTTCCGGATCGTACTCGTGGCGGTGATACACGTCGGGTGTGTGGGCATGGCCGCTGTCGTAGCGGAGCACGTTCCGCCCGGACCGTCCGAACTTCGGATCCGCGATTCTCGCGTGGTACCGGTATTTGAAGGCTCGGACCTGAGTGCGATTGTTGACGCTGCGAACGGCAAGACGCTTGTCGACGTCAATCTCAACGCCGCCCTGACAGACGATGAGACCAAAACAGCGGATCAGGTAAGGGCTACCCGGAATTGTGATAAACCGCGTGCGGTCCGCGACTACAAACGGGTGGGCGGCCAGGACTTCTCGATGGATCAGCTCGTAGCGGTCGAGCCAGAGCCAGCCGTGCTTTTCGCCGCGTCGCCGGTCAGGTCCTCGAGAAAGTCGGCGTCGTATTGCCATCGTGAAATCTCCGCCGTCTCCCGCATCTCGCCCGTGCCGGTCCGTTCCAGCATCTCCGCGGTGGACATCTCGTAGCGCAACTCGAACCGCGCAATGCGGCGACGCAGCGTGCGCGTGACGTCGCTGCGCCGTTGGACCTTCAGGTGCGGCGGGAAATGAGACAGCGAGCCGTTTTTCGTGGCCATAGCGATGCCGAGACCTTGTTCGTCGTCCCCATCAGGATGCGTCCGCGCCGCCCCGGCCGCAAATGTTCATTGACTCGCGGCCGGGAAGATTCGCGTCCGGGAACGAGCGCAGCGGCTAGAGTGGCGGATATCCTCCCACCGATCGCTGCGCCAATGCCGCCAGACTCCCTGCGCGCCCGGCTGGAAGCCGTGGCCACCCCTGAGCGAGCAAAGGGTGAGGCCCGCTATCTGAAGTTGACGGACCGGCGCGTGATCGGGACTGGCATGAAGCCCTGGGAGCGGGTCGCCCCGGCGTATGTGCGTGAACACGGCCAGCCGAGCCTGGATCAACTCGAGCAGTGGTTTGACGCCTCGCTGGAAGAGGCCTGGACGGCGATCTACTGCCTGGCGGCGCGGCCGGCCTTTGACGACGCCTCCTGGCGGCTCGTGGAGCGCTGGAGCGGTGCGCCGGACACCTGGGCCATCGCGGACCCGCTGGCGCTGATCCTGGTTGCCGGCCACCTGGAAGCCGACGTTATGGACGAAGACCGTCTGCACGAGTGGGCGGCGCGCGAGGAACCGTTCTGGTTCCGCCGGGTTGCGCTGGTTGCCACGACATCGGTCAACCGAGGACTGGGCGGGCCGACGCGCAGGCGCCTGCAGCGCTTCGGGCGCGTACCGCCAATCGGCCGCCTTCCCCGCCCGGCATTCACGCTCGACCTGTTGGAGGCCAGCATTCACGACCGCCGCCACTTCATCCGGCTCGGCATCGGCTGGGCGCTGCGTGAGCTGTCGGCGGTCGACCCGGACGGCGCGGCTGCGTTCGTGCAGCGCCATCGCAAGCAGTTCACCAAGGCCATGCTGGCCAAGGCCCGGCTGGATGACCACGGGAGGCGCATGACGTGATTTCGCTGATTCTTGACACGGACCTCGGCGACGATGTTGACGATGTCTTTGCGCTGGCCTACGCGGCTCGCCACCCCCGAATCAACCTCTGCGCGGTCACCACCGTGCTGGGCGACACGCGGTGGCGGGCGGCGCTGGCCCTGCGGTTGCTGGACGCAATGGGAGTGGACGACGTGCCGGTGGCGGCGGGCGCGCCGGGCGGCGAGGTCAACACCGTGATCCTCTCCGGCGACGTGGTGGTGCCGCCGGGGGCCGACGACCCGCGCTGCGATGCCCGCTCGGCCACGGAGCTGATCGCCGACGTTGTGTCGGCGGCCCCGCGGCCGGTATGGCTGGCAACCATCGGCCCGGCCACCAATGCGGCCATGCTGCTGGCCGAACAGCCCGAGGTCGCCGAAGGCCTGGCCGGCATCGTGATGATGGGCGGTCGGCACGAGCCGGCGTTTCCGCGTGAACACAACTTCGGGACCAATCCCATGGCCGCCGCCGCCGTCTGCAACCACGGCGGCAACGTCCGCGTGGGCGACTACGTGGTGACCTGCCAGGCCCAACTGCGGCGCGACGATCTGCCCCGCGTGCGGCAGGCACCGGGCGTCGGTTCCTCGCTGGCGACCATGCTGGAGACTTACTTCGACCGCCGCGAGCGCGACGGGACCTCCATGTACGACCCGGCCGCGCTGACCCTGGCGCTGGACGAGACCTTCCTGACGCTCGATTCGACGCCCATGCAGGCGGACGTGGCTGACGGCCAAGTTCGCTTTGCCCCGGCCGACGGGCCGTCCGGCCTGCGGCTGGCCAATTCCATCGACACGCACGCCTTTCACGACGAACTGCTCAGCGTGATCGAACGTCCCGCGTGAGCCTGCCGCCCAACCCGGGCCTGGCGCCCGACGGGCCGCACCTGCGTTTAATCGACTCAGCGCTCCGGGTTCTGTCCAGCGACCTACGTGTTCTGGCCGTCTGGGTCGGCGGCAGCCTGGCCGCTGGAATCGCGGACCGTTGGTCCGACGTGGACCTGCGGCTGGCGGTTGCCGACGATGACCGCCTGGACTTTATGGCCGACATAGAAGGCACGCTGCACGACATTCACGGAGTGCTGGGCTGGCGCACGCGTTCGACTCGCAGCGCCGAACTGGTGGTCGTCACCTTCGAAGGCCCGCTGCGAGCGGATTTCGTCATTACGTCGCCGGACAGCCTCGACCGTCAGCGTTACGAACCGGTCGCGCCGCTGTTCGATCCCCACGGTCTGGGAGCCCGGCTTCAACAGATTCCATACGAGCCCCCGTGTCGGACGCCCCGGGATCTGCTGGAGCGCGAAGCCGCGCAGGTTCCGGCGGAGGCTGGACGCCTGCAACGCGCCATTGAGCAGTCCTCCCTCGTCGCCGCCATGCAGGCGCAGGCCAACCTGCTGGAATCGGCCCAGCGACTCCTGCTGCTCCTGCGCGATCCGCGGGCCGCCGGCCTGCTGGGACCCAAGCACGCGGCGGACGCGCTGACGGCCGCCGACATTAAGCCGTTGCTGGCCCCCTTGGCCGCCTGGAGCGGCAACTGGCCGGATCCCGCCAGGGACTCGATCGAACCCACGCTCGATGTGCTGCGGCCTCTGGCGGCGGCGGCCGAGGCCCGCTACCGCATGGCCGTGCCGATTCGGCCCGCCGTGCCCGGCGCCGAGCCCGATGCACGGCCCGCCGCGCAGGTCGTCGAAACCGGATGCTTCCTGCTGGTCCACGCCATGGTGGGCGCGACGTACTACAACCGCGGTATGTACACCGGGTTGCTCTGGGGCTATGCCGGCGCGGCGCGCCTCGCTGCCGAACTCGCCTTCGTGGCTTCCCGCGGCGACGCGCCGGTGCCGGCCGACGCCCCCGACCGCCTGCCGCCCGAAGACGCGAAGGTAATGACCGACGCGCTGCGGCCTCTGCACCGCGGCGGTGTCATGGCGGTTCGCAGCGTGGCGACGCGAGTCGCCGCGGCCTACAGTCAAGTTCTCGAGCGCGCCTGCAACCGGCTGGACCTGGGGTACCCCGGGTGTCTGGACCGCGCCGTGAGCGACTACTTGCGGCGTGAGGGCGTGCTTATCGCCGAACCCAACCGATCTAACGGTGGGTCGACGGCGTCCGCCGGCCGCCGGGAACGTTGATCGGGCACACACGGCCCAGTTCCGGCAGGGAAGCACAGACATAGGCGTCGAATCCTGATCGTTGCCCCTGGGCTGTGCATTTGGAGTCACGCGAGACGCTCATATCGTGCAGAACTGAAGGATGTGACACAATCCTTCTTGAGCTCGCTGGGAGGCGGACAGGAGCGGGGTGCGTCGAGTTTTGGCGGTTGCGCTTACCGTGCTGCTTGGAGCGGTAGGCACGCTCGGCGACATTCGGGCGGCGGACGAGCCGATCGACACGCCAAGTCTGCCGCGTGAGGCGTATTTGGCGATCCTCGACCAGTGCGCGACGGCCTGGGATCCGACGGACCGCAACATCTACACGACTGACGGCGCCAGCCTGAGCGACGTGGATCGGGCCACGCGCACCGCCTTCGTGGCCGAGTGGCAGATCGACGCGTGGCCGCGCTGGCGCTGGGAGGCGGATTGCCTGCGGGCTGCCGGACCGCAGGCGGCGGTGGGCGCGGTCGGAGCGACTGCCGATCCGGTCGAGGCCGCCATCCCGCCGCCCCGGGCCTATGCCGCGATCCTTGATGGCTGTACACCGGCCTGGGACCCAGCGGACCGCAACATCTACACCACGGACGGCTTCAGCCTGAACGACGTGGATCGGGCCACGCGCACCGCCTTCGTGGCCGAGTGGCAGATCGACGCCTGGCCGCGCTGGCGCTGGGAGGCGGACTGCCTGGGCGTTGATTCCAGGGTCTCGGTGGAGCCACCGGCCGCCGCGGCCGGCGCTCCGCCAGCCCGGTCCGCAACGCTGAACCCCACGCCGGGCACGTCGGTCAGCGCCACCAGCTTGCCGATCGGGGAGTACCGCGCGCTCCTGGGCGCCTGCACGCCGGTCTGGAATCCGGCGGACCGCAACATTTACACCACGGACGGCTTCAGCCTGAACGACGTGGATCGGGCCACGCGCACCGCCTTCGTCACGGTGTGGCAGATCGACGCGTGGCCGCGCTGGCGTTGGGAGGCGGATTGTCTGGGCGTTGATTTCAGGGTTTCGGTGGAGCCACGGACCGCTGCGGCCGGCGCCCAGGCAGCGCGGCCCGCGACGCTGAACCCCACGCCGGCCACGTCGTTCAACCCGGTCAGCTTGCCGATCGGGATCTATCGCGAGATCCTGGACACCTGTGCGCCGGCCTGGAATCCGTCGGACCGCAACATTTATACGACGGACGGCTTCAGCCTCAACGACGTGGACCGGGCCACGCGCACCGCCTTCGTCACGGTGTGGCAGCTCGACGCCTGGCCGCGTTGGCGCTGGGAGGTGAACTGTCTGCAGGGTGTGTCCACGCCCGCGGTCAACGCGCCGGGCCCGGCCGCAGGTAGCTCAGCCAGGACCGTGGGTACGGTGCAGACCACCTACGACCCGCTTGACCCGCCGAATCTGCCCGCCGAGGTCTACCGTGCGGTCCTCGATTACTGCGCACCGGCCTGGGACCCGACGGACCGCAACGTCTTCACGACGGACGGCTTTAGCTTGAACGACGTGGACCGTGCCACGCGGACGTCGTTCGTGAACGTCTGGCAGCTCGACGCCTGGCCGCGCTGGCGCTGGGAAGTGAACTGCTTACGGATCGCGTTCACGCCGGCGGACGACTCGCCCGGCGGTGCGTTCGGCTTGCCCCCCGGTGCGGCCGGATCGCCCGCCGGATCGGCCGGATTACCCGCTGGATCGGCCGGCGGGTCGGTCGGATCGTCTGCTGGTTTGGATGAGTCGCCGCCCGGCGCCGCCAGCCCCCGATCACCCCAGGTGCCGGCACAAGACCCGACGACACACCCGGTTTACCCCCTGGTCGTTCAGGCGGCTGTCGCACGCGGCGCGGACGATGCGCTCGCCCGGCAAATCGCGATTCAGGTGGTGACCGAGGAACGGTTCGTGGACTTCCTGAACGGCACGCATGAGGGTGTGCTCTACGGCGAACACGATTGCACTGTGCGGAACGACGCTTGTCCGCTGGTCCCGGAGGCCACGCAGATGGACGGCGAGCTATCGAGCACCACGCCGTCGACCGCCCGGCAGAGCAGCGGTGAGGGAGGCGGCGTGTCTCTCGCGCGTTCGGGCGAGTCTGGCCGCTTCGCGGGCTACCACATGCCCATCTGTAGGCCGAATGGCGACGGGACGAGCACCTGCCACGTCAATCCCGACTGGCCCGTGCTGGAGTATCGGAACGGCGAGTACTTCCGCTGCAAGAGCCTGTCGCCGCAGGGCTGGGGTGTCGGTTGTGTGCGCTACTAAGGCGACGGCTGCGCTTCCGGGCCTCGTCTCGTGTCTGCGCACAAACGGATAGCCGCGGAGTTCTGCGCATTCGCATTGCCGGTGAACGGCTTCAGGCGCTGAAGGCGCGCGCCCGGCCGTAAGGCAGCGCCGCGCCCCGCCCGCCGCTCATCGGCCCGGCCCACGCACATCAATCGCACCCGCAGTCGGCTCGCGTCGGGCACAATGGACGCCCCCTGACTTGCACCAGAAGGCCGGCCCGTGAGGATCTCGCAGCGTGTACAAGATTTGGCGGAATCGGGAACAATCGCCGTCAGCAACAAGGTCGCCGCCCTGCGCGCGCAAGGCGTGGACGTCATCAGCCTGGGCGCCGGCGAGCCCGATTTCGACACGCCTGACCACATCAAGCAGGCCGCTGACGACGCCCTCGGTCGCGGTGAGACCAAGTACGCCAAGCCGGCCTCGGGCGTGCCCGAACTCAAGCAGGCCGTCTGCAACAAGCTGGCCCGCGAAAACGGCCTGACCTACACCCCCGACCAGGTCATTGCCAGCGTGGGCGGCAAGGAAGGCCTCTACCTGGCCTTTGCCACCCTGCTGGACCCGGGCGACGAGGTCATCATCCCCGCGCCCTATTGGGTCTCCTACCCTGAGCAGGTCAAGCTCTGCGGCGGCGTCCCGGTCATCGTCAACGCCGGCGCCGACCAGGATTTCAAGATGACGCCCGCGCAACTGCGCGACGCGCTGACGGATCGCACCCGCGTGTTCGTCTTCAACTCCCCCAGCAACCCCACCGGCGCCGCCTACTCGCCCGCGGAGACCGAGGCCCTGGTGGAGGTGCTGGCGGACACCGACGTCATCACCTTCAGCGACGAGATGTACGACCGCCTGCTCTACGGCGGCCGCACCTTCAAGAGCTTTGGCGCCGTCTCCGACCACGCCTACGACCACACCATCACCTTCAACGCCGGCTCCAAGACCTACTCCATGACCGGCTGGCGCGTGGGCTACGCCGCTGGCCCCGTTGACATCATCAAGGGCATGGCCAAGCTCCAGTCCCAGACCACCAGCGGCGCCGCCACCTTCACCATGCACGCCCTGGCCGCCGCCCTGGATGGCGACCAGGCCTGCGTGGAGATGATGCGCAGCGAGTTCGAACGCCGCGGGCAGTTCGTCAGCGACGCCCTCAACCGGATCGAAGGCGTCATCTGCCCTGAACCCGGCGGCGCCTTTTACGTGTTCCCCGACGTGTCCGACACCTTCGAGCAGGTCGGCGTGTCGGGATCCACCGCCTGGGCCAATCGCCTCCTCGAGGACGCCCATGTGGGCGTGGTCCCCGGCAGCGACTTCGGCGACGACAACTGCGTCCGCCTCAGCTTCGCCACCAGCATGGAAAACCTGGAGGAATCCCTCCGCCGCATGGAGGCCTTCCTGGAGTAAGCGGCCTCTCTGCGCGGGTTGTCAACGGAACCGCGATGCAACGCCCAAAGCCCGAGGTCAAGCTACGGCTCTTGGCAGTCGGAGCAGTCGGTCGTAGGGCTATGCCGTAAGGATGATCGCGGTGATGATGCCCATCGCCGTCAGGAGAACCGCGACGCCCCCGGCGACCATCGCGCCCATGCGGATGGTCAGACGTTGTTCGAGTTGTGCAAGGTCATCCTTCGTGGTCAAGTTTGTGCCAACGTCTTCGGCAAAGATGGAGACAATCGCCTCGGCCTTCGCCTCGTCAAACCCGGCTTGCTGTAGCCGCCGGGACGCTTTGAGGGTGTCGAACGTTACAGCCATACCCAATCCTAGGCGGCCCACTCCGGCAGTCGCAACCCAGGGCAACGCCCGGACCGGGATGCGTACCGGCGCCCGTCCATACGAACCCGCACGCACCGGCTTTGCAGGCCCCGAGGCTGCTCCACCTGGCCGCCCTCGGCGATAGCCGTCAATTTCCCTGGGTCCAGCCTCACCTCGGCTGCCGAGGCCGACACGTCGTTCCAGGTCGCGTCGGACAATTCCACGGCTGCCGCCTGCCCCGTCGCGTCAACCGGGGTCGCGACCGCTCTTAATGTAAATCTCCCCGTCCAGATCGCCAATCGTGTGCCGCGTGCCCGTGTTGCCGCTGTGCACTCCGGTCGACTCCTCGGGCAACTCGATCTGCTGCACGCTTCCGCTCCGGTTATACACCGCCCACCCATTCGTAAATTCGCGGATGAACAGCCCTTCCTGATCGCGGTACAACTCGCCCTTGGTCTCGTCTCCGCCCACAGGCCGGCCAAGCGGCGCATCCCAGAAGGCATGCCAGCTCTTCTCATGCGTGTGCTCGTGCACCTCACCGGCCGCGTGCTCGGCCGCGTGTCCCTCCCAGACTTCGTAGCCATGCTGATGTTCGAGGGCGCCGTCAAAGCCGATCACATACGACACGTAGCCGTTGGAGTGGGTCAGGCTCAGCGTCGTAAACACCCGCATCCACTGTTGATTGCGTGGAGAGTTGAGCGGTTCTTCCAGGATGCTCCACGCCTCATACCCGTTGACCTGCGGAAATCTGAAGTTCGTTTCCGCCCAGAGCAGCGTGCTTTCGACTTCCGTCAGGTACTCCCGCGTGTGCCTGCGGTGCCCTTCCATGAAGGCTCCATTGACATAGGGAGCGGAAAGCGGAATCTTCTCTGTTCGAGAGTTGACGACAATCAGAAAGTCGTCACCGACCGCTTCACGGATTCGTCGGAGCATTGACACTTCGGCACTGACTCGGTTCCCGTGGTAGAGATGGGCTATCTCTAGATTCGAATCTTCCTCTTGCGTCCACCAATCCATGAAAATCCCGTCAAAAACTCCGCACTTTGCGACGGCAATCGCTTGCTGGACAAAATGGTCTTGCGCTGCGGGATGCGTGTAGTCGATCAGAAGCTCACCCCAGCCCTCGTCGGCGACTCGGTCACCCGACTCATCCCGCAGCCAGTACGGCCAATCTTCCGGGTACGTCTCGGGATGGGCGCCGTAGTGGTAGATGGGAACAAGATGTAGCCAGTACGGATTTTGAGCCTGCAGCCGGTTCTTTTGCTCCAGCGCAAACCGCCACGGTCCGACGACCCGCATCCCATCCGGGGTCGAGTCCCACTCCAAGCCGTGACCCATGCCGGCCCAGAAAAGATCGTGATACGCCCGCATTTGCTCAACGTATTCGAGCTCCCAGATGTCGTCTGGCACCGGCAGATTCAGAAGTATGTGACTCCACGCCCCAAATACCGACGGAAACTCCCGATTCACCACCCGCTCCACCGTCCCGTCCCGATCCATCTCACAAATCTCGTCGTCAGCAACCTCTTCCACGGCTTCCGCAACTTCGGCAGTAACGACCTTCTCCACCGGGACTTCGACGCGCACCACTTTTTCGACTTCCCTCGTCACAATCCTCTCGACCGGGACCTCCCTGATCACCACTCTCTCGACCGGCACTTCAACGCGTACGACCTTCTCCACTTCTCTGGTCACGACCTTCTCGACCGGCACCTCCTTGACAACGACCCTCTCCACCGGAACTTCCCGGGTCACGACCTTGATATCGCCGCAGGCCGCGAGGGCTGCGAACCACAGAACCCCCAGGGCAAGAGTGCCGACTATCTGAAGCACCCGTCGGCACGTGACCATTCCTATTGGCTGGGATTTACGTGGTGGCGCCGCCACCGAATGCCGACCGCTTCGCCGCCGCTACTCGCCTGCCGCGATAGCGTTCACTTTCGCTGGGTCCAGTCCCACCTCCGCCGCCGAGGCCAGCACGTCGTTCCAGGTCGCATCCGGCAGTTCCACCCCCGCCGCCGCCACCGCCTCGCGTGAGCTGCGCTCGATGTCGCCGGGCACCAGCACTTCGTCGAAGCCCGGCGCCGGCGCCGTCTGCTTCACCCGGTTGATCGTGGCGTCATTCATCGCCGCAAACCCGTCGCCCGCGCCCAGCGCGTCCGGGTCGATGGCCAGCGCAAACGTCCCGATCGGCGACTGCGGCTCGCCCGTAATCGTGTCGCCCACCAGGTTCGACGCCAGCAACTCGATCATCAGCATCAGCCCATAGCCCTTGTGCCCCCCGAACGGCAGCATGACGCCGTCGTCGTACAGGTCGTTCGGATTGGTCGAGGGCCGCCCCTGGTTGTCCAGGATCTGATTCGGCGGAATCTCCACCCCCTTGTCCCGCGCCACCCGGATCTTGCCCTCCGCCGCCGCCGTGGTCGCAAAGTCCAGGATGATCGGATCCGCGTCCCCCGCCGGCGCCCCGAAGCTGATCGGGTTCGTACTCATCCGCCCCTCGCGCCCGCCAAACGGCGCCGTGCGCATCATCCCCGGACCGCCCGCCACCATCAGGAACACCGCCCCCATCGAGACCGCCAGCTCCGACCACTCGCCCAGCCGCCCAATGTGATTGCAGCGCGCGATCCCACCCACCGCCACCCGCGAAACCCGCGACCTCTCCACCAGCCGGATCGTCAGCTCCTCCGCCGCCAGGTGCCCGAACGCCCCGCCGCCTTCCATCACCACCGAGGTCTCGCTCTCCGAGACCACCCGCGGCCGTTCCGCCGGCCGGTACGCCCCCTCCTTGATCTGGGCCAGGTATTGGCTCACCCGGATCACCCCGTGCGAGGGATGCCCCGACAGATTCGCGTTGATCAGCCAGCGCGCCAGCTTGCCGGCAATATCCTCCGGCGTCCCCGCCGCCTCCAACACGCGGGCGGTGGCCTTCGTCAACGGCTCAACGGCAAAAGTCGGCATGCGATCCTCACGTCATACGCGGCAACAAAGCCCAGCCGCATGGTACGCAGCAATCCGTGCGGTTGCACGAAGCTGTCATCGCATCGCTAAAACTCCAACACCAAGACTCGCCTATCGCATCCAGCGCAGGCTTCAGACGCCTCTTGCAGAGATCCGCAAGTCGCGTCCGCTGCACTCGCCTGACGCTCTGTGAGCCACTCCGTATCATTGGCGTGCCGGACGCCACCCACCACATATGTGAGCGCCTCCCCGTTTCCTCGGCTCCTTATACGTGAGCGACACCTACTTGCGTTGTTGGATGCCCTTGGCGGCGATGTCCGAAATCTAGACTTTCAGAAGCTCCTGTTTCTCTACTGCCAGGAGCAATCTTCCTCCCACTCGCCCACCGACACTTCGGCCTTGTATGACTTCGTTCCGTACCAGTACGGTGCATTCTCATTCACATCTTATGCCGACCGACGAAGATCGGTCGGGAAGAGCATCCTTGCCGATAACGACCGTCGATGGATCCTTACCGGCTTTGGTCGCCAACTCGTTAGCACGTACAACCTAGAGTACCCGACAGCATTTGCACATCGATACGGCGATCTCCGAGGAAACGACCTGATCGCAAAGACTTACCGTGAATTCCCATACTTCGCAACGCGAAGCTCAATTGCCGATAGAGTCCTCCACAATGACCCGGCGACGCTTCAGAGAATCTCGAGCATTCGCACTAAGGGACATCGCCCGGAGCTATTTACGATCGGCTATGAGAACCGATCGCTTGAGAGATTCCTCAACAAACTCCTTCGAGCAAACGTTACTCTACTCTGCGATGTTCGACGGAACGCCATAAGTCGAAAGTACGGCTTCTCTAAGACCACTCTATCTCGTGCGTGTCAAGGAGTCGGCATCCAATACGAGCACTTACGCGAGCTTGGTATCGCTACGAGTCAACGACGGAGAGTGAAGAGCGAAGCTGACCGAGTCCATCTGTTTCGCAGTTACTTGAATCATTCACTACCAAGACAGCTTGATGCGCTACAGCGCATCCGCGATTGGCTCGACGCGGGTGAGTCAGTCGCCCTTATGTGCTTCGAGAGCGACCCTAATCACTGTCATCGACATTGCGCGGCCGATGTGCTTTGTGGCTCGGCATTCCAGGTGACCTCGGGAGAATCACACTCGCAGCAGCGGCAAGGTTCTTGGCAAGCGGCTGTGACCCACCTGTAAAACCAATGGCCAAGGAGAGGATTCTCGTAACGGTCAAGACGTATCCGACCCTCTCGCGAAAATACGGTGAGACGGTTTGTACGGCCGGAATCCGCGAGGACGGATCATGGGTGCGCATCTACCCAGTGCCATTTCGGCGACTCGACGAGACCGAGAGGTACAGCAAGTTCGATTGGATTGAATGTGATCTCCACCGGAGAATTGCTGACCCGCGACCTGAGTCGTATACCCCCGCTGAACTTAGCGATCTAAAGCAGATAGGTAGAGTAAGTACAGCCGACAACTGGAGTGAGCGACGTCGCCTGCTGCTGGAGAAGGCACAAGTCTATGACCGGCTTGATGATGTGATTGAGGGTGCTAAAGCAAACGAGATTTCGCTGGCCGTCTTCAAGCCAACGACAATTACAGGATTCATTTGGGAGAACGAGGATAGGGAGTGGGATCCTAAGAAACTCGAGGAGATGCGTACTCTGCATAGTCAGCTAGACTTATTCGAAGACAATAGCTGGCGAGAGACGTTCAAAGTAATACCTAAGCTTCCCTACAGTTTCTCTTACAGATTTCAAGATGCGATGGGCCGTAAGAGTGAGCTCCAGGTCCTTGACTGGGAGGCTGGCGCACTGTTTTGGAACTGCCTGGAGTCTACCTGTGGCGACGAGGCGCAAGCACTACGCAAGGTGCACGACAAATACTTCGTTTCGTTTCTGAAGACTGACTTGCACTTTTTCCTCGGAACTACCCAGCAGTTCCACAGCATCGCACCAAACCCATGGGTGATCGTCGGAGTGTTCCCGATTCCTCGCGACTCGAGGCTCCGGCTTCTGTGAGCCATCCGGTCGACGGCCGGCCCTGTCGCTGTGGCTTGCTGCGTGATTGGCGCTGAACGACTGCGGCGGGCAGGCACAACCGGTTTTCCGGCGCTGATCGTCATCCTCGGTACCGCCTGCCTGCTGTCGGTAATCGGCATTCCGTCGAGCGTTGCCGCGCAGGGCGTGGACGGCACGGTTGACGAAACTCCCACCTCTGCGTCTATTCCCGATACGTACACCCCATCCCCAACGCCTGCCGTCTCGATGGCCACGCAGAACCCGCTGGGCAATGAATCCCCGAAACCCGGAGAACGCGCGGACGTCCAACCCACGCCGGAATCGAAGGTGGATGACCTCGAGCCCGGCAAACCTCCCCCGCCTGCCGACCGCGCGGCGACGTCCGAGCCGACATCGTCACCAATCGCGGTGAAGACAGCGGATACAGCGGCGCAAGCCATCGCCGGTTATCCCGTCTTGCTCGGCCACTCGGTCCAGGGGCGCGCCATCCGCGGCGTGGAGTTAGGTGACGGGCCGCGCTGGTTCGCCGTGATCGGCGGCATCCACCAGGGCAACGAGGCCAACTCCACCGTCCTTGCCCATCTGTTGCTTGACTACTTCCGCAACAACCCCGCCGAGATACCCGCGGGCGTCGGCCTGGCGTTCCTCCCCGACGTCAACCCCGACGGAGCAGTTGCAGGCACGCGCGAAAACGCCAACGGCGTCGACCTCAACCGTAACTGGGAGGTCGGCTGGCGGCCTGACTCCTACGGCCCCTCCGGGCTCGTCCCCGGCGGAGGCGGCACCCGCCCATTCTCAGAGCCCGAAACCCGCGCCCTGGCCCGCTACCTGGTTGACCGGCCCTTCGTCGCCGCCATCTTCTTCCACAGCAAGGGCGGCCTGGTCGTGCCGGGTCCTGGCAGCGGCTCGGCAGAGCTCGCGAGCGCCATCACCCAGGCCGCTCAATACACCTACCTGCGGGGATGGACCGCCTACCCCCTCAGCGGCCAAGCCTCGAAATACCTCGTAAAGCAGGGCATCCATGTGGCGATCGTTGAGTTGAGCACGCACACCGACCCCGACTTCACACGAAACCTGCAGGGCCTGCGCGCGGCCCTGGCGTGGGCCCGGGAACTGCCCGAGCCCTCTGGATTCCAACCGGTGGCCGATTCGGAGTTTTCCGATGCCTGCGCGAGGCTGCTGGGAACGTATCGCGCAAGGCTGGCGTCCCCGCTATGCCCCTGGTGAGCCCAACGAGCTGATCGCCTATCGCTCGTTCGACTACTCCTTGTCGTCCTTCACGATCGTCGACGCCAGCGCCAGCATTGACGACAGGTCGCTCAGGTTGGCGGGCACCACCAGCGTGTTGCCTTCCTTGGCAATCTGGCCGAACTGCGCGATGTACTGCTCCGCCACCCGCAGCCGCATGGCGTCCATGCCGCCGTCGCCGCTCACCGAATGGCCGATCCGTGTAATTCCCTCCGCCGTGGCGGTGGCCACGGCCAGGATCGCCTCGGCTTCGCCCTGCGCCTCGTTGATCTGCTGCGTGCGCGTGGCTTCCGATTCCTTGATCACGCGCTGCTTTTCGCCCTCCGCCTCATTGATCTTGGCGTCCCGCTCGCCCTCGGAGCTCAGGATCACGGCGCGCTTCTCACGCTCGGCGCGCATCTGTTTCTCCATGGCGTTCAGCACGTCGGTCGGCGGGTTGATGTTGCGGATCTCGTAGCGCAGCACCTTCACGCCCCAGGGCGACGAGGCCTGGTCCAGCTCGTTCACGATCAGGCGGTTGATCGAGGACCGCTCCTCGAAGGTCCGGTCCAGGTCGATCTTGCCGACCTCGCTGCGCAGCGTCGTCTGGGCCAGCTGTGAAATCGCGAACTGGTAGTTCGTGATGCCGTACGACGCCTGCCGCGGCTCCAGCACCTGCAGGTAGAGAACCCCGTCAACCCCAACTTGCACGTTGTCGCGCGTGATGCAGAGCTGCTCCGAGATGTCGATGGCCTGTTCCTTCAGCGTGTGCTTGTAGGCGATGGTGTCCAGGAACGGCAGCAGGATGTGGAAGCCGGCTTGCAAGGTGCGGCTGTACCGGCCCAGCCGCTCGACCACGTAGGCCGACTGCTGCGGCACGATCACGGCGGTCTTGAAGAGGACCACGACCACCAGCAGCACGATCGCGGCGACCACGATCAGACCAACGATTCCCATGGCTTCCACGGCTATTCCTCCTCTGCCTGCAAGTCGATGACCAGGTTCTCCACGCGCTCGATTCGCGCCCGCTGGCCCTCGGTCAGCGCGGACCGGCCCACGTTCCGGGCCGTCCAGTCGGTTCCCCGCAACCGCGCGCGGCCCTGCGCGCCCGGTTCAATGCTCTCGGCCGCCGTTGCAATCTCGCCAACCACCACCTCGTACATGGGCGGCGGCGAGCCGACCAGCCGGCCATAGAGCTGCCGACGGAGGCCAAACATCAGGACCAACGCCAGCAACACAAAGACCACCCACTCGGCGACCGGTTGCCCCGGTAGCCCGACCGCCACGCCCAACCCGGTCAGCAGCGCCGCCACTCCAAGGAGCACCAGGTAGAACTGGGCCTCGATCGCCAGCAATTCCGCGGCCAGCAGCACCACGCCAACCACAATCCACACCCACCAGGGCATTGCCGCGTCCTTGCCGGCCTTGTACTTCCCAGACTACTCCGCAGCCAAGCTTCCGACGTAGCGTTTCGACCAAATGATCATGTCGTGGCTCACGCTGGCGCGCGCGACTGACGGCTGGGGAACCGTGTCGTACAACTCGAACCCGGCCTTTTCGAATGCCCGCCGGCTTCGCGGGTTGTCGTCGGCCACGTCCATCGCAAAGATGGCGTCAGCCCCCTCGCTCCTAAATCCAAACTCCACCAGCAGTCGTATCGCCGCCGTTCCGATCCCCCGGCCCCAATCGGCCTTCTCGATCTCAATGTCGATGCGCCGGCAGTCCAACCCCGGATTCTTCCGCAGGACCCGCTCCAGGTTCATTTCCTGCAGCCAACACTCGCCAACCGGCCGGCCCTCGAACTCGATGATGAAGCAGAACGCGCTGCGAGAGATGCCGCGCATGATCTCCTGAACCTGTCCGAGGCTGTACGGCCCCTCGTTCGCATCGGCGTCGGCGGCGATCTCCGGATCGTTCCACCAGCCGACCACCATGTCCCAGTCGTCCTCCGTCAGCGGCCGCAGCGTCACCCGCCCCGACCGCAGTCTCACTTCGTGCGTGCGGAGCCTGCCGCCGGTCATTCGCCGCACCGATCCGACCAGCGCACGCGCCCTCTCCCGATGTCTAGGCCAGCGCCAGCGCCTCGATCTGCGCCCGAGGAACCTCCACTCGATCCGCGGCTTGGAGCATCCCTTCCCAGGTCGGCTCCGGAAGCTGCAGTGGCCCTTCACCCAGCGCCGCCCGCGAGCGGCGCTCGAAATCGCCCGGGACCTGCACGTCGTTGAAGCCCTCCGCCGGCGCTGCGGACCGCACGCGGTTGAGCTGGTGCTGGATCAGTGCCCGCGCCTCCTCGCCGCGACCGAAGGCATTCGGGTCGATGGCGAAGGCAAACACGGATGCGCCCTCACCGATGTCCTCCGCCGCGCTGGCCATCACCACCGAGAACAGCGTGGTCATGATGGCGATCGCCGAGCCCTTGTGCTCGCCGAAGGTCAGCATCGTGCCGCCGTCGTAGAAGTCGTTGGGGTCGGTGGTGGGGCGGCCCTCGGAGTCGCGAATCCAGCTGTCCGGCACGGACTTGCCGCTGTCGCGGGCGACCCGGATTTTGCCCTCGGCCGCCGCGCTGGTGGCGAAGTCCATCACAAACGAATCGCCATCTTGCCCCGGCGCGCCGAAGGCAATCGGATTGGTACCCAGCCGACCTTCCGCCGCTCCGAACGTTGCCGCCATCGATCCGCTGGCCGAACCCAGGGAGATGTACAGCAGCACTCCCAGATCGACGGCCAGTTCGCCCCACTCGCCAAGGCGGCCAATGTGCCGACCGTTGACGATCCCGCCCATCGCAATCCGGGAGGTTTGGCACTTGCTGGCCAGCTCGCGGGTCAAGCGATCCGCTGCAAAGTGCCCCGGACCCGCCTGGCCATCCAGGACGACCGTGGTCTCGGTCTCGACAAGAATCTCTGGCCGCGCAGCCGGATCCATGGTGCCGTCCTCGATCTGCCGCACGTACTCGGTGACACGCTGCAGCCCGTGCGAGGGATGGCCCGACAGGTTGGAGTTCACCAGCCAGGTCGTGAGCTGTTCGGCCATGTCCCGGGGCACCCCGGCGGCCATGAATATGCGGGTGCTGGCGGCGCTGACGCCGTCGATGCTGAGGTCGATCATTGGGGGATCCGGCGGTCGGCGGTCCAGGGCATGGTAGGGCGTTTGCCGACATAATGACCGGCCCCCCAACGGAAACTCACCGCATGTCCAACCTGCTCGACCGCTGGACCTACCGCACCACCCCCACCGTCGTATTCGGACGCGGCTGCCTGGACGAGCTGCCCGAGCACGTACGCCGCATCGCCGACGGCCCGGTGCTGATCGTGACCGACAGGGGCTTGCTGGAGGCCGGGGTGGTCGAGCGCGTAACCGACGTGCTGGCAGACGCGGGTATCGACGCCGAAGTCTGGTACGACGTCGAGCCCGAACCGCCTACGGACAGCGTGGACGCCTGCGCCGAAGCCATCCACCAGACCGAGCCCGCTGTGGTGCTGGGCCTGGGCGGCGGCAGCGCCATGGACACCTCCCAGATCGCCGCCTGCGTCGTCACCAACGGCGGCCGGGCCGAGGACTGGATCGGCGTGGAGGTGCTGCGCAAACCGGGCGTCCCCACCATCAGCATCCCCACCACCGCCGGCACAGCCTCGGAAGTCACCGGCAACGCCGTCATGGTGCTGCCCGACCGCTCCAACAAGATGACCGTCGTCAGCCCCTACATCTATCCGCGCACCGCGCTGATCGACCCGGCGCTCACAGACTCGGTCCCATCGCACATCACCGCGGCCACGGGCATGGACACCTTCTGCCACGCGGCCGAGTCGTTCATCACCAAGCGCGCCACCCAACACACCCGCCAGTCCGCCGCCGACGCCATGCGCCGCACGCTGGAGTTCCTGCCCCGCGCCGTGGCCGACGGCGCCGACCGCGAAGCCCGCGACCAGATGTCCTACGCCTGCCTGCAGGCCGGCTACAGCCTGGCCAACGCCGGCGTCATCCTGGTCCACGGCTTGGCCCACGCCATCGGCGCCCGCGCCGGCATCCCCCACGGCGTCGCCAACACCCTCTGCCTGCTGCCCGTCATGCGCCTGGCCGCCGAGCAAAACCCTGACCTGATGGCCGAACTGGCCGACCCGCTGGGCGTTTCGGCTGACATTGCGGACGCAACGGAGCGAGCACAGGCGGCCGTGGCCGTGATGGAGCGCCTGGTGGACCAGGTCGGCCTGCCGACCAAGCTCAGCGAAGTCGGCGTCCAACGCGCCTGGCTCCCCGACGTTGCCGCCGCCACCCTCACCAACACCCGCGTCGCTCACAACAGCCCCGTCCAACCCAACGCGGACGAACTCACCGGATTGCTGGAGGGAATACTCTCGGACTGAATTGCAGAGGCCCGATGGCAACTGGTGGCGTGCGTACGGATGCAGCGCACGTTGACGCAGGCGACGGTCGGTCGGGGGACTCAAACTCCGGAGCAGGCGGTGGTTCGGGTGCTCCGGCGGCGTCCCAGGCTCGGTGTCATCGAGCAGGCTTGGGCTATCTGTGCCCAACTCGCAACATTGCGGTGCCTTCGTCGGGGAAGAACCCTGGGCTATCGCTTCCGAAGGCGGGCCGGAATAACGGCCCACATCATGAAGAGACCAGCAAAAGCAACGATTCCCAGCAGCGCTTCAAGCGGCAACGGCAAACCTCCAAGCCCCGCCAGTCGCCTGGCAGAGCGGCTATTGCCGCCGTCTCACCTCCGAACCACCGCCTGTATCCGCGTCCAGTTTAGCCGCTAGCCGCGGTGCCCGTTACAGGTGAATGATCTCGATCGTGTCGTCGGTCACTTCCAAGTCCAGGTGCACGCGCTCGATGAACTCCAGGATGGCTCGCATCTGCGCGTCCAGCCGCCGCGGATCGTTTGACACGCACGAAACCCCAATGCGCGCTCGTCCTGGCACCGGATCTGCTTCGAGATCGGCCACCGCGGCGTTGAACGTGTTGCGGATGCGGCGCTTCAGCGACTCCACCGAGCGTCGCCGGTCCTTCAGCGACTGCGCGGCATGAACCGCCAGCCCCACTTCCAGCGTCCCTACGTGCACGGCCTTCGTCTCATATGGGGTTGCCGCCCGGCGGCGGCTGGTCCAGTCTGACAGGCGAGCGCCGCCCGCTTCGAAAATTGAGGAGCCGATCCATGTCCGCCACTCCCCGCACGCTAGCCGACATCGACACGCCGGCGGCCGTGATCGATCTCGATCTCGTTCAACGCAACATCCAGACCATGGAGCGTCACCTGGACGGCACGGGCGTGCACGTGCGGCCGCACGTCAAGCACCACAAGACGCCGGGCATCGCGCTCATGCAGATCGAGGCCGGCGCGCCCGGCGTCACCTGCGCCAAGGTCGGCGAGGCCGAAGCCATGGTTGCCGGCGGCGTTGGCGACGTGCTGATTGCCAACCAGGTTGTCGGCCCTATCAAAATCGCGCGGCTTTGTGACCTCGCCCACAAGGCTCGCGTCACGGTTGCCGTGGACGACGCGCGGAACGTGCGCGAACTCTCCCAGGCCGCTGTCGCCAGCGGCGTCACCATTGGCGTCGTCGTCGAGATCGAAGTCGGCATGAACCGCTGCGGCGTGCTGCCGGGCGAGCCGGCCGTGGCCCTGGCAACGCAAGTTGACGCCTCGCCTGGTCTGGACCTGGTGGGTCTGATGGGCTACGAGGGGCACGCTGTTGGCATTGTGGACCGCGCCGAGCGCGAGGCTGCGGCCCACAGCTCCCTGGCAGCCGTCATCGAGACCAAGGCGGCCTGCGAGGCCGCCGGCCTGGAAATCCGCGAGGTCACCGGCGGCGGCACCAACACCTTCGATATCACCAGCGCCATCGACGGCTGGACCGAGCTTCAGTGCGGCACCTACGTCACCATGGACGTCGGCTTTCGTCCGCACGCCGGTCACGCGTTCGAGCAGGCGATGTGGATCCTGTCCAGCGTCGTCAGCACGCCGGCGCCCGGGCGCGCGGTGCTTGACATTGGCCGCAAGTCCATGGCCTTTGAGCCCGGCGGCCTGCCCCTGGTGGAGGACCCTCCGGGAATCGAACTCCTGAGCCTCTCCGAGGAACACGGCAGCCTGGCCCTCCACGACGGAGCGCCCGACCTGCAACCGGGTGACCGTCTGAAGGTCGCCCCCTGGCACGGCTGCACCACCTTCAACCTGCACGACACCCTCTACGTCATCCAGGACGACGAAGTCGTGGACGTCTGGCCCATCGCCGCCCGCGGCAAGTTCACCTAGAGTCGGGAGCGGCGGTCTCGGCCGATCCGGCGGCGGCGGTCGCTGCTCTTCCCGTGCGAGTCGGTGGCTCGTCGGCTGTGGTTGACCGTCGGCGCCACCTGTCGCACCTCCGTCGTGGCCGCAGCGTTGGGACGGTCGGCCGGGGCCGGTTGGGCAAGTTCGCATGCCACGTCGCCCCGCTTGACACTTAATTTCCCCCGGTGCTAGCGTTCTGAGGTAGGCAGTTGGCCGCGCGGTTTTAGCCCAGCGGCCGGTCACTTTCCCGAGCCACCAGGTTTTTTCCGTTCCTGTGTGGGTTGGCACGCCCCGATGTCAGGGCCTCGAAGTCAGTACCAATCCGTGATTTCGCACACCTTGCGGTGCCGGCTGCAACCTCCAACCGAGCTTGCAGGTCCGGCGCGACGCCAAGGAGGACCGAATGTCTGACCCCAGCGGACGCTCCGGCGGCTATCGACGTCAGCGTCGCTCCGGTCGTGGCCGCCGCGGCCCGCGTCGCCCGCGCCAGTTGCAACCCGATCCGGATCGCGAACTGGCCGAACTCGAAGCCAAGCCCATGGAAGAGCTGCGGGCGCTGGCGACGGAACTAGAAATCGACGTCAACGGCTCCGCCGATCTGACGAAGGATTCCCTGGTGAACATGGTCCTCCAGGCCCGCTCCGAAAAGGACGGCTCCATGTTCCTCGAGGGCAACCTCGAGCTCATGGACGAGGGCTACGGCTTCCTGCGCCGCGAGTTGGGATGGCTTGCGGGGCCCGACGACATCTACGTCTCACAGGCCCAGGTGCGCCGCTTTGCGCTGCGCAACGGCGACCACGTCAGCGGTCACGTGCGGCCGGCGCGTGAGCATGACCGCTACCACGGTCTCGTCCGGGTCATGGCGGTGAACGGCCTGACCCCGGACAAGGCCAGCGCCCGACCGCAGTTCGAGCGCATGATCCCCATCTTCCCCAACGAGCAGCTCGTGCTGGAGTACTCACCCAAGGAACTTACGTCCCGCATTGTTGACATCATCGCGCCCATCGGGCGCGGCCAGCGTGGGCTGGTGCTCTCACCGCCCAAGGCCGGCAAGACCGAATTGATGAAGCGGCTGGCACGCTCGGTGCTGAACAACTACAGCGACGTTCGGGTCATCGTGGCGTTGATCGGCGAGCGGCCTGAAGAGGTCACCGACTGGCAGCGCAGCGTCGAAGGCGCCGAGGTGATCAGTTCCACCTTCGACGAGCAGCCCCGCAGCCACACCCGTGTCGCCGAACTCACTTCCGCCCGGGCCAAGCGCATGGTGGAAAGCGGCGAGGATGTGATGATCCTGCTGGACAGCGTCACCCGCCTCGTCCGCGCCTACAACCTGGTGCAGCCGTCCAGCGGCCGCACGCTGTCCGGCGGCATTGAGCCCCAGGCCCTGTATCCACCCAAGAGCTTTTTCGGTGCGGCCCGCAATATCGATGGCGGCGGCAGCCTTACCATCATTGCCTCCTGCCTCATCGAGACCGGCAGCCGCATGGACGAAGTGATTTACGAGGAATTCAAGGGCACCGGCAACTGGGAACTGATGCTCGATCGGCGGCTGGCCGAGCGCGGCACCTTCCCCGCCGTCAACGTGCTCAGTTCCGGCACCCGGCGCGTGGAGCTGATGCTGGACGCCGAGGGCCTCAAGTACTTCTGGACGTTGCGCCGTATGCTCAACGCCCTCGACCCCCACGACGCATACGATTCGACGGAGCTCATGTTCGACCGCATGAAGCGAACCGCAACCAACAAGGAGTTCTTCGCCTCGCTGAGTGATGCGTCCCGGTGACGTCCCTCGGTGGTGGTGCGAATTGGGAGCAAGGGACCGATGGCTGACGTACAGGTAGTTCTGCTTGAGACCGTGCCCAACCTGGGCGAAATCGGCGACGTGCGATCGGTGGCCGCCGGCTACGCGCGCAATTTCCTGCTGCCGCGCCGCCTGGCCGTGCACGCCACCCGGCAGCGACTGGACGACGCCCAGTTCCAGGCGGACCTCCAGGACCGTCGCGAAGAGAATGAACGCCGCGAAGCCCAGCACCTGGCGGACATGATCCAGGGGGTCACGCTCACGCTTCAGGTGCAGGTTGGCGGGCAGGGCCGGATGCATGGTCAAATCACCAACCGCGACGTGGCCGCCGCCCTGGTGGAACAGCACGGCGCCGAAGTCGATCGGCACCTCATCCAGATCGACAGTCCCATCCGCTCGCTCGGTCGCTACCTGGTGCCGGTTCGCCTGGCCGCCGGTCTGGAGGCCTCGGTGATGCTGGACGTCGTGGAACAGGAAGACGAACCCGACCCGGTTGCTGAAGACGAAGCGGACGAGGCGGACGACGACTTCGACGTTTCTCTGCTCGGACGGTAGGGACGGCGCCGCCCACCCCGCCCCGCGGCTCCGGGAATCTCTGATTCGCCAGGGGTAACGGTGGCTTGCCAGCCGTTACTGTGGATAACAGCTTGACACCGGCGCCCGCATTCAGGCGCCGCCGGCTATCTCTCTGACGCGAGTCTCCGGGCGCTGTGGGCTTATGCTGAGGTTATGTACAGCCGCTGTGGATTCTGGTCGCTGTGGATAACGTGGACAGTTTGAGCCTCATTGTCCGTCTGAAGAATGCGCCCATGCTCGTTCCCGGCGTCCGTGGTCCGATGCCGCCTGAGTGCGTAACCATTCCCTCCCGGCAGAAAACACTCCCCGAGTTGCAGTCCTGAACTATTCGTCAGGCGGCCCGCGTTGACCTTGGCCCCAGTGGCTTCGACCACCGACCGCCTTCCGCCCCAGAACCTTGACGCCGAACGCTCCCTGCTCGGCAGCCTGCTCATCGACCCTGAGGCCATCACCCGCATCGCCGGGCAGATCGGGCCTGACGACTTTTACCGCGAAGCCCACCGGGCCATCTTTTCGGCGGTCACCACCCTGGCTGCTCGCAACGAGAAGACCGACTACGTCACCCTCTGCGACCAGTTGGCGCGCGACGGCACGCTGGCCGACGTGGGGGGCGAGGATCGGGTCGTGGAGCTGGCGTCGGCCGTGCCCACGCCCTTCCACGTGGAGCACTACGCCGCCATCGTGCGCCGGACCTCCATCCTGCGGAAGGTCATCCAGAGCGCCACCCGCATGGTGGCTTCCGCGTACGCCCCTGAAGCTGCTCCCCAGGAGGTGTTGGACGAGGCCGAAAGCCTGATCTTCGGCATCGCCAACGAGGTGCACACCCGCGACATCCTCCCCATCCGCGAGATCCTCCACGAGGTCAGCGACCAGTTGATGTTCCGGGTCGAGCACCGCGGCATGCCCACCGGAGTCTCCACCGGCTTCCGCAGTCTCGATGCCTTGACCGGCGGCCTGCAACGGTCCGACTTGATCATCCTGGCGGCCCGACCCGGTATCGGAAAAACAGCCTTCTCCCTCAATATTGGGCTCCACGCCGCCAAGCAAAACGACGTCCCCGTGGCCTTCTTCGCCCTGGAGATGCCGGCCGAGCAGATCGTCCAGCGCCTCATCGGCACCGAAGCCCGCATGGACGCCATGCGCATCCGAGACGGCGACCTGGACGACGACCAACTCCAGCGCGTCGTCCGCACGATGGGCCAGGTGGCCGAATACCCGATCTACATCGACGACTCGCCCTCACTCAGCGTGCTCGAGCTGCGCGGCAAGGCTCGACGCATGCACCTGGAACACAATATCGGCCTGCTGGTGGTGGACTACCTGCAGTTGATGACGGCTTCCGGCCACCGCGAAAACCGCGTGCAGGAAATCACCGAGATCACGCGCTCGCTCAAGGCCCTGGCTCGCGAACTCAACATCCCCATCATTGCCTGCGCCCAGCTATCCCGCGCCGTGGAGCAGCGCCCGAACTCAAGGCCCCGTCTGTCCGACCTGCGCGAGAGCGGGTCCATCGAACAGGACGCCGATCTTGTGGCGTTCCTGCATGAACCGGAGGCGGGCGATGAAGAGACAATCGGCCGTCCGGTAGACCTGAAGCTCGACATCGCCAAGCACCGCAATGGGCCGGTCGGAAACGTGGACCTGCGCTTTATCCGCCCGCAGGGCCGCTTCGAAGAAACTGCCCGGCGTGACTACTAGCGGCTGGCAACAGCCGCCTACAATGCGGCGAGCGCAACAGGGCGGGCTACGTTGGCCGAACCTCGGGAAAGTTGAAAAGTCGACGTGAAAATTAAGCGTGCAGTTGGAGTACTCGTCGGCTTGGCGCTTGCGCTGGCCATACTCGGGGCTTGCGGCGAAAGCGGCCCGGCGGCGCCGTCCGGTGTGGGCGCCCAGGCCGTCGCCGTCATGTCGGGATCTGACGGCGCGCCCATGGGCCGCGTCACGCTGACGCAAGTCCCGTCGGGCGTCCTGATCTCGGCCGACGTACACGGGCTGTCCGCCGGCGGCCACGGGTTCCACATCCACGCTGTCGGCGCCTGCGCCCCGGACTTCACCGCGGCAGGCGGTCACTTCGATCCCAACGAGACTGGCCACGGCCTCAGGCACAACGACAACCCCCACCCCGGCGACCTGCCGAACATCTTTGCCGGTGCTGACGGCGCCGCCCGCGCCGACGTCTTCACCGCCGCCGTCACCCTGGACACCGACGCCGATCACTCGCTGTTCGACGACGATGGGTCCGCCATCATCATCCACGCCAAGCCCGATACCTACGGCCAGGAGCCCGAAGCCGGCGACCGCGTGGCTTGTGGCGTGATCGAGCGGATCTAGGCGGACCGGCCAGGCATGCGGGACATCCACCGGAATCGTGAGCGCCGCCACGACTAACCTGCAAGGCCGCGACTTCCGCGCGCCGCCCGTCATCCACATCGGGCGCGGCGCGCTCAATCAGCTGCCGGCTGCGTTGCGTGAGCTTGGCGCCGAGCGCGCCGCCATCATCACCGACCGCGTCATGGGCAATTCCGAGTGGGCGCCCCGGCTGGAAGCCCTGGCCGCCGACGCCGACGTCGCCACCACGATCCTGGCCGAACTCACCGGCGAACCCACCACTCGCGACGTCGATGCTGCGCTGTCCGCCATTCAGGCTGCGGACGCTGATGTCGTGATCGGCTTCGGCGGCGGCAGCGCCCTTGATACCGCCAAGCTGGCGGCCGTCCTGCACACCAACCGCGGCAGCGGCCCCGACTACGAGGGCTACGAACGCATCCCCGATCCCGGCCTGCCCGTCATCGCCATTCCCACCACCGCCGGCACCGGCAGCGAAGTCACCCGCGGCGTCGCCATTACTGACACAGACCGCGACGTCAAGATGCTGCTCATGAGTTCTCACCTCGTGCCAGCCACCGCCATCGTCGACCCCGAGCCCACCTTCACCATGCCGGCGGGCGTCACCGCGTCCACCGGGCTCGACGCGCTGACCCATGGCATCGAGGCCTACGTTTCACGCCGCAGCTTCCCCATCACCGACGCCCTCGCCATCGATGCGATTGACCGAATCGGCCGCTTCATGTCGCGCGCCTACCACCACCCCGACGACGCCGAGGCCCGCGAGGAGATGCTGGTGGGCTCGCTGCATGCCGGCCTGGCCTTCAACAACGCCTCCGTCGCCCTGGTCCACGGCATGTCGCGCCCCATCGGCGCCTACTTCCACGTGCCCCACGGTCTCTCCAACGCCATGCTGCTGCCCACCGTCATGGAGTTCAGCCTCGGCGGCGACATCCCCCGCTTCGCCCACATCGCCCGCGTCCTCGGCGCCACCGAGAGCGACGACCAGGCAGCCGCCGAAGCCGGCGTATCCATCGTCCGCGACCTGGTGGCCGACCTGAGAGTCCCCACCCTCCGCGCCTGGGGCGTCGACGCGGATCGTTTCCGCGAAGTCACCCCCGCCATGGCCCGCGACGCCCTCGCCAGCGGCAGCCCCGCCAACAACCCCCGCCCCGCCACCCAATCCGATGTCGAGGCCCTCTACGAAGCCGTAATCAGCCTCTGATTGAACTGCGGATTACTTGCGGTTGCTCAACGTGACGATTCTCGATTGAGGCAATTCGGCTTGGCTCAGACACACGGAGTTTGTCGGGTGTCGGTCCACAGCCTCACCGACACCGTCGGACTGGACCTGTTGAAATGTCGGCCTTGCGATGGGAAGCTGCCTACTCCTTTCACACAGAAATGGAGCCGCCTGCGCGGACGAGAAATGAATGTCCCTCTAGCTCTCCTCGCTGACGCTGCCAACATCTCGCAAGAGGGCAAGCTAAACGTCCTGGGCGCATTCAACAACATTACGGCCTCCAGGTTTCCGGCCGTCCATCCGGCGATGGTGCTGGTTCTTCAATTAAAGGCGTCGCCCGCGGAATACGGGCAGACTAAGCAGTTCGAGATCAAGATCCTCGATGCTGATGGGGATCGTATCGCTGAGTTCAAGGCGGATCTCCAGGTAGATAAACCTGACGACCTTGCAGCTCCAAACAACAACTACGTCGTGATGAACATCCCACCCATGCCCTTTCCCCATTCAGGCGACTACGCCGTGCATATCCTTGTTGGGGGCGAAGACAAGGCAGAGGTTCCATTCAGGCTCACCGATCAGGGGGGCGACCGACCGAAGCAGGAGGGATAGGCGATGGCGGTCTATCTGCATAACGTCACCGGGAGCACTGAGGATGTCGAGGCTCCTGGACGCTTAGAGGTCTCGTCCTCGACGTTCGGGCGCCAGATCAAGCTCACGAATGTGCGCTGGACGCTTGGAGACCAGGGAGACCTAACAGAGGCGGAGGCAATTGCGGAAGCCCGCAAGATCATGGCTAACCCTGAGGCACACGAGTGGCTGCCGATGAAAGCTGCGCGGACCAAGCCTGACGCTTAGCCCTGCGTGCAGTACGACGCAGTCATTGAACGTCGGGCTCAGCGATACCTCGCCCGTCAGGACAGGACTCTTCGCGACCGAGTAACCGAAGCCGTCGAGCAACTTTGCAGCGATCCTTATGGGTGCGGCTCGAAGTCGGTCGTCGGCAGTCCGCCGCTACGATCTCTCCGAATCGGTGGGTTTCGGATAATCTACGCCGTCGACGACTCCTGCAGACTTGTGCGAGTGGTCAGGTTCGCTTCCCGAGGACACGCTTATCGATCGAGCGCGTAGTTCGCGGCCCGCTCTGGCTATCCTCCTCATCATTAGTCATTGGCGGGCCCATGTCGCGCTTCTGTCAATTTCAACGAAGCGAGAAGCGTCCACCGGAGATCGAAGTCGGTAGTTCTCCTTGACGAGCGCCTCTTTACGCCGCTGGACTTCGAGATTCTGCACGAGAAGTCGGGCGGCTCGGCGGAAGTCTTGCTCTACGGCGGTATGGGGAGTCCAACCGAAACTGGTGTCGTCCCAAACTGGCCTCGTGACGACTCTCGATATACTCGAATGACGCCCCGTGCCCGACGCGGGTGCTGCTGCGCTTAACCGACGCACATGCCGCTGGGATTCCTGAAGAAGATTGTTGGCGACGATGCCGGCCGCACCGCGCGCCGCTATGCCTCGCTGGTCAAGCGCGTCAACGCGTTGGAGCCGGAGATTCGCGGCTGCTCGGACCAGGAGTTGCAGGGCAAAACGCCGGAGTTCCGCCAGCGGCTGGACGCGGGCGAGAGGCTGGACCGTCTGCTGCCGGAAGCCTTTGCCACCGTGCGCGAGGCCGTGCGCCGCCACACCGGCGAGCGGCAGTTTGACGTTCAGCTCATGGGCGGCGCGGTGCTGCATGGCGGCGACATTGCCGAGATGCGCACCGGCGAGGGCAAAACCTCGGTCGCCACCCTGGCCGCCTACTTAAACGCTTTGCCCGGCAATGGCGTGCACATCGTCACCGTCAACGACTACCTGGCCAACCGTGACGCCAACTGGTACGGCCGCGCATTGGTCGAGCGGCTGGGACTGACCGTTGGAGTCATACAGCACGGCCTGGCGCCCGACGACCGGCGCGCCGCTTACGCCGCCGACCTGACCTACGGCACCAACAACGAGTTCGGCTTCGACTACCTGCGCGACAACATGGTGCAGGCGCTGGACGAGCGCGTGCAGCGCGGCTTGCACTACGCCATCGTGGACGAGGTTGACAACATCCTCATCGACGAAGCCCGCACGCCCCTCATCATCTCCGGCGCGGCCGAGCAGTCCACGCAGCACTACTACCAGATGGCCCAGGTGGTGCGACAGCTCAAGGAAGAGACCCACTACACCCTGGACCTCAAGCTGCGCACCGCCAGCCTCACCGAGACCGGCATCGCCACGCTGGAGCGCATGCTCAACGTCGACAACCTCTACGACGAATCGTCATTCCAGCTCGTCCACTATGTCGAGCAGGCCCTGCGCGCCCACGCCATCTACGCCCGCGGACGCGACTACGTGCTGTTTCGCGATGGCCGCGTGGTCGATGGACGCGACCGTCGAGCCGAGGTTGTAATCGTTGATGAGTTCACCGGCCGCCTCATGCACGGCCGCCGCTACAGCGAGGGCCTGCACCAGGCCATCGAGGCCAAGGAAGGCGTGGAGGTCCAGCGCGAAAGCCAGACGATGGCCACCGTCACCTTCCAGAACTACTTCCGCATGTACGACAAGCTGGCCGGCATGACCGGCACCGCAAAGACCGAGGAGCAGGAATTCCAGTCCATTTACGACCTGAACGTCACCGTCGTGCCGACCAACCTGGACATGGTCCGCGACGACCGCCCAGACCTTGTTTACCGCACGGCAAAGGCCCGAGACGAAGCCCTCATTGACTCCCTCGCCGAGGTTCACGCCACCGGCCAGCCGGTTCTCGTCGGCACCACGTCAATCGAGAAGTCCGAGGCCCTCAGCCAGCGCATCCAGCGCCGCGGCATTCCCCACAACGTGCTCAACGCCAAGTACCACGCCCAGGAAGCCGTAATCGTGGCCGACGCCGGCCGCGAGGGCGCCGTCACCATCGCCACCAACATGGCTGGTCGCGGGACCGACATCATCCTCGGCGGCAAGCCTGAGGGCCTCGCCGCCGCTGACTGGCAGGCCGCGCACGACCGCGTGGTGGACCTCGGCGGGCTCTACGTGCTGGGCACCGAGCGCCACGAGGCGCGCCGCATCGACAACCAGCTGCGCGGACGTTCCGGCCGCCAGGGCGACCCCGGCTATTCCCAGTTCTTCCTCTCGCTGGAAGACGACCTGATGCGACGGTTCAGTTCCGACAAGATCAAGGGTGTCATGCAGCACCTGGGCGTTGAGGAGCACGTCCCCATCGAGAGCGGCATGGTTTCCCGCGCGCTCGAATCGGCCCAGACCAAGGTCGAGGCCCACAACTATGAGACCCGCAAATACGTGCTGGAGTTCGACAACGTCATTAACCAGCAGCGCGGCGTGATTTACGACCAGCGCGAGCGCGTACTCAATGCCGAAGACCTGGACGCGCTCTTCCTGGAAATGCTGGGCGAGGAAGTCGAACGGATTGTCGAAGCCCACGGTATCGAGCCGCACAGCGACGTGGCCGAACTCGAGCAACTCCTACAGGCCTACGCCTCCGATATCGCGGTTGACGGGCAACTGCCGGTTTCAACCGACGAGTTGGAAGGTCTGAAGGGCGAAGACGCGGCCGAGCTGCTTACCGAGGACGCCGAATCCCGATTCCGGCGGCGACTGGCCGACATCCCACCGGACATGGCGCCGCGGCTGATGCGCTGGATGATGCTGCAGACCATCGACTACTTGTGGGTCGGTCACCTGACCGCCATTGAAGACGTTCGCCAGGGCATCGGCCTGCGGGCCTACGGGCAGCAGGACCCGCTGGTGGCGTTCAAGCGCGAAGCCTTCCACATGTTCGGCGAACTCATTGCCACGATTCGTTCCGACATCGTGCGGCGCTTCTTCCGGGTGCAGATTCAGGATCCAGTGCAGGAAGAAACCGTGCTGACCCGCCACCGAGACAGCGAAGCCGCGCGGCCGGCGGACAGCGCCGACCGTCCGGCGGCCGTCGCCCAACCCGCGGGCGCAACCAACGGCGCCGGCCGGGCGCCGCGCCTCTCCCGGCGTGAACGACGGGCCCGCGAACGCGCGGCCAAGAAGCGCAACCGACGCCGCAGCCGCCAGCGCGTCCACTAAGGGGAGTCGCCCTGCCATGACCGAAGCCGTCGACACCGCCGATCTTGAGGGGCGCGCGCGCCGCGCCCGCCAGCGGGTCACCGAGATTCGGAGGCATCTTTGACCTGGCGGCCAAGCGCGCAACGCTAACCGAGCTCGACCGCCAGGTCGCCGCGCCCAATCTCTGGGACGACCCCGACCGCGCCCGCGAGGTCATGCGCCGCCACCGGCGCGTCCAGGATGAAGTCGACCTCTGGGACGAACTCGACACGCAGGCCGACGACGTGGTCGGGCTGGTTGAACTCCTCGACCCGGATGACCCCGATCTGCAACAGGAAGTCGCGAGCGAGGTGGGGTCGCTTGAAGACCGGCTGGCATCCCTGGAATTCCAACTCCTGCTCGGAGACGAATACGACGAGCACGATGCCTTCTTGACCGTCCAGTCCGGCGCGGGCGGCACCGAATCGCAGGACTGGACCGAGATGCTGCTGCGCATGTACTCGCGGTGGGCCGACGCCCACGCGTTCGCGCCCGAGGTGGTGGACATCTCCCACGGCGAAGAGGCCGGCATCAAGAGCGCCACCCTGCGCGCCTCCGGCCGCTACGCCTACGGCTACCTGAAAGCCGAGCGCGGCGTCCATCGCCTGGTTCGACTCTCGCCGTTTGACGCCAGCAACCGCCGCCATACCTCCTTTGCGCGTGTTGACGTTGTGCCGGTTCTTGAGAACGTGGACGAAGTGGCCATCAGTCCCGAGGACCTCCGCGTCGAGACCTTTCGGGCCAGCGGCGCCGGCGGCCAATACGTCAACAAGACCGACTCCGCCGTGCGCATCCGTCACGAACCCACCGGCATCGTGGTGTCCTGCCAGAACCAACGCTCGCAGCACCAGAACCGCGAGGTCGCCATGGAAATGCTTGGCGCGCGTCTGCTGGAGCGCCAGATCGCCGAGCGCGAGGCCGAGCAGGCCCGCCTGCGCGGCGACCAGGCCGCCGTCGACTTCGGCAGCCAGATTCGCTCCTATGTCCTGCACCCCTATCGCCAGGTCAAAGATTTGCGTACCGGACTTGAGGTGGGCAACACCGATGCCGTGCTCGACGGCGCGCTCGACCCCTTCATCGAGGCCTGGCTCCGATCCTCGATTTCCTCCGGGAACGAGTCAGGCGCGTGACCCTGGGTCTTCGGTTCGGGCCGGCCGGCCGCCGGCCGTGGAGGCGCCTCGCGCAGATCGTCGCAGGGCTCGGCGTGGCTGCCCTTGTCTGGCTGACGAGTGGACCTGCCCCGGTCGCCGCGGCGCCGTCCCTCCCCGCGGATCTCGCCGCCGACGTGGAGATTCGGTCCGCCATCACCTTCCATCTCGATGCGCCGTGGACCGGGCCGCCGCCATCCAGGGTGTCGGTCCTGTTCGGACTGCCGCAGGGCATCGTGACTCGACGAGGCCGCGCCCCGTTCGAGCTTGCCGATGGCCGGCTTACCGCCTCCCACCGCTGGCGTCCGCGGGGCACACTGCTCCCGGGCGCCGACATCGAGTATCGATTCGAGGTTCGCCACGCGGACGGCGCCACGCGCACGGCAACCAGCAGCGTGACCTACATCGACGGCGAACTTCCCTGGCAGACCCAGTCCGAAGGCCTGGTGGACTTTTGGTGGTACGCCGGCGACGACCTGGCCGCCGACGCCGTCGACGGCATCCGCCGCGGCCTCGACGCCCTGGAGGACGAATTTGGCCTCGAACTCCGGCGCCGCACGCGGCTGGTCTTCTATGCCGACGGCGACCGCATGCGCGCCGACATGGGCCGTGGCACGCGCCCCTGGGTGGGCGGCGTGGCGTCGGCCCGCCTCGACCTGATCGTGCTCTACGCCTCCAGGTTCGACTGGGGCCGGACCACGCTTCCGTCCACCATTGCCCACGAACTGACGCACATTGCCATCGACCACGCCGTCGGCGAGCCGCCGCGCAACATTCCCACCTGGCTCCACGAAGGCGTGGCCACCGTCGTTGAAAGCTCCGTCGCCGAGCGGTTTTCCTATGCCGACATCGTGGACGCCGCGTTCGCTGCCGATCGGTTGATCTCATTGCGCGGGCTCACCGGGTCGTTTCCCGTGCACAGCGGCGGCGCCCTGCTGGCCTACGCCCAGAGCAACTCGTTCGTAAAATTCATAATCGACCGCTGGGGCGAGTCCGCGATTACCCGGATCCTGGACGCCTATCGTGAGGGCGCATCGCAGGATCGGGCCCTTCGGCAGGCCGTCGGGCTCGGTCTCAACGCCCTCGAGTCACAATGGCTCGCTACTCTTGACCGATCCGACGCCACACCAGCGGCGACGTCCGGCGTCGTGCCGACCGTGTCCACCGCCGCCTTGTCCCTGGCGCAAGCATGATCGTTCTGCAGAACGTCTCCAAGGTCTATCCCAACGGTACGCGGGCGCTTGACGACGTCAGCCTTCAGATCGAGGAACGCGAGTTTGTCTTCCTGGTTGGTCCCAGCGGCGCCGGCAAGACCACCCTGATCCGGCTCATCAACCGCGACACCAGCCCCGACAGCGGCAATGTCTTCGTCGAGAACACCGACGTCACTCGCATTTCCCGCCGTGAGATCCCCAAGCTCCGTCGCCGCGTTGGCGTGATCTACCAGGACTACAAGCTGCTCCCGGGTCTGAGCGTGCGGCAGAACGTGGAGTTCGTCCTCAAGTCCACCGGTGAATTCAACGGCCGCACCTCCAAGTGGGTGGACGAGGCCCTGGCCCTGGTGCAATTGAGCGACCGCGCCGACCATCACCCCCACGAACTCTCCGGCGGCGAACAGCAGCGCACCGCCATCGCCCGCGCCATCGTTCGCCGCTGCCCCATCCTGGTCGCCGACGAACCCACCGGAAACCTGGATCACGCCACCAGCTGGGACACGATTCAATTGTTGGTACGGATCAACGCCCTTGGAGCCACGGTGCTGATGGCGACGCACAACCGGGAGATCGTGGACACCATGCGGCGCCGCGTCATTGAAATCGCCAATGGAAAGGTCGTGCGCGACGAACTCGGCGGCGGCTATGACGGCTAAGCTCAACGTCCTGCGTTACGTGCTGGGCGCCGCCATGCTCGGGCTCTGGCGCAACCGCACCATGACCCTCGGCGCCGTCGTCACCACCGCCGTCATGCTCGTCACCCTGGCCGCTTTTCTGGCCATCAACGACACCCTGAACGAGATGGTCACGGCCCTGGGCCGCAAGAGCAACCTGATTGCCTACGTCCGCGACGATGCCCGCCCCTCCCGCGTCACCGAGATCATGCAGGATCTGGAGCAGCGTCCCGGCGTCGGCGAGGTTGTCTTCGTCACCAAGGAAGACGCCCTCCGGATCTTCCAGGAGCGCTTCTTCGACCAGCGCGACGTCATCGACATCCTGCAGGCCAACCCATTGCCCGCCAGCGTCGAGCTCCGCATGGACGACCCGGCCGTGCTGCCCGCGCTCGCCGACGAGCTTCGCGGGATGACCGGGGTGTTCGAAAGCGTCGCGGTTCCCCTGGACGTCGTCGAGCGCCTGGTATCCATTAGTAACGTCTCCCGCGCGGCCGGCACCGCCATGATCGTCGCCCTGACCGCCGTCGCCTTGTTCGTCATTGCCAACACCATTCGCATCGCCGTCTACGCCCGTCGCCAGGAGATCGAGATCATGAAGCTGGTTGGCGCCACCGACTGGTTTGTGCGCGGCCCGTTCATCATTGAAGGCGCCTTCATCGGACTCGTCGGCGCCACCCTGGCCGCCGTGGCCCTGGTTGTGATGTACCTGCAGGTCGCGCCCACGATTACTCGCCTCATTTCGTTCCTGCCCATCGCCACGGATGTGTCCTTCGTCCGCAATCTCGCCGTCTTCATTGTTCTGGTCGGACTGGTGGTCGGCAGCATCGGGAGCTACGTCTCCGTGCGCCGCTACCTCGCCGTATAGGAGCGCGCCGCTGATCGTCGTGCAGGGAGTCACCAAGAGCTACGACGGCGAACCCGCTCTCGCCGATGTCTCGATCGCCATTGCCCGCGGCGAGTTCGCCTTTCTCATCGGCACCAACGGCGCGGGCAAGACCACGCTGCTTCGCATCCTCCTGCGGGAGGAACCATTTGACTCCGGCGTGGTCCTCGTCAACGGCGTCGATGTCTCCAGGATTCGCGGCGCCGCGCTCACCAAGTTCCGCCGCCGTATCGGCGTCGTGTTTCAGGACACCCGCCTGCTACCCAACGCCACGGTCCGCGAAAACGTCGGCCTGCCGCTCCAGGTCCGCGGGCGGGCCAATCGCGAGATCGATGTGGCGGTCGACGACGTGCTCGGCCGCGTGGCCCTGTCCGACAAGGGCGAACGCTTTCCCCGGCAACTCTCGGGCGGCGAACAGCGCAAGGTGGCCCTCGCCCGCGCCGTCATTTCCAAGCCCGACGTCCTGCTGTGCGATGAGCCCACCGACAGCATCAACCCCGCCCACGCCCGCGAAATCATCGGCCTGCTGCTGGACATCAACAGCGAAGGCGTCACCACCCTCGTCGCCACCCACGACAGCGAAATTGTCAACAACCTCCGTCGCCGCGTCATTCGCATGGACGCCGGAACCATCCTCGCCGACGAAGCCGTCGGCGTTTTCAACACCAGCTAGGGCCGGCCAGCCTCCGCGGGTCGGCGGCCTTCTCACCGACGGCTTATTGCCCTGCGCTACCGTGGAGGTAGCGTCCCTCCGCCGTACGTCCCATGCAACGTCCCCTGCGCACCGCCCTCCTGCTGGCCGGTTCCGTCGTCGCGCTGTGTCTCGTGTTCTCCATCGGGTTCGTGGCCGGCGCCACGGCGCTCGGTCCCGGCATCCCGCCGCCGGTGGTGCTCGCCGGCGATCCGCCGCCGGACGTCAAGGACGAGGACGAAGAGGTTGACTTCAGTCTGTTCTGGGAAGCCTGGCGAGTGCTGCAGGACAACTTCTACGACGGCCCGCTCGCGGCCGAGGCCTTGCGCGAAGGCGCCATCCGCGGCCTGGCCGACGCCACGGACGATCCCTACACCCGCTACCACGACCCTGAACAGGCCCGCCGATCCAGCATCAGCCTGTCAGGCTCCTTCGTCGGGGTGGGCATCCGCGTTGAAGTGCGTGACGGCTTTCCCTTCGTCACCCAGCCGTTGCCGCGGTCGCCCGCCGAGGCGGCCGGCATTGGCGCCAACGAATACGTGCTGGCGGTCGACGGAGTCTCCACCAGGGGCATCGCACTCGCGGAATTCGGACGAATCGTTCGAGGCGAGCGTGGCTCCCCGGTCACGCTCACCCTGCGGCGTCAGGGCGAAACGACCGAACGCGACGTCACCGTCGTGCGCGACCGCATCATCGTGCAGTCCGTCACCACAAAAGTCTTCGAGGACGTTGGGTACCTGCGCATCGCCAACTTCTCGTCCCGAACCTCCGGCGAAGTCCGGCGTGCGCTCAGCGGTTTTCGAACCGCGGGCGTCGATCGGCTGGTCATCGATCTCCGCAACAACCCCGGCGGGCTGCTCGACGCCAGCGTTGCGGTCACCAGCCGGTTTCTTCCGGAAGGCGAACTGATTCTGCGCCGCGAGAGCCGCAACGATCCCACGCATGTCTACAACGCCGTGAGCGGCTTCCGCGACCTGCGAACGCCGCTGGTTGTCCTGGTCAACGGCGGTTCGGCCAGTGGCTCGGAAGTCTTCGCGGGCGCCCTCCAGGCGCACGGCCGTGCCATGCTCATCGGCGAGCAAACGCATGGCAAGGGGTCCGTCCAGGAACTCCACAGGCTCTCCGACGGCTCCATCATGCGCGTCACCACCGGCATCTGGTTCACACCCGCCGGTGTCGCCCTGGCGGGCGCCGGCAGCGGCCTTACGCCGGACCTTGAGGTCCAGTTGGCCGAGGCCCAGATCGGCGCCGACGACGATCCCGTGCTTACCGCCGGTCTTGAGGCCGTCCGGGCGCTCCCGCTGGACGTCAGCCGCTAGCCGCCGGCGCCGGCGGCGGGCTGGGGGCCGCGGCCGGGACCGCCACGATCAGTCGTACGCCGTAGCCCCGGGCCACCTTGGCGCCGGGGCCCGGCTCCTGGCCCACCACGATCTCGCTGGAAGCGCCGGGCGTTGGGACGAGTCGGATTGAACCGACCAGCAGGCCGTTGTCGAACAGCGTGCGTTGAGCCGCGTCCACCGTCCGGCCGATAAGCGCGGGAACATTCACCTCGCCAATCCGCACAACCGTCAGCAGCACGTCGGACCCGCTCGGGGCCCCTTCCCCACCGGCCGGATTCTGCGCCACCACCACGCCGTTCGGGGCCGAGTCGTCCTCGACATACGTCGTCTCGCCCACCGCCAGCCCCACCAGCTCGATGGCGCGGCGTGCGTCGTCTTCCGCGCGTCCCACCACCAGCGGCGCCGGCACAATCTCCACCCCTCGACTGATCCGCAGCACCACGACCGAGCGCCGGTCCACCACGGCCCCCGCCAGCGGTTCCTGGCCAAGCACCGTGCCCGCGGGCACGTCCTCGTTGAACGCCGTGACTTCAATCACCTGGAATCCGCGGCGGTCCAGATCGACGCGCGCAACCTCCGCGGCCAGCCCAACCACGTTTGGCAGCGGCGCCAACGACTGTCCGCGGCTAACGGTCATCAGGACCGGTTCCAGGCGCCCGAGTGACGCGCCGGCCGGGGGCTCCTGGCTGATCACCAGGCCTTCCGCCACCACGTCGTCGAACGATTCCTCAACCTGGGGTCGGAAGCCCGCGTCTTCCAGGAGTTGCCGGGCCTGGTTCCGATCCAGGTTCACCACCGACGGAACCGCCGCCACGTCGGCGCTGGGGTCCTCGCGCCGGGGGACCAGGCGTTCGTCACTGGTCGCCACCGGGGCGCGCGGCTGAATCAGCGCGCCGGCGTCCTCCACCAGGGGCCGCAGGCCGGCCAACGGATCCGTCACGGCGGCCAGCACGAGCATGAACACGACGACGGACGTTCCCAGCGCCAGGGCCAGACCCCATACCGGGACCGGGGTCCGCCGCGCCGGCGGTCGGCCGAGGCGTCGTGCACTCCGGCGTCGTCGCTGCGGCGGGCCATAGCGCCGCGCGCGCCGCCCGGGTCGATTAGCGACCGAGTTCATCCGATGGGCTTGGTGACGAAGCGGATGCCTGTTGCACGCCTTCAGCCTACGGCGGGCTGCCCGACAATGGCCTCAGGCGGCGCTGGCGACGCTCCGCCGCGCCGCGGCTTCGCCCGTGGGCGTTGGCGCGTGGCCGTTGCTCGTCGCGCCGTTGGTCGGAACGCCGTCCAGGCGCAGCGACAGCAACTCCGAAACGCCGTCTTCACGCATGGTCACGCCGTACACCGTTGCGGCCGCCTCCACCGTGATGGCGTTGTGCGTGATCAGCACGATCTGCGTCCGCTCGCTCAGGCTCGTCACCTGCCGGCAGAACCGCATCACGTTCTGATCGTCCAGCGCCGCGTCCACTTCGTCCAGGATGCAGAACGGCGGCGGACGGATTTTCAGCAGCGCCAGGATCAACGCGGCCGCCACCAGGGCGCGCTCGCCGCCCGACAGCGCCGCCAGTTGCTGCGAGCGCTTCCCCGGCATCCGAATCGAAAACTCCACCCCCGTCTGCTCGATGTCGCTGGGCGACGTCAGCGTCATGTGCGCCTCGCCGCCCCCAAAGAGTTCGGAAAAGGTCGAGCGAAACGCCTCGTTCATGGTCTCGAACGTGGCCATGAACTCGGCGTGTAACTGGTGCTGCAAGTCGCGTGCCAGCGTCTGCAGATTGGTCTCGGCGCCCTCCAGGTCCGCGATCTGCCGCCTGGCGTCGTCCACCCGGCCGCGCTCGCGCTCATATTCCTCCGGCGCCAGCGGGTTCACGGGGCCAAGCCGGTCCAGCAGCCGTCGCAGTTCGCCGGTTCGACGTTCAATCTGCCCGACCGCTGTCGTGGCCTTCTGCGCCTCCAATCGATCAATCCCCAGGTCGTCGCGCGCCAGCGACCGGATTTCGGCGCGGCGTTCCACCAGTCGCTCGGTCTCGCGCTGCGCCGCCGCCACGTCCGCCGTGGCTCTGGCCTCCTCCTGCGCTCGGATTTCGGTTTGCATCTGCAGCCGCTGGAGTTCCAGCCTGGCCTCCAGGGCCCCGGTTTCAAGTCGACGAATCAGCTCCTCGTCGGGTGCGGCTTCGCTGCCGGCGACCGCGTCCATCTCCGCCAGGTCGGCCGTCGCCTCGGCCAGCGAACGCTCGGCCTTCCCTCGCTCGCGTTCCAGGGCCTCGGCCTCGGCGCCGGCCTGCGCGGCCGCTCGCTTCCGCTGGGATGCCTGGGTCCGCAAATCGGAGGCGCGGCGCTCGTTCACGCCCAGCGCTGCCTCCAGCGCCGCCAGTTGCGCTTCGGCCTCGGCGGTGCCGGCAGCGGCCGTACCCGCGTGATCGAGCTCCTCGTTGATTAGCCTGACGTTTCGTTCGGACTCCTCAAGACTCGGCCCCATCGCCGACAGGCGTTGCTTCACAGCGCGCCGGCGCTCGTCGGCGTCCCGGATTCCGCTGCCCAGGGCTCGAGCCTCGGCCTCGGCCTGCTGATGCCGCCGAATCGCCGCGCTTGCCGCCTCGTGCGCCTGCTGACGCGCGCCGGCCGCCCTGTCGCCGGCGCCGTCCGCCGCCCGAAGGTCGTCGTCCGCGGCCTGCAGCGCCCGGTCGGCCCTCGTCGCGGCGCGTTCCAGGTCCGGCTGTCGACGTCGAGCTTCCACCAGCGCCCGCTCCGCCCGGGCCAGCCGCTCGGCAATACCCCGGCCCGCGGCGTCCTGAACGCTCAGCCGCACGGTCCCATCCATGTCAATGGCGTCGCCGTCCAGCGTGACCATATGGTGGCCGGCAAGGTCCGTGCGCGCCTGCCGCGCCTGCAAGGCGGCGTCCAGGCTTTCGGCTACCACGACACGCCGCAACAGGCGCCGCACCAGGCCGGCATCCGGACCGCTGGCGTCCACCATGTCGCCCAGCGTCCCGCGCAGGCCCGTTGGCGCTGCCTCGCGCTCGTCGCCCTCGTAGGGCCAGCCACGGAAGCCCGCGGTCGGACGCCAGCTAAGCCGGGTCAATTGCAGGTCCCGCGCGGCCGCTCGCAGAGCCGGTCCATCGTTGGGTTGTGCGACGAGCACCGTGTCGAGACTGCCCGCAAATGCCGCCTCCAGCAGTCGCGCGGCGTCAGGGGTGCGGGGATGCATCCGGTCGCGCAACCGGCCAACGACGGTCTCGGGGTTGGCCTCTCGCAGGGCGCGCAGCGTCTCGCCGGACTCGCCCGCCTGGGTTTGAGCGTCCCGCAGCGCGTGCAACTCCCGTTCCAGCGAGGCGATGGCCTCGGCGCCCGCCCGCAGGTCCGCCTGCGCGCGGGCCTGCGCCTGCTGTGCGGTTCGCGCGGCCGCTACCGCGGCCCGCTGCCGGTCCCCGGCCTGCGCCACGGCTGCCGCGGCCAGTTCCGCCTGGTGCTCGGCCGTCTCCGCTTCCGCGCGAGCGGTCGCCGCCGTCTCGCCGGCTGCGGCTGCCTGCGCCTGCAGCCGCGTCAGGTCGGCCTCCAGCCGCTCGGCCTCGCCCGCCAGGTGCCGCTGGCGCTCCCGCAACGAAATGCGCCGGTCGCGGGCGCTGGCAAGTTGACCCGTCAGCGATTCCATGCGCTGTCGTCGTTCGCGCTCCGGCGCCAGCGTCGCCAGCAGCCGTTGCCGTTCCGAGTGAACCTGTGCCATATGCGCATCGAGTTCGGCCAGCGCGTCCTGCGCAATCCGCGCTTCCTCGGCCAGGGCCTCGCCGCGGGTCGCCAGGCCGGCGCCGCGGGCGTTCAGGTCGGTCAGTCGGCTCTCCAGGTGCCGCTGGCGCTCAATCAGCTGTGCGCGGTGCGCCGCCCGCCGCGCCGCCGCTCGGCGCGCCTGTTCCACCGCGTGCCGCGCCGTGGCCAGGTCTTGCTCGAATTCCGAACTGCGCAGCGACGCCTCCGCGGCCTGCCGCCGCAAATCCTCCACCGGTTCGGTCAGCAGCGCCGCCAGTTCGTCCGTGGCCTGTTGCTCGCGCGCCTCCGCGGCCTCCAACTGCCGGTTCACGGCAAACAGTCGATGCCGGGCCAGCGTCAATTGACCCTCGCGCAATTCGCGCTGCAGGTCCGCGCCGCGCGCCGCGACGTGCGCCTGCGCCCGCAGGGTGTCCAACCGGGACTCGATTTCCGCCGCCAGGTCCCGCAGGCGCTGCAGATTCCGCCGCGTCTCGGTCAAGCGCCGCCACGCCTGGTCGCGCCGCGCGTAGTAGCGGGCCACCCCGGCGGCTTCTTCCAGAAAGGCCCGCCGGTCCTCCGGCCGCTGCTGCAACACCTGCTCGACCTGGCCCTGGTTGATCACCGAGTGGCCGCCGTGGCTCGCCGCCCCGGCGCTCATCAGGTCCAACACGTCCCGCAGGCGCACCCGCGCTCCATTGATCGTGTAGTCCGAAGTCCCCGACCGGAACAGCCGGCGTCCGATCACCACCTCGCCGAACTCGGTCGGCAGCCAGTCCTCGGCGTTGTCGAAGGTCAGCCGCACGTCCGCCATGCCGGTTCGCGCTCGTGACTCCGAGCCGCCGAAGATCACGTCTTCGGCCCGCCGAATCCGCAGCCGCCGCGGCGTCTGCTCGCCCATGGCCCAGCGGATGGCGTCCGAGAGATTGCTCTTGCCCGCGCCGTTGGGTCCCACGATGGCCGTCACCCCGGGCCGGAATTCCAGCGTAGTCCGCTTGGGAAAGGTCTTGAAGCCCTGCAGGTCAATCCGCCGCAGGTACATCCATCATTCCTTCGGCCTTGAGAATCTCCGTCAACGCCGTCTGCGCCGCGGCCTGTTCCGCGCGCTGCTTGCTCAAGCCTACGCCCGACGCCAGCACGGTCTCGCCGGCGCGAACCGCCATGGTGAACACGCGGTGGTGGTCGGGCCCCTCCTCAAAGACCACTTCATATCGAGGTGTGGGGCCCCCGCCGGCCTGCAGGTGTTCCTGCAACTGCGACTTGAAGTCCTTGGCCGGGCCTTCCCAGCCGTACCGGTCGAGCTCGCTGATCAGGATGGGCTCCAGCAGTTCCCGCACCGCCTCCAGCCCCTGGTCCAGGTAAATCGCCCCCAGCACCGCCTCGAACGCCCGGCCCAGCACGCTCGACCTGTCGCGGCCCCCGCTCATGTCCTCGCCCCGGCCCAGCTGAACGAACTCGCCCAGGCCCAGCGTCCCGCTGACCTCGCCCAGCGACGTCAGATTCACCAGCGACGCCCGAGCGTGCGTCAGCAGCCCCTCCGCGCGCTCCGGGTACCGCCGAAAAAGCAGTTCCGCCGCCACCAGGCCAAGCGCCGCGTCGCCCAGGAACTCCAGCCGTTCGTTGCTGTCCGCATCGCCCAGATCGGCCTCATTCACGATCGATCGATGCACCAGCGCCTGCGCCAGGAGCGACTGGTCATTGAACCGAATCCCCAGCCGCGCTTCCAGGCGTTCCAGCGTGGGCTCGTCGAGTTCCAGGTTTGGCATAGCTCAGGCGCGCCGCTGCCGGTGGAGTCGAAAGAGTCGGTGAGCTACGGATCGTGGGGCGGGACCGCCCACGCGGGTGGGCTGGAGGAGGCGTCTCGCGGTCAGCGCGGCCGTGCCTCCTTTCGCCTCCCGGTCATGCGTGCGGCGCGGCGGCCTGTTCCTGCACGCTCAGGCACCACCCACGATACTTCGGCGAGCGGCCGCGCACGATGTCAAAGTAGAGATCCTGCAACGCGCCCGTTACCGGGCCAATCTCCCCGTCGCCAATGATGCGCCCGTCGATCTCCCGCACCGGGGAAATCTGCGCCCCCGTGCCAACCAGGAACAGTTCGTCCGCGATATAAAGCTCCGTCCGGTCGATCGGCCGCTCGATCGTCTCGATCCCCAGGTCGTCCAGCGCAATCTGCATCACCGTCGCGCGCGTCACGCCTTCCAGGATGTCCTCGCTCAGCGACGGCGTCAGCAGCTTCCCGCCGCGCACGATAAACAGGTTCTCGCCCGAGCCTTCGCTCACGTGCCCGTCGTGCGTCAGCATGATCGCCTCGTCGAATCCGGACTCCAGCGCCTCGGTCTTGGCCAGCGACGAGTTCACGTAAATCCCCGTCACCTTGCCGCGCGCCGGGATCATGTTGTCGTTCACCCGCCGCCAGGCTGAGATCGTGCAGCGGATCGGCTTCTCGATGTCCAGGTAATTGCCGAAGGGCAGCGCAAACAGCGTGAAGCCGTTCTCGATGGGCCGCAGCCCGTCCGGCCCCATCGCCACCATGTTCAGACCGACTTGCAGCGCGCTCTTGTACGCCAGCGGCCGTACGTACACGTCCTCGCGGAAGTTGCCCGCCCGCAGCACATTCACGCAGATATCCACCAACTCGTCGACTGAATAGGCAATCCCGATCCGGAGAATCCGCGCCGACTGGTGCATCCGCTCGAAATGCTCGCGCACCCGGAACAGCAGCAACTGCTCCTCTTCGTCGTCCCAGTAGGCGCGGATGCCTTCAAACACGCCCGTCCCGTAATTCAGCGCGTGCGTCATCACGTTGACCTTGGCGTCCGCCAGGTCCATGTATTCGCCGTTGAGAAACGCTTGCATCAACACTCCCGCCGCCGGGCCGCCGCCCGCCGAAAACGCGCCGCCGCGCGGCGCTCACGGCGCCCACGCGGACGCGCCGCATGGTATCACCGCACCTCCGCCGGAACTGGCGCCTCGAACACCTCCCGCCGCATGAACACCAGGTCGCCGCGCAGGTCAAAGCTCTCGTAGTACCGCTCGAATCCCCACTTCGCGTACAGCCGTCGCGCCGCCTCATTCGGCCGGTCCACTCCGATCGTCACGTGCGTGCGACGGCGCTTCGCCGCCAGCGCCGAGGCGCTCCGCACCAGCCCCTCCGCCACCCCCAGCCGCCGGAACTCCGGCATCACCACCAGCGTATGCACGTACGCCACCCGCAGCCCGGCCTCGATGGACGGATCGATATGCCGCAATCGCACCCACAGTTGCCCGATCGGATTCCCGTTGAAATCCGCCACCAGCCCGCGCTGCACCCCGTCCGCCTGTTCGCGGAAATAGCGTCGCAGCAGCCGCTGCCGCGAGGCCTTCCCCGCCGGACCCCACAACTCGCTCAGCCGCCGCATCTCGCTCACCCGCGCGGTCCGCACGGTCACCGGCACATCGATCCTGATCTCATGCCTGCCGCCCGCCGCCCGTTCCACGCTCATCGCGTCACCCGCCCCTGAAAGCCGTAGGAGCCTACTCGGTTCGGCTGTCGCGTATCCCGCCGGGAGCGGTGCGTTGCCAGGCCCTTGGCGGTGCCAGCACCACGCATGATTCCCACGACCGTGCGAGCCTTACGGGTCTCCCGAAGCCCTCCGACTGAAACCCGCATGCGCATCGGCTTGGTCACCCTCTGCTCCCTCCGCGGGCAAATCGACGCGAATCTTGAAAAGATCGAGGCCTTCACCCGGCAAGCCGCCGACGCCGGCTGTGACCTCGTGCTCTTCCCCGAATTCTCCGTGCACGGCCCCTGGGTCACCTACGACGACGCCGCCGACCCCGCCGAACTCGAACTCCAGGCCGAGCCCATTCCCGGTCCCGCTACCCGGCGCCTCACCCAAATCGCCGCACGCCACGGCCTCGCCATCGGCGCCGGCATCGCCGAACGCGGCCTCGCGCCCAAGCCCTTCAACGCCTACGTCATCGTCGATGCCAACGGCGTCCGCCACGTCCAGCGCAAGCTGCAACCCACCACCAGCGAAATGGACTTCTACCGCGGCGGCGGCGACGCCATGGCCCCGTTCCGGCTTGGCCGGACCTCCATCGGCGTCACCATCTGCGCCGACAACGAGTCCCCCGCAATCCACGACACCCTGGTCGGGCTCGGCGCCCATGTCATCGTCCAGCCCCATTTCGACTGCATCAAGGACTTCCAGAACGCCGGCGCCTCATGGGACCAGATCCTCGACTTCAACCGCCGCGACACCCTCAAGCGCCGCGCCCGGGACCTGGCCCAACGTCTCGGCGTCTTCGCCCTCTACGTCGACGCCAAAGACCCCTGCGCCGACTTCCACGAACGCCCCCACTGGCCCCACCGCGTCACCGGCCGCTCCGCCGCCTTCGCCCCCGGCGGCCGCCTCCTCGCCGCCAACCCCGGCAACCACGAATCCCTCCTCACCATCGACATTGAGTTGCCGACCTAGGCTTGGACGGAAGCACTCGTCAAGTTGCTTACCCAACGCTCCGCAAACGACACATCCCCAAACTTCGATCCACCGCTGGAACAGTGAATCAAGTCTCCGAGTACCGGATCGTGCTCTTTCCGGTCTGCACAGGGACGCAAACAGCGCCGGCCCCGGACTTGATCCGCGAGCGGGCGGCTTCCGCGCTGCGAGGCCCTGGTCGCGCTTATGCGCGCAGTCTCGCCCCACGCCTCACGGTTCGACCCCCGTGGTTCGCCTACCGTGCAATGGCTCATCCCGATACATCACACGCTTGGTGGACTGACGCGACTGACCGGACGGGGACCCGCAGTCGTCGACGCGGTACGTCTGACGCGTTCTGGGCGGATTGGGGGCGGTGCCGCCACCAGGAGCGCGGCGAGTCCTGCAGCCGCCACCGTACCGGTGAGGGCTTGATACGCCATCCCTGATGTGTCGCTGTGGTTATCGAATGGCCCATACCAGGCAAAGAGACGGTCTCGGTAGGCAAAGAAATCCCAGCCCTTCTCCGGGAGCGGAAACGGGTTGAGCCAGAGTTCGGGCGCGTTGACATAAATGTTGTCGGCGAACAGGCTGCCACTCCGGTTGCCGTGGTGAAATTCCTCCGGCGTCGCCAATACGTAAAGGCTGCCTGCCACCAGGTACACCGCAAACAGCACTCCGATTATTCGAGTCGTCATTCGCAGGGTGGACCCGCGTCCGTCTGCCAACCGAGCAAGCGCGCGTATCCCAACGGCCGCCAGTACGGCGACTATCGGCAGGGGATATGCCATGTGTCGCACAAGCTCTGGGGGGAACTCGGGTCGGAGCACCACCATGTAGCTGCTGATGCTGAGCTTCACAACGATGTTTGCCACAACCGCCGCGGGAAGCGCAAGAAACCACCAATCGCCCCGAACGAGCTGAGCCGACCCGATGACCGACAGGGCCAGAATGACCCCGAGCAGGAGGGGGAACCGCACGTCGTTGAGAAGTACCACTCGGGCCACCTGCGGGATGGTGACGCCTCCAACGACCTGTGCGTTCTCAATGGCTGTTGTGATCGAATACGTCGGCGGGAACGTCGGCCAGGGTCTCCCGAAGTTGGCCAGGCTCACGGCCACGACCGGGGCCGTCAGGCTGCCCGCCATGGCGCACCCGGCAACGGCCCAGCGCGACCGGGTCGCGGCGAGTCCCGCCAGCAGGAGCAAGCCCGCATAGAGCAGCCCCTCCGGTCGTATCACGGCCACCAGTCCGGCACAGCCGCCCAATCCCAGCAGCGAAAAGCGAGGCTCGCGTGTGCGCAGGACGTGGACGAAACTCCAGGCGGTAGCCGCAAGTACGGCTATGAAGACCGGGTCCGGTTCGGCGGAACCCAAACTGTAGATCTGCACGACAGGCAGGACGGTTGCAAGAATCGCGACGGCAAAGCCCACCGTCCGTCCCGCGCCAGCGGCAATCGCCCCTCGCCAAATCAGCCAGGGAAGGAGCGCATTCGCCAGGAACATCGGCGCGAGCGCAGCCGGAAACGTGCGCCCGAAGATCCCAAACGACGCGAGCAGGAGCACTGGCAGCCCGGGAAGGGGCGCTCTGTCCGACCAGACCGCGTACTCCAGTTGTCCCAATGCATCGGCCGCATGCCAGAACTGGCTAAGGTCGTCGATCGTGACCTCGGAGTAGGACGCGGCTTGGAGTCCGCCCACGAGCAACAGCGTCACGGTTGCGGTAGTCGGCGAAAACTCACGCATCGCCGCGCGGAACCCTGTCCAAGGCCCGCCGGATGGGGCAATCGCTTCGCTTCGCCACACCGCAGCGCACGCAAGCAGCAAGACGACGCTCACCGTAACGGCCAGCACTTGCGCTCCGGCGGACGTCGAGATTTCGTGACGCGGAGCGGCCGGCGCCATCGTGATGAGCGCCATGATCCATGCGAACGCAGCAGGCGCCATTCGCCACGCAGGCCCTAGTGGCATTCGAGAAGCGGCCTGAGGAGGGAGCCGACCGACCGCGCTCGCCACCAGGGCGCCGGCGACCCAACTCAGTACGGCCCACCAACTGTCCAACGGCACATGCTCCGCCACAGCGACGTGGACCAGAGCCGCGAGCGCAACACCCACGGTCCCGCCAAGAGCAGCATCGACCTCGATACCGCGCCTGCCGCTGCGATAGGCGGCAGTCGCGGCAATCAGCGGGAGCGTCGACACGAGAATCCAGCCCAGCGCGCTCGTCCGTAGCGCAAAGTGGTTGAACTCCGGACTCGCGTACATCGCCGCGGCCACGCCAAGAAACGGGATCAGACCGAGCATCGCCAGCCTGGCGAACCGAATTCGAGAGCGGGCCGGGACTCCGATCGCCAGTCCGACGACCGCTCCCGCACAAACAACGCCAATGAGGAGCGCATCCAACGTCGGAAGATTCAGACCCAGCGGTCCGCCCCTGAGAACGGTACCGGCTACCCCAAACGTGACCGTGACCGAGCCAACGGCCGCAACGCGCATAGTGGCCGCGGTCGGTTGAGAAACCATCAATGCGTAGCGGACCCGGCCATGACGACTGGCATTGCTTGGTGGTTCTCCTGTCCTGCCGCGCCGACGCGCTTACCATCATCGCCCGAATTCGGACCCGGCTGATCGCCGACGCGCTGCCGCGACCGCCGATCGGCAGTCGCCTCGAACGACGGCTGCGCTTGCTTCAACGTCTGTTCCAATTCCGAAACCGGCAGCCGACCCTGGAATCCTTGGGAGCATCCATGGCGTCGGGTCGTCGTGGGACACCGCGACGATCTGAGCCTCACCCGAGAGTTGGACTCTACGACCGTCACCGTCACAACGGCCAACACCGCCGGTGTGCGCGCCAGTAGTACCACCACGTCCTCCGCAATCGCCACGGCTCGACGCGGTGCCGGAAGCGCTGCAACCCACCGCAAGCGAGATGGACTTCTACCGCGGCGGCGGCGACGCCATGGCGCCCCTTCAGCTTGGCCGGACCTCCATTGGCGTCACCATCTGCGCCGACAACGAGTCCCCCGCCATCCACGACACCCTGGTCGGCCTCGGCACCCGCCTCATCGTCCAGCCCGACTTCGACTGCATCAAGGACTTCCAGGACGCCGGAACCTCATGGGACCAGATCCTCGACGTCAACCGCCGCGACACCCTCAAGCGCCGCGCCCGGAACCTGGCCCAACGCCTCGGCGTCTTCGCCCTCTACGTCGACGCCAAAGACCCCCGCGCCGACTTCCACGAACGCCCCCACTGGCCCCATCGCGTCACCGGCCGCTCCGCCGCCTTCGCCCCCGGCGGCCGCCTCCTCGCCGCCAACCCCGGCAACCACGAATCCCTCCTCACCATCGACATCGACCCAACGGCCCCTACCCGTTCGTGACGAGCCAGCCCTGAGCCTGCCGAAGGGCCGGATCCACTCCGTTCGCGGTGAGCCGGGCCAGAGTCTTCGGCGGCCCGTGTCGAACCACCCCCCGGATGCAGCTACCAACCCCGCCATCCAGTCCTGATCTTGCGGACGGGCCGGTTTCAAACCGGCCTCGTCCGGGCGCCCACCCCGCCCACGACGCGAACGGAGTCAGGGGTGACCGTTTCGGTCAGGCCCCCGCCTGAATCCCTTCCTCGGGGAGCGGCTAGGGTGCGGTCATCCGGGCAACCGTGCCTGCGGTTACGCACACGTCGCCGCCGGCATCGGGCCGGGGTGACGGTCGGCCTCGCCCACCGGCCCCAACCACCCCAAGATCTGGAGAGCTAAAGCGGCCCCAACGCCGCGTAATCCGTCGGGTCCCGCACCCCCGCGTCGATAAACCCTCGCCGCCGCTCGCCGCACTTCCCGCACACCCCGCAATGCCCGCCGTCCACCGGGCTGGCGCAGGACAGCGCCTCCTCCACCGGCATCCCTTGCCCGGCCCGAACCACGTCGTCCTTGTGCATGTCGCCCAGCGGGGTCAGCACCGTAAAGCTCGTATCCATCGCCAGCCCCGCCGTCCGCTCCAGGCTCCGCAGAAACTCCGTCGTCGCGTCCGGAAACGGGTTGCTCGCCAGCAACCCGATCGCCAGGTTCGGCGTCTCGTGCACCCCGCCGTACAGCGCCGCCGCCCCCAGCAGCAGCAAATTGCGCCCCGGCAGGTACCACACCTCATCCGGCTGCCGCGCGTCGGGCACGTCGGACCCGCCCACGCTCCAGTGCGACCCGTAGACCGACCGGATATCGAACGCCAACTCCACGATCGGCCGCACCGCCGGCGCATCCAGCGCGCTGAAAAACCGCGCCAGCGCCGCCAGTTCCGCGTCTTCCCAGCGCAGGCCCGCGCGCACGAACAGCGGCGTCACCTCGCCGTACTCACGCGCCAGCAGCCCGGCCATGATGCAGCTGTCGAGCCCGCTCACCAGCGCCGCCACCCGCGACCCCACCGGCGCCCGCTCAGCCATCCATCCCCCGTGGAAATCGCTACATCCCGGCAACCCGTCGCAGCGTACGATGTAACCGTGAAGGTGGTCGGCCAGGGGCCGCCAGGCAGAGGCAGGAGTTCATGGACCTCCAGGGCGCAACCGTCGTCGTCACCGGCGGCGCGCGCCGCGTGGGACGCCACGTCGCCACCCGGCTGGCCGAGCGCGGCGCCAACATCGTCGTCAACTACCGCACCTCCGCCGAAGAGGCTCGCGAGGCCGTGGAGGATTTCACCGCCCTCGGCGTCGGCGCCCTCGCCGTCCAGGCCGACGTTTCGACCAAGGCGGGCGTCGAACGCATCCGCGACGCCGCCATTGAGCGTTTCGGCGGCGTGGACGTCCTCCTCAACAACGCCTCCATCTACTTCGAGACCCCGCTGGACGACCTCACCGAAGACGACTTCGACCGCAACATCGCCGTCAACCTCAAGGGCCCCTACCTCGGCTGCTGGCTCTTCGGCCTCCACATGCGCCAGCGCGGCCGCGGCAAAATCATCAACATCGCCGACTGGGCCGTCGACCGGCCCTATGTCAGCTACGCCCCCTACTTCGTGGCCAAAGGCGGCATCGTCACCCTCACCCGCGTCTTCGCCAAGGAACTCGCCCCCACCGTCATGGTCAACGCCATCGCCCCCGGCCCCATCCTCATGCCCGCCGACTTCAGCCAGGAAACCATCGACGCCGTTGCCGCCGCCACGCCCCTCGGCCGCATCGGCGATCCCGAGGACATCGCCCAAACCGTCCGCTACCTCGTCGAAGCGACCGACTTCGTCACCGGCGCCGTCATCCCGGTCGACGGCGGCCGCACCGTCTCCTGACAGGAGCCAGCCGAGTCATGTACGAAATCGTCAAACACATCGACTTCTGCTTCGGCCACCGTCTCATCGACTACCAGGGTAAATGCAACCAGCCCCACGGCCACAACGGGCGCGTCGAAATCCGCCTCGCCTCGGACACCCTCGACGACATGGGCATGGTCGCCGACTTCCGTGACGTGCGACACAGCATCCAGGCCTGGATCGACGAGCATCTTGACCACCGCATGATCCTGCGCCGCGACGACCCGCTCGTGGAAGCCATTGAGGCCCTCGGCCAGCACGCCTACCTCATTGACGACAACCCCACCACCGAAAACCTCGCCCGCCTCGTCTTCGAGCAGACCCGGGCCCTCGGCTTCCCCGTCATCGCCGTCACCCTCTGGGAAACCCCCGACTCCCACGCCACTTACGCCCCGGACCCGGCGGGTACCCGCGCCAACGGCCGGCGAAATCGTCGGAAAGCAGCGGCCGCTTCCTCCTAGCACGCGCGGCCTTCATGCAATCGGCGGTTCCCTCCGGCTCCGCGGGGACAGCAGCGATCCGGCGATCAGCTGAGTCTCCACCAGAGTCGGGTCGGCTAGCCTGAACTGAACGCTGGACTGGTTTCGCCCAATGCGTCTCGCCGCCCGTCGTCAGGCTGTTGCGCTGGTGGTCAGCATGCTGGCGTTGGTGAGCTGCGAGCCGGCCGACGAGTCGGGAGCGCCGCCAGCGGCCGTGAGTCCGATCGCTACGCCGACGGTTGACGCCGTTCCGGCGGTCACACAGGCGCCCCCGGCGCCAGTCAGGTCGGAAGCCAGTCCCACCGCTCCCCCGGCGCTCGCCGCCGACTTTGGGGACGCGCCCGACGGCGCGCCGGCCGGCTACCGCGGCACCCGCGTCATCGGCCGCTTCCCCACCCGCCTCGACACCCGCAGCAGCCCGAATCCGGGCGCCCACGTGCTGCGGCCCGGCGCCGACCGGCTCGGCGACATCGTCACGGCGGAGGCCGGGGCAGACGACCGGGCGGATCCGGACGGCGTGCCCAACCTGGTCAATCGAGATGACGGGGATGACGGCGTGCTGTCGTTGACGCTGGCCCTCGACAAGGCGCCGGCTCAGGCCACGCTGGATGTGATGGTGTCGCTGGCGTCTGGCGCGCCGTCGGGCCCCCGGTACCTGAACGTCCTGATCGACATGAACCTGGATGGCCGCTGGAGCGTTGGTGAAGACGCGACGCCCGAATGGGCGGTCCGGAATCTCGTCGTCAACCTGGCCTCGGGAACGTCCCGATCGGTCCGCACGCTTCCCTTCGCGCTCGGCGGCGCGAGTCGGCTGCCCGACGGCGCCTGGATGCGGGTGGCCCTGACGCGGGAACGCATTGTGGGCGACGCCTGGGATGGCGGCGGGCGCTGGCAGGCCGGTGAGATTGAGGATTACCAGCTGGCGCTGCCGCGCGCCGCCGCCGGTGCCAGCGACGTCGCGGCTCCCCTTGTCGCCACGCTGTGTCCCGAAAGCGTTGACGTTCCCAGCGGTGCCCTTATGCAGCGAACGGCCTGCCGGCTCGTGAACCTGGGCGGCGACGGAGCGGCGGAATTGCGGCTCACCCGGACGAAGGGGTCCGCCGCGCTGGTTCCCGACCGTATCGGCAGGCTTGACCTGCGGGCGGGAACCGAGCAGACCATTCCCCTCGTGCTGATTCGAGGCACGGATGAGTCGACGTGGCGCTACCAAACCGGCCGGCAACTCGATGCCCAGGTGGCCGCTGGGACCGTCGTGCTGGGCGCCCGGGCCGTCGACCGCACCCTGGCCATCGTCCCCGCCGACGATCAGCCCCTCTTTCATGTCGATCGCAGCGCGGACTATTTCTCGATTCATGACCTTTCGCCGGTCAGCGGTTTCGCCTTCGCCGACATTCGGCGCATCACCAGCGGAACCACGGACTTAACGGGCGCCGACCTGGACCTCCTGCGGAGCGCGTGGTTCGCGGTGGAGCCCGTGGCCCCGTCAACGGCGGACGGGACCTATGTGGCGTTCCTGATTGAGCTGGCCGACCGACTGCCGCGGGCCGACAGCAATCTCGGCTTCCAGATTGCCCTTGCCTTACAGGCCACCGACAGCATCAGCGACGACTGGAGGCCGCAGGTCGGCGACTTCGACCTCTTCCAAAACACCGACACGTGGTTCGAACTGATCTACCGACCCGACGCCGCGCCGCCCTGGCGACTCCAGAAGCGCACGGCCGTCAATCCCGCCGCCGCCGCACCCACCGGCGCCGCCGCGTTCGTTGATGGGTCGCGCGTCATCATTCTGATTCCCGCGCTGGAAATCCAACGCGATCCGGCCTCGCTGCGGTTTCGGGTCACCACCTTCGTGCATGAGCGCGGCGATCCGCTGGGCGCGGAAGGTCCATCCATGGCCGATTCCGCGCCGGGGTTGGGTCAATCGCTGACGTACTTCGGCAATGTGCCCGTGGCCCTTGGCTGACCTGCGTGGCTGACTTCGACACGCCGCCCGGGCACGGGCACGGCGGGTCACCGCCGATTGGGCGACGGGCGTTCGGGAGAATCGTCGCCGGAACACTGGCCGCCGCGCCGTTCGTTGGTCCCGGACTGACCGACGAAGACGTGCCCCAGGACTTCGCCATCGAGAATGGACACCACTTTCGCCAGGCGTCGCCGGCGCCGGACGCGGGATTCGCCGTGTTCAATGGACGGCGGCCCTGGTGGGACGTCTATCGCAGAGTCGGCGGCCCGCACGTTCTCGGCTATCCGGTCAGCCTCCCCTTCGGGAGAGATGGTCTGGCTATCCAGGCCTTCACCCACGGGGCGATCCAGTCACCGCGCCGCGACGTGAATCTCGCCCCGGCCAACGTGCTGGAACTGCTGGACGCGGCCGGCCACACGCGCTGGCTGCACGACCAGCATCAGGTGCCGATGCCCGTAGACTCCCGCGCCAATGCTGACGCGCGGTTGGCCTGGCTGACCGACGATCCCCTTCGGGCCGCCTACTTTGGAAACCCCTCGCCGGCCCGCTTCCTGGCGTGGGACCGGAACCGGGCGCTGCGGCGATTCGGCCTGCCGATGTCACAGCCCCAGCAATTCGGCCAGACGATCGTGCAGCGCTTCCAGCGCGGCGTCCTGGAACGTGCCACCGATAGTCAAGTCGTGCGGGCGCGGCCCGTGGGACAGCTCGTGGTCGACTTGGGACTCGTAACCCATGACCGCGCCAGGCCGGTGTCCAGCATGGCCGCGTGGCTGGAATCCGCGGGGCGAACGATCCACGAGCGATTGACGGCGGCCGTTCGCGCTCGCATCCGGCGGGAGCCGGGCGACTGGGCCGTCTTTGCCGCCAACTCGGGCTCCAACCGTCCCCTGGTGGCCATCAACGCCGACCGAGCTATGCGCACGCTCAGCGTCTGGAAGGCGCTGCTGCTGCGCGAAGCCTTTCGCCAGCGCGCGGCGAGACTGCTGTCGTTCGGCGAACTCCTGACGATGGACGAGTCCGTGGCGGAACGCGCCGACCCACCGGTGAGCTTGGAGCCGGGTCAGCAGATCGACGTTGGCACGGCGCTGACGCACGCCATCACGGTCAGCGACAACGCCGCCGCGATCCTGCTGGCGGACCGCGTGGGCTACCAGAACATCGACTTTGACCTGCGGCGCGAGGGTCTGCAGGTCACCACGATCAACGTCAACGAACCAATCACGACCGCGCGCGAAATGGCGGATGTGCTGGAACGCATGGTCGGTCTGCGACCTGGCGTCTGGCAGCCAACGCTGAGCGAAATCGGAGCCATGCGCGATCTGCTGCTTCGGGAGCGCCGGACCAACCGGATCCCGCGCTGGCTGCGGCACCACGCCGTGGCCCACAAGACCGGCGACTATCCCGACGCCAGTAACGATGCCGGCATCGTCTACACCGCCATGGGACCCGTCACGGTGGTGCTGCTGGTGGATCGGACGCCCGATCGCGAACGTTCAGCGGCGGTGATTGCCGACGTGGCACGCATGATCGTGAACGCGGTCGACCCACCGGCTATCGAGTCCGACGCGCCCGTCGGCTACCCGGCGCGCGGTTGCGCCCAACACCACAGGCGCGTACGGTCGAGTCAGAAGGTCTCAAGCATTCAACCCAATGTTCAACCGATTCCTGCGCGGCAACTCCAAGCCGGTGGCCGACGTTCCCGACGTGACCCCGCGGCCGCCCGAACTGCGCGAGCCGCGCCTGCCGCCCGACCAACGCCTCACCGACAAGTGGCCGGTCCTCCACTACATGGAGCCGCGCCCCTACGACATGTCCACGTGGGACTTCCGAATCACTGGACTGGTCGAAGAGGACGTACGCTGGTCCTGGGACGAGTTCATCGCCCTGCCCCAGGTGGAAATCACCTCCGACATCCACTGCGTCACGCATTGGAGCAAGTACGACAACCTGTGGCGTGGAATCCACGTCCGCGAGGTGCTGTCGCGGGTGAAGCCGCTGCCCGAAGCCCAGTTCGTCATGGTCCACGCCGACCCGAACTACACCGCCAACCTGGCGCTTTCGGAACTGGACCAGGACGACGTGCTATTCGCCCTCAAACACGATGGCGCCCCGCTCACCCATGAGCACGGCGGCCCGCTGCGCCTGGTGCTGCCCAGCCTCTACTTCTGGAAGAGTGCCAAGTGGGTGCGCGGCCTGGAATTCATGGACCACGAGGAACCGGGATTCTGGGAACGCGCCGGCTACCACGTCCGCGGCGACCCCTGGCTGGAAGAACGCTTCGGCGGCAAGGTCCGCGAAACCATGCAGCAGGCCCGCTCCCGCGCCCTCCGCGAAGGCCGCCGGGTTCAGCGCTAACAGCCACGACGCTCAAGGACCGACGAGGCCTTCGGTGCGCCGCGTCACAATCCAGTCCCTTGGGTGGCCTTAAGCTGGAAGGGCTGGGATCTCAGGCCAACACATGACCGCTAATTCGACTTACGCCGATCTCGTCTTTGACCAGGACCTCGACGATGTCGATCCACTGGTGGCGGACCTCATTGCGCAGGAGCACCGCCGGCAGCGCGACAAGCTGATCCTGATTCCATCGGAGAGCCTCACGCCGGCCCCGGTGCGGGCCGCGCTGGGTTCGCCGCTGACGAGCATCTACGCCGAGGGATATCCCTCCGGGCCGATGCGTCGCGATTTGCCGGAGCGACTGGCGGACACCGGGGCCCAACTGGCGAGATTCCGGCGCTATGGCGACCGCCGCTACTACCGCGGCAACGACTACACCAACCTGGTTGAAGCGCTGGCGCAACGACGCTGCGCGGCGCTGTTTGCGAACGAGCGCGTTCCCGCGGAAGGCCTGCACGTCAACGTGCAGGCGCTCTCCGGTGCGGCCGCCAACAACGCGGTCTACGAAGCGCTGCTGGAGCCCAACGACACCATCCTGGGACTGGCGCTGGCCCACGGCGGGCACTTGAGCCACGGCGCGTCGGTCAATCGCAGTGGGCGCCGATTCCAGTCATCCAGCTACAGCATCGCGGACGTCGACGGGCGGCTGGATTATGACCAGATCGCGGAAATCGCCCGGCGCGACCGTCCGCGCATCATTGTGGCCGGCTACACCTCGTACCCGTGGGCGCCGGACTGGGAGCGGTTCCGCGCCATTGCCGACGAGGTTGGCGCCTACCTGCTGGCTGACATCTCGCATCCGGCCGGGATGGTGGTGGCGGGCGAGTATCCGTCGCCGGTCGGTCTGGCCGACGTCGTCACCTTCACCACGCACAAAACCCTGTTCGGTCCCCGCGGCGCAGTCATCCTGTCGCACCGGCGGCGGCTGATGCGCCGGGTCGACCGGGCGGTTTTTCCGGGAGAACAGGGTGGGCCTCACCTGAACAAGATCGGGGCGATGGCGGTGGCCTTCAAGATCGCGGACTCGCCGGGCTTCCGGGCCACGCAACGCCAGATCCGGGCCAACGCCGCGGCCCTGGCCGCGGCGCTGACGGAACGCGGCGTGGGTCTCGCCTACGGCGGCACCGACACCCACCTGCTGGTGATCGACCTGAAGCGCACCGGCGCCGGCGGCGACCTGCGCGGCGAACCCGCCGTGCGCATGCTGGACAGCATCGGCATCGTGGCCAACCGCAACTCGCTGCCCGGCGACGTCGGATTCGCGGCCCCCACTGGCGTTCGCTTGGGGACACCCTGGCTGACTCAGCGCGGTTACACCGCCGACGACATGGACGTGCTGGCCGACATTCTGGCCCGTTCCTTCAAGGCGATGGTCGGCGTGACCTATCCCGGCCGCCGGTCGCCGCGATACCGCGGACGCCTCGACTTTCTCACGCAGTTGCAACTGCGCCATGACGTTGCCGAGTTTGCGGCGCGCGGACGCGCGGAAAACGTGCCGGCGCCAGCCGCTACGCCACCCTCGGGAATATTGGAATTGCGCGGACGCCGCGTTCTGGCCTTCGCCGACGAAATCGCGGATCAGCGGGTGCGCGATATGGAGCCGGGCGAGGCCATTCACGCCGGCATTTCCGATCCCGCCGGCGATGTCCAACCGGTGTTGTTCGTGCGCCCTGACGAGGACCGGTCGCCTCGCGACCGCCGGCTCTTCGCCGTGCTCGACCCCGCGATCAGCGAATGCGCGGCCGAGTGGCTGCAGGAAGTCGCGGACGGCTACGCGCTGATCGACCCGGACGAGCCGAGTCGCAAGATCGTGGGACCAATTGTGGTTGCCGACGCGGCGCACGTCAGCCGGGGCATGACCGGCATGACCATAGGCGCGGCGGACGCCGACCGCCTCGGCGCGAAAGCGGGCGTAACCACCCTCAACGTGGTCGAGGTGCCCGCCCTGCTGGCCCGCGACGGCCGTGCGGCCGTGCTGCTGTATCCGTCCGCCGACGCGGCCGTCGTCGAAGCGGAATTGAAGGCACGCAACGTCGTGCGGACGCGACTGCCGCTGGCGCCCGCGCCTGACCTGAGCCGTCCATTCTTCCTGGGACGGCAGGCAAGGCTGCCCGCGGAGCCGTCCGAGGCCCGGCCTCGGTTCGATTGGTCGCAAGAGGCCAGTGATCCGCTGGCCCAGGTCCAGCTGCGTGGCCCCGTGTGGGGCGCGTTGCTGGGCGGCCTGTGGCGGGAAGGCGACCCGCTGCGCCAGACCCCGCTGCACGATGTCCACAGCAACGATCTGGGCGCCCGCATGGTTCCCTTCGCCGGCTGGTCCATGCCGGTCTACTACGGCGGCATCGCCGAGGAGCATGCGGCCGTTCGGAACGCGGCGGGCCTCTTTGACGTGGGACACATGGGCGTGTTTTCCGTGGAAGGCGAACATGCCGGCGAGTTCCTGGACCTGGTCACGACCGCCAATGCGTCGCGATTGCCCAACGGCCGCGCGGCTTACACCTACCTGCTGGATCCCACCGGCCATCCCCTGGACGACCTGATCATCTACCGGATGGAACGCGAGCGGTTCCTGGTCGTGGTCAACGCGGCCAACACCGAGAAGAACTGGGTCTGGCTGAACGGCGTCAACGAACGGCAGTACGAGATCGAGGCGGACGATCCTTGGGCCGAAGCTCCGATTCAGGTCACGCTGCGCGACCTGAAGGCCGAGGCCGAAGGCGACGAGCGGCGCCTGGATCTGGCGCTGCAGGGCCCTCGATCACGCGACGTGCTGGCCCGCCTGGCGCCCGACGACGAGTCGCGGCGACGTCTGCGACGCCTGCGAGGGTTCGATGTCGGGTCGTTCACTTTGGCAGGCATTGACCTGGAAGTCGCCCATACCGGCTACACGGGCGAGCGCGTGGGCTTTGAGCTCCTGGTGCATCCCGAGGCCGCCAATGACCTGTGGCACGCGATCCTGGACGCGGGGTTCGACGACGGCGTTCGCCCGGCCGGCCTGGGCTCACGCGATTCCACCCGCACCGAGGCGGGGCTGCCGCTGTACGGTCACGAACTGGGCGGCGATCTGGACCTGACGCCGGGCGACGCTGGCTTCGGCGGCTTCGTGAAGCTCTACAAGCCGTTCTTCATCGGGCGCTCTGGGTTCATCGCGCGCGAACAGCGCCGCACCAGCCAGATCGTGCGTTTCACCATCACCGACGAGCGCGTGCCGATCGCCCGCGAAGGTGACCCGGTCGTCGACGCCCGCGGCGGCTGGGTCGGTATCGTCACCAGCGCCGCCCTGGACACCAACCAGCGCCAGGTCGGCATGGCCCACGTGATGCAGCGCGTGAGCGCCGAAGGCACGCCCCTGCGCGTCTTTGCTGGTGTCTCCGCCCGCCGCGGCGGCCGCGCCACCGTCCCCCGCGAACTCAAACGCGGCGGCCGCTACCCGCTCCCGGCCAACGCCGTCGTTGTCTCCAGGTTCCGCTAGGGCGCCCGAGCCTCGGTCCTAGGCAACAGCCTCGGGCGCAGGGACGCCGGTGAGCTCCGCGACTTCGTGGACGCGGTTCCAGGATGCGGTGCTGAGGTCGACTTGGCCTCGGGCGCGGTTGCGGCGGAGGGCGAGGCCGGACTGTTCGCCGGGATAGCGGATGGGACTTGCCGGATCGAGAGAGGGACTGCTGGTTACGCGGTCGAGCGCGTGATTCACGTCACGCAGAAAGTCATCGCGCGGCCGGAAGGTGTCCACGCGGCAGGACATGAAGAAGCCGCCGTAGCGGCCGGGTGGATGTTCAAGCGCCATGGGCATGGCGTTGAGCGAGGCGGCCAACATTTCGTGCACGAGGCCCAGGCCATACCCGCGATGCTCGGCGATGGGCAGGAATACACCTTCCGACATGGCCCGGGCCGGGTCGCTGAGCGGGTAGCCCGCAGTGTCGACAGCCCAACCGTCCGGTAACGGCTGGCCGTCCGCCACCAATTCGCGTATCCGTCCGGTGGAGGCGGAGACGCCAAAGTCCACCACGATGGGCGGGCGCGGGTCGGCGGGAATCGCGTACGACAAGGGGTTGTTGCCGAGTACACGCGAGGCGCCTCCCACCGGGGCGAACGAGGGATCCGTGTAACAGCAGCAATAGCCGATCAAGCTAGCTGAGGCCGCGCGCATGCTGTAGAAGGCGGGAATGACCCAGTGCGGCATGTCGCGCAGCGACGCCATCGCGGATCCCTGGGTCTGCGCCTTGGCGATGCAGGCGTCCATGGCCTGGACGGCTCCCACGGGTCCCAGCGCCCCGTGCGCATCCAGGGCCGTAAAGGCCGGCAGGTCGGACAACACTTCGACCTCCGCGTCGGCCCGGGCTCGTCCGGCGTCCAGGTCGCGTATTCGCAGGGCCAGCAACACGATCCCGTGGTGGCCGTGCCCGCGCAGATCCTGCTCGAGCATGACGTCAATCACCAGCGCGGCATCAGCCTCGCTGACGCCGCGGGTGGCCAGCGCCGCGAGCCCAAACTCCCGCAGGTCCGCCAGCGCGACGGTGGTCACCGGCCGGTGCTCAGGCGGCGGACCAGAGCGGGCGTTCGGCCTTGAAACAGTAGTCGTGATGCGGCGGCGCCACCAGGCCGCTCGACTCCAGGAATGCGCGCGACGTGCCGGGTCCCATGAACTTGAACGTCTTCTTCAGCGTGTTGATCTTGGCATTCGTGCTTTTCGGCAAGTCGAGCAGATAGTTCTCAAAGGACCCGTCGTGGTCTTGAATCGCCTGCACGCTCCGAGCGTTCTCGATGGCTGCGACGATCTTCCGCTCGCTGCGAATGACGTTGGGATTGTCGAGCAGGCGGGCAATGTCGGCGGAACCGTACCCAGCCACCGCATCGATGTCGAAACCGTGATAGGCGTCGTAAAGCGCCCGGTGCTTATTCCAGATCAGCGTCCAGCTCAGACCGGCGTGGAAGATTTCGAGCAGCATGCGCTCGAAGAAACCTGAATCGTCGGCCGGGCGTTCGCCCCAGACGTCGTCGTGATACTGCCGGAGTCCATCGTGCCGCTGCGCCCACTCGCAGCGGCCGGTTTCACCCAGGGCCTCGCGGATTCGCGCGTCGGCAAGATCCTCCGGCGTCATTGGCTTGCGCAGCGGCACGCGGCGCGCGGAGAGTCCGGGAGGCGCGGTTGCTCTGGCCATCAGACGATCCTCGATTCGGCCTGTCACCGCTGAGCGTAGCGACGCGGGCGACGCGTGCCAACGCGATGTTTCACGTGAAACATTCGCATACGCCGCGACTTCGCCGGCAAGTCGCGGTGCAGGGTTCCAATCAGTCGCCGTTAGGTCCGAAGGTCGTGGCTTCCAGGTGCACGGCGACCTCGGTGAAACCGAGGTCGTGCCAGAAGTCGATGCTGGCGGCCACCGTGGCGTTGGCCGGAACCGTCACGGCCATGCGCGTCACGCCGGCGTCGCGCAAGGTCCGGCGCATCTGCCGGATCATGAAGGCGCCCAGCCCGTGACGGCGCGAATCGGGGGCGACCCAGACCTCGGCCACGTGCGCCACGCCGCCATCCAGGTGAAAATTGGTGAGCGCCAGCGTGCGTCCGTCGCGCTCATACATCCACAGCCAGGTCGGCCGTTCTTCCAGTCGGCGTCGAATCCGGTCCGTATACAACTCGTGCCATTCCAGGTGGCTCAGTTCGCTGGGGAAACTCTCGTTCCAGTACGCCACCATGGCGGCAAGGAAGCGCTCCCAGAGCTCACCGGAGCTTTCGGCGTCCACGCGCCGGATTTCACTGGCCGACCAGTTCACGGGTGCCCTCTCCTCGTCATGAGCCAATCAGGATTCGGTGGTAGCGCTTCTTGCCGGAGCGCAACAACAACTCGCCGTCCCGGAACTCGTCCGCGTGAAAGACCGTCTCGGGGCTGTCCACGCGCTGGTCGTTGGCGTAGGCGCCGCCCTGCTTGATCAGGCGCCGCGCCGCCGAGCGTGAAACGGCCAGGCCGGTGGTCAGCAGAAGGTCCACGATGCCCAGACCCGCAGCCACCTGGTCCTCGGTCACCCGCGTCTGGGGCGCGGCCGCGGTGGATCCACTGTCACGCCTGAACAGCGCCCGCGCACTGTCGCGGGCCGCGGCGGCTGCCTCTCGACCGTGGACCCTGGCCGTGACCTCGTAGGCCAGCCGCTCCTTGGCGGTTCGAATCTTCGCGCCGGGAAGCGCGGCGAGCGCGCGAACCTCGTCCATGGGCAGCGGCGTCAGCAGCGCCAGCGTGCGCTCCACCGACGCGTCCTCGATGTTGATCCAGTACTGAAAGAAGTCGTAGGACGATGTCAGGCTCTGGTCCAGCCAGAGCGCGCCACCCGCTGTTTTGCCCATCTTCTGCCCGGTACTGGTGGTGAGGAGGGGCGTCACCAGGCCGAAGGCCTCCTCGCCCTCGATCCGCCGGATCAGGTCCACGCCGGCCAGGATGTTGGCCCACTGGTCGCTGCCGCCAATCTGCAGGAGGCAGCCGTGTTCGCGGAACAGGTGCAGGAAATCGTAGGCCTGCAGCAGGCGGTAGTTGATCTCGACGAAATTCAGGCCCTGACCGCTTTCCAGTCGCGCGCGGTACGTCTCGGTCGCCAGGATTTCGTTGACGCTGAAGTAGCGGCCGATGTCTCGTAGAAACTCCAGGTACCGCAGTTCGGTCAGCCACTCGGCGTTATCGACAATGGCGACATCGGCCTGCTCGTTCTCGAAGAGTCGGTCCACCTGCTGGCGGACGGCCCGAGTGTTGGCGGCCACGAGTTCGGCGCTGAGCAGATTTCGGGTCTCGGCCCGGTCGGTCGGGTCGCCAATCAGCCCTGTGCCGCCGCCCGCCAGCAGCACCGGGTGGTGACCGGCCTGCGCCAGGTGTGCCGCGAGCGCGAGTGGGATCAGGTGGCCGGTGTGCAGGCTCGGGGCGGTCGGATCGAATCCCACGTAGAACACGCAGGGCCGCTCGAGGGCGGCACGCAATCCAGCGGCGTTCGAGACCGAATGGATGAACCCGCGGTCGGCGAGTGTCTGGTAGAGCGAAGTTTCCACGGGACCGTTCGAGAAGGGTCTGGCATCAATCACGATGCCGGACAGACGTTGCGGGCTAGCGGACCGGGTGCGGCCGGCCCCATGCCACGGAACCAAGACTCCAATAGCTTACGACGAGCGAGCCGTCGTGCCGCGGAGTCGTTGGGCCGTCGCACGTTTCATGGCGTGCCGCGGAGCCTTGTCGCGGCGCGAACGATCAACTCTTGGCGATTTGGATCGCCCTTTGCTCGCAGACCTCGCGGTAGAGGCGCCTGGCCAGACGTTCAATGGCCTCCGTGCCCTCTCCGGCAGCCGCGGCGCGCCTCGTTTCGAGGCGGACGAGCAATGTCTCGCGGAGCGACCGATCGCTGGCGGCAACCAGCGCGGCCCAGGTATCGGCCTCTCGTTGCAGCGCGCGTGCCTCCGCGTCCAGGCAATCCTGGGCGTCGTCGCCGAGCTGGCCGAGCTTGTAGTCCTCGAAGTGTCGAAGTTCGTGCGCCAGCACGGCCGCGAGAGGGATCGGGTCTTCAGCGCGCAAGCCGTCGTTCACCCGAATCCCCTGCGCGGGATTAAACGAGGCCAGCACCCCTTCGGTCATCGGTTCGAATTCAATGGCGAGTTGGTCGCGTTCCGCCAGCTCCAGCGCGGCGGCGTTGGCATCGACGCTTTCCAACAGCGCCAGGGCCGTGCGCAGGAGATGGTTGGTCGTCTTGTAGGTGCGCGACGTGACCTGGGCCGGCGCGAAGTCGGTCGCCGCTGGCGGATCGTGACGAACGTCCAACACGGCGCCCTGGTCGGACGCGTGCGGCGTGGCCAGCAGATCGTGTGGCAACGCGAGATCGCGGTAGACGTCGCCGGCGTTCACCAGAACCACCGAGCCGACCGGTTGTCCTGCGTCCACCTGTTCCACCCAGTGCTGCAGCGCCGTGCGCTGGAAGCGTTGAACCACGAACGGTCCCAGTCGCACCGGGCGCGACATTGGCAAGCCGTGAAACTCGATGCTGGCGTCCAGATTCCCGAGCTCCAGCGGATTGTTGGCGAAGGTCTCGGCTATGGCGCGGTCCGTCAGCCACGCCAGCCGCGCCTGCTGCGCAAGCTCGGGCGGAAGTGACGGTGGTGTTTCCGCCGCGGGAATGTGACGCGCCTCAAGTTCAGCGGAGTAATCACTGCGGTTGAGGAGCTCGAAGAGGTTGGCAATCCCCACCCGATCGTCCGAGGGTGACCACTGCAGCAGGGCACGCTGTGTCAGCTGATAGGCGAAGCCGCCGTCGTCGATCCAGGGCCGTGACACCGCGGGTCCGAGCGTCCGGGCACCGCCGAAACGAAGAAAAGCGTCGTAGAAGGCAGGGCCGTCGACGTAATTTCGGAGTGCGAATCCGAGGCCGTCCGTATCCGCGTGCTGGAAGAAGGCGCCGCCAGTGACCGGCGTGGCGTCCAGCGGCGATGCGGCGGCCGGTCCGGCGCCCGCCAACAGCAGCCCGGCCGCCAGGGTCAACGCGACAGCGCGCTGGATGGCTCGGGCGCACGGCGACAGTAACGACACGGCTAAATCCTGGCGGCCTTCGAGTGCAAGAACGAAATTTCCGGGCGGCGGCGTTACGCTACCGTGCAGAGATGCATAGCGAACACACGCCGCTCAAACTTACCCGGTACGCCCACGGCGCCGGCTGAGCGTGCAAGCTCAGCCCCGACGAGCTGGCGCACGTGCTGCGCCTGATGCCGCCGATGGCGTCGCCCGACCTGCTGGTCGGGGGGCAGGGCATGGACGACGCCGCCGTGTACCGGCTCCGCGACGACCTGGCCGTGGCCCTCACCACGGACGTCTTTACGCCGATTGTGGATGACGCCTACAGCTTTGGCGCCATTGCCGCCGCGAACGCCCTGAGCGACCTCTACGCCATGGGCGCCACGCCGATTCTGGCGCTCAACATTGCTGGCTGGCCGCGCGGAACGCTGCCGCTGGATCTGCTGGCCGAGGTGCAGCAGGGCGCTGCCGACAAGGTGCGGGAAGCCGGGGCGGTCGTCGGGGGCGGGCATTCAATCGACGATCCCGAGCCCAAGTTCGGCCTGGCGGTGCTCGGAACCGTGGATCCGGACGCGGTCAGCACGAACGCCGGCGCGCGTCCGGACGATCTCCTGGTCCTGACGAAGCCGCTGGGCACCGGCATCATCACGACCGCCGGCAAATTCGACGCCGCCAGCCCGAACGCGCTGCAGGCCGCGATCGACTCGATGAAAACGCTCAATGCCGCCGCCGCCCGGGCCGCCAGCGATCATGGCGCCCACGCCGTAACCGACGTCACGGGCTACGGTCTGCTGGGTCACCTGCGCGAGATGCTGAACGCCAGCGGCGTCTCGGCCGAGGTTTACGCTGACGAAGTCCCAACGCTGCCGGAAGTCTGGTCGCTGATCGCCGCCGACGAGGTTCCTGGCGGGACCGAGCGTAATCTGGCCTCGTTGGAAGGCGATGTTCGCTGGCATCCGGCGGTGGATCGGCCCGTGCGCCTTCTGCTGGCCGATGCGCAAACGAGCGGCGGGCTGCTGATTGCCATCCCACCCGAAGACGAAGCCGCCCTGCGGCACGCCCTTGAGCGCGCCGGTACGCCGGCGGCAGCCACCGTGGGCCGGGTTACGGCGCGAGACGCCGGCGTGATGTACGTTCGCCCAATGGACACACTCGACGATGACTAAGCGATCGCCGCGCATCCTGCTCTATACCGGCAAGGGGGGCGTGGGCAAGACGAGCGTGGCCGCCGCGGCGGCGCTGCGCTGCGCCGACGCCGGCCTGCGCACCGTCGTGCTCAGCACCGACACCGCGCACAGCCTGGGCGATTCGCTGGATACCCCGCTGGGACCGGTGCCCAAGCCGGTGGTTGACAACCTGTGGGCGCAGGAATGCGACGTGTACTACAACCTTGAAACCTATTGGGGCACGGTGCAGAACTGGGTGGAAGCCGTGCTGACCTGGCGCGGCATGGACAACGTCCTGGCCGACGAGATTGCCGTGTTTCCGGGCATGGAGGAACTGGCCAATCTGCTCTGGGTGAACCGGCACGCGTCCTCGGGCGAATACGACGTGGTGGTGGTGGACTGCGCGCCCACGGGCGAGACCCTGCGGTTGCTGGCGTTCCCGGAAGTCGGCCGCTGGTGGCTGGACAAACTGCTGCCCATCAATCGCCACCTGGCCCGCATGGTGCGGCCGATGGCCCGCCGCGTCACCGATCTGCCGCTGCCCGAGGACGAGGTGTTCGAGGCAATGACCGATCTGGTGGACGAGTTGCAACAGCTGCACGACACCTTGACGGCCTCCAACACGACAACCGTACGCCTGGTGGTGAACCCCGAGCGCATGGTGATCCGGGAGGCCCAGCGCAGCTACACCTACCTGACCCTGTACGACCACATCACCGACGCGGTGATCGTGAACCGCGTGGTGCCCGAGGAAGCCGAGGGGCGCTTCGCCGAGCAGCGCCGTGCCATGCAGGCACCCTACCTGCGCGACATTCACGCCATGTTCGACCCGATCCCGATTCTGCAGGTCCATCAATTCCCCGAGGAAGTGGTTGGGCTCGAGCGCCTTCGCGTCATGGGCGGCCAGATGCACGCCACCTCCGAACCGGCCGAGCGGTTGATCGACTACAAGCCGTACGAGATTGCCGAAGTGAAGGGCGGCTTTGAATTCCGCATTCCGGCGCCCTTTCTGGAGAAGTCCAACGCGTCCCTCATTCGTCGCGGGGACGAATTGGTCATCCGCATGGGCGCCGCCCGCCGCAACATCGTGCTGCCGCGCGTGCTGGCCCGGATGACCCACAGCGGCGCCCGGCTGGAGGACGGCCAGCTTCGCATCCGCTTCTCACCGCGCCGGCCAGCCGCGGCGGCCGCCCGGAGTCCCGGCGCCTAGCGCGCCGCCGCAGCCCCTGTCCCCGTGATCCCCAGGGCAATCACCAACGAGACCGTTGATCGACGGACGGTGGCCGGGGCCACGCAAGTGTTCTCGACGCACGCGGCCGGCGCAAAGCACATGGCCTCGTATGTGCTCGAGCCCAATGTGGCCCGGGCGCTTTCGGAGCTGCTGGACGCGAAAGCCAGGGACATGACCATTGAGGGGATGTCGATCGCGCCCGGCGGTTCGTATGTGGGCCGCACTATCGGCGAGGTTGGCCTGCGTCAGTTCGGTGTCGAGGTGCTGGCCACTGGGCGCGACGGCGGACAGCAGTTTCTGCCGGATCGCGACGAGGAGCTTCAACCGGACGATGTGCTGGTGATGATTGGACCTCCGCCCACCGTGCGGCAGTTTGCCGTCCAGACCGGTTCGTGAGGTTGTGGGGCTCTCGGGGCCGCTGGACCTGATCGGCCGTGGCCGCAACCGCTGCTGACGACGGTCCGTCCGCTGGCGAATCGTCCCGGTCGATCTCCCGGAATCACCCGACCGGCTATCGCCCGCTTCGACAGCTCGGGCGGGCCGGCAGCGCGCTCGTTGCCTTGTCGGCGGTCGTCGGCGCGGCCGACCTCACGGTCAGGGGCATCCTCTACCTTGTGGCCGCCGTGCTCACCGCAGCCCCGGAGTGGCTTCCGCTGACGTACGACGCTTCCCGCCGGGAGGAGTGGCTCTTCAGCACGATACCGGCAGTTGAAGAGGTTCTGCTACCGGCGCGCGTCGCCTGGATGCTGCTTCTGCTTGTTGCCGGATTGACATTTGTCGTCTGGCTGGCGCGAGCCGCGGCCAACCTTCGAGCGTTGGATACGTCAGGCGCCGCGCTCCGTCCGTCGTTGGCCGTCTACTCGCTCGTCGCCCTGATTCCGGCACTCTTCGCGGTCGACAGCATCGTCAGGGGCCGCTGGCTGAGTCTGGTGGCCGAGCCGCTTGTCGTGCTCCTCTGCCTGGCGGCCCCGTTCGTCGTTATCCGTCGGCTCTGGATCGCCAGTGCCACCCGACCCGGTGAACGTCCGGCCACGAACGACGCGCCGGCAGCGGCGTGGAACGGAATCGTCGTCTGGTGGGCGGCTTTTTCGTCGTTTCTGATCACGTCTCGGTTCGCGATTCTCGTGATAAGCGGGTTCGGCGAGCCCATCGACTCAATGCTTGATTCGAGTACGGTCGCGCTGGCCATTGGCGCGTTTGAGGGCGCCGCGGGCATCTCCCTGGCCATCGCCGGGTACTACATCATCCGAATCATGTTCCGAGTCGACGCCATGCAGGAAGACCTGGTGGCCGCGCTTCCCCAGCCGGCGCCCGCCAGTCTCCCGGAAGCCGAATCGCCGGTACATGATGCCGATCCACCGACGGATATCGCAGAGTCCGTTCGACGCAGCGCCGCGCAGTGGCAGTGCGAGTCCTGCGACGTGACGAATCCGACCGCCCTGCGGTTCTGCCAGAACTGCGCGCGTGAACGCCGGTAGCTGTACTTGCTTCGCGTCCATCCTTAATGGTGAGCTTTGGGAACTAGCCGCGGAATCCCGGTCGCAAGTATGGCGTCCCAAGCTTCTGGCTCCGCCCGGCACATGTGCCGGGCGCCTCGCCCAGGAGCCAGGGTGCGTCCGGTCACCCCAGCGACGTCCGGGCTGATCGGTCGCTGATGCCCACGGGTAGCGCCAACCGTCGTCGTGCCTTGGCGACCGGCGCTCTCATCACTCTGAGCGCCGTCCTCTATGGGTCCTCGTCGTTCGTTCTCGGCCTAAGCCACGTCGCCTTGGGCGCGACATTGGCGAGTCAGGGGATTGGCGCATATGGCTCAATGTCGCGCTCTATGCGTTCCTGGGACGACGTACCGGCTGCGATTGGCGCATTCGGAGGGCTTGGAATGGCCATGGCCGGCATTGCCTTCCTGTTCTGGTTTGCTCGCTCGACGGCAATCCTGGACGCGCTGCGCGTTCCTGACGATCGCCGACCGTGGGGCTGTGCCGCCGTTCCTTTATTCCTGGTCTTCCCTGTGTTGGTCGTGGCCTATTTCGTTGTGCTCCAGGCTTTTCCGTACGCAACGGCTTCTCAAGTCACGCTGTTCATGGCGGCGGCGGCCAGCCTGGCCATACCGCTGATTCTGATCCGCCGGCACTGGGTCGCCAGCAGCCTGCCCGCTGCCGATGGATCGACGGCGCCGGAGTGGGGCGGCGTCTGGATGTGGTGGGTGGCATACCTCGCCGCCTGGGTTACCACGGGTCTCTCGACCGCGGTGCTTGGAGAGAATTGGAACAGCGTCGACCAAGCGGTGGTTGATCTTTTGGCCGCCGGACTCCTCGAAGTCGCCTCCGCGGTTGCGCTTGCCGTGGCCGCCGCGATGATGATTCGCATTATGTTCCGGATCAACGCGATGCAGGATGCGATGGCACGTACCGAGGCGCAGTCCAGGCCCAGGCGAGAACGCCGAGAGATTACCCCCAGGCGAGGACCCTCTGCGCAATGGCAGTGCGAGTCCTGCGACGTCATGAACCCGACCGCGATGCGGTTCTGCCAGAACTGCGCGAGCGAACGGCAATAGGCCGCAACCGCCTCACGTGGGGTGCCCGTTGGCGCCTCAGGCCATGGTCGGCAGGGTGAGTGACGTTCAGCCACGTTGACCGGCGGGATTGAAAGCCGCATGCCGGCTCGCACCGTCCGGGACCATTCTCGTGCATTGGCGCTGAATTGAATCACGAAACGAGTTGGCCCAACGCAGGTGTCGGGAATGCAGCGGCCGCGGCGCGTCGAGTAGTCCCCGAATCGGATGCGCGAGTGCCATCATGAGGACATCATGTCGACTTCGAGCCACGCTGCCGAAACAGCGCTCCGCGGCTTTTGGCGGAACCGACAGCCGGCGTTGTTCGCCAGTTGGACAATCGGCATCTCGGTGACTCTCTTGGCGACGGCGCTGCTGATTTCAAGCGTGTTCTTCATCGCGCAGGGCGCCGCGCTGGCAGATCAGGGCGCTGAGGCCTACGAGGAGCTCCGGCTGTCCGTGTACATCTGGTTTGAAGTACTGGCCGTGGTCGGCGGATTAGGGGCACTCGGCGTGTTTTTGGCATGTTGCCCCTTCTTGATCTGGCTGTTCCAGGCGATTGGAAACCTGCGCGTGCTCCCGGCGCCCGACATGCGACCACGATCGGAATTGCTGCTCCTTTCCCTGTTCGTTCTGTTCCCTGCGTTGGCAGTGACCTACGTTGTCGTCCGCGAAACCGATCCGAACGCTTGGCAATTACACGTCGCGCTCCATGCGGCGGCGGCCGCCAGCCTCGTGGGACCGTTGGTCGTCGTCAGTCGCCTGTGGGTTTCCAGCGGCGCACGCTCCACCAACGGGACCCTGCCGCTTGATTGGAGATCCGTGCTGGTCTGGTGGATTGCTCTTGAGATTGCCTGGATGACGCTTGGTTTCGCTCCGGCTGTAATGTCGGGGGGTTGGGATTACTATCGCTTCCTTGACGGTGTCACCCAGCTGTATGCCGCCGGTGTGCTGCAGGTGATTTCAACGGCAGCCTTGGTTGTTGCGGCGGCACGCATCATCCGGATCATGTATCGCGTCAACGAGATGCAGGACGTACTGTTTCGCCAGGTGGTGAGCACAACTTCGCCATCCGACCGACTCGAATCTGGTGCGCATGGCGCGGCGCCGCGCAGTGTCAGTGCCGGTCCTGCGACGTCATGAACCAGACTGTGATGCGGTATTGCCAGAACTGTGCGGGCGAACGACCCTATGGGTGCGCGATTCAAGATGGCGGCGGCTCGGTTGTCCGACCGTAGGCCAGTGAGGGAGATAGTCCCGCGCGCTGGACGCCGCGTGCGATGATCGGTCCATGAGCGCGATCTGCATTGTCGGGACCGGCTATGTGGGGCTCTCGGTGGGCGCGTGCTTCGCCGACCTGGGGCACGACGTGGCGTGCCTGGATATCGACGAGGCCAAGATCGCCGGGCTGCACGCGGGGCGGGTGCCGATCTATGAGCCGGGGCTCGAGTCGCTGGTTTCGCGCAACGTCGCCGCCGGACGCCTGACATTCACCACGGACTATTCCGCCGCGGTTCCTGATCGGGAGTTTGTGTTCATCGCGGTGGATACGCCCACGGGCGCCGCCGGCGAGGCCAGCCTGCTGGCCGTGGACAGCGCCGCGGTGGCGCTGGCGCCCGTCCTTTCGGAGGGCGCGCTGATCGTGACGAAGAGCACCGTGCCCATTGGGACCAGCGATCTGATTTCACGGATTATTCACGAACATCGGGCGGACGGCGCACGGTTCCCGGTGGTATCCAATCCGGAATTCCAGCGGGAGGGTACGGCGGTTCAGGACTTTCTACACCCTGACCGGGTGGTGATTGGTTCGTCCGACGCTGACGCGGCCGAGCGTGTCGCTGAGCTGTATCGATCCTTCGATTGTCCGGTGATCGTGACGGACCTGCGGACGGCCGAAATGATCAAGTACGCCTCAAATGCCTTCCTGGCCACGCGGATTTCGTTCATCAACGAGATTGCGGCGATCTGCGAGGCGTTGGACGCGGATGTGGAGGTGGTGGCGCACGGCATGGGCCTGGACGGCCGCGTGGGTCCGGCCTACCTGAATGCCGGGCTGGGCTGGGGCGGCAGTTGCTTTCCGAAGGACGTCCGCGCGCTGGAACACATGGGCTCGGTGCACGGGGCGCACCCGCAATTGCTGCGCGCCGTGATTGAGATCAATCGCGACGCCCGGCGGTCGGCCGTTCGCAAGCTGCGCGAAGCGCTTGGCGGCCTGCGCGGACGCGAGGTCGCGCTGCTGGGCCTCTCGTTCAAGCCGAATACCGATGACGTTCGCGACGCGCCGGCCATTGAGATCGCCCACCTGCTGGCCGGCGAGGGCGCCAGCGTCCGCGCCTACGACCCCGTGGCCACCCCAAAGGCGCGGGCCGTGCTCGGGCGCTCGGTGACATTCAGCGCCTCGGCGCTCGAGGCAGCCACCGGGGCGGACGCGATTGTGCTGGCTACCGAGTGGAATGAGTTTCGGGAACTCGATTGGGAAGCCGTCCGCGCGGCCATGCGCGGGGATGTGCTGGTGGACGGCCGCAATCTCTACGATCCCGTCCGAATGCAAGCGTTTGGATTCCGATATTTCGGCATGGGCCGACACGCACAGGCCGCCGAGAGCCGCGCGGCGCAGCTGCTGGCCGAGTAGGCGCGGCGGGCACGGCCATGCAGGACTCCGAGAGCACCTTCGCCCGCGGCGGCGAGTTGCTGGCCGGCCTGCTGGTCGTCGCCTTCATCGTGTTCCTGCTCTGGGTCGTGCTGCTTCGGCCGCGTGACGACGAAACGTCCGTCGTGGCGACCACACCAACGCCCGCCGCGGCGCTCACGCCTACGCCCGATACTCCCAACGCCGCGTTCGACACCGTAATCGCGACGCCGACGCCGGAACCCACCCCCACGGCCACACCGATTCCTCGGCCCACGCCAACGCCAACCGCGACGGTCTACGTGGTCCAGCCCGGCGATACGCTCTCGGGCATCGCCGCACGCTTTAACGTGACCGTGGATGAGTTGGTGGAGGCCAATCGCATCGTGAATCCCGACGCCCTGCAGGTTGGCCAGGAGATCACCGTTCCCTAGCGGAATCGCGCTGGCGATCGGACCGGCTTTGGCCGGCAAGCCCGTAATGTCGCGACAATTCCGAGAACCAGCAGGAAGCTATCAGGTACGCCGATATCGACGGTCGGACGTTTGTTGCGAAATTGCCGAGTCTCGACACGTTTGCCATGCTAGGGTAGCCGCAGCGATGGCGGGCAGCTGAATCGGTCGCCTATGGCGCGTCGCAAGCTACAGAAGCGCGCATTCAACGACATTGATCGCGGAACGCTTGGCGGTCTGATCTTCACCGCGCGGCGATTGCACGGCCGCACGCAGTCCCAGGTCGCGGTCGAAATCGGCCGGGACCGGCCATGGCTGAGTGATGTCGAGACGGGCAAAATCACGTTCGTGCCGGAGGAGGACATCCGGGCGCTGGCCCGGACCCTTGACCTGGATGCGCGGCAACTCATCGCGGCCCGGGACAACGCGCAGTCGCGCCTGGGCGCCGCCGCCGTCACTGGTCGCTGGCAACGGGCGTGTCAGTCGTGCGGTCATGCCAATCCGGACGATGCGAACTATTGTTCCAACTGCGGCGCACAGTTCCCCGTGAGTGTCGAATGCGGCGCCTGTGGCCGTACCAACGATTCGCCGGCAAACTTCTGCACGCAGTGCGGTCGCGCACTCCCGGCCGACTCGCCGCGGCAGGTTCGGCCTCGGCGCTGAGGGCCTGGGCGTCCCAGGTCACCGGTGTCCCGCGGGTTGTCGTTCCGCGTAGACCATCCGGACGAGCATCGTTCGCCGCCACGGCTGGACACGAGCCAGACGCGGATATACTGAAAGTTCCTATCTGCTGTAGCCAAGGAACCGGAATGACGAGCGAGAAAAAGGGCGGCGCCGGCGGTCACGTTCATGCCGGTCCCATTCGCATCACGATCGAAATCGATCGGCCGCGCGTTGGCGTGGGCAAGGCCGGCGGCCACATGCGCGGCGCCGTGCGGGAGGCGCTCGTGAGCCTGCGCGAGGTCCTGGACGCCGGCATCCAGGCCGTGGAAGAGCGCGACGACGGACCGACCAGCAGCACGTCGGAGCGTATTGACATCACCTAGGTAGGTGGCCGGGCGCTCATCGCGCGACCGGCTGCAAGGCCAACTCGACAGTTCGTGGCCGAATAGTAGAGAGCATTGAACCGGATTCCGCTGGATCTTGCCTGCGCCCGCGGCATCGGCCGCGCCGCCGGCCACGGCGGCTCCGGCCGCTGCGCCTGGCACGACAGCGGCCCCCGCAGCTGAAGGTCTACGCCGACTGACCGGCCAATCGCGGCCTCGACCAGTGCTGCACCGCTGGCGAGTGGATTGGTCGGCATCGAGCCGTGTCCGCGAAGGGATGGGTGGGCGACCGGACGCCGGCCGAGTCCCTGCAGGCGGCGCAGGCATGGGGCGTGCGACACCGTGCAACCCACGACGGCGCCCCACCGTTTGCGGCCTCGCCGGTCTACCCCTGGTGGAAGGTCAGCCAGCCGGAGGTACGTGACGCCGTATCCGGGAGGTTGATGGTCGGGTAGGCGGCGCTTCGAGACGCTACGTCCAATCGCGTCGCCGGCGACGGGGTCGGCGTGGCCGGCTGGCCCACCGAGGGCGGACCAAGAATCACTTGACACGCCCATGCCGGATATCGCACCGTACGCGAGCGAATGTCGCTGGCCCCTGCGTGCTTTTGGGCTGTGTAACGTGCACAGAACAATCCGGAGGTGGCGCGAGGTCAGCTAGGCCCCCAGGGGACCACGTCTGGCGGGGGCGGAGGAGAAGGGTATGCATATTCCAGCCCTGACCCGTCGGCGCTTTGTCGCCGGTATGGGGATTGGCGCAACGTCGGCGGTCATGCTGGCCGCCTGCGGCGAGAGTGAGAGCGCCGCGCCAGCAGCCGCAGAGGCTCCGGCTCCGGCCGCGACGGCCGCTGCGGCACCAGCCGCTGCGGCACCAGCCGCTGCCGCTCCGGCGGCAGCCGCGCCTGCTGCTGCGACAGCGGCCCCCGAAGCGATGATGGAGAGGGAGAACGTCGAGATCCGGTTCGTCACGGACCACACCGCCGGCCCGCGTGGCGCGGCCATGCAGTGGGGCCTGGCGCGCTTCGCCGAGAAGCGACCGGACGTCTTCGTGAAGCTGGAACCGGCCGCCAACCTGATCGACAGCTTGGCGATCCAGTTCGCCGCCGGAACGGCGCCGCACGTGGCGCTGCTCTCGCAGTCGGACTTCCTGCGCTTCCACGAAGAAGGCGCCTTCACCGAGATCTCGGGCGAATTGGCCAAGCGTGACGACTTCGATCCGCTGGACTACTACTTCCTGCCGGACGCGTACACGTTCAACAACATCGACCACTCGTTCCCGCAGCCGTCCGAAATGACGGGCCCCCAGTTCGGGATGCCCTTCCAGTTCGCGATCAGCGGGTTCGTGGCCAACATCTCGCTTGCCGAGGCTGCCGGCGTCACTCTGCCGGACAGCGAAGGTGCTTGGACCTGGGATGACTGGACGGAGTGGGACGCCATGATGACGAACCCCGACACCGGGGACTTCGGCACCTGGGCCCGCGACGACTACGAGTTCCAGTACATGCCGCAGATGTACTCCAACGGCATGGCCAAGCCGTTCAACGACACGTTGTCGAAGACCATGTACGACCTGCCCGAAGCCGTCGAGGCCTGGGAGTACCTGATCAACAAGATCTTCGTGCACGAAACCTCGCCTCCGGCCGACCAGGTCAAGGAGCTGGGTGGTGAGTTCGGCAACCCGTTTGCCGCCGGCAAGGTCGGCATCTGGCCCTCCGGCCGGGTGTACTCGACCGGCTTCGCGGTTCCGCGCATCAAGGACCGCTTCCAGTGGACCTTGCTGCCGGAAGTGATCGCCGCTCGCGGCGGTCCCCCGGGCCACAGCACCAACGACCAGCCGGACCTGGTGACCAACAGCGCCGAGCGCGACGGCTCGATTGAGCAGTCCACCGCGCTGGCGGTCTTCCTCGCAGGCGAGGAGTACCAGGGCCGCGTCGGGATCGACCGCGGGCACATGCCGGTTCACCGGGACGCCATCGGCGCCCCGACCTCTGTGGCTCCACCGCCAGAGGGGATGAAGTGGCTGAAGGTCTACGCGGACCGACCGGACAACCGCAGCCTCTACCCGTTCAACACGTGGCGGGAGTGGTGGCTGCAGCACCGAGCCCTGGGCCAGAAGGGCTGGGTTGGCGAGCAGTCGCCGGCCGAGTCCCTGCAGGCTTGCCAGGACTGGGGTGTTCGGCACCTGTCCTCGTACGACGGCCCCGCGCCGTTCGTCAGCTCTCCGGTTTACCCATAGCGGCGTAAACCCCGCGGCGCAGTAGCGCCGCCGAAGTGGCCCAGCCCGGCCGGAGAATCCTCCGGCCGGGCTGGTCGCTTAACCGTGCCTGGACCTCGGTTCGCGGCGCTTGAGACCGAGGGCCGGGAAACGCCCACTCGCGTAGGGCATGGGAACCCTATCGTCTGTAAGCAATGCGACGGTTGCCTCGTGCTTCAGGGCCTACCGTAGCGCCGAAGTTACTGCCGCTGCGCCTCGGGCGAACGCAACGGATCTCTACGCGCATGACGCGCGGAGTTCAAAGGTGTTCTTCCGGTGACGGGCCGTGGCATTGACGTGGCGGGCTCATCGTTCCAGTCAGGCGATCTGGAACATGACGTCGCGGTCCGTGACTCCTGGGCGGAATGGTGTGAGCCAAAACGCAGGCTTGCACCGGTCTTCGAACAGCCTCCGGCGTTCGAAGGCATGTTGAGGTTCGCGAAGCGCGCTGCGGACGCGAACCCGCACACGCTCAGCAGTTTCTGTGCGCGCGGGTTGATGGCCGTTAACGTCCTTCCTGTCGCTTTCGCACCCACTGCACGGGCCGTTGACTTTTCGGCGGCTGGCAGTTGCCCAGACATGGAGCAGCACTTCCGGGCTGCCTAGGGTCGCTTCGTGCACCTCATCCGGGTGCAAGGCCCCCGCCCGGCTTTGCACCCGGAACTTCGTTAACTGGCAAACCTGCGTTCAAGGCTCAATTCTCCACGCGCGCTTGGCCGTGTGGGAAAAAATCCATTCGCGATCGGCGTCGCTGAGGAACGGCAGGTTCCACGCCGAATCGAACGCCTGCTGGTAGGTCGCGCTGGTCAGGCACACGGGCCAGTCGGTGCCCCACATGAGTCGCCGGGGGCCAAAGGCTCGGTAGACGCGCTCGATAAGGGAATGGGCCTCGCGGTATGGATAGGCGGCGCGGCTGCCGTTGGGATAGCCGGAGAGCTTGACGAACACGTTGGGCCGCTCGGACAGCGCCAACAGGTTGGTCAGCGAGTCCGGATCGCGGTAGTCGGGCGAGCCAAGGTGGTCGATGACTACGGTCACATCGGAATGTCGAGCGGCCATGGCTTCCGCCTGTGGAAGTTGCCGCCAGTTGATGAGCAGCCCAATGGTGGCGTTGGTATCGGCCGCCGTCTCCCACAGCGCGTCCTGCGCGGCGTCATCCAGCCAGCGGATCTCTGGGACGGTGTTGGGCGCCAGACGAATCCCGCGGAGTTGCGGGTGCCCCATCAGGTCGCGCAAGGCAGCGGGCGCGTCCGGCAAAAGCGGATCGACCCGGCCAGCCACCACCAGCCGGTCCGGATACGTCTCCGCCGCCTGGATCAGGTACGAGTTATCCCACAGGTAGTAGCGCGGCTGGATCAACACCGTCCAGGCCACGCCGCCAATCTCATCCTGAGCCCGAAACAGGTCCGCCGGGGCCGCCTCGATATCCGGCGCGAAGTCGGACTCCGGGTGACGTCCGAACCTCGGGTCCCGAATCGTCCAAATGTGTACGTGCGATTCAACCAGATCCATAACGCACCAGCCTCAGGCCGACCCCAGCATCATGCCAGCCAAGCGACCAGCGAATGGCAACCGCTAGAGGAGCAGGTAGGGCTGTTCGATGAGTTCGCGGATGCGGGCCAGGAAGCGGGCGGCGGGGGCTCCGTCGATGATGCGGTGGTCGAAGGTGAGGCTGAGAGTCATGGAGAGTTCGGCGCTCACCTCGCCGTCGCGGGCAACGGCCTTTTCGCGCAGTGCGCCAACGCCGAGGATGGCCGATTCGGGCGGGTTGAGCACCGGAGTGAAGGCGTCGATGCCGTAGACGCCCAGGTTGGAAATCGTGAAGGTACCGCCGGTGATGTCGTCCAGGTCCAGGCGATTGCCTTGGGCACGGTCAACCAGGCCGCGCAGGTCGGAGGCTATCTCCACCAGCGACTTCCGGTCGGCCTGCTTGACGTTGGCAACGACCAGATCGCCGCCGGCCTCGATGGCCAGACCGACGTTGACCACGTCGTGCAGGCGAATCGCGTCGCCTTCCAGGCTGGAATTCGCTCGCGGATGCTCACGCAGCGCGTGGGCGCAGATGCGGATCAGCAGGTCGTTGTAGCTGATGCGGAACCCGAGGGCCGATTCGTGGCGGCTGGCCAGTTCGGTGCGCAGCTCGTGGAAGCGCCGGGCGTCGGCTTCGGCGACCAGGGTGACCTGGGCGCTGCCCTGCAGGCTTTGCTGCATGCGCTCGGCAATCACGCGGCGCACGCCTTCCAGGGGGATGACCTGGCCGGCGGCCACGTCGGGCGCGGCGGCGGCCGGAGCCAGCGGCGGGGCCGCGGCAACCGGCCTGGGCGCGACCGCCGGAGCGGCGGCTGCGGCCGACACGTCTTTCTCGATGATGCGGCCGCCCGGGCCGGAGCCGACGACGCGTGCCAGATCGACGCCCAATTCGCGGGCCACACGCTTCGCCAGCGGCGAGGCCTTGATGCGGCCGGCGACGGCTGGCGCTGTGGCAATCGGCGCGACCACGGCAGGCGGCGCGACCACGGCAGGCGGCGCGACCACGGCAGGCGGCGCGACCACGGCAGGCGGCGCGGCCACGGCAGGCGGCGCGGCCAC
>JAJDVX010000036.1 GCA_022825895.1 Chloroflexota bacterium | reverse complement strand
GCCGGGCTGGCAAGGCATGAGTGTTGGGAATCACGGCAAGGAGTTACGTAAGTTCAATCAGGACTGCACGATCTGCCATTCTTGCCGTTTGCCTCACGTCCGTTTTCGCCGTACCAACACATCGGGAGCACCGCATCGAATGGCGGGAGTTTGGCTGGGCGGTTTTGGGGGGACGGCGATTAGTGCTGGGTGCGGCACCTCGTTTCGACATTTCGGGGAATACACGCCTCGTGGAATCGTAGAATCGACGATCTCGGACCTACCGGGCAACCATTGGAAACTCTGCTCCAGAGGCCTAAACTAATGGATTCGCCCCCACGGGCGCTGGCCCTCCCAGCATCGCGTTCCCATTCGGGGGTACTGGAAGGAGTTACGCTATGTGCGCTGGATGGGGCGTACTTGCACGGTCTGGACGCCCAACTCGTCGGTGACGACGCCGACGACATGCGTTTCGTCAACCCACAGGAGCTCGAACCCTCTTGGCACATCCACGGTGGCTGCCAAGGTGCCATCGGGCGCGAAGACTTTCCAATGGCGAGGTTGTTCCGTGTATGGCTCCGCGAAGCGCTCGACCCAGACGAAGCCGTTCGCAGTCATGAGAGCCCGGCGGAATGCGGGGAAGTGGGATGGGTACGGATACTCTTCCCAGAAGGACCGAGCGCTAGGGATGTCTAGTCCACGGTCTTCGGCCCGCTCGATCCTAGTCTGTACGTTTGCGTCGACATGAGCGCGCGAAACGACAACGCGGCTCTCCCCAAGCGACAAGGTATCGAGCACGTTGCCATCCAAGTCGTAGCGCACCAAAGACGACGCTTCGCCCGTTCCCACAACGAAGCCCCGGGAGGAAGACGCCAAGACTGGCCTCAAGCCCCAGATCAGAGCGTAATCGCTAAAGCCGGTCCCATCTCGGTGGGCTTCTCGGTATCGCTCTTCCCCGAGGAATGTTCTCAGCACACCTCGAAGGGCTCCGTCCGGCTCAAGAAGAACGATGTCATGAGTGGCGCGCCACATTTCGTTCAGGGGAATACTACGACCGAGACTAAGCATGGGATCGGCATTGCGCGCAATCCCCACGAATGTACCCGGACCCGCGCACTTGAGAGCCGTCCATGAACGCTCTAGGCCCGCCCCCTCCATGCGGAATGTCCGTATGTGCGCGAGATCCTGGGAGAACAGCGACACCCGGCGTTGACCGCTGTCCCAAGCGAAGATGGTGTCTCCGCCACAGTCGCCTATCCAACTCAAAAACCGAAACTCACCCGGTCCAGCGCCCCTGCGTCCACCAGTGGCCGTTCGCTGTCCGGTGGACCGATCGAACGCGAGGATTCTCCTAAGACCGCTGTCCGCTACGTAGATGCGGTCTTCGCTTAAAATCACCTCCACGACATCCTCGAAGAAGCTCGCGGTATCTTGCCCGACCGTTAGGTCCGGCGGCCCCAGCCGCCATTGAGCCTGTGCCGAGGGGGCGCAGCAGGCGACCGCGACCACGGCGCCCACTACGCCCCTCGCCTGCAATAGTCCGCTGGGCACAGCTACTCGTCGTCCTCGCCGCAGCCGTTGCTGTCGGAGTTGCAGGCCTCATCTTGTACGATTGGAGGGCCGGGGAAATACGGGTTGAAGACGTAACAGGTGGAGCCCGATTCGTCCACGCAGGTCCCATTCACCCCTGTAGAACAGGGGTGCGAAGCCGCCTCGGTCTCCAGAACCGAGGTCTCCGCAGCAGCTGCGGCGGGTGTTGCGAGTCCATCGGGCACTGGGGAAGCAGCGGTGATGGCCAACAACGCCAAGCACGCCATCGTGAAGGTGAGGGCGGTTCGGAAAACGGTCTTCATCATGTCTTGTTTCCTCCGGTGAGGAAGGTGGGTGTGTCGCCCTTGCCGCGAATGTCGTGGCGAAAGGGCCTCGAAGCGCGACGTAAGGTAACAGGAGTCCCGAGAAGCACAACCGCCGCCCCAGAAATTGCTTCGGAGGCCCGTCTCTATCTGTCGGCGGCGCGCTCACCAGCCTTGGATGGGGTCGGGTTGGCCGACCGTTACGCTGAGAGATGGCGACAAAGCTGCGCCCCGTTGCGGTCAACAGCCGTCCGTCCGACCCGCGCCGGAGGAATCTGGTGCCAACCCCAGTGAAGGGGTCCCCGACGCGCTGAAGGGGGAGTTTTCTGCAGCCGCTGGCGGCGGCGTGTCACGGACCGGAGATGGTGCGGAACGTCCTGAAACGTCCCCGGACTGTGGACAATTTCCTACAGGTTGACGGGCTGGCGGAAGGGCTTTCAGCGTTCGGACATGGAGACGCTGGAAGAGTACTTCAGCACGCGAGTTAGCGCGTTCCTCGACGACACGGGACTGAGCCCGACGAGGTTCGGCAGGAAGGCGCTGGGCGAACCCGAACCTGGTGCGCCAGATCGAGGGTGGCCGGTCTCTGACGCTGCGCTCGGCGGATCGTGTTCTCGCGTTCATCTCCGGGTTCGGCCGGGAGTCGGGTGGTGCGCGCGATCCGCCCCGCCGCCCCCGGTATCGGAAGCCCGCACCGAGAGCGAAGAAAACGAGGAGGAACACAGCGATGAGCGAACAACAGACCGAACCGAGGACGAACTCAGCAGTCCGTTTTGTGCGGCTTCCCGAGGTGATGGCCCGCACCGGCCTGTCGCGGAGCACGATCTACGTAAGGGTGGCCGAGGGCCGGTTCCCCAAGCCGGTCCCGCTGGGGGTGCGGTCCGTGGGCTGGATCGAGTCGGAGTTGGACGACCGGATCGCGGAGCGATGACCGCCCGTCTCGAAGAACGGGCCGAGGCCCTGAAGCCGTTCGGCTGGAAGGGCCGCAAGGCCGAGTGGATCGCCCTTGTGTGCCTGCACAGCGGGGTGTTCACCCGCACGCAGGCAACGGCCTTCCTGAAGACGCACCACGAACGGGCGAGGCGCATGGTGCATGCCCTGATCGCGCAGGGCTTGGCCGCCGAGGAGACCGTTCCGCGCGTCCGCGGGATCGGGCGCGTCTGCCGGATCTACGCACGACGCCTCTACCGCGCGCTCGGAGCCGAGCACATCCGCCACCGCAGG
>JAJDVX010000012.1 GCA_022825895.1 Chloroflexota bacterium | reverse complement strand
CACGTGGCCCGTCCACCACAGGAGGCCGTAGCCGGTCAGGTTCCCGCCGTCGCTGGGCGGGCTCCATTTCACCCGAAACGACGTGTCCCTGATCGTGTCGAAGTGGATTCCCGAGACGATGCCGGGCATCCCCGCCCGCGCCACCGGCCCCGACGCCCCCCGCGCCAGCCGCTGCTCGGCCGGCACCCAGTCGGGGATGGCCAGCACCGACAGCGCCTGGCTGACCGTGGCCGCCGCGGTGGCGGCCCCGGCCTCCCGCACCTCGGCCCGCACCGTACCCTCGACCACCAGGCAGGCGTACAGCACGAACGTGACGGTGTGCGCGGCTGCGCCGCTCACCGTCTGCGTCTGTGACGCGGTGCCGCAGGCGCCGAACCCCAGGCCGGTGGGGCGGTCGCTCCACACGACGACCTCGTAGGTCGCCGCCGCGCTGAGACCGGTGACCTTGACGTGAAAGCGGTCGACGGTGGTGTGGGTGGGGACGCTGCTCAGGTCGTCAAACGCGATGCCGACGCCGTCCTGCGCCAGCAGGGGCGCGACGTGGCCAAGCCACGCCGCGCTCAGCAGCAAGCCGGCCGTCTCCGCCGACGGCGCCTCCCGCATCGGCCCACCCGGCCACTCGCCGCGCACGCACTTTCAACCCCGGTCATTCGTTGTCGGCCGCGAGTCTACGTCTCACCGTCAAGCAATGATAAGAGCGACATGCAGATCAGCAATCTCACGTAAACATGGATACATCGCCACCGATATCTCACCGCCAAGTCATCCTGACAGTCACGTTTGCGAGGAGACCATCTCTGTTGGCTCACACCTGCCTCGGGAAAACGCGCAAAATCTCCACCTCGTTCCCTCTTCCTTCCTCGAGCTCGCCGCTCAGTTGACGCCGCTCACATCCTTTTCCTTCCTCTCGCCTCTCCCTCCGTTCAGCTCACTCCGTCTTCCCGTCGGCCCGCGCCGCCTCGACGCCGAAGGCGTTGTGGGCCCCCATGGGGGCCAGGGAGACGACGGCCTTCCGCCTGCCGATCTCCCCGGTCAGGGCTTGCTCCGCCGCCATTACCTGCGCCTGCAACCCCGCCTCGTACGTGCCCTGCGTCTGCAACGGGTCGGAGCCATGGGTGCCCGCTTCGTGCTCGCGGACGTACAGGTCGTACGACGCCGCCTCGCCCCGCCGGTCGTAGGCCACCGTGACGGTCGCGGGCGTGGTGCCGCTGCCCAGCAGGAAGTCGGTGACCGAGTAGCCGGCGAAACAGCTCAGGAAGAGGTAGTCCATCGACTCCCCGCCCCGCGCAATGGCCCGGAATTTGGCCCTCGCCGTCTCGCGGTACTTCGGGTCCAGCGTGTCGAGTACTACCGTGAACAGCAGCTCCAGGGTAGACGCGTCCGGGATCGCATGGGTTTGCGCGCGATTTCACCCAAGACCGGACGGCGGCTTCCCTTAGCTGGGCCGTGCTTCAGGGATGATTTTGGGGGCGTGAGTCTCGTAGTTGAAGTTTTCGTGCCCGCATCGTAATTTGGCTTGCGGCGTCGAGTGGATGCGGCGCGTGGAGTGGGAGGCGTTCGATATGCGCACGGACTCGCGAATGACACGACGACAGTTGCTGCGAATCGCCGGCGGGGTGGGAGTAAGCGCAGCGGGCGTGGCCGCTCTGGCTGCCTGTGGTGAAACGCAGGTCGTGACGGTGGAGAAGGTGGTTGAGAAGGAAGTCCCGGTCGAGCGGATCGTCGAGAAGGAAGTGCCGGTCGAGCGAGTCGTGGAGAAGATTGTTCGAGAAGAAGTGCCAGTCGAAACCGTTGTCGAGAAGATCGTCACCCGCGAAGTTGAAGTCATGGTGGAGGCCCCGCCCGAACAGCGGACGGTGAAGATCGAATTCGCCACTGATCACACGTCCGGTCCCCGTGGCGAGGCGATGCAGTGGGCCATCGAGCGATTTGCGGTTGAGCGGCCCGACATCAAGGTCAAGTTCATCCCACAGAACAACATTTTTTACGAGAAGATTGCGATCGAGGCCGCCGCAGGGACGCTGTCTGAGGTGAACCTGCTGAACGGCGGCACGTATCAGCGGCACATCCAAGGTGAATCGTGGCTGCTTATCAACGACCTGCTGGAAAAACGCGACGACCACGATCCGGACAACTATTGGTTCATTCCAGACTCGTACTCCGATAACAAGGACGAGTCATACCCGTACGAACGCACGATGCACGGGCCGCAGCATGGGATGCCGTACCAGACCGTGATCGGCGGGATGCTCTACAACATCGACGCGCTGGCGGCGGCGGGCGTGGATGAGCCGGTGGAGGGCTGGCGCTACGACGACCTGCTAGAAGCGGCGAAGCGCGTAACCGACCCTGACACCGGGGTCTACGGTCTCAACGCGGATCGTAGCGAGCAGTTCTACGTATTCCCGGCCGCGTTTGGCTACAACAACGAAGCCGAGCGCCCCCGGGGCGACGATGGCGCACAGGTGTGGGGACCGGCGCTGGGCGACGGCCCACTGGGGTGGAAGTGGATTGTCGATCTGATCTACCAGCATGGGGTGTCCTTCGCTCCCGAACAACGGTCCGACGTGGCGGGCGAGTTCGGCAGTCCGTTCGCGGCCGGCAATCAGGTTTTCTGGATCGGCGGGCGCGTCTACAGCACCGGGTTTGCGATTCCGCGGATCCGGGACCGGTTCCGGTGGTCGCTGGCTCCAATGGTTTGGGGCAATGTGACCGATCACGCCAACTTCGTGCTGAACGACCAGGCGCATCTGGTGGCGCAGTCCGCCACCACGACCGGTGTGGAAGAGCAGGCCGTGGCCTGGGCTCATTTCCTGGCCGGGCCGGACGTGCAAGGCCGCGTGGGGGTCGACCGCGGCCACATGCCGTGCTTCAAGGCCGTGGCGGACGACGTGGCGGCCACGGCGCCACCGCCCGAAGGGATGCACCATCTGTTCAGCTACCCCGCGTCGCCCTACGTGCGGCACGACCAGTGGTACGTGCCGGGCGGCAATTTCCTGGAGTTGCGCGCGGAGTGGCGGCCGGTTCTGGACAAAGCGCTTGTCGGTGAAGCCGATCCGGTACAGTCCATGCTCGATGCGGCGGAAAAGGTCAACCGCATGCTGGCCCGCTGGCAAGAGCAGCTGGACAAGGGCGACGTGCCGCGCTAGCCGGCAGGGGTCCGCGACGGGCTCGACCTGATCCGCTGGTAGGTCCAGGTTGTGACCTGGAGGTGTGGTAATGGCGACGTATCGTGCGGCAATCCTCGGTGTCGGCCCGCGTGGCCTCAAGCACGGCCGCGCCTATCGTCAGCATCCACGTATCGACCTGGTGGCGCTGTGTGACACGGACGGCGCACGGCTGGCGCACGCCTCGCAGGAACTCGGCGTGGAGCGGACGTATGGTGACTACCGCGAGATGCTCGACCGGGAGAACCCCGACATCGTCAGCATTCCGACACGCACCGATCTGCATGCGCCGTTGACGATGGGGGTTTTGGCGCACCGACCGCCGCGGGCGATCGATGTGGAAAAGCCGATGGCCACCAGTCTCGACGATGCCGATCGCATGGTGGCCGAGGCGGCTCGAACCGGCACGCTGCTCGCCGTTCACCATCAATTCCGCTGTACGCCACCTTTTCGAGTAGCCGCGCGCATGATCGAGGCCGGTGAGATCGGACCGATCACGACGATCAAGCTCCGGGGCAAGGGCTACTACGGCGGTTATGACCTGATGAACATCGGGACCCACCGCCTGAATGGCACGCGCGCTTTCCTTGGCCGGGCGCGCAGCGTCTCGGCCATCTGCACCACCGCTGGCGAACTCACCGGTCCTGAAGGCGTGATCGCCGGACCGTACGGCTTTGGGTGGATTGCGGGCGAGAACATCTCGGCGGTGTATGACTTCGAAGGCGGCGGGACCGTGTTTGCCGAGTTTCACCGGCGCAGCGAGTCGAACCGCGGCTGGGGCCACATCAAGATCTACGGCGAAGACGGCGCCATCTGCCTCTACAACCAAATGAACATGCAGGTGCGCCGCGGGCGCGACTGGCGGGTTGAGGACGTCAACTGGGAACTGCTGGAGCTTGCGCCCGCCGACCGCATCCTGCACGGGGTGGACTACCTGGATGAGCCGGGAGGCGATCTGTGGATGGCCGATGAGACGGTCCATGCGCTCGATCACGATCGACCGCACGAGAACAGCGGCGAAGAAGGCCTGGCCGTGATGGAGATGCTGCTGGGGGCGTGGGAATCACATTTCACCGAGCGCCGAGTGCGATTTCCGATGCATCGGGGCGCACATCCATTGCTGCAGGCGCGGAGGCAGGCCGGCCTGGGTGAGCCGGATGCGGCGCCGATGGACCTGCGCTATCCGGAGTGGCTTCCACAGGAACTGGCCCGAATCGGCGCGGATCACTAGCCGACAAGGGTCGGATCCAGCGCCCCACGCGACGTGCCATGGGCGCGAAGCCAGCGGCGTCCGATTCCCAAGGGCTGTTGTGGCCCGGGCGGGCGGGAATGATGTTCGCCGAACCGATGGTTGCCGGCAGCCGTTTCCATGGCGAAGTCACCAGGAATTGCTCTCAAGCCGCTGCTCGATAGGTTTGGCCGAGCCTCTCTGACGGCTCCATAGAATGGCCCGTCGCGGGCGGACCGCGGCCAGTCGGCGAGGCGACGTGAAGATTAGTTCCTGGACGCGGATTGTTTTGGTTTGCGTGTTGGCTTTGCTGGTGGTGGCGTGCGGTGAGGATTCCGGGACAGCACCCGCGGGCACAGCCGCCGCCGAACCCGCTACGTCGGAAGCGCCATTTGTGATTGGGGCGCTGGACTCGCTGACGGGGGTTGGGGAGTCGTATGGGATTCCGTTGTCGCGGTCCAAGTTGCTGGCGGTGGAGGAGATCAACGCGGCGGGCGGGATCAACGGGCGGATGCTGAAGCTGGTGATCGAGGATTCGAAGTGCACGTCCACGGATGCGATTGCGGCCTACCAGCGGCTGACGGACGTAGAGGGGATCAAGATCATCCTGGGCGCGACGTGCAGCGGGGCCACGCTGGGCTCCGCTCCGCTGGCCGAGAAGGACGGCGTGATCCTGTTCTCGCCGGCTTCGACAAGCCCCGACATCACGGGCGCGGGCGATTACATCTACCGCACGGCCATCAGTTCACAGAAGGCGGGCACGGACGTGGGCAACCTGCTGTGGGCCAGCGGCGTGCGGACCATCGTGACGATCAGCGAAGCCACCGATTACGCGGAGGGGAGTCGTCGGGCGGCCGTGGCGGAATTCGAGCGGCTGGGCGGCAGGGTGGCGGCGGCGGAGAGCTATCCCTCGGACGCGATCGACTTTCGCAGCCAACTCTCAAAACTGCTACGTGTCGACGCCGACGCGATGTTTCTGGCCGCGCAAGGAGAGATCTCCGGCGGTACCATCATCAAGCAGGCCCGCGAGCTCGGTTACGACGGTCCCATCTACTCGGAGGTGGTGCCCACGGGTCCCAACGCCCTGGAGATTGCCGGCGAGCACGCGACCGGGCTGAAAGCCATTGTTCCGGATCCCGAGCTGAACACTTCGACCGGCACGGAGTTCCTGACGAAGTTCAGGGACCGCTTCGGGGGCGTTGCGCCGTGGCCGTGGTTTCAAGGCTCGGCCTACGACGGCGTCTACATTGCCGCGGAATGCCTGCGGCAGACCAATGACGACCAAGACGTCGAGGGGTTCCGGGACTGCCTGAACGGCCTGACCTGGAGCGGGGCCATCGGCGACGACTACAGCTTTGACGAGAATGGGGACGTGGTTGGGATATCCCACGTGGTGATCGAAGTCCTGCCGGTGGCGGAGCGGACGGAGGAGAACCTGGGGTACCGGGTGCTGCGCACGCCGTCCGCGAGCTAGCTCGCCTGGCGCGCTGGCCTAGTTGGCAGCGGAGGGCGAGAGTTCGGCCTGGAGGGTTTGGACGAGGCGGCGGGCGCCTTCGCGGAGCTGGTCTTCGGGGATGTAGCTGTAGGCGAGGCGGACGCAGCGGCGATTGCGGTCGTGGGCGAAGCAGTGGTGGCCGGCCAGGTAGGTGACGCTGTTGTCTTCGGCGCGTTCGCGGATGGCCTCGCTGTCGGCGCCTTCGGGAAGCTCAAGCCAGACAAAAAAGCCGCCGACGGGGGTGATCCAGTCGCAGCCGAGGTCACGGAGCGGCGCAAGTTCCTCGAGCATGGCGTCGCGGCGCCGGCGGTAGAGGTCCAGCAGACTGGGTAGCCGCTTCGCCAGGGCACCGCTTTGCAGGTAGGCGCCGGTGACCCAGGCGGCGAATGGGCTGGTGGCGCTGTCGGCCTTGAGACCGCACATGCGGGAGATGTCGTCGGGCTCGGCAATGGCCCAACCCAGGCGCATGCCGCCGGCGACGAGCTTGGAGAGGGTGCCCAGCTTGATGACGCGCTCGCGGCCGGCGATTCCGTAGAGGGCCGGGGGGCGGTCGCCCTCGAAGATGAGGTCGCCGTAGGCGTCGTCTTCCAGGAAGACCAGGTCCAGTTCCTCGCCGACCTCGGCCAGCGCCCGGCGGCGTTCCAGCGGGGCGTTGAAGCCGACGGGGTTATGGACGGTGGGCATGGTGTAAACGAGGGAGACGTGGGCGCCGGCCTGGCGCTGCCGGGTGACTGTTTCGCGGAGGGCGGCGGGGACGATGCCCTGGCTGTCGGTGTCGACGCCGACGACGTTGATGCCGAGGCCGCGGAAAAACCAGAGGGCGCCAATGAAGGTGGGCGACTCGACGATGACGGTTCCGCCGGGCGGGACAAGCAGCCTTGCGGCGAGCGCGATGCCCTGGGAGGCGCCGCTAGTGATCATGATGTTGTCGGGGCCGACGTCCAGGCCCTCGGTGGTGCTTACCCACTCGGCCAGGAAGCTGCGCAACGGTTCGGGGCCGGAGACGGGGCCGTATTGGAGGGCCTCGGCGTTGTGGTCGGCCATGAGCGCGGCGGTGGTCTCGGCCAGTTCGTCGTAGGGGAAGCTGGCGGAATCGGGGAATCCGTAGGCCAGGCTGATGAGGCCGGGCCGCTGCATGGTCCAACTGGGGCGCAGCGGGTTCTGCTCCATCGCCCGGGCGACGGGGCTGTAGTGGGCTTGCAGGCTCATGGGAGCGAATCGTATCAAGTGCGCACGGACTGTCCACGGAACGGTGACGTTGAATCCCTGGTGGTAAAATCGCTGTGGGCGGACTGGTTGTCGACGTACCGGCCCGCCGTCGCCTCGACTGCGCGGAACGGGAACCCTCGTGCAGGGAGGAATTGATGACGATGGAACCGCTAACTCGCGCCGAATTGCGTGAGGAACTGGATCGAAGTCTCAGGCACTACGCGACAAAGGCCGACCTGGCCAACCTGAAGTTCTCGCTCGCGGCCTGGATGCTGCTGCTTGTGTCGGCGGCAACAGGGATCATCATCGCCGCCGTTCGGCTTGCGGGACCGGCGACCGGCGGCTGACCAGCAAGAGCTTCAGCGTGCCGCAGGCGATGTCTGACCACGTCAGGCCGGTCTGCCGACGACTCCGATGACAGAAAGCTGGTATTGGCGGCTGTGGTGATGCGGCCAAGCCGATCGGGCAGGCGCCGTCGGTAAGATCACGGCCAGCGTCAGCGGCTAGCGAGCAGCCGCCCTATGTGCCGGAGACTGTTTTGCCTTCGCAGCGTTTGTGGAGTCCGTGGCGGATGGCGTATGTGCGGGGGGAGACGCGGGACGATGGGGGGTGTCCGTTTTGCGTGACGGTGGAGTTGGCGAGGGCGATGCCGGAACTGATCGTGCATGCGGGGCGGCTGGCGTACGTGACGTTGAATCTGTATCCGTACAACAACGGGCACGTGCTGGTGCTGCCGTATCGGCACGCGGCGGATCTGGATGAGCTGGATCCGGACGAGGCGGGCGAGTTGATGTCGCTGGTCGTGGCGTCGCGGGTGGCATTGCAGGGAGCGTTTGGGCCGGACGGCTACAACGTGGGGATGAACCTGGGGTCGGCAGCGGGCGCGGGGATTCCCGGCCACCTGCATTTCCACGTGGTGCCACGCTGGGCGGGCGATACGAATTTCATGCCGGTGACGGGGGACGTGAAAGTGATGCCGGAGACGCTGGAGCAGACGAAGCAGCGACTGATCGACGCCTGGCCGGGTTAGCGACCTGCAGCTCCAGCCGGTGGCGCAATGTCGGGGAGGCGCTCTGGGATGGGCGCCAGGGCCGGCGCGGCGTCAGGCAGGAATCCGAATCGGCCGGGCGGCCAGTACACAAGCCAGACCTGTCCGACGATGGAGGCGCGGGGCACGCTGCCGATGTCGCGGGAGTCGCGGCTCTGCAGGCGGTTGTCGCCCATCACGAAGTAGGAGTCCTCGGGGACGCGCCGGGCCGGGGTGTCGCGGCCGATGGGTCCCTGAAAGTAGCTCGATTCGTCGACGACATGGCCGTTAACGATGACCTGCCCGCCGCGGACTTCGACCTCGTCGTTCGGTAGCCCGATCACGCGCTTGACGAGGTCCTCATCCGGATTGCGGGGGGAACGGAATACGATGACATCGCCGCGCTGTGGATCTTCCGTCAGGTAGGAGAGCTTGTTGACGAGGAGGAATTCCGAGTCGGCCAAGCTGGGCGACATGCTGGGGCCTTCGACGAGGAAGTTCTGCACGAGCAGGCGGGTGCCGAAGAAGATGAGGGCGGCGAGGAGGACGGTTTCAGCGATCTCGAGCAGGATGTTGCTGTTGCGGCGGAACATGGAGCCTCAGCGGAGATTGCCGACGGGGTTGAAATGCCTGACCGGGATCACTCGTCATTGGGTGCGCGGAAGACCCTCACCCTAACCCTCTCCCACGGGGAGAGGGGAAAGACGGCCCCTCGAGCGACGGGGTACAAACAAAGCAACCGGCAACCGAAGTGTTCACGGCGGCGGCGAGTTAGGTAGCACGAGTATATTGAGGCAAGGCTGCGTTTGCGGCGCGGAGCACACGCGCGCCGGCGGGATACCGAGTCCTGGACTCCTTCACACGCGCAGACGAATGGCGGCGGATGGGTCCAGCGATGCGAGTTGGCGAGCCGGCGAAGCGTCCACCGAGCCGTCGCATTTTTGCCGAGAGCGCGCGTGAGTTGGCGCTGTACCGGTGCACCGTGTACCCGACGCGGGTGGCCACGCAGCGCTGCGACCACTGCGCGCGGCTGTTTTGCGACGAGGCGCTGAACGACTCGGACTGGGGCTACGTGTGCGACGTCTGCCAGGGGCAGTTGGAACGCAGAGTCGAACTGGACCGTACGGCGTTGCGCCGGAACGTTATTTCGTGGAACTGGCTGCCGGTGGGGATTGTGCTGGGGCTCTCGTTGCTGATGGCGGTGCAGCTGTTCATCGTGTCGAACGGGAGCGACCTGCGGGGCGACCTGGCGGTGAAGATGCGGCTGCTGTTCGATGGGGCGGATCGCAGCCGCGGGGCGCTGGTGTCGGCTTCGGCGGTGGGGGGACGGGCGCATTCGCCGGCGGGAGCGCAGGAGGGACACGGTCCGGAGATGCTGGTGGATGGCCTGAACGAATCGGATTTCGCGGCCTGGCGTTCAGCTGGCGCGCGGTTCCCGCAGGACGTGGTGCTGAAGATGAATCTGCGGACGCCGATCGCGACGATCGACATCATGAATCACCCGGACGAGCCGGCGGACAGTTATCCGCAGCGGGTGCAGGTGTTTACCTCGCGGGAGGTGGATCCGCGAGAGGATCCCAGCGGCTTGAAGTTCATTCGGCAAGCAGAGCTGGATCCAGCGCCGAGCGTGCGGATTGAGATTCCGACCGAGGTGACGCGCTACGTGGTGCTGCGGTTGCTGGCGAATGGCGGCCACGAGGGGTATGTGTCGATCGGGGAAGTGGAAGTACGGTCGCGGGCGGAGAGTGACGGGTAGGGCGGTGAACGAGGCACTCACCGTTGCCATCACGGTCCAAAGTCCCTCACCCCACCCCTCTTCGGCGGGAGACCTTTGCGGAACCCGGGCTCGGCTGCCCGGAAGACCCTCACCCCAGCCCTCTCCCACAGGGAGAGGGAGCAAGAGCGGACGCGGCTCGGGGGACGAGCGACGGTGCGTAGAGGTCGCCGCGAGGAGAGGGAGACCAACGCGTCTGGCCGGGTAGTCGAGCTTTCCGATGTGCGAGCAGGCGGTCCGCTTTGAGTTGATTTGTGCCGGTGCGTCGCGTGGGGTGCGGTTGGATACGTTCGTGGCGGAGGCGGTGGAGGACGTTTCGCGGTCCCGGGCGGCGCGGCTGATCCGGGACGGGCAGGTGACGGTGAACGGCCGGACGGCCGCGCCGTCGCGGCGGCTGCGAGACGGGGACATCGTGCAAGGCCAGGTACCGGCGGTGACGCAGGAGCTTGAGCCGGAGCCGGGGCCGTTGGATCGACTGCTGACGACCGACGGATTCGTGGCGGTGGACAAGCCGGCGGGGATGGTGATGCACCCGGGGGCGGGGGCCAGCCGCGGGACGCTGGCGCACCGGCTGCTGGCGCACTACCCGGAGCTTGCGGGCGTGGGGCACCCGCGGCGACCGGGCATCGTGCACCGGCTGGACAAGGACACATCGGGGGTGGTGCTGATCGCGCGCACGCCGGCGACGTACGCGCACCTGGCACGGGCGTTCGAGCGGCGCGAGGTGGGTAAGCGGTATCTGCTACTTGCGCGTGGGGCGCCGGAGCCGCCGCGGGGACGCATTGAGGCGCCGATCGGGCGACACCCAACGCACCGCACCCGGATGGCGGTGGCGCTGAGGGGACGGCCGGCTGTAACGGATTACCGGGTGCTGGACATTTCAGGCGGCACGGTGCTGGTGGAGGCCAGTCCAGTGACCGGACGCACACACCAGATCCGGGTGCATATGGCGGCTGTGGGTCACCCGATCGTGGGCGACGGGACATACGGCGGGCCGGCGCCGGGCGTGCGGGTGATGTTGCACGCGTGGACGCTGGGCTTCGAGGACGACGCGGGCGAACGCTGGCTGGCGACGGCCGCGCCGCCGGAGGACTTTCAACGTGCGGCAGCGGACCTGGGTCTCACGCTGCCGGAGACGCCGGCATCAGGGCGGGACCGAGGCTAGGCGGTGGTGGGAACCGAGCCGTCGTCTTCGGGTTCCGGTTCCGTCTCGTCGTCAGGCCGGTCGGCCGGCGCAGCCACGCGGGCCAGAACGACGCCGACTTCGTAGAGGGCGTAGAGCGGAATCCCAACCGAAGCCTGGGTGAATGGGTCGGGCGTTGGCGTGATGATGGCCGAGATGACGGCGATGGCCACGATGGCGTAGCGGCGCTGTTGGGCAAGGCTATCGGCGGTGACGATGCCGATTTTGGCCAGGGCAAAGATGATGAAGGGCGTCTCGAAGGCCAGGCCGACGGCCAACAGAATGCGTAAGACGAACGAGACCCAGCCGTCGACGGTGAATTCGGTGCTGATGGTGGCGGGCGCGAATCCGGCCAGGAAGCCGACCGTAAAACGCAGGACGATGAACCAGGCAAAGGCCACGCCGGCCAGGAACGCCAAGGCAATCGCGGGAATGCTCATGAAGAGCCAGCGGCGCTCGTGGGGGTAGAGGCCGGGCGCGACGAAGGCGAGGACTTCGTAGGCCACGATGGGGCTGGCCAGGCCGAAGCCCACGATGAACGAGATCTTGACGAACGTGAAGAGCGTCTCGGTAACCGCGATTTGCTGCAGCACGGCGCCGCGCGGCAGCGGGAGCTGGACGAAGTGAAAGACGAAGTCCTTGAACGGCCAGACCACGAAGCTGGCGAGGATGATCGCCAGAATCGCAATGGTGAGCCGCTTGCGCAGCTCGTCCAGGTGCTCGCGCAGCGACATGACGCCGCCGAGTTCCTCCTGGGGTTGCGTCGGGTCGGTCAGGGCCTGGTCGGCTTCAGCCATTCGGTCAGCCTTGGTGATCAGGCACGGCGGACGCCGCGCCCTTTCGTACGTACGATCCTAACGCCCCGTTGATCATCGGGGCGGCACCTTCGGCACAGTATCGCTTGGCCAGCTCGACGGCTTCGTTGATGGCCACGGCCACGGGGACATCGCCGCCGTCAAGTTCGGCGAGGGCGATGCGCATGATGGCGACATCCAGACGGGCCATCTGGTCCACGGGCCAGGCGGGGGTGAGGCATCCGATGGCGGCGTCAAGCTGGTCGCGGTTTGCGCTGACCGTCTCTACCAGCAGGCGCGAATAGGCGGCCGTGTCGTCGTCGAGGCGCAACTCGCGCTGGCGGATGTCCAGGAGTTCGAGCGGCAGGCGTTGGGCCATGTCGGCCTCGTAGATCAATCGCATGGCAGTTTCGCGCGCCAGCCGCCGGCCACGCCGTCGCCGTCGCGCGGCCACAGGCCTAGCCGACGGATTCCGCAAGGGGGACGGGCGTGCCCGAGACGTACTCCAAGTCGTAGTCGGCAGAGATAAAGCGCTGATCCCGCAGGATTGATCTGTGCAGATCCAGGTTGGTGGCGGGGCCTTCGATGCGGGTTTCGGCCAGGGCGCGGCGGGAACGTTGGATCGCTTCGTCGCGCGTGTCGCCATAGACGATGAGCTTGGCCAACAAGGAGTCATAGAAGGGGGGGACGTCGCAGCCAGCGTAAAGGTGCGTATCCAGGCGAACCCCGGGGCCGCCAGGCAGCCGCAGGTCGGTGACGGTACCGGCGTCGGGCCGGAAGTCGCGCTCGGGGTCCTCGGCCAGGAGGCGGAATTCGATGGCGTGGCCGGTGAGCCGGATATCGCGCTGGCGCAGGCCGGTGGGTTCGCCGGCTGCAATTTGGAGCTGCGCCCGCACGATGTCGATGCCGGTGATCTCCTCGGTGGCGGGATGTTCCACCTGGATGCGGGTGTTGGTCTCGATGAAGTAGAAGCGATTCTGGTCGTCGAGGAGGAATTCGACCGTGCCGGCGCCGCGATAGTTGATGGATTCGGCGAGCCGGACAGCGGCTCGCGCGACGCGGTCACCCTGGCGGCCGCTCAGGCTGGGGGCGGGCGCTTCCTCGATGAGCTTCTGGAAGCGGCGCTGGATGGAGCATTCGCGGTGGCCGAGGTGCACGACGGTGGAGCCATCGCCCAGGACCTGGATTTCGACGTGGCGGGAACGTTGGATCTGCTTTTCGACATAAAGGTCGGCATTGCCGAACGAGCTGCGGGCCTCGGCCTGGGCCAGCGGGAAGAGTGTGACGAGTTCATCGACATCGCTGACGCTCCGGATGCCGCGTCCGCCGCCGCCGCCAGCAGCCTTGAGCATGACGGGGAAGCCGATTTCGCGGGCGACGGTCTTGGCTTCATTGACGTCGGTCACCGGGCCGTCGGACCCGGGAATGACCGGCAGGCCGGCTGCCAGCGCGGCTTCGCGGGCGCGGGTTTTCTCGCCCATCATGCGCATGTTTTCGGGCGTGGGTCCGATGAAGGTGATGCGGTAGCGCTCGCAGGCTTCGGCGAAGTAGGCGTTTTCGGCCAGAAAGCCGGCGCCGGGATGCACGGCATCGCACCCGGTGTTGAGTCCGGCGGCAATGATGTGGGGCACGTTGAGATAGCTGGCCGCGACGGGCGCCGGGCCGATGCAGACCGACTCGTCGGCCATTTGCACGGGAAGGCCGTCGGCATCGGCTTCCGAGTAGATGGCCACCGTGCGCACGCCCAAATCGCGGCAGGCGCGAATGATCCGAACCGCCATCTCGCCCCGGTTGGCGACGAGGACCTTGTCGAACATCGCTCAGCCCATGGCGAGGCCGCCGTCAACGGTTAGCACGTGACCGGTGACGTAGGCGCCGTCATCCGACGCAAGGAAGGCCACCGCGCCGGCGATGTCATCCGGGTCGGCAAACCGACCCAGCGGGATGGCGTTCAGCGCTTTGTCGCGCAGCTGGTCGGGGATAACGTCGGTGAGGGGTGACGTGACAAAGCCAGGCGCGACCGCGTTGACGGTAATGCCGCGGCTGCCGACTTCCTGGGCCAAGGCGCGGGTAAAGCCGATCAGGCCGGCCTTGGCCGCGGCGTAGTTGGCCTGGCCGGCATTACCGCGCAGGCCGACGACCGAGGCGATGTTGATGATGCGGCCGCTGCGCTGGCGGATCATGGCTCGGACGGCTCGTCGCGAGCAGACGAAGGCCGAGCGGAGGTTGGTGTTCATGACGGTGTCCCACTGCTCGTCGGACATTCGCATCAGCAGGTTGTCGCGGGTGGTCCCGGCGTTGTTGACGAGCACGTCCAATCCGCCCAACGCATCCTGCGCTTGATCCACGATCAGCTCGGCGCCTTCGACCGTGGACAGATCGGCGCCGATGACCACGGCGCTGCCGCCGTTGGACCGAATCTCGGCGGCGAGCTCGTCAGCCTGCCGTGCGTTGGAGTTGTAGTGCAGCACAAGGTCGGCGCCTTCGGCGGCAAGCCGTCGCGAAAACCCGCGGCCAAGCGCCCCGGAAGCGCCGGTAACGAGCGTGCGCGCCCCGGTCAGGCGCCCGTCGCTACCCATTGGTCAGCGCGGCGGCCACCGCGCGGGCCGTGTCCAAGTCGCTCACGTTATGCAGGGCAATATTCTTCACCGTGCGCCGCAGCATGCCGGTAAGGACCGAACCGTGTCCAAACTCCACGATGTGCCGCACGCCAAACGCCTCAATTGCACGGATGCCGTCCAGCCAGCGGACCGGAGCGGCGATGTGGTTCGCCATCTCGGCCCGAATAGCCGACGGATCGGTGAGCCGGGTGGCGTCGATGTTACTGATCACGGGCGCAGTCGGGGGATCTATTCCGACCGCCAGCAGGCGTTCGCGCATGGCGGCCTGGGCCGGCAGCATCGCCACGGAGTGAAAGGCGCCGCCGACTTTGAGCGGAATCACGCGGCGCACCCCGGCGTTGCGTCGTTCGTTCACGAGGCGATCAATGGCGGCCAGATCGCCCGCCAGCACGACCTGACCCGGCGCGTTGATATTGGCCACCGCGAGATAGCTCCCCGGTGTCTCGGCCCGAATCGCCGCCGCCAGGTTTTCGGCTTCGATCTCGTCCAGTCCGATGACCGCCGCCATGCGGCCGGGCTTTTGGAAGGCCGCCGCGGCCATGAAGCGGCCGCGGTCGCGCACCAGGGCCACGGCCTCGCCAACGGGGGTGCAGCCGGCGGCAACGACGGCAGACACCAGGCCAACGCTATGGCCGGCAAGGGCGACGACATCCACGGGATAGCCTTTGGCCGTTACCGTGGCGCCGGCGACGCCAAGCGCGTGGTTGAACGCCGCAAAGGCGGCGACGGAGGCCGTGACAATGGCCGGCTGCTGAACATCGGGCGGCTGGAGGTCGTCCGGACTGCCCGCGCCGGTCAATTCGCTGAGCGAGAGTCCGCAGCTAGCGTCGGCCGCCTGCCAGACGCCGCGGGCCGCGGCCGAGGATTCACGCAGATCCCGGCCCATCCCAGGCGCCTGCGAACCCTGACCCGGAAAGACAAAGGCAACCCGGGCCTGTTCAGGGGCCATGGCGGTTGGGACGGGCCTTCCCGGCTAGCGGTACTTGACGGCTTGGTCTGAAGGCTCGATGACCAGATTGCCGCGGTAGTTCCCGCACAGGGGACACACCTGGTGACTGACCACCAGCCGATGGCAGGTCGGACAACGCCCGAGATTTGGCCGTCGCGCACGCGCCGAATGGCGACGAGCGCGCGAGCGCGACCGGGTGAGCCGACGTTTGGGTAGAGGAGTCATATCCCGCCATTATCCATGAGATTCACCGTCCTGGTGGAGCATTTGGCGGCGCAGGCGCTCCAACGGCGCCAGGCGAGGGTCGATCGCGGGGGAGGTCGCCGGCCGATCGATCAGCGGACGCTGGCACTGTCCCGGGCAAACCACGCGGGGCGGAAGCTCGCTGATCGCCGCTTCCGCCAGCACCGGCGACAGGTCCAGGTTGTGACCCCGGTCCAGCAGCCAGCGGTCGCCCGGATCCACTGTCCCGCCGCGCGCCGGGTCAATGCCCGGCACGAACTCATCGTCGAGCTCGATGTCGAGCTGGAGTTCCAGATCATCCATGCAGCGGGCACAGGGGACGCGGACGAGCGCACGCATTTGCCCGGTGACGAGAATGGCATCCGAAAGCCGGGTGAGTTGCGCCACCCCACGCACCGCCGCAATGACTTCCGGCACGTTGAGGACATCCGGCGGCGCCTTCACGTCCACAGTTCGCCGCGAGCCAGAGGTCTGCGCCAGCAACCGCGCGACGTTGAAGATGTAGTCGGCCACAGGCGACCCTCGGGTCGAGCCCGCGAGCAGCTTAACTCGCGCTAGGGGGATTCCTCGTCAAACTCCACCGGCTCGACCTCGCTCTGGTCAAGCGCGGCCACGCCGCGACGGATGCTGGTGAGGTGCGACTCGAGCCGACCCTCCAGGTCACGCAGCATGCTCAGCGCGTAGAGATCCATCTCTTCGCGCGAGGCGTCCAGCCGCTCCTCGGCTTCCTGCACCAGATTCAGGGCATGCGCCTCGGCCTGCTGCACGATTTCTTCATCACGAATCATCTGCTCGGCCTGCTCGCGGGCCTCCTGGACGATGCGTTCGGCTTCCATCTGGGCGGCCTGCGGAATCTGATCGCGCTGGCGCATCACACGACGAGCTTCCCGGATTTCCTCGGGAATGCGGATTCGCATTTCATCCACAACCGTCAGCATGGCGCGCTCGTCAACCATCACTTTGTGGGTCAACGGCACGCGTTGGGCATGACGCAGCAGCGTCTCCAAGCGTTCAATGAGGTTTATGAGATCGATGGCGAACTACCTCCGCCCGTGGGGTACGGCAAATTTCTTACCGACGGCGGTTGCAACATTCGGCGGGACGAACGGCTCGACCGAGCGACCCAGCGCCCCGATTTCGCGGATGAGCGACGAACTGACGAATGCGTGCTCAGGCGCCGAAAGGAAGAACATGGTGTCGATATCCGGATGCAAGCGTCGATTCATGGCCGAGAGCGCGAATTCGTACTCGAAGTCTGACACGGCGCGCAGACCGCGAACCAGTACGCCAGCTTCGGCTTGGCGGGCAAAGTCTACTGTGAGGCCGGCGTACATTCGCGCTTCGACGTTGGGCAGATGGGCCACCGCGGTGTCCAGCAGGGCCAAGCGTTCGTCGGCCGTGAAGAGGGTATCGCCGCGCTCGTTCGCAAAGACTCCAGCCACGACCACGTCAAATACACCGGCGGCGCGGGTCAAGATGTCCATATGGCCGTTGGTGACCGGGTCGAAGGTAGCGGGAAACAGTGCGCGCACGGCCTGTCCTTCCAACACGCCCGGCGCATTATAGCGACGGCGGATCCGACCGCGGCTCCGGCGGCGGCTGTTCGCGCGCGAACATTGCGAATGACGTGTCGCCGTGACGGCGTTTCTTCAGGAGACGCCAGCCAAGGGGAGCACGCGGCGCTCCCGCACGGCTACTGGTTTCGGTTACGACGATGGCGTCGCGTGTCAGCAAGCCAGGCGTCTCCAGCGAGTCGAACAACGCCACCCAGGGATCGTCGGCGTACGGCGGGTCTGCAAGGACGAGTCCAAACGGCCCACCGCGCGCCCGTGACGGCCGCCGCGCGTCGCCGATAACGACCGCGGATTTGTCGCCAAGGCCCAGAAGATTGACGTTCTGTTTGATCACCGCCGCCGCACGTCGACTGCGCTCGATGAAGCATGCGAAGGCCGCCCCCCGACTCAGCGCCTCGATCCCGAACGCCCCGGACCCCGCGAAGAGGTCGAGCACACGCTCGGGCGGCGGTCCTTGCAGAGCATCGAATACGGCAGCTCGCACGCGGTCGGTGGTGGGGCGGACACCGGGCGGCACGCGGAGCCGCCGGCCACGATGGACGCCGGCGGTGATGGTCAGGCCGCGGCCGCGCGCCGCCACGTCGTCCTCAGTTCCACTCGTTGCGAGTCAGCAGGCGCGCCACGGCCGCCGACAGGGATCTGTGCTCGGGATCGGCGAGCTCAGGATCGGCATTGACCAGGGCCTCGGCGTGGCGACGGGCCGACTGGATGGTCGAGAGGTCGGTGACCGAAGCGAAGCGGAAGCCGAGCGCCCCGCTCTGCCGGGTCCCGATCACGTCGCCGGGGCCGCGCAGTTCCAGATCGCGCTCGGCCAGCGTGAAGCCGTCGTGCACGGTCTGGAGCGTGCGCAGCCGGGCGTTCTCCGTCGCGTCGGTGGTCTCGCTCATCAGCAGACAATACGACTGGTGCTCGCCGCGGCCCACGCGCCCGCGAAGCTGGTGGAGTTGGGCCAAGCCAAAGCGTTCCGCGCCTTCAATCACGATCACGCTGGCGTTGGGCACGTCGATCCCGACCTCGATAACCGACGTGCTGACGAGGATCCGGATCTCGCCGTCGCGGAACGACCGCATCACGCGCTCCTTGGCGGTGGCGCTCATCCGGCCGTGCAGCAGACCCACCGCGTCGGCGAGGTCGGCGAAGGCGCCGCGGGTCAGCCGCTTGTGCTCTTCCGTCGCGGAGCGGGCGTTGAGGCTTTCGGAATCCTCGATGATCGGAAACACGATGAAGGCCTGGCGCCCGCGTTCCACCTGGCGCCGAATGAACGCGTAGGCGTCGCCGCGCCGGTGGTTCGGGACGAAGGACGTCTTGACCGGCCGACGCCCGCCGGGCAGCTCGCGTAAGGCGCTGATGTCAAGATCTCCGTAGACGGTCAGCGCCAGCGTGCGCGGTATCGGCGTGGCCGACATGGCGAGCAGGTGCGGGTTGTAGCCCTTGGCGCGAATCTCACCGCGCTGCTGTACGCCGAACCGGTGCTGCTCGTCCACGACCGCCAGGTTCAGGCGAGCGAACCTGGCGCTGCGCTGGATGATGGCCTGGGTGCCCACCACGACGTGTACGTCGCCGCGCTCCACGTCGCGCCAGATGCGCCGCTTCTCGCCCGCGGGCACGCTGCCGGTAACGAGTTCCACGCGGACGCCGAGCGGCGTCAGGAGTTCGCGCAGGGTGGCGGCGTGCTGTTCGGCCAGCACTTCGGTGGGGGCCATGATGGCGCCCTGCCAGCCGTCGCCGACGATGGCGTGCAGCGCGCCGGCGGCCACCACGGTTTTGCCGGACCCGACGTCGCCTTGCAACAGCCGGCTCATGGGCCGGTCGCGCCGCAAGTCGTTCAAGACGTCAGTCACGGCCACACGCTGTCCGTCCGTCAGCTTGAACGGGAGTTGGCCGCCGAACGCCGCCAAGGCGTCGCGGTGAATTTGTACCGGGCGACCGGGCTGGCTCTCGCGCCAGGTCTGGCGGCGGCGCAGGATGGCGAGTTGATAGACCAGCAACTCGGCAAACGCAAATCGACGGGCGGAGGCCTGCTGAGCCGCGGCATCAACCGGAAAGTGAAGATTGCGAATGGCCGTCGCAACATCGGGCAAACCATGCGCCTGGCGCTGCGCCGCGCTCAGCGTTTCGGGAACGGACGCGGCGTAGTCGTCAACCGCCAGCGACATCCAGCGGCGTAGCTGCCGCTGCGACAATCCGCGCGTCAGCGGATAGACGGGGACCAAGCGCCCGGCATGCACCATGCGGTGTACGTCCAACTCGTACTCGGGGCTCGTCAACTGACGGTCGTAGGCGGCCGATTCCACGCGGCCCGCGAATGCCACGTTGCGCCGACCCCGCAGGGTCTTGGCCAGGTAGACCTGGTTGAACCAGACAGCCAGGATTTGCCCCGTTTTGTCGGCGATGGCCGCCTCCACCACGCGCACGCGGCCGGAGCGCGCCGGTCGGGCCCGGATCTCCACGACGTCTCCGATGATGGTGACTTCACGTCCGGGTTCGGCCTCGGCGATGGGCACGACGGACGAGTGGTCGATAAAGCGGCGCGGGCGGTGATGCAGCAGATTGCTGACGGTGCGGATATCCAGCGCGGCCAGCCGCTTCTCAGCCGTGGGGCCCACACCGGGCAACACCGTCACGGGCTGATCGGCGTCACGGCCACGCGAGGGCCCCGCATGGCTCGTCCCCAGATCGGCAAGGACAGCGCGGGCCAGGTCCTCGCGCGTACGGGGCCGCAGCCGGGAGTATTGCGACAGGCGGGTAAGTGAACCCACGTGCTGGCCTTGACCGGCAATCCAGCGAGACAGTCCACCGGATATTGACGAGTCGTTGAATCCGGCCGCCGCCTCGGCCTCCAGCAAGCGTCGCGCTTCTCGCGCCAGCGCCGGCTCGGGGTCGGCCGTCATCCGCGCAACTGGCCGCTACTCAACCGCGATGATGTAGTCGTAGTGGTCCTGGCCGCCCGCCACCGTCTGTACATCCATGTCCGGGTAGCGCTCGCTGATCTCGGCCGCGAGTTCTTCGGCCCGATTAGCCGGCGTGGCCTGACCCACGTAGATGGTCAGCGCTTCCGGCTCGTCTTCCGCGACACGTTGGAGCATTTGCATGATGACCGGGTGCGGCATCTCGCCGCGCGCCACAAACGTGTCGTCCAGCAGCCCCATGTATTCGCCCTCGGCGACGGGATTGCCGTCGAGCACGGCGTCACGCACGGCCTGGGTGACTTCCAGCGTGGTGACGTCGCCGGCGGCTTCGCTCATGGCCTCGGCGTTGTCCTCGGAGGCGTCGGCGGGGTTGAACGCCAGGGCGGCGGCGAAGCCCTGAGGAAGCGTGCGCGTGGCAATCACATGCACATTCTTATCCGATTGCTCGGCCGCCTGCCGCGCCGTGAGGTAGATGTTGGAGTTGTTGGGCAAGACGACCGCCCAGTCATCGGGCGTTCGGTCGATGGCTTCCAGGAGCTCACCGGCGCTGGGGTTCATGCTTTGGCCGCCGCGGACGACGTCCACTCCCAGGCTGCGGAACACTTCTTCAAGTCCGTCGCCGCTGGCCACGGCGATGACGCCGTTGGCGGGCGGGGGAGGTTCCGACGCCTCGGACAGCGCGCCCTCGAAGTTGCGCGCCTGCTGCAGGTCCATGTTGTCGGCCTTGAGCTGATCGAGCTCGCCGTACGACATGGCGGTGTTGATGGCCTGGCCGGGTTGCTCGGTGTGGATATGCACGCGCACGAGGCTGGCGTCGCCCACGACCAAGAGCGACTCGCCGATCTTGGCGAATTCGGTTCGCATGGCGTCGGCGTCGAGATCGGCGCCGTGGACTACGAATTCGGTGCAGAAGCCATGCTCGTCGGCCTGGTGGGTCTCGGCGAAGGCGGCGAAGACGTCCGTTGCGCGGTCGAGGTCCGCCGATTCCGGCAAGGGCTCGTCGCGCAGCGACCGCAGCAGGCCTTCGTAGATGACGTGCAGGCCCTGGCCGCCGGCATCGACCACGCCCGCCTCGGCCAGGACGTCCAGCAGATTGGGGGTGTTGGCCACGGACTCGCGGGTGGCGTCGACGACCTGGGCGATCAGGTCCTCAACGGAATCGACTTGCGTTTGCGCGGCCTGGGCCGCCTCGCCGGCGTCGCGCGCCACGGTGAGGATGGTGCCTTCCACCGGGTTGGTGACGGCCTTGTAGCCGACCTGGTAGGCGCGCTCGAGGGCGGTGCTGAATTCGGGGATGCCGAACTCGCGGTGGCCGTCGAGGCCCTCGGCGAGGCCGCGGATGATTTGCGACAGGATGACGCCGGAGTTACCGCGCGCGCCCAACAAGGCGCCGCGCGCCAGATTGGCCGCAACCACGTCCACGTTGTTGGACGGGTTGTCGGTGGCCTCGCGGATGGCGGCGCGCAAGGTGAGCACCATGTTGGTGCCGGTATCGCCATCGGGCACGGGGTAGACGTTGAGGCGGTCGATCGCTTCGGCGTTGATCTCCAGCCAGCGCAAGCTGTACTCGATGGCGTGCATAAAGCGCCGGCCGTCGCGCAGGTCGGCGGCCTCGGGGTGGGAATCTGCCAGCGTCATACTTGGGCGCCTTCTTGCGGTGCTAGCATGGGGAAACTTGATCTTAGGGACGCGCTCAGGATTGCGTCAACGGAGTAGGTGCGCCCTTGGCTCGCTGTGAAGTCTGCGAGGCGGGTCCCCAGTTTGGCCGGCACATTCGCCACTCGGCGTCCGGTCGCTGGGAACGCAAAGCGCCACGCAAGCAGAAGATGTGGTCGGTCAACGTCCAGCGCAAGCGGCTGATGATCGATGGCCGCTATCAGCGCGTGAAGATTTGCACGCGCTGTATTCGTACGGTCGACCGCCTGGGCTAACCCGCGGCCGCCCGGCGCAGGCCGTCAATCGCGGCCGCGACGCCTCGCGCATCTCCAAATACCGCCGACCCGGCAACGATGACCTGCGCTCCGGCCGTTACGGCCGCAGCGGTGGTTGCCGCGTTTAACCCACCGTCGACCTGGAGCCAGCGATCCCCGTCAAGGGACTTCAGCCGCTCGGCCATCTGCTGAATGCGCGGCAGCATGTCCGGCATGAAGGACTGGCCGCCGCGTCCCGGCTCGACGGTCATCACCAGCACAATCTCCGCAAGATCCAGGTAGGGCCATAACGCCCACGCCGGCGTGCCGGGGCGCAGGGTGAGTCCGGGTCGAACGCCGAGGTCGCGGATGGTCCGGAGCGTGCGGGCCGGGTCGGGCGTCGCCTCGACGTGAATGGTTATGGAGTCGGCGCCCGCCGCCGCGAATGTCTCCAGGTGTGGGTCCACCGGCTCGATCATCAGGTGAACGTCCAGCGGCACGTCCGTGACCGGGCGCAGGGCACGGACGATGGGCTCGCCGAAGCTGATTTGCGGGACGAAATGCCCGTCCATCACGTCAACGTGGATCCAGTCGGCGCCGCCGGACCTGGCTTCGCGGACTTGCTCGCCGAGCGACGCGAAATCGGCGGACAGAATGGAGGGAGCGATCAGGACCTGTTTCATCGCGGGCGCCCCCGCGCATCGGGGCGCTTCGTCACCGCTGGCCGCATTGCCTGATCGTTCACCGGACGCAGCGCCTTGCTACCCGCCGTCGCGCCGAAGATTAGCCGAATCAGTCCGACGTGCACGCCCGGCCAGCGCTCCCGCGTGCAGTTGGCCGCAGGCCCCGGAAATGTCGCGTCCGCGGGTTCGCCGAATGGTGGCCCGCAGGCCGCGATCACGCAGGGCGTCGCGAAAGGCTCGGATTCCGTCGCGCGGCGTGGGACGATAGCGCGCTCCCGGATAGGCGTTGAACGGAATCAGGTTCACGTGACAGCGCTGGCCGCGCAGCAACCGCGCCAGGTCGGCGGCCTGCGACAGCGAATCGTTCACACCGTCCAGCAAGGTGTATTCGTATGTGACCCGTCGCCGGGCCTGCTGCTGGTAGCGGCGACTGGCCTCCATCAGGGAGCCAAGCGGGAACCGGCGAGCGACGGGCACAAGCTGGGCTCGGACATCGTCGTCCGGTGCATGGAGCGAGATGGCCAGGCTCACGGGCAGCCCCCAGCCAGCCATGGCGTGGATGCCTCTGGTCAAGCCGACGGTCGACACGGTCACGCGGCGCGGGCTCAGCCCAACGGCCGTCGGATTCACCAGCGTACGCACCGCTCGCTCCACTTCGCGCAAGTTGGCCAACGGCTCGCCCATCCCCATGAACACGGCGCGGTCGGGCGTCTGACGCTCGTTCGAGCGCCGCCGGAAGTGGAGGAACTGGTCGACGATCTCGCTGGCGGTCAGATGGCGGGTGAGACCCATGGCGCCGGTGGCGCAAAAGGTGCAGCCCATGCCGCAACCGGCCTGGGAACTGAGGCAGATCGTGGTGGCGCCGGGTCGCTCGGTCGGCATTTGCACGGTTTCCACGGCCGCACCGTCGGTGGTGCGAAACAGGATTTTTCGGGTGCCGTCGGACGAAGTTTCGCTGCGGACGGCTTCGAGCGCTTCATAATTAAAGCGCTGGGCCAACGACGCGCGCAAGCCGGCCGGCAACGTAAGAATCTCTTCGAAGCCGGTGGCCGCTTCGCGGAAGACCGCGCGGCTTAGCTGGTCGACTCGGTAGCGCGGTTCGCCGGAGAGAGCTTCACGCAGGGCGCGCGACGAAGCTCCCGAGACTGGCGGACGATCCGGCGCGGCGCCCGGAGGACCGCTCACGCGAGCGCCGGGACGCTAGTCGCGACTGCCGGAAAGGGCGAGCAGCCGGAGGGCGAAGTAGAGGACTTGCATCAGGGCGATGAACATCGCGGCGATGTAGGTGAGGGCCGCGGCGTCCAGCACTTTCTTGGCGTGCAAGCGCTCAGCTCCGCTGATGACGTAGACGCTCTCCATCATTTGCAGCGCCCGCTTGCTGGCGTCGAACTCGACCGGCAACGTAATCAGCGCGAAGACAAAGGCCGTGCTGAAGAGCGCCAATCCGATCCAGGCCACCGCAAGGCCCAGTTCGCCGCCGCCCGTGAACATGGCCAGCAGGAACCCGCCGATCAGCATGAAGTAACCGAAGCGCGACCCGAACGTGGTGATGGGCACCATGGCCGTGCGCAGCACCAGGAAGGGGTAGCGGATCTTGTCCTGCATGGCATGACCGGCCTCGTGGGCGGCGATCGCCACCGCGGCCAGTGAGTTGCTGTCGAATACGCCGTCGGACAGGCGCAGGACTTTTTTGGTCGGGTCGTAGTGATCCGTCAGTTCGCCCGGCACGCGCTTGACCTCCACGTTGTACAGCCCCACGGCATCCAGCAGACGCCGGGCCGCCAGGTGGGCCGGGATGCCCGAGCTGGACATGACCTGGGAGTACTTGCGGTAGGTGCCCTTGACGCGGTTCTGGGCCCACATGGCCAGGATGAACGCCGGGCCGATGAGCAGGAGATACAACGGGTCAAATAAGGGGAAAAACACGATGGGCGAGCCTCTTCGCGCAGTCGCTGCGGTACGCGCCGCGTCTCGGGATCAAGCGTATCACCGCGCCGGATGGGCACCGTAGCGGAGCTTCCAGTTACTTGATCAACTGTGGCCCTGGCTTGGGATAGGGACGGCCCCAGGGCTCGGCGAGGAGGCGCTGGTAGCCGCGCGCGAACGCCGCGGCGTCCATGCGTTTGCGTCCGGCAGGCTGGATGGCGCGAATGGCCAGCGCGCCCGTGCCGCAGCCGAGCATGAGTTGGTTGCCGATCAGGCGAGCCTCGCCAGGATCGAGCCGCTGATCGGTCACGCTAACGACATGCAGCCCACAGACAGTGTCGCCGGCTTGCACCCGCGCCCCGGGCCAGGGCTGAAAGGCCCGCCAGCGGTTGTACAGGTCGCGGGCAGTTTGGCGGAGGTCGAGTTCGGCGTCGGCGCGTTCAAGGGGACGCGTGAGGCTGGCTTTCGCCTCATCCTGCGGCTGCTCGGCCATTTCACCGGCGGCCCAGGCGGGCAGGACGCGAATCAGCAGGTCGGCCGTGAGGTCAGCCAAGCGCGCGTGCAGGTCTGCCGCGGTCTCGTCCGAGTCGATCCGGGTTCGCTCGGCCGCCACGATCGGTCCGGCGTCGAGGGCGCGGACAAGCCGAATCAGGGTGACGCCGGTTTCGCCGGCGCCCTGGAGCAAGGCGATCTGAATCGGCGACGCGCCGCGATACGCGGGCAGCAGCGACGGATGGGCGTTGAGAATGCCAGGGGAGGCCAGCCGTCGCAGCGCCGCGCCGAGGATTCGTCCATAGGCCACGCATACGACGGCATCGGGCCCGTAGGAGCCGATGGCGTCGACCGCGTGCGGCTGGTTGGGGTTCGGCGGTTGAAACAGGTCGAGATCCAGGTCGCGGGCAACGACAGCCACCGGAGGCGCGGTCAGCCGCCCGCCTCGACCGACCGGACGGTCGGGTCGCGTGACCACCAGCGCGACATCGAACGCGGTCGCCAGCTTGCGCAAGGAGGGGACCCCGAAGTCAGGCGTGCCGAAGAAGACGATTCGCATGGCCGCTAGGACGCCTGCAGCTCTTGCGCTTCGGGCGAGCGGGGATCGACGAAGCGCAGTTTCTCGGGGTCGATCAGCCGGTCGGTGAAGATCACGCCGTCCAGGTGATCAATCTCGTGGAGGACGACCCGGGCCGCCAGGTCGTGCAGGCGGCGGCGTACTGGCTTGCCATGCAATCCCAGTCCCTTGACAGTAATGTCGGTGGCGCGTTCCACGGGGCCGTACCAGTTGGGCAGGCTGAGGCAGCCTTCTTCGGCAATGGCGGCGCCGCTGGCGCGCACGACCTCCGGATTGATCAGCGCGAAACGCTCGTCGCCGGTGTCCGCCACGATCACGCGCCAGGGTCGCCCCAGTTGGGGCGCCGCGAGGCCGGCACCGCGATTGGCCAACATGGTGTCGAACATGTCGTCCACAAACGTTCGCAGGCCAGCCGACACGCCCCGTACCCGGCTGGCCTTGCGGCGCAGCATGGGGTGGTCGACGGGGAGGACAGTGAGAACGGCCATGTGTTTTATGTCAAGTCCAGCGGGTCGGCGTCCAGCGTCCAGCCGCCGTGAAAGAGCGGGAGCGCTTTCTCGGCGTCGGCGCCCTGCAAGAGCAGCTGCCACTGGTACTGCCCGCGCTGCCGGTAGATGAACGCCGGCGCTGGTCCGAGCACATCGATGTCGAGCGGCGAGCCGGCGGCGAGGACCGTGTTCAGTTCGCGCCGCGCGCGTCGTGCTTCTTCTTCGGCGCGGGTCTCGCTGGCGTGGCCGAAGGATGCCTTGATCAGCGGGCGCAGCGGTGGCAGGCCTTCACCGCGTCGTTGCTCCATCTCGGTTCGAAAGAAGCGGAGGTAGCTGCCCGTTTGCAGGGCCTGGATGGCGTGGTGGTGGGGCATGATCGTTTGGACGACGGTACGTGTAACGGCATCGCCGCCGGTCGCGAGATGGCGTAGACGCGACAACGTCAGAAACACCCGTTCAGGCGCCAGGAAGTCGGGAAACTGTAGCCCGATGTCGGCCTGCACGATGCCCAGCAGGTCGGCCCGCAGGCGCTTGCCGTAGCCCAGCAGGCGCTGGGTGCCCACCAGGATGTGCACGGTGCCACGTTCAAAGGCCGTGAGGTCAGCATCCATTTCGTGGGCGGGCCGGTCGCTGTCGATCCGGGCTACCAGGGCCCTCGGCAACAGATGAGTGACTGCCTCGGCCACGGCTTCGCTGCCGTAGCCCCAGAGGCGCAGGCGGTCGCCCTCGCAGACCGGGCACCAGCGCGGCACCGGGCCCCGCCAGTTGCAGATGTGACAGACGATCTGGCGCGTCTGGCGATGCTGGACCAGCCCTGTGCTGCAACGCGGGCACTCAAAGACGTGGGCGCAGGTTCGACAGATCGTCAGCGCGGCCATGCCGCGGCGATTGACGTAGAGGACGGCGCGGCCCTGCTCGGCCAGGGTTTCGCGCAGAGCCTCGTACAGCGGGCGTGAAATCGCGTCGTAGCGGCCCACGGTCGGCGCCCGGCGCGTGTCCACGATTTCCGCGTCGCGCGATGACCGCCGCATTCCGGAGCGGCGCTCCGGGTCGTCCTGCAGTCGCGTCAGTGGCATCGGCGACCCGGCGGCGACGAGGTGCGCCTGGCCGGATTCCACGGCGTGAAAGGTCGACACGCGCGGAGTCTCGGTGCCGAGTAGCAGCGGACAGCGGAAGAGATCCGCAAGCTTCGCGGCGCAGACGGGGACGTGGTATCTCGGCGCGACGCGGTTCTTGTGGCCTGCGTCCTCGTCGCGGTCCACGATCACCAGGCCCAGCCGAGTGAGAGGCGCGAAGGTGGCGTCGCGTGTGCCGACCAGCAGGTCGATCTCACCGGCCCGTAGCGAGCGCCACAGCGAGACGCGCTGAGCCGGCGTACGGGCGCGGGTTGAGTCGGCCACGGTTCCGCTAACCCGCGCGGCCAGCCATTCGGCCAGTTCGGCGGCGGTGGTCGCGTCGGGCGCCACGACAAGGGCCTGGCGCTCCCGCGCGGCCACGCGACCAATGGCGGTGGCGTAGAGCATCCAGCGATCGGTCTCCGCGCCCTGGACCACCAGCGTTCCGCTGGACTCGGGTTTCAGCAGCGGCTCTGCCTTTGCCCACACCGTCGGGTCAGGCGTCGCGTCGTCAGAATGTCCAGCGTCCGACCCGTCGACGAGGTAGGTGGCCGACCAGCGTTTCTCGATCCGCGCCAGGCCGCGCGCGACCAGACCCTGCAGCGATGGTCCGGAAGCCGAGACTTCGCGCAATGCCCGGGCCACCGGTACGGGCTCATCGGCGCGGCTGAGGTGCTCCCAGAGTGCTCGCTGCCTGGGGGCGCGCTTGAGTAAGTCGGACGGCAATTCACCGTTCGGCGGGGGCAAAGCAACGGCAAAGCGCTCGGCCGCCGGCTCGGGCAGGCGCAGGCTGACGTGGCGCTCCACCAGTCCCAGGCGCACCAGGCGAGCCACGCCGCGCGTGGCCGCGGTCTTACCGAGCTGGCTGCGCAGGGCGGCCTGGGACAGGGGACCACGCTCGTGCACGAAGTCAAACACCCGCCGTTCGCTCGGCACAAGGTTCGGCGGCGGCTCGCTGGGGCTAACCGCCGTAAAGGTGGCATGGAGGTGGTTGGCGAGACGCGGCGGTCCGACGAGATCAAGCGACGCCCGCAGCGGCGCCCCGTAGCGCGCGGCCACCCAGCGCGCCAATACCAGTTGCCGGGAGCCGATCAACGGCGGTTCCCAGACCAGTTGCAGCAGGTCGCGCGTCTCTTCGACCGGAGAGGTTGCGTCCAGCGCCGTGACTATCCCCGGGAGTTGCCGCGAGCCGAACGGCGCCATCACCAACTGGCCGGGGCGCACATTCCCCCGCAGGTCGTCCGGCACGCTGTAGTGAAACGTCTGGTCCCCGCGCACGTCGCCGGCCGCCACGATCACTTCGGCGTAGGCGGGCGACGTCGCGTTCACTCGCTAGTCCTGGAGTGGAACCGGGCTCAGCTCGGCCGCCACCGCCGTTCGCTCGGGGGTGCGGGGGACAGAAGTCACGATTCCCCACACGCGGTCGGCCACCCGCTCCAGGTCGCCGGTCGCGTTGACGACGCGGTAGTCGGCCTCCCTCGCAAACGAGAGTTCGTAGTCGCGCATGGCGGCGATGCGGCGCTCGATTTCGTGCGAGGACTCGGTAGCGCGGGAGCGCATGCGCCGCTCGGCCTCTTCCGGGGACGGAGGCTCCACGAAAATGGCGATGGCGCCCGGATAGCGCCGCTTCAGTTCGCGCGCGCCCTGCACGTCCAGGCGCAGCATCACGTCCCGACCGGCAAGCAGCGGCTCGCGCACCTGGTGAATCGGTGTGCCGTAGCTTCGGCCATAGACGGTGGCCGTCTCCAGGAACCAGCCGTTGACCAGGCGACTCCCGAATTCCGCCTCGGTCAGAAAGAAGTGTTCGATGCCGTCGCGCTCACCCTCGCGCGGCGCGCGCGTCAGGGCCGTGACGGCGAAGGCCAGGTCCACGCCGCGTTCGCGTAATACGCCGATCACGGAGTCCTTGCCGGCGCCTGAAGGCGCAGTCACGAGAAACAGAAGGCCGGCGCGCGGCGATTCAGTCGCAGGTGACACGCGTCGCGGACTCCTCCCAGGCGCCGGATCGCAAACCGCCGCCGTTGCTCAGCTTACGCGCGTGCCAGTCACGACGCGCGGCTGGTCCGCAAGGTCGGCGTGGACCGCGGTGCGCGGAAATCCGGCCTGTCGCAGCAACGCCGCAACCGGCTCGGCCTGACCCAATCCAATCTCGAAGGCGACCGCCCTTGCCTGGCCGCGACCAACCTGAGCAATGACCTTTCGGATTACTGCCAGACCATCCGAGCCTGCAACCACGGCCACGCTGGGTTCCCACTGCGAGACTTCCGGTTGCAGCGTGCCCAGCGCCGGCGCTGGGATGTACGGCAGATTGGCCAACACCACCACCCCCCGCAGGTTCAGACCTGACGCGCCATCGGCCAGGCAGAGGTTTACCCGATCCGCCAGTTGCAAGCGTTGCGCATTGCCTGCGGCCACCTGCAGGGCAGCCGGCGAACAATCGGTACCGACCACCCACCGTCCGGGCCTCTCGTCGGCCAGGGCCAGGGCAATCGCCCCGCTGCCGGTCCCGACATCAACCGCCCTGGAGCCAGGGCTTGCGTCCCAGAGGTCCAGGCCAACCTCGACCAGCAACTCGGTCTCCGGCCGGGGGATCAGGACATCCCGATTCACTGAGATTTCCAGCCGCCGGAAGGCCTTGGTTCCGGTGATGTAGGCCACCGGCTCACGCCGCTCACGTCGTTGCGCCGCGACGTCGATCGCTCGCAGATCCTCATGATCGAGCTCAGCGTCCGATCGCAGCACAACCTGTTCGGGAGTAATCCCAAGCACATGCCCGATCAGAACGTTGGCGTCCAGCGCCGGCGAATCGACGCCTGCCATGCGAAGCCGCGCGATGACCGCGCGGCGCACGTCCGCGAGCGAGTTAGCCAGCGCCGCCGTCGGCAAGCCCCGCCAGTTCGCGGTCCCGCTCAGCCTGCCGCAGCGGGTCGACCAGCCGGTCGAGGTTTCCGTCCAGGATCGACGGCAAGTTGTGGACGGTCAGACCCACGCGGTGATCCGTGATCCGATCCTGCGGGAAGTTATAGGTACGAATCTTCTCGCTGCGGTCGCCGCTGCCGATCTGGTCGCGTCGTGCCTGCCCGCGCTCCGCCGCCTGGCGTTCGCGTTCCTGTTCCAGCAGGCGCGCCCGCAACACCTGCATGGCCTTTACGCGGTTCTGCAGCTGCGACTTTTCGTCCTGGATGCTCACCACGGTGTTGGTCGGCAAATGGGTGACCCGCACGGCGGAGTCCGTGGTATTGACGCTCTGGCCGCCGTGGCCGCTCGAGCGAAAGACGTCCACCCGGACGTCGGACTCGGGGATCTCGACGTCGATTTCTTCGGCTTCCGGCAGCACCGCCACGCTGGCCGCCGAGGTATGGATTCGGCCGCCGGCCTCCGTGACCGGCACGCGTTGCACGCGGTGCACGCCGCTCTCGAAGCGAAACGCGCCGAAGGCCTGGGCGCCGACCACGCGCAGGATGCCCTCCTTGATGCCGCCGCGGTCGGTGCCGTTCACGGTCAACGGCTCCACTTTGAGCCGCCGTTGCTCGGCGTAGCGCGAGTACATTCGCAGCAGGTCGCCCGCGAACAGCGCCGCCTCTTCGCCCCCTGTTCCGGCGCGGACCTCCACGATGGCGTTGCGCGCATCATCCGGGTTGTCGCTGACCAGCACATCAACGGCCCGCGCCTGGATATCCGCAATCTCTGTGCGCGCCTCGTCCAGTTCGTCCCGAGCCAGCTCCGCCAGTTCGGGATCCGATGATCCAAGCAACTCGCGTGCCTCGCTCACTCGCTCGTGGGCTTCAGTCAACTCGTCATGCAGCCGCGCCGCCGTCTCCAGTTGAGACATTTCCCGTCCCACGCTCGCCAGGCGCCGCGGGTCAAGCGCTCCGCCGGCGGAGGCAAGTTCCGCGGTCAGCTCGTCGTAGCGATGCCGCGCCTCGGCCAGCCGGTCAATCATCGACCACGACCGCGTTCACGGCGGCCGGCCGCAACTCGGCCAACGAGTCCTCGCGCGCCAGCACGTGATCCATGGCGGTAATCGCGACTTCAAGCTGATCGTCGTCAGGCTCGCGCGTCGTCATCTTCTGGAACCACATGCCGGGCTTGGAGGCCCAACGCGCAATGGCGACACCCTGGTAGCGGGCCGTCAGCATGATGTACTCGTAGCCGACGCCAGCGATCAGCGGCAGCAGCACGATGCGGGACACGACGCGAATCGCCATCGGCGGCCGTCCCAGCAGCGCGAACACGATGATCGAGATCGCCACCAGCGTGACGATAAATGACGTGCCGCAGCGCGGGTGCGCCAGGCCGAAACGCCGCACGTTGGCCACGGACAGTTGCTCTCCGGCTTCCAGCGTGTTGATGGTCTTGTGCTCGGCGCCGTGATACATCCACACCCGCCGGATATCGGGCATCAGGCCGATCAGCGCGATGTAGGTCACGAACACCGCCATCCGCACGCCGCCCTCGATGACGTTGCTGAGGAAATCGGACTCCACCAGGCCGTCCGTGAATGACGTCAATACCAGCGGGAGCACGAAGAAGAGCGCGACGCCGACCACCAGGCCGATCACCAGGCTGCCGGTCATCATCCCGCCGGCGGCGCCGCCCGGGCCGTCGTCCTGGTCTTCCTCCTCGGCCAGTTGCACGTTGGCCGAGAAATTGAGCGCCCGGAGGCCAATGGCCAGCATTTCCCACAGCGCCACCATCCCGCGAACGAACGGTACGCGGCGGAGCCGCTGCGAGAGCCGGTTGGGATCAAGCTCCTCGGCCTTGAGCACGATGTGCCCGGCCGGATGCCGCACCGCCGTGGCAGCCGACCGGCGACCGCGCATCATCACACCTTCCAGCACGGCCTGGCCGCCGTAGTTGATACGCAGTTCGTTGCTGTCGTCAGGTGACGCCGAACTCGGGACCGGGGTGCTCATCCGGGAAACACGGCGGTGCTCAGCCGCCCTGGGGACGATCTAGCCGCGGGATCTGCGGCGGCGCCGCTCGAACCGCTCCACCTGGCCGGTCGAGTCAACCAGCCGTTGCTGACCCGTATAGAACGGGTGGCAACTGGAGCATACGTCCACGTGGATCGAGGATGTCGTTGCGCGCGTTTCGAACATGTTGCCGCAGGAGCAAGTCACGCGGCAGTCCATGTAGGCGGGATGGATTTCAGGGTTCAACGTTCGGAGCCTCCGTCGGTCACGGCTCTAGTATAGGTTCAGCCACGCCACTTCCCTACGGGTTTCGAGAGGGCTAGCGGCGGGGGATGCCGCGACGCCGCGGCGCCCGGCTCAGCACCGCCAGCAGCACCCCGAGGAAGGCCGCAAGGCCGGCAAAGGCGAAAATCTTGTCCAGTCGCTCCACCAGGAGCGCGATAACGCCCAGCACTCCTGCCAGGGCGTAATACATGAGCGCGATGGCCGGCTGGGGGACGCCGGCCTCCCAGAGCCGGTGGTGCAGGTGCTCGGCATCCCGTTCGGCAAAGCGGCGTCCGCTGGCCAGCCGGCGCCCGATCGACCAAGCGATATCGAGAATCGGAACGCCCAGCACGAGGATCGCGGTGGCCAGCTTGGCGGGACCCATGATCGCGATCACCGCCAGCGCAAAGCCCAGGAAGTGCGAGCCGGCGTCGCCCATGATGATGCTCGACCGGTAGGCGTTGAACGGCAGGAATCCGAGGACGACGGCCACCAGGACCAGGGCCAGCGTCGCGGTTTCCGGCAGGCCCAGCCGCAGCGACAGGGCGATCAGCACGATGGCCGCGATCGTCACGACTCCGCCGGCCAGCCCGTCCAGTCCATCCACGAAGTTGATGGCGTTCATCATTCCCGTGATCCAGAACAGGGTGAACGGGATCACGATCGCGATATGCAGCAGCACGACGCCCGCCTCGAAGGGATTGCTGACCGCATCGATACGGACGCCGAACACCAGCGGCACGGCCGCCGCGGCCAGTTGGGCCAGAAACTTGTCGCGCGGACGCATCCCGCGAAGGTCGTCCACGACGATGAAGACCACCAGCAGCGTCGCCCCGAGCAGCAGCCCCAGGGTCGGCCCATCCAACGGCCAGGCCACCACCAGCACCGTGATCACGAATGCCGCGTACATGGCCACCCCGCCCAACCTGGGGACCGGCACGGCGTGAATCCGCGCGGCTCCCGGTCTGTCCATCCAGCCCTGCCGGGCGGCGAGCGTCCGAACGCCCAGCGTGAAGACCAGCGCCAGCGGCGCGCCGATCGCCAGCGCCAGCCAGTTCAGATCAGCCACGGCGGACGCCTCCTGTGAAACCGGCCTCTGTTGACCTAGTATTTCGGCGCCGCATATAATCTCGGCAACTCGTGGGGTGGCGGGTCATCATCAGGAGGCGCCTGACCGAAATCGCGCGGCCCGGTTGACCAACCCGCCAGCACCCGCCCGCACGGCGGGTTTTTTGTTGCCCGTCCGAATTGGGGGGTTCATTGGTTCATATCACGATCGGCGCGAACGAGAGTTTTGATGCGGCCCTACGCCGTTTCAATAAAAAGGTGCAGCAAGAGGGCATTATCACGGAGACCCGGCGCCGCAAGGCGTACGACAAGCCCAGCGTGCTGCGCAAGAAGAAGGAAGCCACCAAGCGCCGCAAGGCCCGGCGGGCGGCCATGAAGGCGGCCGAAGCCGAGGCCCGCGCCCTCTAGCCAACGCAGTCACAGCCCCGCATGGCGCTAATCGACCGCCTCACCGGGGATTTGCGAGCGGCGCAGCGCGGCGGTGAAGCCGATCGTGTCCGTGTGCTGCGCACCCTCATCTCCCAGATCAAGTACGAGGCCAAGGAATCCGGCGCATCCACCGACGACGCCCTGGTCGTTCGTGTCATCCAGCGCGACATCCGCCGCCGCGACGAAGCCATCCAACTTTATGTCAACGGCAACCGACCCGAGCAGGCCGACACCGAACGAGCAGAGCGCGCCATCATCAGCGCCTACCAGCCGGACGAGATCGATGGCGCCATGATGGAGACGATCGCTCGCGAGGTCATTGACGAAGTTGGCGCCACCAGCCGCCGGGACATGGGCAAAGTGATGCGGCCACTGATGGCTCGACTGCGCGAACAGGGAACGGTTGACGGCCGCGCGGTGAATGCGCTCGTTGGCGAACTCCTCAGCCAGGGCTAGCCGTTCCGCGTCCGCGAGCGCGGAGCCACGTCTGCGAATCGATTCCGGCGACGGATTGGCATTGCCCACCAACTTTGGGCCGCTCTTGGCTTCGATTACCGACGCCGTTGAGCGCGAGGCAGGGCTGACCGGGCATGTTGCTCTTCGCCTGACGGACGATGCGGACATGGCCAACCTCAACCGCAGCTTTGCCGGCAAGTCCGCTCCCACCGATGTCCTGGCGTTCCCAAGCGGTGATCCACAGTGTCCCGGCGATGTGGCGATCTCGCTGGAGCGCGTGCAGGCCCAGGCCGCCGCCTATGGACACAGCGTCGAGCGCGAATTCGGGTACCTGCTGACGCATGCGCTGCTACACCTGGCCGGCCTGGGTCACGAAGACGACGCGCGCCGGCGCGAGATGCGGCAAATCGAGGAGTCAGTCATGGCCTTAGTCGGCTTGCCTCGCGCACGTCAGACCGTCGAGTGACCGCGACCACATTGGTCGTCCCCGCCCCGGCCAAGATCAACCTGGGGCTTGAAGTTCGGGGTCGGCGTGACGACGGCTATCACGAGATTGTCACCATTTTCCAGGCGCTCGAGTTCGGGGACACGGTGCACCTGTCGCCGGCGCCAACCATTCAAGGCGAAAGCGCGGTCGAAGGACTTGCCCCCGCCGCCGACCTGGCCTTCCAGGCGGCGCATGAACTGCAAGCGCGAATCGGCACGACCCAGGGCGTTCGAATCCGAATCGACAAGCGCATCCCCGTCGCTGCCGGCCTGGCCGGCGGCAGCACGGATGCAGCCGCGGTGCTGCTCGGGCTCCGCCGCCTCTGGAATGCAAAGGCGGGCGCGGTAGCCGAAACGGCCCGATCGCTGGGCGCCGACGTATCGTTCTTTCTGGATCCGGGGACCGCCCTGGGCCTGGCCCGCGGTGACGAGTTGCACGCCCTGCCGCCAGTTCCGCCTCGCTGGGTGCTGTTGGCACGGCCCGAGGCCATGATTTCCGCGCGTGACGCCTACGGCGAGTTGCAACAGGCCGAGTGGTCGGGTGGTGACGCGACGCTGGAGCAGGTCGACGCTATTCGCGATGGGCAGCTGTCACCGCATCTGGCGACCAATGACTTACAGCCCGCGGCGATCCGCCTGGTCCCGGAAGTCGCGGACGTACTGGGCGCCCTGGATGCCGCGGGAGCCGCGCCGGCGCTGCTGGCCGGCAGCGGACCCACGTGTTTTGGGCTGTTTCCATCCAGGTCGGCCGCTCAAAGCGCCCAGATCCAACTGCAGTCGCACGCCTGGTGGACGCAGGTGACACGCTTCGCGGTACCCGCCGATGCGGCGGACGGCTAGCTTTGACCGCCCCACGGCGCCTGCCTACGCTTTCCTTGTGGGGAGTGGCCAAGTGGTAAGGCAACGGATTTTGGATCCGTGATCGAAGGTTCGAACCCTTCCTCCCCAGCCGATGAACGCCGGAGACCCTGAGTCCACCGGAGACGCTGCCGCCGGCATCGTGATGGCGGCCGGCCAGGGCACGCGCTTCGCGTCCGACGTACCCAAGGTGATGCACCAGGTCGCCGGGCGGCCCATGCTAGCGCACGTGGTGGATGCCGGGCTGGCCGCCGGCCTGGAGCCCCTGGTCGTCGTGATTCGACCCGGCATGGATATTGGTTCAGCGGCGGACGGTACGGTCTCGGTGAATCAGCCTCCCGATGGCCGTGGCACCGCGTATGCAGTCGAGATCGGACTCAGCGCTGTTCCCTGCGGCGTCGAGACGATCGTCGCGCTCTATGGCGATTCCCCCCTGGTACGCCCGGCGACGGTGCGCGGCGTCATCGACGCCCTCCAGAGGACCGGCGCGGTGGCGGCCATTACCTGGGCCGACGTGCCGGATCCGGGCGCTTTTGGCCGGGTCCGCCTGGCTGAGACCGGCCTGGTGCAGGGCATCGTGGAATCCGCCGACGCTTCACCCGACGATCTGGCGCTGACCACCGTGAACGCGGGTCCGGCGGCCTTCCGCGCCGCCTGGCTTCGCCGCGCCCTCCCTCGGGTGGAACCCAGCCCGACCTCCGGCGAGCGCTACCTGACGCAACTCGTGGACCTGGCTATCGAGGACGGCGAGCGCGTGGCCGGCTACCAGGTCACCGACCTCGACGAGACCATCGGCTGCGACGATCTGGAGCGTCTGGCGGCGGCGGACGCAGCCTTTCGCCGGCGCGTCTGACGCTCGGCGCTCCGACCGACAGTGAATCCGCAACATTGCCGTCGGCGTCCGGCAACGGCTCGGGTCCAGCCGGATATCATGTGCCCGAAAGTGTGCGTGTTGGGGGACGGCGCCCCTACACGGCAGGCCGCGCAAGGCGACGACACTGGACGGCGAACTCAAGGTGTTTGCCGGCTCGAGCAACCAGGCTCTGGCCGAGCGCATCGCCGCGCGTCTCGATCAGCCGTTGGGATCCGTCAGGCTCGAGCGATTCCCCGACGGCGAAGCCCGCATACAGATCAACGAGAATGTGCGCGGGACCGATGTCTTCGTCATTCAGTCCACCTCCGCGCCGGTGGACGAGAACCTGATGCAACTGCTGATCATGATCGACGCCCTGCGACGAGCGTCGGCGGGGCGAATCACGGCGGTGATTCCCTACTTCGGGTATGCCCGCCAGGAAAAGAAGTCCACCGGCCGCGAGCCCATTACCGCCAAACTCGTGGCTAATCTTCTTGAAGCCGCGGGCGCCAGCCGCGTGATTACCCTGGATCTGCACGCGCCCGCCGTGCAGGGGTTTTTCGATATCCCGGTCGATCACCTGCAAGCCTCGCCGCTGCTCGCGGAGTCACTCGGGCGCGTTGCGTCCGACGATCTGGTGGTGGTGTCGCCCGATGCCGGCGGGGTGGCACGCGCCTACGACTTCAGTCAGCGCCTGGAAAACTCGTCGCTTGCCGTCATTTTCAAGGACCGGATGGCGCCCGATGAAATCCAGACCCTGTCCGTGGTCGGCGAAGTGAGCGGGCGCACGGCGGTTATGGTCGACGACCTGATCTCGACCGGCGGCACCCTTGCGGAGGGCGCCCGCGCCTTGCTGGAACGCGGCGCGAAGGCGGTCTATGCGTGCGCGACGCATGGCATCTTCTCCGGTCAGGCTCTGGATATTCTGAAGCGCTCGGGGCTCTCGAAGGCCTTCGTCACCGACAGCGTGCCCGTGAACTCCGACTCGAAGGCATGCACAATCACCCAGGTCGGCACCGCCACCCTGTTCGCGGAAGCGGTCCGCCGGGTCCACAATGATGAGTCCATCACCGCGATGTTCAAGTGACCGCGATGCGGACCCGCGTGCCAGCGGGGACCGGCATCTGGGCGTGAGCACCCGTCTGTGCCGCGCGGCAGGGGAGTGGATCCTTCTTGGATCCGGTTAGTTGGGTAGGGCTTGCCCTCATTCTCGTGCTGACTGTGATCAGCACGCTGCTGGTATTGGCCGAAAACGCGGCGCTGGAACTGTCGCAGACAGCGCTCGATAGGCTGGACAGCACCGAACCCCGCGCCGCGCGTCGTCTCCGGGTGTTGCTGGACAATCGGTTCCGGTTTTGGGCCAGCGCGCGTATCGGCGCAGCCGTTCTGATCTTCGCGTCGGCCGCGCTTGCCGCCACCACGGTGGGAGAGCGACTGGGCGAGTTGATGGGGGCACGCGCCGCCGGCGTCGTCCTGGCGCTGGCCGTCTTGAGCGTGCTGCATGCCGGCGGCGCACGCGTGACCCCTCGCATCCTCGCGCAGCGCCACCCCTTGCGAATTGCCCGGCGCTTCCACTGGCTCATCTACGGCCAGTACGTCCTGTTTTTGCCGGCCAGCCTGCCGTTTGAGCGCTTGCTGTCGCCACGGGAACAGGAAGCCTGGCGCGGACCTGACCCTCGGGACGCCGCCGTAATCGAGGCCGTTGAAGGCGCCCGCGAAGGCGCCATCGATGCCACCGACATCGAGATGATCACCAACGTGATTGAGTTGGGCGACCGCGTCGTGCGGCAAGTCATGACGCCCCGTCCGGACATCGTGGCCGTCAGCTCCGATACGCCGCTGCGCGTCGCGCTTCGCACCGCGCACGCGCGCGGGCTTTCCCGGCTGCCGGTATTCGAGGGCGATCTCGACAACGTGATCGGGATCATCCACGTGCGCGACGGTCTGGCTGAACTGCTGGAGCCGAATCAGACCTCCGACCTGCGGTCGCTCGCGCGCCAGCCGCTCTTCGTGCCGGATTCCAAATTCGTCGACCGGCTGCTGCGCGAGATGCAGGCGGACAATCTCCACATGGCCATTGTGGTGAACGAGTACGGCGATACGGCCGGACTGGTCACCATTGAGGATCTGCTGGAGGAGATCGTGGGCGAAATCGAGGACGAGTACGACGTCCCCGAAGACCCAATCGTGTCGCTTGGGCCCGGACGCCTGATCGTGGACGCGAGCCTGCCGATCACGGATCTGAACGATGAACTCGGTCTCAGGCTCGCCGCCGACGGCGTTGACACCATAGGTGGATTGGCATTCAGCGCCTTTGGTCGGGTGCCTGCGGTCGGCGAATCGGTCAACGTGAACGGCGCGGTGTTGCGCGTCCACGCCGTGAAAGAGACTCGCATAACGCGCCTGGAGATCACCCGCGTCGACGAAGACGGCAATGCCGCCTGAGTGTCCCGCCGCCGCTCCCGGCGGACTGACCGCCGCGAGCTAGGTCCCGGAGACGAGCTATCGACATCCTCGTGGGCGTCCTGGTCTTTTTTGGCCTGATCGCCATTAACGGCCTGTTCGCGGGCGCGCAGTTTGCGCTTGTGGCTGTGGATCGTTATGAAGTCGAGTCCGCCGCCGCCCGCGGCGCACGGCGGGACCGCGCGGTCAGGCGGGGCCTGGAAACGCTGTCCTTTCAGCTCTCGGGCGCGCAGTTGGGTATCACCGTGAGTTCGCTGGTCCTGGGCTTCGTGGTGGATAGCGCCATCGGCCCGTTGCTGCGGCCGGCGCTTGCCTGGATCCCAGGAATTGAGGACGGCGCGCTCGTCGCGTTGACCGCCGCGTTGGCGCTCACGCTGGCGACGGTGATTCAGATGGTGCTGGGCGAACTGGCGCCCAAGAACCTGGCCATTTCGCGCCCGATGGCCACGGCCCGCCTCTTCGTTCCGCCCGCCATGTTCGTCAACACGGTCTTCTCGCCAGTGATTCGCCTGCTCAACGCCATGGCCAACGCATCCATGCGCCTGGTCGGCCTGGCGCCGCGTGAAGAGCTTGAAGGATTCCAATCCCTCGAGGAAATGCGCGAGGCGCTGCGCTGGGCCGCTCGCGAGAACACGATCGAGGGTGTCGAATATGAGGTGCTCGACCGCGCCCTTGGGCTCGGTCGAACGACGGCGGGCGACGTGATGGTGCCGCGCTCCCAGGTCGCGGCCATCGACGCCACCGCCACCCTGGCCGACCTAGCCCGCAGGTCGATCCAGACGGGCTATTCGCGTTTCCCGATACGGGCTCCCGACGGGAGGGGCTACATGGGAATCGCCCACGTCAAGGATGTTCTGGCGTTGCCTGCGACGGCTCGAGCCGAAACGCCGGTCGCGACCAAGTCCCAGGAGGCTCTGATTGTCCCGGCCACGCGCGACCTGCGATCGCTGCTGCTCGAAATGCAGGCCGATCATCACGCCATGGCCATTGTCGACGACGAGTTTGGACAGCCCGCCGGCATGGTCACCCTGGAAGACATTGTGGAGGAGTTGCTGGGTGACATCGAGGACGAGCACGACAAGCCCGAAGCTGTGCTGGTCACAGCGCTGGATGACGGCGCCTTCACCGTGGCGGCGCAGATTCGTCGCGACGAACTCCGCGCGTCCGTCGGCTACACAATGCCGGACGGCCGGTTCGAGACGCTGGCCGGACTGTTGATGGCCGTTCTGCAGCGTGTCCCCCGCGAGGGGGACGTCGTGTCGCTGGCGGGATGGACGTTTCGCGTGACCGCCGTGCGGGGACGACGCATCGAACGCGTACGCATGGAAGGTCCGAACGATCCACCGAGTAGCGCCAAATGACGCTCGCCTTGCTCCTCGTCGCGTTTGCGCTGCTCCTGGTAAACGGCTTCTTTGTCGGCGCCGAAGTCGCCATTACCGCCGCTGCGGCCAGTCGCCGTGGTGAAGTTGAGCGACGCGCGGCCGAAGGCGGGCGGGCCGCGCAACTGGCCGTGGCCTCAATGCGCGAACTCTCGTTCATGCTCACTGGCGCGCAACTTGGGATCACCATGGCCTCCCTGGGCTTGGGTTTCGTGGCCGAGCCCGCAATCGCCGACGTGTTGGAAGCCACCTTCGCTGAACGCCTCGGCCTTCACGGAGCGGCGGTTCACGCGATCGCCAGCGTTATCGCGCTGTTCATCGTGGTTGTTCTGCACATGGTTCTGGGTGAAATGGCCCCCAAGAACATCGCTATCGCCGAGCCGGTGCGAACGTTGCTCTGGGTTGCCCTGCCGTATCGGGGGTATGCCAACGCCGTGCGCGGCGTGCTGTGGATGCTGAACGAATTGGCCAACCTGACCATCAGGGTCTTTGGCGTGGCGCCGCGCGACGAGTTGACCACCGCGTACACACCGGCGCAGATCGGTTCGATGCTGGGCGAACTTCGTCGACTTGGTGCAATCAGCGCGCCGCAGCAGCAACTCGCCAACCGGGCGCTTCGCTTCGCGACCCGTCGAGTCGGGGACGTAATGGCGCCGCGCTCGGCGGTACACATCGTGCCCGCCGGTTCATCGGTACGCGAGATCGAGCGCCAGGCCGTGGCCACGGGCTACTCGCGATTCCCGCTCTATCGCAATTCGCCGGACGCCATCGTCGGCTTCGTTCACGTGAAGGATCTCCTGACAATCGATCCAGACGCCATTGACCAGCCGCTGCCGGACGACGCGATTCGATCCCTGCACGTCTCGCCGGACACCGCGCTGGTTGGCGAGTTGCTCGTGGCCATGCGCCGCGACCGCGCGCACCTGGCCCTGGTAGTGGACGAGCACGGTTCGCCCACCGGAATTGTCACCTTGGAAGACCTGGTCGAAGAAGTCGTGGGCGAGATTCGCGACGAACACGACGCCCCGCCCCGAGACGTTCAGCACTTCGGGCCGGACCGCTTCGTCGTCGCCGGCACGCTGCGGGCCGACCGGCTGGTGGAGTCCACCGGGTGCCAATTGCCGGCGGGCAACTTTGTCACGGTTGCCGGATTCGTGATGCAGCGCCTCGACGCCGTCCCCAAGCCCGGCGATGCGGTCGAACACGACGGTTGGCTGCTGCGCGTGCGTCGCATGCGCGGCCCGCGGGTCGAGGCCGTTGACGTGATTCGCCGCCAGGCCGATCCGTCGTCCGCCGACGCCCGAGACTCACGCTAGGCTTGCCCGTGGCCGTTCTTCAGCGATCCAGCACCTACAAAGCCGAAGGCGTCGTGCTCAGTCGCCGCGACCTGGGCGACGCGGACCGAATCGTCACGCTCTTCACGCGTGAGTTTGGGCGCCGCCGCCTGGTGGCCCGTGGCTGTCGGCGACCTACCAGTCAGCTCGCCCCCCACATCGAGCTCTTCAGCCGCGTTCGCCTCGTGGGCGTGGTCGGTGCGAACCTCGACGTTCTCACGCAGGCGCAGAGCCACGAGACGTACCCCCGCTTCCGCGACGACCTGACTGCCTTTGCCGCCGCCGGCTGGGCCGTCGAGCTATTGGACGGCCTCAGCGAAGACGGTGAGGCCGCGCCCGATGCCTACGCCGCCCTGGTCTCGTTTCTCGGCGCGCTCAACCAGCGGGCTGCCGATCCCGAACCGCTCCTGTCCGCCCTGGCTCTCAATCTGCTGGATCTCCACGGCTACGCACCTGAACTGTGGCGCTGCACGGTGTGCGGTGCAGCTATCCAGCCGGGGGCCCACGCGTTCGCTCCACGCACTGGCGGGGTTGTTTGCTCGGACTGCTCGCGCGATAACGCCAGCCACTCCCTGGGTATCGACACGCTCAAGACCCTGCGCTTCATCGCCCACGACGGCCTCGACGGAGCCGCTCGCCTGCGCGCCGACCCGCGCACCCGCGCCGAACTCCGCACCACGCTCCGCGCCTACGCGACGGCCGTCGTCGAACGCGACATTTCATCCGCCCACATCCTGGAACGGGCGGGCGCGGGTTCCGCGCCCCGGCCAGCGCCCGGGGCGTAACACCAACGAAGTGGCGTCACAGCGCGCGCCATCCCCATGACCCTGGACACCCACGAGGAAACCCATGCCTGCACCTGACCTTGACACCCTGACCTCCCTGGCCAAACGCCGCGGCTTCGTTTTTCCCAGCTCCGAGATCTACGGCGGCTTCGCCAGCACCTGGGACTACGGCCCGCTCGGCGCCGAGCTGATCCGCAACATCAAGGACGCCTGGTGGCGCCGCGTGGTGCACGTGCGCCCGGAAGTTGTCGGTCTCAACGCCTCCATTCTCATGCACCCGCGCATCTGGGAGGTCTCCGGGCACATCGAGCACTTCGCCGACCCGCTGGTGGAATGCCCGACGTGCCGCCGCCGTTTCCGCGAGGACGACGTGGCCGACGGAAAGTGCCCCCACGACGGCGGCGAACTCACCGACCCCCGCATGTTCAACACCATGTTCCGCACGTTCGTTGGCCCGGTGGAAGACGACGCCTCCGTCGCCTACCTGCGCCCCGAAACCGCCCAGTCCACCTACGTGAACTTCAAGAACGTGCGCGACACCGCCCGCGTGCAGATGCCCTTCGGCATCGCCCAGATCGGCAAGGCTTTCCGCAACGAGATCACCACCGGCAACTTCATCTTCCGCAGCCGCGAGTTCGAGCAGATGGAGTTGCAGTACTTCGTCGAGCCTGGCCACGACGACGAGTCCCACGAGGACTGGGTCGATGCCCGCTTCGGCTGGTGGAAAGACCTTGGGCTGGAACCGCGACGCCTGCGCCTGCGCCCCCACAGCCCCGAGGAACTGGCCCACTACGCCAAGGCCACCACCGACATCGAGTACCAGTTCCCGTTTGGCTGGGGCGAACTGGAAGGCATCGCCAACCGCACCGACTTCGACCTGCAACGCCACGCCGAGGCCAGCGGCACCGACCTGTCGTACTTCGACGACGCGGCCAAGCGGCATGTCACGCCCTACGTCATCGAGCCCGCCGCCGGCGTGGACCGCGCCGCCCTGGCCTTCCTGGCCGACGCCTACACCGTGCAGGAAGTCGCCGGCAAGCCGCGCACTTTCCTGAACCTGGACCCGCGGCTCGCTCCGTTCAAGGTCGCCGTCTTCCCCCTCGCCCGCAACCGGCCGCCGCTCGTGGAACTCGCCACGCGCATTGCTGACGACTTGCGCGCCGCCTGGCCGGTGTTCTACGACGCCAGCGGCTCCATCGGCCGCCGCTATGCCCGCCAGGACGAGGCCGGCACTCCCTTCGCTGTGACCGTCGACTTCGACTCCCTCGACGACCAGACTGTCACCGTCCGCGAACGCGACTCCATGCGGCAGGACCGCGTCGCCGCCGACAACCTGCGCGCCTACTTCGTCGACCAGCTCGCCTGGTAGCCCTCGCCAATGTCGGCCCCCGCTCCACCCTCTCCGGCTGGAAGAGGGCCGGGTGAGGGACCACCGTCCGAGTCGCCGCCGCCTGGCTCCTACTCCACCTTTGAACGCCTGCTGCTAGCCCCACTGCGGCGGCTGGGCGGTTACCTGGTTCGGCCGGTCATCAAGGCCCTCGTCTTCGCGCGCGTCCACCCCAATGCGCTATCGCTCGGCCAGATTCCGCTCGGCTTCGTCGTCGCCGCCCTGATCATCCCGTTCCCGCGCCTGGCCCTCGTCCTCTTCATCGGCGCGCTCATCCTCGACTTCCTGGACGGCGAACTGGCCCGCGCCCGCGGCCTCGCCTCCAACTTCGGCGGCCTCCTCGACCAGGTGTGCGACCACATCCGCGAACTCACCGTGGTGGGCGGCCTTGTAGCTGTTGGCGCGCTTCGCGGCGAAATCGGCGTGGCCTACGCCGCCGCCTACCCCCTCGCCAACGTCCTGCTTTACCTGGCCGACCGCTTCCGCACGCCCGTGCCGTTCAGCGTCAAGAGCTGGATGGCCTACTACCCCTTCCTGATCGCCTACCTGGGCTGGGGCCTCAACCTCCTCGACTACGCGGCCGCCGCCGCCGCCGCCTTCCTCACCCTCGCCAGCGCCCAGGCCTTATGGCGTATCCGCACAGCGATATCGCGTTCGAGCGCCGCATAGACGAACCCCGACTATTAGCGACGCCCTTCACGGATTGCGGCCAGGATCTCTTCGGTGGACATCTTGATGCGCTTCATCTTGGCTCGCCGTCGGCGGAATCGGGCGACCGCCGCCCTTCGCGCCTCTCGGTCGCGTTCGCCAGCGGCATCCGAACAAGCCGTTTCTTGAGAATCGCCGTCGTGGTCCTTCACTTCCCGTGCCTTTCCCTCAGCAGCTCAGCCCCCACACACAACGCCCGCAACTTTAGATAAGCCTCATCCAGATCCATCGGGTTGATGCTGGACGGCGCAAACCCGCAGTCGGGATTCAGCGTCAGCCGCTCCGCGGGCACGTATCGCATCGCCGCCTCGGCACGCTCCACGACCGTCTCCGGCGTTTCGACGTTGATGTCGGTGTGGTCGATCACGCCCAAGCCCAGCAGCTTGTCTTCGGGAAACTGCGCCAGCACCTCAATGCCGCCAGCGTCCGGCGTGGCGAACTCCATGGCGAACCGATGCACGTTCATCCGGCCCAGAGCGCCAACCACCAGGTCGTACGGCCCTCGCGTGCTGTGCTGGCGGTTGGCGTGCGCGTGGCACAAATGCACCGAGATCAGCGGATGATCCACGCCCTCCACCGCCCCGTTCACGCCCTGCACCGCCATCTCGATCTCGTGGTCCACGTCCTCGATCGCCATGCGCTCCCGGTACTCCGGATCCACCAGCAGCGCCAGCCACGGATCGTCCAACTGGATCGCGTCCACGCCCATTGATGTCAGCCGCCGCAGCTCCCCGTGAATGATTGGAATGCACGCCTCCATGAAGTCCTCGCGCGTCGCGTACGCCGCGGTCGAATGCTCCGGACTCCACATCCGCCGCGCGATCGTGTACGGCGACGGCACCGCCGTCAGCGTCCGCCGCGTGGTCGACCGCTGGACGAATCGCGCCTCGTCCAACGCGATCGACCGCTCCTGCCGCAGCGGCTGCGTCACCGCCGGATACGCCGCCCCTCGGCCGCCCGCGATCAGGTCGGGTTCGAACCCCGCCACGGCGTCGGCAAACACCTTCACGTAGCTCTCGCGCCGCCACTCGCCGTCGGACACGTAGTCCAGCCCCGCCGATTCCTGCAGCCGAATCGCGGCGGGTACGGCGTCGTCCAGCACCCGTTCCGCCGCGGCCGCACTCACCTCGCCGCGCTTCCGACGCTCGATCAACTCCCGCACCCACACCGGCCGCGGCAGGCTCCCGACCACGAACGTCGGAAACAGCGGCTCGCCCGGCTGGCTCAATGCAGCACCATCCCGCCGTCCACGCTCAGCGAAATCCCGGTGATGTACGAGGCGTCGTCACTGGCCAGCATGTAGGCCGCGTTCGCCACGTCGGCGGGAACCTGGTGGCGGCCTATTGGGATGCCGGCCACCCGAACATCCCAGGCCGACTCGTCTTCGCGGCCCTCCAGTTCGGTCAGGTCCGGGTTCAGATCCTCCCGCCAGAGCCGCGTGTCCACGATGCCGGGGCAGAGAGCAACCACGCGCACACCGGACGGCGCAAGCTCCATGGCGGTGGAACGGGTGATCCCAATTACGGCGTGCTTGGTCGCGCAATAGCAGGCCATGTACGGTCGCGCGATTTTTCCGGCAGCCGATGCAATGTTGATGATGATGCCGGAACCACGCGGCTGCATCCGCCGGGCCGCTTCCTGCACGCCCAGGAAGACTCCGCGCACGTTGATGGCAAACATGTTGTCCCACGCGTCCATCGACTGTTCGGCGATGGACGAGGCCCCGCCGATCCCCGCGTTGTTCACCACGATGTCCACGGCACCGTACGCCGCTTCTGCCGCGTCGAACATGGCCACGATGTCCGACGGACTTCGCACGTCGGCGGCCTGCGCCCGGGCCGACCCACCGCCCGAAACGATGCCTGCCGCAACTCCCTCGGCGGCCTCCGTATCAACATCGGCCACCAGCACCGCCGCACCCTCCGCCGCAAACCGTTCGGCAATGGCCTGCCCAATGCCCCGCCCCGCGCCGGTGATCACAGCCACCCTGCCGCCAAGTCCCTTTGCCACGTTCAGACCTCGCCCGTCCCGAGACACGTCCGGCCCGATAGTGGCACAGAGGCCCCAGACGCCCGAATCTAGGGCGACGTCGCCAGGTAGCAGACCACCCGCTTGGGAATCCGGAACTCGCCGCCGGCCGCAATCTGCTGCCGGACCAGTTCATCCACCCGCTTAAGCAGTTCGCGGCGCGTCTCATCCGTCGGCTCGCGCACGCTGTCCACCGGTCCGGACGCGTAATAGGCCAGCACCGCTGCCGCCTTCGGAAACACCAGCGCGTTCGTTTGCACAATCTTCTCCGCGCTCGGAAACACGCGTCGCACCTGCCCCAGGTTGTGATCGCCGAAGCGATCCGTCGCGATCGCCACGTCGGCGTCGATCCCCAGTTCCCGAGCCGCTCGCCTGTGCAACTGCTGAAGGGGCGACTCACGCAGGTTGCCGTTGGTCGTCAGGGCCACCCTCCCACCCGGACGCGTCACCCGCGCAAGCTCCGTCAGCGCCCGTGGAATGTCCGGTACGTGGTACAGCATGTGATTCGCCATGCTGTGATCAACCACGTCGCTGGGCAACGGCAGCGCTTGAACGTCCGCCGCCATAAACGTCGCCCGCGAACCCGTGACGGACCGAATCATCCCCATCACACGCTCGACCGCCAGCACCCGCACGCCTCGACGCTCAAGCGTCGGGTGATAACCGCCATTGCCGGCCCCGGCGTCCAGCACCAATGCCTCGGCCTTCGGCGCAAGCAGATCCACAACCCACGCGGGCGTGTGGTCCGGGCGCTCACTGAACCTTCGGTGCGTCTCAATTCGCAGCGCCAGCCGGGCGTCGTCCGCGTACTGCTCGCCCAGACGCTGCCGGTCGGTCAGGCGCATGAGTCTGGACCGTCGAGTCCCACGAGCGCCCCCAAACACAGCAGCAGTCGAGATCGTTAACTGGTCAACCGACGAACCGCCAGACGCGTGACGGAAACCAGCCTCGATAGTCCGCGATCAAACGAGCCCAGCAATCAACCTGGGCTTGGCGGAATCCGCCTACAGGACTTGGGATCTATCCCGCGAACCGGTCCACCAGCACGGCAATCAGCGTCCCCACCACTCCAAAGCCCAAACCGGCAATCCAGCGGGTTAGTCTGGTCTCCAGGGCATGGAGGTCGGCCTTGGTGGCCAAGTGCTTGCGCTCGGCCTCGATTACGCTGACCCGTTGCTCAATCATGGCGGTGCCCCTCCTGTAGGGTGTCTCGAAATCTTCACCGCCCGTGGCCGGGTGTGCGCATGCTGGCGCACCCAACCCCTGAATTGACTAATGGTACCGAAGAGGATCAACCATCGCGAGCGCATCGCTAACTCGCCCGCCCGTGCACCGCAGGCGCTCACGGCTTCGTTCAGGTGCTGGAAACGCTGCCCCAGTTGCCCCACGGCCCCGCAGAACGTACGTTCACGCCGCCGATATCGGCGCCTTCCCGCGCCATCGCATCGCGAGGTTGTCCCGTGGCCGTCTTTCGCTGTTCCTGCCACCAGATCACCTGGGGCGACAATCTCGTCGAGGCCATCGACGACATCGGCAGCTTCGGCTATGCCGGCACCGAGACCTTCGGCACCGTCGTCACGCAGTTCGCCGGGCGGGCCCACGACTTCCAGGCCATGCTCCAGGCCCGCGGCCTGCGGCTCTCGGCGCTCTACGGCGGCGGTCCGTTGCACGACCCGGCCCAGCAGGCCGACGCCATCGCCAACAATATCGCCATCATCGAATTCCTGCATGAAATGGGATCAGACCGACTGGTGGTGGGTCCCGGCAAGCGCACGGGTACGCCCACGGCCCAGGACATGGCAAGGTTTGCCAGCGGGGTAAGCGAGGTCGCCGCCGCGGCGCGCGACAAGGGCATCGTGGCCGGCATGCACCCGCACTGGAACACGGTGATCGAACAGCGCGACGAGATCACTCGCTTTTTCGATGCCGTCGACACCGACCTCGTCAAGCTGGCGCTCGACCCTGCCCACATTGCCAAGGCTGGCGACGATCCTGTCGAAGTTGCGTCCAGTTACCGCGACATCCTCACCTACATGCATATCAAGGATTACGTGCCCGAGTTCGATGTCGAGACCCCGGATGTGGCCAGCGCCCAGGACCACGCCCCCCGCATCGCATTCTTCGGTGAACTGGGCACCGGCGTGGTGGACCTGCCCGCCTTGCTGGACGTGGCCCGCGAAGCCGGCTACGACGGCTGGCTGACCGTCGAACTCGACCGCTCCCAGACCACCCCTCGCCAGAGCCTGGAAGCCAACTCCCGCTACCTCACCGAGCGACTGGGATTCGACCTTGGCGGCGAGAACGCCTGATGGCAGCGCCACTGCGCATGGGCCTGATCGGCTGCGGCCGCATCCAGGAACAGGGCCACGCCCCGGTCCTTCAGCGCATGCCTGACGTCTGGCAGGTCACTGCCGTGGCCGACCCCACGCCCGAACGCCTCAACCTCATCAGTGACCGCTTCGGCGTACCGGCGGAGGCCCGCTTCCCGGACTATCGCGACCTGCTGCGATCCAGGCTCGTGGACGCCGTGGACATCGCCGTGCCCCATCGTTTCCACGCCCCCGTCTGCATCGGCGCCGCCCGCACTCGCACGCCGTTTCTCAGCGAAAAGCCGCTGGCCACCTCGCTGGCCCAGGCCGACGAGATCATCGCCGAGGTCGAAAAGAATGACATTCCCGCCGGGATCATGCACAACTACCTCAACCGCCCCAGCACCGCCGCCGCCCTGGCCGCCATCGAGGCCGGGCGCATCGGCCGCCCGTTCATGTTCCGCATGGAGCACATGGGCAGCGGCTGGTACGTGGGCGCGGCCGCTTACGATCCCACCTGGCGCAGCCGTCGCGAGGACGCCGGCGGGGGCGCCCTGCTGGACAACGGCTACCACAACCTCTACACGTCCGAGGCCATGCTGCAGTCCCCGATCACCCAGGTATTCGCCCGTGTTGACACCCACGTGCGGGAGCAGGACGTGGACGACACCGCCGCCCTCATGCTCGGCCACGCCAGCGGCGCCTCCTCGATCGTGCTGGCGGCCTGGAGCGCCACCAGCGCCGCCGGCTTGACGGAAGTCCACGGTGACCGCGGCTCCATCCGCCTCGATGGCGGCGAAGCCGTCCTGCATACCGAAGATCGAACCGAAGTGCTGGAAAACACCGAGGCCGACGAACTCGGCTTCACGCCCATCTTCCGCCGCTTCGCCGACGCCGTCCGCGGCGACGCCCCGCCGCTCCACACCCTCGCCGAGGGCCGCCGCAACCTCCAGCTCGTCTTCGCCGGCTACGACTCCGCCATCGACAATCAGGTTGTCCATGTCAAGAACTGACCCGGCCTTGCCTGCCTTCGGAGGCGCCGTACGGGCCAACTGATCCGAACGCCTGACCGGCCCTGAATGCCGCCCCGACGCCGCCTCCCCTGGCTCGCCATCCTGGACCTGCCGCGCGATGTCCTGGCGTCCATGGCCATCACCGTCGCGGTGGCCTTCGGCAACGGCTCCATCGCCTCCGTGCTGGCGCCGATCAGCCGCGACTTCAATTTCGAGGACAGCGCCGGAACGGCCCTGGCCGCCCTCATCGCCAGCTTTGCCGTCGCCCGCCTGATCATCAACCTGCCCATCGGGGCAATGGTCGACCGCGTCCGACTGCATCCCCTCTTCTACGGTGGCGGCGCGCTGGCCATCGTCGGCGTCATCCTCACGGTCTCGGCGCCCTTCTACTGGCTGCTGCTGCTCGGGCGCATCGTCGAGGGCGCCGGGTCAATCACCGCCAGTGCCGCCGCCCAGGCCTACGTCGCGCGCCAGGCGCCCGAGCGCGAGCGCGGCCGCATGTTGGGCGCCGTCAGCTCCGCCACCATGATGGGCGGCTTCCTTTCGCCGGTCGTCGTCGGCGCGGTCGCCACCGTGGCCCATTGGCGCATTGGCATGCTCCTGACCGTCCTGGCCATCCTGACCGGGATGTTCATGGTCAAACGTTATGTAAAGGACGACCCGCCGCCCGTCCGTCTCTCTGAATCCACCGCGGCCCCGCGCGAGAATCCGCTGCACTTCGTCCGCCGCGCCGTCTACAGCCCCGGCCGACTCTTGTTCGTCAACGGCATGGCCATGGCCCTGGCCGTCCCCATCTTCGGCTTCAAGGCCTTCTTCTACCCGCTCTTCGGCGGGGAATTGCTAAATCTCCAACCGTTCCTCATCGGCATTGCGATCTCGCTCTCAACCCTCATGCGCTTTCCCGTGGCCATCGTCGCCGGCGCCATGTCCGACCGCTACGGCCGCCTCTGGGTCTACGTTCCCAGCGCCCTCGCCATGGGCCTCGTCAGTGTGCTCGTAAGTCAGGCCGGCAACGCCGCCACCTATGTCCTGTTCGGCCTGGCCTTTGGCCTGGGCGGCGGCGCGATTCCCACCATCACCTCAACCGTCGTGGATCGCGCCCCCCGCGAGCGTCTCGGCGCCGCCCTCGGCACCCACGCCTTCCTGCGCGATATTGGCGTGGCCCTCACCCCCCTCGGCCTCGGCGTCGCCGTTGATGCCCTCGATTTCACCTCCACCGCCTTCCTCATGCTCGCCTTCGCCGCCCTCTCCGCCCTCCTGGCCATCGCTGCCGGCGAATCCGCCCCTACTCGGCGGCAGAAGTCCCGAATCTAGTCAGGAAAAGCAAATCGGGCGGAACGCCGGTCTCGGACATTGCCTTCAATAGGGAAGCTGGGTGTCCGGATGATCTCGCATGTAGCGGGCCTGGGCGACGCCGAAGTTCTCCTGGATCTGGAGGGAGTGGCCGCCGTCGACGACGAGGGTGTGGCCGGTGATGAAGGAGGCGTCCTGGGAACAGAGGAAAGAGACGGCGGCGGCAATGTCTTCGGGGCGGCCGCAGCGGCCGACAGGGTATTGGGCGGTGAAGAAGTCGAATCCGCTGGGGTTGTCGTCCCAGATGCCGGCCTGGATGTTCTCGGTGACGATGTGGCCGGGGGCGATGGCGTTGACGCGGATGCCGTCGCGGCCGTATTCGACGGCCATCTGTCTCGTAGCGGCGATGAGGGCGGCTTTGCCGGTTTCGTAGACGAGGGCGCCAGGGGCGACGAGCAGGCCATGGATGCTGGAGATGTTGACAATGCTGCCGCCGCCGGCCCGGCGCAGGTGCGGCACGCCGAACCTGGCGGACAGATAGCTGGCCTTGACGAGGACGGCCATAGCGCGGTCGTAGAGGTCGGGCGGGACGTCTTCGGCACCGCCGGTCACGGCTTCCATGGCGGGGTAGGCGTTGTTGACGATGATGTCAAGGCGGCCCCAGCGGTCGACAGCGGACTGGATCATGGCTTGGACCTGGTCGATTTCACCGACGTGGGTGGCGCGAGCGGCGGCGGTGCCGCCGTTGGCCCGGATGCGGGCGGCGCGCGCATCCGCGCCTTCTGCGTTAATGTCGGCGATGAGGACGGATGCGCCTTCGGCGGCGAGGCGTTCGGCGATGGCGCCGCCGATGCCGGTGGCACCGCCGGTGACGACTGCTCCGTGGTCCTGGAATCGACCTGTTGCTGCTGTCATGGTTGCCTGTCCTTCGTTACGAGCCGGGTGGGTGCCGGGACGACGGATCAGCCCGCCAGGCTGAGGTAGTGGACGGGGGCGAGGCCGGCCTGGGTGCGCCACTGGTTGAAGGTCATGCCGTCGATGAGGAAGAGGCGGTCTTTCATGGTTCCGCTCTCGATCATGCGCTGGGCGTCGTCCGAGAAGTTGCCGGTGGTGATGAGGTAGGCGCGTTGGGCGCCGTGGAGCGACATGGATCCGAGGAGGTCGCTGACGGCCCGGTACTCAACGGCATCGTCATGGGCTTGCAGCTTGCACTGCACGATGGCTGATGGCTGCGATTGACTTCCGCCGGACTCGAAGAGCTTGAGGTCGATGCCCCGGCTGGCGGCGGCGTCCTCGACTTCGACCTCTTGATCGCTGAAGCGGCGGCTGAGGGTTTCGGCGACGACGCGCTCGAATTGGCTGGGGATGACGACGTAGAGCGCCTCGCCTTCGTATTCGGCCTGCGCCGGGAGACCCTGCGGTTCCGGGCTCGGCTGGTCCTCGGGCTGCGGCGCGGCAGTGACCTGGGCCTGCGGCTGGCTGGCGGCCTGGCGGTCTTCTTCAGAGAGCGCGCGCAGTCTCTCCTCGTATTCCGACTTCAGGCTATCCAGTTCGGCTTCGCGGGTGGAGAGTTCGGCCTGGCGGTTGGAGAGTTCCGCGTCGTATTGCGATGAGTCGGCCGTCCGTTGAGGTCGTTGTGCACTGTAGAGCTCACGGTTTTTACGCCGAAGCTCCTTGATCTCAGATTCGTACTGGCTTTTCAGCGCGTCAACGGTGATCGCCTGATTGGCTTGCAGCTGTTCAAGGCCTTCTCGCGAGAGCGACATATAGAGGGCAATAAACCAACAAATCAGTGTCCAACCCAGGAAGACATTAAGCGCGATTACCATTGTCTTTTCGCGATGAATCTTGGTGGAAACTACGATTGTTGGAAGCAAGTACAGAACAATTATCGCGATAACCGTAAAGAAGCCGCCGATTCCTTCCACGTAGCTGATTCCTTTCTATTCAGACGTGTCGAGGCGCCTCAGGCTGGTGCGACGGCCTTTGCCTCCGTGGATTGTGCCGAAGTCAATTCGGGCCGGACATCCGGTGATCCCGGGCTGGCGGTTTGGCCGTTGCGCGACGGGCCTCGGCGACGGGCGCCGGGGGCAAGGACGCGCTGGAGGTATTGGCCGGTGTAGCTATCGGGTTTGGCGGCGACATCTTCGGGAGTGCCTTCGGCGATGAGTTCGCCGCCCGCGTCGCCGCCTTCCGGGCCGAGGTCAATGATCCAGTCGGCGGACTTGATGACGTCGAGGTTGTGTTCGATGACGATGACGGTGTTGCCGGCGTCGGCGAGGCGCTGGAGGACCTGGATGAGTTTGCGGGTATCGGCGAAGTGGAGGCCGGTGGTGGGCTCGTCGAGGATGTAGACGGTCTTGCCGGTGGCGCGCTTGGATAGCTCAGAGGCGAGCTTGATGCGCTGGGCTTCGCCGCCGGAAAGAGTGGTGGCGGGCTGGCCGAGGCGGATGTAGCCGAGACCGACATCGACGAGGGTGCCGAGCTTGCGCTCGATGGACGGGATGTTCTGGAAGAAGGCGTGGGCGTCTTCGACGGTCATGGCGAGCACGTCGGCGATGGTCTTGCCCTTGTAGGTGATGTCGAGGGCCTCGCGGTTGTAGCGGGCGCCCTCGCAGACCTCGCAGGTGACGTAGACGTCGGGCAGGAACTGCATCTCGATACGGTTGAGGCCCTGGCCCTCGCAAGCTTCGCAGCGGCCGCCCTTGACGTTGAAGGAGAAGCGGCCGGGCTTGTAGCCGCGGGCGCGGGATTCGGGGACGGCGGCGAAAAGGTCGCGAATGGGGGTGAAAGCGCTCGTGTAGGTGGCGGGGTTGGAGCGGGGGGTGCGGCCGATGGGGGACTGATCGATCTCGATGGCTTTGTCGATGTGTTCGAGGCCGCGGATACGGGAGTGCTCACCCGGGACATTGCGGCTGCCCCAGATGCGCTGGGCGAGGGCGCGGTACAGCACGTCCTCGATGAGAGTGCTCTTGCCGGAGCCGGAGACGCCGGTGACGCAGATGAAGCAGCCGAGGGGGAACCGGACGAACAGGGACTTGAGGTTGTTGGCGCGGACGCCTTCCAGGGTGAGGTTGGCGCCGTTGCCGGGGCGGCGGGCGACGGGGACGGGGATGTGTTCGCGGCCGGCGAGGTAGGCGCCGGTAAGCGATTCGGGATGGGCTTCGACATGGTCCGGCGGGCCTTCGGCGACGACCTTGCCGCCGTGTTCGCCGGCGCCGGGGCCGATATCGATGACCCAGTCGGCGGAGCGTATGGTCTCCTCGTCGTGCTCGACGACCATGACGGTATTGCCGAGGTCGCGCAGGCCCTCGAGGGTGCGGACGAGGCGGGCGTTGTCGCGCTGGTGCAGACCGATGCTGGGCTCGTCGAGGATATACATTACGCCGACGAGGCCGGAGCCGATCTGGGTGGCCAGGCGGATGCGCTGGGCCTCGCCGCCGGAGAGGGTGCCGGCGGAGCGTTCGAGGGTGAGGTACTCAAGACCGACGGCCTCCAAGAAGCCGAGGCGAGCGTTGATTTCCTTGAGGACCTGGACGGCGATGGTGGCGTCGCGCTTGCTGAGCTTGAGGCCGGTGAAGAATTGCGCGGCGCCCTGGATCGTCATGGCGGTGGCGTCGTGAATGGAACTGCCGCCGATGGTGACGGCCATTGATTCGGGCCGTAGTCGAGCGCCCAGGCAGACGGGGCACATGCGGCGGGTCATGTAGCGCTCGATTTCGCCGCGGATGTACTCGGACTCGGTGTTCTCATAGCGGCGGCGGAGGTTGGGGATGACGCCTTCGAACTCGAACTCGTAGGCGCGGCGGCGTCCGGCGGCGTTGGTGTACTGAACAACCAGGGGCTGGCCGGGGGCGCCGTAGAGGATGACGTCGACGATGGCGGGGTCGAGCCGCTCGACGGGGGTGTTGGTGCGAAAGCCGTACTTGCGGGCGAGGGATTCGATGACGTGGCGGGTAAGGGAGGTCTCGCGGGTATGGGCTTTGACCCAGGGGGCGATGGCGCCCTGGGAGATGGAGAGGCTGCGATTGGGAATGATGAGGGCGGGATCGAGTTCGAGCTTGGAACCAAGGCCGTTGCAGTCGGGGCAGGCGCCGTGAGGGGTGTTGAAGGAGAAAAGGCGGGGTTCGAGGTTGGCGAGGCTGACGTGGCCGTTCTTGCAGGCCAGGCGTTCGCTGAGGGTCAGCTCGTCGCCGCCGACGATCTGGATGGTAACGAAGCCTTCGCCCAGCTGGAGGGCAGTTTCCAGCGAGTCCGCGAGGCGCATGCGGGAGTCCGGCTTGGGGGTGAGACGGTCGACGACGATGTCAATGTCGTGCCACAGGTTGCGGTCGAGGTCGGGGACGTCGTCGAGGGGAACGACCTGGCCGTCGACACGGGCGCGGACGAAGCCGGCGCGGCGGGCGTCGTCAAAGACGCCCTTGTGCTCGCCCTTGCGGTGAATGATGACGGGGGCGAGGACCATGAAGCGGGTGTCCTCGTCCCAATCCAGGATGAGGTCGACCATTTCCTGGATGGTCTGGGAGGTGAGGGGCTCGCCGCAGGAGTGGCAGTGGGGCTGGCCGATGCGCGCCCAGAGGAGGCGCATGTAGTCGTAGATCTCGGTAACGGTGCCGACGGTGGAGCGCGGGTTGTGGGAAGTGGCCTTCTGGTCGATGGAGATGGCGGGGGAGAGGCCCTCGATCTGGTCGACGTCGGGCTTTTCGAGCTGGCCGAGAAACTGGCGGGCATACGCCGAGAGGGATTCGACGTAGCGTCGTTGACCTTCGGCGTAGAGGGTGTCGAACGCGAGGCTGGACTTGCCGGAGCCGGAGATGCCGGAGATGACGACGAGCTTGTTGCGGGGAATCTCAAGGTCGATGTCCTTGAGATTGTGTTCCCGCGCGCCGCGGATGACGATGGAGGAGTCAGCCATAACGCTCCAGCTTAAGCGATTGGGCGCGAAGCTGTTGGCCGGCGGTTTTTGCGGGATGGAACGCGCGCGCCTGCAACACCGCTGATCGGACTCTTTGGACGGCGGGCTATGGTTGCGGCAGTTGCCCCCAAGAGAGGTGCGTGCGGTCTGATGCTGCGATTGTTGCTGGAGCGGCTGGAGAAGCGGGCGTCGGCCGAGCGGCCGGTGACGGTAGGGCTGGCGGGGGCCGGGCGGTTTGGGACGAGCGTGGCGGCGCAGATTGCGCAGATCGATGGGTTGCGGCTGGCGGCGGTGGCGGATCCGAACGCGGACAACGGGGCCGAGGCCCTGAAGGCGGCCGGCTGGACGGACGGACAGTGGGTGCGCAGCGAAAGCGCGCGTAAGTCTGCCGCGGCCTTAGAGTCAGGGACGGCCGTGCTGGCGCCGGATGCGGAGGTGCTGGAGTCGACGCCGATCGAGGTATTGGTGGAGGCGACCGGGATTCCTGAGGTGGCGGCTCGCAATGCGTGGAACGCCCTGCGACAGGGGCGTCACGTGGTGATGGTGACGGTTGAGGCCGACGTGAGTTGCGGGTGGGCGCTGGCGCGGGAGGCGCGGCGGCAGGGGGTGGTGTACAGCCTGGCGGCCGGCGATCAGCCGGTGGCGATCATGGAACTGTACGACTGGGCCAAGGCGCTGGGTCTGGAAGTCGTGGCGGTTGGACGCGGCACGCGGCGGTATCCGGAAGATCGGCACGGGGACCCGGAGCGGGCGCTGGCGCGGCTGGGGTATGACACGGCGGCGGCTCAGCGGCTGCGGCTAAACGCGCAGATGTACAACTCGTTCCGCGACGGGTCGAAGGCACAGATCGAGATGTGCGCCGTGTCGAACATGACGGGGCTGCCGCCGGACCGACGAGGGATGCACGAGCCGTCGGCGGGGCTGGATGAGTTGGCGGACCTGTTTGCGCGTACAGCGGCCGGCGGATTACTGGACGGCGACGGGGTCGTGGACCTGGCGAACGGCGTGGGGGCGGACGGGGTGTCGGAGCTAGCCGAGAACATCGCCGACGGCGTGTGGGCCGTGGTTACGTCAGACCGCGGGCATATCAGGGAAGACATGCAGATCCACGGGACGCGGGTGTCGGCCGATGGGCGGCGGATGGCGCTGTTTCGGGAGTACCACCTGTGCGGGATCGAGACGCCGCTGAGCATTGCGCAGGCGGCGCTGCTGGGGGTCTCCTCGGGAATGCCGCAGGAAACACCGACCTCCGAGGTGTTGGCGTATGCCAAGCGCGACCTGCGGCCGGGAGACACGTTGGATGGCTCGGGTGGGCGGCTGGTGTACGGGCTGATCGACCGGGCCGAGACGCTGGAGGCCAAAGGCGTGTTGCCGCTGGGGCTGTCGTACGGGGCATTGGTGCGAGAGGCAGTGGCGGCAGACCGGCCGATTCCGGTTGGGGCGGTTGAGGTGAATGAGGCGTCGTTTGTGGCGAGGCTGCGAGCGATGGCAGGCGAGCGGTAGCTGACCTTCCGATTCGACTGCCGGTCGTCAGTGCCGCAGCGCGGGACTGACTCCGTCTAGTCGATGGGTTGGTAAAAGTAGTAGCAGAGGCCGTCGGGGGCGACCAGGAAGAAGACGCTCATGTTCTGGCCATCGTGGTCGTCGATGCGTGATTCGCCCGGGGTGAGGCCGCTGGCTTCGAGTTCGCGGCGGGCGCGATCGATGTCGCTGACGAGGATGGCGGCGCCTTCATTGCCCGGGTTGCGGCCGTTGATGGCGAAGCCAATTTGGACGCCGTCGCGCTGCATGATGACGGCTGGCACGGGGTCGTCGCGACGTTCCACTTCGGTGAGGCCCAAGGCGTTGGCGTACCACTGGGAGGCCTGGTCCAAGTCCGCCACCGGGAGCGCCAGGACATCCTCCTGGTAGGGGCGGGCCGCCTTGAAGAGTGGTTCCGTGTTCATGGCCACGATTCCTTTGTCCTGCACAGGCGCTGGGTGTGCAGCCTCGTTATACCAGAGCGTACAACCGGGATTACGGGCGGTTGCCGGTCAGACTTCGTGGTAGCGGAAACAGGTGACAAGGTGGTCGTTAACCAGGCCGGCGGCTTGCATGAAGGCGTAGCAGATGGTGGGGCCGACGAATTTGAAGCCACGGCGTTTGAGATCGCGGCTCATGGCGCGGGAAACCCCGGTTTTGGCTGGGATGTCGTCCAGGCTGCAGAAGGCGTTGCGTAGCGGACGACCGCCCACGAAGGACCAGAAGAGCGCATCCAGCGAGCCGACTTCGTCGATGGCTAGCAGCGCCGCCCGGGCGTTGCCTACCGTGGCCTGGATCTTGGCGCGGTTGCGGATGATTCGGGGGTCGGCGCGGCGGGCTTCGATGTCGGCGGCAGTGTAGGCGGCGATTCGCTCGAGATCGAATTCGTCAAAGACCTCCCGATAGCCCTGCCGGCGGTGCAGGACGGTCCGCCAGGAAAGGCCGGCTTGGGCGCCTTCGAGCGTAAGGAGTTCAAAGAGGGCGCGGTCATCGTGGAGGGGGACGCCCCACTCCTGGTCGTGGTAGGCCTGCATCAGCGGATCGTCGCCGGCCCAGGGGCAGCGGGGGCGGTTCACGCGGACTCGGTGAGATCGCGGGCGTAGCGGACCAGGTGGACCAGGCCGTGCCAGTCGTGGGTGTCCTCCGCGCCGTCAAAGGTCCAGCCAGTGGCCTCGTAGAAGCGGCGGGTCGAGGTCAAGTCACGCAGGGTCCAGAGGACGGCGGCGCGATAGCCGCGGTCGCGAAGCGCCATAATCAGGGCACCGAGCAACGCCCGTCCCACGCCGCGCCCCTGCCAGTCGGGATGGACATAGAGGGCGCGAATCTCACCCATGCCGGTTTCCAGGCAGGCGTCGCTCGCCTGCTCGGCCATGCCCATGCCGATGAACCGATCGCCAGCGCAGGCCACGACCACCGCCGATCCTTCGGAGTCTTCGATCACGTCGCGGCACCGCTGGATGCGGTGCCGCGGGAGCCTGAGGCCGTCAAGGAATTCGTCCGAGACGATCCCGCGAAAGCAGGCCTTCCAGGTCGCGATGCGTACGGCCTCGAAGGCCTCGACGTCGTCGAGGGTCGCCGTTCGAATCGTCCAAGGTCGTGCCGCGGTCACGCCGACCGCCCGAGATTGCAGGAGTAGCGGACGATGGGAATCGAGAAGCCCTCGCCCCACTCGTCGTCGGCGCCGTCGAACCTCCAGCCGTTTGCTTCGTAGAAGCGGCGGGTGGGAGAACGGTCTCGCAGGGTCCAAAGGATGGCTGTGCGATAGCCGCGGGCGGACAGACCGGCCGAGATTCGTTGCCAAAGTGCGCGGCCAACACCCTGCCCTTGCCAGCCGGGCAGCACGTAGAGCACATAGAGCTCTCCGATTTGCGAGTCCGACTCAGGCTCCTCCGGAGAACCGGCCATGCCCATGCCAATGACCCGGGATTCGGCGACGGCGACGACGCGCACGGCGCCATCCGCGCGTTCGATGCCCTGGCGGATGCGGTCGACCCTACGGGACTCCACCTCGAGGTCGTCGAGATAGGTGTCGGGAAGAAACCCCCGGTAGCAGGCCTTCCAGGTGGCAATGCGGACGGTTTCGATTGCCTCGGCGTCGTTCACGGTCGCGGCACGGATCGTCCAGGGTGGAGGGGGTGCGGGCACAGGATGTGGCTGGGGCATTTGGGCTTGGACTGTAGCCCAGATGAATGGCGTGATAGTCCGTGCGCCTATGCATCCGTTCGGGCCGCAATGGGCCGCGTATGGTGGAGCGAATACTCCCCGAGTCCACGCGCCAGGACGCCGCATGGCCCGAGTCGTCGAGTTGCCCGATCCGACGGACCACGAGCCGATTCAAGGACCTCTGCTACGCCTCCGGCCGCTGACGCCCGAGGACTTGCCGATGCTGATGCGCTGGCTGACCGATCCGGGGGTGCAGGAGTTTTATGGCCGGCCGCCTGAATCCCTGGCGCAGGCGCACGAGACCTACCTGGTGGCGGAGGACGCGCCGAGCTGGCGCTTCGTCATCGAAGACCAGGGCCGCCCGGTGGGCGAGATTCAATACTTCCACCCCTACCTGAACGAACGCTGGTCGGCGGGGATCGACATCCTCATCGGTGAGCCCGCAGACCGTAACCGGGGTCTGGGAACCGAGGCCGTGCGGACGCTGCTGCAGCACCTGTTCGAGGTGAAGGGCGTGAATCGGGTCACCATCGGCCCTGAGCCGGCCAATCGACGCGCCATCCGCTCCTATGAGAAGACCGGCTTTCAACCGGATGGGGTGATTCGGCGCAGCGACAAGGTGGACGACCGCTGGGTGGACGCCGTGCACATGACCATCCTCGATGACGAGTGGCCGGCGGCGAAGGCGAAGTGGGAGACGGAGACGGGCCGCCAGGCGGGCGGCTGAGCGCTCCGATAGACCCGGCACTGGAGGCGCGGGTCGTATATTCTTTCGGTACTGAACCGTAGGGTCTTTCAGCCGGCTTGGAGGCTTGACATGGCCGTCAGCACACTCCGCACGCTTTCGCAATCACAAGTTGATCAGTTCCTGCGCGACGGGTTCACGGTCGTCCACGACCTGCTGGACGCCGACGAGATCGCGGTCCTGGCCGAGCGGGCGGACCTGATCGCGTCGGGCAAGGCGGAACACATCGTCGAGGGCACGATTCAGCTGGAAGCGCCGTTTCGCGAGGAAGAGGACAAAGTCGACAACCGCGTCATGGCCACGCGCAAGCTGGCCCACATCGTCCCCGAGGACGAGGTGCTGCGGGCGCACGCGCGCAACCCCAAGATCGTGGACGTGATCGCGGACCTGATGGACACGGACGACATCACGCTGTACGGCGACCAGCTCTTCATGAAGCCGCCGCGCCACGGGTCGGCGAAGGAGTGGCACCAGGACTCGGCGTCGTTCAAGAACATTTTTCCGATGGACCTGATTTCGGCCTGGGCGGCGATCGACAACGTGACGATCGAGAACGGTTGCCTGTGGATGGTTCCGGGGAGTCACCGCTGGGCGATCATTCCGCCGACGTCGCGGCCGACGATCGAAGGACAGTTCGGAGGGGACTACCCAACGGTGCCGGTGCCACTGCGGCCCGGCAGCGTGAGCTTTCACCACAGCCTGACGTACCACGCCAGCGGGCCGAACGAGACGGACACGCGGCGGCGCGGCTACGCGACGCACTACATGCGGTCGAACTCGATCAACGACAGGGAGATTCCAGGCTCGCCGGCGGTGCGGGGCTACGTGCATATCCGCGGGAAACGGATTCCGGGGACGGTGTCGGACGAGGTGTTTGACGTCTAACCGCACCCAGACCGGCAGATCGGCGCTGCGAAGCGGCAGTCCGCGGCCGGCGGACTAGCCCGACGGGGGTTCGTTGACGGCGATCAGGCGCAGCAGGCGGCCGCCGGCGTCATCGGTGACGTAGATCTCGCCGTCACCGCCCTCGCCGAAGGTCGGTATCAGAAAGTCGAAGTCCGCTCGTTGGACCATCTGCCAGGCGCCTTGATCGTCGAGCTGGAGCGTCCAGACGCGGCCGCTGCAGTAGTCGCCGAAGATGTAGGCGCCGGCCAGCGCGGGGAAGGCCTGGCCGCGGTAGACGTAGCCGCCGGTGATCGAGCAGCCGAAATCGCGGCCGTATTCGGCAACTGGAATCTGTAGGCCCTCGCTTGCACACCTGGGCACGATGGGTGGGAAGCAAACGCTGCCTTCCATGATGTTCCAACCGTAGTTGAGCCCCCCGCGCAACGGCGCCAGGGCCAGGTGGACCTCTTCCAGATCGTTCTGACCAACGTCGGCAAGCCAAAGATCGCCGGTGACACGGTCGAACGAGAAGCGCCAGACGTTGCGCAGGCCGTAGGCGAAGATCTCGGCGCGCTTGTCGGGCTGGCTGGCGAAGGGGTTGTCGACGGGAATGGCGTAGCCGGACTCGGCATTGACATCAATGCGCAATAACGAGCCGAGAAGGGTGCCGGGATTCTGACCGTGTTGAAGAGGGTCGCCACCGGAGCCGCCGTCGCCCGCCGAGATGTAGAGATAACCGTCCCGCGGGCCGAAGGCGATCATGCCGCCGTTGTGGTTCTGGTACGGCTGCTCGATCTGCAGGAGCACTCGCTCGGACTGCGGATCGGCCCTGGCTTGTCCTGGATCGGCGGCGAATTCGGACACCACGGTGTCGCCGTTGTGGTCGGTGTAGTCCACGAAGATGCGGCCGTTGGTGGGATAGCCGGGGTGGAAGGCGACGCTGAACAAGCCCTGCTCGTAGGCATCCGATCGAACGCGGTCGGTAATGTCGAGGAATGGCTCATCGCGGACCTGACCGTTCTGGACCACCAGAATCCGACCTTGCTTCTCAACAACGAATAGCCGGCCGCTGGCGTCGCCGGCGTTGCCGACGAATATGGGGCGATCGAATCCGGCGGCCACGACTTGCACGTCGATTACCAAGCCGCCGGCGGGCGCGGGCTGTGGCGTGGCGACGATCTCGGGAGTCGGAGCCGGAGTCGGCGTGGGCTCCGGCGTGGGTTCCGGGGTCGCCGTAGCAGCCGGCGCCTGGGTGGCTGCTGGAGATGCGGCAACGTCGACGCCGGCCGTCGGCGTCGGCTCGCTCGTCGACGTGGGCGTTGGCGTTGGAACGACGACCGTCGGTACAGCGGTGGCGGGTGCGGCGGTCTGCGCAGCCTGCGACGCGGCGGGCGCATCCGGAGCTGGGGATTCCGCGGGAGCCTGGGTGGCGGACGACTGCACTGCGGGAGCCGACGGAGTCCCGCCACGTACGGGAGACTCCACGGTGGCAGGCGGCGGCGTTCGTGGCGCCGCCGGTGGGACCGCTGAGGACGACGCGCCCGGCTCGCACGCGGCAGCCAGGACGATTAAGAGGATCGCGGCAAGCGTTCGTCGCATGGAGTCAACCTTACGGCATGCGGCCTACCGGAACGGTGAATTGCCTTGCCGATCCGGTCGGATTGAATGCCCGGGCAAGGCGGCGCAAACTCGCGGACGCGCACGATTGGCGAGGAGCGGCCGATGGGACGACTTAAGGGCAAGCGAGCGCTGATTACGGGCGGAGGGCGCGGCATTGGGGCCGGGATTGCGCGTCGGTTTGCCGCCGAGGGGGCGCATGTGATCCTGACGCAGCGCGATGTCGGCCTGTTGGAAGCCACCGCGGACGCAATCCGAGCGGACGGTGGCACGGTCACCTGGTTCCGGGGCGATGTCGGTACGCCGGCTGGCGCTTCGGCAATCGTGAAAGAAGCGCTGGAGCGGGTCGGGACGCTGGACATCCTGATGAACAACGCGGCTCGTACCGGGCAGGTCGGTCCGTTCCTGGAAGTGGCGCTGGAGGAATGGCACAGCTACATCGATACGAATCTGACCGGGGCGTTCGTGGTGGCGCAGGCGGTGGCGCGGCACATGGCGGACGCGGGCATTGAAGGGCGGATCGTCAACACGGGCTCCGTGGATTCGTTTGCGTCGGAGGCCAACGCCTCGCCGTATGCGGCGAGCAAGGGCGGGCTGTGGCTGCTGACGCGGGCGATGGCGGTAGACCTGGCGCCGTACGGAATAGCCGTGAATCTGATCGCGCCGGGACCGATTCGGGTGGAGCGATCGGAAGTGCGCGCTCGCGACCCTGAAATCCGAGCCAAGCGGGCGCGGGTGATCCCGCAGGGCGCCTACGGCATGCCGGAGGATGTGGCCGCGGCGGCCGTGTACCTGGCCAGCGACGAGTGTCGTTATGTGACCGGCAGCGCGATTACGGTTGACGGCGGGGGACGCGCGTATCTGCCGTTCTAGGGACAAAGCACCAGTCAGGGCCTTGCAAAGCGAGGCAGTCAAGCCGGCGCTGACGCACGAGTCGAGGAGAGCGCCGTGAAATTGATCGCGCCGTCGCCAGATGACCCACTGTGGCGGGATAACCCCGGGAGTTGGGGCTGCGAGCCGACCGAAATCTGGTCGATGCTCTGTGCCGCGCTTGAAGGCGACGTCGACCGCGTGCGAACCCTCGCCGGAGGCGAGCCGAATCTGGTTCGTGCCGAGTACTGGTACACCCAGCCGCTGCACTTCGCGGTTCGCGAAGGGCACGCAGACGTTGTGCAGACATTGCTGGAATTGGGCGCAGACCCGAGCTACCGCCGGTACGCCCACGAGCCGCTGGCCACCGTCGCACGCGACCGCGGACACCAGGGCGTCGTTCAGATCATCGAACACGCACGGGCAGCGCTAGGGCTCGGCGGCGAGCCGCATGACGTGCACACGGCCGCCACGGCCGGGGACGTGGATCGGTTGCGAGCACTAATCACCGGCAACCGCTCGCTGCTGGATCGCGGGGATGACGAGGGTTTCACCCCGCTGCATCGGGCTGTCGAGGCCGGGCAGGCCGAATGCGCAACTCTTCTCCTTGAGCTCGGCGCGCCGCCAGACGCGGTTCAGGCCGGCGGCGGGGGCAACCGGCCGGACGCCTGGTACCGCCCGGCGGGCCAGCGGCCGATCAACCTGGCGCTGAAGCGCCATGACTTCGACATGGTCCGCCTGCTGCTGGCCGGTGGGGCCGAGTTGACGATTGACGTGGCGGCGGCGTTGGGCGACGCGGTTGAGGTCAGCCGGATCCTGGACGCCAACCCAGGCGCCATTGACGCGCGCGGCGATGAGGCCGGACGACCGATGGGCGAAGCGGCGCGGCGCGGACATGTTGGCGTAATCCGCACGCTCCTTGCCCGTGAGGTCAATCCGAACCTGCGCGAGGGGCGCGACGCCCCGCAGGGGAGGGCGCTCTGGCACGCGGCCCAGCGCGGGGACAGCGAAATGGCCCGGATGCTGCTGGCGGCGGGTGCGGATCCCAACGCCGGGATCGAATCCTCGGGCACGGCGGCGTGGATGGCCAAGGAACCCGAGCTGCGGCGAATGTTCGAAGAATACGGCGGGTGCGTGGACGCGAGCGGGCACCTGATAGACGGCAATGACGAGGCCGTGCTGGCGATGGCGGACGAGGACCCGGCTGCCGTGAGCACCCACGGCTGCGGCGGCATCTTCACTATGGCAGTCTCGTTCAAGCGGCGCGACCTGTTGCAGCCTCTCCTGGATCGAGGTGTGCGCGTCCCCGACGTTGTGACTGGCTGCCGGACCTACCTGTGGAACACGCCGGACATGACGCGCGTGCTGCTGGAGCACGGCATGAACCCGAATCTGCCCAACTGGCAGCGGGTGACGCCGCTGCATGACATCTGCAGCCGCGGCGGGCGCGGCCGGCCGGACGCGAACCGGCACGAGCTGCTGGACCTGTTCCTGGAGTTTGGCGCCGATATCAACGCGATGGACGAGGAGTACCGATCAACGCCGCTCGGGTGGGCGGCGCGGAACGGGCTGGCAGACATGGTTGAGCTACTACTCGCCTGCGGCGCCGATCCGGGGCTGGCCGGAGAGCCGTGGGCTACGCCGGTGGCGTGGGCGCGTCGACGGGAGCACGCGGAGATTGAGGACAAGCTGCAAGCCAGCGGCGCTCGACCCTGATACGAAGGTCAACGGCCTTGCTGACGGCTAGATTCTCGCGAGCGACGCTGGACCCGAAACTGTCATCCGGCTCTCGTCTCCAGTACGCTGAACACGGGACGGCAATTGCCGTAGCTACCTGGCTATTCGGACGTTCGAAGAGCTTGGAGAGAATCCTGTTCAATTGGAGAGAGTTTCTCATCTTCGCGATTGCCTTTGTATTGGCAGCGCTCGTTATATTGCTCTTATCTGGATCGCTACGCCTCACCCTGGCATTGGTTGGTTTCTTTGTGGGTCTGTGGATAGTCTATGTACTTGTTTACGTCACTATCTCCATCGTCTTCGGGAAGAAGCCGTTCGATCTGATGAAGATGTTCATCGATGAAGGAGGCGGACGGCGCGGACCGAGGCGATCCCAGGAAGAGTTGCGAATCAGGCAAGGCCAAGCAGACGCCAGGGCGAGAGCACGAGCCAGGCTGAAACCAAGGATGCTCGCGAGAAGAAAGAACTCCAAAGCGGTTGAACGCGAGCGACCGTCGCCGCGGTTCAAACGCTCGCGTCCTACCTGGCGCGACGAGGACAAGTGGGGAATTGACGACTGAAGGCGGCGCGAATCCTCAGGGGTGAGTCTGAGAGCAAGCTAAATCTGATCCAGCGGAAAGACTGGGCGGCGGAGGCGGTGGTAGGTGAGGTCGCGGGGATCGTGAGATTGGACGGCGGGGAAGGCGACGCGGTGGACCTGCGTTGCGATGGGGCCGTAGGCGGCGCGGAAGTGGTTTGAGGATTTGACGCCGATCCAGCGGAGCGCGGTTGGTTCGAGACCGAGCGTACGCGGGCACTCCAGGCTGAAGATCTGCAGGCGATTGGTGGTCACGGCGACTCGTACGCCGCCAATGCGGAGCAGGGCGGTGGGTCCGAACTTCTGGGTGAGGCCCGTCATCATCGGACCGCGGATGACGAATTCCAGATTCAGCAGCCGTTCGACCGTGGCGCGCGCATGCACCGGTGGGCCCTGATCGGGATGGGACTTGCCGCCAATGTCGACTTCGATCTCGGCGTCGTGTCCGGCTGCCTGCGCCATCTGAACGGTCTCGGGATCGCAGATGGTGAGGACCAGTGCGTCCTGGAGATCGTGCTGTATAAATGCGCGCAACAAGCCGGTGGAATCGCCGGGGGCACCGCCGCCGGGGTTGTCCTGGCCGTCGGCAATCACGATTGGGCCTGGTCCGGCTGAGCGGGTCTCGGCAAGGGCGTCGTCGAACCTGACCAGGTCAACGAGGAACTGCTGGCGCTGGCCATAGACCCAGTCGGCATAGGCCCTGGCCTCGCGCCGTGCCCTGGCCGGGTCGCCATCGGTCACCACGACGACGGAGGTGCCGGCTTCGGGGATGTCGGCCCAGGCGAAGCCCGGGTTGACGGAGGCGGTGAGGATGCCGGGCTGGGCTTCGAGCTCGTGGGCGCGGGCGACGATACCGTCGAAGGGCTCGAAGCCGGTGACGTTTCCGCCGGCCCAGAGCAGCGGCAGCAACTCAACCGCCATGGTGGGGCGAATCTCTCCGCGCAGGGCGCGCACGATCAGGTCGGCGGCTTCCCGGCCGCGTTCGCGGAAGTCGACGTGCGGGTAGGTGTCGCACGGAATGATGATGTCGGAGAGTTCGGCCATCGTGTCGCTGATGTTGGCATGCAGGTCCAACGTGACGATCACCGGGCGGTCGGGTCCGAGGATGGCGCGGACGCCGCGCAGGAGATCGCCTTCCCCGTCGTCGATGCCCTCAATGACCATGGCGCCGTGCAGGTCCAGCAACGTGCCGTCGACCGGCATGGCGGCCTCGAGGCGCTCCAGGAACTCCGCCTTGAGACGAGTCCAGGCATCGGCGTGAACGGGTCCTGACGGCTCGGCAAAGGTCCACATGAGGGGGACCAACTCAAAGCCGTGGGTTTCCGCGGCGTCGATGAAGCCGCCGCAGCCGGTGTTGGTCTCGCGCATGGCCTCGATGAGGTCGGGGCCGCGGTGGAAGCCGCGCGAGGCTTCGGAAAAGGCCTCGTACGGCGTTTCGATTGGCGTAAAGGTGCTGGACTCGTGCCCGATGTTGCCGGTGGCTATGCGCATGACGCGGCTCCGGGACGTGGATTGCGAGGAGTGTAGCGACGGAACGGCAGGAGACGCTGGATGCTAGTCATCGCGGATGGGCTTTAGGCCGGAAGCGCGGACGAGGGCAAGTGCGCGGGCGTGGGCCTGGGGCGAGACCGCCGCCACGATGCCGCCGCGAATCCGGGGATCGGGCGCGTTGAAGGTCCGGGGGCGACCCTCGAAATCGGTGACCAGCCCGCCGACGGATTCCAGGATCGCGGCGTGGGGCGCGAGGTCCCATTCGGATCCGGAGGTTCGGGCCGCGACGAAGGCGTGCCTGCCCTCGGAGAGCATGACGGTCATGCTCATCAGGCCGTGGTAGGAGACGGTGAACATGACGTTGTCCGACGCAGCCGCGTCGGCGATGGCCGCAGCGCTATAGCTGTGCTGAACGCGGAGGGGCGAGGCGTCCAGTGGTTGCGGCCGCAATTCGATCGTCCGATCGTCCAACTCCAGAGTCGGGATGGCGCCGACCGCGCCTGAGCGGAGGTCGGGCATCGCAGGCCGATTGACGGCACCGACGACGGCCCGCCCGTCGACGGCAAGCGCGACCATGATCGACCAGTCCCGGTCGCCGCGCTCGAAGTGGGACGTGCCGTCGATGGGATCGACAATCCAGCAGCGCGACTTACTCAGGCGGTGCGGATCGTCGGGGCCTTCTTCCGAGAGGATGGCATCGTTGGGGTAGGCGGACGCGATGGCTTCGACGATGACGTCGTTCACGTCGTAGTCAGCCTGGGTAACGATAGTGCCGTCGGGCTTGGGGAAAACCGGAAGATCAGGACGCTCAAAGTTGGCCAGGGCTGGCTCGGCAGCGCGGCGGACGATATCGACGGCGAAGTCGAGTTCGGCGGAGTAGTTCATATAGCTGACGTGGAAGCGTCTGCCACCAGCATCTCAGGTCTTCATGACATGGACAGCGTCGGGCGGGATGTGGACGCGCCAGCGGCGGCGGGTGGCGACACCCATGACCTGGTAGGGGTGGGGGGCGATGTGGATTTCGAGGATGGGAGCGGTGGGGGCGTTGGCGACGCGGGCGTAGAGGGTACGGGAGTGGCCGAAGTCGGCTTCGTCGGTGATGTGTATGTCCAGGATATTGGGGCGGTCGTCCCGGCGGTCGGGACGGGTCAGGATGACCTGGTCGGCGCGGATGGCGACGTGGACCGAGCCTTTGGCGATGCCGGTCCGGGCTGTTTGCAGAGGGCCGATGGGGGTGTGGACCTCGACTCCGTTCTCGGAGCCAATGACGTTGCCATCGAGCACATTGGCAATGCCGAGGAGTCGGGCGACGCGGGCGGAGCGGGGGCGCTGAAGCACGCGGGGGCGGTCGCCCACCTGCAGGACTTGGCCGGCGTCCATGACGGCGATGCGGTCGCCGATGTGGCTGGCTTCGGTGAGGTCGTGCGTGACCATGAGCACGGGGAGAACCAGGTCGCGGACGAGGCGGCGGAGTTCGCGGCGGAGCGTGAGCGCCACGCCTTCGTCCAGGGCGGCGAATGGCTCATCCAATAGAAGGGCTTCCGGCCGCCGCACCAGGGCGCGGGCCAGGGCCGTGCGCTGGGCCTGGCCACCGGAGATCTGAGCCGGACGTCGGTCGGCCAAATCCTGAATGCCGAGGGTCGTGAGCAGGCTGTCCACGCGTCGCTCGCGTTCGCCTCGGGGTAGATCGAAGACCCCGTAGGCGACGTTCTGGGCCACGGTGAGGTGCGGGAAAAGCGCGTAGCTCTGGACGACGTAGCCCAGGCGGCGGTCGTAGGGAGGGACGTTGAGGCCGGTTGCCGCGTCGAATACCGGGCGGTCGTGGATGGCGATGCGACCGCTGTCCGGGGTAAGGAGCCCGGCCACAGCTTCGAGCGTCAGGGTCTTGCCGGCGCCGGATTGGCCGAACAGGACGGTGATGCCGGGGCCGACCTGGAGTTTCGGGGCGAGGCGGAAATTGCCGAGCCTGTGGGTGATGTCGATGTTGATCACAGGGCACGGCTACCGGCGCGGGCGAGTCCTCGGAAGGCGATCAGGATGGCGAGCGCAATGGCGGCCAGGACCACGGCAATGGCGATGGCGGCGTTGGCGTCGGCTTCCATAGCTTCCAGGATGGCGAGGGGCATGGTCTGGGTCCGGCCGGCCACGTTTCCGGCGAACATGATGGTGGCGCCGAACTCGCCCAGGGCACGCGCCCAAGCCATCACGGCGCCCCCGGCCAGCGAGGGCAGGGCTAGCGGCACGGTAATCCGACGGAAAGTTCGCCAGGGGCGCGCGCCGAGGGTGGATGAGACGGCTTCGAGGCGCTGGTCGACGCTTTCGAAGCCGGCGCGGGCGGCGCGGATGTAGAAGGGGGCGGCGACGAACATCTGGGCAAGTACGACGGCGGTGGTGGTGAAGGCGACGTCGATACCCGCGGCAGCCAGCGGGCTGCCGACGGGTCCCTGGCGTCCGAGGAGAAGGAGCAGTGCCAGGCCGCCCACGACGGGCGGCAAGACGATGGGCAGGTCAATGATGGCGTCCACCAGAGCGCGACCGAGGAAGCGTCGCCGGGCCAGCAGGTAAGCGGTGGGCGTGCCCAGCGCGACGATCGCCGCGACGGCGATAGCGGAGGTGACGAGCGAGAGCTGGACGGCGCCGCGGACAAAAGGGCTGGCGAGAGCGGCGCCGATATCGGCCTGGGTGATGCCGCGGGCAATGAGGACACCGACGGGTGCAAGCACAAGGGCAATGGCCAAGGCGGCCAGGACCCAGACGAGGAGCTGGCCCCAGGAGAGTGGGGAGCGCGCGGTTGAGCGGGGTGGCGGGGTCAGGTCAGGGTCCTCAGGCGTAATGGGCTTACGGCGACGCCGGGCGACTTCGCATGGGGCCGGGCGAATCATCGCACCGGTGGGTCATGTGGCGAGGCCGAAGCCGTGGCGGGTGAGGATGTTTTGGGCTTCGGGGGTGCGGAGGAAAGTCAGGAAGCGCTGGGCCAGCCCGGGGTCTGGGGCATCGCGCAGGACGGCGGCGGGGTAGCTGGCGGTCACTCGGACCTGGGGCGGGGTTTGGATGACTTGCAGGCGGCCGTCGGAGGCGAGGACATCGGTGCGGTAGACGAAGCCGGCGTCGGCTTCGCCGAGTTCCAACTTGGCGGCCACCTGGCGGACGTTGGTTTCGAAGGAGATGACGCGTCGGAGGACGGCGTCGGGAAATCCGGGTTGGCCGGTGGCGGCGGCGTGGAGGGTGAGCATCTGGCGGGCGTAGGCGCCGGCGGGGACGGACTCGGCGGCCATGACGAGGCGGCGGTTGGGTTGGGCGAGGTCCTGGAGGCCGGAGATGGCGGCGGGGTTGGCAGCGGGGACGGCGAGGACGAGGTGGTTAGTGGCGACGACGATGGGGGATGCGAGGAGGAGGTTGGCGCGGTGGAGGGCGTCGAGGTGGTGGGGGTTGGCGGTGATGATGAGGTCGGCGCGGGCGCCGGATTCGATCTGGAGACGGAGGAGCTGGGAGCCGGCGACGTTGGGAACGACCCGGGCGTTGGGGTTGGCGCGGTGGAAGGCGTGGGCGGCTTGGGTGAGGGCTGGGCGGAGGGAGGCGGCGGCGAAGACGTGGAGGTCGTGGGTGGGAGCGGGGGTGCAGGCGGTGAGCAGGAGGAGGGGGAGGAGCGGGGTTGCGCGCGTAAGAGTTTTTTCTAAAAAACTCTTCGGTTGTTTCGGGGCGCATTTCCGCTGGATTCGGGGCGCGTTGGCGGTGCGGGTGGACACCGGCGAACGCGGGGGCGATGGCGGGGGCTGGATGGCGCCGGGGACGGCGCGGGGAGTGGCCGGGAGGGGCTGGAGACGTGGAACGAGGGGGGACAGGCGGCGTGGGGGCATGGGGCGGTGGCGGCATCGTCCGAGTGCCGTGGACAGGATCCAGGCCAGCATGGCCAGCGGCAGGAGGCGCGGGGGCATTCGAGGTTGGGGTTGCGGCGACATCGGGCCTATTGTACACTGGCTGTACACGACAGGCAATTTGATGGGGAGGCAAGAGTGGCCGCGGGTCGCGGGCCGAGGGGAGCGCGGGGGTGCACACGGAGGCTGTGGGGGCGGGTTGGACGGGGGTGTGAAGGTATGCGCATACTCGCTGGTGTCTCGGTGACGAGACATTCAGATCCGGCGGGCGGCCGGGGAGGTCGCCCATGCTGGACGCAGCGCGAGATCGACGCGCGGGAACGGCTCCCACGACGGGGCGGGGTGCCCGCGCGGCGCGGCCGACGCCCGACTTGGCGTCGAACCTCACATGATGGCCGGGCTTCGGCGCGGGTTGGTCGGGCTGGCGGTGGCCGGCCGGCGGCTGGTGAGCGGCTTTTGCGTAGCCCAGGACTGGGTGCCCGGAAGACCCTCACCCCAACCCTCTCCCACGGGGCGAGGGAGCAA
>JAJDVX010000008.1 GCA_022825895.1 Chloroflexota bacterium | reverse complement strand
GGTCGCCTCGATGTAGGCGCGGTGGCCCGGTTGCTGCACCCTGGCCCGCGCCGGATCGTCCGGACGAGCCCAGCCGTGCTCGTGGTTGAAGGCGTCCCGGAGCGGGCCGAACGTCTTCTCCCAGCCCGGAGGCGCGATGTTGAGGCTGCGTCCGGTCTCCAGGTCGCACCGCGCGGCGAGGACGTGAACGTGGGCGCCGCCGCCGCGCTCGCGGTGCAGGACGGCCGTCCATGCGTAGCGGTCGAACTCCAGCCCCGCCCAGGCCGTCTTCTCGAAGGCGTCCACGACCGCCTCGATCTGCTTGTCGGTCGGTTCGTCGTCCGGCGCCCACGCGATCACGCCGGACGTGTATCTGTGCTCAAAGGGAAGCGCATCGGCCACGGCGGCCACTTGGTGGGGATCGCCCCTGAGCACCTCGACGCCTTCGCGCGGCTTCCCGGCCGCGTCAAGCTCGCCGAGCAGGTATTTGGCCGCCTTGCGGGCCGATCCGGTTCCGTGCGCCAGGAACTTAATGTGCATCCGGGTCCAGACTTTCGGCGGGCTCCAAGGCGCTGAGCGCCCGCCTGATGGCAATCAGGTGCCCGATCACCTCGACGGCCTCGACGGCCTCCGTGTGGGCATTCGCCCAGCGAGCGATCTGGTTGAGGTTGTTGCCGACGCGCGCCACCTGCCGGGTGCGCTCGCGCTCGACCTCGGCGTGCGCCACGGTCCATGTGTGCGTCCGGCCGACCGCGCGGCGCACCAGATCCGACAGCGTCAGGCCCGCCGAGCGCGCCTTGCCGTGCCACTCGGCACGCTCCGCCTCGCTGGCGCGAACCTTCACCCAAACGGCGCGTCCGGGCTTCATGGTGCGCCGTTGGCGTTAGGGGGGTCACAGGGGGCACAGCCCCCCGCCAGCCTCCGCAGGGGACTCACGGAGTGTGGCCCCAAGGAGTACGCTGGCTTGACAATGAAACGGGCGTCAGAGAAGCCCGCGGGGGCCGCGTCCGGGACCCGGCGACCGCCGCTCCCGACGCGGTGGCGGCGCACCTCGACGAGCGCTTCGGGGAACCCGCTCAGCCGGACCTCGCGAAGTGCGGTCGGCGGTGGGACGGAGACCAGCGACGCCGGATCTTCCATGCGCCTCGGAGGTCGGAGCGGCGAACGATTCCGCAAGCGCCGATGTCGCTGGACACGGGCACCGGTGCCGTCTTGGGGTGGATCAACGTGGCTACTTGCGACGCCTCCGGTTCTTCGCCTCGTTCGCTCGTGCTGCTCTTCACGCTTCGGTGACCCGAAGGGCGACATCCTACGAATTCCATCCGTCATGGGTTTCAATCCAGCCAACAGGGGCGAAGGTTGCCGGTATCGGTCCCCTACTATCTCAGGGCATCGCGGAGGCGGTTTGGGGCCGTGCCACCGTCGCTGAGGGAAGCGCTCACGCGCGAGTTGAATTGCTGCCTAATCCTCGTCACGTCCGAACGCTGAAGACTGCTCGCAAGCCGGTCAACCCGTGGGCGATTGCCCATTGTCCGGGGACGTTCCGGGACGTCTCGCAGCCCCTCCGTTCTGTGACGGGCGACCGCCAGCGGCGCGGAGAACTCCCCCGCCAGCTTGGATGAAACCCCGTCTAAGCCAACGTCGCTTGGGCGCGAGTCATTCCGCCCCAGCCGACCGATCAGGGAGCGGGATCCCGCCCGGGACGCCCTCGGCGCGCACCTCACGCGGACTCGTCACCGGGCTCCAAGCCCGCCGACTTGACGAACGGTTGACCGGCGTTACCTTCCGAGTCGCTTGGTTGGAGACCAATCCAACCTCGACCCGAGCCCACGATGGGGCTTGGCGATAACCTGAACCGAAACCATGGCGAAAGCGTCTAGCAACTATACGCGGCGGGGCGAGCGCGGAACGATGGTGTCGTCTCTGTCGTGGTTCGCCGTCATACTGGCTGGTCTGCTGCTGGTGGCGGGCGGTTGGTCGTATTTCGCCGGTGACACGGGGCAATGGCGCGAGGATCTGGTAGGTCATCGGATTCCAGTTCTCACGTCCCGTGACTGGCAGGGCACTCAGGTCGAGGTCACACACCCGGCGCTGCTGTATTTCTTCACCGACGACTGTCGTTTCTGTGACCCAGCGCGACAGGCACTCAACGAGTACTCGGCATCACTGCTGGATCATCCGGTCGTGCCGGTGTATGCGATCGCCAAGCCAGACTTCCCAAACGGCCTTCCGGCCCCCCGATTTCACGAGGGCGTTCGGGCCGTGCGGTTGCTGTCAGGAGGCGCTTCCCTCCAGTTCGTGCGTCAAGTGCCGATCTACGTGCGCACCGCAACAGACGGCTCGATTCTGCGGGCCTATGTGGGGGTTGCTCACGCTGGCGAACTCCGGGAGCTCCACAGGTGAGAATGGTGTTCTTTCGTGATCAGGGCAGGCAGGTCCGGACCTGCACTGATCCTCTTCGATACTTCCGGACGCGACCGAATACCGGTCAGAGGAGAGTCACATGCGAGCAGTAAGGTTACGCTTTATCCTGTCGTTCCTCGCCGTCACTGCGGCGGGAGGCCTGTTTGCGGCGACGCCGCTCTGGGCCTGTCACGAGCCCACAGGCTGGTGCTGCGTGGGTGAGGACGAGAACGGCCACCCGTGGTGCTGCAACTTCATCGACAACGAGATCGACAGGGAGAGCTGCGGCTACAAGTAGGTGAGACGATTCGCGGTTCTCTCGGGCTCGGCGGTCTTCCTGGGTTTGGCTAGCTGGGCGATCGCTGCCCGCGCGCATCCCAAGCCTGAGCCTTCGGTGGCGGATGCTCGCGACGTGGCCGTTCGGTGCGAAGAGGCTGTCGCGGATGCGCGTCCCCAAGTGCCACACCGGGCTGATTTGGAGCTAGAGCCCGGTGTGGCATTTGGGAACGACGAAAGCCACGCCTTGGGGCGAGTCCTCGGTGTGGCTTGGGACGGTGTTCGCCTGCATGTTCTGGACGGGACGAGGGGTTTAGCGGTCTATGACACGCTCGGCCACCGCTTGAGTGGGTATGCAGGAATTGGCGAAGGGCCGGGAGAGCTGTGGGAACAGAGCGGGCTGCATGGATCGCGGGGTGGCTACAATCAGATAGCCAGCCTAGATGACGGTTACGTGATCGTGCATGGCCGTGATCGCCTCCATCTCTTTGACCCGAGTGGGGCGTTTATTGACCGCGTCTCAAGGGGAGCCGAGGTAGACGGTCTCTTCGCGGTGAGGCATGTTGCCCCGATCGACGGAAGCCGCGCTGCCGTGGCAAGAACGGGAGCGATGGCGTCTTTCCGGGCGGATAGCCTCCTGAGGGCCGAACGCCAGCTTATCGAAGTGGCCGCTGCGACGCATCAGGGCTTGGCCATTCGGCCCCTCGCCTACGCCTACGATCGCCACAGCGGGGATCGTCCCCTGGGCCGGTATCCGGCACGCGGTCCCTATGATTCGTGGACGAGGCGCCTATGGGACGCTAACGAAGGCATTCTCACCGTAGTCCCGCTAACGGCGGCGGGTGTGTGTTATTTCCGGGTAGATGACTTGGCCCTCGCCAGCGCTGTTCGGCTCGGTGTGCGCCCAATTCCGGTAGATCGCCGGGAACGACGCCGGGTGATCGACGAGTTGCGTGAGCGGAGCCAGCGAGTGCCGATGACCGGGGAGAGCTGGGAAGATTACTTCGGTTTCTGGCCACCGTACCTTCCGATCAATCTTGACGTCGTCATGGGGACTGGTACCGTGACATGGATCGAACGGGCGGCATCTGCTGACCGGCGTGTCGTTGACCTGTATCATCCAGAGCGGGGATACCTCGGCACCACGGAATTGCCTTTTGACGGCCTTCCCTTGGGATTCGATGACCGATGTGCATATGTGGTCACCATGGAGCCACAGGGGCGAATCGCCGCAGATGAACCGTTCTATGGGTTGCAGCGCTGGTGCCCAGCTAACGAGGTCAACGGATTCGAGGGAGAAGAACAACAGTGAGTACCCAACTACTCGGTCGATACTTGGCGATGAGCCTTGTCGTCGTCTGCGTGACGTGTGGAAGGGAAGATGGCTCCGCTGATCAGGCGTCGCAGCCAGACGCAGAAGGTGCGGCAGAACATGCGGCTACCGGACATTCACACAGCGCGGATGAGCAGAATAGCCCTAGTTTTGATCCCTCCCCTGCGCGAGCCTTCCTTCGCGACCTCGTCGTCGCTCAAACGTTTTTTGTGGCGGGGAACGGTCGCTATGCGACGGAAAGCGAGGAACTCCTGAATTACGCGCGGCTCACCGTCCCCGATGGGCTCAGCATGGAGCTAGCCGCAGTTGACTCTATTGGATTCTCGATAGTGACCTCGGGGGACGATCCTCCTGAAGAGTGTGCCATAATGGTCGGCTCCATCGCCCCACCACGAGAGTACGCGACGAAGGAAGGGCGACTGGACTGTGCTGGCGATCTCTGATCTCGGTTTAGTTGTGTTCCGGGCGTTGGCTTGGCGCTGCTCAGCAGCTGTGCGATTCTAGGCATGCAACCCTGAACGTGATTTCGGGTAAAGGCACGCTCCAACCGGGTTTACGGTTCCGTGGGTAGGACGATTGAGGAGGTCCCCTGAGCCCCGAACGACGCGGCGAAACGGTCCGTCCAGACTCCCGCCTTTCACCGCTGCAATCCGGCCATTTCGACACGCCGACATCAGATCCGGTCTAACGGCAGGAAACGCAGATCGTGCAGTCCCGGTTGACTTTACATGATTTCCTGCCGTGATTCAGGCCTCTGGCGATCCGCCGCTTCGC
>JAJDVX010000028.1 GCA_022825895.1 Chloroflexota bacterium | reverse complement strand
GCGTCCTTTAATACTCCCTCTCCCCGTGGTTTACCTTTGCCAAACCCCCTGCTCCTCTAAATTGCAGCCGATCTTTCTCCCTCTCCATTGAGGTAGTGGGTTGGGGTGTGGGTGGCTGCTATCCCAACCACCCACCCAGGGGTCCAGCACCCCGGCCCGGAAAGCTCGCCTCTTACTCCCTCTCGGGGGGAGGGTTGGGGTTAGGCGTGTTCCGGGCAGCCGCCGAACCCAAACTGAGCCGCCTCTTCCTCCCTCTCCCTGGTGGGAGAGGGTTGGGGTGAGGGTGGCTGCCGGCCCCAGCAACCTCGCAACGTCACCACCAACCCACGCCGAATCGCCCGCCCTTCTTCCTCTCCTGAGGCTCATGTAACCCCCCGGCGTCCTCAAAGCTGCGGCCCCTCTTCCCCCCTCTCCCCGTGGAGACCTTGGCGAAACCCCCTGCTCCTCGAATTTGCAGCCGCTCGTTCTCCCTCTCCCTTGAGGGAGAGGGCTGGGGTGAGGGTGGCTGCTATCCCAACCACCCACCCAGGGGTCCAGCAACCCGGCCCGGAAAGCTCGCCTCTTAATCCCTCTCGGGGGGAGGGTTGGGGTAAGGGCCTTCCGGGCACGCACCCGCCCCCTGCCATGTGCCAGGCCAGCGGCAACCAGGCTGATGAGGCACCCGTCCTAATCCCTCTCCTGGGGGAGAGGGTTGGGGTGAGGGTCTTCCGCGCAACCAACCCTTGGTTATGCAGACATCTCCGATGAGCCCGGAATCCGCGCTACTGGCTAGAAGTGCGACTTCTCCGGATCGCCGTCCGTGTCGACCATCACGTAGCGGACGACCTCGGACGGGGCGGCCCGGTGTTCGGCGGCCAGTTCACCGAATGCCTTCATGTGCGGCGCGGCCGCGTGGGCCGCCAGGTGTTCCTCCGACTCCCAGCGCTCGATCACGACCAGGGCGTCCGGATCGTCAATGCCCCGGTGATACGTGTAGTGCAGGCAGCCGTCCTCCTCGTGCACGTTGCGCACGTTAGCCTGCATCTTCCGGATTAGGTCGTCGGTATGACCGGGCTTGGGATGGATGGTGGCGATCACGGTGACTTCAGGCATTGCGGCACTCCAGGACGGCGGGCAGGCGTATCCGGCGTCGGCAGTCTAGGGTGCCAAGACCTGCTCGGCCCGCCAAACACCCACGCAATCCCAACCCGTCGGCCGCCCTGCGGAAGCGTCACTGCCGCCGCAATACGGAGTTACCGGTCGTATAGCCTGGCCTTCGGCGCCATCGACAACTCCCGAGTCTCGGCGGTGGACACGTCCACCACGGCGGGCTGTCCCTCCTTCACCGCGCGCAGGCCGCGCAGCAGCGCCGGCCGCAGGTCGCCGATGGCGGACACCGACTCCGCGTGGCATCCCAGCGCCGCGGCCACGCCGGCGTAGTCGCCGTGCAGCGTCGACGAGCCGAACTTTTCGATCGACTCCGGGATGTTCTTGTCGTAGCCGCTGAAGATGGCGTCGTGCTTGATGACGCTGAGGATGGGCAGGTTCTCCCGTGCCGCTGTCTCCCAGTCCATGCCCGTCATCCCCACGGCCCCGTCGCCCATGACGTTGACGATGGTCTTGTCGGGATTGGCGATCTTGGCGCCCATCGCCAGGCCGATCGAGAAGCCAAGCTGGGACGACTGTCCCCAACCGAGATAGCTGCGGGGAACCGTCGACTGGTAGAACACGCTCTGGATGTCGCGCGACGCGCCGGACTCGTGCGTCAGCATGCTCGTGTCCGGGTCCAGCACACTCCAGAGTTCACGGAGCATGCGGTAGGCGTTGATCGGCTCTGAGTCGTCGTTGAAGTGCGCGGCGTAGTCCGCGAACCAGTTGCGCTTCATGGTGGCGATGTCTGCCGCCGTCTGCTGGCGCTGGGCTTCGCGACCGTCGCCAACGCGCGTGCGCAGCTCATCGGCCAGCTGGCGCAGGAACAGCTTGGCGTCGGCCAGGATGGGAACCGCCGTCTCGTAGCTCTTGTTCAGGTCCACCGAGTCGTTGGTGGCGTGAATGATGGTCTTGCCTTCGGGCAGATCCGGCGTGAACGACATGCGGCTGAGACTCGAGCCGACCACCAGCACGGTGTCCGCCGTCTCCAGGTAGTGGGCGGCCATCGCCGTCCGCACATAGGCGCCAACGCCGGCCGAGAGCTCGTGCGTCTCGGAAATGGCGCTCTTGCCCTGCAGGGTGCACATAACGGGTGCGCCCAGCAGTTCGGCGACTTCCTGCAATTCGTCTGAAGCTTCGGCGTAGAGCACGCCTTGTCCGGCCCAGATGAGGATCGACCCGGCACGCAGCAGCAGGTCCGCGGCTTCCGATACCGCGCCGCTGTCGGCGGCCGAGCGGGCGGGGCGGATCGGCGTGTAGTCGAGCGGCCCGGTGAACTCCTCCGCGCAGACCTCCACCGGCATTTCCAGCATCACGGGACCGGGACGGCCCGACCGCAGGGCCGTGAACGCCATGCGCGCCCGCTGCGGCACCTCGGCCGCCGAGCCCACGACGGCCCCGTGGCGAATGGTGGCCTGGTAGTTCCGCACGCCTTCGAAGGCCGGCGGAACGCCGGTCTTGGGCATGCCGGGGTGGCCGGGCACGAACAGCACCGGCGTCGAGTCCGTGTAGGAGTGCGCGATAGCGGCAAAGGCGTTCTCGACACCGGCCGACTGCTGCACGGTCCATGCGCCGATCTCGCGCCCGTTCGTCGAGCGGGAAACGCCGTCGGCCATGTTGCCGGCCACTCGTTCCTGGCGGGTCAGCAGGATGCGGAGGTCGGCGCGGGCCATGGCTTCCATGACCGGCGTGTAGGGAAAGCAGAACACCTGCTTCACGCCTTCGGCTTTGAGGATCTGGACCAGGGCATCGGCGCCAGTCACGTCGTTCGTCCTTCCGGGCACGCGCTTCCGAGCGGTGGTGCGCCTACGGTGACACGCTGCACCCCGCACGGCAACCGGAACGAGCCGTCAGTCATCCGTGCTGGCGTAAGCTCGCCGTCATGTTCCGGAGAAGCCACTGGCGCCAAACGCTTGCGGCCAGCGTACTGGCGTTCGGAGCAGTGCTGGCGGGGTCGTTCTTTCTGATCGAAAACGTGCGGGCTGCCGGCGCTGTGCTTATTGCGGCAATCGTCGCGCTGGCCGCCTTCCTGGCGCTTAACGCTCCAAATCCGAGCGGGCAGCGCGGCCAATCCACCGGCGTGCTGGTGGCCAGCAGCGCCCTGGCAATTGCCGTGGGCATCAGCGGATTCGCCGCGGCCATCCTGCTCGTGGCACTCAGCCGAACCTAGCCGGAAGGCGCCGAATATACCCGGCCAAAGTCGCAAAATGGCCATCGGTTTGGGCTAGACTTCCAGGAACTTCGACCCCGACATACCGCCATGCACCTCACAGCCGAACAACTGGCCGACTTCGACCGCGACGGCTACGTCATCGCCCGCGGCATCTTGTCCCCCGAAGAGGACCTGCAGCCGGTCATGGACGAGTACGCCGAGATTCTCGACCGGGAAGCCGAGCGCATGTTTCGAGAAGGCGAGATCTCCAGCACCTACGCCGAGTTGCCCTTTGACCGCCGCACGATCGCCATCACCCGAGAGGCCGGGCTGCTGGACCCGCAGCCGTTCGACATCACGATTCCGATCAACACCGCCTTGCTGAATCCGAACACCAAGTACCACTTTGGACCGGCCGTCTTTTCCCTGCTCCGCAACGAGCGCTTGCTGGACGCTGTTGAGTCCCTGATCGGTCCCGAGATCACCTCCAACCCGGTCCAGCACGTGCGCATCAAGCCGCCGGAACGCTACGTCACCAAGAACGAGGGAACCGGCCTGGTCACGACCACCGGCTGGCACCAGGACAACGGCGTGGTCCACGAGGAAGCCGACGACACCAACATGCTCACGGTCTGGCTGCCGCTGACCGAAGCCACGGAGCGCAACGGCTGCCTGATGGTCGTGCCCGGAAGTTACCGGGACGGCCTGCAGGTGCACTGCACGATGCCCAACGAGCGAGGGCTCAAGGCCACCACGATTCCGACCCAGTTGATTCCCAAGGAACGCGCCAGGCCGCTGCCCATGTCGCCGGGCGACGTGCTGCTGATGCACAAGGGCTGCATGCACGCGTCGCTGACCAACCACAGCGACAGCGTCCGCTGGAGCTTCGACCTGCGCTACAACCCCACCGGCCAGTCCACCGGTCGCACCTACTTCCCAAGCTGGGTAGCGCGCAGCCGCGCGAATCCGGAGACGGAGTTGCACGACGCGGCGGCCTGGAAGCAGTCGTGGGAGGACACCCTGCATCGGCTCATGGACAACCCGGTACCGATCCGCGCCCACCGCTGGGACAACAGCCACGAACTCTGCGCCTGAGCCGAACATTTCTGGCTGCCAGGCGCGAGTGCTGACCGGGACGGCTACTTCGGCGGTTCGGTAGAGAGCGCCAGAGCTTCCTGCCACACGAGCGCGACTCGCTGCTGTAGCGCCTTCAGGTCGGCGCTGTTGTCGATGCGCCAAACGGGTCGTCCAGGTCGTCGGTCCCTGAACAGGCATTCCTTGTCGTCGGCGCTGGACTGCACGGCCAGTCGTCGGCGCGCCTCGGCCGGCGTGATACGACCCGTGGCGGCCGCCCGCTCGACCTGAAGTTCAGGCGTCGATTCCACGATCCAGAGCGCATCCAACCGCTGCACGTTCGGACCCTCCACCACCTTGATCGCCTCAATGACGGTGGCGGGCGCCGTGGTCGGTTCTGCCAGAAGCTCCGCCGTTCGCTCACCGACTCGCGGATAGATGATCGCTTCCAATTGAGCCAGCGCATCCGAATCGCTGAACACGACCCGCGCCAGCGCCGCACGGTCCGGTCGGCCGCGCACCATGACCTCGGAGCCAAACGCGTCTCGGATGCTCCCCGCCAGTTCCGGATCGTTTGTCAGCAAGTCGCGCACCGTGTGATCGGAATCGATGACGCGCGCACCGAGTTCGCCCGCAATTCGCCCGACGGTTGACTTGCCGGCGCCGAGGTTTCCGGTCAAGCCGATGACCATGTGACGGTCCGGCATCATCACCCCTCGCTCCGGCCCACAGGCCATTCCTGCAACGTGGAGCATACGGTCGCGATTGGACGCCGCGATTCGCGGGCGTATGCTTGACCCACGCACATACGTGCCTTCGGGGCAGGGTGATCCCGGCGCTCGCGCCTGGAAATTCCCGACCGGCGGTGAGGCCCGAGGCCAAGCCCGCGAGCCGGCCAACACCGGCTGATCCGGTGCGAATCCGGAGCCGACGGTACAGTCCGGAAGGGAGAAGGCGCCGTGGGCGTGCTACGCGTGCACGTCCGCGCCCCGGCGGTTCGACGCGTCGAGGGCCCGCGATCTGACGACCGCCCTGCGCGAACGTCGTAGCGCCGAAATCCCTGGAGCCGGCGAAGCCGCCATGGAAGCTGCCCTGGCAGTGGCGCGCCGGGCCAGGGGCCGCACGCATCCCAATCCACCAGTTGGCGCCGTGGTCGTCGGTAACGATGGAACCATTCTCGGCGAAGGCGCCACCCAGCCGGCCGGCGGCGACCACGCCGAGGTCATGGCCTTGCGCGCGGCGGGCGCCCGGGCTCGCGGCGCGACGCTGGCCGTGACCCTCGAACCCTGCAATCACCACGGCCACACCCCTCCCTGCACACAAGCAATCCTGCGAGCCGGCATCCGCCGCGTCGTTGCGGCGATTCCCGACACGAATCCCGGCGTCCCTGGCGGTGGCTTCGACCATCTGCGCGGCCAGGGAGTTGAAGTCGTCACCGGCGTCGGCGCCCGGGCCGCAAGCGACCTCGCGCAGGGCCACTTCAAGCTCGCCGAAACCGGCCGCCCCCACGTCACCGCCAAGTGGGCCATGACCAGGGACGGCAAGGTGGCGCAACCCACCGGCGGCGGCCGGATCACCGGCAACGCAGCCTGGCGTCGTGTCCACGAAATGCGCGATGCGGCCGACGCCATCATCACCGGCGTCGACTCGATTCTCGTCGACGACTCCCGCCTCACCGTGCGCCCGCCGCCCGCCGACGGCCGCCAGCCGCTGCGCGTGGTCTTTGACTCGAACGCGCGAATCAGCCCGTCATCACGCGTAATTGGCCACGACGGCAGAGTGCTGATTCTTACGACGGCGGCCGCGCCGCCGGAGCAGGTTCGTCAACTCAACAAGGCCGGCGCCGAGGTGCGCACCTGCGCACCCACCCCCGCCGGACGCGTTGACATCAGTACGGCGTTGGACCTCCTTGGCGACCTTCGTCTCTCGACCGCGCTGCTCGAGGCCGGCCCAACGCTCACCGGAGCATTCCTGGCCGCCGACGCCATCGACAGCCTCGCCGTCTTCGTCGCCCCCTGGTCGATGGGCGATGGGCTCGAGGCCGCTGCTGACATCGACAGTCTTCGGAATCGCATGCTGGACCGTCCGCGCATCAGCGAGATCGGTAAGGACTCCCTGCTTGAAGCCGATCTGCACCGCTACGGACCGGCGGTGACCTGAGATGTTCACCGGCATCGTCGAAGACCTCGGACGCGTAACTCGCGTACAGGACGCCGCAGGCCTGCGCCGCTTCACGCTTCGGTCGGACGTCTGCGCCGACGGCGTGCGTGTCGGTGACTCAATCTCTGTCAACGGGGTTTGCCTGACCGCCGTTCACGTGGCGGCCAGCGAAGTCTCGGTGGAAGCCATCCCCGAGACCCTTCGCCTGACCAACCTCGGTCAACTGGCCGTTGACAGTCCCGTCAACCTCGAACGCCCGCTGGCCTACGGCGACCGCATGGGCGGGCACTACGTCCAGGGGCACGTGGACGCCACCGCCGAACTGATCCAACGGCGACCCGACGGCGACTCCGAAGTCGTCCGCTTTGCTGCCCCCCGGGACCTCACGCCCTACATCGTTTCCAAGGGCTTCATCGCCCTCGACGGCGTGAGCCTGACCGTCGTCGAACCGCGCGATGCGACGTTCGCGGTGGCCCTGATCCCGCACACCCTGCGTTCAGTCACCCTGGGCGCGGCGCCCGTCGGGTACCGGGCCAACCTCGAAGTCGACATCCTGGCCAAGTACGGATACGTGCCTGAGCGGGAGGATGGCGGCAGCCCCTCCATCGCCCAGCTTCGGGCCGCCGGCTACAAGCTGGACGAATCGCGATGACCAGCGACGCGGTGTCGACCGCCATTGAGTGCATCGGTCGGGGCGGCATCGTGGCTGTGGTGGACGATGGGCTGGCGCGGCCGGACCTCGATCTCGTAGCAGCCGGACAGAACGTCCACGCCGGGACCCTTCGACGTCTGCGAGACCTCGGTGACGGCCAGGTCTACGCACCGGCCGCCGCGCGTCGGCTCGACGATCTTGGACTATCCGAACAGCCGCCGGACTCCGCCGACCCCCTGGCACGGCGTCCGGCACTGGCGGCATCCGTTGCACTCGCCGACGCTTCCCCCCAGTCAGGCGACGAAGCAACTGCCGCGGTGATTCGGGCCCTGGCCTCCAATCGCAACGGCGCCGGCTTCCGCTCGCCCGGTCCCGTGACGCCCATCCGGGCACGCGAAGGCGGCGTGCTGCGTCGACTCGGCCATACCGAAGCCGCCGTCGACCTTGCCGTGCTGGCGGGACTCGCGCCCGTGGCCGTGCTCAGCCACGTCGACGCGCCCGATGCCTCGGCCTTTGAGCAACCCACCTTGGCTGCCAGCCCCGGCGACCCGCCGATCCCGGTCGTACGCATCAGCCAGATCGTTCATCACCGTCGGGTGAATGAGCGCGTGGTATACGAGGTGGCCGCCGCGGAGTTGCCGACCGCGCACGGGCCCTATCGGGCCGTGGCCTTTCACGACACCACGACCGGCGAAGACCACGTAGCCCTGACCCTGGGTGATCTGGCCGGCGACTCGCCGCCGCTGGTGCGAGTGCATTCCGAGTGCCTCACCGGCGACGTCTTCGGCTCGATGCGCTGCGACTGCGGCGACCAGCTGGACGCCGCCCTGGCGCGGATCGCCAACGAAGGCCGCGGCGTCGTGCTGTACATGCGGCAGGAAGGTCGCGGCATCGGCCTGGCCAACAAGCTGCGCACCTACGAACTGCAAGATCGGGGCCTGGACACCGTGGACGCCAACCGTCACCTGGGATTCGCCGCCGACCTGCGCGACTACGGCGTGGGCGCGCAGATCCTGCGAGAACTCGGCATCAGCGGCCTGCGCCTGCTCACCAACAACCCCAAAAAAACCGCGGGCTTCCGGGCCTACGGACTGAAAGTCGTCGATCAGTTGCCATTGGCAGTGGAGCCGGGCGCGCACAACCGCCGCTACCTCGAGACCAAGCGAGCACGAATGGGGCACGAGCTATGAGCGAGCAAACGAACGAATCGCGAGTGATCGATCCGCCGCTGGACGGCGAGGGACTGCGCGTGAGCATCGCCGCCGCGCGCTTCAACGAGTTCTTCGTGGGCCACCTGCTGGAGGCCTGCCAGCGAGAACTCCGCCGGCACGGCGTGGCCGAGAGCGACCAGACGATTGCCTGGGTCCCCGGCTCATTCGAGCTACCCGTGGCGGCGCGTGAACTGATCGACGCCGAAAAGCCCGACGTCGTGATCTGCCTCGGCTGCATCATTCGCGGCGAGACCTCGCACTACGACCACGTCGCGCAGGAGTCCGCGCGCGGGATCGCCCAGGTGGCGCTGAACTCCAGGACGCCGGTGATCTACGGGATCGTGACCGCCGAAACGGTGGAGCAGGCCATCAACCGCTGCGGCGGCAAATCCGGCAACCGCGGCGGCGACGCCGCCCTGGCCGCCATCGCCATGGCCCGCAGCCTGGAACAGATTCGCGGAGTCTAGGCCGGAAAGTCCTCGAAGGCCTGCGCGGCTGCCTGGATGTCGCTCGCGTCGTTGAAGGCGTGGAAGGAGAGGCGCACCGCCGTGTGGTGGTCCGCCGCCCGGCAGAGGATGCGGTGAGCTTTCAGGCAGTGCTCAGCCAGCGCCAAGCCGTCCGCCCCTTCCAGCCCGACCGTGAAGATGCCAGAGCGCGCATCGCCTTGCTCGGGTGTGCGAATGCTGGCGCCGGGCAGGTCGCCGAACACCGCTCGGGCCTCGGCCGCCAGTGCCGCGCTGCGCTGTTGAATGGTCTCCAGGCCCAGGTCACCGAGGATCTTGATCGAGGCGCGCCAGGCCGCGTAAAGGGCAAAGGGCCGGGCCCCGAACTCGTAACGCTGCGCGTTCTCGTGCAGATGCGCCTCGCCCGGCGGGAAGCTCGACTGCGACACCGCCCCGGCCCCGCTGCCCCAGGGATGCAGCCGCTCCTGGGCGTCGCGGCGCACGTACATGGCGCCCACGCCGTACGGACCCATGCTCCACTTGAAGGCGGGGAAGGTGTACACGTCGCAGCCAAGCTGCCGCATGTCCGTGGGCCGCGCGCCGAACGACTGGGCGGCGTCAACCACGGTCACCACGCCGCGCTCGCGGGCCAGCGCGGACACCCGGTCCACCGGCAACACGATCCCGCGCTCCGTGGTGACGTGGCTCATGCAAAACGCGCGGGTGTTCGTGGTCATCGCTTCTTCCACGTCGCGCACAAAGGCATCGTCGTCCCCGTCGGCTTCGATGGCCACCAGGTCCAAACCAATCCGATCCCGCAGCGTCAGCCAGGCCAGGTAGCCGCTGGGATGCTCCGCGGCCGTGAGGATGACCCGGTCGCCGCGCTGCAACCGGAGGGCGGCGGCGACGAATGAGACGGCCTCCGAAACGGCGCGAATGAGCGCGATCTCATCGGTGTCGGCGTTGAGCAAAGCGGCGATTTCGCTGCGAAGTGCAGCGAGTTCCTGGTTGTAGATCTCGCGCAGGTCCGGATTCGTCGTGGTCATAACCGCCTCGCGGTCGTACCACGATTGCTGCAAGTCGAGCGTGACCTGCGGGGTCGGCGCCACGCCGCCCGAGTTGAGGCAGTGGTAGTGCCGGATGGCGGGAATCGCCTCCCGCAACTCGGCGAATGCGCTGTGGTCAGCCATGAGTCGGAGGTACCTCAACCCAGCGTCGGGATTTGGCGGCTTCCAGGGCGCAATCGATCACTTCCTGCGTCCGCAGGCCGTCCATGAGCGTCGGCGGCACGTCGCGGTCCTCGCGGATCGAGTCCACGAAGCCCCGCATCATGCGCTCGCCGAAGAAGGCCAGGATGCCGGCGTGATCGGCGTCGTCCAGCGGCAGGCCGGGGTCGACCAGTTCGGGCTCCTGCCCCACCCGGTTGATCGTGGCTTGCAGGACGCAGTCGGTCAGCACGCCGGCCTCGGTGCCGTTGATCAGGAAGCTGCTGCGGCCCAGCGGCAGGTGCGAGTCGACCGCGCCGACCCGGCTCGTGGATATCGTGCCGTGGGCGCCGCTGGCGAAGCGGACGCTGAGCACCGCGTCGTCATCCAGCGTAAGCGGAACCTCGGCCCCGGTTTCGGGATCCAGGGCGTGCGGCCGAACGGTGTTCAGATCGGCGGCCACGGCGGTTATCGGTCCCGCCAGGAATTGCGCCAGGTCGATCATGTGGCTGCCCAGGTCGCCCAGGACGCCGCTGCGGCCGCGGCTCGGGTCGTAGCGCCACTCCATCACGGGAACGTCGCCCAGCAAGCGCCGGTTGAACCGCTGGCAGTGAACGCTGACCAACTGGCCCAACTCGCCGGCCTGCACCATGGCGGCAATCCGCTCGATCAGCGGGTTCCAGCGCAAGGTGAACCCGACGCCCGTGCGAACGCCGGCGGACATGGCGGCCATGTACATCTCGCGAGCCTGCATGGCGTCCAGCGAGATGGGCTTTTCGACAAACACATGCTTGCCGGCCTCGATGCAGGCCATCGTCTGCGCGTAATGCTGGTCGTCGGGTGAGGTGATCACGACGGCGTCAACGGACGGGTCGTCCAGCAACCCCTGCTCGTCGGGGTAGACCGACGGCACACCGTGGGCAGCGGCCACGGCCGAAGCGCGCTCCTGGTTGGGGCCGGCAATGGCGGTGACGCGTGCGCCGGGAACCTGGCTGAGGCCGGAAAGGTGGGCGGCGGCCATGAAGCCGTAGCCGAGCATGCCGACGCCCACGGTTTCAGGCACTGGTGGACTCCCCGAACGCGGCGTCGGCCACCGCCAGCATATGACGGCGGGCGCGACCGAGCTCCACGTCGATCGCGTCGGCGCCCGAAACGTCCACTCGTTCGTTGGTCAGCGTGCCGTCGAATCCGGCCTTGGCAAGCCTGGCAATGACGGCCTGGTGGTCGATGTCACCGTCCCCGGGTGTGCGGAAGACGGGCGCGCCGCGGGGGCCCACGTGGTCTTTCATGATGAGCTGGCGGCAGAGGCCGGCCACGGGCTCGATGTCCTCGACCGGGTCCAGGCCCTCGTAATAGTGGACGTTGCCGGTGTCGTAGCAGACGCCCACCGCCGGTGAATCGAATCGGTCGTGCAGCTCGCGCAGGGCGGCGCCGTGCTTGCCGACGCCCGTGTGGGGCTTGGGCAGCAGCAGGACGCCCGCATCCTCGGCGGCGCGCACGCCGGGTTCAAAGGCGGCGTAGAAGCCGTCGACCTCCGCCTGCCAGGCGGGGCCGGACTTGGGACGGTCGGGGAAACCATCGGCCGGGTATTCGTAGGGGCCCCAGCAGACCAGCGCGGGCACGCCGGCTTCGGCGGCGAGTTCGATGGCCTCGAGGAAGCGCTCGGGCTCGCCGGGGTCGGAAGTGACCCCGCCGTGGGACTTGTGGTCGAGTTGAAGGCCCGCGTCGAGGGCGGGCTGGACGGCCGTGCGGGCCGCGGCCGCATCGGCGCCGTCGGGCCAGAGCGGACCCTCGTCGTGGCGGTCGTAGAGACCGACGTGGGTGAAGCCGGCGCGTTGGATACCGGCGTACGCGCGGCGACGTGAGAGCCCGTCGCGGGCATAGGGGATGGTGAGGGCGGCAAGGCGGTATGACATGGATTAAGAACGCTCCAGGGCGCGGACTGCGTCAATCGTGCCGACGTGGGGTGGGATGTCAACCGGGCTCGCACGACCTGGAGCATCCGGCGGCGCGCCGGTGGCGGCTATTCCGGGCCGCCGCCTGTCTCACACCCGATCGGCTGCCCACACGTGAAACACAAACGGCAACCCGGTCACGTCCGGCGTGACCGGCCGCTCCGGCCCGAAAAACAGCTTAACCGCATTGGTGCGGCTGAGCCGCAGCGTCCGGTTCACCGTCTCCACCACGATCAGGTCGCCATCGGCCCGCGCGCTCAGATCCGTACGCCCGTAGGCCCGCACCAGGGCCTGCGGCTTCTCAATCCGAACCATCCGCACGTAGCCGGCGGACCGCAGAATCCCCAGGGCGTCCAGCGCCTGGGTCACGTCGTCCGGCCGCCACGGCGCGTCCAGGCTGGCATGCACCGTTGGTTTCACGTTCGCGTGCCGCTCCTCGATCGAGCGCGTGGACGTTGCAATCGAGGGATCGTCCCAGGCCGCCAGGAGTCGCGACAGCATCGGCAGCACCAGTCGCGCCGGCCCGCCGTACTCCGTCACCGACGTCCCCCGCGCCCGCAGGTACGCGCCGACCTGCCCGTCCCGCAGCGCCACCCACACCGCCGCTCCGGGCTTTGGCCCCCACATCGAGCGCAACAGGTCGGGCGACCGCACCCCGCCCAGCGCTCGCGCCTCGTGGACCTCCGCCAGCGTCTCGAAGTCGCGGTCCTCCGCCTCCCGCATCGCCAGACCGGCATCCGTCGGCAACAGGTGCCGGTTTCCCCGGCTGAACTTGTAGCTGCGCTCCACCCCCGCGTATTCCCACCCCAGCTTCCGGTACCAGCTCGGCACCCCCGAACCCAGGAGGCTCAGGTGACACCCCAACTCGGCCATGCGCCCGATGCACGCCTGCATCACCCGCGTCCCATGGCCGCGCCGCCGGTAGGCCGCATCGGTCGCAACCCCGGTAATCCCGCCAACCCGCAGCCGCGCACCGCCGAAGCGGACCTCGTGCGGATAAATGGCCGCGGACGACACGATCCGCCCATCCACGCGGATCACCCGGATGTTCTCCAGGTTCTCCGGGCAGTAGATGCGCGGCCATTCCTCGCCGTAGGTGGGAGCGGCCCTCACCTCTTCGCGCATGACGCCGTTGACCTGGGCAAGCAGTTCATCGAACTCGTTCGACCGCGGAGCGCGCGGCCCGTCCTCGTTCACATCAACCCCGCCGGCCGCTGACGCCTGAGGACCCTGATCAGAGCGCGTACAAGTCCTCGAACTTCGCCGTCAGCCGCCGCAACAGCGGCTGCGCGTCCAGCGGTCCGCCGCAGACCCGCTCGATCAACGCATCCGGCGTCAGCCGTCGCCCCACCCGGTACACGTTGGTGGTCATCCACTCCAGCAGCGACGACGTATCCCCGCTCGCGATCTGCTCCGGTATATCCGGCTGCTCTCGCAGCGCCGCCTCGTACAGCTGCGCCCCGATGATGTTCCCCAGCGTGTAGCACTGGAAGGCCCCACCAATGCTGCCGGCGTACCAGTGCACGTCCTGCAGCACGCCGTCCCGGTCGTCCGGCGCGCGCACGCCCAGGTCCGACTGGTAGCGCGCGTGCCAGGCCGCCGGCAGGTCGGCCACCGCCAGTTCGCCCTCCAGCAGTTGCAGCTCCAGGTCGAACCGGATCATCACGTGCAGGTTGTAGGTCACCTCGTCCGCGTCGGTCCGGATCAGCGACGGCTCCACCCGGTTCACGGCCGCGTAGAAGTCCCGCAGGTCCACGTTGCCCAGCTGTTCGGGGAACTCTTCCTGCAGCGTCGGGTACCAGTGCGACCAGAACCCCAGGCTGCGCCCCACGATGTTCTCCCAGAGTCGCGACTGGCTCTCGTGAACCCCTGCCGACGTGCCACCGCCCAGCGGCAACCCGTCGTCCTCGGCCCGCGTGCCCTGCTCGTACAGCGCGTGCCCGGCTTCGTGGATGGTGCTGAAGAGCTGCTCGGCCAGGAAGTCTTCGTTCGTGCGTGTCGTGATCCGCGTGTCGCCGTGACCGAACCGTGTCATGAACGGGTGCGCCGTCGGATCCAGCCGCCCGCGCTCGAAGTCGAACCCGATCGACCGGATCACCTTCTCCGCGAACCGCGACTGCTGCGCCTGCGGAAAGTGCTTGCGCACCGGCCCATCGTCCACCTGTTCGGCAGCCGCAATCCGCGCCACCAGCGGGGTCAGTCCCGCCCGCAATTCGTCGAACACCGGCCGGATGCGAGCCACCGTCATGCCCTCGTCCGCGTCGTCGATTAGCGGATCGGCGATGTGTTCATAGCCCGGGAAGAAGCTGGCGTACTCGCGGCTGAGATCCAGCGTCGTCTCCAGCATCGGACGCATCGTCGCGAAGTCGTTCTTCGGCCGCGCCTCCACCCACGCCGCGTAGGTGGCCGAGGCATGTTTGGCCGACCGCTCGCTGTACTCGGCCGGCACGCGCGTCACCCGCTCATAGTCGTGGCGCGCCACTCGAATCAACGCCGCATTGTCATGCTCCGGCGGCAGGGACTCCGCGTACGGCCCCAGCCGGTCCAGCAACCGCCCGATCTCCGGGTCCGTCGCGCTCTCGTGCGCCAGCCGGCTCAGCACCGCCAACTGCCGCCCACGCCCCGCCGCGCCTCCCGTCGGCATATAGGTGGACTGGTCCCAATACAGCACCGCCGCCGAAGACGAAATATCCCGCGCCTCGCGCAAACGGGCCTTCAGATCGCCCAGGTCGGATTGAACGCTCATGGATCCGAATCTCCTCGTGGCGGCCGCTCAGGCCCTGAACCCCTGGACGACGGCCGGCCATGGATCGTCCATCAACACCTCGCTCGGCCGTGGTCCGGTCACCGCGATCGACACCACGCCCTCCGCCAGCGCGTGCATCTCGTCACCCGGCGTCGGCTCACGGTCGAAGTAGTTGCCGAACTCGAAGCGCAAGTTCACCCCTCGCTCGTCGGCTTCGCACTCCTCGATCCTGAATTCACCGAACATCGTATTCCGGCTCGGTCTGGTCAGCCGAACCGCCGTGTCCGAGCCGAAACTCTCGGGAACGTTGACGTTCACCAGCACGTTGGGCAGCGGATCGAACTCGGCGCGAATGGCGTCCAGCAGCCGCCGGGTCGCCACGGCGATGTCCCCAAATTGGCCGGCGGCGGCGAAGTACTCGGCGGAAACCGCCACACCCAGCAAGCCGCGCTCCACCGCCACCTGCGCCGCGCCCGCCGTGCCCGAGACCTTGTAGGGCTCTTCGCCCGGATTCCACCCCGGGTTGATGCCGGATATCAGCGCGTCCACCTTCCCGCCAAAGGCGTGGACGGTGCCGATGGCCGCCAGCGAGGCCGGCGGCGCCTCCAGCGTGAACGCCGCGATATCCGGGTCGACGCCCGGCGGCGGCGCGGCCCGAAACAGCCGGGCCTCACGATCCAGCCGGACGGACATCCCCGCGCCGCTGAAGTTTCGAGTCGGCGCGTACACCTCCACCTTTCCCAGCCGCGACAGCTCGCGCGCCAGTGCCCAGATGCCCGGCACTTCGATCCCGTCGTCGTTGGCTACGACCAGGTTCATGGGGGTTAGCAGTCGGTGGCTAGCGGCCATTGGCCGGTGGAGAGCAGCGAGCAGATCTTTTAGGTGTCAGGGGGCAGAGGGGATTCGCTTGCAACGCCTTAGTCACGCACCCAGGTCCCGTCCAGCGCATGCCCGCCGTCCACCGCCAGCACCACGCCGCTGATCGCCGACGCCGCCTCGGACGACAGAAAGAGAATCGCCTGCGCCACCTCGTCCGGCGTAACGAACCGTCCCGCCGGCATGGCCGCCAGCCGGTCGTCCACGTCGTCGAACTCGCGGTAGATCCGCGGAACGTCCACAAAGCCTGGCGCCACGGCATTCACCCGAATCCCGCAGTGCGCCAGTTCCAGAGCCATCGTGCGGGTCAGCCCCACCAGGCCGACCTTGGTGGACCCGTAGCCCACGCGCCCCCTGGCGTGGCGAATCACCTGGTTAGTCACCACGTTGACTATGGCTCCGCCGGATTCACCGCGCGCCAGCACGAAGCGCCGCGACAGCTCGAACGGCGCTTCCAGGTTCACCTGCGCCATCCAGCGCCAGCGCTCCAGGTCCATCTCCGGAAACGGAAAGTTCCCTTGCGCCGCCGCGTTGTTCACCAGGATGTCCGGCGCGCTGAGGTTCGCCACCACCTCGTCGAACAGCCGGCCCACATCGTCCGGCTCGGCCAGGTCCGCCGTAGTTCCGTAAACCGAGCCCGAACCCAGTTCGTCCAGCGCCCCCACGGCCTCCGCCACGTCCCCTTCGGTCCGCGCGCAGATGGCCACGTTGGCCCCGGCCCGCGCGTATGCCTCCGCCACCGCCAGCCCAATGCCCTGCGTGCCCCCGGTAATGAGCACCGTGGAGTCGCCAAAGTCGTAGCTAACCGGACTCATCGGATATGTCCTGAAGACCGCGCTGGATCCACCATCATCCTAGCGACGCCACGCCCCAGCGGGCCGCGCGGCTCTTCATCCACTCCTGGGAGACCTCTGCAAGACACCCCGCACCCTCGAGAGTTCGGCTGCTCTTGCTCCCTCGCCCAGTGGAGACCTTTGCGTAACCCGATTGACGGGTGTGCGATGTCAATCCCTTCGAGGAGCCGCCGTTCTTCCCCTCTCCAAGGGGAGAGGCAGAACCTGTCCTGAGCTTGCCGAAGGATTCGGCCGTCGTCGGCCGAAATCGGTGAGGGGGCTTCCGCGCAACCAACCCTGGGTTATGCAAAGGTCTCTCCGAGGGGAGAGCCAGAACCTGTCCTGAGCTTGCCGAAGGATTCGGCCGTCGTCGGCCGAAATCGGTGAGGGGGCTTCCGCGCACCCATGCCGGGGTTACGCCAAGCTCTCCCTCCTGGGAGACCTTGGCAAGAAGTCCCTCGCCCTTCGAGGTGCGGACATTCTTTCTCCCTCTCCCCGAGGGTGTCCAGACCGGACACATGGTTTACAGACGTTCGGACACATGGTTTACACATTCAGGCGGGGTTGCGGAGATCGATGGTGGCCACCTGGTCGGTCATAAAGTGCACGGTCCAGCAGCCGTCGGTGGCGGTCGGGCGGA
>JAJDVX010000034.1 GCA_022825895.1 Chloroflexota bacterium | reverse complement strand
AGTTGGTGAAGTCGTGGCGGATCATCGGCTACGAGAACCGGGTGACCTCGGACGAGAGCTTCGCGGAGGACCGCCAGGAGTTTGCGGAGATTCCGTCGGGCGCGGCGACGACCGTGTTCTACGAGATCGAGCTGCACGACCAAGCGCTGGCCCGGTCCGGACAGGACGTGACGCTGGCCAACGTCGAGTTGCGCTGGGTGGTGGCGGAGACCGGGCAGTCGCGGTCGCAGCGCGCCGAGGTGCGCGGGCGGCTGGACAGCAGCCTGAGCGCCGCTGGCGATCCGCTGTTGCAGCTGGGCGCGATCGTGGCGCTGTCGGCTGACCGCTACGGCCGGCTGTTTGACGGCGACTATGTCGCCGAAATCTCCCGCGATCTAACGGAGCTGGAGGACCAGCTGCGGTCGTTGAACAGCAGTCTGGGTGGGCTTGGCGCCTACCAGGACTTCCGCTTCATGCTGGCGCACATGGCGGAGCGGGCGCGGTTGCAAACGCCGCCGGCCGCACCGTCGGGCTATAGCCGCTAACCCACCGGCTCACCCCGCGGGGCGCCCACGACCCGGTCGTGGACGCCCCGCCGGTGCTCTAAGGGTTAAACGGACGAACGCACGATGAGGACAGAGTAGGTAAGTATCTGCCAGCGGAAAGCTCGCAATGCAGCCTTCGCGGTCCCGGCAGACAGGACGTAAGGCAAACCGGAACGAGTAGACTCGGTCACTTGGATGATGAGGTGGGAGACCGGACTAATGAACCTGTCGCTCTCCGAAATGACCCTCACTCGTCGAAGATCACTTATCGCATTTGTCTCGCTCTCTCTTGTGCTTGTGCTGTTGGAGACGTGGATCGCCACGCGTGTTGAAGCGAGTCCGCGGCCGGGCATGTTGTCAATCGCGATTACGATCGACCTCATGGTAGGAGTACCGCTGCTTTACTATCTACTGCTCGTGCGAAAGAAGTTTCTGCCTCTGTCTAGCATCGTGCCCGTATGTATTCTGACACTGTTGGCGATCAGATTCATCCTGCCGACATCTGAACATTCGTTCCTGAGGTTTAGCGAATTCCTGATCCCAGCTATCGAATTGTCCGTGGCTGGTTTGGTGTTGTTCAAGCTGCGTCACATTATTCGTGATGTCCGAACAGCGAGGCGCGAGTTTCTTTACTTTACTGACGCCCTGAGAGCTGGAATACGGAGGTCCATCAAGAGCGATTTCGTTGCCGCAGTCGTGGCCACTGAAGCATCGATGTTGTATCTCGTCTTTGCGGGATGGTTTGCGAGGTTCCGGACATCCCGCCAGGGCGCCTCTGCCTACTCCTACCATCGGAAGATCAGCTACCTTTTCTGGGCTCTCGTGGCGCTCGTAGTAGTCGAGACTGGAGGTGTGCATCTGGTAATCAGTATTTGGACTCAGACCGGTGCCTGGGTGTTCACGGCTATTAGCGCTTACTCAATACTGTGGTTGGTTGGACACTTCCATGCTGCGCGTCTGCAGCCGATAATCGTGGACCATAGTTACATCCACCTGCGCACGGGGTTGATCTGGCGTGCCCGAATGCCTCTATCCGACGTTGCTGAGGTGCGTAAGCGTATGCGAAGTGATTCCGAGCTTGATGGGTACGTGAATGTGGCGATGATGGGATCTCCTGACATCGTTGTCGCACTAAAGGAGGTCGTTGAGATAGAGAGCCTGTTCGCCAGGAAGCGGGAAGCTACGTTAGTTGGCATTGGTGTGGATGAGCCTGAGAAGCTATTGGAGGATCTTCAAAACCGTCTATCGGGCCAGCCTAAGTATCCAGAATGATGGCCTGGACGTGTGCATCGAGCCCGCGTGTTAGCGGTCATGTGCCTATGCGTACAGCATGAACGGACGCTTCGAGAGCGGCGAGCCAGCCGTGGGCGTGTTCGATGTCGCGGTGGGGGTGGATGGAGAGGCGGATGCGGCCCTGGGTGCCGTCGTGGCCGTAGGTTGCGCCCCAGCCTCGGCGGCGAAGTTCGAGGTAGATGCGTTCCACGTCGTCGCGATCGGACGTGAAGTTGACTACGGCGAGCAGGGGGCGGACGAGAAGCCGAAGACCATCGATGCTCTCGATGCCTTTACTGATGATGTCAACCACTTCCATAAGGCGTCGGGCCGACTCGCGGTAGCCCTCGCGGCCGAGCCGGCGCATGACGGACCAGGCGGCGACGGCGTGATCGCCGGGCTTGGTGGCGGTGATGGTGTGGATGCCGGTGAACTCGGCTGGGATGGCATCCAGCATGGCCTCGTCGCGGATGAGGAAAAAGCCGGTGGCCACGGGTAGCAGCCCCAGCTTGTGACCGTCAGTCATCATCGAGGAGACGCCCGGCAGGCTGAAGTCAAATTGGGGAATGGGGTAGCCCAACTCGCGGAGGAATGGCAGGGCGAATCCGCCGAAGGCGGCATCCACGTGCAGGTAGAGGCCCTTGCGCTGGGCCAGGTCGGCGAATTCCTCGACCGGGTCCAGTTGGCCGTAGTTGCCTTCGGGCGCCGAACAGACCAGAGCTACGGTGTTGGCGTTGAGCAGCCGCTCGACCTGTGGGATGTCGGGGCGCATGGTTTCGTCCACGTCGACTTCTCGCAGGCGGAGACCCAGGAGTTCGGCACCCAGGCGGAAGCTGTAGTGGGCCGTTGTTGGGAGGACGACTTCGGGTTCCGACTTGGCCCCGAGGTTGCGGGCCAGGCGCAGGGCCAGGAGGTTCGACTCGGTGCCGCCGCTGGTGATGAAGCCGACGGCGTCGCGATGACCCAGCAACGAGCCGAGCATGCGCACGGCTTCTTTCTCAAAGAGGTCCGCGCCGGGATTCATGTCGCGTGCCCACTCGACGAAGAAGGAGCCGGCGGTCAGGGGGCGAATGCTCTCCGTTATGTCGTGGGGCGGGCCGACGTAGCTGACACCGAAGTTTCGTTCGACGGGGTAGGGGTCCTTCGACATTCGTGCCTCGACTTCGGCCAGGACGTGGGACTCGGGGCTGCCGTGCTCGGGGAAGTCCAGCGGCGGCGGCATGGGGACCGCGTGACGGTCCTCGGTTCGGTCGAACTCTCGGGCCACTAGTTGATCCCTTCGTCTTGGGCGGACCGGAGACCATAAGTGGCAACCGGGGCGACGACGCTTACCTTATGGCAAGCGGTGATTCGACGTGATGCGTAGTCAGTGGGCGGCTGGCTAGACATCGACAGGTCCGGGAAGGCCGGGGCCACCGGCGGCGAGGTAGCCGTTGCTGGCACCCGACGCGGACGGGGTGACCCAGAAGGCGTAGAGGTCGCCACTGCGCAGGTGGAAGCGGAACTGGACGGGACGGCCAGTAAGTGACGACAGATCATGGATGCCATTCCAGTTGACGCGGGTGCACGTGTAGTCGGTGGCGAGCGGCCGGCAGTTGGCGAGCGAGAACGGGTGAATGACGTCGCCGCGCTCATCGAGAATCTCGACTTGCAACTCGCCGCGTGGGGCGTCCAGGTTGATGAACAGGTGGGAGCCGCTAAACGTGACCAGGCGGGTGGCAAGTACGCCGCCGTGCGTGTCGGCTTGCATGGAAGCGAATCCATCGCGACGGAGGGTAGCCAGGCCGGTGTGGCCGCCGGCGTACATGCCGTTGTCCTGCTCGTAGTCGCCGCCGAACTCTCCGGGCTTGAGCACGGAGCCGTGGCCGGAGAAGGCTCCGTAGTAAAACCAGAGTTCATCGCCGACGACGAGGCAGACCCCGCCGGCGGCGTGGATGTAGCCGTAGTTCCAGTCACCCCAGCGGCGGCTGGCGCCGATGAAGGCCTGGCGGTGCGGGCGGTGCCAGTGGAAGCCGTCACGGCTGTAGGCCAACTGCAAGTCGTTGATCTTGGGGCGGCTGATGCTGGCAGCATCGGGGTTTTCCGGCCCGTGAAAGATCGCGAAGGCCCCGAGCATGATGCTCTCGTAGGCGACAGCGGTTACGTCGTATAGCTGGGGGCGCAGTCCCAGGAAGGGATCGGGGCGGTCCAGCCGGTCGGCGCGCGCCCAGCGGACCGGTTGCTCGGGCTCCCAGCGGGCTGCCTGGACAAAGTCCGGGTGCTCGAAGTACAACCGTGCGCGGCGGTTCCAGCTCTGGCGGATGCTGAAGACGAAGCGCTGGAGGAACGGGTTGTAGAAGAAGCTGGAGTTGTCGCCGCACTGGGAGGTTAGGCCGCGCTCATTCCAGTGAATGCCGTCGCCCGAGGTGTAGATCAGGCCCTCGTGACGTGCGGGATGGCGCCAGAAGATGAACATCTTGAAGCGCTCGCTGAGCTCCGCGTCGGCGTCGAGCCAGGTCAGCGCACCGTCGCGCCGCCAACCCGGCGGGTGCGCGATTACGGCGTTAGTACCGGGCACAACCTCCAGGGATGGGCGCTCCCAGTTGAGTCCATCGCTGCTGGTGGCGAGGGCCGTTCCGTCGAACCAGCCGGCGTGATACCAGAGTTTGAACGTCTGGTCGGCGGGGTCGTACCAGGCGCCATCGTTGAACGGCGCGGCAACGGGGCAGTGGTCGCGGTTGCGTTCGAGGTCGGTTTCGGGGGACAGCACCGGCGCGGCTTCGTGGACCTTGGCGGAGTGGAAGACGCGTCGGAGCGTGGTGTGTTCGACCAGGAAGTCGTCGACGAACAGCTGGCGGCCGACGTCGATGGGGATGACATGAGGGGGATTCGCCAGGTAAGGAACTGGCAGGGGATCGCCGCCGGGTTCGATGGTGCGGGGTGGCCACTCGGCGGGGTGTTGGATGCCGTTGTAGAGGGACGAAGCGGTCATTGGTCGGCGGCAAAGCGGCGGAGGACGTTGGCGGTGACGCGGGAGACGGTGTTGTCGTAGTTGTTATGAGAGAGGCAGCCGCGCCAGGCGATGGAGCCGACGGAGAAGACAGCGCCGTTGTTTGGGGTTTCGAAGTAGACCATGTCGGCCCGGACGAAGGCGTGCGGGCCGTCGCGTGGGGGCGGGGCGTCGGTTGCCATGCCGTCCTTGCCCTGGGTGAACTCAAGTTGTTCGTCAACGAAGGACGCGTAGCGCTCGGAGTGGCCGACGGACGACGCCAGCAGCAGGGCATGGGGCGGCGATCCGAGGCTGAAGTCGAGGCGATCCATCTCGTAGCCGGCGGCGCCGTGGCGGACGACGAGGGAGGCGCAGTCGCCGATGAGTTCGTCGTCGCCGATGCCCTCGAAAACGAAGGCGGCGCGGGGATCGAAGCTGTCGGGCTGGCGGGCGTAGGGTGCGCCCTGGTCAAATCCCGCGGCGCAGGAGCCGATGCCTACGAGGCCGTTTGGCGGCACGCCGCGGTTGCGCCAGGTGCCGCCGGGCTCACCGGTGGTGCTGTGAACCCGCTCGGCGGGCGGCATCTCGAAGGGCCAGCTGGTGCCCCAGCGTCGGACCTCGGCGACGTGAGGGCGCTCGGGGTCAATGGTGGTGACGCCGAAGAAGCCGTTGCCGCCGAGATACATCAGACGACCGCCCTGGTCCAGGTAGTCGCGCATGCCGGCGAGCATGTCGGAGGTCCAATACTCGGGGTGGGAGCCGGTGAGGATGACGCTGTAGGGGGCTAGCAGGTCGGCGCCTTCGGCGTGCAGGTCGTGGTCGGTGATGACGTCGACTTCGTGGCCGGTAGCTTCGAGCCAGTCGATGAGGTAGAGATCAGCGGGGAAACGGGAGGGGGCGGCCCAGACTCGATAGCGGAACTTGGGGCGCATGTTGAGGATGGGCCGCAGGTGGGAGACATGGGTGGTGCCGGAACCGTCGGAGTGGCGCTCGTAGAGGCCGGGGAGTCCGTTGGCTCGGATGTAGGCGAACTCAGTTTCGTGCAGGGCGGGATCCGCGTTGGGAACGCGTTCCTTGTCCCAGAAGCCGCCGTCGATATCGCGGAAGTTGGCGTAGACGACGTAGGTGAGGGTGGGCATAAGCACGGCGATGCGTGAGGTGGCGGTTCCGCGAGGGGGGCGAACGCAGAAGGGTAGGTAGTCCTCATCGTCGCCGGCGCGCAGGCGGGCGGCGTAGACGCCGCTGGGGATGTCGGACGGAATGGTGAATTGGAAGTCGGACTCCCAGCCGACGTCCTCCACGTCGTCGTCGTGGAAGTAGATGGCGCCGTACTCGTGGGGGGCGAGGCGGAAGCTGGTTTGGGCACCGGTGAAGTTGTGGCCGGTCATGCCGCGGGTGGGCATGTTGACGGCCTGGCCGTGGAGGCCAAACGGGCCGGTGTCGGTGACGCGTGTGCCGCCGATGTCGAGGCTGAAGTCCCAGGCGGCCAGCGGGTCACCTGGAGGCTCGGTATTGGTGGGGTCGGCGAGAGCAGTCAGCTCCGCGGCGGAGAGGGCGTGGTTGTAGAGGTGGGGGGAGTCGAGCTTGCCGTTGTAGGGGGCGGCGATGGGGCCGGTGTGGTCGGGTGGACCGGCGGTGAGGGCGGCGAAGAGGAGCGGGGTGTCGGCGGGTGGCTGGATGTTGGCGGCGGGGGTGTCGTGGGTGACGAGGGCCTGGTCGGGGGCGACGGGCCAGCGGCGGAGGGGTTGCTGGATGAGGGTGACGCGGCCGGTGGGGGCGTGGTTGCTGGCGCCGACGAAGGTCCAGACGCGCTCGGTGAGGGGGGCGCCGGTGGCGACGTGGACCGGTGGGTTGCGGCCGTCAGCGAGGTGGAGGGCGAGGTCACCGTTGGGGCCGATGACGAGGGCGAAGCCGTGGTCGTTGGACCAGCGGGTGATGAGGCCCTGGAGGCCCCTGGCGGGGGTGGTGGGGTAGATCCAGGCGGTGAGGGTGAAGCTGGTGAGGGTGTTGAGGGTGGGGTGGGCGGGGTGGGCGGGGATGTGGACGTAGGAGCCGCTGTGGATGGGCTTGGGGCGGCCGGGATAGTGGCCGCTGATGGCGGAGGGGACTTCGCGCTCCTTGAAGCCGGGGCCGGCGGGGGACTCGTCGCCGTGGATGAGGCGGACGAGGTCGGCGCGGAAGCGCGGGTGGTGGCTGCTGACCATGAAGCGGACGGTGTCGCCGGGGGCGGCGGTGAGGCGGTCGGTGTAGCCGACGAGGTTCATGTGGCCGAGGCCTCCAGGCGGCGAATCGGGACGTTGCCCGGGGTGTGAGTGTAGGCGGTGGGGCGGGGGGAATTGGGGGCTCGCGTGCGCGATAAGAGTTTTTTCCAAAAAACTCTTGAGGCGCGGCGGGGCGCTTTTGGGCGCTTGAGGGCAGGCTTCCGGCGCGCCATGAACGGCCACGCACAACACGTGACGCGAGGGTCTACGGGCGGCGAGTCGTGCTGGACGCAGCGGGCGGCGGTCGAGGCTGGGCATGTGGAGTATCCGAAGGTTTGCGAACCGTCAACTCGTAGTGTACAGTGGGTGTACACAGGAAGGCAACACTCGGGACTTCGGCAGGGCGGCGGGGGCCGGAGTCCGACGAGGCCAAAGGAGACCACATGCTCATTCCACCGCTCGACGGGACGATTCGAGTCCCAAGCGTTATTGGCGTCAACCTCGGCAGTTCCGGCCACGGCGGGATTGACCTGGGGCAACTGAACGAGGACTTGAAGGCGCTGGAAGCCCACGTCCGTGGGTCGAATGTCACCAAGGCGCAGTTTCTCGCGGAGTTGCGGCCGATCCGGACGGTAGGCGGCACCGCGCCGTCCGGCGTGGTGGGCGCGGCGTTGGGGGTGGGGCTGTGATGATGCGGATTGGGGTGCATTGGCCGGACCCGGAGCGGCAGTACCCGGACGGCACGCCGTTCGTAGATCTGGTCTACCTGGAGGGCGCAGCTCCCGATGATTCGCACCACCCGAACCAGGCCATGCCGCGGATCGAGGCGCTCGCGGCCCGGCATCCGACGAGCGAGGTCCTGCTGCGGGTGGACTGGCGGCCGGGGCAGGCGTATCCGCGGACGGACGCCGAGCGCGGGGCCTATCGGGCCGCTCTGCGGGAGCTGAGCGGGCTGCGTCACCTGGGCGGGCGGCTGATTCTCCAGCCGGGCAATGAGCCGCAGCTGGAGGGCGCGCGGGGCTGGCGCCTTGTCGAGGGCGCGTTGCGGGCCTTCATCGCGCAGTGCCAGCGGGCGCTGCCTGACGCGCGGCTGGCCAGCATTCCGGTGGCGACGTTCCACCCCAGCCGATTGCGCGCCACGGCCGGGCAATCGCCCGAAGGCTCGCCCTGGGCCGATCTCGATTACGCGCTCTTGGATGCGTGGACGCGCATCGCGGGGCCGCCCGATGTGCTGAGCGTGCACGTGTACGGCAATCCGCGCCTCTCGGTGGCCGACGACATGCAGACCCGCCACGAGAGGGGCTGGCGTTTCGGGCTGAACGTCGCGGAGACCTGGGCCGAAAATCACGCCGCGCTTGGCCTGGATCACCTGCCCGTCTGGGTTACCGAATTCAACACGGCGGCGCGCGGTACGGACCCGCCGCACCGGCCCGCGGTCAACTATCACGCGGGCTGGCTGCAGGTCGCGGCCTCCGTGGTGGCCCAGGCCCTCCCTCAAGCACGGGCGCTGTGCTGGTTCGTGGGCCAGGCGCGCGGCGGCCACTGGCACGACTTCGCCCCGGCGGCCCACGCTGAGCTCGAGCGCGACCTGGCAACGGCGATGACGCTGCCGATCGGGCGTGCGGCGCCGGCGCCGACACCCGAGCCTGCGCCCGTGCCGCAAGCACTGGCGCCGCCGCTGGACGGCACGATCCGGGTCACCTCGGTCTACGGCGTGGACCGCGGCAGTTACCGGCACGGGGGCCTGGACCTGGCGCTGCAGAGCGCGTCGGTGTATCGGCGGCCGGTGAAGGCGCCGGGGGCGGGGGTGGTGGTGGCGGTGTGGACGACGGAGCGGGCGAGTACGCGGGATCCGACGGTGCGGGACGGGTTTCCGTACGGGAATGCGGTGGCTATCCGGGACGCGGAGGGGGTGCTGTGGCGGTTTCTGCACTTTGACGAGCCGCCGAAGCTGGCGGTGGGCGATGCCGTCGAACCGGGGGAGACGCTGGGGTTGTGCGATTCGACGGGGAATAGCACGGGGCATCACCTGCACCTGGACGCGACGCCGGGCGGGCGGATCGATCGGGAGACGTTCCGGGTCGTTGGCGAGCGGGTGAATCCGCTGGAGCTGTTCGCGGACGGCTATGCGCGGGCGGTGGGGTACGACACGCAGGTGTTCCGGCGGCAGATCCTGATGGAGTCGGGCTGGAACCCGACGGCGGTGAGCCGGGCGGGGGCGGAGGGGATTGCGCAGATCATTCCGCGCTGGCATCCGTCGATGCGGGGGCGGACGTTCGATCCGTTCGCCTCGCTGGAGTACGCGGCGAACCTGATGGCGTCGCACATTGCCCATCGCGGCGGGAACTACCGCGAGGCGCTGGCGGACTACAACACGGGGCGGGCCTCGCGCGGGAAGTTCCGCGCGGAGGGATACCGATACGCCGACTGGATCTTGAAAGGACTGGACATGGCGACAAGCCGAGAACTGGACGATTTACGAGCCGACCGCGACCGCAATCACAACCGCAAGCTGGCGGCGCTGCACCACGTTGGGGAACTGGTCCAGGCGGCGCGAAGGGCGGGTGAACGGGCGTTCCGACCGGAGGACTGGCGGGCGGTGGTGACGGCGGAGCGGTTTTATCACGATCCGGAGGCAGCAGGGTGATTGCATTGCAATCATCGATTGCTATGATTTCGTTGATTGCACTTTCGGGTAGCGCATGGCTCGGTGGCGCTAGGCATGGGGGCTGACCGATGGCGAGTATCACGGTGCGAAACCTGGACGATGATCTGAAGCAGCGGCTGCGGGTTCGGGCGGCGGAGAACGGGCGGTCGATGGAGCAGGAGGTGCGGGAGATTCTGCGGGTGGAGTTAGGCAAGGAAGCGGCGCCGGTGCGCAACCTGGGCACGGCGATTCACGAAATCTTCAAGCCGTTAGGCGGCGTGGACCTGGAGATTCCGCCACGGGAGCCAATGCGCGAACCACCGCGATTCGACTGAGTCGAGCAGCGGATGGTTGTCCTTGACACGAACGTCCTGTCGGAACTGATGCGCGGGAGGCCGAATCCGCGGGTCCTGGACTGGCTGGACCGGGAGGAGGCTCGCGGTTTCTTTGTGTCGGCCGTCAGCGTGGCGGAGATCAGAACTGGTCTCGGGCTGCTGCCAGACGGGCGGCGACGGCGCGAGTTGTCGGCAGGCGCTGACCGAGTTCTTGACGAAGTGTTCCGGGGTCGCGTGCTGGCCTTTGACGCGGCAGCCGCCGGGGACTATGCCGACATTGCGTGCAGTCGTCGGGCGGCGGGTCGTCCGATTGGTCAATTCGACTGCCAGATCGCGGCGATTGCGCGGTCGAACGGGATGGCGGTGGCGACGCGGGATGTAGAGGGGTTCGGGGGGTGTGGGATCGAGGTGATCGATCCGTGGGCGGGTGGATGAGCTGGCGTGGTTCTGCGGCGCGTTGTTGACCTGCCCTCGAGTTGCACGACGACGATTGGTGATTGAGCTCGTCACATCGCCGAGCGGAGGCACCGGCGTTCGGGCCGACGGAGCAGCAGGCGGTGCTGATGGCGGAGCGGTTCTATCACGATCCGGACGGCGCGGAATAGTAATCAGAGGTCGCGGTCGCACGACAGGCTCGTCCCGTGCCGCTCTCAGCCCGAGCTGGTGACGGTGATGGTCACCGTCGTCGTGGCCGACGGGCCGCCTTCCAGCACGGCGGCCCGGATCGTCAGCGTGTAGCTGGGCGTCGTGGCCGCGTTGAGCCGCCCGCCCAGCACCACCCCGCCGGTCAGCGCATGCACGGCAAACGTCAGGCTGTCGTTGCCGGCCCGGATGTCGTACACCACCGTGCCGCCTTCCGGATCGGTGGCCGCCGCCGTGCCGATGGTGGCGCCGATCGCCGCGTCCTCGGCCACGCTGAAGGCATAGCTGGCGGCCCCGAAGACCGGCGCCTCGTTGACGTTCGTGACCGTCACGGTCACCGGGACCGTGGCTGTGGCGGCCCCGCCGGTCCTGGCTTCCACCGTCAGGCTATAGCTGGGCGCGGTCTCGTAGTCCAGCGCCGCGGCCACGGTCAGTGCTCCCGTGCCGGCGTCGAGAGCGACGTGGCCCGCGTCGTTGCCGGCCGTCAGCGCGTAGGTGACCGGCCCCGCACCCGTGGTGGTGGCCGTCACCGTGCCTACGTCGGTACCCGTCGCGCTGTCCTCGGCCACGCTGAAGGCATAGGCCGTTTCCCCGAACGCCGGCGGCGGACAGGCGCTGGTGGCGGTGGCCAGGGTCGTCGAGGGCGCGCTCCAGGCTGCCGGCGCGTTGCCGACGGCGCCAAAGGCCCGCACCTGCACCTCGGTGGCCGTCCCGCAGGTCAGGTCGGCCAGGGTGTAGCTGGTGGTCCGCACGTCCCTGGCCGCCGTGGACCAGGTCTCGGTGTCGGCCACGCGGTAGTCCACCCGGTAGCGGCGCGCGTCGGGTACCGCGTCCCAGGCCAGCGCCAGGCTGGTGGCGGCCGGCGTGGCCGCCAGGTTGGTCGGCGCCGCCAGCGCGTCCACGACATCCGTCACCGTGATCGTGACCGTCGCCGTGGCCGCGTGGCGCTGTGGGTCCTGGGCCCGCACGGTCAGGGTGTAGCTGGGGGTGGTTTCATAGTCCAGGCGGGCGCCCACCACGATGCGGCCCGCCAGCGAGTCGACCACAAAGACGCCGCCCGTATTGCCCGCCGAGATGTCGTAGATCACCTCGCCGCCTTCCGGGTCGGTGGCGGTCACGGTGCCCAGGGTGGTGGCTGTCGCCACGTCCTCCGCCACGCTGAACGCATAGCTCGCCGTCCCGAATACCGGCGGCTCGTCCACGTTGGTCACGGTGATGGTGACGGGGACGACGGTGGCGGCGGCGGGGCCGCTGCGGGCTTCGATGGTGAGCTGGTAGCTGGGGGTGGTCTCGTAGTCCAGCGCCTGCGTCAGCTTCAGCTCGCCGGTGGCCGCATCGAGGTCCCAGGCGCCGCCAGTGTTGCCGGCGGTCAGGGTGTGGGCCACGGCCCCCCGCCGGCGACGGTGGCCCGCACCGTGCCGACCTGCGTGGCCGCCGCCGTGTCTTCGGCCACCGTGAAGGCGTAGCTGGCCGCTGCGAATGCCGGGGCGGGCGGCACGTCCGTGACCGTCACGGTCACCGTGGCCGTGGCGCTCCCGCCATGGGCGTCGGTGGCCGTCAGGGTCAGGCTGTAGCTGGGCGTGGTCGCGTGGTCCAGCGCGCCCGCCACCGTCAAGGCGCCGGAACCGGCGTCCAGGGCGAAGGCGCTGCTCGTGTTCCCCGCCGTCAGCGCGTAGGTCAGCGGGCCGCCGTCCAGGTCGCGGGCGGCGGCCGTCCCCACCAGCGTGCCCACCGCCGCGTTCTCCGGTACGTGGAAGGTCCAGCCCCCGGCCGGAAAGAGCGGCGGCGCCCGCTGCCGGGTCGCGTCGGCCACCCCCACCGCCACCGGGACGCTCGAGACGCCGCCCCGCGCGTCCGTGGCCGTCACCGTCAGGCTGGCGCCGCCCGCCGGCAGCGCCGCCGCCACCGAGAGAATGCCGGTCGTCGCATGCAGTTGGAACACCCCGGCGTCGTTGCCCGCCGTGATGGCGTAGCTGACCGACCCGCCGGCCGGGTCGACGGCCTGCACCTGGCCGATGGCCGCGCCCGGCGGCAGGCCGGCCGGCACGATCCAGTCGTAGCGGGGGGCGTCGAAGGCCGGGCCGGCCTGGCAGGCGGCCAGGCCCTGGGCCGCCGCGTCCGTGGTGGCCACGCCGGCCAGCGCCGCCGGCAGGCAACCGGTGAGCCGGGTGCCGGCCAGGTGCAGGGCGGTCAGCCGCGTAAGTGCTGCAAGCTCGGTAGGCACCGCGCCGGTCAGCGCGTTGCCACGCAGGTCCAGCGCGGTCAGCTGGGTGAGCTGGCCCAGGGCCGCCGGCAGCGGCCCCGTCAGATCCTGCGCGCCCAGCCGCAGCGCCGTCACCCGCGGCGGCGTCCCGCCCACGGTCACCCCGGTCCAGGCGCTCAGCGCCCGCGTGCCGTCCCAGCTGAGGCGGCCGGGGCCGGACAGCGCGTCGCGCACCGCCAGCAGCGCCTGGCAGTCCTGCACCAGGCCGGGATTGGTCGTGGGATTGGGGACGGTCACGCCGTTGGTACAGACCGGCGTGGCCGGGGCCGGCCAGGTCAGCGTGACCGGGGCCGAGTGGGCCAGGGCCCCGGAGGCGTAGCGGGCCTGCACCCGCCAGGTGCCGGTCATGGCCGTCAAGGCGCGCGCCCCGTAGCTGGCGGCCGCGGCTCCCACCGGCGTCCACACGCCGCCCACGTCGCGCTGCCACTGGTAGGTCGCCGCGCCCGCCGTCGAGGGCACCGTCGCCGTCAGGGTCGCGATGGCGCCCGCTGATGGAGCGGTCGTATCGACCGTCACCGTGGGCAGGGCGGGCGCGCCGGGGCAGGCCGAGGCCGCCGGCGGGTCACCCGCCGGAGCCGTACTGATCCGCAGCATCAGGCGCTCGCCCGGCTGCCAGGGTTGCGCGCACACCGGCCAGCGCAGCTCGTGGCCGCCGGCGGTGGCCGTGCGCGTCGCCGCGTCGCCGCGCAGGGTCAGCCCCACCGTGCCGTCCAGCCGGATCAGCTCCAGTTGCTGGCCCGCCAGCGTGGTGCCGGCCACGTCCAGCCGCAGCTGCCCCGCGTCCCAGGTCAGCCGCCGCAGCGTCGCGGAGGTCGGGCTGGCTCCTGCGGCGCCCGAGGCCCCCGCGGCGCCGCCGGCGACGCCCACCGCCGCCGGCGCCAGCACCCCCCGGGCCGCGTCCCGCCCGACCACCCCGCTGCCCAGCGCCGCCGGATCGAAGAACGCCTCGTGCACCGTCCCCGCCGGCGCCGTGACCGTGACGGTGAAGTCCAAGTAAGCGTCGTCGGGGACGAAATTACAGGGAAATCGCGCGTAGTGCTGGGAATTGTAGAAGACGTCGTACTCGCCGGCCGGTAGGGGGCGGGCAGCGGTCAGCGTTCGCCTGTAGCCCGTGCTGGCTTGGCCGTCGTCGTCCACCATCACCGGCTGGAACAATGCCGCGTCAGGGCCACTCAGCCAGTACCGGTGGTACTGCGGCTGGCGATGGTCATTTCTTGCCTGAAACACTTCAGCCCCGGCAAAACTGCCGGAAGCCAGCGCTGCCTCCATCAGAGGCGGCGTCCGTGGCTGGGCGCGGCGATACCGCTCACGGATGATTTTTCCGTAGATGCAGGCTGCGTACCCATCAACGCCCTCCCCGGCCTTCAACTCCGCCGCCAGCGCCGCGACCCGGGCCCGCAGGTCGGCAAGGGTGATTGTGGGCGGCGGCGACTGGGCGCCGTCCGTAATGAAGGCCGTCGGCGCCTCCCCTTCGGCCGGCGTGTCCTGCGCCGGCAGCCAGGCCGGCCGTAACGTGTCCACGCTGTAGGCCCAGGGCGGCTGGCCATAGTTCGAGCGGGTGAACTGCAGAACGACCGGCGAGGTGGTCTCGGAGCTGCCCGCCGCTTCGCCGCCGCTGGCGGCCGGGGTGTACGGCGACGACGGCGCCTCCAGGAAGAGCACTGCCTGCCGCTCGTCCCAGGTCGTGACACGCATCTGCACGATCCAGTCCACGAAGTCGCGGGCCTCGGCCTCCGTCAGGTAGCCGTGGCCACCGCGCACCACCACCAGCAGGTCGGTGGGGCCGCTGCCCTTCAGGTACTCGTGCACCGTGAAGCGCAATTCCTGCACGGCCTGGTAGGTGGGCGCCACGCCCGGATCGCCGGGCAGCGTCTCCACCGCCGCCGTCAACGACCGCAGCGTCGCCCGCACGATCGTCGTGGACCGGAAGATCTGCTCCTCGACGGATGGCGCGACCCCCCACGTGGGGTTCGATGTTCGATGAATATGCGGTGTCGGGGTGGGGGGCACCAGGACCGCGGGCTCGCTCGGTGCTCGCTGACCCAGCGGTGTCAGGGTGGACGCTCCCGGGCGCGCCGGCTCGCTCGGCCCGCACGCGGCACTCGCGGCCAGCAGCAGGCCCAGGACCGCGCCCAGGATCCGCAAGGTGCGCCGTCGGAGCAGGTGGGCAAGGGGCGGCATTGCGGATTGCCTAGTGATCATCGCGGTGGTGCGCGTAGGTGGCCTTCAGGCCCTTGATGTCCGTGTCGGCGAGATCCACCCGCGCCGCGTGCCCCATGATCGCGTCGGCATCCGCGCTGTGGCCCAGGCCGAGCGTGTGGCCGAACTCATGCACCAAGATCCGGGGCAAGTATTCGTACATTTCGTCATCGGTTAGCCATTCAGTGATTTCAGTCGTCCACGTCCTTTTTGATCCTGCAGGGTCTTCAGGCCAGCGCGGCGGGTCCTCGATCACGAAGACCTGGCCGTTGCCGAGGTGCGGGTAGGCGCCGGCGGGAAACACGCAGGCCACGCTCCCGTCGCATCGGTCCTTGAAGCCGAAGCCGGGGTCCCAATAGCCCGAGATCACCACGTCCGCGATGGCGTCGGGGTTGGACCGGGCCCGCGCCAGCGTCACGCCGCCGTTGCGCACGTTCTGCCAGGCTTCCGCTGCATTCTGATAGTTGAGCGAATCGGTCAATGTCGAATGCGGCGTCATGCTGGCGTGCGCCGGAAACATCTGGCCGCCGTCGATGTTGCCGTCGGCGAGGGTCCCCGTGATGTAATAGAGCACCCGCCGGTCATGTCGGTGCCAGGACCGCGGAATTGTCGTCGCCGCGGTGTAGAGCGACTCGGCCGTATCGCCCCGGCGCACCTCGACCTCAAAGCTGATCCTGGCGCCGGAGCCAAGGCCGCAGCGCACCAGGTCGAACCCGCCGTTCGGTTTCACCCACGGCGACTCCAGCACGGAAGAATCCGTGGGCGCGGCGTACGTCTGGCACGTCCGGCCAAACTCGAAGCCTGTACTCGCCGGCAGCCGCAACCGGACCTGGTGGCCGTCGGTGCGGCTGAATCCCGCCTCTCGCATCGCCACGAGGGCAACGTCGAACACCCGCCACGTCGATACCGCCAGTCGCTTGAACTCGTAGTCCTGCGCCACCCGTACCCGCACGTCGAAGACCGTGAGGTGGAGGGGAATCTCGGCCGTCTTGTTGGCCGCGTCGGTCACGGTGTAGGTGTAGGTGGTCCGATTGGCGGCGGCCTGCGGCATGCCGGCCAGCGTGCGCGTGGCCCCGTCGAACGTCAGGCCGTTGCCCACCGCCGGCGCGAGCCGGTAAGTCAGCGCTCCGCTCCCGCCGCTGGCGGCGGGCAAGACCAGGGTTTCCTGGTGCCCCACCAAAAGGTTGGACGACAGCGCGGCCACGCTGCCGAAGCTCGGCGCCCCGGGTTCCGCAGTCGGCGTCGGGGTGGGTGAGGCCGTGGGGGGCGATGGCGGCTTCGCCGTGGGCTCGGGCGGCGGTGTGGGCGTCGGGTTGGTGCGGCCGTCCTTGTGGGTCCACCCGCTGCAGCGGTTGGTCCCGTTGCAGGCCTGGATGCTGAACCGATACGCCGTGTCCGATGCCAGCCCGCTGAACGTGCGGCTCGTGGTCTGCGCGTTGACCACCGCCTGGGCGCTCGACGGCTCGGACGCGCCCACGCGCCAGTGCCGCAGGCCGTAGCCGGTCAGGCCCACCCCGCCGGTGTCGCTCGGCGCGCTCCAGGTCACCCGGATCTGCGTGGCCTCCGCGCTGAAGGAGCCCCAGCGCGGCGTGCCCGGACTGTCGATCGGTAGCGTCACCGAGGCCTGGCTGGACCAGCCCGAGCAGCGGGTCTGATTGGCGCCGTTACAAGCCTTGACCTTGAACCAGTAAATCCGGTTCGGCGCCAACCCGCTGAAGGTATAGCTGCGGGCCGACGCGCCGACCTTCTGCACAGCGCTGGAATTGTCGCCCGGCCACGAGGCGCCGTTGGCCCGCATCACCACGCGAAATCCCGTCAGCGCGGTGCCGCCCGTATCCGTGGGCGCCTGCCAGCGCGCCGTGAACGCCCGCGGCTTGGGGTTGGGCGCCGTGGGGCGCGCGGGCGCCGCCGGCGTGGTTGCCGTGACGGTCACGGTCTGGCTGGCCGCGCCTTCGTTGGTCGTGAGGCCGGAGCGCCGCACCACCGACGTCACCGTGCCACTGCCCGCCGCACAGCCATGCACCGTGAACGTCAGGCGCTGGGACTCCACGCCGCTGACGCGGCGCGATTGCGCGGCCGTCCCGCACGCCCCGATCCCCAGGCTGCTGTTGTTGCGCGAGACGATGACGTCGTAGGCGAGCACCGTGGTGAGATTGAAGGCCTCGACCGTGAAGCTGTCGCGGCCGCCGTACGTCAGCGACCCGCTGAGGCCGCTGATCCGTACCCCGGCCACGTTGCGGGGCGCGCCCTCGGCCTCGCTGCTCTCCTCT
>JAJDVX010000024.1 GCA_022825895.1 Chloroflexota bacterium | reverse complement strand
CGTTCGTCGCGGCGATCCAATCGGCGGTCTGGGAAGTTCGGGCGCATCGACGGGCCCGCACCTTCACTTTGAGATGTGGTTCGATGGACGTCGCATTGATCCTGGTCGGGTACTTCCGAGCTAGGACGAAGGACCCCACGGCCTTCTAATACTTGCCTGCCTCCTTCGAATCTTGCTCGGCAAACCGACTTGATGAAGTTAAGGACTTCAAACTTCGGACTCGCTCTGGACCTGTAGGACGAGCCTCCTTCTCACTCCGTCGGACGAAAGCCCGCCAAGTTGGGGTGAAGGAGAGCAGGGGTGACGGAAAGCGAAGACCTCACCCCGCCTCCGCTGTCGATGCCTTCGCCTGCGTGGACATCCGGTAGTTGGCGCGCGGCTCGGTGAAGCTATAGGTGAGATTGCCGACGGTATCGGCCAGCTTGCGGCGGAGCCACGCGATCATATTGCGGCCCAGCTAGGGCTCGCTGACCCACTCCCGCCCGCAGACTCGCGGGAGCCGCCCGGTGTCGGTTAGCGCGTGGGGAGCGTGGCCCGCCAGCTCGACGAGGAACTCGTACTCCGTGGCCGTCGGTTCCGCTGGCTCCGCATCCACCATCACCCGGCGCTCGACAGATTCGATGCGCAGACCTTCGACGGCGACAGGGTCGCACGGCTCGCGTGCTCGGGCGCCAACCGCCGCTGTGCGCCGCCCGAGTCCTCGCCGCCAGCTCCGTCGGCAAGACTGGCTTGACGGCGTTCGCCAAGGAGCGCCGCCGGGCCCCGTTGATGGGCGACCGGGCGGCGCAGTAGCCGGATCCCGGGGCCGAGAACTGACCTGTGATTGAAGCGTAACGCCAGGAGTTCAAATAGGCACGATTCTGTAATGCGCTGTGCGTGACGATGCGTGATGGAGTCAGTCCGCCGGGGAGCGGCCAGCGTGCGGGCAACGGCGCACGGGGTGGCGCTGGCGGTGGTGGCGATCGATCGGCTGATGCGCGTCACAAAGCCTCCCCCGGATCCCCGCCGATTGGCGCGAGTTCCCTTGCCAGCTTGTGTTGCGTGTCGCCAGATCGACCGGTCACAACTACATGTCGGCCCTATCGCCACTGAGACGCCTTGTCCGTGTTTAGGTCGCTGAGGCTGACCTTGGCGCTACTCGCACTCGGGCTGGTGGCAAGCTTACTCCCCCAGGTCACCTATCCATCAGCTACGAGCGGCCTGCCGTCGAACGAAGTGCTGACCGCGTGGCCTGGGTGGGCTGTCCAGCAAGATCTTGGGCACCTGGGCGGCGTCGTCGGCCACTTTGACATCTGGGTTGCGAGCGAGCCGGATGCGGACATTCGCCTTACGCTGATCGCGTCGCTCGTCGATGCCGACGATCGCAGCGTCCTGCGGCAGACGACCGACCACGTAATCCCGTCCGACATTCCAGTTAGGCGCACGATCAGGTTTCCGTCCTATGTGGTGCCGGATGGCCAGCGTCTGGTCCTGCAGCTGCAAGTCGCGCCGCACGAGAAATACGCCGTGAGCTATCGCCTGGCTCGCCAGCAATCGGCCTATCGGAACGTGATGCTCAACGGCGTGCCCGGCGCCGGCGGTGGACCGCTCGTCTTTGCCCATCACGTCACCAGCAGCGGGCTGCGTGCGGCGTTGCATGGCGAGGTGGCTGAACGTATCCGGCTGATCCTAGCCCTCGTCCTGAGTCTGCTGGCCGTGCTGACGCACCCTCGCGTGTCGCCTGGCGTTCGGCGCTTCAGCGACGCACGAAGGCGAGGCTGGCAGCGAGTAACGACGTGGGGCCCTCGACGAGCGTGGCTGACTAGGGGGCCGCAGGCGGGTGGCCCACCGACACGTCTGGGTCGCGTGTTGCTCTTCCCGTGGTATCCATGGGGAGTTGCCGTCGTGCCGATCCTGCACTTCCTCGCAAGCAATCCACTGCACTTCGCCGCCCGTGAGGCAGTCGTGCCCGCCGCCGGCGCGTTGCTCGTGGTTACCCTCGCAGTGGCCGGCCTGCGGCTGGCGTTGAGGAGTTGGCATCAGGCCGCTGCCGCGGTGACGGCGGTCACCGTCGTCTTCTTTGCGTACGGGCATGTCGAGCGAGCTCTCGAAGGCCGACTTGACGAATCCCTGCTGTTTCCCGCGGCAGTCGTGCTTGCCGCTGCCGCGATCGGGATTGCCGGTCGACACTCAATCACAGTTGCACGTTGGGCGCCGTTCTTAAACGTCACAGCGGGAATGTTACTCGTGTTCCAGATCATGACGATGGCAGGAACGACGTCAGCGGTCATTTCACCAGCTTCATCTGAGCCATTGATGGCGGAGGAAGTCACGTCGCACCTGTTCGCGCAGTCCCCCCGTTGGCTTGGTGGCAATCGACCTGACATCTACTACCTCATCCTCGACGCCTACGGGCGACACGACGCGCTTGGCGAGTTCGACAATTCTGACTTTCTGCGAGAGCTAGAGCGACGTGGCTTTTACATTGCCAGAGAGGCAACCAGCAACTATAAGAGCTCGATCCAATCACTGGCATCAAGTCTTAATCTGGCGTATCTCCACGATCTTGAATCTCGCGCTCCAAAGACTAAGAGGGACGGCATTGTACTCGTACAAGACAACGCGCTCGTAGCCATACTCAAGCATCTCGGATATGTCTACGTCCACCTCGAATCTGGACAGGGCGTCACCAGTACGGCTCCGCTTGCGGACATCGTTGCGAAATTTACTCCTGCAGGTGTGAGTGTCGTCCGAATGGAGAGGGACACCAGGGTTTCCCGCCGCGCACTGGCGAGTCGGAGCGAGGGAATCGCCGACGGAGCCTTTCTCCGCACGCTTGTGCAGACCACAGCGTTGCGTCCGTTGCTAGGTAACTGGCTCCGGTCTGGTGATGACAGTCCATACCAATGGTGGGCACCTGAGCGTGCGTTGCAGATGTTCGGTTTCTTATCTGAACCGATAGAATCCTCTGGTCCGAAATTCGTGTTCGCACATATCATTAAGCCACACAAACCGGCCACTTTCGATCGCTATGGGAATATGTTTCTCAGTAAGGGCGGTCAAGTAGGGTTTTCCGACGCACACGATCCGTCGGTGCCGGACGCCTACATTGGTCAGCTGATATTCATCAATTCACTGGTCCTGAGGACAATTGACCGTATTCTAGAAAACCACGACGACGAACCCATAATCGTTATAGCCGCTGATCACGGGCGCTCTGATGGGTATCCCAGACACGACATTTTGGCTGCATTCCACCTGCCTGATGGCGGGGACATAGCTTTGTACCCGTCCATTAGTTCGGTGAATCACTTTCGAGCAATTCTAGACTACTATTTCGGTTTGAATCTTGGCCTGATCGACGATTGGAACATTGAACATGACCCCAACCAATTCGAGCTAGAGTCGACTAACAGAGTTTAATCGTAATCGCAATATGGGATCGTATGTCCTTGCCGACCATCACCCACAATGGGTAGGTGCCACGCCGGGCGTTCAATTCAGGACGAGCACGGAGTCCTAGCCTCTCGAGCACTGTAGAGTCTTCCAGTGTTGCCATGTCCAACAGGTTGGTGTCGGCGGCAGAATACGAGTCGACCTGCAAGGGCCCATGAGTGTTCGAGCCCTGCCACTGGGGCATTGAGCCGCTCCCTCCAGCCGTCCGGCGGTCCCGCCTGAGTCAAGAATCAGCGAACTAGCGGCGAACATGTCGACGTGACCATGGAACGTGGAAGTCGTGTGACTCACTGCTACTTAGTGCTGGGCGGCCTGCCGGCACCATGTCGGTCGCGGCGTTAGTGAACAAGTGCACGTGTCCGACACGGTCAGAGAGCGCGACGCGCAACTTGCCTGGTTCTCCCCCGTAGCCATTGCCAAGGCCGGACCGTTGCCATCCTCCGAGATTGCTGCCGGGCCCGATCTGCCGACGGGAGACTCTTGAATCCAGCGGGTGAATCTCAGGTCGTCGATCTTCGTGAAATCTATCGTGTCTCTTTGGGTCAGCGGCTGCCTAGGGCCACGGTCTAGGTAACACAGGTGCCTCATGGAGTTCGCCACACTTGTTGGCGAACACAGACACGTCGGATCCAAAGGCCATACGGAATCCTGCCTTTCTCCCGGATCTGGGGCTCGGCACCCTGAGGCGACGTCGCCCGTGCACTTGGAGGGTGTGGATGTCGCAGGCCACCGATACGCCCATCGCCGGCGGGCGACAAGTGCGCCGCACGCCGTGCCGCGGCCGCCGATCCTTCGCCGCCTACTACTGGTGGGTCGACGACGCTCTGCGCCATCGAGCCGACGGCTATCGGCTCCTGGACTCCCCGCTGGTCGGCCTGCCGGGCGTCCACCGGCTGGCCCACCGCCGCTTTCGCCGCCGTGCCTTTGGCGACGTACGCGCCGCGCGGGCGCTGCTGCAGCAAGCCACCGAGCTGGCCTCGGAGGTCCTGACCCCGCGGCAGGTCTTGGCGCTGCAGCTGTCTTGCGAGGGACACCCCATGACCGCCATTGCGGCCCGGCTGGGCCTGCGCAGCCGCCAACATTTGTGGGCCGCCTACCGGTGCCCGGCGGTGGAAGCGGTCACCCGCGAGTTCCTGGCGCTGGCACAGGCGGAATTTCCCTCGAATTCCCCGTGAATTAACGTAGAATTCTCCAGCCATTGTTCCTGGAAGGGGGCAACGGCCTGTAAACCGGCCTCGAAGCCGTAACAAGTGCGTCCTTGCGCGAAATCGGCGGATTCTGCTGCGACTCTTCTACGGCTTCAATCGGCTGGCTCGAATCCGGCCAGCCCCCGGGACCTGACAGAAAGAGGAACCTTCACAATTCGGTCTTTTGATCGATATCGAGGGCGATTCTGCTCCCGCCCGGATGTACGAGCGCTCCTGACCAGCGGAATAATCATCGTCGGCTCGGCGACTCTGCCTATTGATGCACACTGGTCAGTTCTGGCTCAAATACCAGCTCCGGTACCACCACCTCCCAGGTGTCACTGCGAATCCGCTCGCGATACGTGGGATCAGAACTCTCACGGTCCCATATAGCAATGGCCAAGACGGAAGCAACCGCGCAGCGCATGTCCGCTGGCGGCTCGAAGCTATGCGCAAGCCGTCCTACGACAGTGCCGTGGCTGTCCAGGAGTTCCCAGTGGTTTGACCCATACCGCACGTGGAGTCGGTCGCCAGGCGAGAGCGCGGCAATGGCTAGATGCACGGGATCGTCAGCGGTCCGGTACCCGGCATAGCTGAGGAAGACGTCGCCAAGGCTGAGCCGCCGATAGCTGCGGTCGAGTCCCGTCGTCGGTGCCGGGCGAGCGACCGAGACCTCGCGGCGCAGCACCGACGGGCTTCCCTGCAAGGCATCCTGGAACGGATGCCGCCCGGGAAATCGCATGAGGGTGAGCGTCTGACGTGCTCGAGTCATTGCCACGTAGTACAGCCGCCGGGGGGCGTCTCCATCCTCCCCGCGCCCGATGCGGTCCCACGCGCCGTCCAGCACGATCACATGGTCGAATTCCAGGCCCTTGGCGCGGTGGGCGGTGGTCAGCAGCAAGCCGCCCTGCCGCCGCCGGAACTCCCGGCCCCACTCGGCCAGCCACTCGATGAAGTGGGCGAGCGCCGTTTCAGTTCCAGCGGTCTCCAGCGCGTACTCGGCTACGGCTTCCTCCAGCAGCGTGACCCACGGCCCTTGCGGTTGTTTCCGCACCCAGTTGGCCAGATCCCCGCTCCGCACCAATGGGGAGTCCTGCTGATCGAGCCAATCTCGGAGCGCCCGGGTCTCGCGCAGGTGCCAGAACCCTGAGAAGTCCTCGTTCGCCATTTCGACCGGGATATCGTGACGCTCGCAGACACTGCAGACTGGGTCGAGGTAGCTCCAATCCCGAGCCACGACTGCACACGTAGACCACTCCCAGCTGGGATCGAGCCCCGACAGCCGTTGGAGTTCGGCAACCGCGACCTGCGCCTGCGCGATGGGATTGTCGCCGCCCGGCAGCAGTTGGACCTTCCCACGGGCTACCGGGTCGAGCGCGGTCCAACGACCGCCCGCCGGTTCCTTGGCGCGGATCCGGTCAATGGCGATGGGATACCCGGTCTTCATCCGTTCCCGGGCCGGCTCGATCACCGCATTGGCGGCCGCGACGATATGGCTTGTCGAACGATAGTTGTCGGTCAGGAAGGCGGGCGTGGCCCCGTAGTCCGCTTCGAAGCGCCGGATGAACTCGACCGACGAGCCGTTGAATGCGTAGATGTTCTGGTCGTCGTCGCCCACGGCGAAGAGGCTGAGTTTGTCGTCCTCTTCGGCGAGCGTCCGTCCCGCGAGGGCGGAGATCAACTCGTACTGATCCAAGCCAATGTCCTGATACTCGTCGACCAGGATCCAGCGGAAGCTGGCCAGCAGCTGCGCCCGATGCTCGTCCGCCTCGTCCGGTGGCAGACCTTCCCCGCGCAGCAGGGCCGTCGCCTGTCGCAGGACATCCTGGAAGTCTCGCTGGGTCAGCCGGTTCGCACGTCCCGAGAAGCTGGCGCCGATCAGCCGCATGGCCAGGGCATGGCAGGTGAACACCGTCACGCCTCGGGCGTCGTCACCAATCAGGTCCGCCAAGCGTTGGCGGATCTCGACGGCGGCGTGCCGGTTGTAGGCGAGGGCCAGGATGCCGCGGGGATTCTCTCGCCGCACGCGCACCAGGTAGGCGATGCGGTGCACCAGCACCCGGGTCTTGCCCGAGCCGGGACCGGCAAGCACCAGGACGTTGGTCTGCTCGCGATCGTCGGCCACGATGCGGCGTTGGATGGGGTTGTTCAGGCTCTCCACAACAGCCCGCCACGAATCCGGCGTGGTCTGCCGGGATGTCTCCCTGGCTCGATTTGGCAGCCACCGCTGCAGGAAGGCCTCTTCGTGAAGGGCGAAGTAGTCCATTGCGAGGCGAAGGGCGTCGGCCATCGAGGCAATCCCCTGCTGCGCGTATTCCGCCATTACGTGGATCTGCACCACCTGCGCGTCGTAGTGGAGCTTGAGGGATGCGAAGTCTGTCTGCGTGAAGCGGCGTGATCCAGGCTTTAGGTGGATGGTCATGGCCGGGCGGAATACCGCCAGGCCCTTGTTCAGCCGAATGACTTCCTGCTCGTGCAACCACAACAGCGCGCGCTCCATCAGCTTGGCGGGATCCCGTGCCTGGCTTTGAAGCATGAGGTCGGATCGGACCGCCGCCAGCAGCTTGCCGAGGGTCGTCTCGGCCAGCAGGTCGATGCCCCGGCTTCGTGGCGGCAGGGTGGCGAGGAGATGGTCGAGTAGGCGCCGGGCCGCGGCGCGACGAAGCTCCGCCGTCCGCTCCAACGCTCCCCACGTGCGTTGCAGCGTGACCTGCACCGTCTCGGTGTCCCATCGGCGCAGGCCGAGACTGCCGCCCCGGCCGCCCTCGCCACGCCCGTCGGCGGCGATGCTCCGCACCAGGCGCCACAGGTGCTCGGGCAGCGCGTGCGGGTGCCCCTCCGCCTTGAGCCGTTGGGTGGCGAGGCGCAGATGGAGCATGGACGTCTCGCCGTTGCTCATATCCGGTGCGGTCTCCCGCAGGTGGGCGATCAGGTCCGTCTCCAGGGCCGCCGCCTGCTCGAGGCGTCGCAGGGACGCACGCACCACGCCCGTATGGACAAAGGCCGTCACCACCGTGTCGTTGCTGGCGATCCCTAGTCGTTCCAGGTCGTACAGCGCGCCTCGCACACCCTGGGAGGCCAATCCCGTGGCCGCCATCAGCTCGTCGGTGGAGATCCCCTCGTCTGCATCCGCCTCGACCAACTTCCCCGTAATCGTTAGCAGCTGGCGACGGTACGCATCCCGGATGCGGGTCTTGCTGAGCCGGGTCCGCGCCTCACCCACCGACCTCACCCGTAGCGAGGACGGAAACACCTGCACCCGGTTCTCCTCGCGGGTGAGCAGCACGGCCTCCTCCAACCAGGCCACGGCTGTCCGGACCCGGGTGTCGTCGGTGGTCGAGTCGCGTTCGAAGGCGTTCGCCTCGTCCTCGCCGAGAATCTCGCCTGCGGTGGCCTCGACCTGTCCGTTTACGTGCTTCTTCCGGTCCAGGTTCCGCAACGCCCGCAGGACGCTATGGATCTCGCGCCGCGTGAGACGTGAGCGGGCTGACATGCCGAACTGGCGCTCCACGTCGTCCTGCGAGTAGAGCAAGACACAGCGCGCCCGCTGCTGGTCCCGCCCAGCGCGGCCCGCCTCCTGCAGGTAGTTTTCCAGCGAGCCGGGGATATCGGCGTGAATGACCAGGCGAACGTCAGGCTTGTCGATGCCCATGCCGAAGGCGTTGGTGGCGACGATGACCTTCAGGTCGCCGCCGATGAAGGTCTCCTGGACTTCTTTCTTGGTCTCGGGGGGCAGGCCAGCGTGGAAGTGGTGTACGGATAGTCCCTTGGCCTGCAGATAGGCCGCCAGTTCCTCGGATTGGCGTCGCGTGGCGCAGTAGACGATGGCCCCGCCAGGCTCATCGGACGGCAGATCGGCCGCAACGATCCGGTGGACATCGGCAAACTTCTCCCCGCTGGTCGTCTGCACCACGACGAATTCCAGGTTGGTGCGCTGCGCGCCGCCGTCAACGACCTCGAGGTCGATGCCCAGTTCCTTGTTGAAGTACTTGACAATGTCCGTCTTCACATCCGGCTTCGCGGTCGCGGTGAGGCACAAGACCGGCGGAACCGGGTCCTCCCCCGCTTTCTCGCGGATGAACCGTCCGACGTACCGATAGTCGGGCCGGAAATCGTGTCCCCACTTCGAGAGGCAGTGCGCCTCGTCCAGCACCCATCCCCCGATCGACCGCTGGTCAATGGCACGGCGAAACGAAACACTCCGAAGCTGCTCCGGTGCTGCAAGAACGATGCCGGCATCCCCAAGCCGTATCCGGTCCAGCGCATCGGCGCGCTCCGGCATGGAGAGGAGCCCGTTGATGGTGACGCAGGTGCCGATGCCCTTGGCCTCCAGACCCGCTACCTGGTCGGCCATGAGGGCGACCAGCGGCGAGATCACCACGGTCAGCGCGCCGGTCTTGTCGTAGCGAGAGAGTGCCGGCACTTGGTAACAGAGCGATTTGCCCGTGCCGGTTGGCAGGATGCCCAGCACATGCCGCCGGGCCATGACCGCCTCGACGATGGACTGCTGCATCGGCTGGCCGCTCTCGTCCGAAGGCTCGGGGCGGAAGTCGGGAAAGCCGAACCAGCGGGTGAGCTCGTTGCGGGCATCGTGTCGCTCGCGGCACCAGCCGCACGCCGGATCGGTGCAGGCGGTGTCGCGCAATCGTGTGATGAGCCGACCCGCCTTGGGGAACTGGTGCCGCACCCACGGCGGCATCACCGAGCTGCCGCCGGCCACCGAAAGCCACGCCAAGGCGTAGGCCAGCGCCCAGCCGTGCTGGGCTGTATTCGCGATGACCTCGCTGGCGCATGTCTGGCAGGAGTTGTCGGCCACACATCTATGGATTGAATCAGAAGCCTCGGTCGCTGACGGCCTCGGCGAGTTCCGCAGCGACGAGAACACCCGGTCGAAGCCCCGGCTCCCATCCGTCGTGCTCAGCCAGTGCCAGGCCGTCAGCAAGTCGGGCGGGGACTCTCGCAGCGTCTTCAGCTGGTCGGCAAAGACCTCGAGCGCAAGTCTGGCATCCAGGTCCGGATCGTTGATGCGCCCGCGCCTGAGCCCACCGTCCTGGTAGTGCTTGACTAGGTGGTGGTAGGGGTTACGGGGAAAGGCCAGGGGATTGAGCCGGAGCGTGTCCACCGCCGGGAGCGCCAACAGCTGCAAGCCTGGATCCGCCGACTGAAGGTAGGGAAGGTCGAAGGCGATCAAATTGTGTCCGAGCAGGAAGTCAGCACCGTCGGCAAGTTCGTCGAGTTTGGTCAACGCTGCCGCCAAGCCCGCGCTAGCGGAGAAGGTTAGGGACTGGTTCGTATCGGCGCGTACACCGGCAAACGCGTGGATTCGGGAGTCGTGGACGCTGACCTCAAGGTCAAGCGAAAGGCCTCGCATCAAGCTCAGTCCGTTACCGTTAGACACAGGAGGGGCTTCTTCTCGAAATCTCTAGCATCCCGTGATCCGCGATGAACTTCACCCAGCAGCGTCGGCCAATCCGACGTTCATTGCGTGCACATTATCTTTCGCCAATTCTGGCCCATGCAGTTTAGTCGTCATCGGATGCATCCGGTAAACCGGCGGCTGCAATTAGGGCTATTAGACCAAAAGAGATCCCGCCAAGGAACCACAATCCGTAGCTGTATCCTTTATCTCGCGCAACGACCGCCATATAGAATGCTGTCGCTATCCATGTGGCGAGCATTCAGAGAGTCACGATGGCGTTTAGTGTACCAAGAAACAAGAAGGACTCAATCGTTCCCATAACAACCCGTCTTCAGTATGTGAGCCAGCTGCCAATGGCAGGGGGTGCACTATTACCTCCCCTAATCAACGGTTCCGTCGAATCTCTGCAAGTCGTTCTCGGTTTCGTGCTCGTTGCGCACTATCCTGAGCGATGGGGCCTGTAGAAGCACGCGGCCGACGATCCCTATAGCCAGTGCCGGATCGACCACTCCGTTCTCGATCACGAATGCGTTGCCGTACCCGTGCAGCGGACGTAGCCGATGTTTGTCGTACCCGACGCTCCTGAGCCGGAACCATCGCCAAGGGAATAAATGCAATGATGCCCAACAATAGCCCCAAAAGGAACCAGCCGAATGGTTCGCGTCCTCGTTCCGCTGCAACCCACGCACATAATATTGCGAACAACAAATTCATCACAAGAATAGTCACAAACACAACCATCCCGTCCATGAATCACTCCATCTCGTAGTCCACTCGTCCGTTACCTATAGAGGATTGAGGAGCGCCGTGTAGGCCCTGAGTGCCACCGAGCGGACGGTATCCGCGCCCCGGGACGGTTCCGGGGTGCTCTGGGGTGTTGGAACCTGCGGGTTTTCCGACCGGGCCATTCGGCCGACAGGAGATTGAGATCCTTGGGACACGCACCGCGGCGAGTGGCTGCCTGAGTCCGAACGCGGTTGAAGCGCGGACCCGATGGGGCCTGCGGTGGGAAACTCTCGCTGCGGGCAAGTGGCATATCGTGAGCCTCGGGTGGGCGGGTCGGAATCTGCGAAAGCCGGTAGTCGCTCGCCCTAACTTTGCGCGGGGCCTGCAGCTAAGGAAGTGAGCTGTGACTTCATTCCAGACGCCACGTACGCCCCGCGCAAAGGCAAGGCGACCAACTACCGACCAGATTTTACGAACCGGTTAGTGACAGAATGGTCACATTCTGAGAGTTTGTTGTTACAGTCCAATTACGGCCCGGGCTGACGTGCGGTGAGTATCGTCCATGTGAGGCAATCCATGCTTCGACCGAGACCCTAGGCGAACCGGTATTGGTCGGCTGTCGTCCCGAACCACGGTCTGGTCTCACCGGCAGCGACTCGATCGCAACCGAGACGTTGCCACCACGGACCGCTGGTGCGGCGACCGGCGGGCGACGTCGATTCACGCCAGTCCGCGAATGAGCGCAATACGCATCGTTGGCGCGACGTCGCCCGATGGCGGGCCTGGACGCGGGCGCTCGCAGCGGCACCTCTGCCGCGATCTCGACCGTTTCAGACCCCCGGCGAATCGAAGAGTCCGCGGGTGCCGATCCGACCCGCGAAGGGACGGTGAGTCGCTGGCCGATGCCGAAAGGCCGGGGCGACGTCCCCAACGTCTGGACGAGTGGCGGCCGCGCCGCTGCGTGCCGAAGCCGGGTTTCCCACTCACGCGTCGTGCGTGGGCCGCCACGGACGGAATTCAGCATCCGAGCCGCTGAAGCCGCCGAGCGCGCTTCACCCCCGCACAGAGTCGTCCTCCCACTCGCTCCTTTTGTACAGATCTCAGACCCGCCGCGACCGGCGGACCTGTGCCGACCCGAGTTGCGGGATAACCGGCGGCGCTCGATGCGAAGGGCACCATTCTCGCGGCGCGTGACTGTCGATTCGACTTTGCGCACCGCCGCAGCGCTAGTCCCTATGGGTTCGGCGTTGACGTGTGCGAGATCGTCGGTGCGGCTCGACACCAAGGAGTCCAGCGGAGACTGCCGGGGCGACCTACGCGACAGCTCAAGATGTGCGCAGCGACGTGACGCCACAGACCGGCGTGAGCCGTAACTCGCACTGATCATCCCTGTGGCTGCGCTCGATTCCGTTGCCGGACGACCGGCCGACGGTTCATCTCGGTTCCGGTGTCCCTCCTCCAACTCTCGCATCCGAGCCCGGCGCGCGGCATGCGAGCACCGACGGCGTCGGGAAGCCACATCGCGCGGCGACTGGTGTCACCGGCGCGATCGCTTGCGGGCGGTCTGAGGAAGCGCGGAGGCTCGGCTACACGTAACCGCCCAGAATTACTGAATCCTGGATTCCGCGTCACTCGTGCGCTGCCTACCGTAGCCGAACGTCGATTGGCAGGACGTCCGCAGCGACGATCCCGCCGACGACCAACGGCCGACTGTTCCGGGAGTGAAGGGCAGGCGAATGGCGACACGCAGCACCGGGCGCCGTCGAATCGTCACGCAGGAGCGTGACCGGCTGGCCGTCCTCCTGGAGCAGCGACTGCCGCAGATTGCGGCTGCAGCCGACGCCCAGCGCGATCTCGCAGCGGCCCGCGGCCAGGTTGCAGACCTCTGTCGCGAAGTTGACCGGCTCCGTACCGAACTCGCAGCTGCTCACCGTCAGCAGACACGGTTGCAGCGACTGCTCCAGCGAACGCAGGCGGTGGCGCGTGGCTACGCGCAAAAGCTCGATGCCGCCGAGCGCTGCCGCCGAACCCGGGGCTGGTGGCCGCGCGCCGCGGCCACGCTGACCGGACGGCGTGAATCATCCGGGGTCGTTCGCGAATCCCGGCCCGGGGCGACGGCGTGACGCCTGGTCGCGACTCATTCACAACCGGCGGATACCTGCGTCCGGCCCGATCATGGGCGCTGCCGCTGTGGGACGATCCGGTCACGGGGCCCCCGCCGGACCTCGATTCGGTCTTTGCCGGGCTGGCGCGCGATGAACAGGTGCTCATCCGCAGCATTGCCAAGCCGATCGGCCCGAAGGTGCGCCGCACCGGCTGGGCGATCGTTGAGGCCCTGCGCACCGGGCGTGATACTGGTGGGAGCGGCCTGTTGCGGAGCCTCGTCGCGGGACTGCGGGAAATGCTCGCGTTTGCCCTCGCCGGCCAGTCCTACCGATCGAGGGCGCCCCACGTCTCCCGGGAACGTCTGGCCGAGGCCAGCGCCGCGGAGGCCAAGGTCCGAGGCCAGCTTCTGGTTCTCGAGATCCACCTGCTGGTCCGGGCGCGGAATCGACGGCGGGCTCGGCAGCGGCTGCGGCAGTCGGCTGCGGTCTTCACGCAGGGGGCTGGGCCGTTCAACCGGCTGAAACTGCGACGGCCCATGCGCCGTGGTTCGTACATCCAGACGATTCGGGCGTGCCGCCCATGGCGGGGCGCTGGCTTCGTCGCGAGCGCGGCGGAGGCGGCAGCGCTGACCGGGCGCTCGCTCAGCGACCTCACAGGGCTTGCCGAGCGGTGTATCTGGACCCGCCGCAACGCCCGTCGCGGGCGTATCACACGCGACGAGGCGCTCTTCTTGGGGCAGGCGCCCGATGGATGAGCGCCGTGAGCGGCGGACCTACGGACTGAAGCCCGTCGACGCGTTGAAGCATCTGTTTGTCGTGGGCCCGACGGGCGTCGGCAAGAGCACGTTTCTCTTCTGGCTGGCTCTGTCGGCCGTACGGCTCGGCCACGGTGTCTTGCTCTTGGATCCCAAGGGTGATCTCGCGCGCGCCCTGCTGGCCTCGATTCCGCCAGAGCGCGAGCGTGACGTGCTGACCCTCGACTTCGCGGACACGGACCGACCGGTGGGTCTCAATCCCCTGGACGTGCGGGACGCGGACGAAGGCGACCGGGTGGCCATGGCGGTGTATTCGCTGCTGCGCGAATTAGTCCGCGGCGAGGACTTCCTCTGGGGGACCTCAATGTCGCAGGCCTTTGCGTATGGATTCCGCACGCTGGCCGCCAACCCGCAGATCAAACCGACCATGCTCGATCTCGAACGACTGTTCATCGACCGCGACTGGCGCCAAAGCCTCATGCCCAACGTCAAGGATCCGTTCGTGCAGTCGTACTGGCGCAATCAGGTGGACCGTATTTCGGTGCGGCAGTTTGAGATGACCTTCGGCGGGGCCCTGCGGCGCATGGCGATGCTGGTGCAGGACCCGCGCGTGCGCAACATCCTCGTGCAGCCACGTTCGGCTCTGCGCTGGGACGGCGTGCTGGAGCGCGGGGAAATCGTACTGGCGAATCTCGATCAGGCCGATACGGCGCTGGGCGCGGCCGGGTCTCGGCTTCTGGGCAGCATCCTGGTGACCCAGTTCTGGCAGGCGGTTCTCCGTCGGCCCGCAGATGTGCGGCCGCCGTACTTCGCCGTCATCGACGAGTTTCAGGAATTCCTGGATACCGGGCGCGACATGGCCGCTTTCTTCGAACGCTCGCGCAGCTACGGCGTGGGCCTGGCTGTGGCCACCCAGAACCCCGGCCATCGCCGATTGCAGGGCATTCTCAGCAGCGTCCTGCTTAACACCCGGACCCACGTGGTGTTTGGCGGTCTTCGGGAGCAGGCGCGGCACTTTGCGATGGAGATGGCGCCGACGTTCACCCCCGCCCAGCTGGACGACCTTCCCGCCTACCATATGGCAATCAAGACGCTGGTCGACAACCGCCCGGCCCAGCCATTCGAGGCGACGGTCCGGGCCATCCCGCCTGGTGATCCCGCCATGGCCGCCCGCATTCAGGGGCGCGCGCGACGAGCACTTGGGCAGCCTCGGCTGGCCCTGGACGCCTTGGTCGCCGCGCGCTACGGCGTGCTCTCGGGCTCCGATGGTCCGCGCGAGGCTTCGTCGGGCGACGCGTCCGAGAGCGATTGGTCGGGACGAGGTCCCGCCGACGATTCGCTGCACGCGGCCGAGGGTCGGGTCGACCTCGCCGCGCAGCCGAGTGCGGCACAGCCACCCGCACCGAGGAAGCAAGCGTGATCATCCGACGCGCCGACGCGACGCGCCGACGCGACCGTCGCCCCCCGCATCGCCGACTCGTGCGCGTCGCCATGCCCCGGCGTCGTGTCGCCGCGGCGACATTTCGCGGCATCCCGAACCTAGTGTGCGTGCGAACGCGCGTGAATGTTCCGACAAAACCTCGGCCGACGCCTCGCGTAACTATTCCGGCCGGGCCTTCGTCCGTTCGATGATCTGGGCCCCGCGGCAGATCCAAGTCTTGCGCCTGCTGCGCGCCCATCGGTTCATGGATGTCGCGCAGGTGCACGAGGTGGTCTTCGCCCCGGTGAGCCGCCGGGCCTGCCAGCGGTGTCTGACGACGCTGTTCAGGCAGGGTCTGGTCGTCCGGGCACGGGCAGTGGCCGGTGGGCTGGGCGGCGGGAGCCAAGCCTACGTGTACGGCCTGTCAGCCAGAGGCGCCGACACGCTGGCACACATCGACGACGCGCCGCGGGCTCAGATCCCCTACGTTCGGGACCCCGACGCCTTCTCGCCCCAGCGTGCTCGACACCAACTGGCGGTCAATCAGTGCTTCATCGCCCTCTGGCGCGCCCTGGGATCCACCGCCGGCCACTCGCTGGTGCGCTGGAATTCGGATCCGCACCTGCGAATGCGGTACCGGACGACCGGCCGCTCGCATGTGATCCATCCCGACGGACTGGCCCAGGTGCGCAACCCGAGGGGCGATCACTGGCTTTTCTTCGAAATTGACCGCGGAACAGAAGAACTTCGGCGAATTTCACGGAAGGTGCACAGTTACGCGCACTTCTGGCGCTCCGGGGCGTGGCGTTCCGAGTTTCCGGTGTTTCCCGCACTGCGCATCACGGCAAGCCGGCGGACGCGCGTCGCGAGCCTTTGCCAGGCCGTCAGGGTTGGTCTGCACGAGGTAGCCGATCGTGGCACTTACGGCGCGAACGACGTGCTGCAGATCGCCGTGGCCTGGGACGCGGCCTTTCATGCGGACCCGCTCGGTCCCGTCTGGACCCCGGTGGCGGACGAAAGCGGCCAGCAACTGACGGTTCTGGGCGAGACACCGGCGCCCAGACGCACAGGAAAGGAGCGCGCTCTGCAGTGAACCCGTGACGCGCCGGCGGGAATCGGCAACCACACCTAGATCCCGCCGGCGCGAACTCCGACCTGCGAAGACCGACCGCACAACCTGCGGCGCCAATCTTCGCCGACCTCTGTACATCGTACGACTGCGAGGAACCGTAATGATTGAGTCCTTAAAGGACCGCCTGCGGGCCGGCCTGCGAATGGTCGTGACCGACGAGTGCGGCAACGCTACCGAATACATCGTGATCGCCGGGATCGGCGTCGCCGTCTTCGGGGCGGCGATCGTGGCCTGGAATAACGGCCTGGCCGAATATCTCAAAGGCGTCCTGTCCGACTTGGCCGCGCTCTAGGCTATGCAACCTTCGTGCGAGCCCCAGCGACGACTCTGTTGCTGGCCGCCGTGGCTCACGGGCGAGCACGGCGCGGTCGGCGCGGAGGCAGTTCTGGCGATGCTGGTCGTCGTCCCGGTCCTTGTGGCCGTCATCGTCTTCGCCCAGACCCTGGACGCCTGGCAGGCCCAGAACCACGTGGCCGCCGCGGCGGCTCGGCAGGCCGCGCAGGAGGGCGGTGACAGCGCCGCCCTCCGCAGGCGGGTGGCTGCCGATCTGGTCACGGCCGGGCTCGATCCACAATCCGTGTCGCTCACGATCCAACCCACAGCGGTTGACTGGCGCGAACCGCTAACGGTCGAACTGCACAGCACGCAACGCGTCCGGATTCCTTTCCTGCTGGAATTGGACGTTCCACTGCGCTCGCGATTCACCACCCGCGGCGAGGTGAATCGGTGACGGCGCGGCTGCGAAGCGCCCGTGCCGACGAGACCGGCGCGGTGTCGGGACTGACGGTGTTGCTGCTCGGCCTCTGCCTGCTGCTTGGGGCGCTCGTGATCGACATCAACGCCATCCGCGGCCAGCGCCTCCGCTTTGGCGATGCGCTGGAGCAGGCCGCCGTCGTGGCTGCCGGTCAGATCGATGCGCACCACCTGGCGGCCACCGGCGAGGTTCGGCTCGGCAGCCAGGCAACCGCCGTCGCGAGGGAGTACGTGCGCCTCAACCTGCGATCGCTTCGTGGCCTCATCGCGGGTTCGTCGGCCGACGACGTGGCCAAGTCGGCCCAGATCGCGGTCACGGCGCCAGGCCACGTTGATGCCATCCGCAATCGATCCGTGACCGCTCCCACCGTATCCATCCGGGCCGACGTCCCGGTGCGCACCGGGCTTCTCCGGCTCGCGGGTCTCCCCGCCATCCGCGCGCTGCCGATCACGGCCAGCGCGACGACAAGGAACTGATGCCATGCGTAGTCCACTTTATCGATCGATCACGGGGCGCCACGTCCGGCTCCCCATCGTCCTGACCGTCATACTTGCGGCCGCGGCCGTCAGCCTTGGCGGGGCGATTGGCCTGCTGATCGCGACCGCCGGCGGGGACCCGACCCCTACGACCGTGGCCGCGGCCGTAGCCGACGAAGGCAGCCCCGTTCGACCCGTTCCCACCGGGGTTTCCGTCACGAGTCTGACCGTCGCCGAAGGTGTCGACGAGCCGCTGCGCCTCGGCGTGGGCGAAGCAAGGCAAGTGCACGTTCGGGCCGCCCTGGCCGACGGGACAACGCGTGGGGACGCCCCGGTCCGCTGGTTTTCAAGTGACCCTGCTGTCCTGACCGTCAGTCCGGAGGGCCTCGTAACGGGCCTGGCGCCGGGCCAAGCGCGCGTGCATGCCGTCCTTCCTCCGTTTGACGCATCGGCGACCGTTGTTGTTGGACGGCCCGGCCTCGCGCACCCGCAGGACGCAGCCGGCCAGCCTGATCCGGACCACCTCGTGGTGCTGGAGCAGCGCCTCCTTGAGTGGGTGGCCTGGAACCGCGCGCGCCAGGGCATCGCGGCCGTTGCCGTCGATGAGGCGCGACGTGGCGCCTTGCGCGCTTTGGTTGCCCACGCCTTTCGACAGGGTGGTATCGACCAAGTGCGGGTGGATGGCCGGCAGTTCCAGGCCGCTTCGGCGGGTGGATGGGACGTGCGCGTCTGGTCGGTCGATACGCCGGCCGCCTGGGATGCGGTGGAAATGAGTGAGTTGCGGGCCCTGATCGGTGAGGAAGCGGCAGCGGTGCTCACCGACCCGTCGATCGCCAGGGTATCGGTAGGCCTCGCGTTTGACGCACGAGCCTCGGATCAGCTCTGGGTCGGGGTTGGCGTACTTCAGGTGACGCCGTAGCCCATGTGGCGCATGGAATGGTGGCTGGCGGCCACCGTCGGCTTCGTGCTGACCATGTGCGCTGTCGCACAGGCACGCGCCGACCACGGCACCTGGGAGACCGAGAGGGTCTGGGTGGAGCCCGTGGTCGAGACTCGCAGCGTCTGGACTCCCGGACGCTGGGAGCAACACCGTGTGCGGGTGCCGGGGCGCTGGAATACCCAAACGCGCACCGTCGAAGAGCGCGTCTGGCAGTCGCACATGGTGTGGGTGAAGTCGGGCCACTGGGAGGAGCGCGTGCAGTGGGTGACGAGCGGGTTCTGGAAGGAGGTGTGGGACGACGACACTTTCTATTTCGACTTCGTATGGGTCGACACCTCGCGCTGGGAGCTTCAAAGGGTCTGGGTCGATACTTCACAGTGGCAAGACGACGGCTCCTGGATCACGGAGCACCGCGAGGAAGTGACCACGGTCTGGGTGCCCGACCGGTGGACGACGGAGCGGCGCTGGATCGAGGGCTTCCACGAGTCGCGGCGAGTCGTCGTGTCGCCGGGGCACTACGAGTCACGTCGGCGCTGGGTTGCGATTCCCCATCCGACACCGACGCCCCGTCCGACCTGCCGGATACCGGACGGCATCTACAAGGTGATCAACTACTACGCCGGCACAACGGTCGAGGAAGCTGAAACTGGTATTCGCTACGGGACCGTGACCGACAACCGGCCGAACGATCTCTACGCGGTGGATCTGGGCAGCTACAGCAAAGGCGTGAGCAGTCCGTATGACGGGGCCGCGTTCAACGGCCGCAAGCGCGATGTGAACGGCCAGCTGCTTGCGGGCACGTTTTACCGAAACTATCGAAAGCGCAACGGGTGCTTTGTGTCAACGAGCATCGTCTTTTTCCAGGACGATCGTGTGCGTTTCACGACGGGGGCCGTACCTACCTCGACGCCAACGCAGGCGACCGAGACTGAGCTGACGGCAACACCGACGCCCCACAAAGATTCCGTGGTCGAAGCTCCCGTGATCGCCGATCCCGATCATGGATCCTCCGGGTACAGATCCGATGGCCCGCAGGTAGGTCCCACCCCGACGATCGATCCGGGACCCGGGTCGACGCCCACCAGTCGGCCGGGTTCCCCGTCCACCCCGACTCCTACGCCAACGCCGCGGCCGCCGGTCCGGCGGCCGCCCCCGGCGGAAACGCCGACGCCGGCCCATGATCCGCCCACGGGCACAATTCGCGTGGCGCCGGTGCTTGCGGGATCGGCCATCGATGCTGACGCCGAGGGCTTTCGGGCTATCGAGGTGCTGCGGGGCGCGCCGATTGACCTCTGGGTACGACTCGCTGTCCAACCTCCGGCCACCGACTCGTCCGCGAGCGTCACGTTGGAGCAATGGACCTTTGTCCGCGGGGTGAATGATCGACCCCGCGGTACCCGCCCCGGCGACACGGGCGGGCCCAACGAGCGCCTGCGACTCCAGTGGAACGACGTGACGCCCGTCGTCGATGGCCGGCTGGACCCGTACAAGATTCACCTACGTGCTCGAATCCGCGTGACCTACAGCGACGGCGTCGTCCAGAACTTCGATCTGAACGAATCGATTGCGGTCACGGTGCGATTTCAGGGCGCGACCACGTGGGAGAACGAATGATGAGACGGCATTGGTTTCTGGCGGTCGGTCTGGTTCTTGGGATTGTCGCCGGCGTCCTCGTGTATCAGAGCATGCAGATTGCACCCGTTGTGGTCGCGGCGCGGCCACTCGCGTCGGGCGACCCACTCACGCCGGACGCGCTGGAACTCCAGAACGTCAACCCCGCGGCGCGGCCCTCCGGCGCACTTACCTCGGTCGAGGCGGCCGCCGGGGCCTATGCCACGGGACCGATCCCCAAGGGGCAGTACATCGTGGACGGGCAATTGGCCGAGTCGCGCCGCGCGGCCCTGCTGGCGCATGCGGCGCCGATTCCGCCCGGCCACGCCCTTGTCGCGATCCCAGTAGACGCCGTTCGCGCCCTAGGTGGCGTGCTGCCGTCGTCCCAAATCGTCGATGTCCTGGTTGCCAGTCCCGACCCGGCTGCCGGCGATGCGGCGTCGGCGTCGACGCCCCACCAGGTGGAGATCCTCGGCCGCGGTGTTCTGCTGGTCGAATTGCGCAGCGACCGCGGCGAGCCGCTCCAGGCCGCAGCCGACGGCGAGGGACTCAACCGCCGGGCCGCCGTTCGCATCGGGGCCGCCGTGCTGGCCGTCCCGGCAATTGACGTTCCACGGTATGTGGCGCGCATTCCCACGGGCATCTTTGTGCTCACGCAGCGACTTGACGAGCCACAGAGCAGCGGACTGACCATCGGGCGCCAGACCGCACGGTACAGCCCATGAGGGGCGCGAGCGCACGTGCGCTGGGCGAGCCCCGTGCGGTCGAGCCGCCGGCCGACCTGCTCGGCGATTCGTCGCTGCTGGCACAGGTGCGTGAGCGGCTCGTGACATCGCTGGACCCGCAGGTGCTGGATCCGTTCAGTCCGGTGCCCGATCGGACCGCGCGCATCGAGGCGGTCATCCATGCCGAGCTTTCCGAGATCTTCCCGCGCGCCATACCTGATCCCGGTATGGTTCGGAGGCTCTGCGACGAGTTGGCCGGGCTCGGTCCGCTCGCGACGTTGATGGCCGATCCCGAGGTAACCGACGTCCTGGTCAACGGACCGACCGACATCTGGGTCGAGCGCCGGGGCCGGCTCGAGGCGTCGCGGGTCCGGTTTCGCGATATCCAGCACCTGGCGGCGCTCATGGAGAAGATCGCGGCGCTGGTAGGGCGCCACCTGTCGCTGGAGAGTCCTTGCGTGGACGCGCGCATGGCCGACGGCAGCCGGGCCAATCTCGTGATCTCACCCGTCGGCGGCCCCTGCCTCTCCATTCGCAAGCACCGGCGCGTGCGCCTGGCTTTGCGCCGTGAGCATGCTGAGTCCCAGGGGCCCGTCGAGGCGGAGGCCGCACCGGCCGACTGGGTAGCTGCGGGCGGGCTGAGCGAGGCTATGGCGGCGTTCCTGGCCACGGCCGTGCGCGCCCGGCTGAACCTGCTGATTGCCGGTGCCACGGGTGCCGGCAAGACGACGCTGCTCGCCAGCCTGCTGGCGCTGATTCCGTCGAGCGAGCGCGTGATCATCATTGAAGACACGACGGAGTTAGCCGTGCCGGAGCGGGGACACACCGTCCGCCTGCAGTGTGTGCACGGCCACCGGGCGGTCGATTACCAGGACCGCACGGTCTCCGTGGCCGACCTCCTCGCCAACGCGCTTCGCATGAGGCCCGATCGACTGGTAGTCGGCGAGATCCGCAGTCCGCGTGAGGCGTACGTGTGCCTGGAGGCGCTCAACACGGGGCACGCGGGATCGGGAACGACCATCCATGCCAACGGCGCAGCCGATGCGCTGGTCCGCTTGGAGACGCTGGTCCGTCGCGAGTATCGCGATGTGACCATTCCCGAACTGCGTGAGCCCATTGCCCGTGCATTTGACCTCGTCCTGCATGTTGGGCGTTTAGCCGATGGCCGGCGCGTCGTGTTCGAAGTCTCGGAGCTTGCCGGAGTCTTGGCTGACGGGACCTACGACCTGCGCCCGATCTTCACCGCCGAACGCACCTCCGGCGATGTCGGCGTGAGCTTTCGGGCCATGGATGCCTATAAGCCAGGATCCACTGTCCAGGCCAAGCTGCAACTCCAAGGTGTTGTTGAATGAACTCTGCCCTCATCGCTGCCGGATCCGTTGCGGTCGGACTTGTGGCCCTTGCGCTGGCATTCGCCCCTGCGTCGAGGCAGACCGCGACGGCGCACCCGGCGTCGGCTCAGCGGCGTTTTGCTGGACTTGGCGGCCAACTGCAGGAAGCGGGGATCCGGATGGCGCCTCAGACGTTCGTGCTGCTGAACGTCCTGGCCGCGGCGCTCGGTGGACTCATTGGCGGGCTCGTGGCGCTGCCGGCGGCGTTGCTGGGCGCGACGGCCGGGACGATGGTGCCGGGTCTCGTCCTACGCGCAACGCTTGCGAGCGCCCGGGCCCGTGCCGATCGCGAGGCGCTGGTCCTGCTGCGCCTCCTGAGCGCGCATCTGCGCACCGGCGCCACGTATGTCGAGGCGCTGCGGTCGGCGGCCGAGGGCGTGACCACGTCGCAGGTTTTGGATGATCTTGATTGGATCACCAATCGCTTTCGGCTTGATCGCCCCCTGCACGGGTCGCTCGCCGTCGTTGCGGCGCGAACGCCGGGCCGCAACCTTCGTCTGGCCTATCGCGTGCTGGCGCGCGCCATCGAACACGGCGTCGCTGGTCGGCGTGCGGTGACGGCCCTTGAAGGGCTCGAAGGCACGATCGCTGCCAACCTGCGCGCGACGGACGATCTGCGGGCCAAGACTCGCGGACTGCGGATTCAGATCATTGTCGTGGCGCTGGCTATTCCGATCATTCATCTGTATCTGCGCTGGACGAACCCGGCGTCCTTCACCGTCATGGCTCAGCCGTTGGGGCAATACGTGCTGCTGCCTGGCGCCGTGGCGTGTGAGCTCGCAGGGCTGCTGCTCTGGCGCCGGTTTACCCGGGGACGGCCATGATGAGCCTGCCGACGATCGCTGCCATCTCGGCTGCGAGCGCAGTGACGATCCTCGCGGTGGCGATGGTCACCCTGGTTGCGGATCTCTTTGGTGGGGCTCGCCAGCGGCGTGTGGTCCGTCTGACGAAGTCCGGCTCGGATACCACGGCTCGGGCACCCGCCGGATCTCTTGGTGTGGTAGCGATGTTGCTCGAGGCGATCGGGCGTCGGATCGGTCATTCGCACCTCCTCGTCCGTGCCCAGGATCTGCGGGATGCCGGTTTTGAGGCTACGTGGGTCACGCCCGGGACGGTCGTTGGAATCAAGCTGGTGCTTGGTGCATCGGTCGCCGGGGCGCTAGCCCTCCTGATTCCGTGGGTTCCGGCCATGATGGTGGGAGCGCCCATTGCCGGACTCGTGGGGTTCGTGCTGCCGACTCTTGTGATTGACGCCCGCAAGTCGGCGCGGCGCCGCCAGATTCTGGCTGAAGTGCCAGACGTGATCGCGGAGTTGCGGGGACTGATCGGCACCGGCATGGGCGTGGAGCGTGCCCTCCACGTGCTCGTGGAGGATGCAGCGTCGGACGTGGCTTCCACCGCGCTCGTCCGCGAGATCCGGCGCACGATGGCGTCCTACGGCCTGGGTGTACCGCTGACGACAGCACTTCAGGAGGCAGCCGACCGGTTGGGCTCGCCGGAATTCGAGGCCTTTGTCCTGGCGCTGAAGCAAGCACGCCGCCTGGGTGCCGAGCTTGACGCCGTCCTGGACCAGCACGAGGTCGGGCTGCGGGCGCAACGCCAGCACGCCATCGACGCTGAGGTGGCGTCGCAGGAGGCCAAGGCGCAACTCGTCATCGCGGTCTGTTTCCTGCCGGCGTTCATGTTGCTGATCTTCATTCCCATGCTCGTGAGCATTGCCGAGGGGCTCTTTGGCTGATCCCGGCTGGGTGGGGGTGGTGGTGACGCTGGTCGCTACGGTGGCGGCGGCGGTCCCCGATATTCGTGAGCGTCGGATCCCGAACGCGATTGTCGTCGCTGGCCTGCTCGCCATCGGGGTGCTGGCGGTCGGCGGCGGCCGCTGGACCGATGCCCTGGCCGGTGGCGCGCTGGGCATGATGTTTGTCGCGCTGCCCCGGCTGGCTGGTCCCGCCGCCGTCGGCGGCGGCGACATTAAGCTGGCCGCGGTCGTCGGCTCGGGGCTCGGGCCGCCGGGCGTCCTTGTGGCGATCGGTGTAGCAGTCGCGGTCGCGACGCCGGTGGTCGCCGTCCGGGCTGTGCGCCGGGATGAGGACCGTGACGGGACCTTGCCTTTCGCGCCGTATCTCGCGCTTGGTGTGGTGGGCTATGCCGCCATCGCCGTCGCCGTTGGCGTGGGATAGCCGCGGGTGTCGGTCGTCGAGCGGTCGGTGTGACCACCAGCGGGCGAAGCTGGTGGTCGTGGCTCCGAGTCTCGATTCCCGCCTCGACCGGAAGTAAGTCTCCGGAATCCGCCGATCCGGCGCGATTGTCGACAGCCAGCTTTCAACAGGACCAGTTGGGCGCGGCGAGCTACGGGTCCACTTGAGATTCCCGGGGCAACGCGCAGTCCAGAACTGCACGTCGGATGCGGGAATCGCCACAGCCACCTGATCTCTCAGAAGGCCGAGGCATAGCTTGCCTGCCGCTCACAGTTCTTCCAAGCTGACGCTGCGCTCGTTCAGCATCCCTCAAGCTGCGGAAGAATCATGCTGCGAGTCGACGACCCGTTCGATCAGAAGTACATCGACACTGAATTCGGGCAGCGATGTCTCGCGGCTGGATCGCACTGCACGGACTGTGTAAGGGAAGAAGACAAGGCGATCTGGGAGGTTGGTGATGCGCCTTCGTCGTCAGCGCATCCGGGGCTCGCAGCTCGCAAGTTCCTGAGGGCTCACGAGATCTACGAGGAACTTGGTCTGGCTAGCCCGGCCGAGATCATCGGCGTCGGCATTTTGAAGGAGCTCTCGGCTCACGTGCCAGCCACGACTCGCGATGCACTCTGGTACGAAGCTCACGGAAGCACGGGTGGCAACCCTGTTTGCATCAGGCCCTGCATGTGGCAGGCGGGGCAACGTGTGCTCACCATTGCCGCCGTTGAATCCATGCTCAGTCGGAACGAGTTGGGAGTCCCCGCCGAAATGCTGGCGCGTTTCCAGGCGACGATCGTGGAGCTCTCGGAGGCTGCTGCTCCACCCGCTCGGGTTTTTCAGAAGAGGGATTAGCTCTACCAGCCCCGAAGGGTCCGGCGTCGCCTCAGCCTTCGATGACATGAAACGTCGCGGCGGCAGGTTGCAACGCCGATGGTGGCCGGCTGTGTCTCCAACGCGATCCGCTCGCGGTCCGTTGACGGCATAAGCCGATTCCTTGGGCTCCCGTTAGGTCGAGCGCCTCGATGCCGCGACAGGATTACTGTTAAATGTCGGTACTTGTTGACATCTTCCGACATATCCGAAAAGATCTGCGTATGAAGTCTGAATGCCGAACGGTGGTTCTCGACGTCGTCCAGAGAGCGGGACTGGCCCGCCCGCGCGAGCTTGAGGCGCAGGGGATATCCGGCCGGTATTTGGGTCAGCTCGCCCGCGAGGGACTGCTGGAAAAAGTGGGTCGGGGTCTCTACGCCCCGGCCGGTGTCACGGCAAGCGAGCACCGGTTCCTGGCCGAGGTTGCGAAGCGCACGCCACGGGGAGTGATCTGCCTGCTCTCCGCGCTGCGCGTCCACGGCCTAACGACGCAGGCGCCGTTTGAAGTGTGGCTGGCGATTGGTCCGAAGGACCGAGCGCCGCGGCCAGCCGGCGTGAGACTCCGAATCGTGCGCTTCTCGGGGGCGGCGCGTGACGAGGGGATTCAAACGGAGCTGATCGACGGGGTGCCGGTGCGCGTGTACGGACCGGCGAAGACAGTGGCGGACTGCTTCAAGTTCCGGAATAAGGTAGGAGTGGATGTCGCCATCGAAGCGCTTCGAGACTGCGTGGATCAGCGGCTCAGCACGGCGGATGAGCTCGCTGCCTATGCGCGCATCTGTCGCGTGGCGCGGGTGATGCAGCCCTACATGGAAGCGATCCTGTGAGGCGTCGGCATCCACGGAACATCCCCGCGTCTGTCCGGCAACGCTTGTTGAATCTCGCGCGCGAAGCCGGGGAGGATTTCGATTACCTCCTTACCCGCTATGCAAACGAGCGACTGCTTTACCGGCTCGGAGTATCGGGCTTCCGCGACCAGTTTGTGCTCAAAGGGGCGGTCCTGTTCGACGTGTGGTCCGCGTCGACGCACCGAGCCACACGCGATGTGGACCTGCTCGTTCAAGGGGGAGCCGGCGGAGGAGGTTGTGCGATCCGTCTTTCGGACGCTATGCGCGATGGAGGTGCCCCCCGATGGCATTCGATTCTGTGTTGGGTCGGTTCGGGCCGAGCCGATTCGTGACCGACAGGCGGCCGGCGGGATTCGCGTTCGACTCGAAGCCGATCTCGACGGAGCACGGATCAGCCTTCAGGTTGATGTCGGCTTTGGCGATGTGGTGACGCCTAGCGTCGTGGAAGCCGACTTTCCGACGCTACTCGACTTTCCGGCCCCTCGGCTGCTGGCGTATCCGCGCGAGACGGTCGTGGCCGAGAAGTTTGAAGCACTAGTGCGGCTGGGTAGTGCCAACACTCGGATGAAGGACTTCTACGACCTTTGGTTCCTGGCCGTGACGTTTGCTTTTGGCGGAGACTCGTTGGCTGCGGCCTTGGCGGCTACCTTCGACAGTCGTGGCACGACGCTGCCCGTCGACGTGGCAGTCGGCCTTAGCTCGGCGTTTAGCGCCGATGCCGGCAAGCGGGCGCAATGGTCAGCGTTTGGTAGACGCTCGGGACTGCCGGCGACACCCAATCTGGATGTTGTTCTGGCGATGCTCCGGCGTTTTCTGCTTTTGCCCGCATCCGCTGCTGCGCACGGGCATGAGTTCAAACGAGACTGGCCCGCCGGCGGCGATTGGAGCGACCCGTGACAGTCTCAATGCAATTGGGTCCGATGGCGGTACTGCCGGCACCGCTCGAAGACTCCGAGAGTCCGATTCCAGTCCTGTGCCACCTGCCTGTCGCTCTGCGGATTTCGTAGCGGTCCCCGTGCCTACGCGCGTCGGTTCGACCAGGCCTGCTACTTCAGCGGCTCGACCTGGGTTGCTCGCGGGATGCACTGAACGTCGCTGGCCATCACCGTGCTTAGGGACCAGTGTGCTCTGTCGACTCGTCTGACTGATTCCGACCTCGAACGAAGCGAAGTGCGATTCCGGTCCTTCAGAAATGACGCTGCGCTGTCACCTCCTCTTTGACTCAGAGGAGGCAACCACGACTCTGCGAACGACGGCGTGGACCGATGCTTGCTCTTGGCGGGCTTGGCCTCACGGGACTCCACGGTTACGGAATCCTGGATAGGCGATCCTGCCGGTCGCGGCCAGACTGGCCCTGTCGCGATCCCGCGCACCACGAAATCGACGCGGGCCTGCGACTGGAATCGATGCGACGGGACGCCGGGAGGTCGTCGGCGTCGCAAGTGATGTGACGACGACGCGCTGGGAGGTCGGAGTCGTCGTTCATGAGTGATTGCCGGAGCGGCGGGAGGTCGCTTCGGGGCTTCAGTTTCAGCGTCGGCGGATCACGCCGCCGGCGGGCATTCCACCGACTGGTGGATCGCGGCCCGCCGGCGACGCACTGCGGCGGGCCTTGGCCGCCCTGCGACGGGCGGAAGGAGGAGCGCCGTGGTTTCAAGCTTGAGGCGTTGGCTGTCGGAGGCAGGGCAACGCCTGGTTCAGCGTGACAGGCGGCAGGCGCCGCCCCTGCCACGGGCGGCTGATGATGCCGCCCCAGTCGTGGTGGCTCACAGCCGCCAAGCCCGGGCCGTGGCCGCTCGCCAGGTCCCATACGGCGAGCGACCCGCGCGCAACCGGCAATTGACCCTGTTGGCGGAGCTACTGGGCACGGATTGGCGGCAGGCGGTACCGGCGCGCTTCGGCGTGGCGATTGCCGACCTGAACCGTCGCCAGGCCGCGGCCGCGATTCGCCAGTTGACCGGTGGGGTACGGCCGGCGCACGTGGCCCGCGGCACCTGGCACCGGGTGGCGGTGGACCCCGACTGGATCGAGCGCCCGCGCGGGTCGCGGCGACAAGGCTCGCGGCAGGGCCCGGACGTCACGGCGGCCGGTCACCCGGCCGGCGAGCCACCGCTGCCCATCCAGCTCAAGGCCCTGCGGCTGCTGGGCGAGCGGCTGGGGCTGGACGTAGTCGCCGCCGCACCGGCGCGCTATGGCTGCGATCTCGGTCGGCTGGACCGCCGGACGGCCGCCGCCTGGATCGCCGAACTGACGCCGCAGGTGCTGGGGACGCCGGCGCCGGCCACGAGGCGCTGATCGCGCCACTGTGAAGCGCCCCTGCCGGGGGGCGCGGCGCCCGCACGGGGAGTGCCGGCCCCCGGAGGGCCGGGCCCGTGCGGGTGGGCCATGACGAGACGGAACGGGAGGAGCCCGATGGCACGCCGATGGTTTGCGGGTTTATGGGAGATCGAGCAGGAATTACGGAACGGCAAGACCACGTCGCCGCTGGTGCCGTGGACCGCCGGGCAGCCATTGCCGGGGACGGCCCGGCGACGCGAGGGCGAGGCGCCCTGTGTGATCCCGATCGCCGAGGCCGTGATCGCCGCGCTGCGCGGCGACGTGTTGGAGGCCCGCACCCGGGTCGGCGATCAGCCCGGGGTGTGGGTGCGGCGGCGGCCGCGGCGGCACACGCGCGGTGAGCGGGTGCTGCGCTTCGCCTGGCCGCGCCTGGACGGGCTGCGCCGGCTGGATGCCGACCTGGGGCTGGTGGCGCTGCTCGAGGCGGTGGCGCAGCGGAAGCGGGCCACCGATCTGCTCGACGCCTGGCAGGCGCTGCTGGAGGCGTGGGCGGCCGCCGAGCGGGAGTTGGACCATACGCTGGCGGTGCCGTTGGCGCGGGCGGCGGACGAACTGTGGTATTGGCTGATCTATCGGGACCAGGAGCCGCTGCCGGGCCGCGAGCGGCGGCGGCCGCTGGAGGTCGAATCGACCTGCACCGCCACGCCGGATCCAACGTCCGACGACCTGGCGCCGCTGCTGACGGATCCTGAGGCGCTGGCGGTGTACCGGGACACCGGGCTGGTGGTGCCGAGCCGGCTGCCGGAGGCACTGACGCGGCGCGTCGAGGGGGCCACGTTCCAGGGGCCCCAGCTGGGGCAGTTAGTGCTGGCCGTCGAGCGCGGCCTGCACGCCATGCTGGTGGGCCCGCGGGGGACGGGGAAGTCGCTCTGCGCGACCGAGGCGGCCGGGTATGCCCACCGCGAACTGCGGACGGTGGAAGGCCACGAGGCGATGCAGCCGGTGGACCTGCTGGGCGGCTATGTGCCGGACCAACGGGCGGCGACGGATCCGTTCGCGCTGCAGGCCGAACTCGCCTGTCGTCTGGCAGGCGGCGACGAGCTCGAGAGCGCGGGCGCGTCGGCCCGGTATGCGTGGGCTGACGGGCCGCTGACGCAGGCGATGCGCCGGGGCCAGGTGCTCTTCGTGGACGAAGCCAACCGCATGCCCGGCAAGACCTTGAACGTGCTGCTGGGCGCGATCTCGCGGCGGGTGCTGGTGCTGACCGAGCATGGCTCGCGCGAGGTGCAGGCGGCGGATGGGTTCATGGTGGTCATGGCCATGAACCAGGGGCAGGGCTACCTGGTCAACCCCATTGACGCGGCGCTGGCGGACCGCTTCCCGATGACGCTGGAGTTTGATTACCTGGAGCCGAAGGCGGAGGCCCGGCTGGTGCGCCAGCACACGGGGATCCCGGCCACAGTGGCCACCTGGATGGCCCGGGTGGCCCAGGAAACGCGCTCGCTGCGGCGCACCCGGCAGCTGCCGGCGGACATGTCGCCGCGCGGGCTGCTGGCCTGGGGCGCCTTGGTCAAGGAGCCCTTGCAGGGGGCGGGCGATCCGGGCCGGATCCTGGCCGACGCGGCGCTGCTGACGTGGCTGCCGGGCGTGGCCGGCCGCGACTCGGACGGTCGCGTCAACGTCGAGACGCGCGACCTGCTGCTGCAGATGGTGGCCAACCACCGACCGGCGGGCGTCTGACTCGCCGCTTGACATAACGACCCATGAGGCCCGTGCGGGCACCCCGCGCGGGCCTCGCCCATTTCTCATGGAGGACAACGGATGACGGTGCAATGGTGGCAGTGGCCGAGCGTCGAGCGCCAGCTCGTGACGTTCGCCAAATCGTTTCTCGGCCCGCACGCCTTCTCGGTGGCGCTGACAGTGGATCCGCGCATCTGCCAGGTCGGCGTGTGCGACTTCGGCCAACGCGCGATTGCGGTCAACCCCGTGGCCATCGCGGGCCCCCCGCGGCAGCAATACCTGATCACGCGGGGGCTGCTGGTGCACGAGGTGGGCCATGCCCGCTACACGACGCCCCGGGTCGATGTCGCCCCGGTCGTCAAGCAGGTGGCCAACTGCCTGGAGGACGAGCGGATCGAGCGCATCATGGGCAGCCAGTTCTGGTCGGTGCGTGGGGCACTGACGGCGGTCTGCCGGGCCTCGTTCGCCGCCGTCACCCCGCTGGGCGAGCCGCGCGACGACCTGCAGGACCCGGACGATCCGCGCTGGGTCATCGTCGCGGCGCTGCACTGGCGCTGGGCGCAGCGGCTGGGCGAGCCCTTGAAGGGGCGCCTGTCGCCGCGCAATCGCGGCCTGTGGCGGCGGGTGCGCCCGTTGGTGGAACGCGCCTGGGCAGCCCCGGACACCGGGCGGGTATACGACCTGGCGGACCAGATTGTGCGGATCCTCGGGCTGGGGCCGGTGATGCCCGACCGCGTCCTGGTCCTGGTCGCGCCGGGCCGTGGCACGCGGAAAGATGCCGCCGAACCGCGGCCGGGCGGCGCCGCCGCGTGGCAGGGGCCTGGCGAGCCGCAGGCCGGCGACGATGACCTGCCGGTTGGCGTGGTGGGCGCGGGCGAGCCCGCTGACTGGACCCTGGCCCCGCCCGGGCCGCTGCTGCGGGCGGCGGAACCGCTGGCCAGTGAACTGGTGGCGCGGCTCGCGCTGCCGGAGCTTGCGCAGGCGCCGGAGTGGTCGGATCGGCACGGGCGCCTCAGCGTGCGGGCGGCGATCCGCAGCCAGGACGCCACGCCGTTCGTGCGGGCGGCCGAGCCGCAGCCGGACCCCGCGTCGGTGGCCGTGGGGGTGCTGCTCGACCGGTCGGGATCGATGCAGGGGGCGGCAATGGAGGCGGCGCGGTTGGCGACGGCCACGCTGCATCTGGCCTGTGCCGAGCTGGGCATCTGGCACGCGGTGACGGCGTTCGAGGGCGCCACGCCGATCGTGCGTGACGGCGAGGCCTCGGAGCAGACGCTCGCCCGGCTGGCGGGGCTGCACGCGAACACGGGGACGCGGATCGGCCTGTCCTACGAGGCGCTCCTGGCCCAAATGCGCCCGCGGCCGGAGGCCCTGAAGGTCTTGGTGCTCATCCACGACGGGGAGCCCGAGGACGACACAAAGGTCCGCCAGTTGAATGCCTGTGCCGCCGACGCCCGGATCGAGGTGCTGGGGTTGGGCGTGGCGCTGGAGGCCAAGAACCGCGCGGCCATGCGCGAGCTGTTTGCCGGTCGCTTCATCGACTGCCCGACGCCGGCGGTGCTGGCGCCGATGCTGGCCGGGGTGGTGAATACGTTCCGGCGGCGCTGAACGCAACTCGGGTGGCTGGGGCCCGGCAGGGCGCCAGCCCCCGCAGCGCAACGACCGGTGCACCCATCGAACGAACCGGCGACCGACGTGACGTAGGCCCGATGGTTCCGCGGCCGACAGACGCTGCCTCGAGGGTGCCGGCGTTCAACGCGCCCGAAACGATCCGGCGGCTGGCGTGTGTGCGATGGCTGGAGTCCCGGGCATCTCGCGTGGGGGACGTGCCGGCCGGCGTCGTGCCCCTGGCGTGCCGGGACACGAGGCGCCGCGGTTCCGCGTCCACGCCCGGCATCACCGCTTGCTGCGGGGCGCTCGGACCGTCGGCCGCCTCGCGCTCATTCATACGACACACACAGGAGGGCGACATGCCCGAGACAACGAAATCAAGCCACGACGATCTCCTGTTGGACGCGCTGCGGTCCAACCTGCGCGTGTTGCACGAGTTGACATTGCGCTACGGCGTCGAGACGCAGCCGGGACGAGACACCGACGGGCGGCTTGCCATCCAGTGTCCCGACGATGTCCGGCGCCTGGTGGCGCCGGAGATGGCAGGTCTCGCCCAGGAACAGGTGCGAGTGCTGCTGCTCGACACCAAGCACCGCGTCGTTGGCCAGCGCGTGATTTACCAGGGCAACGTGCGGGCCGCGTTGGTCCGGCCCGCCGAGGTGCTGCGGCCAGCGGTGGTGGAGGCCATCCCTCGCCTCATCGTCTGCCACAACCATCCCAGCGGCGACCCGACGCCCAGTGCCGAGGACGCGGCGCTGACGCGCGTCCTGGTCGAAGCGGCCGATCTGCTCGGCATCCAGGTGCTGGATCACGTGATCATCGGTGGGGACCGGGCCCTGAGTCTGAAGGATCACGGCCTTATGCCGTGACCGGCCGAGCCGGACCGACTCCATGCCATGCGTCTGCCCACGCAGTTGCGGCACCGATGTGTTCGCCATGTGCAGGAGCCGAGTCCGGCGGGCCGGTGATTCTGAGTGTGGCTTCGCCGCCACTCGCGGTGGCTATCACTTCGGCGCTGGCCAGCCTCGGCACGGTGGGCACGCAATCTCGCGGTGCCCGCCAGTCGTTGCGAAGCGAAGCGACGCTGGCTCGAACCGAGCGCGGACTCAGCTGCCGTCGGTTGCCAACGGATCGACGACCACTTTGCGATCGGTGCCAGATCCGGTGCCGTGAATCTCGTTCTCTACGAATGCTGCGCAGCGACTGCGGGCCGCGGAGTCCGGTGCGGGGCTCGACGTCTCAACTCGTCGAGCCACCTGGTGGTCCACGACTCATCTGTCGCGACCTTGCGGCACAGCAATTCCCAGATCCGGTTGATGCGCACGTCGACATCCCGGACGCCAATTCAAAGGTGATGAACTCATGGCTTCGATTCAACGTGTACGTCGAGGGGCGTGGCGAGTTCGCGTGTATGAGGGCCGCGACTCCAGCGGTCGCAAGCGTTATCGATCGCGCACTGTCCGGGGCACACGCCGGGACGCTGAACGTGTCGCGACCAACCTTCATCTGGAGGTTGAACTCGGCGTAGCCGCGAGCGGCGGCCGGGAACCGCTTGCCGACTACCTTCAGAACCGCTGGCTGCCACACGTGCGCTTGCACCGGCAGCCCGGCACCTATACCCGATACGCAGGCATCGTGGCCAGGTGCATCATTCCCGATCTCGGACGCCTGCAGTTACGTCTTGTTTCTCCGGTCGACGTCCAGGGCCTGTGCGATCGCGCAGTGGACCAGGGTCTCGCGCCGGCGACGGTGCATCTGATTCACGCGGTCATTCAGAAGGCGTTGGCCCAGGCGGTCACCTGGCAGTTGGTTGCGCGCAACACGGCGGTCCGTGTCGAACTGCCGCGCATCCCGATGCGCTCGGTCACCGTGCTTGACCGACCAGCGATACGCCGTCTCTTCGAGACCAATGAGCCGTATCCGGTCTATCCGCTTCTCGTGCTTGCGGTGCTTAGCGGGCTGCGACGAGGCGAACTATTGGGCCTGAGTTGGTCGGATGTCGATTTCGACGGCAGATTCGTGATCGTGCGTCGCAGCCTGACGCCGGTGTCCGGCCAAGGCCTGGTGCTGGGACCAACCAAGACTCACCAGGAGCGCCGCGTGGACTTGGGGCCGCTTGCTCTATCGGCCTTGCGATGTCAGGCGGCGCAGCTTCGAGCGGAGGGCGTCTACGCCGATCGGGGCCTGGTGTTCACCAGCGCCGCGGGCTCGCCGCTGCACGTCAGCACGCTGCACCGATGGGTCAAGGCGGCATTCGAGCGGACGGGACTCCCCTCGACGACGCGGCTGCACGATCTCCGTCACACCCACGCCTCGCTGCTGCTGGCACGCGGACACTCCCTCCCGGTGGTCAGTGAGCGCCTCGGACATCGAACCAAGACGACGACGGCGAACCTCTACGCCCACGCCCTGCCGACGTCCCAGCGGGCTGCAGCACAGGATCTCGACGCCTACCTATCAGCAACCGCGGATGTCCCCGTATGACCTAGCGGTCCTGCGGCTTCCGGTCCACCGGGTATGCGCACCCGGGTGGACTGGAAGCGGAGCTTCGGTTGCGTCTACAAGCCATCGCCTGCCACTGGCTACCCTTGCGTGCAACCACGCCATTGTTGTTTAAGGCGTCGAGCAGCCGTTCCTCGGTCCGTTTTGGTCATCGGCATTCAGCAGAAGTGCCGTCACCCGCGGGCGCGCTTCGTCAACAACGGCAGCGAACTGCGGTAGTTCTGGCACCAAAGGACCAAGCCATTGAATCCATGTCCTCTCGACTTCCGTGAGCAGGCCGCTGTCGAAGAAATCCCCAGGTCCGGCAAAGGCGACGTTTCGGACTGCACACTTTTCTAGTAGCAAGTCACGAAATCCGGTCTGGTCTAGCTGGTCGTGGTACGTCTCCAGCACACGCCACAGGTCGTAGTAGTCGCGAGCTCTTGAACGGCTCCATCCACGATTCTTGATATGGGCGACTTGCTGCAAGATGGCCCGCAGCTTTTCGGCAACGATTTCTTCCAGAGCGTAGACCTGAACGTCCGCAGCCAGTGGTTCGCCGTAGTCGTGAATGACTCGTCGCGGCTTGACCGGCCACAGGACAGGCTCGTCCACGGTGATCTCCAGCATGACTCGTGTCAGGCGTTCGGGCTGCCACGGAAGGCGTGCTCGAATCGTAAAGGCCTCTTGCCCGCGTGGATGTGGCTCTCGTTCCATATAGGGCTCTGCAGTGATCTGCACCGGCGCGTAAGGGTCCAGGAGTCGGGCAGCGGCCGCGCAGGCGTCATTGACCATCTGGCTCAAGGTGGCGCCGGTTGGCACTCCGGACAGACCCGAGAAGTCCAGGTCTTCTGACAGGCGGTAGTCGCCGAAGTAGCACTTGCGAAGGGCTGTGCCGCCTTTGAACACCAGTGTGGCTCGAAGCGTTGGCACTTCCCCTATGCCGGCCAATATCCACGAGAGCAAGTAGTCGCGTTCAAGGACTTGCCATGGTGCTCCGAGACGCCGACGCGCATCCTCGAGGCGCAGTCGAAGTGGCCTCACGGTCCGAGTGGGGAGGACTGGTTTTCTTGGATCATCCAGCGGCGATTGCAGCGACCCCGGCGTGGGCCCGTCGGATCGAGTAGCCGGTAGCCTCGGATCGAACGAGCCGCGAGCCAGTCGATCGCGGGCGTCCGAACGCCGTGATGTTCGAGCACCCAGCCGAGGCGTTTCGCGATTGCGTCATCGAGCCTCGACGCATATCGAACAATTCGGTCAATGTCCAAGCGATCCAGGGACGCTCGAAAGGCGTCGATGACCTCGAAGATGTCGCCGCAGTAGTGGGGTCTAGCAAGCCCGTCCAGCAGTGAGCGTTCGACAGTTGTGAGTGCTACGCGAGCATCGCCGACCCAAATCTGCTCGGTGCCAAAGAAGCGGCTGGGCTGCACTTGGATAAAGCGATACGTCGTGTCTCCGATGACATAGCCAGCCCTCGGAGGCTTGGCCTTCGCGGTACGGGTGCGCGGAATCGACGCTTCCGTGGTCGTGAGGACAAACACGTCGCGAGGCACTTGATTGGTGAGACCGTGATGATGGAGGGCCGACCAATGGGAGATTGCGGCCGGCGAGACAAGAGCATCCGCAATCTCAAACTCGTGGACTGGGGCAACGCCGGGGACCGCGGATGACAGCGCGTGGAGTCCTCGGCGCAGCGGAACGATCCAGCCATTTCGTCGCAGGTGGTGGAGAGCTTCGGAGAGGTAGGCGTCATTGAGCCCGACGTTCGGTGCTGCTTCGCGAGCCCTGCTCGTGGAGAAAATGCGGTCACCAGAGGCCGCAAGGTGCCGGACCAGCTCGATGCCGACGAGGGACTGCTTCGGCTTTGTCACAGATCGCATGCGACTTCGGCGGGGTTCTCGTCCCTCAAAAGAGTCCATTCCCACGTAATCTTACGTCGAGGATCGGAGCATATCCAATTTTTGCAGTAATGGATATACGCTAGGGAGTGATCATCTCTCTTGGCCGACGATGTCACGCTTTGGCGGTCATAGATACCTTGTCGGCAAATTCCGGAGGGCTCGACGCAAGTTCCGTGCATGGCGTGACTGCGGCTCGACCCCTACTCAAACGTGGTCGACCGCTTCACCTAGCGCAATGCGCTGGAGTCCTGGATACCGATCCGGATTCGCGGATGCAGCTGGGGTGACCTAAGGGCCTACCTACCTGCTGGCCTCGGGCTGCGGGAATCTCACTGGCTTGGAACCGGGGCTTCGGTTGCAGTCGGAATGCCCTGTGACGGCATCGCGAAGGCCTAGCCTTGTGTTCTGGAGCGTCAGGGTCCCAAAGCAGTTGTCAGTTGCTGGCACATCCAGCAGGTTGTTCCTACGGTGGTTAACCGACTTGCACTGATATACCGGTCGACGGACCCAACTCGTTGACTTCAAGCCTGCGTTCGTACTCGAATCTCCGGAAGGAAGGGCGAAGGCTCTGGCACCGACTCGCCAGCGTCCTCGAGCAACGTCAGTAACAGGCTCATGTCGTGCACGTAGGGAAACTCAACGCCGCACGCAATCAACAGGGCCTTTATGGCATCTTCCGCAACCTGCTGAGCATCGAAGCAGAAATCTTCGAGGTACACGGCTGGGAGACGATCCGCTTACCTGGCCAGACTTCTGCGGGCGCGATTGAGCCACTCCCGCGGGTCGTCGGGTGGGTAACGCTCAGGCGGCTTCGTAGACCACCGTTCCCTCCCGCAAGGCAGGTTTGATCACCGGCGCATGGCTGTCCTTGTAGCGCTCCACGTGCGCCGGGGCGACGACGATGGCGTCGACGGCGATCCGCACGCCGCGAAGCTTGCGATGGATCTGCGTAGAAAGGCCGCGCGTGTCGTCGGCGTCTTTGACAATCAGCAGGTCAATGTCGCTGCTCGGGCCCATCTCGCCCCGTGCCGCGGAGCCGAAGAGAATGAGTTTCTCTGGCTGCGCCACCTCGATGACACGGTGCACGATGTCATCCAACACTTCATGATCGAGCGCGTGGTCGTGCATCGCTGGCTCGTTCTCGCACGGGAGCTACACCTGTCCGGACATCATACGGGTCGGCGAGTACTCGATTGGGCAACTATTGGCCGCTGGCAGCGATCGTGTGCGCTGGCATTGTTCCTGGCGGCTGGTCTCAATCCCAGCGGCGTCTGGCGCCACTGGCGATTCTCAGCTTCGCGGCACCCGTGTTCGGCATCGTCGCCGCCGCAGCGCCTCGGGAATCTGGCGGCGCCGAACTCCCACAGTGGCTCGCCCCAGGCAAAGCACGAGAGCCGGCTGGCGCCGGCGCAGGGTGCCGGAACGGTCCACCAGCCCGCCCGGCCAATTGCTGGCCGCTGGACGTGAGCCCAGCCAATGGCGCTGCTGGAGTGCAGGAATGCCCGAGCGTTGGCGGTGCGTAATTCGGCAGCCGCGACACCACGACATCCTCCACGTAATGCCCACATGCCCTGCCGACCTCCGGGCGGGCTGTAGCGCACCTCGAAGACGAGGCTCTCACACTGCGAGGATGACGCCGAGAAGACTCAGATGGCCAGCAACGTCAGTCTCACAGGATTTGCACGAGCCCAGCGGGACGGAAGGGGGCATTCCGGTTGGGACTACGCCTTGGCGCTACCTGCCCTTAGGCGGCTGGACCATCCGAGCAGGACTACGGCCGCTGGCCTCTGTGCCGATGCTCCGCCGACTCTTAAGCCAGCGGCGAAAGATCTGGAACTTTGCCCGCTACAAACTCGCGGATGAACCCGAGATGACTTGGAGCGAGTCCTATTTGTGTCCCACCGGATTCGGGTCAGTCCGGCGGGGTGGAAGTGCGACTCTGGAATCCTCTGTCGAACATCGACCTGCAGCTACAGTCCCTCGTGAGACTTCATGAATCGATGCCGAGCACCCTTCACTTCGACGTTCACGGCAATGATCAACAAAGCTGGGGTTGCGGCCAGTTCGGGTCAGGAGGCGTCCTCGCACCGTCTTCGCTTCGCGCGCCCTGGACTGTAGCCTGCGCACTTGAGATCCACACATGATTGCTCGCATTGCAACGCACGAAGTCGCACGCCGCACGCGGGCAGGTGACTAGACGATCAGCGCCAATGTTGGATCCTTAGTTTTCACAGCGCGGACACCCAACTTGGCAGTCTCTGCCAATCAGCCTGCGAGCGGTGGACCACAGGCGTCGCGAATGCGCGAACAGGAGCGCAGCTGTGGAACGACGGCTGTCAGCTTGAGCCAACGAATCTGGTGGCATCGCGGCAACGACCAAGAGTGCTGGCAGCCCTAAGCGCTGACAGCCCGCGACTGCCCAGCCTGATCTGTATCCCTGGGCTCTTGCCGCGTATACGGCAACGACGCCGGGCGTCAGATGACAGATCACGTGCAATGTCAGGAGGTCGAGGTCCGCGGCAGTCATCAGCTACGAGGGCCCGTCAGCTTCCGCCCGATCCCCAGTCGAGCTCCTCCCAAGATTTCTTTTGCCGTCTCCGGAGACGCTTGCGCTTTCGGCGCTAGCCGACGGTCTGTAACCCGTGGCGCTCGCAGGTGCTGTCCTCAGCCACGGGCTATCAGCCCTGGTGGAGTCGCATCTCTCAGAGTCTGCTGATGAAATACACGGATTACTGGACTGCCGGGCACGAGAACGGCACGCGCTATGCAGGTGACTTCAGTCGACTGAAGCTAGTTCGATGCTCCACCAGTCTATGCGCTCGGGATCCGGAGTGTCTGTGTAGCCCGTCAAGGGCAATTGGGCTACGGGCGTAGGCGCCTCGGTCCAGGGCGTTACTCGACGTGCGACGGCGTTGAGCTGTAGCCGCAGCTTGCGCATCACCGTCTCAAGGGCGACCTTGCCCGGCTCTCCCCGCTCGCGCAGGCGTCAATAGAAGCGGCACAGGTCCCTGTCATAGTGCACCGCCGCCAAGGCCGCCAGGTACAAGGCTCGGCGCATGGTGCCTCGCCCGCCGCGGATGGCGCGATGACCGCGTTGACGGCTCCCCATCGCAGGCCCAGAGTGCCAAGCCGACTAAGTCGGTCAGGGCCTTGCTGGATGCCCGGCCCAACTCGGGCAGATCGGCGGACAGGATGGCCGCCGTCAATTCGCCCACCCCGCGCACGCTGCCGTACAGCTGGGCCTGCTGGGCGAGGTGGGGGCTGCCGGCACCGTCTTGCAAATTTGCCCTTCCAGCCACGCCAAGTGCAGGCAGGAGGATTGCTCGATCGGGCCCATCAGTCCCTTATCGAGGCGATTCAGTTCCTTCACCCGGTCGTGCAACTGTTTGCGGCGACGGCCCAACAGGTCCCGCAAGGCCGCGCGAACGCCCGCCCCCGCGTGGCATGGGCCATCACCATGCGCAGCCCGACCGCGTGCAAGCTAGCGACAGCCGGTCGTTTGTACCCGCCCGTGGGCTCGCACACCGCCCGCGTGACGCCTGCCACGCAAAGCCACTGCGTCAGCGCCTTGATGTCCATCGCCGTAGTCGCAAACCGTAGTACCGCTCCGTCCGCCAGTGACACCTCAGGTTGGCTTTGCTGACGTCGATCCCCGCCACTCATTCCATCGCTGTCTCCCTGGCCAGTATCCTGATGGGATCTTCCACACTTGCCAATACTGGCCTCACCGCCCCGGCAACTGTTTGGAGCGACACCCATGCTTAACCCGCAGCTCACCCGGTTGGCCAAGATTTGCCGTCCAAACACCGGTCGTTCTCGATCCCGTGCCCGACCGGGCGGGTACAGCGCGACCCACGCCGACGGTGCCTGAGGTCCATGCGTCGCTCCCGCGATGATTGACACCCACCGTATCGGCGTTTGGTGCCGGGAGCACCCCACAGCTGCTCCTTGTGCGGCTTCAGGAAGTCGACGAGCACCGGCATGTCGAAGCCGACGACCACAACGGCCAGGAGAGCCTGTCGATCATCGTAGATGCTGACAGGCAGGAGTCCGACGATCGTCTCGGTTATAGCAATAGCAACGACACCAAGCCCCAGCCAGATCACTCGGTGATTCTCATCAGCCGACCTGAAAGGAAAAAGAGTCGTTGACTGCTTACTGAGTCTCACGCAAGACTGCGTGTTGGCTTCACTAGATACTCAGGGCCTGGGCGGTTTGATCCACGCTCACGAAGACTCGGTGCTCTCCGCAAAAGAGCTTGAACACAGAACTGCGGGCTGGCACTATAGGCGCTTTGGGGGAGGACTTTGATAGCAGATCCGGGTGTCAGTTGGAATCGACCGGGTGCGAGATGGTGGAAATGTGATTTTCATACGCACACGCCGGCATCGGTCGACTATGGCAAGGGGCCGGACCAGGCTTCCCTGCAACTTCTTGAACCAAGAGATTGGTTACTCCAATTCATGCGCGCTAAAGTCGACTGTGTGGCGGTCACTGATCACAACACGGGAGGATGGATAGACAGACTCAAAGATGAGCTAAGTCAACTTGAACAAGAAAACCACAGGGAATTTCGTCGCATCTGCCTATTTCCCGGAATAGAAATATCAGTTAACGGAGGATTTCACTTGCTTGCAATTTTCGATACGGATAAAACGCGATCTGACATTGACGAACTAATAGGTGCTATTGAATACGACGGTAGTAAAGGGGACAGTGACGGTGTAACTCGGAAGTCGGCAGTTGAGGTCGTCGAAGTAGTTCTGGATAGAGATGGCATCCCAATCCTCGCACACGCAGATCGTCCTAAGGGTCTGCTTCGTCCGAAGTGCGAAGGCTCGAGGGAAACGTATGTGGACGCCAACACGGTGAGTCAAGTTCTTGACACGCCCGGTATTCTCGGAATGGAGATCGTCGATGCCAACTGGCAGAAGCCAGAGATCTATGCTCAGCGGAAGCTGGGATGGGCCGAGATTCTTGGGTCTGATTCGCATCATCCTGGTCCACCTTCAGTTATCCAGTTTCCCGGTTCGCACTACACGTGGGTTAAGATGGCTCGTCCCACGCTCGAGGGGCTAAGGCTAGCATTGCTCGATGGCGAAGGATTCTCAACTCGTCGGAGTGATGAGGCAGGGTCCTTTGACCCATTTGTTGTTCCAGGTATATGTATTGATTCCATCGCGATCTCTGAGGCTCGCTATATGGGACGTGGTGGACGGCCGGCAAAGCTGAGATTCAATCCTTGGCTGAATGCCATAGTAGGGGGTCGCGGGACTGGTAAGTCGACTGTTCTTCATGCGCTAAGACTGGTGGCGAGGCGTGAGACGGATCTCCTAAGATTGCCGGAGCACAGCACATGTCGACAGACTTTCGAGAGATTTAATAAGGTTCCATCGGATAGGACACAGGATGGTGGTCTGACAGCGTCAACAGCGATCAGTTGGGTACTGTCGCGTAACGGTGTAAGGCACCGAATCAATTGGTCGGAGCACGAGTCCGGATTCGCTGTGGAGGAGTACGACACTGGTGAGTGGCGTCGATCGGAAATTCAATCCGTTTCTGACGATCGATTTCCACTTCGAATTCTCAGCCAGGCGCAAATCGGCGAGTTGGCCGGTGACGATCCGTCGGCGTTGTTGCAAGAGGTTGACCGATCAGCACGTGTAGGACTGGTGCGTGGCCGACTAGATGAAGCGGTGGCAGCATTTGGAGCGTCAAGGGCGGGGATGCGGGAAATTGACAGTCGTCTCGAGGGCTCAGAAGATGCAATTGCAATTGAGTTTCAAGACGTGGAGCGAAAGCTTGCCCACTTCGAGGATGCTGCACACTCGAAAATACTGTCAAAGTTCCGTCAGCAGGAGCGACAACGGCGCGAGCTAAATCGACGGTTTGAATCTGTAGAAGCAATTGCTGAGAGAATCGAGGCATTAGCAGAGGTCTTCCACCTCGAGAGTCTCCCAGATGGGCTATTCGATGACAGTCTTGAGGAGGATAGACAGGCAGTCAAGATTCTAGATTCACTACGGTCTGCACTTGAAGATGCTGCTGAAGATGCTCGAAGCCTGTCACGGCGTATTCGACAAATCGCCAAGTCAGGGAGACGAGAACTAGAGTCTGGTACGTGGGGAGCTTCGGCGAGGAAGTCGGACGAAGCATATCGAGACTTCGTCAAATCGCTCGAGGCAGAAGGGGTCAGCGATCCAAACGAATATGATGAGTTAGTGAAAGTGAGGCAACGACTCGAGGTTAGGCTGAGAGACTTGCAGTCACTCAAGACTGATAGAGAACGCATAGTGAAGGAGTGTGAGCGAAGGTTTTTGGATCTGTCGGCGGCACGGCGTGACATTGCCAGAGCCCGCAATGAGTTTCTTTCCGATGCTCTTTCGCAGAATGAATTCGTGAGAATAGATATTCGGCCATACGGTGATGACCCGAGGGCGATAGAGCGATCCTTGCGGGATGCGTTAAATGTACCTGATGAACGATTCTCCGAAGATATCCTTGTCATAGGTGATGCATCTCCATCCCGGGGAGTAGTGGCTGATCTTGTCTCCAACCTGCCTGATGATCCCGAATTGCGGTGCACTACTGCGGAGAATCGTATTGAGATCCTGAAGACGAGATTTGAGAAGGCATGCAACGGGCAAGGAGACTTCGGTGGGCATTTCAACAACTACTTGGCACGTCAGTTTGACCGAAGACCAGGATTTCTCGATGGTCTGCTGCAGTGGTTTCCAGAGGATGGATTATCTGTGAAGTACAGTCGTACTGGAGATGGTACAGAGTTTCTTCCTATTTCCCAGGCTTCGACCGGACAGCGAAGCGCAGCTATGTTGGCATTCCTTCTCGCTCACGGTGATGAACCCTTGGTTCTCGATCAGCCCGAAGACGATCTTGACAATCACTTGATCTATGATCTAGTTGTTCGGCAGATTAGAGAAAACAAGCTAAGACGACAAATAATCGTAGTTACACACAATCCCAATATAGTTGTTAATGGTGATGCGGAAATGCTTCACGCTCTCTCGTTTGAGCGTGGTCAGTGTATCGTGGGACAGGCGGGATCACTTCAGGAGCAGGTAATAAGGGATGAGGTCTGCCGCGTGATGGAAGGTGGTCGGGAGGCATTTAGTCGCCGCTATAGACGACTCGGGTCAGAGTTTTCTTACAATCGATAACAGTTGGACTTGAGGATTTTGGGCTAATGACAGATGATTGGGCGGAATCATCGCTACGCTGCTATGCTATGGATTGGTGATCATCGGAGGTCGGCTATGGCGGTATGGCGACAGGACGGTCCCTATATCTGGGTGACTTGGCTTACGAAATTGCTGGTAGGAGAAAACTCCTGCGAGTGGTCCGCCTGGTTCAAGGCTTGTCACGAGGGTTGGAGCTGGAAAAAGCAGCCAAGCACATTTGACACGGTGTCATGGCAGATGGATCACTCGTCCCAGGTGGCATTGAGTCGTAAAGCTTGGGAGAAACAAGGATATGTCATCTTCACTGAAGATCAAAACAGCTTTGTCCTTCGTGGTAGATCCGCGAAACTAGCTGGCAAGCCTGACCTTATTGTCAAGAAAGGGAATGACGCCATCGTCGTTGATGTAAAGACTGGACGGCCGCTCCCGTCGCATAGTGTTCAAGTGATGCTGTACATGTACGCGATTCCGAGATCCTTGGGTCAACATAAGGGTGTTGAGTTTAGCGGACGCGTGGTATATCAGGACCATGAAATTGAAATACCGGCATCGGCGGTTGACGGGGAGTTCGTTTCGAACGTGTCGGAGTTGATTCTGCGGTTGGCCTCAGAGAATCCGGCAAGAAGAGTGCCAAGTGCACGAGAGTGTCGGTATTGTAATGTCACTTTGCAGGATTGTCCTGAACGTGTCGAAGACGATACCACTGGGGAAGGTGTTACCTCAGACTTTTAGAGTCCTTGGTCACTACCTGAGGACTTTCGTTCGCCTTTCATCAACTTCGTGCGTAGCGTTAGACAGGTGAATCCCTCTTTGCTTGCCGCGGTGCAGCGATTGCCTTGATTCGCTGACGCATTGGCGTGCATCTTTTGCCTAGAGCGGCCCGGACAACACTCTGGGAATGCTTGGTGCGACGTTGCTGATACTGGGATCTTCTGGCCAAAATGCGATTGAAGACGATGGCACTCCCAACTATCGGAAACGTAATGATCCAGAAGGGGTCGGCTTTCGGGTTAGAAGGCAGCTTGATGATTCTCTGGAATCTTGTGCAAATAGGTCTGAAGTGACAGTCGATGAGCGGAGCGTGCAAACAACGGTCGCTCTCGTCAAGTCCATTAGGACGCATCTGGCTGCATCGATACACTAAGCACCATGAACCCTGGAAGAGTGACCACTGCAGGAATGGGACGCGACGCAGTCGTCGCGCTTGAGCGCGCGATCGACCGACTGAAGAACAGCGATCGCCTTGTTCCTGTGACGGTAGTCCCTCCCAACGCCTTGGCTGGGCTCAGTACTCGTCGCCTATTGGGCATGCGACCTGGCGGCCTTGTGAACGTGCGAATGCTCGTGCTGGAGCGCCTAATCGAGCTGATCGGGTCGCCATCACTCGCGGCAGAAGGCCGGCGACCACTCACGAGGCCATACCGAATCGAGGCCATTCGCTCTTCCATCAATGACAGGCGCGAGGACCTTCTAGGTGATGTCCCGCTCGACGGACCAGCGCTGCGAAGCGTCGATGGCACCTTCTCTGACCTCGACGCCTGTGACGACAAGGGCCTTGACCGAATTGCCGCCGAAGCTAAACGCCACAGACTTCTCGTTGAGTCCTACCGCGAATTTAGAAGCCGTCTGCGTAGCTTCTATGACGAACGCGACCTCGCCGAGGCAGCGACGATGGCGCTTGAACAGGGCACTACGAGTCTCCGCGACATCGGCTGCATCGTTCTCTATTTGCCCACCGACCTGTCCGCCCAACACTGGCGATTTATTGGGGCTCTCTCGAAGCGGGCGCCCATGGAAGTGGTGGTCGGGCTGAGTGGTGACTCAACAATCGACGAACAAGCTCTAAGCGACTGGCCCAGTCTGAAGCAAAGTGTGCCCGTCGGTGGGCCTCCTACGGCTAGCCGCATTCTTCAGGCTCCAGATGCCGAGGAAGAGATTCGTGAGGCCATCCGCCAGCTCTGTGATCGGGCAGCGAAGGGACGACCGCTGCACCGAGCCGCCATCCTTTATACGCAACGTGACCCGTACCAACGGATCACGGCCGAGCAGCTCGACGCCGCCGACATCCCGTGGAATGGCCGATTGCCAATCACACTTGGCCAAACGATCGTCGGCCGAACACTGGTGTCGCTCCTGCATTTCGCAGAACGTTCGGCAACTGCGCCCGCACGGATTTCCTGGACCGAATTCGGTGCTCCTTTACTTTCGGGAGCGCCAATCCTTGGGTCTCGACGACAGAGCGTTCCCGCAGCGAGGTGGAATCAGATTGCGCGCAGGGCCAGTCTTCTCCGCGAGTCGAGCCGTTGGCTCGAGCGCTTGGCGCAATACCGCACCAGGCTTGAGGACGAATACAGACAGCTAAATCGGGATGTCGAGGATGAGCGGCCGTGGCGCGTGCGCGCGATGGAGCGTGAACTCGCTGAGATTGGCGACTTCGAGGAATTCGTCCGGGAGCTAGAGAGAGAGAGACTCAGCGTTCAGCCGGCCGCGCGCTGGTCCGATTACGTCGAGCGCGCCCGAGCCATGTTGGAGCGTTACCTTGGAGGACGTAACGCCTTCGCCGCGCGCTTGGACGTCGATGGTTCCGCTGACGTGGAACGAGAAGTCGGGGCGTGGGACGCCATCGACGATCTCCTCGAATCGCTCGTCCACATGGACGAGTTGGGCGAGACGGACACTGCGCGATTCCGCGCTGCGGTAGAGCGAGGCCTCGATAGGCCTTCCAGTAGGGTCGGGCGATTCGGTCACGGCGTCTTTGTCGGTCCACTTTCCGCCGCGGCTGGGACCGACTGGGACATTGTCTTCATCGTTGGTGCTGCTGATCGCTCCCTGCCTGGCTTGGACCGCGAAGACCCGCTGCTATCCGAAGCACTACGAAGTGAGGTCGGGCTCCGCGGAGCTCGCAGTCGGGCACGCCGCCGGCGCTTCGAGTATCTCGCCGCGCTCTGGTCGGCGGAAGAACGCCACGTCAGCTACCCGCGTGCCGACATCCGTGGACAGCGCGCGCGCTTCCCCAGCCGGTGGCTTCTCGAATCCGCTACGAGTCTCCACGGTGAACGCGTTTTTGGATCAAAAATCGCCACTCTGGGCAATGGAGGTTGGTACCAAGCCACACCCTCCTTCGAGTGGTCGATTGCACACGCTCAAACACCTGGCGGCCGGCAGGAGTACGACCTAGGAAGCATCCGCCGAGCAGAAGAGCCTGAGGCTCACTTTCTGGCGATGAGTGAGCCACAGCTGCGGCGCGGGCTCGTGCTTCAGAAGGCACGTCGGAGCGACTCATTCACCGAGTGGGACGGGCATATCGTTGACGGAACGCCGAGCTACGCCCACGGACCACATTCACCAAGCGCCCTTCAAGATTGGGCCGTCTGTCCGTATCGATACTTTCTCGGTCGGGTGCTGAGAGTCGCTGAGCGTGACGAGGCCCAAGACGAACTCACGATTTCACCACTGGAACGCGGCGCACTGATCCATGACATCCTGCACACGTTCTTCAGCAGTGTGGATGGTCTCGAGAGCCCGAACGAGAGATGGACGGAGTCACACCGCCGCTCCCTCGAAGCGATCGCAACCGACAGGTGCGACGCTGCCGAGCGGCGGGGTGTGACCGGACGTGCCTTGCTTTGGCAACGGGAACGCCAGCTGATCCAAGACGACCTGCAGAGGTTTCTGACACACGACAACACGCGCCGAGCCAAACACGGGGTTGTCCAAATCAAGAGCGAATATGCCTTTGGTCTTGCAAGCATCCCCCCAGTTTCGATCTTGCTGCCCAGCGGTCGTACGGCTCAACTTCGTGGCAAGATCGATCGAATCGATCTGTCGCCGGACGGCCGTCACCTTGAGGTGATTGACTTCAAGACTGGTCGACCATCGCCCACCCACAAGGCTCTGACCGATGATCCCGTGATTCGTGGCCAGTATCTCCAGCTAGCCGTCTACGCAGTCGCAGCGATGCAGCAGCAAGTGGAATCCTCGGATGCAAATGTCGCCGCCTCGTACTGGTTCATCACCGACCGCGGCGAATTCAAGAGCCTCGATGTGCTCTGGGATGACCGTATCGCCGAACGCTTCCACGATGTCCTCGGGCGCATTCTCGACGGCATAGGTCAGGGGTATTTCCCAGTTCATCCGGGCGACGATGTCTTTCGAGGTCCGCAAAACTGCAGAAACTGCGCATACGATGCGGCCTGTTCACGCGATCGCCAATCGACCTGGAACGCGACCCGTCACGATCCGCGCCTAGAGAGCTACGTTGCTCTCGTGGAGGGCGAGGCGACGTGACCACAGTCGCCCAACTTAGTGACTGGGACGATCGCGTCCGGATTGAGCGAGCGCTTGATGAGACTCTTTTCGTCGAAGCGGGAGCCGGAACAGGCAAAACGCACCAACTGGTTGAGCGGATAGTCAACCTGATTGCAACAGGACGTGTCCGCGGTTCAGGTATTGCGGCGATCACGTTTACCGAAAAGGCCGCCGCAGAACTACGAGACCGAATCCTCGAACGTCTCGAAGAGGAATCTGAAGTCAAGGACGATCGCGAACGTCGGAGACTATGCCAATCAGCGCTGGAGGAACTGGATGGCTCTGCCATCGAAACCATTCACGCATTTGCCGCCCGTGTCCTCTCGCTCTTTCCGCTCGAGGCAGGGCTGCCCCCAGGCTTCGAGATCGTTGACGACACGGAATCCAGTATCGAGCTGGTTGAGCGGTGGCATGACAGGCTCGACACCATGCTTGAAGATCCCAAGCTCGCAGGGCCGATGCGCGACGCCTTTGACGCTGGTCTGACCTTAGATCACCTGATGGGCCTCGTGCGCAAGGTGCACGAGGATTGGGATCGAGCGCAGTCTGACGAGACGGTCATGAGACCTGGGTACATCGAGACTGACTCATTCGTTTCAGGCCTCCAGTCCGTGATCGAGGCGCGCGGAGCATGTGTCGACCACGAGGATCGCCTCTATCGGCGATTGCAGGACTTGGAAGGCTTCGCTGCCAGTCTGCGTGAAGCTGCCGGCGATAATGGCACGCTGGTCAAGCTGCTTGAACACTCCACGGCGACATCGCTACGCGTTGGCAACATGGGGCGGAGAGGCAACTGGACCGGCGAGACGCTCAGTGAGATTCGGCAAGCGATGGGGACCCTTCATGCACGCCGCGAGCGACTACGGCTCGAAGTCGTTGCGTGCATTCTCGCGCCCATTTACAGCGCAATTCGAGAATTCGTGCTCGATTACGCCGACGAGCGCCGGCACCGAGGGCGCCTCGGCTTTCAAGACCTGCTTGTCCACTGCCGCACCCTGCTGCGTGCGAATCCTGAGGTGGCAGCTCGAATCCGCGAGCGCTTTCGCTTCGTTCTGATCGATGAGTTTCACGACACGGACCCGCTCCAGTCCGAGATTGCAGACGCCATCGCTGGAGACGAGCAAGGCCGCCTCTTTTATGTCGGTGATCCAAAGCAGTCGATCTATCGCTTTCGTCGAGCCGACATCGGGCAGTACACCGCAATTCGTGAGCGGAATGCGGGCTCTCTCGTGCACCTCACCCAGAATTTTCGATCACAACAAGGCGTAACGGACTTCGTAAACGCAGTCTTTGGACCGCTGATGCAGGCCGACTCGAGCGGTGGCCAAGCGGTCTGGGAAGAGCTAGAGGCATGCCGCGGACCGCTAAGCCGTAAGCATGCGCCCGGCGTCGTGGTGGTCGGCGATGAGCTCGATGCTTCGGTTCCGGCGGTTCGACGAGCTGAAGCACAGGCTCTTGGTCAGATCATTGCTGATGTGCGAGGGTCCCAGTGGCCGGTGCTCGATCAGAGTGATGAGTGCTGGCGGGCAGCAAACTACTCCGATATCGCCGTGCTCGTGCCCGCCCGCGCCGGTTTGAGCCAGCTGCTTCCCGAACTCGACGAACAAAATATCCCCTATCGGTTAGAAAGTCGCTCGCTGGTCTTTCATAGCGAGGATGTTCGCAGGCTCCTCGGCATTCTCCATGCGATTGACGATCCCACGGATGAGGTCGCTCTGGTGGGCTCCCTTCGATCGCCGGCATTTGCATGTTCCGACGTGGACTTGCTCGGCTGGCGCGAGTGCGGTGGCCATTGGGACTATCGTGTCGAGGCTCCGGAGGGGATTCAAGCCGACCATCCAGTCGCCGAAGCTATGCGTTGGTTCCGGGACACTGCCGCCGGACAGTGGCGTCTGTCGGTTAGTGCGCTGGTGGAGCGTGTAATTCGCGAGCGACGGCTCATGGAGTTGGCCGTCGCCGACCGTCGTCCGCGCGACCACTGGCAGCGTCTGAGATTTCTCCTCGATCAAGCCCGCAGTTTCGGCGATCGCGGCGGGTGCACTCTGAACGTGTTTCTACGCTGGGCTCAGCATCAAGCGGATGAAGATTCACACGTGGTCGAGTCCGTGGTGCCCGAGTCCGATCATGACGCGGTCCGCATCCTGACGATTCACGCTGCTAAGGGGCTGGAGTTCCCAATCGTCGTTCTCACCGGTCTCAACGTCAGATCTCGTGACGAACGCCCCGCTTTACTGTGGCGTGATGACAAGGGACCCGAACTGCACCTGAGAGAAGGCTTGAAGACGCCAGGCTACGACCAACTGTTCGAACAGGAAGTCTGCATGCAGCGCGCCGAACGCGTGCGCCTGAACTACGTCGCCACAACTCGTGCGCGGGATCATCTCGTCGTCAGCACTTACCGAAAGGCGGGCGGCAGTCTGACTTCGGATGCGCACATCATCGCCGATCAGCTTGATCAGCTTGGCGACTCCCAAGAGACCCTTCTTTTACGCCGGTTTGCAGCTGAACCGACGCAGCATCACCCTCCAAGCAGTGGAGAACGGCCAACTGCCGATATTGCCAGACGCGTGAAGTCACAAGGCCCAACCGGAACTGCCAGTGACCGCGAACAGTGGCTCACCGAGCGAGGTGCAGCGATCCGCTCAAATGCCAACTTCGAGGTTAAGTCGGCCACCAGCCTCGCGAGGAGAGCAGACCAAGATGACCCAAACGTCGAGAAGGATGAACGTCCTGACGATCTCCCGCCGTGGCGTCGTGGGCGTGCGGGTACCAGCATCGGCCGTGCCGTGCACTCGGCGCTTCAGACGATCGACATTGAAGATGCCGACGACTTCGAAGTTAGTGCGGTTGCGAGGGCGCAGAGCGCCGCTGAAGGCCTGGATCCGCGGTATTCCGCTTACGTTGCTCGGCTCATTCGCGTCGCGCTCGATAGCTCGAGTCTGCGGAATGCCGTCGAGTCCGGACGCTATTGGCGGGAGGTCTACGTCGCGGTACCGATTGCTGATGATCGTGGGCGCGAGGTCCTGGTCGAAGGTTTCATTGATCTGATGTATCAAACCTCTGATGGAGACTTGGTCGTGGTGGATTACAAGACTGACGCGCTTCGCGACGGTGAGGCGCTTGACCAAGCGTTCGCGCGTTACGAGCCGCAGGGTGCGACCTACGCGCTGGCTCTCGAGGAGTCTCTGGGCCTGCGAGTCGCTGCGTGTCGGTTTCTGTTCCTACATGCGAAACAAGAACGCGCTGTGCCAGATCTGGCAGCCGCTGTTTCGCGCGTTCGCGAGTCCATACGTGAGCCATTACGGGTCTAGCGTCAGACGCCTGAGCAAAGTCGGAATTCGAACTCGAACGTAGGACACTAGGCCTTGGCGGCTGCCGGTGGACGAATGAGACCTTCTCAATCGGAGGTATCGCCTTCTCCTTTGTTCTTTTCGTCCGCCTCGGCCGCTTCCACAATCTTTGCTATATGCTGGTCAATACGAAGCCTGCCAAGGTGACTGAGGAAACCAACTATCGGAATTACATTGAATACAGCCCAGGAAAGAAAGAACGTGACACATGAAAGCCAAATCCGCTGCATTAACTCACATGATGGCGATACCAATGCAATCCCGAGTATTCCGCTGATGATTACAATTACAACAAGCCAGGCCATGAACCAGAAAGGTAATATTGCTTCCAACATACCATCGTCCATCGCATCATCTTCTAGCCCCACCTTGTACAAGAATATCATAAAGTCCTCTCGCATCAGCGCAATCAGTATTGAAACACCAGCTAGAACCATGCCAAGGAGAGCGCCTGCCACTGTCACTTCAATCCATACTAGTCGGTAAAAATCCCACCCTGGAGAGTTGTAGTTAGGGGCAAATCCAACAATAAATGTAACAAGAACTGCAAGCCAAAAGTCCCAATGAATGAGTACATCTCTCCACCGCAACAACAATGCTCGTAAGAGAATCCTATTCATCTTGAACAGCTTCTTCATGCTGATCGGTTTCGTCAGGCAGGGTAGCTTGAAAGAGATCGAGAAGCCGCATGAACCTACGTCTTGGTATGTCGTCTTCGTCTACTGGCATTCTGCGGTTCTTGGCATTGGTCTTCGTATTGTATCTGCGTCCCCGTGTGCTTTCGGCCGAAACCCCTTGGCCGTGTGAAATCGAATACGCTGTCAAATCCTCAATTTCCTCATTATCAAGATTCAATGGTTGGGTCGCCGTTGCTCGTAGCACAACATCGAGATGTTGCGCATTGGACGGTCTAATGATCCTACGACCGATGCCTGGTAGTGCACTCCAATTCGGATTAGGCCGATCTATGCGTACTTGCAGAGTCTTGATTTCACGTACTTCACTCACCCACTCATCGAAGGTCATATCAGGAATGAATTCAACTCTATACTTGCGCGGGCTGTACGGCTTATTGAAAAACTTCTCTAACACCGCTCGCGCGGCCTTCTGCGAAATATCCTTGTTAGTCTCTACAGCAATCCGGCCCGATGGATAATGGACGATATAATGAATCAATGTTCCGCGCGCAGGTGGCGCTTCACGCTTCTCAAAATCAAATGTGTCTTCGTTGTAAGCCATTTCATGTCGAAGGTCAACAGTCTGAAAGCCTAATCGACCAGCAATAAACTCACCGTCACGCGAGAGAATTGGTCGGGACAATCGCCACTGACGACCACGATAGATCAGATATGATTCCGGATTGAGACTTTCATTGATGTGGTCAACAAGATGTTGCGTATCAAAAAATGATAGCTGAAGAGGATGACGGTCAGTAGTTGTAATCTGCATAAAATACACTCGACGTGTGGGCATGGATGTAAGCGGGAGCGCGCAGTCTGTAGCGACGGTGTGGAGTGTGTCGGAGTTTTACAGCATTAACGCCGTCCTGTCAATCGCACGATAATGTTCGCGGCACGTGTCAAATCGCTTTGCATTGCTAAGCGGAGCATTGGTATGGCAAGCGGGATTCCTAGTTGTCTGATTAGCGGCGCTGCGCGCTAGGCTAAATGTCTGCTTTGAATTATTGCATCACAGATTTCGGCTCAACCGATTACTAATGCAAAGAAAGAGTTCCCTCGAGGCATTCAGTTAGCTCATTGTTGGCCAAGATGAAAGCGTAGATGTGCTTATTCCGCGTTGCAATTCAGTCGTGGGTCCGTCGCTTACATTGCCACCCGCATATTCTGTACATATGATTTGCCCGTCCTTTTGTCTTATTGTCTGTGGACGAAACGTCGGCATCGTGATGTTCGGCATAGTGGGTCATCGCTGGCCGGAGTGAATCTTGATATGCGCTCCGTCCGTCGGTTGTCAGTCACGGCTCTGACAGAGAAGTTCAAAATGTCAGCAAGCTTCAACGGGATGACAAGCCGCTTCGGAATAGTTACTACGTCGGTTACGAGCAGGCACCACCAATACGAATTCCTAAAGATTCTATTCATCCTGCCCCTTAATGTCTTTCATTGGCCCTTGCCACCAAGTTGTCAGTGAAAACCGCTGTCTCTCACAGCATCGATCCCATTCCGGAAGCAAGGTCAATCAAGAATCAATACCTAGGGCGGCTTATGGGCAGCTGAACGCCGGTCTTGAGATAGCAGGCACTTGAGGCGATTTGGCAAATTGACGAGCAGTGACCGGAGTCGCTGAGACTGACTCTCAAGGACTGAAGCTAATGGACCATGCCGGTGGATCTGGATGAATGCCTGGCGGTAGTGTTCGACACCTAACGATAGGACCCGGCCGTACCCGCTACATCCCCGTCGCCTCGCAATTCACCCAATCGTTCCTTTTCACTGCTCGTATCTTTCTAGTTCTGTTCTATGGAGTGCCGTGCGAGCCTATCTGCGCCGCAGAGACGTGGGGAGCGGATCCGCAGAGTCCCTGAAGAGATTCCGATGCAACATCAGGAATAGTCCCCCTAAGTCACCTTGTAACTTGGCTGTCTTGCAGCGCAGCAGAGAGGCTGGGAGAGACTTGTGTTTGGCTTCTCTCGACGATGGTCAGTGCTCGGTTTGGTGGGCTAGTACGTAAAGGGAGGCTCAGAGCATCGCAAAGGGTAAATTGTTCATTCGGCTGGAGCACTACGTAGCCCTTCTGCAGTGCCAGCTCGATCGCCACGTCCATCCTCAACCGGCAGGATCCGCGGCGACCCTTCGCAGGGATCTTCGGCTCGGACGAGGACAGCCGGCTTGGGAAGTAGCGAATCCGACGCATGCGGCCGCCGAAGCTCATGGAGCGAGATTCGGACGTCCCAAAGATCGACTATCGGCGGTTCCGCAGGAGCCTTGCCCCTCCGTACCGAGGGATGACCTCGGGATGTCCTGCGGGATTGGCCGAAGTCAATCCCACCAGATGTGGGGAAGCCCGAAGGAATAGAAGGCGCGCTTCTGTTTCCATTCCTCAGGTCGTCGCGTCTCGCACCTGTACCTGAAGCTTGAACGCCGGTTCGGCGGTCGGAAGGTGGGCGCTAGGCTAAGCGGAGTGCACTCAAAGGTGTGCCGACCAGAGCGTGTCCCGACGATCTCCCGGCAGAAAGCGAGCGGCGTTCGCCGCGTGCCTAGAGGCGCACATGACAGCATGGCGAGCCCAGCTGGACGGTTCTCGTTCGCGCTATTGGGACCATTGGACCGACGGAATCTAATCTGACTATCGCGACCTCGCTGTGAAGGCGATGGACGCCGACTTGGGGCGGCTTCACGAGCACGCTGCACATCTACGCAGCTCCCAAGTGTTCGCACTCAACCTGTTCTTGCCATTTCGGGAAGGGCCGCGGGCATACCTCTCAGAGATTGTGAGCCAGCTCGTTGACACTCGGCTAGAGATCGATAGGGTGCAGTTCGAATGGGTGCCGCCCGGCGAACTGCTCGGCGAGATCGCGGGCGATCGACCCGGCGATGACGAACACGCCACGGCCGCCGACGTGATCCTGTGGGGCCGAATGCGCCTTCGACGCCGGGTCGCCGTTCTGCTCGAAGTCAAGCTGAGTGAGCGGGGATTCACGCACTGTGGCGGACGCAATAGCCCGGCGAATCGGAGGAAAGACGTCTGCCGGTCCGCCCGAGTCTTCATGCGCGCTCCGACGGCCTGTTACCTGCGCCGGCCCGTGCGGCAGCGACGCGATCGTCGCTACTGGGAGATCTTTGCCGGAAGCCACGGAAGTGTGCACAAAGCCTTTCCGAACTCCAATCTCGATAGGCCCTGTCCGTTCGCCTACGACATGCAGCAGCCCATGCGCAACTTGGCCATCGCGCGCGGACTCGAGCAGGACGGCACCCTACACCGCGCGTGGTTCGCCCTTTGCGCTCACGATGCGAATCCCGACATTGCGAGGCAATGGATGGAGTGGACGCGCCTTCTGCCGCGGCCATCGTATGCACCGGTACTGTCGGCGTCGGAGGTTGTTCGCGTTGGTGAGGCGGCGGGCCTAACAGGCTGGGCGACGTACATGCGCCAGCGCTACCAGCTCTGAGGGTTGCCCTATGGAAACTCCAGCATCGTATGACCGCGCACCCTCGCCGCAACTCCTGCGGCTTCTGCGGCCGCAGGGCTTGCTTGCGCCCTTGCTTTCGCTGGGCCATGTAAACGCCGGAGGCGTTGGGCTGGACGTGCACTTCCGGCGCAATGACGAGGTGCACGTTTACTGCGGGATGACAGGATTAGTCAAGGCTCGGGCGCTGCGGGGCGGAGGCGTGAAGCTGACGGCAGATTGCACCTACACCTCACAGGCGTGTGCGCAGGGTCTCTTCAGGATCTGGCGTACCGGGGAGACGGGCCTCGGCTCGGCTCTTATCAGCTATGTGCGTGGCGTGGAGGTCAATCCAAGGTTCACCAAGTCCGAAGGCGCGATACAGATGCAATGGTCGCGAGTCCGGAAGCCCTGGGTTCCCATCGACCGCGAGGTGGTGCTGGCCCATCAGGCGGAGGCTGCGGCACTGCCTGAGGTCCGGTCGGCGCTCAGGGACTTGAAATCCGTCGCGCGAAGTAACCGCTGGGTGGCGCCTTCGTCGGGTGCAACCAAACTTGACCAGCTTGCCGTCGACTCACGTGGACGCCTGGTGCTCATTGAGTTCAAGGATGCGACGAAGTCATCCGCCAAACTGGACTATGCGGCATTCCAGCTTCTGCACTACGTTTGGATCTGGCACGGTGCGTTTGATGCCGTACGCGACGGAGTCGAGGCGCTGATTCGCGCCCGGGTCGAGACGGGTCTGACGCCACCCATTCGTCGCCTAAGCGGCGGACTTCGCGCGGTCGTTGGCTTCGGACAAGACCTCAGAAGCCCTGAGGTGAAGCGCCGACACAACACCGTGCTGCGGATTGTGAACAAGCACTTGCCACGCGGCGTTGGCGCCGTCGAACTCTGGGAACACGCGGGCGGCGCAGGCAAAGCACGCAAGCTCGAGGCGTCGTCGTAGGTCAGGTCGGTGCTGCCGTCGGAGGCCGTGGTTCGGGTTTGAAGTGGGCTCGACGCGCCTCTTTGTTTCGGGAGGACTTATCGGGCGAACTCGCGCAGAGGTCAATTGACGGCGAGAATCGTTGGCCGAAGGTTGGCACACGACCAACTGCGGACGTGGTCTGCATCCCACAGTCAGCGCCGAAGCTTGGAGGCCTAAGGGGACCGCACTGCGAACATTCCGCTGGGAGGTCTCGATAGAGGAACGGAACCCGGTCGCGCCACACCGACGAGAACTCTGGGCGAGCTCCGAACAACCGGGGCCAACGCCCCGGACTAGCCACAGCGCGAGTTTGGACGTTAGGTTGCGGGTGACTCCGGGCTGTGGCTCTCCGACGGTGGCCGGGCAGTCCCCAACGGGGCGACGGACCACACCCGCCACGAGAACGACCGATGGTTCCAGGCGGCCGCTCCAGGCGACTATCGCGGCGCAGCACCAGCGCCGAGGCCGTCAGTTGCGCCGGTTGCTCAGAACTCTTCTAGAGGTTTGGGAAATAGTGGGCGACGAGCAACCTGGTGAGGAGTTCTCCGCGGAGTGATAGGCGATCAATATCCTCTGCGTCCATGGGCGAGAAGTCCGTCGGGTAGTCGTGGACTTCGCTTAGCGTCGGGAGTTCAGGTGGGAGCCACGGCAAGCGATCTTCTCTCTGCCCCAGGTAGGCCAGCACGAATCCCGAAATGTCTCCAGACGCTACGAGCCGGTGTAGCCGATTCCTTGTCGCGTCTTGCGCCTTACGGAAGGCTGTCTGGAAAGATCGATGCATGCGACGGGCCCAAGAAACGGGGTACGTGTCACCCTCGAAAAGGCCAGTACCGGCGTCGCAGGCGATGATGTAGGCGGGGTTGAAGACGTTTGTGCTGATTTGCGGATCTCGTCCAGGCTCTAATGGACCAACGCCGAGGTTTTCAAAGATGCCACCGTCGGCAAGTAAGACGCGTCTGGTGGCCGGAGGCTCTCCTTCCTTTGTGAAGCGATACCTCCGGTCTAGTGCCGGGAGCCAGAGCGGATAGGCTGCGGACGCTGCAACGGCGTCGGCTACGTACGCATCATCGGGATCAATATCCCCGTATCGCCAGCAGCCACTGTGCCTGCTTCCAAATCGAAACGCTGATGCCGTGCGGAGTTCCGTGGCACTCATGACGATGTCGAGCGAGTCTTGGGCGACTTCTCGCACCAGCGTGTCCGTGAAGACGGTCTGGATCGCATCGCGGAAGACATCGCTCCCATTGAATATGCCTAGAGGCGGCGGCCTGCCGGGACGGAGGGCGTCGGGGGTTCGTCCACGCGGGATGATCCGAAAGAGCGTCTGGAGTGCGAACCACACGACAGCAACCGCGAAGCTCCAAGCCAGCTTCCCGACCGACCTCGGGCGGAACGCCGCCCTCAAAATGTCGCCGGTGAGTCCTCTGCGCAGCAACCTGACTACGCGGGCATCGAATTCCGGAAACGAGTCGTTCGCGTAGGTGTACAGCGCCGCAATCACGGAACCTCCCGAAACGCTTGAGATGACCTGCAGTCGATTCAGAAGCCCGAGGTCGTCCAGCGCTCGAAGGCATCCGAGGTGGAAGGCAATCGCTCGGAATCCTCCACCAGAGAGAGCAAGACCAATGTCACGCTGCATAGCTGGCTTCTTCTGGATTCGGGTTGTCGCAGCCGTGTCGTGCTCGCGGTCCACACGATCTCCGCTGTGGAGCGTTCGTCGGAACGCATGTGCTCCGAGGACTGGGGTGTCGGGGCAGCCGGCGAGGATCAGTAGAACGAAGGACACCCTCGTCGAGGCTGGCGGCGCGAGAATTTCGGCAACTGCACCAAGATCCACCTGACTCGGTTGCGCACTCCCGGTCGGGTGGGTGTGCCAGCTTCCAACGCACGTGACCGATCCGAGGAAGCGGCGGTCCTTGGCGTCGGCAGCCTCGGCCATGCCTTGGGTTCCACAAGTGAAATGGTCCTCGGCGGCGTCGCTGTCCGGTGGCGGCCCTTCGACCTCCGTCACCCAGAGCACACCCGCTGCCTCGTTCAGTTCGCCGAACACGAGGCCGCCAGTCTCCACATCGGGCTCGGCCGTGCGACCAGAGCGTCTCGCCCACGCCTGCATGTCGCGAACAGCCGCTGAAGAAACCCGAACCGAGTATCCCCGCCCGTGCTCTTGCACGATGTAGTCCGGCTCCCAGGAGAACTCATGGCTTGGACCCTGCTCTTCGAAAATCCATCCGGCCCCCGTTAGCCCGTCATCGGGCTTCGACAGCGTGCGAGCTATGGCGTTCAGCATCCGAGCCGACTGCCCGACGAGGTCCGCAAAAGAGCCAACGAATGTCGGTTCCGAGCACCCGGGCTCTGGCTCAAATCGCTCAGACCTTGGTTGCTTTGGCCAGAACGCTTCTCGCAGCTTTGAAAGTCGCGAGCTTCGGCATGCCTCTAACTTCAGGCGCCTGTTCAGGTCGAGTGGTCCCCCGGTGTGGGCCGCTTTGGAAAGAGTCGCAATGGCCGACGACGCGTCATCGTTGACACTCATCGAGGCAATTGCGGGGCGCGTGAAATCTCCACAGAGCGTCTGCTCGAGTTTCATCCGAACAGCCGACGAAGCCGTGCAGTCAATCACAAGGTCTACATCCGGTAGCGGGTCGGCTTCACCGAGGCGATGGATCAATTCGTCGCATATCGCCTCGACCTCGAGATCCGGCTCGATCCGCTTGAGCCGGTCGGCAAGGGCCGCGGCTTTCCCGCGACCGATATCGCAGTCTTCGAACCCCTGCCGAACTAAGAGTCCCGGCGCGACCTCTTTGTAGTCGACGAGCTCAACTCGCGTAGCACCAGCCCGCACTACCGCCTCCGCTACCTGCGTTCCAATGGCACCGCATCCCCAAATGGCGACTCGCTTGCCACTAAACCAGGCCATCGGTGAATCCTGGTCCCGCCTTCTCGTTACCTCCGGCCGCACTTCACGGACTTTGCACCAGCGCACCCGGGCCTCGACGCACCACTTGGCGACCTCCGTGATCGCCTCTTGGCACGCCTCCGAGTCGTCGACGCTCGTTACGACCTGCATCTCCCGCAACTTGTCTGCATCGTCGCCGGGGATCTCCCAGACAGCCAGATGCTGAAGAGCGCGACCTCCTGCCTCCACACGGCGCATCGGTGTACCCACGACCACGATTAGTGGCATCTGTGCTTGCGTGCAATTTGCAAGCGACGCGAGGTCCCAAATGAACTGCCCGAATTCGATGCCGTGCGATTCCAGCTCCTTCAGCAGAGCATTGACTGTCCCGGGGTACTCGAACGGTAAGGGTTCATGGAGCAGAATCGCCGGAGCGAATTGCTCCGGGCGCACCTGAGCAGATGACTTCCAACCGATGATCTCGGTTCGGTGGCCCCGCTGCCGGAGTTCCGCGAATCCAGTCCATGGGGACGTTCCAACCCGGGGTGTGTCTTCCCGGGGAACGACGATCCGTTCGCCACTGGTGTATGCCACCGGGGGGTGAAGAGGGGCATCGTCGGGGTCGAGGTTGTTCTGTGCGGCGTCGCGTACCCAGCCGTCGAGCCGCTCGATAAACCCATACATCCCATGCTCGGGTTTCCACTCGGACGGGCTTCGATACAGGCAGGGATGGCGAATCCATTGCACGTGCGGAAAGCCCGCGAACCGCTGGTGCGATGTCTCGACACGCGGATAATCGAAGGGAAATGTAGGTGGGACAACGAGCTGAAACGACTCGCGGGCCCGCACCGGAAGTCCGCCTTCGGCGCGCTCCAAACCATCGAAATGGACGCTTACGTCAAACTGACAGTAGCCGCTCGCTCGGGCTGCTTCGCCAACGATCTGAACAGAACCGGCAGATGCCGCCGCAACCTCTCGTAGCTGCTCGCTGGCAAGTTCGAAGCTGCGCAGCTTAGCCCCGGCCATAGGTGACGGCGTCTCGGGGAGTCTCGTTCGACCCGCGTGCTTCGCGAGCCGCCTCTGATGCTGACTTCGAAGGCGTTGGAGCTCCGGCGAACGAGATCTCCCCATTCTCGAGGCTCGCCACGATCGGATCGTCGTTGTCCATCGTGCAAAGGAAGGACTCGGTGATGGTCTCGTACTGCGTCTTGGCCTTCGCGTGGGGCGGGTTATCCCCCAGCTCGTTCGAGGACGGCACGGTATTCGAACTCGCCACGACACGATTCGGATCGCCCGAGGCACCGTCCATTTCGTCGACGATGTGCTGCTTCAGCTGCTCTTTGCTGTCATCCTCGTCCTTCCAATACATCGCGGACTTCGAGCAGTGGTGCGGTGCCAGGAGCACGTTCCAGGCGAGATCGTCGCCCTTGCTGACCGCAAAGATGCGTTTGATGATGGGGTAGGAGAGATCTCCTAGTAGCAGTGCTTGAAGATTCCCAGATCCGTCGATCAACGTGATCTGCATGCCGAGACTTGTATCGTTCCTCTCGCCCGCGTCGTCGTCCTTGAACGGGGAGTGCACGAAGGCGCGAAATGTGCTTGAGACGTCCGCCTCGTCGACCGTGGCCAGCTCGCTGCCAGGAATCGTAATGCGGGCGTCCGGAAAGCCCTGGAACTCGTCTTCGTTCAGCAGTTCCGAGTACCCGAAGATCCGCACGCGGTTTCCCGCACCTGGGTCTCCGTCCGCCTCAATAGTCGCCTTGACGCGGCGCTCGGCCTCCTCCTTGAAGGCCTCCGCGTCGTCGCAGAGGTCCTTGTTGTACTCGCGAAAGATGCGCGGCGTAAACCAGAGTTCGCCGACGTCCACTTCCTCGAGAAGCTTCGGGAAGCCACGGCAGTGATCCTGATCGGGATGCGTCAGGGCAAACGCGGAGAGGTAGGGGCGCCCATCCTTCGTCGGCAGCAGGTTGACCAACTCATCGACGACGGCCCACGTGGGGTCTTCGTCATCCTCGGATTGTTCAAGGTGGTTCAAGTCGACCTGTAGATGGGCATCTGAGTCAATGACGACTGTCGTGCTGTCGCCGTTTCCGACCGGCCAGAAGACATAACCACGCTGCGGAAGCTCGAAGCTCATTGGTACTCCTTGGTACTCTACGGGTGCGAATTGGACCGCACCACGGAAACGTAGCGCTTCTATGAAGGATTCGTCAAGTGATGCTCTACGAAATCGTAATCCCCCTGAGTCCCAGGTCGGCGGTCGCAATGCACGTCTGGCGCTACGTCTACGCGAGACCCGTCGGGCTATGGGCTATACGCAGGCAACGCTCGGTGCGCGTGCCGGTCTGGCGCCAGCGGCCATTTCGCACTTCGAGAATGGTGTGCGCCGGCCCAGCGCCACGAACCTGGAACGCCTGGCCGACGCCCTGTCAGTCAGCGTGGACTACCTGATGGATCGCGAAGTTAGTGAGCAGACCACCAAGCCGCAATACCAAGCGGTGTTTCGGCACATGGCCGATATGAGCGACGAAGCGCTGAGCGACCTTCAGAAGTTTAGCGAGCGCCTAGCCGAAGTGGATCGGATGAAACGTGAATCCAGCGACCCGTCGGAGCGCTGATCCAGATCTGGCCGTCCGTGCCGCTCGCGCGGTGCTTCACCTGCGCGACGGCGCCTCGGTGCCAGTTGACGTTGTTGCCATCGTTGAGGGATTGGGCATAACGCTGGAAGGAAGCACCAACCTCGGCAGTTCGGCCTCCGGATGTCTTATGCGCGTGGGCTCAGCTTTCGGAATTCTGTTCAACACCTCGGTGGCCAGTCTCGGTTATCGGCGATTCACGATCGGTCATGAGCTCGGTCACCATCAGATGACGCATCATCGTCGGACGCTCTTTGCCACCGGCCAGCGGCACCTGTCCCAGCCAGGCTTCATATCGAGTCGATGGCACGAGTTGGAAGCCGATCACTTTGCCGCCGAACTGCTGATGCCCCGCGACCCGTTCGTTGCAGCACTTGACCGCCACGCGCCCGGACTGGACGCCGTGAGGGAGATCGCCGAGGAATTTGAGACTTCGCTCACGAGTACGGCCATCCGATTCGCAAAGCTGAGTTCCGAACCAGTTGCGGCCGTCGTGAGTCAAGATCGCGTCGTGCGCTTCTCCTGGGTATCCGAGGCACTGGGCAACGTGCCCGGCGTTGGACGGATCCCGATGCGACCCGACGACCCCGTACCAAGTTCAGCCACCCTGTCGCTGACTTCGAACCCACAGAAGGTGCGGCGCGCGCACCGGGTTGCGGTGAATTGCCGGTCCGACACGTGGTTTCCCAGGACCTCCACGACGTTCGCGCTTCGAGAAGAAGCCATTGGACTCGGATCGTATGGGCGAGTGCTCACCATCCTCACCGCCGATTACGTGCCGGATCCCGACGACTACGACTCGGTACCCCGTCGCAGTTCGCGGTCCGAGGATCCCTGGGCCGAGGGCTGGGGAACAACCCCACGAAGTGCCCGACGAAGTTGGCGCTAGCGGCCCTTTCGCAGCGCGGCGGCGGTGTTCGATCGCAGCCATCAACAGCGGCACTGGAGACTTCTCGTGTCGGCCCCGAGCGGACAGGACGAGTCGTCGGTGCGAGATTCGGGACTTGCCGTACCTGCACAACCGATGTGCGCGGGCGGTCATCGCAAGACCAAAGAGGTTCTCGAACCCACGATCTTGGGACAGAGGGCACCATCGCGACCGCAGCTCGCGCTTCTCGGCTCTACGCATCGCGTTGCGTTTCTGAGACGTCGCGTCGCCCTGCCGGCTACACGGTTCTTTACTTCGTTCGGCCGGGCAAGTGCTCACGCGCAAGGCGCCGGGTGCGGGCCGTCGCGATTGCAGAAACCTGGATGGAGGCGCGGTCGCGTGCGAGGCACCCTCGCTGGACGATGATCCAGACGCTGCCGGCTCGGCAACGCCCAGCAGGCGCCCGCCGCGGCCGCCTGTTCCGCGAGGCGTGGCTGCGGGCGCTGCAGGCGGCGCTGCGCTGCATCGATTCGGCCTGGGAACTCTCGCAATCGCCACTGGCGAAATACCGAGACTTACAGGCGCTGGGCCGGCGGCGCTATGCGCGGCGGGCCCTTCCGGAGGGCTGGGCCGTGCAGGCGGTGCTGCGCTTGGCCTGCGCGCGGGTGACGGGGGCGCTGGAGCCCCGGCAGGGCGAGTTTCTGCGGCGCTGGGTGGCCGGCGAGTCGATTGCCGGCATCGCGGCTTCCGCCGGGATGAGCCGCAGCCACCTGTCGCGACGCGACGTGACGGTTGAGTCTCCTGGCATGGAGTTCTTCGGCGGAATGCACGCCGGGACCGCGGAGGGGCGTCCACTTCGAGTGGTGCCGACGGCGGGACTCGAGCCCGCACAGCCCTGAAGCTGCTAGCCCACAGCGGGCGAGCGCTGGTGGCTGGGAGCGCCTACCTTGCCCGACTGACGCTACTGTCTGTAAGCGAGGGTCGACGCCGGTGTCGGCCTCACCATTAGCCTACTTAGTGTGGGTGTCGTGACCATCCACATCCGGTAGCAGCACATTCGGGGTTGAGCTGCCGGACTTCTGTCGCCTTCAAGGGATCTCCCGACCTGACGCCTCTAAGCGGTCGACTGTGCCAGCGATTATGTGGATGGCCTGGTCCTAACTTAGGCCACGAGCTTTTGGGCGCACCACCTCAGCGAACGAACGACTCCGGTTGCTGAGGCGTCACCGCTTGCACGTCCGAGGATTGTCCAGCGGACACTTGATTCAACTAGATCGCTCGAGTTCGCGACTCTACGGGTGTGATGCGCGTCGAGTCATTCGTGCCCAGCTGGAATTGGCCGGCGCTTGCTAAGCCGGTCGAAGACCTTGGCGATCGAACCAGAACGCGGATTCGCGGACTTGATCGCGAAAGTCGGTCTGACTCGTCAACCGAGAGATCGCCAGCGTCCCGTGAGTCTGCCTCGAGGAGTCCCAGGGAATACGGAATCCTTGCTAGGCAACCGGGCGTACTCACAGTTCAATGGACGCTGATGGGCGTGCAACCGGTCGCATCCAGCCGATTGAGCCTTCCAGACGCGTCCGCGTCAAGGCGACAGACGACGCCAGGTCCGGGTCGTCGACCGCGGGCGGACTGGGAGAGGCGCGTTGAGCACGCCATGCGTCATCTGCGGAGCGCATGGGATCTCCAGGACAACTCCTTGTGCCGACTCTCGGCGGTGAAAGATCGCGCATCGCACAGCTACCGCGGGCGACCCGGGGCTGAGGCGCTGGCGCTGCGGGATCTCGTCGAAGAGGCGGTGGGGCTCGCCGGCGATCTGCTCGCGCCTCCCTACGCGATATTCCTGCGTCGCTGGGTGGAAACGGGAAACATTTCCGAGGTGGCCCGTGAAATGGGCAAAGACCGCTCGCACCTGTCGCGCGACTATCGACCGCGGGTTGTGATGGTCGTGACCGACGTGTTCATGCGGCTCACCGGCAACGGTGACCGACGTGGACGAAGCGTGCCCCCAAGCCGGAGCCGCCGCTAAGAGCAGCCGACGGCTTCGACCCTTTTGGGGATCGCCGTAGCGACGGTCGCTGGCGGTGCCCGGGCATCAGATCGGTCGTGTGCCCCGCGGCAAGGCGGCAACGTGGAGCCACACATCATTCGCGTGGCGTCGCAGTCGTGACCGCTCTGGTCGCCAGCGATTTCACCGCGAAGTGCTTTGGAGCGAGGCGGAAAGCCGTCAACAGACTGGTTTGGTCGGCGGCGGAGAGCGTCGTTCGGAGGCTGGGCATTACATATAATTGAGGACGTATTGGACGCAGATTTGACGAAAGAGCGACAGCAAGCCTGCAGGGCTAACACGGACGAAACGAAGGCATCGCAAACCTGTTAGGGCGCGAAACTCGCCGGGTGCCGAACAAATCGTGCTTCCAAGCTGGATGTCGCGGGTTCGAATCCCGTCCCCCGCTCCGCACCTGTCTAGAACGGCGCGATCGGCCGTCCCGCCGCGTGACGTGCCGTTGAGCATTCGGAACGCTCTTGCTTCATCCTGGGCGCCCCTGGCTCCAAGAGACTTATAACCTCTTGCGCTCAGCGGCCGGACGCTCCCGCGGGTGCGATTGCACCATGTGATCTTTCACTGTCGGGTTGTCCTGGTCCGGGCCGCAGTCGATGCACCAGGTCACCTGGGCATGCGCGTCGGGTCCGGGCGGCGTCCCCAGTCCTCCCACCCGACGCAGAGATACTTCGAATCAGTTGCCCTGAGTCGTGGTCGGGATCCGATTGGACGCAGCGGCTCAGCACCGCCGTGTCCGCCGCCAGGGTGGTAGCTATTTCTGCCGTCTGCCTGGCCCCCAGGAGCTAGCGGACAGCGGCACTTCGAACCGAGTATGTGTTGTGACAGTGAGTCACATCCCGGTGAAGGTCGCTGAAAAGTACGTTGACACCGCCGTGGCTCACCGTGACGAGCGCGATACTGCGAGCAGGGGCGTCGTCTGCGCCCCGTGCGACTGCCTCGCCGTCGACGTGTGGGTGTGACGGATCGGTCGACGGGTCCAGCGTCGACTCCCCGGTTGACCTTGTGTCGGCCCTAGTGGTCGCCGAGCCGACCGCACGAGTTCGAGAGCCGTCCGATGGCGTGAACGCGGCTCGCGGGCTCTTGTCTTCCAAGCGTCGGTGCGGCCGAGCTGTCGCTGTTGTAGCTGTGGCCGACATTTGAATCGTGATTTCGATCCACTGGATCCCGGGCCGGCGCGGTAATCGATGAGCGAGCGTTAGACCGCAACAGCAAGTCTGGTGGGGCAACCGGATCGTGCAAGGTGCGCGCCGTCTGGCACTGGCACGGTCCCAGCCAGCGCTGTCAGCAGGCTAAGTCCGAGGAGTGCCACCGCCACCACCGCCAAGAGCCAGCCGCCTGCGCCGCCTGCGACTTGGAAGTGTCGTCAAGGATCGGTAGAACCACTCGCGCACGATTGACCGTGGCCGCCGAACGCGTCCCGGCCGGTGCGAGTGTCGATCTCTCGTTGCTGGGCGCTGAGATTCGCACTGGGGGCAGATACCGTCCCAGGCCAACTGAATCGTCGAGGTTGTCAGTTGACGAGTTGACTGCCTTATTGTTCGCTACAAGTATCCGGAGGTCGTCGCGTCGGACCTTCAATCCCACTCGGGATGGAGGCCGGTGGAGCGCTTCGGCTTTACGCGGGGTTCGCAGCTTCGGGCGTGAGCTGTGACTTCATTACCGGCGCTGGTCACTACCCGCGTAAAGCCGAAACGCTCCACCTCGGGAACTGCGCGGTGAAGCGATTATGAACTATTTGGCATTACTCGTCCAAGGATGAGCGTCGTGTGTTCATCCTGACTGATATCGACTCTCGCCAATGGACCGGGCAAGCATCGTCGGAGGCGAAACCGGCAACGCTACAAGTCGCTTTCGCACCAATCGTGTCCGCCGGGTCGGGCGGACGGCCGGAGCTTCCTCTACGGTATACGTTGCCCCGGATGCGCCGAACAGGAAGCTCCGGCTGCTGCTCTCAAGCTCTTGGGATCGGTCAGCGACGTCACGCCCGACCTCCGACACGACGAAGGAGGCCACCGGCCTTCTGGTGCAAGGAGACTCGTGACTCGTCTGGCGCAGTGGCCTTGCGCCAACGGCCGTGCACGTCACGACCTGGCATTTGCGAAGTAACACGATGCTGACGTAGAGATGCGCGTTTTGTCATGGACTGAGCCGGCGTGAGCACGTGATGCGTCTCATCAAGAAATCCGCTGATCAGCACTGGAGCCTGCGACGTGAGAGGAATGGCACGCACTGGCCCGGGTCCTACATGGACGGCGGTGGTGGTGCACCGGCTGATCCTGCTAGCCGAACTTGGCCGTTAGCCTGCGGCAGCCGACAGTCGCTGCTCCGCGCAGGCCAGCCCGGAATCGATCAGCGACTGCGAGACGCTTTCGGGGCCGAACGGCGATCTGGTCACTAGTCCGCGGCACCGGACAACTGGCTGTGGGCGGGCGCCGGCTATAGCGGGCTGGACGGGCAAGCGTAAGTCGTGGAGCGTCGGGAAACGCACGAGACGGATAGTCCGTGTGGTGACGCTGCAGGCCGCCGGACAGCCCATTGCTCGGGCAGATCCTCTGGCCGGACGTCATTGCCTATTTCACATTGCGCACCGCGGCGCTGGCGGCGATCGCGCTGGACGGCCGCCGCCGCCGCTGGATCACGCGTTGCGGAGCCACGGCCCGAACGAGCCATGCAGCCACCGGAATGATTGAAACGCGCACGCGTGGCGCTACCTGCCCGAGATATCCACCTTCGAGGCGCTTAGGTTGTAGCGTTGCGGCGGTACGGTGCCGGACTCGGGGCAAGTCGAATGGGTGACCGACGCGCTGTCGGGCTGCCGAATCCGGTCCATCCGGAACACGTATGCGCCGACTATTCCGCCTGCCGGACGTCCCAGCCGGCGGTGTGCGTTCAGGGCCGGGACGCGCTGATTGCGCGGCTTTCGGATTGCTCCAGGCGACACTCGGTCGCATCTCTGTAATCTGTTCGGGGCCGCGTGGCAGACTGAGAGGTACAGGCGTGAAGGGCATCCCGAGGCGTTGACTTGACGGACAGCGACGACCTGCGGTCGGAAAACGAACGGTTGAGGTCGAGACTCTCCCGGCTCACCGAGGCGATTCTGCGCATCAGTCAAGACCTCGAACTTGACACTGTCCTGCAGGAGATTGTCGATAGCGCGCGGTCCCTCACTGATGCGCGCTATGCGGCGATCACCACCCAGGACGAGACGGGTGAACTGCAGGACCTGGTTTTCTCCGGGCTGTCCGACGACGAAATACAGGAGGTTGTGGCGTTCCCGCACGGCATGGCCTTATTCAACTATCTCAGTCGGTTGCAGAAACCGCTGCGCACGCGAGACTTCGTGGCTCACGCCGACCTGGCCGGATTCCCGAGCTTCGTTCCCGCGATCAGCAGCTTCCTGAGCGCGCAGATTGGAACGGGAAGCGAACAGGTCGGCACGATTTACATCGGCGAGAAGGAACGCGGACAGGACTTTACTTTTGAAGACGAAGAGACCCTAGAACTGTTTGCCGCGCAGGCGGCGACCGCCATCACCAACGCGCGGCGTTACGGCGACGAGCAGCGGGCCAAGGCCGATCAGGCGGCCCTGGTTGAGACATCCCCGGTCGGAGTATTAGTCATTGATGCGAAGACCCGGGAGCTCGTGCAATTCAACGAAGAAGCGCGTCGTATTGCCGGTGGCTTGCACGGGCACGACCGCGCGTTCGACCACGTGCTTTCGCTGTTCACCTTTCGGCGGATCGACGGTCGGGAGATCCCGTTTGCCGACATGCCGGTGGAGCGTGCCCTCAGTAGCGGCGAAACCATTCGCGCCGAAGAGATTGTCATCCACCGCCCGGATGGGACGGCCATTACCACGGTCGTCAACGCAACCCCAATTCACTCCGAGGACGGGGACATCGTGTCGGTCGTCTCCACGATGCAGGACATCACGCCGCTGGAAGAACTCGAACGCCTGCGCGCCGAGTTCCTCGGCATGGTGAGCCACGAGTTGCGCACGCCCTTGACGTCCATCAAGGGATCCGCCGCGACCGCGCGGAGCGCAGGTTATCCACTCGATCCGGCTGAGACGGGCCAGTTCTTTCGCATCATCGAGGAGCAGGCCGACCATATGCGCGACCTGATCAACAATCTCCTCGATTTGGCCCGGATCGAGGCCGGCACCCTGTCGGTCGCGCCCGAAGCCGCAGACGTGGCGGATGTCATCGATCAGGCGCGCAACGCCTTCCTCAGCGGTGGCTATCGCAATAGCATTGAAGTGTCCGTCGCGGCCGACCTTCCCCGGATCCCGGTGGATCGGCAACGCGTTGGGCAGGTGCTCTACAACCTCTTCTCGAATGCGTCCAAGTACTCGCGCGAATGGTCCACGATCCGCGTCACGGCCACGCTCGATGACCTGTACGTATCGGTGCGTGTTGTCGACGAAGGCCGTGGGCTATCAGCCGAGCAACTGCCGCGCTTGTTCAGCAAATTCTCGCGGGTCGGTTCCGAAAGCGATCCAGGAATTGAGGGCTACGGCCTGGGTCTGGCGATTTGCCGCGGCATTGTCGAGGCGCACGGCGGCCGCATCTGGGCCCAAAGCGACGGCGAGGGCCTCGGCACGCGATTCACGTTCACGCTGCCCGCATTCGACGTGACCGACGGGTCCGTGGACCCGTCCGCGACTCCCGCCACCGCTCGCACGCAGGGCGCGTCGGCCGCCGCGGAGCGCATTCTCGCCATTGACGACGACCCGCAAGTCCTGCGCTACGTTCGGAGTATTGTCGCGGAAGCCGGCTATTCGATCGTTGTTACGAGCGAACCGGCTGAGTTGGACCGCCTCATCGAGGTCGAGCAGCCGCACCTGGTTCTGCTGAACCTTGTGCTGCCCGGAACCAATGGCTTCGAACTGATCAAGCGCATTCCAAACGTCTTCGAAGTCCCGGTCATATTCCTGACCGGTCGAGGCCGGGAACAGGACTTTGCCAGGGCATTCGAGATGGGCGCCGCCGACTACGTTGTCAAGCCGTTCGCGCCAACGGAGCTCGTGGCACGCATTCGGGCGGCGCTGCATAAGCGGTCCGTCTACCGGCAGGCCCAGGCGGTCGAGCCGTTCCGAGTAGGCGACCTTACGATCAACTACCTGGACCGCAACGTCACCCTGGCGGGGCGCCAGGTGAGGCTCACACCGACCCAGTTCAAACTGCTGGTCGAGCTATCCAGCAATGCCGGACGGGTTTTGACCCATGACGAGCTGTTGGTGAAGGTTTGGGGACAGGGACACTCGGCCGACCAGCAACTGCTGCGTTCCTTCGTGAAGGGCCTGCGGAGCAAGCTAGGGGATGACGCCAGGAACCCCGTCTATATCTTCACGGAGTCGGGGATCGGCTATCGGCTGGCAAAGCCGTAGCGGCTCTCGGCGCGGCAAGCTTGGCGCGCCCAAGCACATAGCCTAGGCCCAGTCGAGCGGACGACCGAGTTCGACGAGATGTCGGGCGTCGGAATCTCCCGCCGTCTCGATGAAGCTTCTCGGAAACCGTTAGCTCCAATGCCAGTCCTGGATGTTCGGGCGCGCTGGGGCCGGCGGCGGGTGGGCGTGATCGGATGCACCTGTCCGCGTGCAGAGACTGTGCGGGACACGAGGATGGATTCCCGATCCTCAGGGCCGCAGGAGACCTCCTGCGGCCCGGTGTCGGACTAATCGCGATTTCGGGCTTTCGCGCTCAATTATGTGGTGGCAGCCCTGACGAGCGTTAGGTGGCTGGTCGAAGCGGCCCTGCCTGCCCGGCCTGATCGTGCGCTTCGTCATCCTCTTTCTTCCGGCGTCGCCAGAAGAAGAGGAAGATTGCCGCCAAGCCAGCGAAGAGCGCCGCCCACAGGGACGTCTGGAACTTCCACTTCAGCAGTGTCGAAAGCAGCCCGAGAAGACCGAGCAGCCCCGGCCCAAGCACACTGAAGATGAGCGCCTTTTCGGGCGTCCACACCTCGAAGCCTGCAAGGAGACTTGGGCCCGGGTTTTGCTCCAACGGGTACATGCCATAGCCAGCCTGGACTGCGGCTGCTCCGATACCTTCTGCGGCGCGCAACTGCACCGGCGTCCCTGAGGGACTGTCGGAGGAACTGCTGGGTGGGTTGGTCGACGCCGAGTTGCCGGCGTCGCCGGGGCCATTGGGGCCATCAGGGCCGTTCGGCGGTGGCGTGGGGCCAGCCGGCGTGGGCGTGTCCGGTTGCGGCGTGGGACTCACCGGCGGCGGTGTGGGATTCACCGGCGTGGGCGTGGGACTCACTGCCGGCGGCGTGGGCGTGCCGGGCGTCGGCGTGGGCCCCGCCGGCGGCGGATCGGACAGCGTGACCACCGTCGGAATTGCCGTGCGGCCCTGGCCGGCGTCCGACCAGGGACCCAAGCCCTCCACGTTGACTGCGGCCACCTGCACCTCGTAGGCGGTGTCGGCGTTCAGACCCGAGAGCCTGGTCGTCGTGCCCACGCCGACGAAGGCGTGCGCCGTCCACGACGCCGTACCCACTTGCCGGTAACGTACGTCGAAGTCCGTGATGGTCGGCCGGCCCTGGTTGGCCGGGGCCGTCCAGTTCACGTCCAGGTCGGTCGTCGGCTGCGCGGCGGACCGCGCAAGCGCCGGCGCATCCGGCTTGGCCGGCGGCAACTGGTCGAGCACCTGGATGGTGACATCCGCCGTAGCGTCGACCGTCGCGTCCGGGTTACCTTGCGCGTCCTTGCCGTCCGTCACGCTGACCGTGACCGTGTACGAGGTGGTGGTCTCGTAATCGAGCACGGCGCCGCCCGCCACGCGAATCTGGCCGCTAGCGGCGTCGATGATGAAGGCGTTCGCGCCGGACAGCGCGTAGGTCAGCGTGTCGCCGTCGGTAGCGGTCGCCGTGACTGGCGCGCCGACCGGAGTGCCGGCCGGCGAGTTTTCCGCAATCGAGCGCGTGAGCGTGTCGCCATCATCCCCTGGAAGAATGATCTCGGAGAGTATGAGCGAGGCCTCGGTGCGGCCGACTCCGGAGTCCGACCAGGGACTGGTTCCCTCGTCGTTGCTCGCCGCCACCTGCACCTCGTACGCGGTTCCGGGCTCCAGACCGGTGAGGGTGGTTTCGGTTCCCACACCGTCAACGGCATGCGCGAGCCACGCGGACTCGCCTTCCGGCCGGTAGCGCAGGTCGTAGTCGGTGATGGCCGGCCGGCCGTCGTTGCCGGGCGCCGTCCAGCTGACGTCCAGCTCGGTCTCCTCGCTGACGCCCGGAACCACCGCTGGTGCGTCGGGCTGATCCGGCGGCTCGGCCACGTCGGTCACGGTGATGGTGACCGTCACTTCAGTGCTGTCGAGGCCGTCACTGGCCTGGATGACCACGGAGTAGGACTCCCTGGCCTCATAGTCCAGCGACGCGCCCTCGGCCACGCTGAGCTGTCCGGTGGCCGAATCCAGATCGAATTGGGACGACGCTTCACTCAGTGAGTAAGTCAGTGGGCCACCCTCGCGGTCGGTGGCCGTGACCGGGCTCCCTACGAGGGTGCCCGCCGGCGAGTTCTCCGGCACCGAGCGCTGCGTGGCCTGGCTGCTGAATTGCGGGGGCAGATTCGGTCGCGCCGTGGCGCCGTCACCCGGCGAAGACCACCCACTGCGACCGTGGGCGTTGCGAGCCCGCACCCGAACCTCATAGGTCGTCTGGGGCGTCAGGCCGGTGAGCGTCGTTTCAGTGCCCGCGCCGGTGAAGGGGTGATCCGCCCAGTTACCGCCGTTCCGCTGCCGATACTCCACGTCGTAGTCCGTGATGGCCGGACCGCCACGGGTGTCCGGCGCCGTCCAGGTCACGTCCAGCGCGGCTGTGGGATTGGAAGACGTCTGGGTGACCGTCGGGCGATCCGGCGCCTGCGGCGGGAGCTTCGGATTTCGGTCGGGCGGGTCGGTTGTGGCCGCGGGCTTGCGCGTGAGGTTGATGGTCAGCGCGATCGTCGCCGGCTGGCCCTGCACCGTGAATTCCACGTTGCCGGTGTAGGAGGTCTTGGTGTCGAAGTCGAGACTGGCGCCTTCCGCCACGCTGATCTGGCCGCTGTCCGCGTCGATTGCGAAGTCGCCCGAGTCCGCCGCGTCGCCGGTCAGCGTGTAGCTCAGCGCCTCACCCTGATAGGGCGTCCCGGTTACCGGGTCGCCCACCACCGTGCCGGCGGGAACGTCCTCGCGCACGCTTCGCGTGACGCTCTCCGTCACCGTGACACCAAAGGTGCGAGAGACAAACCCGCCGTAGCCATCGTGCGCGCCGTAGGTCACCGTCGACGAACTGGGGTTGACGCCTTCGACGGTAAGCGTGGTCTCCAGGATGCCCGTCATATCGGTTCCGAGGATCCCGGGATGTTCCGCGGAAGCCCAGAAGCTCAGATCGTCGTTATCGGGATCCTGGAAGTAGTGCGTTTCGAGTGATTCATCGAGGACCTCGGTCCGCGCAAGCTCGCGATCCTGAAGCGCGAGTTCAGTCGTCGTCGGCGGACGGTTGGCCCGGCCGGTCCCGGTGTCGGACCAGGGACCAGTGCCCTCGTTGCTGACGGCGCGAATCTGCACTTCGTAGGTCGCGCCGGCATCCAGCTCGGGGAGGTTGAAGCTGGTCGCGTCGGCCGCCAGGGCGCCGCTGTAGGGGGTCCACGCGTTGGCCGGTTCACCCTCGGCGACTTGCTTCCGGTACTGGGCTTCGTAGCCGCTAATGGTGATGCCGGTGACCGCGGTGGGCGCGGTCCAGGTGACGTCCAGGGCGGGGTCGGAGGGTTCGCTGAATGCGGTGCGGGCGAGCGTGGGCGGGTCGGGCTGACCGGTGGTCAGGTCGGTGACGTTGATGGTGAGGGTGATGGCCGACGCATTTCCGTCGACCGTGTACTCCACCTGGCCCGTGTAGGAGTTCTTGGTCTCGTGGTCCAGGCTGGCGCCCTGCTTGACGCTGATCTGGCCGGTGGCGGAGTCGATTTCAAACGCGCCGGAGGTGGCCGCTTCGCCCGTCAGGGTGTAGCTCAGCGCCACGTTGTTATGGGGCGTGCCTGTGACCGGGGCGCCCACGGTGGTGCCGGCGGCGGCGTTCTCGGCCACGCTGCGGCTCGCCCTCGCGGTTCCGGTGAGGGTTATGGTGCGGGTCACGGAGCCGCCGTAGGCGTCGCTGGCTGTGTACGTGACGTTGGATGTGCCCGGATTGACGAGCGTGACCTGGAGCTTGGCGCTTTCCGCTGCGCCAGTCAGGCTGACGCTGAGCAGGGCGGGCTGCTGGGCCGCGGCGGCGTAGGTCAGCGTGTCGCTGTCCGCGTCGGCGAACAACACGCCCAGGGCGCCCTCCCCGGTCTCGTTGTAATCCGCCGTGTCGCCAACCGAGAACGTGCCGCCACTCAAGGCCACGCTGGTGGCGGTCGGCGGTCGGTTGGCCGTGCCCTCGCCGGTGTCGGACCAGGGGCCGGGGCCCTCATTGCTGAGTGCGCGGACCTGCACTTCGTAGGTCGCGCCGGCGTCCAGATCCGGCAGGGTCAGGCTAGTGGTCGTCGCCGACAGCGCGGTGGTGGGCGTTTCGGTGTTCGGGTCGGTGTAGGTGTACGTCGTCCAGGCGTTGGCTTGTTCGCCCTCGGCGACCTGCTTCCGGTACTGCACTTCGTAGCCGCTGAGGGTGACACCGGTGACCGCGGTGGGCGCGGTCCAATTCACGTCCAGGGCGGGGTCGGAGGGTTCGCTGAACTCGGTACGGGCGAGCGTCGGCGCGTCCGGCTGGGCGGCTTCCGCGTCCGTGACGTTGATGGTGAGGGTGATCGCGGACGCATTGCCGTCAACCGTGTACCCCACCTGGCCGGTGTAGGAGCTCTTGGTCTCGTAGTCCAGGCTGGCGCCCTGCTTGACGCTGATCTGGCCGGTGGCGGCGTCGATCTGGAAGGCCCCGGACGTCGCGGCCTCGCCCGTGAGCGCGTAGCTCAACGCCACGTTGTTGTAGGGCGTGCCCGAGACCGGGGCGCCGACCTTGGTGCCGGCGGCGGCATTTTCGGCCACGCTGCGGCTGGCCGTCGAGGTGCCGATGAGGGTCACGGTGCGGGTGACTGCGCCGCCGTAAGCGTCACTGGCCACGTAGCTGACGGTGGAGGTGCCCGGGTTGACGAGCGTGACCCGGAGCTTGGCGCTTCCGGCGGCCCCGGTGAGGCTCACCCCCAGCAGCGCGGGCTGCTGCGCGGACGCGGCGTAGGTCAGCGTGTCGCCGTCGGCGTCGGCGAAGAGGACGCCCACCGCGCCCTGGCCGGTCTCGTTGTAGTCAACGGCAGTGCCCACGGCGTACGTGCCGCCGGTGAAGGCCGCGGTGGAGGCGGTGGGCGGCCGGTTGGCCGTGCCCTCGCCGGTGGTCGACCAGGGGCCTTCGCCCTCGAGCGACGTGCGCGCGCGCACCTGGACCTCGTAGGTCGCCCCCGCGTCCAGGTCTGGCAGCGTCAGGCTCGTGGTCGTCGCCGGCAACTCGCTGATCTTGGTGCCGGCGTTGTCGGGATCGTCGTACTTGTAGAGCGTCCACGCCGCGGGGTCCTCGCCCTCAGCGGCCTTCTTGCGGTACTGCACTTCGTAGCCGGTGATGGTGACGCCGGCGACCGCCGTGGGCGCGGTCCAGGTCAGGTCCAGGCCCGGGTCGGACGGCTCGCTGTATTCCGTCCGCGTCACCGTCGGCGCGTCCGGCTGACCGGCCTCCAGGTCCGTCAGGGTGATGGTGAGGGAGATGGCCGACGCATTCCCGTCAACCGTATACCCCACCTGGCCCGTGTAGGAGGTCTTGGTCTCGTAGTCCAGGCTGGCGCCCTGCTTGACGCTGATCTGGCCGGTGGCCGAGTCGATCTCGAAGGCGCCGGAGGTGGCGGCCTCGCCCGTGAGGGAGTAGCTCAGCGCCACGTTGTTGTAGGGCGTGCCGGTGACCGGAGCGCCGACCTTGGTGCCGGCGGTGGCGTTCTCGGCCACGCTGCGGCTGGCGGTCGCGGTGCCGACGAGGGTCACCGTGCGGGTGACCGCGCCGCCGTAGGCGTCACTGGCCACGTAGCTGACGGTGGAGGTGCCGGGGTTGACGAGCGTGACCTGGAGCTTGGCGCTTCCGGCGGCGCCGGTCAGGCTCACCCCCAGCAGCGCAGGCTGCTGCGCCGACGCGGCGTAGGTCAGCGTGTCGTTGTCCGCATCGGCGAAGAGGACGCCTACCGCGCCCGCTCCCGTCTCGTTGTAGTCCACGTGGTCGCCCACTGCGTGCGTGCCGCCACTCAAGGTCACGCTCGTCGCGGTCGGCGGGCGGTTGGCCGTGCCCTCGCCGGTGGCGGACCAGGGGCCGTCATCGTCCGCCCCCGAGGCCCGCACCTGCACCTCGTAGGTGGCGCCCGCTTCCAGGTTCGGAAGGGTGAGCGTGCGGTTGGTGACGTCCACCGTGCCGGTGAAGCGCGTCCACGCCGCGGGATCCTCGCCGTCGGCGGCATTCTTGCGGTACTGGGCCTTGTAGCCGGTAATGGCCACGCCGTTGTCCGTCGGGGCGGTCCAGGTCACGTCCAGCGCCGGGTTGGTCGGCTTGCTGAACGTGGTCCGCGTCACCGTCGGCGCGGCTGGGGGCTGCCCCGGCGCGTCCGCGTCCGTGACGTTGATGGTGAGGGTGATCGCGGACGCATTGCCGTCAACCGTGTACTCCACCTGGCCCGCGTACGAGCTCTCGGTCTCGTAATCCAGGCTGGCGCCCTGCTTGACGCTGATCTGGCCGGTGGCGGCGTCGATCTCGAAGGCGCCGGACGTGGCCGCCTCGCCCGTCAGGGTGTAGCTCAGCGCCACGTTGTTGTAGGGCGTGCCCGTGACCGGGTCGCCCACGGTGGTCCCGGCGGCGGCGTTCTCCGACACGCTCCGGGTCGCCGTCGCGGTGCCGATGAGGGTCACGGTGCGCGTCACCGATCCGCCGTAGGCGTCGCTGGCGGTGAAGGTCAGCTTCGACGAGCCCTGATTGCGCAGGGTCGCCTGCAACTTGGCCTCGCCGGCGGCGCCGGTCAGGCTCACCCCCAGCAACGCCGGGTGCTGCGCCGCGGCCGCGTAGGTCAGCGTGTCGCCATCCGCATCAGCGAAGAGGACGCCCACGGCACCCTGCCCGGTTTCCTTGTATTCCGCGATGGTGCCGACCGGGAACGTACCGCCATTGAAAGCCGCGCTGGTCGCGGTGGGCGGGCGGTTGGCCGTGCCCTCGCCGGTGTCCGACCACGAGCCGGTGCCTTCGTTGCTGACGACACGCACCTGCGCCTCATAGGTGGCGCCGGCGTCCAGGTCGGGCAGGGTCAGGCTGGTGGTCGTCGCCGGCAACTCGCTGGTGACGTTGTCCTCGTCGTCGGTGTAGGTATAGGTCGTCCACGCCGCGGGGTCCTCGCCCGCAGCGGCCTTCTTGCGGTACTGCACTTCGTAGCCGCTGATGGTGATCCCGGTGACCGCCGTGGGCGCGGTCCAGCTCACGTCCAGGGCCGGGTCGGAGGGCTCGCTGTAGGTGGTTCGAGCGAGCGTCGGCGCGTCTGGTCGGCCGGTCGTCAGGTCCGTCACGTTGATGGTGACGGAGATCGCCGACGCATACCCGTCAACCGTATACCCCACCTGGCCCGTGTAGGAGGTCTTGGTCTCGTAGTCCAGGCTGGCGCCTTGCTTGACGCTGATCTGGCCGGTGGCGGCGTCGATCTCGAAGGCCCCGGAGGTGGCCGCCTCGCCAGTCAACGCGTAGCTCAGCGCCACGTTGTTGTAGGGCGTGCCGGTGACCGGGGCGCCGACCTTCGTCCCGGCGGCGGCGTTCTCGGCCACGCTGCGGCTCGCCGTCGCGGTGCCGATAAGGGTCACGGTGCGGGTAACCGAGCCGCCGTAGGCGTCGCTGGCCGTGTAGGTCAGCTGCGACGTGCCCTGGTTGCGCAGGGTTGCCTGTAGCTTGGCCTCACCGGCGGCGCCGGTCAGGCTGACGCCGAGCAGGGCCGGATGCTGGGCCGCGGCCGCATAGGTCAGCGCGTCGCCGTCGGCATCGGCGAAGAGGACGCCGAGGGCGCCTTGCCCGGTCTCGTTGTAGTCAACGGCGGTGCCCACGGCGTACGTGCCGCCGGTGAAGGCCGCGGTGGAGGCGGTGGGCGGCCGGTTGGCCGTGCCCTCGCCGGTGGTCGACCAGGGGCCTTCGCCCTCGAGCGACGTGCGCGCGCGCACCTGGACCTCGTAGGTCGCGCCGGCGTCCAGGTCCGGCAGCGTCAGGCTGGTGGTCGTCGCCGGCAACTCGCTGGTGACGTTGTCCTCGTCGTCGGTGTAGGTATAGGTCGTCCAGGCGTTGGCCTGTTCGCCCTCGGCGACCTGCTTGCGGTACTGGACCTCGTAGCCGGTGAGGGTGGTGCCGTTGGCGTCGGGGGCTGTCCAGGAGACGTCCAGGGCGGGATCGGACGGCTCGCTGAACTCGGTTCGGGCCAGCGTCGGCGCGGCCGGCTGACCGGCCTCCAGGTCCGTCAGGGTGATGGTGACGGAGATGGCCGAGGCATACCCGTTGACCGTGTAGCCCACCTGGCCGGTGTAGGAGCTCTTGGTCTCGTAATCCAGGCTGGCGCCTTGCTTGACGCTGATCTGGCCGGTGGCGGCGTCGATTTCGAAGGCCCCGGAGGTGGCCGCCTCGCCCGTCAACGCGTAGCTCAGCGCCACGTTGTTGTAGGGCGTGCCCGTGACCGGGGCGCCCACGGTGGTCCCGGCGGCGGCGTTCTCCGACACGCTCCGGGTCGCAGTCGCGGTGCCGATGAGGGTCACGGTGCGCGTCACCGAGCCGCCATAGGCGTCGCTGGCGGTGTAGGTCAGGTTCGACGTGCCCTGATTGCGCAGGGTTGCCTGCAGCTTCGCCTCACCGGCGGCGCCGGTCAGGCTGACGCCGAGCAGGGCCGGATGCTGGGCCGCGGCCGCGTAGGACAGCGTGTCGCCGTCGGCGTCGGTGAAGAGGACGCCCAGGGCACCTGCACCGGTCTCGTTGTAATTCGCGATGGTGCCGACCGGGAAGGTGCCGCCGTTGAAGGCCGCGCTGGTCGCCGTCGGCGGCCGGTTGGCCGTGCCCTCGCCGCTGTCGGACCACGGGCCCGGGCCCTCCACGCCGCCGATGGCCCGCACCTGCACCTCGTAGGTGACGCCCGCATCGAGACCAGACAGGGTCAGGCTGGTCGGCGTGGCCGGCAGCTCGCTGATCTTGGTGCCGGCGTTGTTGGGATCGTCGTACTTGTAGAGCGTCCACGCGGCGGGGGTCTCGCCGTCGGCGGCCTTCTTGCGGTACTGGACCTCGTAGCCCGTGATCTGCAGGCGGTTGATTGCTTCCCCGGTGAGTGCCGGCCGCGTCCATGTCACGTCCAGCCCTGGGGCGGTCGGCTCGTTGTACTCCGTGCGGGCCAGCGTCGGCGTGGCGGGCTTGCCCGCTTCCACGTCCTTGACGGTGATGGTGATGGTGGCCTGCGCCGTCCGTCCTTGCACTACCCAACTCAGGTGCCCGGTGTAGGAGTTCTTGGTCTCGTAGTCCAGGCTCTTGCCCGCCCCCAGGCTGATCCAGCCAGTGGAGGCGTTGTGCACAAACGGTCCGGATACAAACGCATCCCCAGTCAGGGTGTAGGTCAGAACCTGATCTTGCGGGTCGCCCTTGATCAACCGTACGAATCGGCCGCAGCAGGCGTTCTCAAAGATGCTGCCCGTCGTGGTGGCGGTACCGGTGATCACCACCGTCCGGGAGGCATACCCGCCGTAGGCGTCATGGGCGCCGTAGGTAACGGTGGACGAGCTGGGATTGCGCGCTTGCATAGACAACTTGACGTTGTCCTGGATCCACGCCTTGATCACGCCGGGCTGCGCCGACTCGGCGGAATAGGTCAGCGCATCGCCGTCCGCGTCCTGGAAATACCCACCCGTCGAGAGATTGCTGACGAGCGTGGCCCCGCCGAGTCGGAACCATGCGGTGGACGCGTTGGCAATGGCCGCGGCGGTCAGATTCGGCGGCGTGTTGGCCGTGCCCTCGCCGGTGGCGGACCAGGGGCCGTCATCCTCCGCACCAGTGGCCCGCACCTGCACCTCATAGGTAGCGCCGGCGTCCAGATCCGGCAGCGTCATGATGGTGGGCGTCGTCGGCAGCTTGCTGGTGACGTTGTCCTCACTGTCGGTGTAGGTGTAGGTCGTCCACGCCGTGGGGGTCTCGCCGTCGGCGGCCTTCTTGCGGTACTGGACGTTGTAGCCGGTGATAGTCACGCCGTTGTCGGTCGGCGCGGTCCAGGTCACGTCCAGGGCCGGGTTGGTCGGCTCGCTGAAGGTGGTCCGCGTCAGCGTCGGCGCGGCGGGAGGCTGTCCCGGCGCGTCCACGTCCGTCAGGGTGATGGTGAGGGCGATGGCCGACGCATACCCGTTGACCGTGTACTCCACCTGGCCCGCGTAGGAGTTCTTGGTCTCGTAGTCCAGGCTCGCGCCCTGCTTGACGCTGATCTGGCCGCTGGTCGAATCGATCTCGAAGGCTCCGGAGGTCGCGGCCTCGCCGGTCAATGAGTAGCTCAGTGCCACGTTGTTGTACGGCGTGCCCGTCACCGGGGCGCCCACCTTGGTCCCCGCGGCGGCGCTCTCGGCGACGCTGCGGCTCGCCGCCGCGGTGCCGGTAATGGTCGCGGTGCGGGTGACCGATCCGCCATAGGCGTCGCTGGCGACGTAGTTGACGTTGGACGTGCCGGGATTGATGAGGGTGACCTGCAATTTGGCCTCCTCGGGGTCACCGGAGAGGTTGACGCCGAGGAGCGCGGGCTGCTGGGCGGCGGCCGCGTAGGTCAGCGTGTCGCCGTCGGCGTCGGTGAAGAGGACGCCCAGGGCACCTGCACCGGTCTCGTTGTATTTCGCGATGGTGCCGACCGGGAAGGTGCCGCCGTTGAAGCCCGCACTGGTCGCCGTCGGCGGCCGGTTGGCCGTGCCCTCGCCGCTGTCGGACCACGGGCCCGGGCCCTCCACGCCGCCGATGGCCCGCACCTGCACCTCGTAGGTGACGCCCGCCTCGAGACCAGACAGGGTCAGGCTGGTCGGCGTGGCCGGCAGCTCGCTGATCTGGGTGCCTGCGTTGTTGGGATCCTCGTACTTGTAGAGCGTCCACGCGGCGGGATCCTCGCCCTCGGCCGCCTTCTTGCGGTACTGGACTTCGTAGCCCGTGATCTGCAGGCGGTTGATTGCTTCCCCGGTGAGCGCCGGCCGGGTCCAGGTCACGTCCAGCCCCGGGGCCGTCGGCTCGCTGTACTCCGTGCGGGCCAGCGTCGGCTTGGCGGGCTTGCCCGCCTCCACGTCCGTGACGCTGATGTTGACGGTGACGCTGGCCGTCTGCTCCTGCACCACCCAACTCAGCGTGGCGGTGTAGGAGCTCTTGGTCTCGTAGTCCAGGCTCTTGCCCGACCCCAGGCTGATCCAGCCGCTGGCGGCGTCGTGCACAAAGGGTCCGGATACAAACGCATCCCCGGTCAGCGTGTAGCTCAGCGCCGCCCCGTTGTATGGCACGCCCGTGATATTGCGCACGAATCGGCCGCAGCAGGCGTTCTCGATGATGCTGGCCTGCACCGTGCCGATCGTGCCGGTGGCCTCCACCGTGCGGGACACGTACCCGCCGTAGGCGTCGTGCGCCCCGTAGGTGACGGTGGTCGCGGCCCCCGTCGGGTTGAGAGTTCGAATCTTGAGCGCGTTGCTGTCCAGCCAGGCCTTGATCACGCCGGGATACTGGGACGATGTCGAGTAGCTGATCGTGTCGCCGTCGGCGTCCTGGAAGAACCCGTTCGACAGGTCCGTGGAACGAAGCCAATTGCCAAACTTGTACCACTGCAGCGAGAAATCAGCGATGGCTTTGGTCGTCACATTCGGCGGCGTGTTCGCCGTCCCCTCGCCGCTGTCCGACCAGGGGCCTGGGCCCTCGAGAGACGTGACCGCTCGCACCTGCGCTTCGTAGGTCGCCCCGGCGTCCAGGTCCGGCAGCGTCACGCTGGTGGTCGTCGCCGGCAACTCGCTGGTGGTGTTGTCCTCGGCGTCCGTGTAGGTGTAGGTCGTCCACGCCGCGGGATCCTCGCCCTCGGCGGCTTTCTTCCGGTACTGGACTTCGTGCCCGGTGATGGTGGCGCCGTTGGCGTCTGGTGCCGTCCAGGTCACGTCCAGCCCCGGGTTCGTCGGCTCGCTGTACTCCGTGCGCGTCAGCGTCGGTGCGTCCGGCTGCCCCGCCTCCACGTCCGTCACCTTGATGAGCACGTTGATGGTGGCGTTATGGCCGTCGACCGTGTACTTCACCTCGCCCCGGTAGAACTTGGCGATCACCTGGCCGTTCCAGGTCTCCGTCTCCCGGTGCGAATCGTCCGTCTCGTAGTCCAGCGATGCGCCCGTCGCGAGGCTGATCTGGCCGCTGGTCGCATCGATGGCGAACTTGCCGGAGTCCTTCGCCTTCCCCGCCAGCGTGTAGCTCAGCGCCACCCCGTTGTAGGGCGTGCCCGTCACCGGAGCGCCCACCGCCGTGCCCGCGGCCGAGTTCTCGGCAATGCTCCGCGACGTCTTGGCGGTGATGCCAATGGTCGTGGTCCGCGTCACCGACCCGCCGTAGGCGTCGGTGGCGGTGTAGGACAACTTCGACGAGCCCTGATTGAGGAGCGTGACCTGCAACTTGGCCTCTCCGGCGGCCCCGGTCAGGCTCACGCCGAGCAACGCGGGATGCTGCGCCGCAGCCGCGTAGGTCAGCGTGTCGCCGTCCGCGTCGGCGAAGAGGACACCCACGGCGCCCTGCCCGGTCTCGTTGTAATTCGCGATGGTCCCAACCGGGAACGTGCCGCCGCCGAAGAAGGCGCTGGTGGCGGTCGGCGGCCGGTTGGCCGTGCCGGTGCCGGTGTCGGACCAGTCGCTGTTCACCCCAGAGGAAATCGCCTGAACCCGCGCTTCGTAGGTCGCGCCCGCCGCCACGGCCACGGACTCACCCGCAACCGTGGTCGACGAAATCCTGAACGTCCGGTTGTTAGGGTCGGAAATGTGTGACCAGGTCCACTCCGAATCCCCCTGCTTGCGATACGTGAGCCGGTAGGCGGTGATCGGTGAACCATTGTCGGCGGGCGCCGTCCAGGACACGTCCAGCGCCGGGTTCGACGGCTCGCTGAACTCGGTGCGGGTCACGGTCGGCGCGGTGGGCTTTGCCGCCTGCATGGCCGTCTGCGGCGCTGGCTGCACGGTAATGGTGAATTCAAACGAGGCATTGCCACCGTCCGTGTCGGTGGCGGTGTAGGTCATGGTGGACTCGCCGGCCGCCGACGGGGTGCCCGTCAGAGCACGGCTCGCGGCGTCGAACGACAGCCCGTCGGGCAGGCTCGGCGTCAGGCTGTACGTGAATTCACCGGCGCCGCCCGCGGCTTCGGGCAGCGTCTGCGTGCCGACATCCTCGTTCTGCTTAAAGATGTATTGGCTGATAGCCACCGAGAAGTGGGCGGGCAATTCCGGATCTGACCCGGGCTCAGGTGTCGGCTCCTGAGTGGGCGTGGGTTCGGGCGTCGGACTTGGCTCCCGCGTCGGCTCGTGGGTTGGCTCGGGCGTCGGTTCAGGGGTCGCTTCCGGCGTGGGCTCGGGGGTTGGCTCCGGCGTGGGCACGGGGGTCAACTCGGCGGTCGGCTCGGGCGTCGATTCCGGGGTTGATTCCGGGGTCGCTTCGGGGGTCGCTTCCGAGGTTGGCTCGGGTAAGGGCGTCGGGTCCGGCGTGGACGTGGTCTTGGCCGAGTCCGGCTGGCCCGGCGTCGATGGCGAAGAGGCAGAGGCGTCTCCGGCGACGAAAGCCAACATGATCAGCCCTGCCGCCATTGCCAGAGCAAGTCCGCGGGCGGTGGCTCCAGGGAGCTGTCGATGCTTGAAGTGAACTACCTTGTTCACTGCGAACGCAGGCATGGACTCTTGTGGCGAAAAGGGGCGCCAAGCCAATTGCACTCGCGCTTGGCCGGGCGTTGGCCCGGCGGGCGCAAGGGCGCCTCAAACCTGCGAGACCGAACCGCCTATGGGCGAAGACTCAGTTCAGTCGGTCGAGACGCTAGACTTAAGGTGTCGCAGCCGTTGGTTACCCACCAAGGCTTTGGCCGTCACGGTGGGGCCCAACTCTTGGTCGGGGCGGGCCCTGCTGTGACGCGGCACCGATGTCACCTTCCTCCTTTCCACGAGTCCGGCCATTGGCGTTGGCCGAAAGCCTCCGAGCGACACGAACAATGACGTCAAGAAATTCCGCCTTGATTGCTTCCGCGAGAACGGCGGAATGCCCCGGAATCTCTGGGTGAACGCTGGCATGCGAGCGCATGGCCCTGGTCAGTGGCCGCCAGGCGTACCACGCGCCCGTCACGCGTCAGGCGTTGTCGCTGAAGCAGGCCCATGCCGAACCAGCGAGTCCGCGACGCGGCCGATAGACGGCTGATCGACCGGCGCGATTTCAGTTCGTCGCGTGACGGAGTCGGCCTGGCCTCCATCGCCCTGTTCCACGACACCCCATCGCCGACCGTCCCGGTCGCCAACGGGAGGTACCGGCGAATCACGCCGTCACAGGGCACCCGCAAGTCCACGATCAGCCCGTCGCGTTCCGTGCGACCCGGCTCAGCCAATGGACGGAACTTCTCGTTTCACGCCCCTCACGCCTCGGCACGACGAACCCTTCCTCATGAACAACCGTTCATGCGAGCATCCGTTTATTGGGTCATTCATCTCGGAAACATACAGTGCCTTCACATTGAGTGTCAAACACATTGTCTGCGCTGTCATTCAATGCTTTTCCATTCATTTCCTTCCGCATCCATGACCGCGAGCCCGGTCGGAGGGGTCATGGGTCGCCGGCATCAACCGCGGCAGCGGCCGCACCCGGGTGGCGCAACCCTGGCTGGACAGTCGGGGATCAGGACTACCGGGAGGGACTGAAGCTGACCCATGAGCCGTGAGTCGGCACGGTCGACGATTGAGTCGGGTCCGCCGCGTTTAGTTCTCTGGCGCCGCTGCCGGTGCGGGCAGCGGCGGTTGCAACCCGCGTGGTTCTCGGATGCACACGCCAACGCAACAGCGCCGCGGGCGCGCTGGTACCGGTGGCGGGTGGGGCATGATCGGGTGGATTCGCCCGCCTGCGGCGCCGTCGCGCAACACGGGAATCGATTCCCAAGCCGCAGAGCCGCGGGAGTCCTCCCGCGGCTCTGTGCTGGACGTATCAACGTGCTGAGCTTTGACGCCGGAGTCTCCGCCTGGTGTTAGGTGGCTGGTCTGAATGTTCCTATCCCTCCAGCCGGCTCTTTGTCCTCCGCCTCCTTCCGGCGTCGCCGGAGGAAGAGGAAGATTGCCGCCAGGCCGGCGAACAGCGCTGTCCAAAGAGACGTCTGGAACTTCCACTTCAGCAGTGACGACAGCAGCCCGAGAAGACCGAGCAGCCCCGGCCCAAGCACACTGAAGATGAGCGCCTTTTCGGGCGTCCACACCTCGAAGCCCGCCAGGAGACTCGGGCCCAGACTCGGCTTCAACGAGTACAGGCCAAAGCCAGCCTGGGCGGCGGTTGCTTCAATGCCTTCTGCAGCGCGCGACTGCACCGGCGTCCCTGAGGGACTGTCGGAGGAACTGCTGGGTGGGTTCGTCGACGCCGAGTTGCCGGCGTCGCCGGGACCATTGGAGCCATCAGGGCCGTTCGGCGGGGGCGTGGGACCAGCCGGCGTGGGCGCGGGCGTGTCTGGTTGCGCCGTGGGACTACTCGGCGTCGCCGTGGGACTCACTGGCGTGGGCGTGGGACTCACCGGCGCGGGCGTGGGACTCACCGGCGGCGTGGGTGCCTCCGGCGGCGGGGTGGGGCCATCCGGCCGCGGCGTGGGCTGAGTTACGACCGTCGAAGCTGCGGTGCGGCTCTGGCCGGTGTCTGACCAGGGACCGAGGCCCTCGACGTTGGACGCGGCAACCTGGACTTCGTAGGAGGTGTCGGGGACCAGACCTGAGATCCAGGTCATGGTCCCGGCGCCGTCGAAGGCGTGCGCGATCCACGACGTTGCCCCCACTTCCCGGTAGCGCAGGTCGTAGTCCGTGATGGCCGGTCGGCCCTGGTTGGCCGGAGCCGTCCACGTCACGTGGAGCACGACCGCGGGCTGCGCGGCCGACGGGGCAACCGACGGCGCGTCCGGCTTGGCCGGCGGCGCCTGGTCCAACACCTCGATGGTGACGTCCACCGTGGCATCCACGGTCGCGTCCGGCTGGCCCTGCGCGTTCTTACCGTCCGTCACGCTTACCGTGACCGAGTAAGACGTCGTGGTCTCGTAATCCAGCACGGCGCCCTGGGCCACGCGAATCTGGCCGCTGGCGGCGTCGATGATGAAGGCGCTCGCGCCGGACAGCGCGTAGGTCAGCGTGTCACCGTCGACATCGGTTGCCGTGATCGGCGCGCCGACGCGGGTGCCGCCTGGCGCGTTCTCCGTCACCTGACGGACCATTCCAAGGTCGCCGGGTGGATCATCGAAGCTCGGCCGACGGTTGCCATCGTCGGGCGGACCGTCCCCAGCGATCACGTTGATAACGACGCTGATGACGGCGTTAGTGATGTGATCGTCAGCCTGTCCCGACGCCGCGTGGCTGGCCTGCACCGTCAGGTAGTGGCGATGGGCCACCTGGTGGTCCAGATTCGCGTCTTCAGCCACCGTGATCTGGCCAGTCTGGCTATCAATGGTGAACTCGTTGTGCCCACCGCTCGATCCACTCACCGCGTCTTCCACGATGGCGTAGGAGAGCGCGTGGCCATGCGGGTCGTTCGACGTCACCGGCGCACCCACCGGGGCGCCTGCCGGCGCATCCTCGGACACTTCCCGGCTGGCGGTCAGCAATGCGGGCCCGGTGATGCCGATGCCGCTCTCCGACCAGGGGCTCTCCCCCTCATCGTTTCTGGCCAGCACCTGTACCTCGTAAATCGTGCCCGGCTCGAGACCGCTGATGACGGTTCCGGGCACCGAGCCGTCGAAGGGGTGCGATATCCAGTTATGGGGTCCCTTGGCGCGGTAGCGAACGTCGTAGTCGGTCGTCGCCGGCACTCCGGCCAAGGCGATGTCCGTCCACGTCACGTCCAGTGACGTCGCGGGTTCCGCGGCGGTCGGTTCCGCCAACGGCGCCTCCGGTCGGTGCGGCGGCTCGGCAACGTCCAGCACCTGGATGGTCACGTCCACCGAGTCGTCTATCGCGGAATCGGGGTTGCCGTTCGCGTCCTTGCCGTCCGTAACGCGTACCGTCAGGGTGTACGTCGACACGGACTCGTGATCCAGCAACGCGCCGCCCGCCACCATGATCTGGCCGGTGGCGGCGTTGATGAAGAATGTGGTCGTATCCGAAACCGAGAAGACCACCGAGTCGCCGTCGACGTCACTCGCCGTCAGCGCGGCGCCCACCGGGGTTCCCGGCGGCGAGTTCTCGGCTATCTCGCGGACCATCGGGACGCCGTTCGTCCCGTCAAGCTGGACCGGCGTGTTCGGCGTCCGCGTGCTGCCACGGCCGGTGTCCGACCAGGAACCCTCCCCTTCGCTGCTCTCGGCCCGCACCTGCACCTCGTACTCGGTCCCGGAATCCAGCCCCTTCAGCGTCGTTGCCCTCCCCGCGCCGCTGAAGCGGTGCGACGTCCATCCCGAAGCGCCCACGGTGCGGTAGCGCACGTCGTAGTCGGTGATGGCCGACCCGTGGTCGGCCGGGGCCGTCCAGCTCACGTCCAGCGTGCTCGTCGGCTGGCTGGGCGCGGGCGTAACCGTTGGCGCGTCCGGCCGGGATGGCGGCGGGATGTCTCTGACTCTGATGGTCAGGTGGACCACCGCCGCCTGGCCCTGCACGGTCCAACGCACCTGCGCGGCGTATGAATTATTGGTCTCGTAGTCCAGATCGGCGCCTGAAGCCACGCTGATCTGGCCGCTGGAGGCGTCGATGACGAAGGCCCCGGAGGTCGAGGCTTCTCCCGTCAGCGAATAGCTCGGCGTCTCATCCTGATAGCGCCGTCCCGTTACCGGACCGCCCACCCGCGTGCCGCCGCCAGAGTTCTCCCTGACGCTCCGGGCGTCGTTCGCCTGGACGGAAACCCTGAAAGCGTGCGAGGCATAGCCGCCGTAAGCGTCATGGACGCCGTAGGTGATGACAACCGGCGACGCGCTCGGGTTGACGGCCTGAAACCTCGACACGTTTCCGTGAATCCAGGCGGGGACCAGGCCGGGGTATGCCGAAGAGGTCCAGGGGCTCAGCGTGTCGCCGTCTGCGTCCTCAAAGAAGTTCGGAATCGGAGCGGTTCGACCGGTACGCCACCAGGGGATCGTCAAGTCATTGGAGATCCACCCGTTTCCAGTCGGCGGCGTGTTGGCCTGGCCGGAGCCGATGTCCGACCACGGGCCTTCGCCCTCGTTCTCGCCCACGGCCCGCACCTGCACCTCGTAGATCGCGCCGGCGTCCAGGTCCGGCAGGTTCAGGCTCCTCGTCGTGGCGTCCAGCGTGCCGCTGTACGCGGTCCACTCGGTGGCGCCCTGCTTGCGGTATTGCGCCCCATAGCCGGATACGGCGTCGATGCCATCGGCGGGAGCCGTCCAGGTCACGTCCAGCGCCGGGTTCGTCGGCTCGCTGAACTCGGTGCGCGTGGCCGTCGGCGTGCCGGGCTTGCCCGGCGGGGCCACGTCATCCACCGAGAGGAGTACGGCGATGAACGCGGCATGTCCATCGACCGTGTAGTGCACCTCGCCCCGGTAGAACTTGGAATGCACCTTGCCCTGCCAGTACTCGATTTCCCTGTTGGGATCATCCGTCTCATAGTCCAGCGTCGCGCCCTGCCTGAGACTGATCTGGCCGCTGGCCGAGTCGATGACGAATTTGCCGGAGTCGGCCGCCTTGCCCTTCAGGGTGTAGGTGAGCGTCTCGCCGTTGTACGGGGTTCCAGTCACCGGACCGCCCACCAGCGTTCCGCCGGGGGAGTTCTCGGCCACGCGTCGACCCGTCTTGTGATAGCCCCTGATCGTCCGGGTGAGCGTGAGGTATCCGCCGAATCCGTCATGCACGCCGAAGGTAAAGCTCGACGTGCCCGGATTCAGAATGGTTGTGGTCAGCCTGCTGTCGCCGGGTTCACCGGATACGGCGACGTCGAGCAGTGCGGGATGCTGTGCCGTGCCCCATAGCATCAGGGTGTCGCCATCGGCGTCCCCGAATACCTTCTCCGCACTGGGATCGTCGTCCGGAACATCGATCCAGCTTCGCGTGCCGACCGGCCCCTCAACGAGCCATCCCAGGGTCGCCGGGATCTGGTGCGGCGGTGTGTTGGCCTGCCCTTCGCCGGTGGTCGACCAGGGGCCTTCGCCCTCGAGCGACGTGCGCGCACGCACCTGGACCTCGTAGGTCGCGCCCGCGTCCAGGTCGGACAGGGTGACGCGCAGCGTCGATGCCGCCAGCACGCTGGTGACGTTCTCCTCGTCGTCGGTGTAGGCATGGGTCGTCCAGGAATTGGCCTCTTCGCCCTCGGCGACCTGCTGGCGGTATTGGACCTCGTAGCCGCTGATGGTGACGCCGGTGACCGCTGCGGGCGCGGTCCAGTTCACGTCCAGCGCCGGGTTGGTCGGTTCGCTGAACGCCGTGCGCGTCACCGTCGGCGCGGCCGGCTGGCCGGCTTCGAGGTCCGTGACGGTGATGGTCACGTCCGCGGCGGCCGCCTGGCCCTGCACGGTCCAGTTCACCTGTCCCGTGTACGAGTTCTTGGTCTCATAGTCCAGCGTCGCGCCTTGCTTGACGCTGATCTGGCCGGTGGCGGAGTCGATAACGAAGGCCCCGGAGGTCGCCGCCTCGCCCGTCAGCGTGTAGGTCAGCGAGTCGTCGGTCTCATCGTCGCCGTCGTCGTAGGGCGTCCCGGTTATCGGGTCCCCCACCACCGTGCCGGCGGCGGAGTTCTCGGCAATCGCTCGCGCTTCCGTTTGTGAGCCCGTCGGAGAAGCCGTCCGGTGAACAAAGCCGCCGTATCCGTCATGCACGCCATACGTGAGTTTCGAGGTGGCCGGGTTGAGGAATCGGTATGTGAACCGCGGAGTCGGCTCCTCCAATTGGGCTTCGTCCGAGAACACGAACTCGATGCCCTTGTAGTCAGACGACGATAGGAACTCCCCCATCACCGCGATGCCGGGATGCTGGTGCGAGACATCCCAGTGCAGCGTGTCCCCATCGCGGTCCGTGTAATACAGGGCGACCGGGTGGCTGACGTAGCTTTCTCCGACCGGCCGGCTCCCCACTTCATCTCGAATGAAGTACCACCAGCCGCCGTGCAATGCAATCTCCGGCGGCCGGTTAGCCGTGCCCGCACCAATGTCCGACCAGGGACCGGCGCCCTCCACGTCGGTCTGGCCGCGCACCTGGACCTCGTACGTCGCGCCGGCTTCCAGGTCGGATAGGCGCAGGCTGGTGTCCTTCCGCTGCAGCACCGGTCCGTCGTAGGCCGTCCACTCCGCGGGATCCTCACCCTCCGCGGCCTTCTTCCGGTACTGCACCTGGAACCAGGTGACCAGGTCGCCGTTGTCGGTCGGCAGCGCCCAGGACACATCTAGCGCCGGGTTGGTCTGCTCGCTGAACTTCGTCCGCGTCACCGTCGGCGCGTCGGGCTTGCCGGCCTCCACATCGGTCACGTTGATGGTGACGTTGATGACGGCGGCCTGACTATTCACCGTGTACCCCACCTTGCCGGTGTAGGAGCTCTTGGTCTCGTAGTCCAGGCTGGCGCCTTGCTTGACGCTGATCTGGCCGGTGGCGGAGTCGATGACGAAGGCATTCGACGTGGCCGCCTCGCCCGTCAGCGTGTAGCTGAATTTCTCGGTTTGGCCTGTGTAGCTGTTGCCCCCAACCGGGTCGCCCACCGCTGTCCCGGCGGCGGAGTTCTCGGCGACGCTCCGGGTCGCGTTCCCCTGGCCGGTCGTGATGTTCACGGTGTTCGAAATATAGCCGCCATACCCGTCATGCGCCCCGTAGGTCAGCGTGGACGTGCCGGGATTGACGTGGCGGATAAGCAGATAGGACGACGACTGGGTCAGCTCGACTCCGACCAGGCCGGGATACTCCGATGAGGCGACCCAGGTCAGCGTGTCGCCGTCGACGTCACGGAAGTACCTGTTGAGGTAGGCCGTGGCTACGGTATTCATCGGATGCGTCTGCCGACTGAGTACCAAGAGGGTGCGATTCGGCGGAATGTTGGTCCTGCCGGAGCCCGTGTCCGACCAGGGGCCGGGGCCTTCATTCTGGGTGAGGGCGCGCACCTGCACTTGGTAGGTGACGCCGATCCGCAGGTCCGACAGCGTCACGCTGGTGCTCGTCGCGGGCAGGACGCTGGTGGTGTTGTCTTCGTCATCGGTGTAGGTGTAAGTCGTCCATGCATTGGGTGTCTCGCCATCGGCGACCTGCACGCGGTACTGGACCTCGTAGCCGGTGATCGTCGCGCCGCTGGCGTCGGGCGCCGTCCAGCTCACGTCCAGCGCCGGGTTGGACTCTTCCTCGAACCTCGTGCGCGTCACCGTGGGCGTGCCGGGCTTGCCGGCCTCGAGATCGCTCACCTCGATGGTGACGTCGGCGTAGGCTTCCTGCTCTTGCGCGGTCCATGTCACCCGCCCCGTGTAGGACGTCTTGGCCTCGTAGTCGATGGTGGCGCCCTGCTTGACGCTGATCTGGCCGGTGGCCGCGTCGATCGTGAAGGCGTTCGACGTCGCCGCCTCGCCTGTCAGCGTGTAGCTCAGCGCATCGTCGGTCTGATCGTCGCCGTCGTCGTAGGGCGTCCCGGTCACCGGATCCCCCACCGCCGTACCGGCGGCGGAGTTCTCGGCCACGCTTCGGCTCAGGTCCGCGCCGTTGAAAGCGTCGGCGGAGCCGCTGACGTCGATGGTCTTCGAGGCGTAGCCGCCGTATCCGTCGAATACCCCATACGTGACCGTTGACGTGGCGGGGTTGAGGACGTGGATCCGCAATTTGTCGGAATCATCACCTTCGATACCGACCCTGAGCACGCCGGGATACTGGGCCGAGGCCGAGTAGGTCAGCGAGTCGCCGTCGTCGTCCGCGAACTTGTCGTTGAGCGTCCTGACGGAGTCGTCTCCGCCCCACAGCAGGGTGTAGCTGGGCTGGATGTTTGGCGCTTCCGTGGACCGCGGCGGCCGGTTGGCCCGGCCCGATCCCGTGCTTGACCAGGGACCCTCACCCTCCTCGCTGGTAACCGCGCGTACCTGCGCCTCGTACGTGGCGCCGGCCGCCAGGTCGGCAAGGTTGATGCTGGTCGTCGTTGCCGGCAGCGTGCTGGTTGCGACGTTATTGGCGTCGGTAACGGTGTAGGCCGTCCAGGCGTTGGGCGTCTCCCCCTGGGCGACCTTCTGGCGGTACTGCACGTTGTAGCCGGAGATGGTCACGCCGGCGGCGGTTGGCGCGGTCCAGGACACATCCAGCGCCGGGTTGGTCGGCTCGCTGAACGTGGTCCGTGTCACCGTCGGCGCGGCGGGCTGACCGGCTTCGAGGTCCGTGACGCTGATGGTCACGTCCGCGGCGGCCGCCTGGCCCTGCACGGTCCAATTGACCTGGCCCGTGTAGGAGCTCTTGGTCTCGAAGTCCAGGCTGGCGCCTTGCTTGACGCTGATCTGGCCGGTGGCGCCGTCGATGACGAACGCCCCGGAGGTCGCCGCCTCGCCCGTCAGCGAGTAGCTCAGCGCATCGTCGGTTTCATCGTCGCCGTCGTCATAGGGCGTCCCGGTCACCGGATCCCCCACCGCCGTGCCGGCGGCGGAGTTCTCCGCCACGCTTCGCCTCAGATCCGCGCCGTTGAAAGCGTCGGCCGAGCCGCTGACGTCGATGTCCTTCGAGGCGAAGCCGCCGTAATCGTCCGACACCCCGTAGCTGACCTTCGACGTCGCCGGATTGAGCACGTGGATCCGCAGCTTGTCGGAATTCGCACCTTCGATACCGACCTTGAGCACGCCGGGGTACTGCGCCGAGACCGAGTAGGTCAGCGAGTCGCCGTCGTCGTCCGCGAATTTGTCGTTCAGCGTCCTGACGGAGTCGTCCCCGCCCCACAGGAGGGTATAGCTGGGTTGGAGGTTGGCCGGTTCCGTACTCCGGGGCGGCCGGTTGGCCCGGCCGGATCCGGTGTTCGACCAGGGGCTCGCGCCCTCCTCGCTGGTCACCGCGCGCACCTGCACTTCGTAGGTGGCGCCGGCGTCCAGGTCCGGGAGGGTGAGCGTGCGGTTGGTGGCGTTCACCGTGCCGGTGAAGCTCGTCCACGCGGCGGGATCCGCTCCCTGAGCGGCCTTCTTGCGGTACTGCGCCTCGTAACCGGTGATCGTCAGCCCGTTGGCCGCCGGGGCGGTCCAGCTCACGTCCAGCGCCGGGTCAGTCGGCTCGCTGAACTCCGTGCGTGTCACCGTCGGCGCGTTCGGCTGGCCGGCTTCGACGTCCGTCACCGTGATGAGGACGTTGATGACGGCGTCATGGCCATCGACCGTGTAGTGGACCTCGCCCCGGTAGAACTTGGCAATCACCTGGCCGTTCCAGGTCTCCGTCTCCCGGTGGGCATCGTCGGTCTCATAGTCCAGCGTCGCGCCCGTGGCCACTTTGATCTGGCCGGTGGCCGCGTCGATCACGAACTTCCCGGAATCCTTCGCCTTCCCTGCCAGCGTGTAGCTCAATGCCACGCCGTTGTAGGGCGTGCCCGTCACCGGGGCGCCCACCGTCGTGCCCGCGGCCGAGTTCTCGGCAATGTCCCGGCTCACCTTAGCGGTGATGCCGATGGTCATGGTCCGAGTCACCGACCCGCCGTAGACATCGGTGGCGGTATAGGTGACCTTGGATGAACCCTGATTGAGCAGCGTGACCTGCAACTTGGCCTCTCCGGCGGCCCCGGTCAGGCTCACCCCCAGCAACGCGGGATGCTGCGCCGCGGCCGCGTAGGTCAGCGTGTCGCCGTCCGTGTCGGCGAAGAGGACACCTACGGCGCCCTGCCCGATCTCGTTGTAATTCGCAATGGTGCCCACCGGCCACGTGCCGCCGCCGAAGAAGGCGCTGGTGGCGGTCGGCGGCCGGTTGGCCCGGCCCGAGCCGGTGGCGGACCAGGGGCCCTCGCCCTCCTCGCTGGTGACCGCCCGTACCTGCACCTCGTACGTCGCCCCGGCGTCCAGGTCCGGCAGGGTGAGCGTGCGGTTGGTGGCGTCCACCGTGCCGGTGAAGCTCGTCCACGCCGCAGCCTCCTCACCATCGGCGGCCTTCTTGCGGTACTGCGCCTCATAACCGGTGATCGTCAGCCCGTTGGCCGCCGGGGCCGTCCAGTTCACGTCCAGCCCCGGGGCCGTCGGCTCGCTGTACTCCGTGCGGGCCAGCGTCGCTGTGCCGGGCTGGCCGGCTTCGACGTCCGTCACCTTGATGAGGACCTCGATGGTGGCGTTATGGCCGTCGACCGTGTACTTCACCTCGCCCCGGTAGAACTTGGCGATCACCTGGCCGTTCCAGGTCTCCGTCTCCCGGTGCGTATCGTCCGTCTCGTAGTCCAGCGATGCGCCCGTCGCGAGGCTGATCTGGCCGCTGGTCGCGTCGATGGCGAACTTGCCGGAGTCCTTCGCCTTCCCCGCCAGCGTGTAGCTCAGCGCCACCCCGTTGTAGGGCGTGCCCGTCACCGGGGCGCCCACCGCCGTGCCCGCGGCCGAGTTCTCGGCAATGCTCCGCGACGTCTTCGCGGTGATGCCGATGGTTGTGGTGCGCGTGACCGACCCGCCGTAGGCGTCGGTGGCGGTATAGGTGACCTTCGACGAACCCTGATTGAGCAGCGTGATCTGCAACTTGGCCTCTCCGGCGGCCCCGGTCAGGCTCACCCCCAGCAACGCCGGATGCTGCGCTGCAGCGGCGTACGTCAGCGTGTCGCCGTCCGCGTCCGCGAACAACACCCCCACTGCGCCGGACCCGGTCTCGTTGTAATTCGCGATGGTGCCGACCGGGAACGTGCCGCCATTGAAAGCCGCGCTGGTCGCGGTCGGCGGCCGGTTGGCCTGAGCCGAGCCGGTGTCGGACCAGGGACCCTCGCCCTCCTCGCTGGTGACGGCCCGCACTTGCACTTCATAGGTCGCCCCGGCGTCCAGATCCGGCAGGGTGAGCGTGCGATTGGTGGCGTCCACCGTGCCGGTAAAGCTCGTCCACGCGGCGGGGTCCTGGCCCTCGGCCGCCTTCTTCCGGTACTGCGCCGTGTAGCCCGTAATCGTCAGCCCGTTGGCCGCCGGGGCCGTCCAGCTCACGTCCAGCGCCGGATTGGTCGGCTCGCTGAACTCCGTGCGTGTCACCGTCGGCGCGACGGGCGTCCCCACCTGCAAAGCCGTCCGCGGCGCCGCCTGCACGGTAATGCTGAACTCAAACGAGGAATCGCCGCCGTCCGCGTCGGTGGCGGTGTAGGCCATGGTGTAGGCGCCGGCCTCCACTGGGGTGCCCGTAAGCGCGCGGGTCGTGGCGTCGAACGACAGCCCCTCGGGCAGGCTCGGCGTCAAGCTGTACGTAAAGCCGCCGGCGCCGCCCGCGGCTTCGGGCAGCGTCTGCGTGCCGATGTCCTCGTTCTGGCTAAACACGTACTGGCTGATAGCCAATGGGAAGTAGGCGGGCAATTCCGGATCGGACTCGACTTCGGCAGTCGCGGTCGGCGTCGGCTCCGCCGTGGAGGTGGGCTCAGGCGTGGCTTCGGGGGTGGGCTCAGGTGTTGCTTCGGGCGTCGCTTCCGGCGTTGGCTCCGGCGCCGCTTCCGGAGTCGGCTCGGGCGTCGGCTCAGGGCTGGATTCCGGCGTCGGGACTTCGGACGGCGTTGGCTCGGGAGTAGGTTCCGGGGTCAGGCTCGCGGTGGGCGTCGCGTCGGGCGTGGACTGAATCTTCGGGCTGCCATCGTCGCTGGGCGACGACGAGTCGGCCGACACATCACCGGCGAGCACGGCCACCATCACCAACGCAGCGGCCAGGGCCAGGGCCATGGCTCGCGCGGTGACGAGAGTGAACCGCCATTGCCTGCAATCGACGACCTTGCTCACGACGAACGTGTGCATGGATTGCTTCGGCGAACAAGGGCGCCATGCCGTGGCTTCCGCTCGCGCCGGGCCGAGCGTGGCTCGGCCGGCGCGAGGGCGCCTTCAACCTACGAAATTGTTCCGCTTAGCGGCTTAAATTGACCTCAAGCGGGCCGAACGATAGGCTGAAGACGTCGCAGCCTCGGGTTTTCTACCAAGGCTTTGGCCGTCACGGTAGGGCCCAACTCTTGCCGGGGGAGGGCCCTGCTGTGACGCAGCACCGATGTCACCTTCCTCCTTTCCAAAGCTGAGTGGCCACGAGCGTTGGCCGAAACTCTCCGAGCGACTCGAACAAAAATCTGAAGGTCGTCATCCTGGATTCCTTCCAGGAGTATGGCGTAGATAGCGGCTATTTCGGGTAGCAATTGCCGTACGATGTCCTGGCCCTTGTCGGTTGCCTCCAGCCGTACCACGCGCCGGTCGTGTGACTGGCGTTGCCGCCGAAGCAGACCCAGCCGAACCAGCGAGTCCGCGGCACGGCTGATGGAGGCCTGATCGACGGGCACGATCTCGGTCAGTTCCGTGACGGTGTTGGCCTGACCTCGCGCGCAGCGTTCCAGGACTCCCCACTGCGGGAGCGTCAGGCCGGCCTCGGCGACCGTCCCTGTCGCCAACGAGACGTACCCGCGAATCACGCCCGTACAGAGGGCCCGCAGGTCCACGTTCGGTTCGTCGCGCTCCTTGCGACTCGATTCAGCCACTAGCCCTCATTCCTCGATTCACACCGCCGCACGAGGCATTTGTTGGATGAACAACCGTTCACATAGGCATCCATAGCTGAAACATACAATGTCGCCGCATTGAGTGTCAAGCGCATTGTCTGCGCCAGCATTCAATGTGCTTGCATCGATTGCGGTGGGCACACGCAGCCGCCGACCTGGAGACCGCAAGGGCGTCTCGGCTTGGCCGGCAGTGGCATGCAAGTCTTGTCGAGGTCTCGCACGGCCGTCGCGGCGGCTGTCTGACCCCCGAAACCGGCACATGTCTCCGGACCGTGCCCCCGGCATGACGGTTTGCGGCGTGCCGTCAGCGCTATGATCAAATGCTCACACTTGACCGATGTGCATGCATCAAATGAGAATGCCGTCCCTCCGCTTGCTGGCAAGACCAACGCAATCCGGCGCTGCATGTGTAGAGGCCAGGCGAGACATCGGTCGTTGGTGAGAGTCCCGGAATATGGGAGCGATTGACGTGACTGAGCAAGATTCGGCGACGCCCGACTACACGATGGGCTATGGCGAGGAATACCTTCAGGCGCTCTTGCGGCTCTCGGCCAAGATCCATGCCGCCCACCTGCTCCCATACCTGGAGCCCGGCCTCAAGGTTCTCGACTTCGGATGCGGGCCAGGAACGATTTCCATCGGTCTGGCCGAGGCCGTAGCGCCAGCTGAAGTCCACGGCGTTGACATGGAACCGTCACAGATCGACCTGGCGAAAATGTTTGCCGCGCGCTACGGACTGGACAATCTCACATTTCGCGTTGGCGACGTGACCGCCCTCCCCTTCGACGACGAGGAGTTCGATGTCGCCTACTGCCATAACGTCCTCATGCATGTGCCGGACACCCAGGCGGTCTTGGGCGAGGTGAAGCGGGTGTTGAAGCCGGGTGGCCTGATCGCCAGCCGTGAAATGATCTCCGAGTCATCATTCACCCATCCCGACTTCGGGGTGCTGCGTAAAGCCTGGGACATGTTCGAAGACCTCGTGGCGGCTGACGACGGCCATCCACAGATGGGCAAGGATATGAAGGCGCACTTCGTCACGGCTGGGTTTACCGACATCCGCACGAGTGCCGCGTTCGAGTCCTACACCACGCCCGAGGATGTCGCGTTTATCTATCAGGTCGCCCAGCAGTGGTTCCTGTCGCCCGAAATCACGGAAGCGGCGATCAAGTACGGGGCCGCGACCCGGGAACTCTGCGACGCCATCGGCACCGCCTACGACAGGTGGAAGGACCATCCTGGGGCCTTTGCAGCCATAGCCGAGGGTGAAGTTGTGGCTTGGAAACCAGCCTCCTGACCAATGACCGCTGCATGAAGCGAGGGACAAATGCGCCCCTCGCTCCTTGAAGTGTCGGCGCCGTCACCGCCGGGTGGTCGGGCCGGGTGGCGTGGCGCATTCGGAGTGCATATGTCGCTCCTGTCCCGGGCCTGGGCGTTGGAGAGCCTCCGGGTCACGGCCTGCCCTGACCCGTCAGCGCCCCGCCGCCAAGCCTCCAGGCTGGCATTGGCGTCCGGGGCGGGCCCGTGACTGAGCCCACGGCCGCCACACCCTGGTACACGTGCGGTTTCAGCGAAGCCATGCTCCGTCTCCTCAGGGGACACACGGTGCATTCCCACGCTGCGCATCTTCTTCCCTACCTCCAACCCGGCCAGCGTGCTCTCGACTTTGGATGTGGGCCGGGCACCATTTCGGTCGGCATCGCTAAGGCCATCGAACCCGGAGAACTGCACGGCATCGATATGAAACAGGCGCAGATCGACTTGGCGCGATCAGTCGCCGAAGCCGCCGATCAGGGCAACGCGACCTTCCACCTCGGCGACGTGATCAATCTGCCGTTCGACGACCACTACTTCGACATCGCACACGGCCACTCCATCCTTACCTACGTTCCCGACACCCAGGCCGCGCTGGCTGAGGTCAGGCGGGTCTTGAAACCCGGTGGCCTCATCTCCGTCCGTGAAGGAATCATCGGATCTTCGTTCCTCGCTCCCGACTTCGAGATTCTCGGCGACGCGTGGGTCACCTTTGCGGAACTCATAACCGCCGACGGTGGCCACCCACATATCGGGCGGGACCTGAAACGCCATCTTCTTGAAGCCGGATTCACCGACCTCAGACCCACAGCCTCATACACGTCCCATACCACGCCCGAAGAAGTGGCGTTCTTTTGGACCGTCATCCGGGACTGGTTCCTCTCCCCCGCCGTCCGCGAAGCGGCCACGGAATACGGCGTGGTATCCCACCGGCATCTCGACAACCTCGAGCGCGCATTTGAACAGTGGAGAAACCATCCTGGCGCCTTCAGCGCCTTCGCATACGGTGAGTGCTTGGGCTCCAAGCCGCCGCGCTGACCGGCTCAACCCGGATCCGGCCGGCGAATTCCCAACGGCCGCAAACGTGGGGGCCTTCCCCGAACCCCGGCAGCGCGCTCCGCGTCGCTCGCGAGCCGTGACCGTGAAGAACTCGGCTAGGCCCCGGCAGATCCGCCCTGCTTGCGGCTATTGAGCCTCTTTCAGGGCCTCGTAGTTGGCGGTGATCTTCTCGGTCAGCAACGTGAAGTCGCGCATTTCGTCCTCACTCACACCCAGTAGGAGCCTGCCGATGTGTACCTGCACGCGCTCGACCACGCGGGATGTGAGGTCTCTTCCTTTGTCGGTCAGATGCAGCAGGACAACGCGCCGGTCGCTGCGCAGTCGCTGCCGGCGCAGCAAGCCAAGGTTGACCAGCCGGGTCACCATTCGGCTTATCCGGGACGCGTCTACGGGAAGAACCTCCGCCAGCTGTGTAGCTGTGCTCGGTCCTCGCTCCGCACACGTCCTCAGAAGATTGAATTCCGAAGGGATCAGCCCATATGGCGTTACTTCGTTCGCCAACCCCTTATCGACCGCATTCACCAGGCCGGCCACGCAGGCAATGAGATTCGACGACGACCGCGTGGACTCGGCCGACGCATCATTCGGCAACGGATTATCGGGAGTATCAGTGGGTGGCTTCGCCACGATCAAGCATCCCGGATGGTCCGCGCGATGAGTCCGGCGAGGCAACTGCCTCGCTCGCTACCTGACATCAACTGACGCCACTCATGCTGGCCGAAGAGTAAGGCTGCACGGCTAACTCGGACTGCACGCCAGCCGACCGGACATTTCATGTTCACGCGCGTAATTCGAGGCTCGCCAACACTGCCCACAGGCCGTCAGTTCACCACGAGCGGGATCGTGCCCAGGAGATTAGCTTTCCAGAAACGGTGAGATTAGGACCAAAACCCAAGCCGACACCGCTGACTCAACGTGGCTGAGTATACATAGGAACCTTCTCTGTGGAATCTGGCGTGCCGAGCGGGTGGTGGGCCGACTTGGCTCTCAAAATCGTCGCGCAGGCACGAATCCTGGTTTGCTCCGTCGCCCGCAACTGTAGCTGGCTAGCCCGTTTTTCCACTCGCGAGCCGGACCCGGCGCTCGGCAAGCAGTTTCAGTTCGGGGATAGCTGGATCTTTGAGAACTTTGAGCTGGAGTCCTCTGCTTTCCAACTGCTCGCGCCGCTGCCGGTACCGTCTGCGGATACCCTCGCTGCGTTGCGTCTGACTAATCAGCGGGTATCTCATCGAGTGGAGCGACTGGTCATTGAGCCACGATGTGTTCGTTAGGGCATCCAAGGTCTGGTCGGACGTGCTCGCCGTCGACGTGTCGTGGCTCATCACCGGGAATGAGTCGCCTGGCGGCTTTGCCGAACCAGGTCGGCAAATGGCCTCGTGCCAGCCGTCACGTCCCCGCGCTCTGGAGGCTTAGCACCGGCGGGGCGTCCACGACCGGGTCGTGGGCGCCCCGCGGGGTGAGCCGGTGGGTTAGCGGCTATAGCCCGACGGTGCGGCCGGCGGCGTTTGGGCCCGCGCCCGCTCCGCCATGTGCGCCAGCATGAAGCGGAAGTCCTGGTAGGCGCCAAGCCCACCCAGACTGCTGTTCAACGACCGCAGTTGGTCCTCCAGCGCCCTTAGATCGCGGGAGATCTCGGCGACATAGTCGCCGTCAAACAGCCCGCCGTAGCGGTCAGCCGACAGCGCCACGATCGCGCCCAGCTGCAACAGCGGATCGCCAGCGGCGCTCAGGCTGCTGTCCAGCCGCCCGCGCACCTCGGCGCGCTGCGACCGGGACTGCCCAGTCTCCGCCACCACCCAGCGCAGTTCGACGTTGGCCAGGGTTATCTCCTGCCCAGCACGCGTCCGCGCCCGGTCGTGCAGCTCGATCTCGTAGAACACGGTCGTCGCCGCGCCCGACGGAATCTCCGCAAACTCCTGGCGGTCCTCCGCGAAGCTCTCGTCCGAGGTCACCCGGTTCTCGTAGCCGATGATCCGCCACGACTTCACCAACT